>CAVQSK010000001.1:0-151700 GCA_963715885.1 uncultured Actinomycetota bacterium
AGCTAGCGGCGCCGGACACTTCGCCAAGGCTGGCACCCCAGCAGTCGGCACGCTGCGCCGACGGCTTTGTGCAGGTCCCTCATGCTCACCTCGTTGAGCTCTTCGACCGCGCGCGAAATTGTCTCGATCTCGTGATCGGGCGCCGTCTCGGTACATGGCCGCCGCTAGGCCGATCTGCGCCGCAGAAAGCTCGATGCCACTGCCAGGCTCGGTGAGCCGCTCCGCGATATCGCCCACCATCGTGACTTCGAGGCCGTCCAGAATCCAGACCTCACCGAGGCCCAGCACCCGCAGTTCTTCAGACGGGTTCGATCAAGTGCGCGGCTCCGTCGCTCCGACGGCCGCCACCGCGTCGATCACCGCCTCCGGCTTGTCCAACGAGACGAATGTCCTGGCGTCTGGCACTTCGATGAGCGTGGAATTGGGGAACAACGCGGCCAGCCGTCGGCCCAGTGATGGAGTGAAGGCGCGGTCGCGCTGACCCCAGACGAGGGTCACGGGCTTGGTGAAGCGCGGCAGTCGCGTCGAGGTGTCCGTCAGATCGGTTTTGGCGACATTCCGCAGCAGCCTGGCCAGGTCGCGGCGAATGCGTACGTCGTTGCGGCCGGGTTCCAACCATGAGTCCGTCAACTGTGGGTCCGGATGCACCAGTAGTCCGAACCCGAGGGGCGAATGCCGCAACGGCTTCAGCCGCATCTGTTCGAACAGCAGCTTGATCGAAATCGGCCCGCGCAGCAGGCCGAAGACGAGGTTGAACGGGAACGGCGGGAACTTGTCGAATGCGTCGCAGTTGGTCAGGACGAGCCGGCCGACGTCATCAGGTGAGGCATCGATGAGCAATTGGCACAGCCCGCCACCGGTGTCGTTGCCGACAAGCGTCACATCCGAAAGGCCCAGGGCATCGATGAAGTCGCGGATCATCGTGGCGACTCCGAGAGGGGACAGGTCGGCGCCGTCGTTGGCCGGAATGGTGTGCGAGCCGAGTGGCCAGTTCGGCAGGTAGCAGCGGAATCCCCGACGCGCCAGGCCTTCGGCCACGCGGGTCCACAGCCGATTGTCGACGAGGATGCCATGAACGAACACCACAGGCGGGTGGGGCGAATCCTCGGGACCCAACACGCGGTAGTCAATCGTGGCCTGCTCCAGCGCAACCTGCGGCATGTTCGCTATCCTTCCGCTCAGACTTACAAACACTTAGTATGGAAGTTACGTGCAGACTGTATGAAAGTCAACGACGAACTGGCTGTCGACCCGCCGCCCCGGCGCACCCAGGCCGAGCGGACGGCCGCCACGCGGGCTCTCTTGATTGCCGCAGCGCGAAAGTTGTTCGCCGACAAGGGCTTTACCAATGTATCTACGCAAGCGATCGTCAAGGCAGCCGGGGTGACGCGGGGCGCGCTGTATCACCAATTCGACGACAAGGCGGGGCTGTTTGCCGCCGTGTACGAAGACGTCGAGCGCGATCTGGTGACCGAGATCGCGCAGCAGATCATGGCGGCGCAACCGCCTGACCCGTTGGAGGCCATGCGGGCAGGGGCGCGGCTGTTTCTGGATCTCTGTTCCGCGCCCGACGTGCAGCAGATCGTGCTAATCGATGCCCCGGCAGTGCTCGGCTGGGATAAGTGGCGAGCGGTCGGGATGAAGTACGGGCTCGGAGTGATCGAGGGCATGCTCGCGCACGCGATCGCCGAAGGCGTGATGCCCGAGCAGCCTGTGCGCCCGACAGCGCATGTGCTGCTCGGAGCGCTCGACGAGGCTGCACTGTTCGTGTCGCGGGCGGGCGATCGCGACCAGGCCCGCAGGGAGATGGACGTCGTCTGCGATCGGCTGATCAACGGGATCGCCGGGCGCTAGCCCTGTGCTCTGGCAACAGACTCCAAATACTCGGGTGTGCTGCCAAAATCGTTGCGGGACTGAGCAATTACCTAGAGCGAACCACTCGGGCGCTACGACGTGTGCCTGCACCGGGCCATGGCGCGATTCACCAGAGTCCGCTGACCATCGGCCAGCCGTAGAACGGACGGACCCGTCGGCCGGTCATTGGCCGGACAGGCTCCGTTGCAGCAACAGGGTGTCGAGCCATCGGCCGTGCTTGAATCCGACCGCAGTCAGCCGACCGGCATCGACGAATCCGCGATTGCGGTGCAGCGCAAGAGAAGCCGCGTCATCCGCGTCGACGATGACGGCAATGACTTCGCGAACGCCCGATTGTGCGCATTCCTCCAGTAATGCGTCGAGCAGCCGGCCGCCAACGCCGCGACCGACGGCTTGCGGTGCGACGTATACGGAATCCTCCACGGTGTGCTGGTAAGCCGGTCGGGTCTTCCACGGCACGCAGTAGGCGTACCCGGCGACCTCGCCATCCAGAGTGGCGGTCAGGAACGGTAATCCGTGTGCGGTGACGGCTCGCAACCGTTGTAGCCATTCGGATCGATCGGGTGGGGTGAGCTCGAACGTGGCCACTCCGGTGCGCACGTGATATGCGTAGATCTCGCGGACCGCGTCGAGATCGCCCGGTGAGGTGGGACGGATGGCCATATCGGCGGGACGCACGGCGCTACCTATTTCGCTATAGCAGAATGATTCACTACTATAGTATATGTGGATCTCGAGTCATTAGGCCAGCGGGTTCAGGCGCTGCGCACCGATCGCGGGCTGACCTTGCGGGAACTGGCCGATCGCTCGGACGTCAGCGTGAGCATGTTGTCGTCGGTGGAGCGCGGCGAGAAGGCACCGACGGTGGTGGTGCTGGACCGGATCGCGAGCGGGCTTGATGTCACGCTGGCCAGCCTGGTCGCCGGACCGGACGTCGAGCGGGTCATCGTGCGCCGCGCCGCCGATCAAGACCGGGTCGACGATCCCGGCGGTTGGCAACGCACGATCCTCACGCCGGTCGTGCCCGGGGTGAATTTCGAGTGGATTCGCGGCACCTTGCCACCCGGCTGTGACGCCGGCATCTTTCCGGCATACGCCGAGGGCTCACACGAGTTCGTCACCGTCGCGTCGGGCACGTTGACCCTGACCGTCGGCGAGCGCGAATTGAAGCTACCGGCGGGTGATTCGGTGTATTTCGCGGCAGACACCCCGCACGGCTACGCGAACCGCGGTCAGACGCGCTGCATCTACCACATGGCCGCGTTGATCATGCGACCGCGCACCCCGGGAACGGGCCGGGTGCGCCGTTAGCCGGAAGTCCTCAGCAGGCGACGGGATGCGATTCGCAGTAGGGCGTGGTGCCGGGAAAGCGGTAACGATGGTCGGCGACCCATCGATACACCGCCTCTTGCAGTGACCGGATGCCGGGAAGGCGATAGATCATCAGCGGCAACCGGGCGCCAAGCGCGGCCGACAGCGCGGCGTTGGCCGCCTCCGCGCCGGTGTACATGTCGCCCGATGAATCCAGCCACCGCACCGATTCCAAGAGCTGCGACGGCTGGATTCCCAGCCGATCGGCCGCTCCTGCACCTTGAAGCGGCTCGGTCTTGAGCTCGCCGGTCCGGTCGAGTCTGAGAAGGAAGTTCACTGACCGGGTGCAGAAGCCGCAGGCTCCGTCGAAGAACAAGATTCCGGACATACCTCCATTGTTCACCTCGGCGCGAGGTCGCCGACAGCCTGTTGGGCCGAGATCACAGAGGTGAGCCGTAACACCGTTTCGCCGGCATATAGCGCCGCGCGGTCGACGGCGGAATCGGGGGCATGGCGCCAGCTGTCACGGCGTTCGCCACCACGCGGTGTGGAGCCGGGCAGCCGAGCCCGAACAGCGTCGTCCGAAACATCTTGTCGGCGGCGAGGATCCGCGTTCGCGATGCTGCCTGCCGGTCAGCCGGTCCATTGTTCTAGCGTGCCGGCGGGCCCGGTTTGGCGTCGGCGGCGTCGCGGCGGCGGGCGGCCATACCGGCGAGCGCCTCGAATACGACGCGGTGCGCCGCGTTGACGGTGAGCTCGGCGTGGTCGTAGGCGGGCGCCACCTCGACCACGTCGACTCCGGCGACGTCGTGCTCGTAGCAGAGTTGACGCACCAGCCGTAGTAGGTCTGCACTGGTGATGCCGCCCGGCTCCGGTGTTCCGGTGCCGGGGGCGTGAGCCGGGTCAAGGACGTCGATGTCGACCGACACGTAGAGCTTGTCGGCCTTCGCCAGCGCTTCGGCGACCGCGTCACGCATGACGTCCTTGAAACCGCGGTCCCAGATCTCCTGCATGGTGTGCCACGTCATGCCCTGTTCGAGCATCCACTCGAACGTGTCCTGTGGTGGCCAGTATCCGCGCAGCCCAACCTGGACAAAGTGGGTGCCGGGCACCGCTCCGGACTCGATGAGCCGTCGCATCGGGGTGCCGTGGCTGGCCAAGTTACCCTCGATCTCATCGGCGGTGTCGGCGTGGGCGTCGAAGTGGACGATCCCCACATTGCCGTAGCCGTGCACATCTGCGACGGCGGTGGCCGCAGGCCAGGTGATCGAGTGGTCACCGCCCAAGATCACCGGGACGATGCCGCGTGACGCGATCGCATGCACGCGCTCACGGATGTTGGCGTGAGAGATCTCGGTCTGACCATGCGGGCAATACGCGTCACCAAAATCGACGACCTCCAGCCAGTCGAATATCTCCAGACCCAGGTCAAGGTGATAGGTGCCCGGTTCGTATGCCGTGGCCCGGATGGCACGGGGACCGAATCTCGCTCCGGGACGATTGGTCGTGGCAATGTCGAACGGAGCCCCGACGATCGCCACGTCGGGCTGCCACGACTCGAGCTGTTCGACTTCGGTCAGAAACGGCCGGTGCCCGAACGACACCACTCCGGCGTGGGCCAGGTCGAGCTGCTCGGCCATGCCTGGCGGAATGTCTCGCTGATGATCATGCTCGTGGCCCATGCGACGACCGTACCGTTCGGCGAGTCGACCCGCGCCCGGATGCGAAATCCGTTCGCTCGGCCGATATTCGGGCGGTTCGTCAGGCGTACGCCGCCAGCGCCTCACGCAGCTGGCCGGGAACTTCTCGCTTGGCCCAGTCCTCGGTGGAGACGACCACATAGACGTTGTGGCCACGGACGGCGGTCTGCTCCGAGGCTTCGGCGTTCTGTCGCAGCACGTTGAATCCCAGCGTGAAGCTCGTCGAGCCGATCCTCTGACACTGCACCGCGACCCGCACTGAATCGCGCCAACGCACCGGGGCGACGAAGTCGATCTCGCAGTGCACGACCTGAATGTCGTGCCCACTGTCGATCAGGCCCGGATATGTCACACCGAGGTGGTCCAGGAAGCCGGTGCACGCCTCGTCGAACCAGGTGAAGTAGTGGCCGTTGAACACCACACCCTGCTGGTCGACTTCGGCATATCGCGGCACCACCGGCAGCGAAAACGAAGTCACGGCACCACAGTAATGTCCCGCCTGTGTCCGAAATCGACATCGAGGCGCTACGCGCGCTGACGCCCGGATGTTCGCAGCGCACCCACCTGAACAATGCGGGCGCGGCACTGCTGAGCAGACCGACGATCACAAGGATGACCGACTACCTGCACCGCGAAGCGCAGATCGGCGGCTACGAAGCCGCCGACGAGGCGGCGGACGAGATCGCAGCGGTCTACGAGTCATTGGCCGAGCTTGTGGGTGCCTCACCGCCGCAGATCGCCCTGTTCGACAACTCCACCCACGCATGGAACGCCGCGTTCTACTCGGTTCCGCTTCGCGCGGGTGATCGGATCCTCACGGGTCGCAACGAATACGGCAGCAATGTGTTGGCGTACCTACAGATTGCACAGCGAACGGGGGCAGAAATCGTCGTCGTCCCCAACGACGACGATGGTCAGATCGACGTCGACGCACTCGCCAACCTCATCGACGAACAGACCAAACTCATCGGCCTGACGTGGGTGCCCACCGCGGGAGGACTGGTGAACCCAGCAGCCGAGGTGGGCCGGCTGGCGCGGGCGGCCGATGTGCTCTACCTGCTCGACGCCACCCAGGCCGTCGGCCAGTTCCCGATCGACGTGTCGGCCATCGGCTGCGACTTGCTCACCGGCACCGGCCGCAAGTTCTTGCGCGGTCCGCGGGGCACCGGTTTCCTCTACGCCGGCGGGCGCGCCATCGATCGGCTCGAGCCGTTCGTTGCCGAGATCCGTTCCGCCACTTGGGATGGCGGTCGCTCGTTCACGTGGGTCCACGGGGCGAAACGATTCGAGACATGGGAGAACAGTTACATCAACATCCTGGGCCTTGGCACAGCGGTCCGGCAGGCGCTCGACATCGGACTCGACTGGATCGGCAGGCGCAGCGCCGCCCTCGGCTCACGACTACGCAGCGGGCTGGCGCAGATCGACGGCGTAACGGTGCACGATCTGGGTCGCGAGCAGTGCGCGATCGTCACCGCACGAGTGGCGGGCATGGACACCTGCCAATTTGCCGACGAACTGTCGCGGCAGGACATCAACGTCAGCACGACGGTCGCCGAGCACAACCAATTCGACACCCGCGACGTGCACCCGTTGCTGCGATTGTCGCCGCACTACTTCAACACCGAGGCCGAGATCGACCGGGCCGTCGAGGCAGTCGCCGGCTTGACGGCCAAGCAACGGTAGTTTGCTGAGAGCCGGGTTGGTCAGCGTACGTGTTCTCTTGCGAGAACGGGGCGCGGCTGCAGAGCAAGGTCAGCGCCGAGTTCTTCCGGCGCCTTCTCGCAGGCGGCGGCTTCGAGGTCGAGGCACCGGCCTCGGGCACAGCGTTACCGCCCGTCGAAAGTAAGGTTCGGCATGGGCCAGACTTGATCCCATGCAGATGGTGACAGTTGAGGACATTGAGGCGGCCGCCGAGCTGATACGCCCCTTCATCGTGCGGACGCCTCTGATCCCTGCGGGTTGGGCCGACGAAGATCGTCCGCTGTGGATCAAGCCGGAGAGCCTGCAGTCGATCGGCGCGTTCAAGGTCCGCGGCGCGTTCAACGCCATCGGCCACCTCGACGAATCCGTGCGGACCAGGGGAGTGGTGGCCTATTCGAGCGGGAACCACGCGCAGGCCGTGGCCTATGCGGCAGGGGTGTACGGCGTTCCCGCGCACATCGTGATGCCCGAGGAGACGCCGCACATCAAGGTTGCCGCCACCCGCAGTCACGGCGCCGAGGTGGTGCTGTGCGGCCCTGGCCAGCGCGAGAAGGTAGCGGCCGAGATCGTCGAGGAGACCGGCGGCGTGTTGGTGCCGCCGTTCGACCACCCGGACATCATCGCCGGACAGGGCACTATCGGCCTCGAGATCGCCGAGGACCTGCCCGCGGTCGAGAACGTGCTCGTCCCGGTCAGCGGCGGTGGCCTCGCCTCCGGTATCGGCACGGCGATCAAGGCGCTCTGCCCGCACGCTCGCGTCTACGGCGTCGAACCCGAACTCGCTGCGGACACCGCGGAGGGTCTTGGTCTGGGTCATCGGGTCGATTGGTCCATCGGAGACCGGAACCGCACGATCGCCGATGGGCTGCGGTCGCAGCCGTCGGACTTAACCTTCGCGCACCTGCAGAAGGTGTTAGACGGTGTTATCACGGTGTCGGAGAACGAGATTCGGGCAGCCGTGCGTGAACTCGCGCAAAAGGCGCACCTGGTCAGCGAACCCAGTGGGGCGGTCGCGCTGGCTGCATACCGTCAGGAGTCAAGACCCGCGGGCCCCACGGTGATGATCCTGTCGGGCGGCAACATCGGACCTGAAATGCTGCAGGAGATTCTGGCCGGTTAACCCGGATGTGCGGACGGCCGTGCAATGGGCAAAGCCGAATTCGTGCACTGCCACCACGCCATGGGCGATCAGATCTGGTCGCGGTAAATCGCCAGCTGCGACTTGGCCACCTCGATTTGGGAGCTCTAATGCACACCTTCCATCAGGCGGCTGATCCACGGTGCCATGGCAAAGACGATCACGCCGACGAGAATGGCTACACCACCGATGATTCCGAAGTATGCAAACTCGTTCGCCGGGTCGTAATAACGGGCCAACACGCCCGACATCGAGGTGCCGAGGCCAACCGAGAAGAAGTACAGAGCCATCATCTGTGCCCGAAATGCCTCCGGTGCAAGCTTTGTCGTGACCGAGAGACCAATCGGCGAGAGCAGCAACTCAGAGACCGCGAACGCCGCCATGATGGCGACTACGAGCAAGGCCGGAACCGCCTTGCCTGTCGTCCCCGACATCGGCAGGAAGAGCAGGAACGCCAGCCCCATTCCGATCACGCCGTACGCGAACTTGCGCGGAGTGCTCGGTGCTCGATTGCCCAGCCGCGTCCACATGATCGCGAAAAAAGGTGAGAGCAAGATGATCCACACGGGTTCGATCGAGCCGATCCAGTTCGACGGCGCGGTCCATCCGAAGATCGACCAGTTCATCCGCTCGTCGGAATAGACGGCAAGAACGGTGAAGATCTGCTGGAACAGCGACCAGAAGACAGCGTTGGCGATGAACAGCGGGATGAATGCCCGTACCCGGGTGCGTTCGACGGCTGCCACTTTGGCACTGGTGAGCATGACGACGAAATAGGTTACCGAGGCAACGACGATCACACCCGTCGTCACCTGAGACAGGTTGGACAACTTCACCATTCCCGTCACAAACGACACCACGATCACCACTACCCCGACGACACCGACGCCGACTACCCAGCCAATGGCACTGCGCGGCAACGGGTTCGGCACGGTACGACCATGGGTACCCAGATTGCGCCGGAACGCCACGTACTGCGTGAGACCCAGTGCCATGCCGATCGCGGCGGCGCCGAAGCCGTAATGGAATCCCATCCGGGTCTGGAGCAGGCCGGTGATCAGCGGACCGATGAAGGCACCGAGGTTGATGCCGAGGTAGAAGAGGGTGAAGCCGCCGTCACAGCGTGCGTCTCCCTTCTCGTAGAGCGTGCCGAGCAGCGACGACGCATTGGCCTTCAACGCACCCGAGCCCAGCGCGACCAGCACAAGGCCGGCGGCCACCCCCGCCAGCCCCGGCACGATCGCAAGTGCGATATGGCCGAACATCACCACCACGCCGCCGTACAGCACGGTGCGCTCCATGCCGAGCAAGCGATCCGCGATCCAGCCGCCGAGCACGGTGGACAGGTAAACCAGCCCGCCGTAGGCGCCGACAATGCCGGTGGCGGTGCTCTTCGGCAGCTCGAGGCCACCCTCGGTGACCGAGTAGTAGAGGTAATAGCCGAGGATCGTGAGCATGCCGTAAAAGGAGATCCGTTCCCACAGCTCGACTCCGAAGAGGTTGGCCAGGCCGACCGGATGGCCGAACAGAGTGCGTTCGCCGGGCCGGCCCTCCGTCTGTCCTATTGCCGCCATGCCGCCATGCCGTGCCACTCTGGCGATGTCTCCGTGGCCGATAGGGCGAGCGAACTGCTTGGCAAAGGTTTTTCCGCGCGACTTGCAGGAGTTTCATGCGGCACAGCACATTTCGCCGCGTGGACAAGTCGAGGGTTGGCCCGCAATGCGTGATGCCCGCTGAGCCAGCATCACAGCGCACAGGTAGTGTCACCCGGATATGTGGACGGCCGGAGGGGTGTAAGTGGACGCCGTACTCGGCTTGTCGGTGACGCCGTCCGCCGTCGGTCTTGTTCTTGTCGAGGGACAGGACGCCGACGGCGCCACCATGGACCGCGACGGTTTCGAGGTCCCCTCCCGCCGACGGCCGAGCGCGGTGCAAACCTGCGAGCAGGCCGCCGCCGCTGTGCTGCGTACCGAGGCGATCGCCGCCGCGCGTGGCCATCGCCTGCACTCGATCGGCGTGACCTGGAGCGATGACGCCGACACCGAGGCCTCACTGCTGCTGAGATCATTGACGGATTCGGGCTTCGAGAATGTTGTGCCGGTTCGCCTGCCGGAGGCGACCGAAGCCCTGGCGTGGGGGATCGCCGAGGTGATCGGACACGAGACGACCGCGGTGTGTGTCATCGAACCCGAAGCCGTCATCGCGCTCATCGTCCATACCCGCGAGGGCGCCGTGCAAACTACGGTCAACCACGCGATCGACAGCGAAGAGCACCTCTTGCGGTGGCTGAGTGCGGTGTTCACCCGGGCAGACTGGCGACCCGAAGCCCTGGTCGTCGTCGGTTCGGGTGGTGATCTGGCACCACTCATGCCGCGGCTCGAGGACGTCCTGTCGGTTCCCGTCTTCGCTCCAGCCGAGGCCGAGCTCGCACTGGCCCGGGGTGCCGCGCTGGCGTCGGCACAAAACGCCGAGTTCGCGTTCGCGGGCGGCAGCGAGGGCACGGGCGAGCGCCGTTCTCAGGATCGCCGCCGGCCGCTGGCGCAGACGGGGGCCCTGGCACTGCTCGTCGCCGGTGTGTTGACCTTCGTGGTCTCCCTGTCCGTTGCGATCAGCCTGCAGCTCACGCCCAAGAAAGACTCCCGGCTGCCAGAGGCGCGCCCCGCTGCCGACACGTCCCCCCAGGCACCGGCCGCCGTGTTTTCTCCGCCGGTGGCCATCCCCGCGCCGGTTGCCGAGACGCCGTTGGCGCCCCCACCGGAAGCTCCGCCCGTCGAATTCGCGCCGCCGCCCGGTCGCAGTGCGCCGCGTCGCCGGCCGGCGTTCCCGACGCGCCGCCGGCCGACCTCCCTGCCCCCGTCGTGCCGGCACCGCCGCCACTACCGGAACAAGTCGCTGCGCCGCCAGTGACGCCGGAGCCCGTCGAGCGTCCGGGCATCCTCAGAAGGATCAAAGATCGGCTGTCCGGCATCGGCGGTGACGACGAAGTTCAGTCCGGGGAGACTCTGCCGCCGGCGCCGCCCGTTCCCCTGACCGAGCCGCCGCTGCCACCGCCTCCGTGATCGACAGCGACGAGACCGAATAACCTCGCATACGTGAATGACCCTGTTGCGCCGCGCGGCTCGCGGATCCTGCGGGTGGTGCTGCGGGTCGCGATCGTGGTGGCGGTGGTGGTTGCGCTGATCGCGGTGGAAGCGTCGTCCCGATCAGGGGTGTTGTGGCGGATGATCACTTTCACCTACCAGGCGAACGTGCTCGCCGCCGCGTACTACTTGTGGACGCTCGCCTCGCCGCGGGCGGATGCCCGTGTAGGTCTGCGGGGTGCGGTGGTCCTGTACGTGGTGATCGCCGGTGTCATCTGGAATCTGTTCCTGACGGGTTACAGCATGGGCTACACGGGAGCCAACATTCTGCTGCACGTCGTCGTGCCGGTGCTCGCTCTCACCGATTGGCTACTGGTCGGCCGGGGCCAAGGCCAGGTGCGCTGGTGGCAGCCGGTCGCCTGGCTGGGCTATCCCGCTGCGTACCTCGCGCTGGCACTGGTCCTGCTCAACAACTCGGGCCGACGCGCGCCCTATTACTTCCTCGACCCCGACAGCGTCGGACGCGCCGCAGTGGCGGGCAATGTTTGTGTGCTCGCCGCCTGTGCGCTTGCTCTCGGGTACGCTTTGCTGGCGGTCAACCGCATCGCGACGCCGGCCCGCATCGACGCGACCTGAAACGTTTTGAGCTGCGCTTTCGATTAGTGGTTGTAGCGCATGCGCCATCACCGACGACATGCGCAGGCGCGTGCGAACTTGCGGTCGCCCAGGGAATCGGTGCTGACGAACTAGGATGAAAGTGTGCTGAATGCCCAGCTTCGGAGGATGAAGGCCGTGTATAGAGCCATTCATTATGTGCTTGTCGTGGTAGGCATTGCGGCGATCGCCGTAACGGGACCCATCGCGACCAGTTCGGCGGGCGTCACCACGCCAACCGACGTTGTCGACGTCCAACCGGCAGCCGGGGCGACGGTCGGTGTCGCGCATCCAGTGGTCGTGACGTTCGCCGGGCCGATCGCACCCCGCGCTGCCGCCGAGCAGACCATCAAGTTCACTTCGCCCGCCACCCCGAGTGGGACATTCACCTGGCTCAATGACCGGGTTCTGCAATGGGATCCGGACGGCTTCTGGCCCGCTCACTCGACAATAACCGTGACGGCTGGCGGCGCGAAGACAAGCTTCGAAACGGGTGCTGCGGTGGTAGGTGTCGCGGATATTTCCGCGCACACGTTCACCGTCAGCATCGACGGACAGGTGGCTCGCGAGATGCCGGCGTCGATGGGTAAACCCCGCTTTCCCACGCCGGTCGGATCCTTCAGCGTTCTCCGCAAGGAGGCGGTCGTCGTAATGGATTCGAGAACCATCGGTATCCCGCTCGACGATCCCGAAGGATACAAGCTCACCGTCGAAAACGCCGTGCGGATCACGAACGGCGGCGTCTACGTGCACTCGGCTCCATGGTCGACGGGATCACAGGGCTATGCGAACGTCAGCCACGGCTGCATCAACCTCGGTCCCGACAACGCGGCATGGTATTTCGACATGGTTAGTGTCGGTGATCCGGTCATCGTGGAGAGCTGACGACGCTACACGGGGCTGGCGTGCAGGTTCTTCGCGGTCGGCGAGGTGGCGGTCATTGCCGGATCGGGATACGTGCCCAGCACGCGGTCGGCGGTGCCGGAGCTGGTGACGGTGAACCAGTAGTGCTCGTTCTTGTAGTGGTGCTGTCGGTGATTGCGCCAGACCGCCCGGTAGAAGCGGGTTTTCGGCTTGTAGTCGCTGTGGATCAGGTAGTGACTCCACTCATACCCGATCCCAAGGGCGGCAATGAACACCAGATAGGTGACGCCCATGCCGAGTCGCGGGAATGCCAGCAGCGCGATCGCGACGGTGAGTGGAAGCACCCATAGCAGCGCCTTCCACGGTATGAAGATCAGCGGAATGTTGCGCGGGTCGATGTGGTGCGCGCGGTGCTCACGCGCCAGCAACGGGTCGATGGTCAGCCGGCCGAGATGCTTTGGGCGCCAGTGCAGGATGAACACGTGGATGATCCACTCGAAGAACGGAAACAGTGCGAGCATCACCACGGGCAACAGAGCATCGGTGATCTGCCAGTCACCGACAATGATTCGCGCAGTCAGCGCCGCGACGAGGGTGGCGCCAATCATCCAGGGGGAAGGGTGTTTGGCGAACTCGCGGCCGGCGTCGGCCAGGGTGAACCCCTTTCGAGCGGTGCGCGCCGTCGAGGTGGTCATCGTTGATCCTCCAGGTTCTCGATTGCGGCCAGCAGTGCCGTCGTTGCAGGTTCGAGTAGCTCTTTCGCGGCTTGGCGCGCGCTGGCCGGGTCGCCGGCCACGATCGCGTCAGCCAGGCTGCGGTACGCCTCCGGCCGGCCGACCTCATCGGCCATCACGGTGGCCAGGGCCGGCAGCGCGGGCTCGTAGGTGGCGCGAAGCGTGTTGTACATCAACCGAAACGCGATGGAATCCGCGCCGTCGACGACGTGATCCCAAAACGTCAGCGCATGGCGCTGCCGCGCGACGGGGTCGTCGTCTTCCGTGAGTTTCGTCAGCGCGTCGTCGAGCAACGCAGCCACCTCCGGTCGCCGGCGTTCGGCGGCCAGCTCGGCGACCTTCGGCCCGTTGTGCAGGCGGGTCTCGAGGATGCTGCGTACGACCGAGAAGTCGAGTTCGCCCCCGCGGATGAGAAGGCGCGGCAGGAGGTCCAGCCCGGCATGGCGCCGGAAGTCGCGGACGGTGGTGGCATCACCCTGACGCACCTCAACCAGACCGGCCGCGGTCAGCCGCTTGAGCGCTTCCCGGACCGCGGGGCGCGACACCCCGAGTACCTCGGCAAGTCGACGCTCACTGGGAAGCGCCTCGCCGGGCTGCATCTCGCCGCTTAGCACCTCGGCGAAGATCTGCTCGAAGACGTCCTCCGGCACGGATCGGCGGTTCACCGGTTGCAGGGCCACGAGCCCCAGTATGCCAACCTCTGGCCAGAGGTCAAGTGGTCAGACCAGTCACTCCGCCGTGGCATCGCCGGCGGTGAGCTGCGCCTTCATCGCATCGGCCAGCGCGAGCGCCGCGGACAGCGGGCGCACCATGACGGTCAGCTCACTGATCGCGCCTTGGTCGTCGAGCTGGATAAAGTCGCACCCCTCCAACTGCTTGTCACCGACCCGGGCCTGGAAGACCAGGGCGTGATTACGCGCGTCGTCGGCGCCGATCTCGCGGACATACCGGAAGTCCTCGAACACCGTCACGACCGCCTCCAGGATCCGCCGCAGCGACTCGCGACCCTGGTACGGCGTGAACACGACGGGACTGCGGAAGACGACGTCTTCGCGCAGGAGCGTTACCGCGGCATCGATGTCGCGAGCTTCGATCGCGAGACGAAATGGGTGCACCACTTGTCCACCTCGGGTTTCAGCAGTCGGCTTCTATCCTGAACGTCGCGGTGACCGCGTTGCTCGGGTTGTCAATGAAGGAGCCGTCTGCCGATCCGTCGATTGTGTACTTACCACCTGCGGCGCTCACCTCCGCGTCGCCGATGTTGCCTTTCCAATAGCTGCCCGTGAAGCCGCCGAAATCTCGGAAGTCCACCGATTGAGCCGTGACCGTGTCGCCGGTGTCAACCACTGCGGTGAAACCCTTTGCCTCGTCCGGGGTCTCAATGGTCCACGACCATCCTGTTTGCGAACAGCGGACCGCGTGCGGGCCGCCGGTGCTCTGGCCGTTGATGGTCACCTTGGCGGTGGTGCCCCCCAGTGCCGATGGCGGCGACGAGCAGCCGGCCACGCCGGCGAGGAACACAGCCGCAGTCACCGCTGCGAGTCGGTTGTCCATGTCGCCAGACTCTATTGGTGTTTGCGCCCGCCCACGAAGTTTCTCGCCGACAGCGCAAAGTCCCGATTGGGCCGTTAGCGCAACGCCGCAGCGGTGGTCTCGTCGGCGGGAAGGAACGCCTCGATGGAAAGCTCAGCAGCAGTGAGGTCAAGGGCGGTGCCGAAGGTCGTCACCGTGCTGAGGAACGTCAGTAGCTGACCTTCCGGGGTGTACAGCTCGAGCGGAACCGCTACTCCACCCAGATCGCGTGTCTCGTCGAAACCGCCTGGGTAAGACTCGATTTCGGCTAGCAGCTCGGACAGCTCGGTTGATCCGCTGACAGCCGCTTCGCGCCTCAGTCTTTCGATCAGATGGTGGCGCCACTGGGCAAGGTTGCGGATGCGTGGCGCCAGCCCCTCCGGATGCACGGCGATGCGCAACGCGTTCGGCCGCTCGAGAAGATGGGCTGCAACGCCCACCAGGAGCACACCGGCGCCGGCATTGGCGTGCACGATCTGCCAGCCCCGATCAACCACCACGCAGGGAAACGGGTTGTACGCGTTGAGAACCCGCTCGACGCCCTCGCGGACGGCGGCCATATCCGGATCGTCGAGGGACCGTTCGCCGTACACCGGCGCAAGACCGGCGGCCAGCAGCAACTGGTTCTGTTCGCGCAGCGGAACGTCGAGGACCGCGGCCAGCCGTAGCACCATCGCCCGGCTGGGCGTCGATCGCCCTGTCTCGATGAAGCTGACGTGGCGGGCCGAAACATCGGCCTCGATCGCGAGATCTAGTTGGGACAGGCGGCGGCGCTGGCGCCAGTCCCGCATCAGCGAGCCGAACGCCGGTGCCTGCACGTCAACAGCCGTCATGGCCCCAGTGTTGCTCACTCATCGGAGCTGGACCACTACGTCTGAGGTAATTGCGGCACTTACCCGCCGACGGGGAACGTGGATGACATGAGCGAGCAGACGATTCCACGGTGGCTGCGTTTCGTGCTGATCTCCGACCGAGCCGGTTCGGCCTGGTACATCGGCGCCGGCTTCTTCTTCGCACCGGTGCTCGCGGTGCTCTCGCCCTGGCCCATGGTCACTGCGGTGCTGTGGGCGGTCATCGGTCTGTTCGGCCTGTGGCTCGGCCTGCTCGGCATCGCGATGGCCACGGGACTGGCGATGGTGCTGCGGACCGGCGCCGAGGTACCCGAGGAGTACTGGCGCTCGATCATCGACTACTAGAGGACCGGGCGCCTCGGTTGTTATGCCGGCCCGCCGGCGCCGGTGTAGTCCACCTGCCAGTGCTTGATGCCGTTGAGCCAGCCCGACCGTAGCCGCTCGGGTTTGGAGATGGGCGTCAGGTCCGGCATTTGGTCGGCCACCGCATTGAACATCAGGTCTATCGTCATCCTCGCCAGGTTGGCGCCGATGCAGTAGTGCGCGCCGGTGCCGCCAAATCCCACGTGCGGGTTGGGATCTCGCAGGATGTTGAAAGTGTACGGATCGTCGAAGACGTCCTCGTCGAAGTTCGCCGAGCGGTAGAACATCACCACCCGCTGGCCCTTCTTGATCTTCACCCCGGACAACTCGGTGTCCTCGAGCGCGGTGCGCTGGAACGACGTGACCGGGGTGGCCCAGCGGACGATTTCGTCGGCGGCGGTGGCGGGACGTTTGCTCTTGAACAGCTCCCACTGGTCGGGGAAGTCGGCGAACGCCATCATCCCCTGGGTGATGGAGTTGCGGGTCGTCTCGTTTCCGGCAACGGCCAGCAGGATGACGAAGAAGCCGAGTTCGTCGTCGGAGAGTTTGTGCCCTTCGACGTCGGCCCGGACCAGCTTGGTGACGAGGTCTTCGCCTGGCTGGTCGGCCCTCTCCGCGGCCAGCTGCATGCCGTACATGATGAGTTCGACGGAAGCGGTAGTCGAGTCGTTGTCTGCGAACTCCGGGTCCATGTTCCCGACCAGCTGGTTCGACCAATGGAAGAGCTTCATTCGGTCTTCCTGCGGCACGCCCATCAAGCCGGCGATCGCCTGCAGCGGCAACTCGGCGGACACCTGCTCGACGAAGTCGCCGCAGCCCTCCTCCGCGGCGGCCTTGGCGATGTTTTGCGCGCGCTGGTTGAGTTCGTCCCGCAGTCGTTCGACCGCGCGCGGCGTGAACGCCCGCGAGATGATCTTGCGCAGATGCGTGTGGTGTGGCGCGTCCATGTTGAGCAGGACTAACTTGCCCCGCTCGATGTGCTCACCCACGGCGCCGTCCTGGTAGCGGGGCAACGCCGTCTTCTCCAGGCTGGAGAACACGTCGCTGCGCACCGACACCTCCTTGACGTCCTTGTGCTTGGTCACCACCCAGAAGCCGCCGTCGTCGAAACCGCCGACGCCCTTCGGCTGTTCGTTCCACCAGATCGGCGCGACCTTCCGCATCTCGGCGAGCTCGTCGACCGGCAGCCGTTCGGCGTAGATGTCGGGGTCGGTGAAGTCGAATCCGGGCGGGAGGTTGGGAGTCCGCATCGTGCATCCTCAATATGACGTTGTCTAGTAGCCGTACCGCATTGCTATACCACAGATAGGACCTGGTGCAGCCGGTTTCAGAAAGTCAGCGAAAGTCCAAGAAACTCCGAAGTGGAACGTGTTCTGACTGGTGCCGCGGTAACTGCTCCTTGTTCACATGGGGCACAGGTGTAACAATTTTCCAGGCCAGACTGAAGCACCCAGTAACACCGTCGCGCGCGGTATCTGGAAGGGGGTATCGGTGAGGATCGATATCGAAGCGATGGCACTGTCTGCCGTCACGGCAGGAGTGGGCGTGATCGCGGCCCTGATGCTGGCCGCCCCGCCGGCACTGGCCGAACCGGTGATCCCGATCCCGCCACCGCCTCCGCCACCACCCGTGCAGGACGCCGCGGTCCAAGCCGCGGGAGCTGACCCAGCGCTACCACCGCCGCCACCCCTGCAGGACGCCGCGGTCCAAGCCGCGGGAGCCGATCCAGCGCTACCGCCCGAGGCCGTACCACACTTGCCGAGCCCCGAACACCTGCCGCCGGGCACGGTTGACGATCCGGTCGTGCCGAGCCAGCCACGCTTGACCTATCTGCGCGAGCTATGGCATGCCATGCAGACACAGGAGGTGAGCGGAAGCGACGCGCTGCTCCTTCTTACGCAGCGCCCGATGAATGCCAACGCCGCGCCACCGCCGGGAGTCCCGGCCGGCCCGCAAGCGCCCCTGCCACCTGCGCCACCACCGTCCGAGCTGCCCGCACCGCCCGCGCCCTAGCTGAATCCTGGCCGCAGCCGTCGGCTGGCCTGATCGAGGATATGGCGCACCATTCGGACGTGAGCCGCCTCGACCACCGCCCAAACCGCACGGGCGACGATGTTGCCGTGGTGCACAAGCGTGGCGAAAAGGAGCGTGTCGCCTTCCTTTTTGAACATCAGCTCGCCCGGCATCCCGATACGTGAGTCGGCGCCGAGCAGGACGAAATCCGGCGCGCTCTGTCGCACATGCCAGCCGAGCACGGAGCGATTCGATGAGCCCTTGCCGACCTTCAGTCCGAGCGACGACCACCCCGACAGAAGCCGGGTCCGGATGGCCAGCGGAGCTCCTTCCAGAATCTCGCGGGCGCATTGTTCGGCGGTGCGCTCTTCGGGGCCGATGTCGACGAGAAACGTGTCTGCATAATCGATTCGGGTCAGCGTGCTCAGCGCTCGCACGGATGACGGAACGTCCACTTGACGGACCCGGTCCGCCGAGCCGATGGCCCCGCCGCTCATCGCCGGGCTCCCGGCACAGACTGTCGCCACGCCCGGCCGATGTCCCGCAACATCAGCGGGTAGACGGCCAGGTGGCGGAAGGGTGCGATCGCCGCGATGTACATGGACCCGGCCCACCCATTTGGCTTGACGAGGACGGCCATCTGGCCGCGATAGCCGCCCGCGGTGCTGTCGGGAACCCAGCCGACGTGCAGCACGCCGTGCACGGTCTGGTTGGCGATCTCCATCGCGAACTCGTCATCGGTGATGTACAGCGGCGCGAAGGGCTCCGTGTCCACGTCGAAATCGGTTGCGGTGTAGGCCAGGTCAGCGGGCAGACGATCACGAAGCGTGTCGACCCGCACGCCGAGACCGGTTTCCGGTCGGTCGAGCCCGAGCATGCGCCCGAGCGCAAACCGAATCGCGAACAGCCCCCGCACGACGAACGAGGACCGCCCGGGGTCGAACTCTGCCATCAATCGCACCAGTCGCGGGAAGTCGTCGGGTCCGCCCTGCGTTGGCAGTGCCCATACATCAAGTACCCGAAAATCCTTGGCGAGCTGGTGGATTCGCCAGGGCCGGGAAGTGTGCTCAGCCTTGTCCAATTGCCCAGAATCAAACATACAGTACTGTATGCTTGACGGCGACGTCCCGTCAAGCCTCACCCGCGCGATATGGAGACACAATGGTCGCTCAAATTCGCACACCGAGGAGTGCGTGGATCGATGCCGGGCTGCGGGCCCTTGCGGCCGGCGGGCCCGGCGCGGTGCGCGTGGAGCTGATCGCTGGAGAACTCGGTGTCACCCGGGGCGGCTTCTACTGGCACTTTCCCAACCGGCAGGCATTTCTGCAGGAAATGCTGAACACCTGGGAACACCGAAGCACCGATGAAACGCTCGAGCGCGTCGAGAAGGAAGGCGGCGACGCCCGGGACAAGGTCCGCCGGGCGGGCATGCTCACCTTCTCCAAGGAACTCCTTCCGATCGACCTCGCCATCCGTGACTGGGCGCGGCGGGACCGGTCGGTGGCCAAACGCCTGCGCCGGGTCGACAACCGGCGCATGGAGTATCTGCGCACGTTGATCGGCACGTTCATCGACGATGCCGACGACGTCGAGGCCCGCGGCATGCTGGCCTTCTCGCTGGCCATCGGTAGTCATTTCATTGCCGCCGATCATGGTGCCCGCAGTCGCAGGCACGTGCTCGACCGGGCGACTCGGCGGCTGCTGGCCTGACGCCGGCTGAGCGAAGCTTCGGTGCGTTCTCCGCGAACGCATCAGCGGCTGCCAGATCGACGTCGCGCCCCCGGGCCGATGCCGAGGCAGATCACGGTCTGGTTCGTGAGTCCAGTCCAGCGTTGCGGACGGCGCTGAACACCACCGTGACGGTGTCGACGACCTTCATGGCACCCATTAACATCGAGTAAGGCTTGACGCCGAACTCGGTCTGGCGGACATCGGCTTCGCATGACATCCGCCATGCCTCGCCCAGCTTCTCGACGCGCAGATCGACGGCGCGCGAGCGGCTTCTGCCCCGGATGTCGAGCGTGCCGCGCAGCCGATAGCCCTCATCGGTCTGTTCGATGTCATCGGCCTGATAGGTGATTCTCCGAAACCGGCCGGCGTCGAGCGACTTCAGGGCGTGTGACCGCGCCAGCGCCTTCTCCGGCCCGGACAAGGCCACCAACCCACCCTCGCCATGTGACACCTGAAGCGCATGCAAGTCGACGGTCAACTCCGCTGCGACGGGTTGGCCGTCGGTCCACCGCACCGTGGCATGCCACGAGTTCATCGCGATGGTCAGCCGATGCCCCATCTTGGCCGCCCTACCGGTGATGCCGGTGCGAACGAGCAGTTCTCCGTCGGAGGCATCAAGGCTCCAATCGCTGTCTGACACGGGCCAGACTGTACCCATGATCGCCCCCGACGACCGAAGGAGAGACCAATGCTCAAGCCTCGCAGTGTTGCCACCCGCCTTCCCGCGCAGGACCTGAACCGTGCCAGGGCGTTCTACGCCGACAAGCTCGGGCTCGAGCCCAGCGAGGTACGGCCCGGCGGTCTGCTCTACCGTTGCGCGGGTAGCGAGTTCGCGTTGTTCGAATCCGCTGGCGCCTCGTCGGGCACCTTCACCCAGATGGGGTGGACGGTCGATGACATCGAGGCCTCGGTCGCCGAATTACGCAGGCGCGGAGTGATTTTCGAGGAGTATGACCTGCCCGGGCTGACCACCGTGAACGGGATCGCTGAGATCGCCGGCAATTACCCGAGCAAGGGATCCGGCGAGAAAGCCGCCTGGTTCCGCGACAGCGAAGGCAACATGCTGGGCATCGGGCAGCCGATTCCGTGAATCAGGTCGTGGCTAGCGCGACGGGCACTGGTTCGATCCGGGCGGGCACATGCTTGTGCCACGGCGTGCCGGCGTACGCGTCGCGCCACTCGGTCGACGTGAGCGAATTCGGCGCGACCCCGGGAGTCTGTTCCTGGCCGTCGCCGTCGATGAAATCGAGGCCGAAACCATTGGGCAACGACGCGTGCCCGGGCAGCATCGCCTCGCTGATCTCGACGTTCGCTTCGGCGCTGCCGGCAGCGGTGGTGATGCGCGCACGGCCGCCGTCGGTCAGGCCCAGCGCCTCGGCATCCTCGATGCTGACGCGCAGTGCGCCGTCGGCATCACGTTTGCGCCATGACGGATCGCGGAAGATGTCGTTGGCGGTGTAGGCGCGACGCTCGCCGGCCGAGAGCACGATCGGATACTCCGATGTTGTCAGCCCGGGGCGTGTGGTCGCGAGCCCCCGTATCTCATCGAGCATTTCGGGCAGGTCCAGCGCGATCTTGCGATCGTCGTGGGTGATCAGGTCGAAGTCGTCCTCATATTCGTGGACAGTGAACGTCACCCCGGAACGGTTGGTGAGAATCGCGTCGAATAGCGCGTTGCCATCGGCGTGGCCGGCACGGCGCACCGCCTCTGGATAGGTCATCGCCGCCTTCTGCGCGAGGCCCCATAACGCGGCCGCACCCGAAAGGCCTTCGGGCAGAGTCTGTCCCAGCGTTTCGTACAACACGAACGGAAGCACCTTGGCCATCATCGGGGTGGTGCCGACGGCCTGCATGAACGCCTGAGTGAATGCCGCGCGGCTCTCGCCGGCGGCACGGCGCAGCGGCTCCAGGTCGGTGTCATCGACGACACCGAGCGCGCGTACCAGCCGGGCCCAGATCTCGGGCTCGGGCAGCGTGCCTTCGAGCGGCTCCATCAGCCGATGGCGGAGGTGAAAATCGTTGTGCGGGAACTCGAGATTGAAGAATGTCGCTTCCGGCTTCTCGAACTGGCTGGCTGCGGGCAGCACGTAGTGCGCGAGCCGAGCCGTTTCGGTCATCGCAACGTCGATGACCACCATCAGCTCCAGCGATTCGAATGCCGCGCGGCACGCCGAGGAATCGGCCAGCGAATGGGCGGGATTGCTGCTCTCGACGATCATCGCCCGGAACCGGTCCGGATGGTCAGTCAAGATCTCCTGGGGCACAACGTTGCTCGGTACCAGGCCCCCGATGATGGGAGCGCCGGTAACGGGCGTGCGTCCGACCTCAGACGCGTGGCGGAACAGCGGGCCCAACGAGGAGTGCAGGTGCTGGCCGCCCCGTTTGGCGAAGTTGCCGGTGAGAATCCACAGCAGCTTGTTCAGGTATGAGCACAGCGTGCTGTTCGGCGCCTGTTGGATGCCCAGGTCCTCGAACACCGCGACGCTGCCCGCGGCGCCGATCCTTCGCGCGGCGGTGCGCAACAGTTCCTCGTCGACGCCGCAGCGCTGTGCGTAATCACCGACCGAGATGTCGCGCAGAACGTTGCGTACGGGATCGACGCCGTTGACGTGCTCGGCGAGGAACGATTCGTCGCACAGGCCTTCCTGCACCAGCACCGCGGCCAGCGCTGCGAGGCACCATGCGTCGGTTCCCGGCCGTACCCGAAGGTGAATGTCGGCCATCTTGGCGGTGTCGGTGATCACCGGATCGATGACGATCATCGAGCGGCCGGGATCCTTGGCGATCTCATTGAGAACGACACGCGCGCGGGGGAAGCTCTGTGACATCCAGGGGTTCTTACCGATGAACACCGAGACCTCGGCGTGTGCGAATTCGCCTCGGGTATGCCCGCCGTACAGATGCGCATCGACCCAAGCCTCGCCGGTCTTTTCCTGCGCCAGGGCATTTGACCGGTAGTACGAGCCGAGCGCCTTGAGGAACGCGCCGCTGTAAGCGCCGCCGAGGTGGTTACCCTGCCCGCCGCCGCCGTAGTAGAAGATCTTGTCCCCGCCGTGGGTGTCGGCGATGCGCTTGAAGCCGGCGGCCACCTCGGCAATCGCCGTGTCCCAATCGATTTCTTCGAAGCTGCCGTCGGGACGGCGGCGCATCGGCGAGGTCAGGCGGCTCGGGTTGTTCTGGTAGTGATCCAGACGCAGGGCTTTGTTGCAGGTGTATCCCTGCGACGCGGGGTGTTCCTTATCGCCGCGGATCTTGGCGAGGTTGCGGCCGTCCAGTTGCACGACGATGCCGCAGTTGCACTCACACAAGATGCACGCCGTCGACTGCCATTCTTCCGGGGCCGCATCGGCGGCGACATCCCTTCTAGTCATCGCGGGATTTCCTTTCCGACGTCTCGGCCTGCAGGAGAGTGCGCAGCTGGCCATGGACGAGATCGAGTGGCTTGACGTTGCGCGAGGCGCGGGCGACGACGATGGCGCCCTCGATTGCGGTGGTCGTCAGCATCGCCAGTTCTTCCGCGCGTTGCGCGGACATGCCGTCCTCGATCAGTCGCTGGGCGATGAGGTCGGTCCATCGGGTGAAGGCCGCGGCGGCACGGTCGATCACCGGTGCCGCTTGAGCCTGTTTCGCGAGATCACCGGCCTCGACAGCCACCGCGACGACGGGACATCCCGCCCGATAGTCGGTGCGGATCAGTTGGTTCCGGTAATCCGCGATGAGGTCGTCGAGGACGTCGACGCCGGTGGCGCCCTTGGCGATCTTTTCGGCGATGTACTCGCCGGCGTAATCGATTGCCTCACAGAGAAGTTGAGTGCGGCCGCCGGGGAAGTAGTGGTACGCCGATCCGCGTGGTGCGCCGCTGTGTTCCAGGATGTCGGCGATGGCGGTGGGATGCGCGCCGCGTTCCCGGATCAGCAGTGCGGCCGAGATCACCATCCGCTCGCGGGGGCTGGCCATATTGGTATCAATCCCTTCACACGTGAGCTATGTATGCCACCTTACATAATCGGGTCGCGCAGTTCTAGACCCAGAGCTAGCCGGGGTCAGTCGTCGCTGCGCAGCCTCGGGGGACCGGCTGTACTCGGTCATTCATCTGCTCGATCGGCCACGGGCCGTCCCACTGCCAACCGAACGCCCACGGACTGATGTCTTCGAGCCACCACGTCGCGGCTGCATCGCCGTAGTCGTGCACGACCGTCGCATCGTCGGCGGGGGTATGGCCGCACACGACGACGTCGAAAGGCTGGTCGCCGCTACGTCTTTCGCCGATGAAATGCGGCGATGTCGCGGACCTCGTCGGGCGAGAGGTAGGTGACCATGTCGGTACCCCGCGTGATGGGCACGACGCCGTCCCAGCGGGCGGCACGGCAAAACGGCGGCTGACTCGGCCAGGTGCCGGCCACCCAGATCGGCACCCGTGGCCACTGCACCGGTGCGGGCAGGAACGTCGTGGACATGGTGTCTGGGTTGTCGGGGCCGCCGTCGCCGCGGAATGAGTAAAACCGCCCGTCGTGCAGCACCGGCTCCCCGCTCCACAACTTCCCCAGAAGTTCGAGTGCCTCGTCGAGCATCGCGCCGCGCGTCCGCAAGTCGGTTTCCTCGCCCGGGCCGAATCGCACGCCCGCGACCATACGGCGAGGCTCCGACGTGTCCCGTTCGTCAGACGGTGGCGGCCTCGTTGAGTTCGTTGAGCGTGTTTGTCGCCTCGAGATACTCCTGCACCCAGCGCTCGATCACCACTGAGGACTTCTCGACCTTGGTGAACTGACCCACGACCTGACCAACTGGATTGAAGGCCACGTCGACGCTCTCGTTCGGATACTTGTGAGTCGCGGCGACGGCCATGCCCGACACCATGTACTGCAGCGGCATGGCGAGTGGCTTCGGGTTGTCGGGCTGCTCCCAGGCTTCGGTCCAATCGTTGCGCAGCATCCGGGCCGGCTTGCCGGTGAACGACCGGCTCCGCACCGTGTCGCGGCTGGTCGCCTTGGCGTAGGCCTCCTGCTGGACCGCGGTGTGCTCGGCTTCCTCGACCATCAGCCACTGAGAACCGGTCCACGCGCCCTGCGCGCCGAGGGCAAGGGCCGCGGCGATCTGCTGGCCGCTGCCGATGCCGCCCGCCGCCAGCACCGGGACCGGCGCGACCTCCTTGATCACCTGCGGCCACAGCACGATCGAGCCGACCTCGCCGCAGTGTCCGCCAGCCTCACCGCCCTGGGCGATGATGATGTCCACGCCGGCGTCGGCGTGCTTGCGCGCCTGGGACGGCGAACCGCACAAGGCAGCGACCTTGCGACCGGATTCGTGGATGTGCTTGATCATGTCCGCGGGCGGTGTGCCCAACGCATTGGCGATGAGCGTCATCTTCGGGTGCTGCAGGGCGACCTCGACCTGCGGGGTTGCGGTGGCCTCGGTCCAGCCGAGGAGCTGCAACGCATCGTCGTCGCTGTGGTCGATCGGAACGCCGTGGTCGGCGAGGATCTTTTTGGCGAAGTCGATGTGCCCCTGGGGCACCAGCGCGTTGAGAGTCTTCTTGAGTTCGTCCGCGGACATGTTCGAATCCATGCCCTCGTACTTCTCCGGGATGACGATGTCGACGCCGTAGGGATGGTCGCCGATGTTCTCGTCGATCCAATTCAGCTCGATCTCGAGCTGTTCCGGTGTGAAGCCGACCGCCCCGAGCACGCCGAAGCCGCCGGCCTTACTCACTGCGACGACGACGTCGCGGCAGTGGGTGAAGGCGAAGATCGGGAACTCGATATCGAGTTCATCGCAGATGCGCGTATGCATGCCCTGTTCCTTCAGTGGGGGTGAGAGGCGAACTGAAACGTGTTCTAGTTTAGCTTAAGCGCCTCGCCGCCATCCGGGAAGGGCCGCGCGTGCTGCGGCTTCGAAGCTGTCCCGGTCAGCGTCATCCGGCCAGTCCAGGACGAAGTCACTAATCCCCGATCGCGCCGAAGATCGCGAACACCTCTTCATAGGTGTAGCGCCAAGCCCGGGGGTGCCACGGTCCGACGAGGGTGTAGGACCGGCGGATTGATGTCGGGTCGCGGCCGGTCGTAGCGGCCAGCCCGTCGATCGTGCGGAACTGCTCGGCGGTGGGGGTGAGCACTTCGTCGGCGGATGCGCCGGGCCGGCCGTGCGTGTTCCAGACGTCGGCGTAGTCGGCGGCGACGCGCACGACGGTCGGGGACTAGCCACCGACGATGATCGGCAGCCGCGGGGACTGCAGCGGGCCGGGGACTGCCATCACGTCCTCGACCCACAGGCGGCTACCGGTGTAGGAGAAGGGCGCGGCGCTGCCGTGCAGCAGGCCATCGACGATCGCCACACAATCGGCGAAGCGCAGCGCGCGTTCCTTTGCGGTCCATGGCTTTTCGCCGACACTGAGGTGGTCTCAAGCGAAGATGCCCGCACCGATGCCGAATTCGAAACGCCAACACATCAAGTGATCGACGGTGACAGCCTGCTTCGCCAATTGCGCGGGCGGACGGAGGATCTGGTTGGCGACGAGTACTCCGAGCCGGATGTTCGTGGTGTGCGCGGCCGCCGCGGCAAGACGGCCCAGCTGGCGAACCAGGGCCCGCGCCGGTCCCTCAGATTGGCGCTGTGGTCGGGGAGAAACACTTGGTCGAATCCGAGGCTCTCCTGCCACGAGATCCGGTCGATCAGCACGTTCACCGGTTGATCGGGTTACAGCATCACGCCGAATTGGCCCATGGACGGTGTAACCCGTCGATCGCTGATTCGTTCCCGAGAGTACGGAATATGACGAAATATGGCCGAAATCCGTCAGATACCGTACTTTCGGCGAGCTACGCGGTCCTGCCGTCGCCAATTGAGGTGTGCGACGGCTATTCGGCGCGGAGGTCCTCTACGAAGGAGACCTCGTTGCCATCCGGATCGGCCAAGTCGACGACCTTGACCATATCGGCGACGACCACCAGTTGACCCGGCGTGATGCCCGCGGCGTTCAGTCCCGCGATCTGAGTGTCCAGGTTGTCGACACCGAAGCGCACCGCGGTCCGGCCCGCCCGTTCGGGGTCCTCGACGACTTGCAGCCACGCGGTAGTGGTTATCTGCCATTCGGCGACATTGTCGATCGGTTCAAGGTCCGGCTCACGGCCGATGAGATGGCGGTACCAGGACAGAGCGGAAGTGAAGTCGCGGGTAGCGACAACTGTGGCAATGTCATTGAACTTCTCGGGCACAGGTATCTCCTGATGTGGGTAGGACGAGTCAGTCGCAGCCGATGCGCCTGCGCGACAAGGACGGCTATGCCTCGTTGGCGTTGGATTGGTCGAGCACGTACACCGCGTTGCCGTGCGGATCCTCGAACCCGGCCCACCACCCACCGGGGATCTCGATGGGTTCGAGCCAGACGGTCAACTCACCCCGCCGTTGCTTGATCCACTCACGGGCGTCGTCGACGACGAGCATCGGTCCGGGCCGATTGACGCGCTCGGGATCGACATCGACCATGAGCTGGACATCGACGCCGGGCATGGCCAGCGACACCGTGTGGTCGCCTTCGCGCCATTTTTCGGCCCAGCCGAGCGTGTCGCGGTAGAAGGCAAGCGCGGGCGCCAACTCGGGAACCGGCAGATAAAAGAACTCAACGGTCGCCATGACTGGAACATAATCGAATTACGGAAATCTGACAACCAGTTATGGTAGTTGCATGCGGGAGTGGATTCCGTCGGAGAGCTCGTCGAAGGGACGATTAGTCCTGCGCGCCGTGGATGCGTTCAGCGCCGAGGCGTTTGACGAGGTCAACGTCGTCGCGTTGTGCGCGGCAGCAGACGTCACGACGGGCACGCTGTACCACCACTTCGGGACCAAGCTGGGACTATACGAATTGGTCCGGCTCGAGGTGGAGCGACGGACCGTCGACCGAATCGCTGGGGCGCTGGCCGCGCGCGCGGGCGATTCGCCCGCCGTCGCGGTGCGGGCGGCCTTACTGGTGGGGTTCGACTACGTCGTCGACACCGGTCGCGTTCGCCTGATGGGCGCCCCCGTCCAGCAGGGGCGTGAGGACGTGCTGGAGGCGGCAGTGCGTTCGACGCTCGATCCGCGCGGCGCCGGTGCGCGGTTGTGGCTGGCGGCGTGGCGCGCGGCGTTGATGTGCACGCTCGACGGTTTCAGCGTGGACGCTGCGCGCTCGGCGCTGGCGAAGTTCAGTCTCGACGACCGCTAGGCGGCGGCCAGCCGCAGGACGAGGAACGCGACCACGCAGCCGAGGCACACGACGTGATCCCGGAAGATGGACCGTGCCAGTCGCGTCTGTTCCCCCGCGCCGCTGACGCGGGCGCCGAGCCGAACTGCATTCGGGACTGTGCGTAGCAACGCCAGCAGAATCGGAAATCCGGCGAGGATCGCCGACGTGATCGCCAACCAGCCGGGGTCGTGCCTCCATATCGCCTGAAAACCCAACGCGCCCAACAAAACAACCATGACCAGTGCGATCAGGTAACTCATCGGCCGTGACGTGGTTGTCGCGCGGCGGTAGTACGACGCGATGGATGCGAGCACCGGTTCGGGTAGCTCGATCCGCCTGCGGTGGCCCAGAACCTGAGCGTCGAAGATGAGGTCCATCCACAAGACGGCCAGCAGGAATCCACTACACGCCGTCATCAGCAGTGCCGCGGTCATTCCGGTTGCGTTTCGGCGAGGACGGGGAACTCGGTGGCGTCGCCGCGGTCGAACAACCGCTCGTACGCGTCGAGAGTGCGCTCCGTCGCCAGGCCGAGGCGTCCCATTGCCGCGCGCGCAAACGGCACCAGGGATTGTGGGCCGGCGGTGATGAGATCGCCGTCGACCACCGCGCGCTGGTCGATGTATCGGTCGCCGCAGTGGTAGCCAGTCGCCGCGAGGTATTCAGGGGCGGCGCTGGTGTGGTTGCGCTCGTCGAGCAGCCCGGCGCGGGCCGGGCCTGCGGTGGCACCGCAGATCGCGGGGTGAAAACCGCCTCTTCTCGTGCCCATGAAGGGGTTCGCCGACGTCGCCGTTAGGGGGACGGGGGTTCGCGGCGGAGCAGGCGGCCCCTGCGACGACGCACCCCGGCGACCCGCAGCACTGGCCAGCCGTTCTCAACGGCCATAGCCGCGAGCCCGGGACGAGGATTGACCGGTCGGGGATGTCCGACCAACTTCATCAACGCCACATCTTCGTTGCCGTCGGCGTAGAAGTAACTGCGCTGCAAATCCACGCCATTGTCGTCGCAGAATTGTTGGACCGCGCTGGCCTTTCGCGTTCCCCAGATGACGGGCCTGGTGATTCGGCCAGTCAGCAGACCATCGCCGTCGACCTCGAAGTGGTTGCACAGGACATGGGCGATGTTGAGGAATCGAGCTACCGGCTCGGCGTGGATGGTGAGCGCCGACGAGCTCAGCACGACGGTGTGCCCACGCTGCTGATGCACTTGGACGATTTCGTGCATGTACGGAAAGACCCAGGACGCAACACGTTCGACGAACAATCGCTCACCGATCAGGTCGAGTTCGGCAAGGGATTCGCCGCGCAGATAGCCCGCGGCCCTGGTCAGCAGCCGCGCAAATTGCATCCGGCCGAACCGGTAGCGCATCGAGGCCTCGATGACCCCCAACATCTCGCCGATCCGCGCTTGCCGACGTCGGATGCGGTCGCCGGCATGGGCCGTCGCGGTGAACCCGTCGACCAGCGTCCCGTCGAGATCGAAGAATGCGCCCACCTGGGGCCCCGCGGCACTCGCGCCGATCTCCGCGATCGCATCGGGCGTCGACGGCGGCGAAGTCACGATGTCTAGACTAACTAGCTGGCGTACAAGCCTTTCCCGGTAACCAGTGGCATGTCCAGGGTGGTCCGGATGCCGGGCGGTGCGGCAACAACGTCCGGGATGGCATTCACGATCCGGCCCGCCGCCGCGAGGATGGCGGCGTGGTTGTGGTCACCGTTGCGGCTCGTGGGGCAGATGTCCATGGTGTACGACGGCTCACCGACGATCTCGACGCGGTACGACCCGCCGGGCTGAGCGGGCTGGGCCCAGTCCGGTCGCAGGTCACCCCGAAGCCGGGTGACGTGCTCGACGACGATTACCGGCTTGCCGTTGACCATGCCCTCGATCTGGAAGCGCAGCGCGGCCACGGTGCCCTTGGCGATGTGGCCGGCGGCGATGTCGAAGTCCTCCGGCGCAGGCTCCTGCTCGACGGAGTCTCTGATCTCGTCGACCTCGATTCCAAGACCGGCCGCGAGCTGCCGGATGGCCGTGCCCCAGGCGATGCTGAGCACGCCCGGCTGGAACAACATCGGGAAGTCGCCGATCTGATTGCCGAAGCCCATGACGTCGAACATCACCGTCGCCCCGTCGTAGGTCGCGTAATCGGCGATCTCCATGGTGCGCACCTGCTCGATGCGCTGACACGTGCCTGCCAACGCGAAGGGCAGAAGATCCGTTGCGAATCCCGGATCGACACCAGTCATGAAGACCGTCGAATTACCTTCTCGCGCAGCATCTTCGATGCGCTCGATGTGCTTGCCGGGAATCACCTGCCACGGGTACTGCAACACTCCGGGCGCCGAACCCACGACGTCGATACCCGCGCCGAGGATGCGCCGAATGTCAGCCATCGCCTCTGACGGCCGGGTGTCGCCCATCGCGCAGTACACGATGCAGTCGGGTTTGGCCGCGATGATCGCATCGAGGTCATTGGTCGCGGCAACACCGGTCGTCACATCCAGACCGGCCAGTTCGCCGGCGTCCCTGCCGACCTTGACGTCCGACGACACGCAGACGCCGGTCAGGTCGAAGCGCGCGTCGTTCATCAGTTGCTTCAGTGCGAGACTGCCGCAATTGCCGGTGCCGACGAGTGCTACGCGGGTCGCCATGGTTTCCCTTCCACAAACTGGAACAGGTTCTACTTGTAGCACGTGTGCAAGGTAGCCTGACCCGTCATGGGACGCGTGGACGGAAAAGTTGCACTCATCAGTGGCGGCGCTCGCGGCATGGGCGCCGCACATGCCCGGATGCTGGTGGCCGAGGGCGCCAAGGTGGTGGTCGGCGACATTCTCGACGACGAGGGCAAGGCATTGGCCGACGAGCTTGGTGACGCCACGCGGTACGTCCACCTTGACGTCACGCAGTTCGACCAGTGGCAGGCGGCGGTCGCCACGGCAACCGACGAGTTCGGCACGCTGAACGTACTGGTCAACAACGCCGGCATCGTCGCGCTCGGTCCGCTGAAATCGCTCGACGTCGCCAAGTGGCAGAACGTGCTGGACGTCAACCTCACCGGCACGATGCTCGGGATGAAGGCGTCCGTCGAGCCGATGACCGCCGCGGGTGGCGGCTCGATCATCAACGTCTCGTCCATCGAGGGCCTGCGTGGCGCCGTGTGGGTGCACAGCTATGTGGCCTCCAAGTGGGCGGTCCGCGGCCTGACCAAGTCGGCGGCCCTGGAGTTGGCGCACGCCAAGATCCGGGTCAACTCGATCCATCCGGGCTTCATCCGCACGCCGATGACCAAGCACCTGCCCGAGGACATGGTGCAAGCACCGATGGGCCGGGCCGGCACGGCGGAGGAGGTCGCGACCTTCGTGCTCTTCCTGGCCAGCGACGAGTCTTCCTTTGCCACAGGCGCCGAGTTCGTGATGGACGGCGGCTTGGTGGCCGATGTTCCGCACCGGACGTTGCCGGGCTAGCCCGCGTTGATTCTGTGTTGAAGGCGAGCATTTCTCGCACTTTTGCGACCTCGCCACGCCAGTGGTTCGGCTGGTGTCACACTCCATTCATGCACGAGGTCGACCAAGCCACAGAACAAATGGTGCGCAGTGTGCTCGCGTACGCCGAGAACCGCCTGCGCATGAATCCCGTACCGCTCGACAAGGGCGTGCTCGCCGCCGACGAGCTCTATGACCGCCTCGACGGGGTGATCCGCGAAACTCCGCGTCCGCCCGACGAGGTGCTTGGTGTCTACACGTCGGTGATCGCGCCGAGCGTGATCTCCGCCGACAGCCCGCGGTTCCTCGGCTTCATACCGGCGGCCCCGACCAAGGCGAGCCTGCTGTTCGACATGCTGGTGTCCTGCGCCTCTATCCAGGGCATCTCCTGGCTGGAGGCGTCCGGCGCGATCGCGGCGGAGAACAGCGTGCTGCGGGTGATCGCGCATGAAGCGGGCCTGCCTACCACCTCGGGCGGGTGCTTCGTATCGGGTGGTTCGGCCGGGAATCTGTCGGCCCTCGCCGTCGCCCGCGAGACGGCGAAGAAGGGCGGTGCCGATGGCCGGCTGCGGGTGGTGGTCGGCTCGGACGCGCATTCGTCGATCGTCAACACATTGCGGCTGCTGGAAATGGACGCGCTCGTCATCGACACGCCCGACCACCGGCTCACCGCCGAGACGGTCCGCGGCGCGGTCGCGGGCGACGCGTCGAACATCGCTGCGGTGGTGTGCACATCCGGCACGACGAACGCGGGCATCATCGACGATTTGGCCGGGGTCGGCGCAATCGCGCGGGAGCGTGGCTGGTGGTTCCACGTCGACGGCGCATACGGGGGCTCCGGCATCTTCGCGCGCTCGCTTCGGCCGAAGTACAACGGGCTTGAGCAGGCCGACTCGTTCATCCTCGACCCGCACAAGTGGCTGTTCACGCCGTTCGACTGCTGCGCGCTGCTGTATCGCGACCCGGACCTGGCACGGGCCACCCACACCCAGGACGCGTCGTACCTCGACGTCATCCACACATCGGAAGGCGAGTGGAACCCATCCGATTACGCCTATCAACTGACGCGCCGGGCGCGCGGCCTGCCGCTGTGGTTCTCGCTCGCGGTGTACGGGTTGGAGGCATACCGCCAGGCCATCGAGGTCGCCCCAACGCTGGCCCGCGAAACAGCGGAGCTGATCAAGGCGGCGCCGCAGTTGGAGCTGATCCGCGAGCCCGACCTCGGCGTCGTGCTGTTCCGCCGGCTCGGCTGGAAGCCGGAGGACTACGACGCCTGGGCCCAGCGACTGCACGAGGATCAGGTGGCGTTCATCCCGCCAACCAAGTGGGAAGGCGAAACCGTCGGCCGGTTCGCGTTCCTTCATCCCGACACCAGCCTGGAACTAGTCCGCGAGGTGCTGGGCCGCACCGAGTAAGCGGTAAAAACCCCTGCATGGGTAGGGTTAGTTGGTGGGTCGGCACATCGTCCTGAGAATCGTCGTCTCATTGGCGTTATTGCTGGTCGTGTGCGCGGCAGACTTCCCGGATTTCGCGCGCCCCGGCCCGCCGCCGGGGGAGATCGAGCTGGCACAGGGCTGGAAACTGGCGTCCGCCAGAGATCTACCGGCAGACGGGGCCGCGCTGTCCCGGCCGGAGTTCCAGGATTCGGGCTGGCACGCGATCAGCCGAATGCCGTCCACCGTTCTGCAGACCCTGCAGTCCGACGCCAGATACCCCGACCTCTACTTCGGTACGAATCTGCTCGATGACGTCCCACAGGACCTCTACAAGCAGGATTGGTGGTATCGCACTACGTTCAACGCGCCCGCGGGCCACACGACGTATGCGTTGGAGTTCCCCGGAATCAACTATCGCGCCGAGATCTGGCTCAACGGTCATCTGGTTGCCGACAACAAGCGGATCGTCGGCATGCACAACGCGCACGAACTCGATGTATCGCGGTGGATCAACCGCGGCGAGTCGAACACACTGGCAGTCAAGATCACCCCGGAGCAGGCGCTGCAGGACATCAACGGCGTCGAGCTGGCAGACAGTTGGTACGACTGGATCAACTGGAAGTATCTGGGCTACCAAGGCGCTGGGAAGAATCCGGCCAACGGCAATTCCTTTGTGGCAGATCGAAATGCCGGAATATGGAAACCGGTCTACTTGAGGGTCTCCGGTGCGGTGGTGATCGGCCCTTCGGCGGTGAACTCTGAACTTCCGCTGCCCCGTACCGACTCCGCACGGCTGACGATCTATTCGAGTCTACGCAATTCTTCGACCCAGCAGGTCCGTGGCGTTCTGAGGGCCACAATCACACGAAATGACAAGCCCGGCATCCAGATCGAGCAGCCGGTTACACTCGCGGCCAGCGAGCAACGCGAGATCAGCTTCACCCCAGACGAATTCGCGCAGCTGGCCGTCAAGAACCCCGACCTCTGGTGGCCCTACACGCTCGGCGAACCCAACCTCTACGACCTTCGCCTGGAGTTCCGGCAATACAACCGCGAAACCGACGCCAGCCAACTGCGGTTCGGCATTCGCACCGTTTCTCAGCACCGCGATCAAGACCAGCAATTCCCCGAGCTCGGCAAGGGCGGCAATTTCTATCTGACGGTCAACAACAAGAACTTTCTGGTGCGCGGCGCGGCATACGCACCCGACCTGCTGTTCGCCAATGACCCCGCCCGCGACGCCGCCGTATTGCGCTACGTCAAGGATCTTGGCCTCAATATGATCCGCTTCGAGGGCAAGTTTCCCGGCGAGCACATCGTGGAAATGGCTGACGAGCTGGGCATCCCACTGATGTTCGGCTGGATGTGCTGTAACCAGTGGGAGAAATGGCCCCAATGGGACGACGAGGACAACCGCGTCGCGCAGGACAGCCTGCGCTCTCAGATCCAGATGCTCCGTCCTCATGCATCGGTGTTCGTGTGGGCCAACGGTAGCGACGGCAAGCCGCCTCCTGCCGTGCTCGACCGCTACCACACCAACCTGTCCGACCTGCACTGGCAGAACGCCGTCGTCGACACCGTGTCCTCGATGACCAGAGATACTACGGGAGAACGTGTTTGGGACGGCATCCAGATGGCGGGTCCGTACAGCTGGCGCCCGCCCAGCTACTGGTTCAGCGGACGCTATGCCGCCACCCGCGGCGCCACGGCTGAACAGGGCGACAACGAGCACATTCCGCCTTTCGCGAGCCTGAAGAAGTTCATTCCCGCCGATAAGCTGTGGCCGATCAACGACGCATGGTTCTTCCACGCCGGATCGAACCCGAAAAACGCTGCGCTGAGCAGTATTCGGCGCGCCGTCGATCGCCGCTACGGCGCGTCCGACGATGCGGAAGAATTCGCGCTGAAGGCGCAGGTTGCGCACTACGAAGCGACACGGGCCCAATTCGAGGCGTTCGCCGCGAATGGCTGGAACAACCACAAGATGACGATCTACTGGATGCTGAACAACCATTGGCCGTCGTTTTTCGGGCACCTCTTCGACTACTACCTGCGGCCCGGCGGGGCTTATTACGGCGCCAAGAAGGGCCTGCGCCCGTTGTCCGTCGTTTTCGACGCCTATGCGACGGGGGCCCACAACCAGGCCAACATCACCGTGGTCAACCAGACGCCGACCGACCAGCAGGGTCTGCGGGTGCGCGTGCGCGTCTACGACCTGCAGGGCAGGGTGCGCAACGACCGCACCGCCGACAAGGTCGACGTGGCCTCCGGGGGAGCGGCGCAAGCGATGACGCTGCCCCGCATCGCTTGGGACTCAAGGGTTTTCTTCGTACGCTGCCAGCTATTCGACAGGGCAGGCAACGTCATCGGCGAAAACGTGTACTGGCAGTCGCGCCAACTCGACGACGTCGGCGATCCGCGCAACGATGCCGCATTCGAACTCAAGCAGGTGAGTTGGGCCGACATGACGGCGCTGAACTACATGACGCGCGTGCCGCTTGAAGTGACCGCTCGGCGAGTGTCGGGCCTCGACGAGGATCGCATCGCCATTCGGTTGCACAACCCGTCGAAACAGGTCGGGTTCTTCGAGCGGGCGGAGATCATGTCGACGCGTGACGGTGATGAGATTCTGCCGATCGAGTACAGCGACAACTACGTCACCGTGTTCCCGGGTGAGACAGTCGAACTCCAGGGTGTGGTCCCGACCCAGGGTGCGGATGCCAACTGGGTGAGAGTCACGGGGTACAACACGCCGCCCGTGGTGGTGCCGATCGCTTAGATCGAACGTTGGGTTATGTCACGCGAATTCGCGGCCGCGTGCCATGACCCGACACTCGGCGGCGACGAGGTCGTGCGTAGTGTCGTACCCCGTGAGCGCACGCGCGGGCATCGTCGTTACCGGAACCGAGGTACTCACCGGGCGCGTGCAGGACCGCAACGGCCCCTGGGTCGCCGATCGGCTCCTCGAGCTCGGGGTCGAGCTCGCGCATATCACGATCTGCGGCGACCGCCCGCGCGACATCGAAGCGCAGCTGCGGTTCCTGGCCGACGAAGGCGTCGACCTCGTCGTCACCAGCGGCGGGCTGGGCCCGACGGCCGACGACATGACGGTCGCGACGGTGGCGCAATTCAGTGGCCGCGAACTCGTGCTCGACGCCGGCCTCGAGGCGAGGATCGCCGACATCATCAAGCGATTGATGGCGCGCTTCGACAATGTGGACTTCGAGGCGGTGCGTGCGGCCAACCGCAAGCAGGCCCTGATTCCGGCCGGAGCGCACGTGATCGACCCGGTCGGAACCGCGCCAGGAGTCGTCGTCGGAGGTAAGCCGACAATCATTGTGTTGCCCGGTCCGCCGCGCGAACTGCAGCCGATGTGGCCGGTGGCCGTCCAAACCGCCGCGGTGCAGGAGGCGATCGCCGGCCGAACGACATACCGGCAGGAGACGGTCCGGATGTTCGGCCTGCCCGAGTCGGCCCTTGCCGACACCCTGCGCGACGCCGAGGGGCGCATCGGTGGTTTCGAACGCCTCGAGATCACCACGTGTCTGCGGCGCGGCGAGATCGAGATCGTGACTCGCTACGAGCCCGACGCCGCGGCCATCTACGCCGATCTGATGGTGCTGCTGCGTGACCGCCACGGGCGTGAGATCTTCTCGGAAGACGGTGCGAGCGTTGACGATCAGGTCGCGGCGCTGCTCGCTGGACGCCGGATCGCGACGGCGGAATCCTGCACCGCGGGCCTGCTGGCGGCACGACTGACGGAGCGGCCGGGTTCGTCGGCGTACGTCGCAGGGGGAGTGGTCGCCTACATCAATGAGGCCAAGACCGAACTGCTGGGTGTCGACCTCGCAATGCTCGAGGCGCACGGAGCGGTGTCCGAACCGGTGGCCGAGGCGATGGCCGACGGCGCGTTGCGTCGCTTCGGGGCGGACACCGCGATCGCGATCACCGGGATCGCCGGGCCGAGCGGGGGAACAGACGACAAGCCGGTCGGCACCGTCTGCTTCAGCGTGAAGCTGGCCGACGACGAGACGTTCACTCGTACCACCCGGGTACCCGGCAACCGATCCGACATCCGCGAACGGGCCACGACCATCGCGATGCATATGCTGCGGCGGGCGCTCGCCACTCAGTAGATGACCTGCGAGTTGTTCAGGCCGCCGTGTTCGCATGTGATCGTGACGTTCCACGTCGTGCCTGTCGGGATGCCGGGGAACCACAGCGCGCTCTCTTGGCCATTGTTCAAATGGAACGGGACCTTGTAGGCCGGCAGAGGCTTGATACCCCCGCCGACGGGCACAGCGGTGTATTCGCACCAGCCCCAGGCCCCAGTCGATTGGATGTGCATGGTGACACCGAGCGGGTCACTTTCCGGCCATGCCCAGGGTGGGCCGCTCTCATGGGTAGGAGCAGTTACGCGCTGAAGGTCTGACACTTTTCGGCCATCGCGTTTAACCGGGTTGACTTGGGGCCGCTCAACCCCGCCCAGCCTGCACAGTGCGACGTCCTCGTCTTACGTTTGCGCCGTAAGGGCAATGAGGTCGTCGACGGCGCCGGCGAGTTCACCGTGCCGCGCCGCGGAAGTCCGCTGCAGGTCGGTGCCGGTGCCGCGCAGCTCGAGGCGGCGCAGGAACTCGTCCACCACGTCGGCGTCCCCGTGGCGATCCAGCGCAGTGCGGACGTGGTCGACGAGCCGCGACGCCTGTATGCGGGCCGGAAGAAGCCGTCCCGATAACGCGTCGACGCCGGAGCCCGGCCACCCATCGCGGGCCGCGCGCCAGTAGGCGGCCCGCAGCAGTTCAGTGGACGGGCGGGGACCGGGATCACCCGCCGACGCCATCTCCATCGACGTCGTCACGAGCGCTCTTATCAACACTGCCAGTGCGACGGAATCGTCGACGTCGGCGGTGACGTCGGTGGCGCGAATCTCCAGTGTCGGCAACCGCGGATTCGGCCGGATGTCCCAGTAGGGGGTGTCGGCATCCAGCATCGCGCCCGATTGTGCGATCGCGGTGGCGAGTTCCTCATGGTGCCGCAGGGATTCGGCATACGGAGGGGGACCGAGGCAGGGGAATCGACTTCTAATCACCGCGCGCCAGTCCGCGTATCCGGTGTCTTTGCCCTGGTGGAACGGCGAATTGGCGCTCATCGCCAGCAGAAGCGGCAACCAGGGCCGCAGATGGTTGCTCACCAGAACGGCCAACCCGCGGTCTGGTAGGTGGACATGTATGTGTAGTGAGCAGACCGCGAAGTCGTCGAGCATCGCGCGGAACTGCTCGACCCCGGCGCGATATCGCGGATGGTCACCGACCGCCGTCGGCCCGACGTGGGTGAGTACCGGCGTGCCGGACGCGCAAATACGCAGTCCCTCCGTCGCCGCGGCGACGGAAGCGGCCGTGCGTAGCCGCACGAGTTCTGCACGCAGTCGATCAGACTCGACGCAGGGCGGCGTCTTGACCTCGATCTGGTACCGGGTGAACTCACCGGAGATCAGGTCGCCCAGCTCGGCCGAGGCCCGTTCAACGACGAGGGGTCCAGCGGGTAGCGGGGTGCGGCTGACGGGGTCGACGACGAAGAACTCCTCCTCGACCCCGATCGTCGCGGGGCCTGGCCTAGTCACGGTCGACGGCCGCACGGAACGCCTGTTCGGCCTCGTTGCCGTGCACTGCGAACAGCACGCGCTCGAGAGACCGCGGTACATGCTCACGAACCGCGCCGACCATCAGCCGCGCGGCGTCCTCGAGCGGAAAGCCGCCGACACCGGTCCCGAACGCGACCAGAGCCAGCGAGCGGCAGCCGAGTTCCTCGGCTTTGGCCAGGGTGGATCGCGTTGCGCGCTCGATGATCTCCGCCGATGTCGGCCCGCCGAGCTCCATCGTCGCGGCATGGATGACATAGCGCGCCGGCATATCCCCGGCGGCGGTCTCGACCGCCTCGCCGAGACCGATGGGAGCCTTCTCATTCGACTCCCGCTGCACCTGCGGGGCGCCGGCGCGAGCGATCGCCGCGGCCACCCCGCCGCCGTGCTTGAGCTGCGTGTTGGCCGCGTTGGTGATCGCGTCGACCTCGAGTGTGGTCACATCGGCCTGCACAACCTCTACTTCGACCATCGATGTATCGTCTCTCGCCGAGCCCTACAGGAGGTAGACCAATGACTGAAACCGACGAGCGGGAGGCGCTATCCGAATTCGCAGTGCAGGCCGGATGGGACCGTCGGGACGCTGACCGCACCGACTATTACACGCGGGCTCCCGTGCGCATCCACGTGATTTGGCAGGGGAGCAGCGCGATCAGCGGCGGTGCCCTGTACCACGACGACGTGATGATGGCCTATTCGCGGGACCTGGCCACCGTCCAAGGCTGGTTGAAGCGATAGGGCTCAGCTGAGCGCCGATTTCGCCGCCGCCAGGTTGTCGGCTCCGAGCACCAAGCGGGTGTTGGTCGCCAGGTAGGCGGTGGTCAGGTTGATGTTCGCATTCCCGAGTTTGCGCGCGACCTCGCCGAGCGCGCCCGGTCGGTCCTCCACTTCGAGGACGATCACTTCCTCCTCGGCGGCGATCGTCACTCCTGCCCCCTTCAGCGCTTCGAATGCCGGCGTCGGGTCATCCACGAGGATGTGAACCTCGGCTCGCCCGCCGCCGCTGGTCAGCGCACACAGGCCGGCGATGTTGGCGCCTGCCCTACCGAGCACGTCTCCGACCCGGGCCAGCTCGCCGGGCTGGTCATCGAGATAGAGCGTCAGATCAGTCGCCATGGCGAGTGCTCCTTTCGTGCCACTCCACGGTATCGGGTGCCGACGAAATTCGGATGCGCTCAAGCATCGCCCTGTGGCACTGTCGAATTCTGTGCTCGCCTCCTCCGTATCGACCTCTCTAGAACTTCGGTCCGTCACCGACGCCGACTGGCCGGCGATGTCGTTGTTGGGTGCCACCAGCTTCGGCGGGTTTCTGCATCCGGATTCGTTGACCGCGTGGCGCACGATGATGCCCACCGACAGCACGGTGGTCGCGTGCGACGGCGGCGACATTGTCGGCATGTCCCACTACCTCGACCTGCAACTGACCGTGCCCGGCGGGGCGGTCGTGCCGGCCGCGGGCATTACCTGGGTGGCGGTCGCGCCCACGCACCGGCGGCGCGGAGTCTTGCGCGCGATGTACACCGAACTGCACCAGCGCATCGCCGAGGCGCGCTATCCGATCGCGGCGCTGACCGCCAGCGAAGGCGGAATCTACGGCCGCTTCGGATACGGCCCCGCGACGATCGAGCGCGAGCTGACCATCGACCGGCCCGTCGCCCAGTTTCACCGCGACGTCCCCGACCCCGGAGGCGTCCGGTCCGTAAAGCCGGCCGAACACCGCGACGAGATTTCCGCGATCTACGAGCGGTGGCGGCAACGCACGCCGGGCGGACTCGTCCGACCGCAGGCACTGTGGGACGACGTGCTCGCCGATCACGAGAAGAACCGCTTCGGCGGTACCGAGTGGTTCACCTTCCTGCATCCCGACGGCTACGCCATGTACCGGATGCACGGCCACGGCCCAACCGTGGCTCGCGTCGACGACCTGACGGCGACGACCACCGACGCGCATATCGCGTTGTGGCGGGCACTGCTCGGGCTCGACCTGAGGGAGAAGGTCATCTACGCGACGCATCCCGCCGACCCGCTGCCGTACCTGCTGACCGATTCCCGGGTCGCCGCCACCACCGCTTACCAGGACGACCTCTGGCTACGCATCATGGACATCCCCGCCGCGCTCGAGGCGCGCCGCTACCAGGCAGAGCTTTCGACCGTGATCGATATTTCGGACGGATTCCGCAGTGACGGTGGCCGATTCGCCCTGCAGATCCGCGACGGCCACGCTCAGTGCACGCCGACCAACGCGCCGGCTGAAGTGCGGATGGATCTCAATGTGCTGGGCAGTCTGTATCTGGGCGCGCATCGCGCGTCAGTGTTCGTCGATGCAAATCGGTTGCACAGCAACGATTCTGCGGTGATACAGCGCCTTGATGCGGCGTTCCTCAGCGATGTCCCCGCTGAACTCGGTTACGGCTTTTAGCGGACTGCTGCGGAATCACTTGTCCCCGTAGCGATCCCACACCTCGATCATCCTGCCCAGGATTTCCTCTGCACGCCCCAATCCGGCGAGATGACTTTCACCCGGCAACTGATACAGCTCCGCATCGGGAAGCCTGGACACCACGTGCTGCCCATGCTCGAACGGAACGATGTGGTCGCGGTCGCCGTGCCACCAGTGCACGGGAACCTTGACCTCGTCGAGCCGGAAACCCCAGTCGCGGGCGAAGACGACGATGTCGGCGAACGGGGCGGCCAGTTGCTTGCGGCTGCCGTTGAGCAGGTCATCGAGAAACATCGCCTTGAATTCAGGCCGCACCAGCAGCCTGCGGTCGGCCTCCGGGGAGACGCGCGCGTACGCGTAGAGGGCGGGCTCAGCGACAGGCCGGATGAGCCGGATCAGACCACTCGCCGCCAGTCGGATGGGTGCACCGGCGACCTGTAGCACGGGCGCGACGACAGAACCGAGCGCCATCACGCCGCCGCCGATCGCGTCAGCGCCCTGCGCCGGCGCGACACCCCCGAGCACGCCCGCGGCCACCACGCGATCGGGCATCGCCGCAGCGCACGCGAGCGTGTAGGGACCACCACCCGACAGGCCGATGACCTCCATCTTGTCGATCCCCAGCGTGTCCGCGATGGTGCGCAGGTCGTCGGCGAACGCGAAGACTGTGTCGTACTGGTTCGGCGTAGAGGAGCCGATGCCCGGCCTGTCGACACCGATCAGCCGGATCTTCTGCTGCTCTGCGTAGACGCGTGCCTCCATCGGAATCTGCCGGCGGGCGCCCGGCGTGCCGTGCAGCCAGAAGATGGCGCGTCCCTGCGGGTCGCCGAACTCGGCGAACCCAATCTGGCGATCATCACCGACGGCGATGTTGCCTTCGAGCTTGGGACGTGCGATCGAGACAGCCATGCGCAGAGTGTCCCACGGGTGATGTGCGTGTCAGTCCTGCGGACCAGTGGAAGTTCGCGAAAAGTGTCCGATCGATGCGGCGTCGTCGCTCTTACCGACATGACCCATCCGACGGCCAGTCGACTCCGAATAGCGAGCATGCACCGACAGTCAGCCCCAGCCGGGACGATCTATCGAGTCAGTGATCGCCTCCACGGCCGAACAGTCCACGTGCCGGGTCACGAGATCGCGCTCACCGTCTCGGCGTGGTTGGCGGAGTTGGGCGCCCACAGCCCGTTGGTCGAGGATCTTGCACGCGCGGCACACGCCGGTGACTGGCCCGCAGCATGGGCCATTGGTGAATACCTGTCCGTCGACGTCGCAGTGGCGGCCTAAGGGCATCGCCAAGGAACACCGTCACACCCACAAGCCCGATGATCACCCTGCAATTACCCATTGTGAAAACCGCCCGAGGAGCCAACGACCACCACCGTCGTTATCGAATAGGGCTCGCGCAGAACGGTATTGCTAGTACGTGCGGAACAGTTACGACCCGACGGTGGTCAAGCGGTCGTCGGCCCCCTCGTCATGCATGACCGTGCGCACGGCGACCGTCCCGTCGGGCCCGACCATCGGTTCGACTTCAGTTCGGAACGGGCCGAACTTGCCGCGGGCAAGGAACATGACGTGCGATGACACGCCCTGGATGTGATCGGTGCCCGCGATGCCGGCCGCACCCTCGACGGCCGCTGTTTCGAGGATGACGACCTGGGGTCCGATGTGCAGGGCGGCGTCGGGCGAGGCGATCTCGACCGAGAGGGCGGCGAGCGCCCAATGGCCGTCGGGCCTGCGGTGGCCGCCGAACACCTGCCACAGAGGCGGCAGGTCGGGGGAGTCAACCACCTCGAGCGGGTTGGCCTCCATCCGTTCGAGGCCCCCGGGTGGCGTGCCGATGCTGATGTACTGGCCCTGGGTCAGGGCCAGTGCCCGGGCGGGCCGGTCGGCGTCGACGATCTTCGAGCGGCTGTAGCCCATCTGCCGACCGCGCTTGAGTTCCTCCGACACCACCTCGATGCGGCGGACGTCGCGGCCGGGGTCGAGGATCTGGCAGGAGTGGATGACGGGGTTGGGCACTGCCTCCAGATCGGACATGTGGCCACCCTCCGGTGAGGCGATGCCCAGGACGGCAAGCAGGAGTCCGCCGGTCTGGTTACGCATGTCGCGTCGCAGCGTCACGGTGTTGTCCACCGGACCGAGGTCCATCGCTGCGTAGCTGCGGCCGATGTAGCGGTAGCTCAAGAGGCCGCCCACCGCCGACGAAGCTCGGCGGCGTATGCCTCCGGTGAATCGGTCAGCTCACGGATGTCTCGCACCATGCGGGCGACATTACATACTGGGCCATCGATGTAACCACGGCGCGGCGACTTCGAGTTGCGCGGCGAGCTGAAGCAGGACCGCTTCGTCGGGTATCAGCCGCACGCCGATCGGCAAGCCCTGCGAGGTGACGCCGAGCGGAAGTGAGATTGCTGCCCAGCCAGTCACATTCGCGAGCGATGTCCATCCGGGGCGATCGACGATGACCAGGGGTTGACGGTGGGGCCGAACAGCGACGGCTCGGTGGTGCAGGCCGACTCGGTTGCCACATGTTTGCGCAGCGCACGAGAACCCATCGCCTCGGGCGTTCCGGCAAGCGAGGCACCGAGGTCTTTGAGCAGGAGCGGAACCCCGGCAAGGGGACCTGCCTCCCCGGTGCGCAGCCTCCCGGCGGTATCCAGTGCCGCCGCCTGCTCGCGCGCCAGGTCGAAGAGGTCGGCAATGACGGCGTTCAGATGGCGGGCGCCTTCCAGTCGCCCGATCGCCGCTTCGAGGAGTTCCCGCCGCCACCTCGCCCGCGGCGACCAATTCGGCCTGTCCGATCGCGTCGAGGCTTACCAGTTCAAACGCCAGACTTGAGTCCATTCTGACGGATCCTTCAGCGCCTTCGCAGGTACGGCAACTCGTGCGGACCGGGCTGTCGTAGCGTCGCCTTCATGACGACGTGGAGATCGTTCACAGAATCCGCACCACGCATCGCCGCCATCTTCGACCGTCGATATGAGGCGACCGGAAACCTCTGCATGCTGGCGACGATTCGATCGGACGGCTTTCCGCGAATCAGTCCGATCGAGCCGCAGATCTTCGAAGACGACTTGTGGATCTTCGGCATGCCGAACACCCTGAAGTTCCGTGACCTCAGCCGGGATCCACGCTTTTGCCTACACACCGCAACGGTGGACACCTACGTCTCGGACGGCGATGTGAAGCTGTGGGGCACCGTCGACGACATCACCGAGAAAGATGTCCGCAAGCGGTTCGCCACTGCGCTGTTCGAGAAGAGCGGAATGGATCTTCGCGGGCAGGAGTTCGATCACCTCTACGCAGCGGACCTGATCGGCGCGTCGTCGATCGAGTCGGGCGGCGATCATTTGGACATCACCATCTGGCGGCCTGGTGAGCCAGAGCGCGTCGTCCGCAAGTCTGACTGAGCGGCGGTCACCGTTCGGTGATCGTCAGCGACAGCTTGTTGCCGGTGTATGACCGGATGCGGGCCGCCTCCGCTTCGATCTGCTTCTTCGGCGGCTCGCCGGATTCCTTGAAGCACACCCGCATCGACCAGGTCGGCGAACCAGGCTTTGAGCGTCCGTGTGCGCGGCGGCATTTGGGTCGGGCAGCGCATGCAAGGTGCCGCGCATCGCCCAGGTCTTGATGAGCTTGCGGTTCGCCAGATTCCTTGCGGCGTCGCCCTTGCGCGGGTTCGCCTGGCGTACAGCGACGGCAAGCTCGGCCGAGGAGCAACCTGGGCCTGCACCCCACACAGCCGCGACGCCACGGCCACGGTGCCGCCGCCTTTCGGTCGGTCGAGGAGCTGCTGGCGCATCCGCGAGGCAAGGACGTTGTCCCACGCCAGCTTCGGCGGCTCAGCCATATCGTTCTCGAAGCCGCTCCATCGAGAATGTGTCAAGACCCAGGCGGCCAGCGGGCTCACCGATGGGGATCAGGTTCATGTCGTCAGTGTGACTGACGAAAAATGTCGATCGGAACGCCGCTCAGTCGTCTCTCGTACGAGGACACTGAGCGACAGGGAAGGACCGATCATGACCAATCACCTCGACCGCCGCTTCATTGCGCCACTTCAGAAGAGCGACAGCAAGGGCGGATGGACCTACGTCGTGATGCCGGATTCGGCCACCTACTTCGGCACCCGCGGCCTGGTCAAAGTCCGCGGCACGATCGACGGCCACCCGTTCCAAAGCTCGTTCATGGCGCTGGGCGACGGCTCCCACAAACTGCCGGTGAAGGCCGACCTGCGTCGCCTCATCGGCAAGGAAACCGGCGACGAGGTGACGGTGCACCTCGAGGAACGGATCACTTGAGACGTGTTTCTGCGCTTCGACGATCGACCGTCGGATTCGCCCTACATCGAGCGGGTCTGGCGCGGATTCAGTAGCGGCGGTGGGCCGTTCGTGTCCGTCGCCGCGGGCCACCTCGAACTGGTCGTCACGCGGGTTGCCGACTTCACCATGGTGACCCTGCGGGGACCCGAAACCCGGGCGACGACCATCAACTGCCCACCCGACGGCGAATGGGCCGCAATCCGGTTCCGCCCCGGCGTCCATCTGCCGTCGCTGCCCACTCATCTACTGCTGGACCATCGGGACATCGACCTCCCCGTGGCCGACGACGGCTCCTTTGTGCTCGAAGGTTCCCGATGGCAGCTCCCGGACCCCGACAATGCCGAGCAGTATGTGGCCCGTCTCGCGAACCGCGGCGTAATCGCGCGCGATGAGTCAGTGGAAGCGGCCCTGCGCGGAGGTGGTCAACCGCTGACCCTCCGGTCCGTGCAGCGTCATTTCCGCCGCACCACCGGCATGACGCACGGCCAGTTCCGCCAGATCCAACGTGCCCGCCACGCGACCAATCTCCTGCGCGCAGGCGCCCCCATCCTCGACGCCGTTCACGAAACCGGTTACTTCGATCAGGCCCACCTGACCCGGTCGCTGAAGGTACTCATAGGACAGACGCCGGCGAGCATCGCCCGCCAGGAGGCGCAGCTGTCGCTTCTGTACAAAACAGGCGCGCCGACGTCGGGCTAGCCTTTCCGCAGTCAATTTCGACGGCAGGAGGCGGATCGTGCGGGTGGAGCCCTACGTGTACTTCCAAGGCCGCTGCGAGGAGGCCCTCGCGTTCTATCGCGGCGCTATCGATGCCGACGGCACGGTCGTCGCCCGATTCGGGGACATCCCAGGATCGCAGGCCGGCCCCGGCGCCGAGGACAAGGTCGCGCATGCGGTGCTGCGCATCGGCGACACCGTGGTGCTCGCCTCGGACGGTCAAGGCGCAGGCAAGGCAGACTTCAGTGGTTTTTCGCTCTCGCTGACGGCGTCCGACGATGCAGAGGCCGAGCGGTTGTTCGCGGCCCTGTCTGACGGGGGGAGCGTGCAGGTGCCCATCGCGGCGACGCCGTTCGCCTCACGCCTGGGCCTGGTCGCCGATCGGTTCGGCGTGCCATGGACAGTCGTGTCACAAGATGCGACGGGGTGACCTGCCCATTTCGTAGCCGCTTGGGAAGGACGCCTCGATCACCCGAATCTGATCATTGGCTTTGGACTCCAGCTCCAGAACAACACAGCCCTCGCCGAGGACCTTGGATTCCAGAACGATGTAACGCTGGCCGCCACCATTGACGTCGGTGATCGGATCCCCGGAGCGCAATGCCTCGACCGGCACAAGCTCGGAGGCTTTCGAATGGTGTGTCTCCACGCTGGCAACGGTACCAAGACATGGGGGCGGGGGCCGGTTTCGACCCGAGTGTTACGCGCCGACGGCCGCCGCGTAGCCGACGCCTCCGAGGAAGACCGCGAGTGCGCAGAGCACGAGGGTTGCCACGGCGAACGGCCAACCGCGCTTGCGACGAAAGAACTGGACCACCGTCACCACGAGCCCGGCGAGGCCGATGACAAACGCGATGAACAGTGCGGTCCCGACCGCGGTGGCTGCCCCTTCGGCGCTGCAGCTCTCGGGTGGGCAGTGGTCCAGGAAAGCCAGCGAGAAAAGTCCGAAGACGGCCGCCACCGCGCCCAGCAGCACGGTGATCGTGAGTGCGGTGATTGAAATCGCAAGGTCGCCACCGGAGACCGGGGGCTTCGGCGGCGGATAGCTGGGGTGGCCCATGTCGCGCGATGCTATCGCTTACCAAACCTGTTGGAGCCCAAGGTGGCGGTCGCATTTGCCGGTTTCCCACCGACGTGCCGCCCAGATGGACGATCATGGCGCCAACAAGTCTCGCGCCATGGGGGGTTGATGGACAGCACGATGCAGGACTTTCCGCTGACCGTGACGGGCATCCTGCGGCACGGCGTCGGATGGAAGTCCGAACGGAAGGTCATCACAGCGACAGCCGAAGGCTACCGCGAAATCAGCTTCGGCGAGCTCGGGGCACGGGTCGCACGCCTGGCCCATGGGTTACGAGACCTCGGTGTGGTGAGTGGGCAGCCGGTCGCCACATTCATGTGGAACAACCAGGAGCACCTTGAGGCGTACTTCGCGGCGCCCTGCATGGGAGCGGTTCTGCACACGTTGAACATCCGGCTGGCGGGCGAGCAGATCGCTTTCATCGCCAACCAGGCGGAGGATCGCGTTGTCCTGGTGGACGTGTCGCTGGCACCGCTGCTGTCGGAAGTTTTGCCACACCTCAACTCGGTGCAGACCGTAATAGCCGTCGGAGCAGGTGATCTAGATCCGCTTACGGACTCGGGCAAGACGGTGATCCGATACGACGATGTGCTCGACGGCCAGTCGATCGAGTTCGACTGGCCCGATCTCGACGAGAAGAGCGCGGCGGCAATGTGTTACACGAGCGGTACGACGGGAAATCCGAAGGGTGTCGTCTATAGCCACCGCTCGAGCTATCTGCACTCGATGGCGGTGTGTGCGGCCGACGCCATCGGTCTGGTCGACGGCGACCGCGTTCTACCGATCGTCCCCATGTTCCACGCGAACGCCTGGGGTCAGCCGTACGCCGCCATGATGGCAGGCGCCGACCTGCTGTTGCCCGATCGGTTCCTGCAAGCGCCACGGCTGGTCGAGATGATCGAACAGCGTCGTCCCACCATTGCCGCAGCCGTTCCGACGATCTGGAACGACGTACTGCAGTATCTGCACACCAATCCCGGCCGAGACATCTCGTCCCTGCGTCTCGTCGCATGCGGCGGTTCGGCTGTCCCGTTGGGGATGATGAAGGAGTTCGAGCAGCGCTACGGCGTCCACATCCGCCAGGGCTGGGGCATGACGGAGACGTCGCCGCTGGCCGCGCTGGCGACGCCGCTGCCCGATGTCAACGAAGAGGATCATTGGAAGCTGCGCAGCACAGCGGGCAGGGTGCTGTGCGGCCTGGAGCTTCGTCTGGTCGACGACGACGGGAACGTGCTGCCGAGCGACGGTAAGGCTGTGGGGGAGATAGAGATTCGCGGGCCCTGGATCACCGGATCGTACTATCAGAACGCCGACCCGTCGAAGTTCGACGCGGGTTGGCTGCGGACCGGCGATGTCGGCCGCATCGACCCGCAGGGATTCATCACGATCACCGACCGCGCCAAAGACGTCATCAAGTCCGGCGGTGAATGGATCTCGTCGGTCGAACTGGAACTCTGCATCATGGACCACCCTGCGGTTCTGGAGGCTGCCGTGGTGGCTGTGCCCGACGAGCGTTGGCAGGAGCGACCGTTGGCGGCCGTCGTCGTCAAGCAGGACGCTTCCACAACACCAGAGGAACTACGAAAGCATCTGTGCGACAAGGTCGCCCGGTTCTGGCTGCCGGAGCGCTGGACGTTCATCGACGAAGTGCCGAAGACCAGCGTCGGCAAGTTCGACAAGAAGCTCATCCGCTCCCGCTACGCCGACGGCGAATACCGCGTCGTCGAGTGCCAGGACTGACGCCCACTCGTCGCTGAATTTCGCCCGCTGCGTTGCTCCTCAGCGGTCGGCCGTCATGGCCCAACGTATGCCACCGACAAGAGCGCGGCCGGCCATCCGGATGACAGTGGCCTCGACCGGCGGAAAGTACGGCAGCAGCAACGGCATTCGCGCCCACGCGGGCAGCATCGCCACCGACGTGGCGGCTAGCAGGCCGTAGGGTGCCCGCGCGGCGATCGGCAGCGGGGGAGTCAGCAGCAGGAACCGGGCAGCCTCACGCGCGGCAGGTGTACCGGACAACTCGGGTCGGAATCGCTCGATGCGTTCGCCCAGTTCCCGCTCGGTACGCGGCGGGTCAGGCACGCCGAGTGCGGTCGCGACGCGAGTGGTGTCGGCCACGTAGCCGTCCCGGCCCTCCTGATCGAGCGGAGAAGCGCCGTAGAGTCGATGAGCCAGCAGGAAACTGTCCACCTCGGCGATGTGCACCCACTCCAGTAGGTGCGGATCCGCGGCGTGATACCGCCTGCCGTCGGGCGCGACCCCACGCACGCGCTGGTGAATTCCCCGCACCTTGTCGACCGCGCGCTGCGCGTCGGCGGCCGGGCCGAAGGTCGTCACCGCCAGAAAGGTGCTGGTTCGCTGCAGCCGACCCCAGGGATCACCGCGATAGTCCGAATGCTCCGCGACGCCTGCCATCGCCAACGGATGCAACGACTGCAGCAGCAGCGCGCGCAGCCCGCCGACGAACATCGAGGCATCTCCGTGGACCCGGCGAATTGGCCGGTCATCGCCGAACCATCGCGGACCCGGTGTGTCATGGATGCGTGCACGGTTGGCAGGGCCTTCCGGTCCGGCAACCAGGCCGAACAGGCTGCGCCCGACGTGTTTGCGCACCACAGCCAGATCTGGCAACACCGTCATGCTTCCACGGTACGGCCCGCAGCGGCTTCGCAACCCATCGGTCATACCGTTGTAAGAACGGTAAGGTCCATCAGATCGACGTGGGCCCGGCCTGTTGGGTCCACTGGATGTGCCGCGATATTTTGACGCGCATGTAATGCTGCCGTTGCGCACCTTCGCGGGGCCCGTGAATCCATAATGCGGTTGGGACCGGTCGTCGGGAGCAAAAAACAGATAGGTCGTGAGACGATGCGCCAGCTGACAAGTTTTGTGATCGCCGCGGCCGCAATCGTTATGGCAACGCCGGCAGCACTGTTGACGATTGGCGCCGGGACGGCGGGCGCCGACACATTGATGTCGTTCGCCCAGAGGTTGCGGCGGTGCGACTTCAGCACCAACACCTTCACCGGACCGACCGGATACGGAAGGTCCTCGCGGTCGTCCGCACTACGAGATCGAACGAAGTGGTCGCCGACGTCAATATTGCGACGGCAGTCCCATTCACCCATTACGACGTCAGGCTGATCCAGATGCCCCGCCCATCGTCGACACCGTGCGGTGCGGGCGATCCAGGTGTCGCCGTCAGCGCGCTCGTTACCGACGCGGCGGGCGCGGCCAGCACGACGGTCCGCGGCAACGTCGAGCCGGGTGCGACGGGCGTGTGGATATTCATCAGTCGTCCGGACGCATTCCGGCAGACGCCGGCCGAGTTCTACACAACCGACTTCGTCGCGGAGGTCTAGCACGCCGGCGTATTAGCGCGACCAAACCGTCAGGCGGGCACAACCACGGTCAGCTGGTTGCCGCGGCGTTCTACTCGTAGGCCGGCACGGCGGGCAACCGTTGCCACCGCGGCCGCGTCGTCGGCCTCGGATCTAGTCGTGGCCAAGGCTCGGGCGAATCGACCCTTGTGCGCCTTGTTGAAGTGACTGACCACGGTGCGCATCCCGTCGGCTTGTTCGGCGAGCACTTCCACGCGGACAGCGTTTGGCAGCCCTCCAAGCGCCGCATAGGAACCCGACCGTAGATCGACGACCAACTCATTCGCCGCCATCTGCGCCAGCACTGGTTCCAGCAGCGGCCGCCATCGCGAAGCCAAGGTCGGTTGTCCCGGTAGCTTGGACGTCGCGGAAAGCCGGTAGCCGGGTATGGGATCGTCGGCGCGCAGTAGCCCGAACAGCGCGGAGCCGATTGCCAGCCGGCCCCGGGCACGCGTCGCTGCGGCGCCGCGCAAGGATTCGATGTCCAGCGCGTCGTACAGCACGCCGGTGTAGCGACTGATCGCGGGAATCGTCGGCGCTTCACGAAGCGCGGCGTTGCGCTCTATCTCGGCGTCCTGCGAAGCCGAGATCCCGAGCGCCCGCCGACAGGCTGGGCTGTCGGCGGCCAGCTCGATGAGCTCATCGACGAGTGCGGCCCGCAACGGTCCAAGCTCCGGGGAGCCGAGATCTTCCAGGCACAGTGGCGGGCCGTCGCCACCGGCTCGCTTTGTCTCCGACGGCGGCAGTAGGACGATCACACCAGGGACGCTAACTGAGCGCCCGATCGATAGAACGTCAGGCGGGCACACCGATTTCCGCCGGCGGCGGTGCCAGCGGGTCGACCGGCGGTGGCGGCGGCGCCATAGGCGCCTGCCCTGCCATCAAGACCACCGGCGCCGGCGGGGCATCGGGCAAGATGGGCTGCTCGGCCGGCATCGGCAGAAACATGTGATGGGTGAACTGTTTCTGGTAAGCGCCACCGCCGCCGACCTTCACCCCGCCGCCTTCGCCGGAAGACACCGGAGTGCCATCGGGCAGCGTCGCGGCGGTATGACCGCGGTTCCATCCGACGATCAGCGCACCGGGCTGTGTCCCGTACTGGAAGCCTCGTACGCGCAGGGCGCTTTCGATATTGCCGGTGTTGAACCGATCCCCGTAGACCGGCCTTCCGGTGGCGGCATTAGTTACCCAGGAGACCAGGCCCGAACAGTCCGCACCCGCAGGGGAATCCCCGCCGGAGATGTACGGCGTGCCCGACACCTGGTTCACCAGCGTCAGCAGCGTCGCGATAGCAAACATGCGGCCGGACGTTAACAGAGGGTTTTGTAACCCGCCAAAATCTGTGACGCCCTTCATAATCTATGCGTCCTATTAGGTACTTCACGTAATCCTTTGCATCAGAATGCTATTCGTAAACGGATGTCACGTACCAGCATTTCGCTTCAACGCCTTCTGTTGGCAGAAACTGGTATTCAACTTCCGCATGACGGTTATCAATCGCGGTCATGCGAAAGATACTGGATCACAATGATTTAACTGACCACCGCGGGAACCAGCGTGCCGCTTGTTCAGCCCTGGGCCAGCAGCAGCGGCACTCGCTGCTCGGCGCTGGTGAGCGACCCGTGATGGCCGATCAGCGATGACTCCAACGGCTCCACCGTGCGCCGCACCATGGCGGCTGACCTGCGAGCCGCCGCTACAACGTCGCCAATGCGCCTGTGGGCCTCGTCACTGACCCGATCGCCGAACCAACCGGCGGAAATGGCCTCCTCGCGGGACACCACCCACGCCCGGTCGGCCAGCGTTTCCCGCCACGACGCGAGCACCGCGTTCTCGGCGCCAGCTTCGACGTAGATGTGCCGGGCTCGCGCCTCCCCGCCGATCGCGTGCACCCCGTCCAGCAGGGCCGCGCACTCGTCGATGTCCACGGTGTCCGGGGATTCGACGGCGACCATGCCGTGGTCGGCCACCACCGCGAGAAGGCCTCCCGGCGACAGGCCGTCCACGATGGACTCCACCAGACGGTCGACTTGCCGCAACTGCATCCGCCACGCCGGCGAGCCGGGGCCGTAGAGATGCCCCAGAAGATCCAGCTCACCGTGATAGCCGTAACAGAACCCGCGGTCGGCAACGGCGGCCCTCACGCGGGCGGCCAAGTCGCCGAGGGTTTGCACGCCGATGTACCGACCGCCGCGCAGCACGGCGCGGGTCAGGCCAGATCCGGTGTACTCCGCGCCGGAGATGACGCTCACCGCGATGCCCGCCGAAGCTGCCCGCTCAAATGTCGTCGGCATCGGTTGCACCTGCTCTGGCGGAACCGCTTCGCGCAAGTCGTTACCCCGTGGGTGCGGCCGCCACCGCAAGGCATTGATGACGCCGGTGCCGGGCAGTCGAAAGCAATACCCGACAAGGCCGTGCTCGCCGGAGCGGCAGCCGGTGCCCACCGCGGCGAGTCCCGCCGCGGTGGTGGACGGGAATCCGACCTGCAGCGTGCGACCGCGCAGCCCGGCCAGCACGGGGGCATCTGCGGCGTAAGCGTCCAGCAGTTCGGCGCCGAGGCCGTCGATCAGCAGGACGCACGCTCCGGCGACGTCACAGGGCAGGGGAATGGGGCCGTCGAAGCCCTTTACTCCCATTGCGAAAAGCACGGACGGCACCACGTCGGCCAGGTGAGGGAGGTCCGGATCCGGCTGCGGCAGGTCCACAGGGTGAGCCTGCCACATAACCGCCCATTGACATGCAGCCGCGTGGCTGCATATTGTGGATATGCAGCCACGCGGCTGCATGAAATGCATATGACAGAGATGGACGAGGTGTTCAAGGCGCTGGCGGATCCGAGCCGGCGCCTGCTGCTCGACAGCTTGAATGCGCGCAACGGACAGAGCCTGTGGGAGTTGAGCGCGCGGCTGTCCATGGCGCGGCAGTCGGTCAGCAAGCACCTGGCAGTGCTGGAGGCAGCCAACCTGGTCACCACCGTGTGGCGAGGGAGGGAGAAGCTGCACTACCTCAATGCGGAGCCGATCAATGCCATCGCCGATCGCTGGATCAACCAGTACCACCGCGCCCGGGTGCAGACGCTCGCGGACTTAAAGACAGCATTGGAGACCGAATCAATGAGCGGCAGTGCAGAATTCGTCTATACGACGTATATCCGGACAACACCGGAACGACTTTGGCAAGCAATCACCGACCCTGCGTTCTCGCGCCGCTACATGGGCCATGCGATGGTGTCGGACTGGGAGAAGGGCTCGACCTACGTCTGGGACGAGAACGGCCTGGCGATCGAGCACCCAGAGCAGGTCATCCTCGAGTTCGACCCCTTCCGTCGGCTCGCGTTCACGTTCCACACTTTCATCCCCGAGATTGCGACGATCGCCGACGTGACCGAGGAGACGCTGGCCAAGGCCGCCTCCGAGCGACGCTCCAAAGTGTCGTTCGACATCGAACCTATCGGTGACGACGAGGTCAGGCTAACCGTCATCCACGATGAGTTCGAACCGGATAGCACTGTGCATCAACTGATTTCGCAGGGCTGGCCGCGCAAGCTGTCTGGTCTCAAGACAGGACTCGAAGAGTCGTGACAGACGAAATCGCGGGCGTGCCTCCGGTCGTCGATCGCGCCAGCTTTGAAACCCGATTGGATGCGTTGCGGATTCGCGAGAAGGCGCACACTCAAGAAGGCGACGCGATCGCCGCGGCCCGGCGGCGACTGCCCATGGTCGAGGTGGACGCCTCCATTCCGCTGATCGGTCCGCACGGCCCGGTAACGCTGCTGGAGGCGTTCGAGGGCCGTCGACAGCTGATCGCTTACTACTTCATGTGGCACACGGGCCATCCCTCAGCCGAGCAGTGTGAAGGCTGCACGTGGTGTACAACCCAGGTCGCGGAGCTGGCCTACCTTCATTCTCGCGACATCACCTACGCGGTCTTCTGTCAGGGTCCGTACGACGAAAGCATCCGCTACCGCGAATTCATGGGCTGGGACATGCCATGGTATTCGGCGCAAGGCTCCCTCGAAACTGTGTTGGTCGGCCGCCAAATCGGGGTGATGCACCTGGTGAGCTATCTACGTCATGACGGCCGCGTCTTCGAAACCTATTGGACGAACTACCGAGGCGTAGAAGCAATGGACTACAGCTATGCGCTCATGGACCTCACCGTGTACGGACGCCAGGAGCCGGGGGAGGACTCACCCGCCGGCTGGCCGCAACGCCGGATTGTCCACAACAGCGAACGGATGCGCACGAACGGACGCCCCATCGCCCAGTGGTCGCGCCTCGAAGCCGGACGCTCCGACGACCTCACCGCCACAACAGGAATGGAGGCACCACGATGAAGACACCGCAGATCGTGTCGGCCCAGGAATGGGACGCTGCGCTGCAGGAAATGCTCGTCAAGGAGAAGGAGTTCACCCGCGCGCGTGATGCGCTGGCCGCGCAGCGTCGACGGATGCCGTGGACCCCTGTGGACAAGGACTACGTGTTCGACGGTCCCGAGGGCAAGGCCAGCCTGCTCGACCTGTTCGGTGGTCGCCGTCAGCTGCTCGTCTACCGCGCGTTCTTCCAACCCGACGTGCACGGCTGGCCAGAACACGCCTGCGTCGGCTGTTCTTTGATGGCTGATCACGTAAGCAACCTCGCCCACCTCAACGCCCGCGACACCACGTTCGTGTACGCCTCACCCGCGTCGCAAGCCGACATCGAGGGGCTGAAGGCGCGAATGGGCTGGGAGCACATCCCGTGGTACACCATTATCGACGACTTCGACAAAGACTTCGGCTGCGACGAGTGGCACGGCACGAACGCATTCATCCGCGACGGCGACGACCAGATCTTCCGCACCTACTTCATCAACAACCGCGGCGACGAGGCGTTCGTGAGTACCTGGAGCCTCCTCGACATGACCGCGCTCGGACGTCAAGAAGAGTGGGAGGACTCGCCGGACGGCTACCCGCAGTCCCCGCCGTACGAGTGGTGGGCATGGCACGACAAATACGAGCAGCACGTGCCGTCACGCTGGTTCGGCGAACCGGACCCTAACGATCCCAACGACCAACGGCCCCCGCGCAAGGAATCGTGACGCAGTTCAGTCAGTCTGCGCCGGCACGCTTGCCGCGACGCGCGTACCGCTCGACGAATCTTCGCAAGATCGTTGGTGGGTATTCGATACTGCGTTGTCGCGCAGACTTTTTCAGTACCTCAGCTGACTCGGGCGCGAAGTAGCCGTAGTCCTTGTACACGTCGATTCGCGTCAAGATTCCGTCGACGTCCAGTTCAGGATGAAACTGTGTGGCATAGGTGTTGCTGCCTACCCGGAACGCCTGGACCGGGCAGTCGGCCGACGATGCTAGGCAGACGGCATGGGCGGGCAACGAAGTGGCTGCCTCCTTATGACCACCATATGCATCAAAGACGTCGGGTAGATCGGCGAAGAGCGGATCATCGCGGCCGGCGGGTGTGAGGGTGATCGTCACGGCACCAACCGGCTCGCTGTAGGTGCGGTCGACGGTGGCACCGACAACAGCGCCGAGCGTGCCCACGCCGTAACAGCATCCGAGAAAGGGGAAGTCTTCGCCCGCGACGCGACTGATCAGCTGCAGAAGCTCAGATTCGATGCGTTGTTGCGTCGCCGACTTTTCCTCAGGTGGGTCGCTGACGTTATATGGACCGCCGCCCAGAATGATGCCGGACCATTCGGCGAGATCGATTGTCCCTAAAGGCCTGTGGGTCAGGCGGATACGGTGCAGTCCGCTCGCATCGAGGCCGGCGAAGCGCATCACCGCCAGATACTCGTCGTCAGCTGCTGCGTCCTCGGCGCGGATGGACAGCAGCAGGAATGGGGCGTGATCGACGTCTGTTGGCATGCCGTTTCGTTTCTGGGGAGCAAGGTTGCGCCAAATCTATCGACATTTTTGCCCAGCGGTCGATAGGTAGAGGGCGTCCGCGCCGTGGCGGCAACGCCTCATCGTGCAGAACCCCACAGGATTCCGGCCGCTGCTGCGGGAGGCCGCGCCAGGTTTCAGCGAAGCGCTCGCGCCGGTGCTCAACTGCGGCGCGCAGGGCGTCGATCTGTTCTTCATCCTCAGCGGATTCGTAACTGACCTGAAACTACCTCGGCCGGATGGGACCGTCGTTTCCGGCGCGCGCCACCTTGCACTTCCTAGGTCACGTCCCCGTCCCAAGCCGTCGCCAGCTCACCGCGATCAGCCACGTCCGCCAGATCGTGCTGGTGCAGGAGCGGAGCCTGATGTGGTCGATCCGCTCGCCGACGGCTGGTTCGTCGGCAGGCCCGAGTTTCATCGGCGCGGACGGCGTGCACCCTACCGATGCGGGCCACGCCTACATGGCCGACAAGATCATGCCGCTGATCCGGGCGCGGCTGTCCGAGCGGTACTAATAAGCTGGGGCCGCTCGGACGTAGTCAACTCCTCTCCGGAGAGGTTCCGATGAGAATGCTAAAACGGCAACGTGTGCCGACCGCCGGCGATTCCGCCTCAGTGAAGGAGTCTTCTTGATGTCCGAGGAGAAATGGGGACAGTCCCTGCTGTTCGACGCCCTGACGACCAAGGGCACCGCCTTCACGCGCGCCGAGCGCATCGAGTTCGGTCTGCTGGGGCTGCTCCCGACGGCGGAGAAGACCGTGGACCAGCAAGTCGAGCACTGCTGGCGCGAGTTGTCCACTCGCCGTGAGGGTCTCGACAAGCACATTTACCTGCGTGCCTTGCAGGACCGCAACGAGACCCTGTTCTACCGGGTGCTGCGCGACCACATCGCCGAGACGATGCCGATCGTGTACACGCCGACGGTCGGTGAGGCCTGCCAGCGCTTCAGCGAGATCTACAGACGGCCACGGGGACTCTTCGTGTCCTATCCGGATCGCGACCGGCTCCGCGACGTGCTGCGCAACCGCCCGCAACGCGACATCGACGTGATCGTGGTGACGGACGGGCAACGCATCCTCGGCCTGGGCGACCAGGGTATCGGCGGCATGGGAATCCCGATCGGGAAACTCTCGCTGTACACCCTCATCGGCGGCATCGACCCGGCCCGCACCCTTCCAGTCGTGCTCGACATGGGCACCGACAACGTCGAACTGCTCGAAGACCCGCATTACCTCGGTTGGCGTCACCGGCGGATCGGCGAAGAGGACTACTACGCGTTCATCGACGACTTCGTCGCCGCGGTGTGCGAGGAACTCCCCGACGTGCTCCTGCAGTGGGAGGACTTCGCCACCGCGCATGCGTTCCCGATACTCGAGCGTTACCGCGACAAACTGCTCACCTTCAACGACGACATCCAGGGCACCGCCGCCGTGGCCCTCGGCGCGTTGCACGGCGCGGCGAAAGTCGCGGGCAGGCCGCTGTCGCAACAGCAGGTGGTGATGCTCGGCGCGGGGTCGGCCGGCATCGGCGTCCTCGACATGGTGCATCGCGAGATGATGGCGCAGGGACTGTCCGAACAGGACGCGTCGTCGCGGATCTGGGTCGTCGACATCCAGGGACTGCTCACCGACGACCGCACGGACCTGTCTGAGGGACAGCGGAAGTTCGCCCAGCCCGCGAGCCTTGTCTCGGACTGGGGGCTGTCCGGTCACGCCGAACTGGCCGACGTCGTGCACCATGTCGACGTCGGCGTCCTTCTCGGACTGTCCACGGCGGCTGGTGCCTTCACCGAGGAAATCGTGCGCGAGCTTGCCGCCAAGACCCAGCGGCCCATCATCTTCCCGCTTTCCAACCCGACAAGTCGCGCCGAGGCACATCCGGCCGAATTGGATGAGTGGACCCAAGGACGTGCACTGATCGCGACGGGATCACCGTTCGCGCCGCTGCATCGCGACGGCGAGGAACGGCCAATCGCCCAGTGCAACAACGTCTACATCTTCCCTGCGATGGGGCTCGCCGTCACAGCGGCGCAGGCCACCCGGGTCACCGACGACATGATGCGAATCGCCGCGGCCACGCTCGGCGAGGCCTCGCCCGCCCTTACCGACCCGAACCAGCCACTGTTGCCCGCGTGGTCGGACGTTCCAGACGTCGCCGTCCACGTTGCCCACGCGGTCGCCGTCCAAGCTGTCGCGGACGGCGTCGCACCCAAGCGCAGCGACGCAGAGCTGAGCGAGCGGATCGCCCAGGTGCGTTGGACACCCGAATACCGCACATTGCCAGGCTGAGTCAGCACGAACGCCCCGCGAGCTTGTCAGCTCGCGGGGCGTCGTGTGAGGTTGCCTCCTGTGATCAGGCGAGGTCGAACCGGTCGCTGTTCATCACCTTGACCCACGCCGCGACGAAGTCGGACACAAACTTGTCCTTCGCGTCGTCGGTGGCGTAGACCTCGGCAAGAGACCGCAGGATCGAGTTCGAACCGAACACGAGATCGTTCGCGGTGGCGGTCCACTTGGGCTCACCGCTGACGCGGTCGCGACCCTCGTAGACGTTCTCCGCGGATTCCGCCACCTTCCACTTCGTGCCCATGTCCAGCAGGTTCACGAAGAAGTCGTTAGTCAGCGTGCCGGGCCGGTCGGTGAAGACGCCGTGCTTGCTTCCGCCGTGGTTGGTGCCCAGGGCACGCAGGCCGCCGATCAGGACCGTCAGCTCGGGAGCGGTCAGGTTCAACATGTAGGCCCGGTCCACCAGCAGCCGCTCCACCGGCGCCTTCTCGCCAACCCGAATGTAGTTGCGGAAGCCGTCGGCCTGCGGTTCGAGCCACTTGAACGAGTCGACGTCAGTCTGTTCTTGCGTTGCGTCGGTACGCCCCGGCGCGAACGGAACCGTGATGTCGTGGCCGGCATCCTTGGCCGCCTTCTCGACAGCCGCGGATCCCGCCAGCACGATCACGTCGGCAAGCGAGACCTTCTTCCCGCCGGACAACGAACTGTTGAAGTCCTGCCGGATCTGCTCGAGGATCTGCAGCGTCTCGGCGAGGTCGCCGGGCTCGTTGGCCTCCCAGTCCTTCTGTGGCGCAAGGCGAATCCGCGCCCCGTTGGCCCCGCCACGCATGTCGGTGCCGCGGAAGGTTGACGCCGACGCCCACGCGGTGGAAACCAACCGGGAGATCGCCAGCCCCGACCCGAGGATCGTGCTCTTGAGGGCGGCGATGTCCGCGTCATCGATCAGTTCCTGATCGACCGCAGGGACGGGGTCCTGCCACAGCTGCGGCTCGGGGACCCACGGACCCAGGAACCGTGCGATGGGTCCCATGTCGCGGTGCAGCAGCTTGTACCACGCCTTCGTGAACGCCTCGGTCAGTTCCTCCGGATGATCCAGCCAGCGCCGAGTGATCTCGCCATAGATCGGGTCCAGCCGCATCGTGACGTCCGTGACCAGCATCGTCGGCTTGCGGGGCGGGCCGCCAAACGGGTCGGGAATGGTGGCTTCGGCGTCCTTCGCCTCGAACTGCCATGCACCAGCTGGACTCTTCGTCAGCTCCCATTCGTGGCCGTACAGCGTCTCGAGGTAGCTGTTGTCCCACTTGGTGGGGGTGGGTGTCCAGACGACCTCGAGGCCGCTCGTAATCGCGTCCTTACCGACGCCGGTTCCGAAGGAACTCTTCCAGCCGAGGCCCTGCATTTCGAGCGGGCAGCCCTCGGGCTCGGAGCCGACGAGGTCGCCGTCGCCCGCACCGTGGGTCTTGCCGACCGAGTGGCCCCCAACGATGAGCGCTGCCGTCTCCTCGTCGTTCATCGCCATGCGACCGAACGTCTCGCGAATGTCCTTCGCGGCTGCCAATGGATCGGGTTGGCCTTCGGGGCCTTCCGGATTCACATAGATCAGACCCATGGTCGTCGCGCCGAAGGGGTTGGCCAGTTCGCGGTCGCCGGAATAGCGCTTGTCGGTGCCCCCCCATTCCTCCTCTTCACCGAAGAGGATTTCCTCGGGTTCCCAGATGTCATCGCGCCCAAAGCCGAAGCCGAACGTCTCCAAACCCATGGACTCGTAGGCAACGTTGCCGGCGAACACCAGAAGGTCGGCCCAGGAAATTTTTCGTCCGTACTTCTTCTTGATCGGCCAGAGCAACCGCCGCGCCTTGTCCAAGCTGGCGTTGTCGGGCCAGCTGTTGAGCGGGGCGAAACGCTGCGCGCCTTCGCCGCCACCGCCGCGGCCGTCCGAGACGCGGTACGTACCGGCGGCATGCCAGCTCATCCGGATGAAGAGCCCTCCGTAGTGCCCGTAGTCAGCCGGCCACCAATCCTGCGAGTTGGTCATGAGCTCCATGACGTCGCGCTTCAACGCCTCGACGTCGAGCTTGCTGAATTCGTCCGCGTAGCTGAAGTCCTCGCCAAACGGGCTGGCCTGCGGTGCGTGCTTTTTGAGAACCGACACGTCCACCTGGTCTGGCCACCAATCCCGGTTCGTCAGGGGCCGGTGCGCCTTGGGAGTCGGCGAGGGGATCGCCGGATTTTCGCTTTCGCTCGTGCTCCGAGTCGGTTCCTCAGGGGCGGGCGGGCGGCTATCGGATGTCACAACATTCCTTCCGGTCGGTTAATCGGGCTGTGATCACGGATGTGATCGCGAAGCTTGTTTCGCCGAGCAGTCGGGGCACAAACCCCAGTAGATGACCTCGGCCTCATCGAGGACGAAGCCATCCAGAACATCGCCGTTCTCGGACGGGGTCAAGCAGGGCGCTTCGCCCACGGCACAGTCGACGTCCGCGATAACTCCGCAGGACCGGCAGACTACGTGGTGGTGGTTGTCACCGATGCGCGACTCATAGCGAGCCACCGAGCCGGACGGCTGGATCCGGCGCACCAGGCCCACGGCGGTCAAGGCATTGAGCACGTCGTACACCGCTTGCCGAGACACCTCCGGCAGGCCTGCACGCACGGCCCCGAAAATCGTCTCGGTATCGGCATGCGGATTCGCGTGTACGGCCTCCATCACCGCGATACGAGGGCGGGTCACGCGTAGCGCAGCCGCACGCAGCTGTTCCGCGTAATCCGACGTTGACGGCACGCAGACAAAATTACTCCTTTTCTGGATTCAGTCAAGACTTGACGGAAGGTTCGTGTTGGCGCCCCAGAATGGGGCACACTCCGCCATGCGCTGAAAGCTATTGCAGCACAAACTATTAACGAACGCACGGCACCTTCCCGGATCTCACACAGTTCGCTCGCACCACAGTTCAGTACAGCAACACAGAAGTACTACGCTTCGTAGTAGACATGGAAATGGATTTCCAAATGTCAAACCACTCGGAGTCGGCACCGTCAAGCCGCTACATCAAGGTGGCCGCGATCGCGTTCGCAATCGCTTTCGGTCTGCACGGCGCTGACCACTTGCTACGGGGGATGGCGACGTCCCCGATGCCGGTGATGGTCGGTGGTCTGATCCAGGGGATTTTCGTCGTGGTCGCGGTCGCGCTGATCCTGCGCGAGCGTCCGCTTGCTCTGCCCGGTCGCCATCTCCGTGGGCTTCGGCAGCGCCGCGCTGTTCGTGTACGCGCACCTGCTGCCGACGTTTGTGGCCGGCTATCAGGACAGCTTCGTCTCCGGACCGCGGATTGGCTACGCCGGTTTGCGATCGCCACGGGCGAGCCTGGCGATACGCCGAACGGCTTAGATCGACTGCGGCACAACGCTAGACGCACATCCGGGCGGGCGTTATCGGTCAAGCTGCCCACATTTGCTTCCGCGCTGCGACGACGCCGTCAAATCCAATCGCTGCAAGATTTCAGTGAAAGTGCCCAACCGTGGAGCAAGTTAGCATTGACAGGTGGCCGAGAGCAGAGCTCGTCGGGATTTGGACTTTGATTACTTGTTGGACGACCCCGACGACAACGGGTGGTACGGGCAGGCGCAGGCCGCCGATGCCACTTTCGTGCATGAGGTCGGTGAGCTAGAGCGCGACGATTCGCAGGAAAGCTGGCAGGACGATCCCGACACCGACAGGTGGCATGTGCCTGCGCGGGCAGCCGAGCTTTCCTCGGCACCCGAAGCCGATGACCTTCCCCGCGATGATGCCTACGACGATGTGTGGGGCGAACCCCGCGAGAACCGGTGGGATGGCCTGTACGCCCCCCGCAATGGCAGAAACGGCACACCCCGTATCGGCGAGTGGAACTTTACGGTGTCCAGGCCGCAGCCCTGGTACCGGAACAAGCGTGTGAAGACTGGGCTTATCGCAGCCGCGGCGGTGGCGATCGCGGTGCCGCTCGTTCTGCTCGTGGTGCGCAGTCTCGCGACCGGTGCCGAGGAGTCGACGATGGTGCCATCAAGAGCGCCCACTAGTGCCCAGCCCGTCCCGACCAGCGCTGCGCCGGCGCTGTCCACGGCGAAACCGTCGGCACCGGCACCGCCGCCACCGCCGCCACCTCCGCCGGAAGCCAGCCCCGAGCCGGTCATTCCTCGGCAGTACTACCCGCAGCCTCCTCAGAGTGCGCCAGATCAAACGGACAAGCCGGAGATCGGCGTGACCCGCACGCCCGTCACCCGGGCACCAATCAGTGCCAAACCACCCCCACCGCCACCGCCCCAACGCAACTCCAGCACCCCAGGAGACGCAGGAGGGGGCGGCTGGGGCTGGTGACCAGTCGGCCGCGAGCTTCTTCTCATGTTGGCGGCGCCAACTAAGGCCGACGTCAGGCAAGATGACCTCATGGACGGTCGTTCAGCCACGCCGGACCCGGTGAGCCTCACACCGCGAGTTCGATAGTGGCGACCAAAGACCTGCTCTACCGGGTTACGCGGCTGCCGTTGCGTTTGTTGTCGTTGCGCACCATTGTTATCGTCGCCGCGCTGTCGGTTGTCATTCTTGTTGTCACCCTTGGCATTTGGGTTTGGATAGGAATCACCAACGACCAATACAGTCAGCTCGACCGGCGCCTGGACTCGGTCAGCAGCCTTGGCGATTTCGGCTCGCTGCTTAATAACCCCCTGCAGGCCGGCACCGACCAGCCCATGCCGGAAGGCAGCCTGGTACGCACAGCGCGAATTGGCGATACGGCGGTGTCCGTTCCCAGCGATATCGTGCTGCCGCAGTTGGATAACGGCTACGCCGACACCACCATCAACGGCGTCGAATACCGAGTCCGCACCTTCGCCGCGGGTCCGGCCTCGATCGCGCTCGGTGCGCCGTTGGCGGAAACCCAGAGTCGGATCGATGCCCTGCACCGCCGAGTGTTGTTGATCTGCGGCGGCGTCATTGGCGGCACGGTCCTCGTCGGCTGGGTGATCTCGCTGGTCATGGTCAACCCATTCCGGCTGTTGGCCCACCAGGCCCGTGCCATCAACGCCCAGTCCAAACCCGACGACGTCAAGGTGCGCGGCGTGTGGGAAGCCATTGAAATCGCCGAAGCTGTCGAGGGCATGCTTGCCCGCATTGGCACCGAGCAGCAGCGCACCAGGGCCGCATTGGAGTCCGCCCGCGACTTCGCCGCTGTCGCTTCGCATGAACTACGCACACCACTGACGGCGATGCGCACCAACTTGGAGGTGCTATCCACCCTCGAGCTGCCGGCCGAGCAGCGCAAGGAGTTGGTCGGCGATGTGATGCGCACTCAGAGTCGGATCGAGGCGACGCTGATGGCGCTCGAGCGGCTCGCGCAGGGCCAGCTGACGACGACCGACGATTTCGTTCCGGTCGACATCACGGAGCTGCTGGACCGCGCCGCACATGATGCGATGCGCGGCTACTCCAACCTGACCGTGTCACTGTCGCCGTCGCCGACGGTTCTGATGGTGGGCCAGCCTGCGGGGTTGCGACTGGTGATCGACAACGCCATCGCCAACGCCGTCAAGCACGGCGCCGCGACCGAAATCCGGCTCAGTGCGGTCAGTTCCGCCGCCGGTGTCGAGATTACCGTCGACGACAATGGGACGGGCGTGCCCGAGGAGGAACGCGCCGAGGTCTTCGAACGATTCTCGCGCGGGTCGACGGCATCGCGTTCGGGCTCGGGCCTCGGATTGGCGTTGGTAGCCCAACAGGCCGAGTTACACGGCGGCACAGCGTCACTGGAGGCCAGTCCGTTGGGTGGTGCGCGACTGTTGCTGCGCCTTCCCGCTCCGCGCTAGCGCCAGATTAGGGTCATCGCGATGGGGTGGTTTGACACCTGGCAGGTACTGGAGGCGATGTCGCGCCGTGATCCTTAACGCGCAACACGTCGCGTTGCGCCCGACAACGTGTCGATCATTGGATGTGATGCGGCCAACGACACGTACTTCCAGCTGTACTCCGACGAGCCGCGGGGGTTTGCCGCGTCTATGAGATGAGCATCGACATCCAGGGAGATGGCCGAGTCGTAACCAACGCCGGGAATGCCAGCTCCTGACGATGTGCTGTACACAACATGAGCGCGCCTTTGTATCTGATCACCGGCGCGGGCGGCGGCACCGGTGGGGTGAGCCGACTGGTGATCGAGCAGTTGCGCAGCCGCGGTGAACGGGTACGCGCCTTGGTTCACCGCGACGACGACCGAGCAAACCCGCTGCGGGAACTCGGCGCTGAAGTCGTGGTCGGAGACCTGACCGACCCGCAGAACGTCGTGGACTCGATGACCGGCGCTGATCGAATGTTTTTCAGCATGAGCGTCTCTCCGGACTACCTCCAGGCCACAACAGTCGTGTCCGCCGCGGCCTTGGAGTATGGCCGCCTCGAGGCGATCGTGAACATGTCGCAGATGACCGTCTCGCAGATGACGCTGACGAGCAGCGAGGGATCTCGTCAACATCGCTTGCATTGGCTCGCCGAGCAGGTCATGAACTGGTCGGGCGTACCGGTCGTCCACATCAGGCCGACGGCGTTTCTGGACAATCCGATCTTCACCTGGCTGGCGGCGCCGTTTCTGCGGGATCGAAACGTCTTGGCGCTACCGTTCGGGGCCGGCCGGACCTCACCGATCGCCGCCAGCGACGTCGCCCGCGTGGTCTCAACAGTTCTGCTGGATCCGGCGGACCGCATCGGCGACGTCTACGAGTTGACCGGTCCGGCAAGCCTCGACATCGACGAATTGGCAGCGCAGTATTCGCGCGCACTACATCGGCCGATAACCGGTGAGGACATCCCGCACGACACTTGGGTCGACGAGGTTCTCACGCCTCTCGGATTGCCCCCGCACGTTCATCAACACCTCGCCACGATGGCGCGACTGCACCGCGCCGGCCGCTACGAGCGTGCCACCGATGACGTCGAGAAAGTCACCGGCAAGCCGGGGTTGACCGTCGAGCAGTACATCGCCGCGCACCCGGAGCTGTTCTCCTAGCGACGCGGTGCTACCCCTCCTTGCGAATCAATCGCATCAGCGCCGCGTGATCGGGCGCCAACAGCTCTTCGATGCGCTCGTGGTTCACGTCGGCGACGATGATCTCGCCGACCTCCTGGTAGACGTCCGAGAAGATGCCGTGCGACTTCATCTTCTCGGTCTGATAGATGTTGTCCTCCGTCGGAGTTACGTAATACACGCCGTCGGCCTTGAAGCGGTGTATCAGCCAAAGGTGGATCAACGTCATCAGGCGCTTCTGACGCAGCTTCTCGGCGTACGTGTTCTGGTCACGCACTGTCAAGATGCTTCGGCCGTGCCGGTCCTTGATGGGATCGACAACCACGTCGGCGAGCTTGTCCTCCTCGCCGCCTTCGCCATAGATGCCGAGCTCGAGCACGTCGGAGCCGGCACGCCGCGGCCGTAACTGCACGTGGAGCTTCTCCGGAATCTGGTAATGCTCGCTCCACAGCGCCAGCCATTCCTCCAGCAGCTTCTTCGGCACCTCGGTCTGAACGAGGTGCTGGTGCTGCGTGGAGCCCTCGCCCATCGCCTTTGTGGTCGCCGTGCGCCCGGACGAGGCGGCCAGCGCGGCGTCACTGCGCGGTCCGCCGACCAGAGTTTGCGGTGTGCGGTAAGGCGATTCGACGAGGCGCATCTTGCGTTGCAGGCGCGCGAGCGCCAGCATGCCCTCCTGTCGCAGCGAGGTAGCGAACTCCTCGCAGGCGACGCCGTCGACCTGGTGGCCGCCGTACGTGATGAAGTTGAAGACGAACCCCATCTTGCCGAGTTCCTCAGGGAACGCACGCATCTCGTCGTCCGTCATGCCGGTGGTGTCCCAGTTGAACGAGGGGGACAGGTTGTAGGCCAACATCTGGTCAGGGAACTCGGCGTGGATCGCGTCGGCGAACTGCCGGGCGTCGACGAGATCGGCGGTCTTCGTCTCCATCCAGAGGATGTCGGCGAACGGCGCCGCCGCCAGCGACTTGGCGATCGCGTACGGGATACCGCCGCGGATCTGGTAATAGCCCTCTGGCGTCTTGGCCCGCTCGCAGTCCCATGCGACGTCGGCGCCTAGTTCTTTAGCCTTTGCACGGGCGGTGTAGAGCGGCGCACGCGCAGCGAACTGCCGCCAGTCGGCTGCGCTCATCTCGGCCGGCTCACCCTCCCGCTCACGGAAGTCGAGCAGATCCCCAACGGCCTCGCCGTATGTCTCCAGGCCGGCGTCGACCTGCCAGGCATCGACGAACTGCGACTCGACCTTGTCGAAGAGAGAGTCGATCGATTCGTCCGCGCCGTCCTGCCACGCCCTGGCGGCCTCGGCGATTGCGTCGAAGATGCCCTGGCGTTGCAACCACGCTTCGGCGGCGGCGTACTCACCGTCGGGGAGTGCATAGAGGAGATGCCCGTTCAATTCCGTGACTCCCGAGTCATAGAACCGTCGCACCATCGCCAGGAAGCAGGACTTATAGGAGGGGATCTTCAGGTTGGTGACGCCGAGTAGGAACGGCTGGTCACGCTCGTCGGCGCGGCTGTCGAGCAGGTTGGCGGCCTCGGCATCCGTGCGCGCCACGATGATGCCCGGCACTCGCATGATGTCGAGCTGAAAGCGGGCGGTGTTGAGACGCTTGATCTGTTCGTCCGACGGCACCAGAACTTTCCCGCCCTGGTGGCCGCACTTCTTGGTGCCGGGGCGCTGGTCCTCGATGTGATAGCCAGGTACGCCGGACTCGACAAAGCGGCGAATCAGGTTGCGCACGTGCGGATCACCGCCGTGACCGGTGTCGGCGTCGGCGATGATGAAGGGCCGGTAATCGTAGGCCCGCGTCGCGGCTTGTTGTGCGTTGGTCATTCGCAACCGCAGAAACTGCTGATTGCGATCGGCGGTGAGCAGCGCGCGCACCAGGCCCGCCGCCTCGTCGGGCACCTGACTCAGCGGGTAGCTCGCGAGGTCGGGTCCCGGATCCTCGCTGATGGAGCCCTTCGCCGACGTCGCCCAGCCGCCGAGATAGATGCCTTCGATGCCCATGCGCTTCATCACCACGGCCTGGCCCGGCGAGTAGGGGCCGAATGTGGTGATGCTCTTCCTCTGGGCGAACAGCTCGCGCAGACGCGGATAGAAGGCCTCGGCGGCCTCCCGCGCCACGGCGTAATCCGAATGGATCGTCCCACGCTGCTCTGCGACCTGCCGGGCGGAATAGAGGCGGATGATCCCGTCGAACCGCGGACTGTCGAAATATCGCTGCGTGGCGGTGACGTCCCGTTCGAACGGTGTCTGGGGCGCTGCATCCGCTTCGATGATGGCCATGATTTTCACAGTACGGCGCTGGTTGAGCCGACAAGGGCGAAATCCGGGCCGCAGGATGAGAACGTGGTGATGCCTCTACTCGGTGGCCTTTCGCCATGGCGCGAAGGGGTTGGCCGATTCGCGAAGCGCGGAGCGCAGCTGTGGAAAGTGGCGTAGCAGTACCGAGGTCATGCCATTCTCGACAATCCACCGGTAGCCCGCGGGGCTGTACACCTCCGGTGTGAAATCGTCGGTGAGGAATCGATCGCTGTTGAGCCGCCGCGTTGCCATCAGGAGGAAGATGCGAAACGCGGTATCGCTGAAGCCGAAGCCTTCTGGCCGTTTCTCGGCGAACATGCCGACGATGGTGTCTACGTCGTCAATGTCGCCGTAGAGCTCCCGCAGGGTTTTCTGCATCGCCGGGTCATCGGTCAGGTCGGCGAAGTCGTTCGCCGGTTTGAGGTGCAGCAGTCGGCGGAACTCGTTGTATCGGGGTACGCCGAGCTCGCGGGTACGCAAGATGTCGGTGGCCGCAAGGTCGGTGTAGCGGCCGTCCGGTCGCTGGAACTCCTGCAACTGCTTGGGGAAGTTCTGCAGCACGATCGCGCCCGGATGCGACGTGCCGAACGTGTAGAACAGGTTCACCAGATCAGCCTCGGCCAGCACCGCCTTGCCCGCCACGCCGCTCAATTCGCGCAGCGTGTACCGGTCCTCGACCTTGTCGGTCTGCCAGTCCCGGATCTCGTAGTCGTCGGGAATCAAGGGGTGCATGCGGTAGACGATCGAGAACTCCTCGGTCAGCGAGTACGGCACGCCGAAGTGGTCCACTGTGCTCCCGGTGACGCCGCTGATCAGGTCCCTGGAGCTGATGCGGCCGAAGGTGTCGCGGATCTTCTGACCTGCGAGCCCGTACCAGCTGGCGCGCAGTGCGGTCACGGTCGTGGGATGGCTGATGATGCCCGGAGTCCACTCCACCGTGTGGATCTTGGCGATAAGCGCCGCCAACACCAGCCGGGCACGTTGGAAGAGTTCCTCGTCGTCCCAGTGCGGATTCTCCGCGGCAAGAGCGTCACAGATGCTGTTGTGCTCGAGGCAGAACAGCACCCCCATCATCGCCAGCCCCGTCCAGAAGCCGGGTATTCGGGCGGGGTCGACACTGGGGTCGATATCGGGGTCGGTGAGCAGAGCCGGCAGGCGGTTCGACACATTGAGCTTCCCACCGGTACCCGATCGCAGGAGCTTCTGCTGGTCCAGGGAGTCACCGTAGATGACAGAGCCGTCCCACCAAGCGGAGTGCTCGTTGACGAAGGTCGGTGGGAAGGACTTGTCGTCGGTTCTGGTCGGGTCGGCGATGGTCGCCGGGATCACCAGTTCGGGCTCCGGCCATATGTCGTCGGGTTCCAGCGGAGGCTTGAAGGCGCGGGAGAGATCCCCGGTGCCGTGGCCGATCCAGTCTTTGACCATGAACTGAATCCAGGTGGCGGCCAGGGTGTTCAGCGTGGTGGCCGGGATGAACTCTTTGCGCGTGAGAAGGCGGCGGCTGACGGTGCGGGGGTTGGGCGTCATCAGCCGTTCGTCGGTTTCGGGCCACGCTTTGTCGAGCGGGATATTGCGGCCGAACCGGGAACGGGCCATGCCCATGCGTGACTCGGACAGGTCGTTATAAGTTCCGTCCGGCGTGCGTGCGGTGAGCACGGCGCTCGTATACGGATCGATCGGGGGCAGGTTCTGCGCGGGAGCCGCGTTCGTGTCGTGCAGGTTCTTTTCGCGCAGGGTGTCGCGCAGCCCGATCAGCACGAGCAGGCCGAGCGGCTTGGGTAGCTTGTCCCAGCCGATTCGATGGTCGATCGCCTGCGTGGCGACCATGAAACCGCGGTGCAGCACACCAGGCCTGGGTTTCCCTGTGGCCGTGGAACGTTCGGTGCTAGACATGGAGTCCTCTCTGGGGCTGTAACGGTGCACTGAATGAAGCCGGGACGAGTGTCGCCTCGGCCTATGCCTGAGCGTCAGCGAGGATGACGTCGGCGGCCTTCTCGCTGATCATGTAGACGGCAGTGACGATGAAATAGCCTGGGATACGAGGGAATACAGAAGCATCGACGATCCGCAGGCCGGAGACGCCGCGGACTCGGAACTCGCTGTCGACCACCGCGGTCGGGTCGTGGCCCGGTCCGATCGCACAGGTGCCGCAGGCGTGGTGGCCCCAGGCGTTGTCGCGGACGAAGCGCCGGATGTCGTCGTCGGTGGCGACGTCGGGACCCGGCCAGATCTCGCGCCCATCGCCATGCTTGGTGAGGCGGTTGGTGAGGGAGCGCGCGAACTTGACCCCGGCGACTACGGCGTCGAGGTCGGTGCCGGAGTCGTCTGAGCCTTCCTCGAAGTAGCGGAACCGGATCTTGGGGGGGTCCCGCGGATCGGTCGAGCACAGCTTGACCGTGCCGCGATTGTTGGTGCGGGCCTTGAGAATCGTCCAGGTAAGCCGGTTCTTCTTGCCTAAGAGGTGCTCGGCGTACCCGATGTAATAGCCCCGGAAGTCCGCCGGGAGGGCGAACAGGAACAGGTCGGGGATCTGCGTTGCGGGGGTGGACGAGGCGATGACCGCGAGCAACGCGCCATTGGTGCTGTAAGGCCCCTTGCCCTTGCGCCACTCGGCCAGCAGCGTGTCCGGCTTGGCGTCGTCCGTGCGCGGGGGACGGAAAGGCCCACCCTTGAAGAGGTCGAGATCCTCGAGCAGATCGGTCACGACTGTGACCTCGTAGCGGTCCTGGAGGTTGGCGCCGACTCCAGGTGAGTCGACTCGAACCTCGATTCCGAGCGCACGCAACTCGTCGGCCGGTCCGATCCCGGACAACTTGAGCAACTGCGGGGTGTTGAACGCGCCGCCGGCCACGATCACCTCACGGGTGGCGACGGCGATCTGAGGAGGGCCTGGCGATGCCGCGGTGGCGTTCGGATCGGCTCGGTACAGGTGCGCGCCGTTGACGAATTCGACACCGGTGCAGCGGTTTTGCTCATCGAACACGAGCTGAGTCGCCAAGCAACCAGACAGTATCCGCAGATTCGCGTCAGGCGATGCCGCCATCTCGAGCAGGGGCTCGCGCGTGCCGTGCCGGCGGGCGGCACCGATGGCCAGCGGGATCAGCCAGAGGCCCAAAAGTGAGCCCTTCTTCTGCGCCGCGGCGATGTTGGGATCGAACCACCGCCGGGACAACCGCTGCCAGGCCTTGAGCGGCTCGCCCAGTAGCCTGCTGAGTTCGATCTCCGCGGCCGACTTGACCACCTTGATGAGTTTGCGATCCTCGATCACCAGAGCGGGATTGGCAATCGACGTCGGCAGCCAACCGTCGAAGCCGTGGCCACGCAGATCGAACACGGCGAACAAGCGGCCAAGCGGGGCGAGCAGGGTGGCGACCCATCTGCGCCGGTAGGTGCAGCGTTCCAGCCGCTCGAAGTACCTGCGCATCGACGACGCGGCCCACGACTGGTCTCCGGTGAGATCAGCGATGGCATCCCAGTCGGCGTCATTGGGATACACGGTGATCATCGCGTTGTGCGCAGTGCAGCCACCGATCGTGGAAGCACGTGGGTAGAGCACACCACCGCGAGCAGCGTCGTACTTGTCGTCGCGTGCGGCTTGGGTTTCGTCGTCGTAATGGGAGACGAAGAAGTTCCACGACATGTCCTCCGCCTCCGAAGCGAACGCGTGGAACACCGGCACGTCATAAACCAGCTCGCTCGTCAGCTCGCCGGCCTCCAGCACCAGCACGCTGTGCCCGGCCGCGGCCAGGCGCACAGCGAGGGGCCCGCCACCCGCTCCAGAGCCGACGATGACGTACTCGGCCGTCGGTCGCGAATTCATTCCGACCGTCCCCGTCGCACGAAGAGATTGATCATCACGGCGAGCACGACATTGATGGCCGACGCCGCGACTGCGAGCTTGGCGCCGCGGGTGGGCAGCTCGCCGCGCTTCAGCACGACGACCGCTGCCGCGGTGTCGGCGCCGTGGACGAGCGGCGCCTGCCTGACCTGCGGGTCGTTCGGATCGTCGTCGGCGCGCAGCAGACCGATCCCGAGCAGGATTGTCCGCACTCCGAACAGACGTAACCCGTAGCCGAGACCCGGGCTGGTTGCCGTTTGCACACCGAGGCGGCCGCCCAGCACGTCTGGAGCGAAGAGCGCCAGCGTGCCGTTGACGAGACGGATCAAGCCCAGTGCTATCCGAGTCCAACGCCCTGCCCGGCTGCTGAGTGAAGTCATGGTGAGCCCGATCTTCTAGTACCTGCTGAGATGCCCAGTGTGGAACCGACGAGAGCTGATGGCTTGAGTAGTTGACTACTCATCGTTTGCTCGACGACTACGCGACTGATGGGGCTAGGCGCGCACCGGTTCGAACTCGCAGGAAACGTCGGAATTGGCACTGCGCGGAGGGGAGCGCGGGGACCGCCTCGTGGTGTCGCGGCGGTGAAGGTGTGCAACTCAGGTAGTCGAATACTCGTGACACCGTGGCCCGGGCGCGCGAGATTACGCACACAACAGCCGTCTCAACCAAGGAGGGGTCCCGTGGTCGCAAGTCTTGTTCTCGTCGAAGCTGAGCACATCATCGAGGAGGACCTCATCATTCCGCTCGCCAAGACCGAAGCGTTCCAGGTGGGGCGGATGGACGGTTTCGACTTCCTCGTCCACTTCGTCACAATCTCGTCGCGCGAGAATGACGCTGCCCTGCAGGCGCTCAGCACGGAGGTCCCCAACGTCACGGGTGTCGTCACGCATGCCACAAGGGAATCTGTCTAGCGCGAGGGCAATTGCGTGACGTTCGAGAAGCTAGCCGTTGACGGCAATCACAAAACGCTGCGGCTGGCGCTGGCCATGCGTGGCGGTGTGAGTCTGGCGGTGTGGATCGGGGGAGTCGTCGCCGAGATCGACCTGTTCCGACGAGCATGCAATAGCCAGATCCACCCGTCCGAGAACCAGTACCGCCAAGAACGCGCCAAGCGGTACGCAGAAATCCTGCGCGACACCACGAGATACGAACGGGTCGAGATTGACATTCTCGCCGGCGCCAGCGCGGGGGGCTTGAATGCGATCCTCTACGGACTGGCCCAGAGCTGCCAGTCGGTCATGGACGAGACTGTACGGGACACGTGGATCAAGAACGGTGGAATTTGGGAATTGTTGCGCGAGACGGGATTACGGTCAGTCCTTGAGAAACGCCGGATACCGTCTCTGCTGCAGGGCGACGAGCGTCTGTACACGATGGTGCGGGATGCGCTCGGTACCATCGCCGGGCAGGGATCGTTAGATGTCGACGGCCGCCGCGACATGCCGCTCGTGTATGACGTAGACGACTCCGACCGGCCGCGCACGCTGGCCGTAGAACTCGCGGCGACGTTGCTCGAGGACATCTACAGCCCGGGCCGGGGCAATCGCGCGAGCTTCTCGTTCCGGAAGACGGCAGCCAGCCTCGAATCGCACTACACGACGATCCCAGACCGAGAAGACGCCCTGACCGGCACCGGCGGGACGGTGCTGGATCAGATGGCGCTCGCGGCGCGCTCGACGTCGTCATTCCCCGGCGCCTTCGAGCCCGCCGAGATCCACGCCGCCACCGAGCAGTGGGGACCGTCGCTGCGCGGCTTGAAGGTCAACATGGCGCGCGTGTTCCCTCATGCGCGCACGCAGAATGCGGATGCCCGCGATGAGCCGTTCAATGTCGTCGACGGCGGAATCTTTGACAACATTCCGATTGATCGGGCCATCAAGGCCATCCGGCGAGCACCGGCGTCACATCCTTCGGAAAGACGCCTGATCTACATCGATCCCGAGCCGCCCCTCGGCCGGGCCTCGGCGACGGCTCCCAATCAGCGGGCGGCCACCAGCTGGATTCCGGTTATCCGCAGTTCGATGTCACTCAAGAAGCGCAGTGAAACTGCTGTCGACGAACTCGCGCTCATCCGTGAGCACAATGACGCGGTGTTGCGCACGCGTGGCCGCCTGGAGGCCTTGGCCGCTGCGTTGCACAGAATCGACACACCAGGTTCTCTGCCTACTTCGGATGAGACCGGCTCCGGATCCCTGCAGGATCTCATCAGCGAGCAGACCTATCTGCAGTCCCGGATCGCTTTGGATGCCAGCAGGATTGCAGATCTGCTCACCGACCCGTGGTCCGAGCTATGCCAACCGCCGCGCCGCGCGGTTGACTACGTAGCGCTCTCGCCCGAAGTCGCGTTGGGGCTCAAAGGTCAAGTTCACGAGGCGTACAACAGTCTTGCGCACCAGGGTTACGCGTGGTCGCTGTCAAGCGACGTCTACGCCATGCTCGACTGGATCCGGCTACTGATCGCCTGGGTGCATGCACTCGAGAAGCTGGCCGAGGAACCAGCACGGAACCTCGGTGACGACCTGGGTAGTTGGAAGCTGCGGCTGTACCGCTATCTGATCGTTCTCATCGAAGCCAAACGTCGCACCGTCGATACGATTCTCACGGAGCCGCTGAAGACGTCGAATCCGGCTGAGATGCGCCAAAATTACGGTCTGGGGCCACTGCTGATCGAGAGCCACAACCAGCAGAACGCACTGACGGTCACCGATCAGCTCGCGACACTCCTCAGGGGACAGGCAGCGCCAAACTGCAACAGCGACAAAGACTTCTATAAGCACCTCGCAGCGTGGCGAACCGACCAGACCGCGAACCTACGGTTCAAGGGAACACTCAGAACGGACCTCAACGCGCTGCGCAGTCAGATCGTGCGACAGACGGCCCCCGTGGTGCTTAACCTTCCATCCGGCGGATCAGAGCAGTGGCTCGTTGAGTGGAACGATTCGGTTTACTGGCACTTCTATCGCGAACCCCTCTTGAGCTTGTCGATCGTCGACCTGTCCAAGGTCTTCGCGATCACGGGCACGCCTGACACCACGTCGATCATCGCTTTCGACCAGATCACCAGTAACGAACGGCCTGAGATCGACATCGACACTCTGCGTGATGCTGCGCGGGCGAAGAATCTGAGCGATTGGGTTCGCCGCGCCCCCACAGCCGAGCAGGCGATGGCCGTCCTCACCGACCCGCGAACGGTCAACGGCGCCGATGCCAAGCTTGCCGGCAACGTGTTGTCACGGTTTGGCGGCTTCTTCTCGGCCCGTTGGCGCGAAAACGACTGGCAGTGGGGCCGTTTGGATGCCGCAGCCGGCATCGTTGCGATATTGAAGAGCGCGCCCCGGAACGTCCGGACGGAGCCGGGAGCGCAAGCCGCAACGCTGGAGGAGTCCACCCGAAAGCTTCAGGACTCCATTCTGGAGGAATCGAAGAAGACCACGAACACACCCGACGACCGGCTCGCGATCGCCCAAACGGTCGGGGCCGAGAGCCTCGATGCCATAGGACCGCATTATCGCTTCGCGCTGGCATCGCGGATCGTGCCGCTGGTCTTCAGGGCGTTGTTGCCGCCGCGGGGCAGCGGTGCATCGATCGCGGGGGCAGCCACCCGGCTCGGTTTGCTGGCCGGCCGTCCGCTGGCCGTGCCTGTGCCGTTGATCGCCGATCCATTGCGCCTGGCATTGTCTGTTGTGGTGATCCTGAGCTCTGCTGGTCTGCTGGGAGCGCACAACGTCAAGCCGTTCTGGCAGTTCTCGTTTGGCGTCGTATTGATACTGCTCGGCATCTGGATTGGATATCGGGCATCGAAGTCATGGACACGATGGCGAGATGTCGGCCAGCTACTGTCAGACACGTCGAACCCAAACAGCGACACCGGCTCTGCAATGCCCGATGACATCGCACGATGGCGAGAGATCTTCGAGGGGGCCAAGACAACACGATGGCGCACGCTGACCTGGGCGCTCGCGATCATCACCTTCTTCGTGGGCGTGCATCAGCTGATCGGCCTCAGGTGGACCCTGCCATTGCACGGAGGTGTCCCGGTCGAGAACGTTCTCCTGGCGCTCTGCGTGGTGGCAGGGCTGCAACATTGGTTCAATCAGCGCGCGCATCGAGTGTCGGTCGCCAAGGCGCCCACGGGACTTGGCGCAAGGGCACGGGATTTCGTGACGAAGTTGCGTACTGGCGGCGTTCGCTCGTCACCGCGGAGCCGAGTGCTCCGGGTGACGGTCGCAGCCGTGATTGCCGTTGCGGCGGTTGCGGGACTGATCCTGTCTAGTCGCATCGCCGACGGTGAGTTCGCGCATCTCGCCCGCTGGCCCGCCGCGGGGTACGTCGCCGGTGTGACCGTCTTCGTGTTGGCACTGATCTCCTTGTGGGGCTGGGCGCACAACGTAGCCGCAATCGGTGTCGCTGTGGCGTCAGGCGTTATCGCAACAGGTGCGCAATGGGTGCTCAACGAATATTTTCCCGGCTCAACGCAACTCGCTGCGCTGGATCTCCTGCCCACAGTGATCTGGTTGCTGCTCATGGGTTTGGTTGTGCAGTACCTACCGGTGCGAACAACCAAGCTGGGGGAGAGCAACACCGTGTACGGGGAGAAGGACAGGCCGACGATAATTCACGTCTACACGCCGTCAGAGGCCACGGCATCGGTCGCCGATGAACAGGCCGTCGCCGTCGGCGCGGCGATGGGCATGGGGTGACGATGACACACTCGTTGGCATGGCAGCAGAACTTGTACGCAGCGACCGGCTGTTCTCGGGCGTGCCGTACGCCTACGCCGCGACCGCTCCTGAGACCGGCCTGATCGTCACCGCGGGTGCGTGCCCGCTCGATGAGCAGGGGCGAGTCGTTGCTCCGGGAGACGTCGCCGCGCAGATGCGCCAGGCCATCGACAACCTACGGATTGCGTTGGAAGAGTGTGGTGCCGGGCTGCGTGACGTGCTCAAGACAACAGTTTATGTTTCCAGCAGCAGTCGGGACGATCTCGTCGTCGCGTGGAACGAAGTCGCCGCCGGCTTCGGCGAACACGACCCGCCCAGCACATTGCTCGGCGTAACGGTTCTCGGTTACCCGGATCAGCTGGTCGAGATAGAGGCTATTGCCGTCGCGGCAGGGCGCTAGGAGGACGACGCGCGGTCACGGCCTTGCTCGAGCTCGGCGATAAGCGCATGGACCTCCGCGCGCCGCTCTGCAGGAACGGTCAGCGGTCTTGTTGGTAATCCTGCATATCCAGTGACGTCAGGTCGCGCTCGGCATAAAGTCGGTGCTCCCATTCCTCGGTGAGGACGATGTGGAGACATTCCTTGAAAGGGAAGTTCTCCATCTGAGGCCAGCCAGGCTCGGTTCGAGTAACTTGGCTGGCGAGTTGCTCGTTGGTGAGTGATTGCATGACGTGGCGGACCATCGCCTGGCGTTCGCGCCGGACCGTGAGCACCTCATCGAGTGCGGGTCGTGCTTCGCGGTCCGACGGGATGCCGTCCCACCCGGGCGCCTCGTCCCAGGGCAGATCCAATGGGTGCCACGGGGACGGGTTGCCGAGTACCATCCGGCCCACCCAGGCGGCGCTGGCGAAGTTGAGGTGCCGCACGGTCTGGATAAAGGACCACTCGTCGTCGACGCTGCGGTGGAGCGCCGCCTCGGGGAACGTCCGCGCACGCGCCACGGTTGCGTCCCACAGCCGCTCCAAGATTGTCCATGCCTCAAGGAATCCGTCACTGTCGTCCGGGCGCATCTTCGCCCGCTCGGGCATGCGACGGTTCAGTTCGGCCTCAACGAGCGGCGCAATGTCGACGCCGTTCACCACGACGTTCTGCAGCTCGCCGTAGATGTCGACGTCGACCAGTTCGACGCCGCGCATGCGGCTCCCGTGAAAAGCGGCGCTACGGATCTGGGCTCCAGAAAGGTCGACAGAATGGAAGCTGGCGCCCCGCAGGCTCACGCGCTCGAAACGTGCTCCCGTCAGGTCCTGCTCGAGGAACTGGGACATGGACATCACGTTAGGGGAGGTTGTGCTTCGGCGATCCTGCGAGCTTCGGCCATGACCAGTGCATCGACGTCCCGGCGTTCTGTGTCGGTGTTTCCGGGGGTGTCGTAGACGACGTCGAGTGCGGCGAGGTATTCGGCCAGTTCGAGTCTTTCATGGCCGAAGGTTGAGTAGGCCCACGCTGCCAAAGCTGTGGGCGGGAGTCGGTTGGATAGGGTTCGTGCGACGATGGCGAACAGGCCGGCCTTCTGGGCGGCAAGGCTGCCTTTGGCGTAGTACGTCAGCCCCACGTCGTTCAGGGCAGGCTCCAGCAGATCGGGGACCTCAACGTCGGCCTGATCGATCGGAACCGCAGCAAGCATGCACAGTGATGGCCCATCGAATCCCACCGCCAACAGGTCGCACGCGGCGTACACGACCTGCCCGGCTGTGCTGTGGCCGACGTACCACAGCCCGACCACCTCGCGCATGCGCGATAGCGCGGCCTGCTGCATGGCAACGACACTAGGCTCGTCTAAGGAGGTTCAGATGGAGGGCCCGCAAGCACCTTTGGCCAACGTGATCATGCTGGGTGTCCGCGACGTGGCGGCTGAGCGTGACTTCTACCGCGGCCTCGGGTGGCCCCAGCTCGATTCCGATGTGTTCATAGTCTTCGAACTGCGTGGTGCGGTGCTTGCGCTGTTTCCGGTTGAAAGGCTGGCCGCCGAATCTCACGTGCCGCCCGAGTACGGCCAAGGCGGGATCCGCTCCAGAACCGCGATCATCGCCGAACGTCCAGAAGAGGTCGACGACCTCGCCGATCGAGTGCGCGCGGCGGGCGGGACGGTTACGAAGGAGCCGGCCGACGCGGAATTCTTTCAAGGACGTTCGATGTACTTCTCCGACCCCGAGGGTCACTGCTGGGAGGTCGCTTGGACACCTCCACACAACCCCATCGTTGCCGCCGCACGTCGCGCGGCCGGACCGGGGTGAGCACCCTGGTCGGACGCGGGCAGGCGGGCCTTGGCAGACTGTGCGCATGGCACAGATAACGTTGCGCGGAAATCCGATCAATACGGTGGGAGAGCTGCCCGCTGTTGGGTCGCCGGCCCCCGGCTTCTCACTGACCGGCACCGATCTCGGCACGGTCTCCAACGATCAGTTCAGCAATAAGCCCGTACTGCTGAACATCTTTCCGTCGGTCGACACCCCCGTATGCGCGTCGAGCGTGCGCACGTTCAACGAGCGCGCTGCGGAAAGCGGCGCCTCCGTGCTGTGCATATCGAAGGATCTGCCGTTCGCGCAGAAGCGATTCTGTGGCGCTGAGGACATCGAGAACGTCACAACCGCGTCGGCGTTCCGCGCGACATTCGGCGATGACTACGGCGTGACCATTGTCGACGGCCCGATGGCGGGGCTGCTTGGTCGCGCAGTCGTGGTGATCGGGTCGGACGGCAACGTCGCCTACACCGAGCTGGTACCCGAAATCGCCACCGAGCCCAATTACGATGCCGCGCTGGCGGCACTGAACTCGTTGGTCTAGTTCCGCAGGGAAAGCCGCGCACGTTTCTCGTCGGCGGTATTCGAATTGTGTCCGAGCCGCAAAGTCGTTTGACCAGCGGCTGGTCACCGTTTAGTCACGGTACGGCATCTCATTGACCTTGTGCCACACGGCAATTAGGGCGTTGGCACATCTGTGTTGTAGAAATGGTTCTGCAGACTGTGGTTAACCGCAGTCAGACACAATGAGTTCGCGCCGCCATGGTCAGAGAAAGTGGAAATCGGATGAGACGCCTCTATGCCGCTGTGATCAGCCTCGCCCTGTTGGTGGCGACTCCCGGTGTTGCGACGGCCTACCCCTACCCCCGGCCGGCGGGCAACCAGCAGGCGATCGACTATGTGATCGCGCGGGCACTGGCGCAGCGAGGCGTTCCCTTCTCGTACGGCGGCGGGAACGCTTCAGGGCCCAGCCGGGGCAGCGGGACGACTGAAAACGCCGTCGGGTTGGACCCGGCCGGCAACGTCGTCGGACTAGACCCGGCTCTCAGCGTCGTCGGGTTCGACGCTTCTGGTCTCATGGTGTATGCGTTCGCCGGCGTCGGGGTCAAGCTGCCCCGGTCCTCGGGCGAGCAGTACAAGGTCGGCCAAAAGATCCCACCGGATCAGGCGCTGCCGGGCGATTTGATCTTCTACGGCCCCGATGGCGGCCAGAGTGTCGCGCTGTTCTTGGGCAATGGGCAGATGCTGGAGGCCACCGATCCGGCTGTCACGGTGTCTCCGGTGCGGACCGCCAACATGACTCCATATCTGGGCCGAATCATCGCGTGATCTCGCGAGCGGCCCCGGCCGGCTGCGCACCTTGAATGCCCCATGGTCGCCGGAGATGCTGCATCAGCGACCATGACGCAACTGCCTGTATGACCCTGCGATAGAGACGATTTCGCCTAGCCCTTGCTAACGGCGCTGCGAACAGCCGGCAGCGCAGGTGTCCACAGATTTCTCAGCTCGGTGGTCCCATGGTGATCGTACGGATCCTGTTGCGAGTTTCTTCCGTCGCACCCTATCGAGGCTCGACGCCTAGTCCATTTGGTGTGCCGGCCAAAGAAGTGGAACCGCCGACTGCTCGACGTTGACCTGCAGGCGCTCAGTCGAGCGATCACCGAATCGCGGGATCATCTACTTGAGAAGATGAACGTTGTTCTCGACGTCATGAAACAACCGGCGCTCACGCTGCTGCACCGGCCGTCCTCTTTGAATCTTCTAAGCGAGTCGTGGAAATGCCCTGCGCGCCAGCAGGATTACCGCCAGGCTAAGGGCAACCAACGCCGCGCCCACCCAAGGCAGCGACCACAGCCCCGCCGACTGAAGTAGGCCGGCGCCGATGGCCGCCCCGCCGGCGATCCCCAAGTTGACGGTGGCGTTCACCCATGCACCCGCGAGTTCGGGTGATACCGCATGCGTGTGCACTGCGCAGGCCTGGTAGATCGACGGCACACCCCCAAACGCTCCATTCCAGACGGCCATCGCGACTATCACTGTCACGACGGCCGGCCACGCGCTTCCGAGCACGACGATCGCGCCCACGACTCCTGCGAGTACGGCCACAGCAGTTCGCCTCGGGTTTCGATCAAGGTTGCGGCCCACGTACCACAGACCGAGGAGTCCGCAGGCGCTGCACCCGAGCAGAATCGGGCCGACGAACGCCGCGCTGACTCCACTCGCCAACCCAACACACTGACGAACGTGTACATCGTGAACTGCCCCAGAAAGGCCAGCGTGTTGGATGGCTCCATTGGCACAGGCCGATGAGCGCCGCGCGCATCTTGTCGGCGGGTAGAAGTCGCGAGTCGGCCTGCAGTGCGTGCATGTGATCGCCGATGCGCTCCCAGCTCTCGGCGGCGTTCCACAGCATGATTCAGCGACATGACCTAGGTGCGGGGGAGCAGCGAGATCTTCTGCCAGATCTTGTTGGAGAGCTCGGTGGTCAGGGTCTCGATGGTGGAGATGGTCTCCAGCACGACCCCGTCGGAGCTGTGCTCGCCGCACAGCGCCGCGGTCTTGGCCGTGAGGCTCAACATCTCCGAACAGTAGCCAAGGTAATGGTGCAGCTGTTCGGCGTCCAAGCCGTGCCGCACACTCTCCGCGGTCGGCACGTAGCTCGGATTGACCTGCTCGGGATCCTTGGAGAGTTGGTGCATGTCGATTATGTGGGCCAGCGAGCGCAACCGGTGGAGCAGCCGGAGCAGCGCGCGTCGCTCGAGGCGCTCGGGCATTGCCCACAGAAACAGCACCGCGATCGCCGCGAATACCAGGTCGTTGATTGCGCTCTCGACCAGGGGGACCCAGTTGGCGGTGTGCTCGAGCCCATCAACGACGGCAGAGCGCAGGCCGAAAACCAGAGCGAAGATCGTGGCAGCGATGATCGCGATGCTCGCGGCACGGGCGGCCAGCGTCGTCCGGCGCAGGCGGACGTGGGACTGGTCGGCCTCGGTCTCAACCAGCGCGACCAGCTGGCCGAGGGCACGCACCGTCTTGGTCAGTCCCCGGTCACCGAAGCGCGCGTGAATGCGGCGTTCGAGGTGCGCCACGGTGGCCCCGACGTGGCCAGCGGCTAGCTGGATCTCGTCTCCGGCCGGGCTGGTTTGGGCCACGTCATGACTGTAGGGGTATCAACCGCCGTGCAATGCGAACTCGGCGTCAGCCAGGCACCTCGCGCGCAACGGGGGGTGCCTCCTGGACCGCCGGCTTTCGCCAAAGCGTTCGTTTGCTCTGTGTAGGGCTCTCGGCGCTCTTAGGCTTTCGAGGTGCGCTTGTCGTGGCCGTTGACCGGCCGCTCGGAGGAGATGCGTGCTATCGAGGCCGCCATCTTGGCTTCCGACGTTTCCGGGATCGTGATCTATGGTCCGGCAGGTGTGGGGAAGAGCCGGATCGCCCGTGAGGGTTTGTCGGCCGCCGTGTCGCAGGGATGCGAAGGCCGATGGGCGGTCGGCACATCCTCTGCGCGGACACTTCCGCTGGGTGCTTTCACCGCGTGGGCGCAGTCGGGCGTCACCGACACCGTTGAGTTGGTGCGCGGGGTGATCGAGTCGCTGACGGCCGCGCCCGCGGGGACCACCGTGGTGGTCGTTGTCGATGATGTGCATCTGCTCGATGATCTGTCGACATTCGTTCTGCAGCAGATCGTGCAGCGCGGCGCGGCGAAAGTCGTGCTCACTGTGCGCGACGGTGAACCGATTCCCGCCGCGGTACAGGAGATTTGGAGGGGGGGCGCGTTCGACCGGCTCGATCTGCGGCCTCTGTCGCTCGACGAAACCACCGCGCTGTTGTCGGCCACTTTGGGCGGACCGGTGGATCCGGTTGCCGCTCAGCGGCTGTGGTCGCTGACTCGCGGGAATGCTTTGTATCTGCACAACATCGTCGAGCAGGAGGTCGCCGACGGCCAGCTCCAACTGCAGCGCGGGTACTGGCAGTGGATCGGTGACCCGATCGTGGCGCCCGGCCTGGTTGAGCTGATCGAGTTTCGCATCGGGGCCCTGCCTAGGCCGGTTAGCGATGTGATCGATGCGCTGGCTGTCGGGGAGCCGATCGAGCTGGCGGCCCTGACGAGGATCACTGATCCGGCGGCGGTCGAGGAGGCAGACACGCGTGGCCTCATCACGCTTGAGCACGTCGTCGGCGGTGTGGAGGTGCGCGTGGCGCATCCGCTTTACGGTGAGGTGCGCAGGAAACGCGCGGCACCCACGCGGTTACGGCGGCTGCGCGGACTGGTCGCCGCCGAACTGGCCGCATCCGATGACCGCGACGACGTCCGCGTCGTGGTGCGCCGCGCCACGTTGAGTCTGGACTCCGACCGTCTGCCCGACGCCGACCTGCTCGTTCGGGCAGCCCACGGCGCGGTGGGGCTGGCGGATCTGCCGCTCGCCGATCGTCTCGGGGAAGCGGCAATCCGTGCCGGCGCCGGACCGGAAGCGAACTTTGTTCGCGCGCATGCACTCTCGTGGCTCAGCCGTGGCGAAGATGCCGACACAGTGCTCGCCGAGATTCGCACCAGCCAGTTAACCGACGACGACCGCGCCAGATTCGCGTTCCTGCGGGCCAGCAACATGCTCTGGGTGCTTGCCGATCCCGCACGCGCGAAAGAGCTCATCGACGACGCGTCGCGCACGACATCACCGCAGGCTCGCAGCTATATCGACGCCTTCATCACGGTGTACTGGTTTGCGATGGACCAGCCGGGTTTGGCGACGCAAGCGTCGAAAGGCCTTGCGTTGGACGACCTGCCCGAGGTCGTCGGCGCTGAGATAGCCTGGGCGCTCGCGGTCATAGCCGCGGATGCGGGGCGCACCACCGAAGCGGGGGCCGTTGCCGACACGGGATACAACGTTGCGACGCGCAGTTTCGACGCTCCGCAGATGAGGTTCAACATCGCTGATGCACACGTCAGCGCGTTGCTGCTGTCCGGCCGGGTTACCGACGCCGTTGAAGTGGCCGAGCGGGTGCGCCAGCAGGCAGCCGATCTCCCAGGGGCGGCGCACCTGCTCGGTGCTGCGGTGGCGGGTCGGGCCGCACTGGGCGCCGGCCACCTGGATACCGCATGTTTGTTGCTCGAGCAGGCGGCAGTAGCGTTGTCCGCCTCGGGCCATGCCATCGGCTGGGGATACCGTTATCACTTCCCACGCTCGGCCGCCCTCGCCATGCTGGGTTCAACCGACGAGGCCGCCGCCGCGCTTGTCGCGCTCGACAAGCTGCGACGTCCATTTAGGTCGCTGGACTATGAGCGGAGCCTGGCCCGGGCGTGGGTGGGCGCCGGCCAGGGCGCCGTCAGTGAGGCGATCACAGTCTTGTTGTCGGCGGCCGAAAGGGCTGGAGCTAACGGGCAATTCGCGGCAGAAGTGATCTGCCTACAGACCGCCACCCAGTTCGGGGACCGTTCGGGTGCCCCCCGGTTGCGTGAGCTCGAGGCGATCGTCGAGGGCCCACGCGTCGCCCTTGCTGCCCGGTTTGCCGAGGCCCTCCGCGACAGCGACGCCGCGGAATTGGCCGCAGTGTCCGAGGACTTCGAGAGCATGGGCGACCTTGTCGCGGCCGTGGATGCGGCCGCGCACGCGGCCATCGGATATCGCCGCCAAGACCTACGCGGATCGGCATTGGGATGCTCGACACGCGCGGATGCGCTGGCTCAGCAATGCGGCGGCGCCAGCACCCCGGCGCTTCGTCAGGCCACCGAGCGGTTGCCGCTGACCGATCGGGAACGCGAGATCGTGATGTTGGTCGCCGACGGGTTATCCAGCCGCGCAGTCGCCGAGCGCCTGACGCTTTCGGTACGCACGGTCGAAAGCCACATTTACCGGGCCATGTCAAAGACCGGAACCACCAGCCGCGACGAACTCGTCAACCTGCTACCCCGCCAAACGCCGAAAACACAGTGAATGTCTTCGCCATGGTGGCGCGCACTCGACGTCGGCGATGGTTTCAGTACCTGCTTACTGACTCGCCACCACGACGGCCACACCCTGGCTAGATGGCCGATGACCAACCCGCGCGAGCGGGGCGCCGCGCAAACTTGGGGCAACCTACTCGACGAATCCCGGCTGTACGGCCTCTAACACCACGTTGAGGCGAAACCCATTGCGGTGCAATGACAACTGACGGCCGGTATAACGAATGCCACTGACGCGCGCCGAATACACGATCTTGGGTCGCCGGAGCCAGCAATATCGGCACCGCCCGTAGTTGTAACCGCGGACGGCGCGAGACCCCTGCCGTCGGCAGGGAACATCGGGAGCTCGTGACCGCGACTAGGTAGTACCGCGCCGAAACCGGGCGGAATTGCAGTGGCCCGCTACTGAGCTCGTCCCACCGGACGCGATCGACGATTTCAGTCATAAGAACACAAGAAAGGCAAGACCATGAAGAACCTTCTCGTCACCTCCGTTACCGCAGGCGCGCTGGCCGCAGCGGCGCTCGGCCTGACAGCAGCCGCCAACGCCGCGCCGGCAGGCCCGTCGTCCGTCGATGCCACGATCGACCAGCTGCGTGCGCAGGGCTTCGATGTCATCGTGAATCGCGTCGGCATCGCTCCGCAGGGTCAGTGCACGCTAAGCGGGGTTCGCCCTGGCCAGACGTACTTGCGGACCGATTCCGGCGTACCCGGAGCCGGCGACGACCTTGTCACCACGGTGACTGGCAAGACGGTCTACGTCGAAATCACCTGCTGACACGATCGGACACGCAGCCTCGAGGGGCACCCATAACGGGTGCCCCTCGTTGGTCGTCAGGCCTCAGAAGAAATGGCCAAGCACGATGAAGTGCCTTGGGACAGAATGGCCAGCGAGTCATGAGGTTTGCGGATGGTGCGCGACGGCGACGAATCAAGCTAGGTGCGGCTCGAGCTCGGTCACCAGCTGCGCCTTGCCGCCGAACCCGATTACGCGGTGGACCTCTTCGCCGTCCTTGAACAGGATCATGGCCGGGATGCCGCGGAAGTTGAACCGCTCCCAGATGCCTTCGAACTGGTCAACGTCGATCTTGCGGACCACGATCCGTCCGGCCCACTGCTCGGCGAGCCCGGCCAGCACTGGCGTCACCATGCGGCACGGCCCGCACCACTCGGCCCAGAAGTCGACCAGCAACGGGACGCCCGTCGAACTTTCGGCGGTGATGTCGTCCGGCGTGATGGCGGTCAGCTTGTCGCGCGCGATGAGATAGGCCTGTTTGTCCTTCGCGTCCTGCGCCAGGACGTCGGCCGGCACCGGCTCACCGTTCGACCGCGCCCAGCTCGTCAACTCATCGAAGCGCGGGCCCGGGGTGTCGCGCTCTCCGCAGACCTTCCCGATCGCGCCGAGCAGGGCCTGCAGGGCTTGACCAAGCTGCTGCGCACTGCCCTCGAGCCCGAAGGCGCCCACCGTGACCGTGTCGCCGTCGCGCTGCACTTCGATGTCCCGGAAGAGCCGGACCATGTACTGCTCGTCGTCGGTGACGCGCCAGCGGATGGCGATGTCGCGCAGCCGCGCCAGCTCGCGGGCAGCGGCCTCCTCATCGGACAGCAGCGTCCCGTGCTCGCGCACGTAGGTCGCGAAGGGCGTGAACTCCGCCGAGCTGGGGTCACCGCCGGTGCGCTGCCGCAGAGCGCCCACCAGCTGCTGATAGACCTCGTCCTCGCTGTCGCCGTTCGCCTCCAGATCGAAGGCGGGCCAGCGGCCGCCCGTGGTTCCGTGCCGCTGCTCGATCTGCACGCCCTCGAGTAACTTGACGACGTAGGTGCCCTCACCGGGCAGGTCGATGGTGAACTCGTGATCGCGCTCCATGGGACCCCCAGCGCTCGCGAATGGTTACACGAAAACGCTAGCAGGCGTGGATCTTAGGGGCGTGATAGCGGATATGAAGAATCACGGTGTGGTTGTCGCATCCGCCGACGCGAGCAGCAGTTCCACCAGCTTTGCGCTGGCAGGCCCGATCTGTGCCTGGCCGGCCGAGGCGAGGTAGATCGTCCACCCTAGCGCCGGACGCACCGCCACCGCATGCAGGTCGGGGAAGCGGTCGGCTTCGCCGGCCGGCATGAAAATCGTCCCCAGCCCGTGCCGCACGAGGCCGGCCGCGAGCGAGTAGTCGACCGCCACTTCGTACGGTGTTCGCGATGCGATGCCTGCCGCGGAGAAGGCATCCTCGACTAGTCGCCGTAGCCCGAATTCATGCGGGAACCCGATCAGCTCCTCGTCAGCGAGCTCGGGGATGCCGACATAATCGCGCTGCGCAAGGTGATGGTCGGGCCTACAGACGAACAGCATCGGCTCCTCGGACAGCATCCGCATATCGATATTGGCAGGGAAGCGATCCGGCGCCGACACAAAGGCCAAGTCCAGTGATCCGTCGGCGATCGCCGACAGATATGCCGTCGATCCAGTTCCACTCTGCCGCAGCCTGATTCGGACGAACGGGTAGGTGCGGTGAAACTCGCCCAGTACTTTCGGCACATCAAGCGAGCCGTAGGACACCAGGGACCCGAGATCAATTGTTCCGGATAGCTCACCGCGGTAATCACTCATCGAATCCTTGGCCAGCCGCGCGGTATGGATCACGCGGCGCGCATGCTCACGGAACAGCTCACCCGCCGGGGTCATCTTGATCTGTTGCCTGGATCGATCAAACAGCTCGACACCCAGTTCCTTCTCCAATTTGCTCACCGACGTCGAGAGGGCGGATTGCACGACATGCACCCGCTGCGCGGCTCGCGAGAAGTTCATCTCGCTGGCGACGGCGATGAAGTACTCGAGCTGGCGCAGTTCCATCCGCCAAAGCTATCACCAAAATAGATGAGACAGATCGAAATCATTCGTTGGACTTGATGACGACTGGTTGGTGTCATGGAGTAGTCAGAAACAATCAACAAAGAAAGACCACACCAATGAAGAAGATCGGAACTGCCATCGTCGTTCTCACCGGCTTGGCCGCGGCCATTCTCGGCCTCGCCGCCCCCGCACCCGCTACCTCATCGTCGCCCGTGTTGGATTCGGCGTTCGAAACCAAGATCGGGGTCGACCATCTGGACTGGCTCGATGACATGCGCCCGAAAGTGAATGTCCCGATAGTGGACCCGAGCGTGCAACATCGCGAAATCCGGTTACCACCAGCGAACTGAAAGGACACACGCGATGTCGAACATCGTCGTCATCGGCGGTGCGGGGCCGATCGGATCGAACCGACTGGCTCGCTCAGATCGAGGAATCAAGATGAACAACGCTCGTTTGGACGCTGTGACGGATCCGTGCGTGAACCCCGCTCCGGGATGCGTTGACCACTTCAGGAACTCGCTGTGGGCGGTCGGGGCCACGCTGGTTCTGCTTGCCATCCTGACCGTGTCCCTGTTCGTGGAGGCGGTGTAAGACATGTTGGCTGCAGGAAACACCAAAGTTACGGATCTTCTGTGCGTGACTCCTCCCTGGATTCCCGAAGGTGCGCATGCGATGACGCAACTCGTCGAACTTCCGCCCGCGGACGCCGGAGTCGCACCGCATCGCCACTCCGGGCCGGTTTTCGGTTACGTACTGGAGGGCAGGATCCTGTTCGAACTTGAGGGGGAGCGCCCCCGAGAAATCGATGCGGGACAGGCATTCTGGGAACCGGGAGGCGACGTCGTCCACTATCAGGCAGCGAATCTGGACGCACGCACGTGGAGCCGGTTTCTTGCGGTGTGCATCTGCGCTCCTGGCGTCGAGATGATCACCATGCTCGAACCAGAAGAGATCGCGACCCGCGATCATCTGCGCCACCCGACCGTCCGCCAGAACGGTGACTGACCGTCGCCGGCGAAATGTGTCGTGCGATCGTAGGTCCAGACCACAGCGAGGTTCTGCTATGCAAGCAATCATCGCCCGTGACCGCGCGGCCGGTATCTCCGGGCTTTCGTTAGCCGAGATGCCCCACCCGCACGCCGCGGAAAACGATGTCATCGTTCGGGTGCACGCGGCAGCCTTCACCCCAGGCGAGCTCGAGTGGCCGGGAACATGGGTCGACCGAGCAGGCCGTGACCGCGCACCGACAATTCCAGGGCACGAATTGTCCGGAGTCGTCGCCGAACTCGGCTACGGCACCACCGGCCTGACGGTCGGCCAAAGAGTGTTTGGGCTTGCCGACTGGACCCGCAACGGCACGCTCGCGCAGTACGTGGCGGTAGAGGCCAGGAACCTCGCTCCGCTGTCGGCAGGCATCGACCACACGGTGGCCGCAGCGCTACCGATCTCCGGACTGACCGCATGGCAGGGATTGTTCGACCACGGTCATCTCGCGACCGGGCAGACGGCCCTCATCCACGGCGCCGCGGGTGCCGTCGGTTCGATCGCAGTACAACTGGCACGCGAGGTGGGTGCCCGGGTGATCGGTAGCGGCCGCACCGCACATAGGGAAATGGTGCTCGGTCTGGGCGCCGATGCCTTCCTGGATCTGCAGGTGGATCGGCTGACAGACATCGGCGAGGTCGACGTGGTGTTTGACGCGATCGGCGGTGAGATTCTCGATCACTCGGCACCGCTGGTGCGTTCGGGCGGTGCTCTCGTCACCATCGCGGGACCACCGCGGCGCATGCCCGAGAACGCGCGGGCCGTCTTCTTCGTCGTCGAACCCGATCGCGCCGTGCTCGCCACTCTGGAGCGAAGGCTCCGGGACGGGCGGCTGCGTCCGATCGTCGGAGCGGTGCGTCCACTCGCAGAGGCGCCATCGGCATTCGCCCCTGCCCATCACGCTCGCGGCAAGACGATTATCCGAATAGCCGACGATTCGTAGCCGACGACGTCGAGGTGACCGGGCAGGAGCCGGCGCATACCGGAAGGTCCATTTCTACAAAAGGTATTCGTTCGGTAGGTTCGCGGCATCGGTCTCCAGTTCGGCGAAGGTCATCTGCAGCAGAGTCACCGAGTCATTGACCGCGCCGACCTCGGTGTCATCGAGTGGTACGACCATGGTGCGAGCGGTCGCCGACAGTTCCAGCAGCCCGGCGTAGACGGTGGCCACCTCGTCCACCGCGGCGGTGAGCCTGTCGAACAGCTTGGCCCGTCGCGACCTCAACCGGCCGACCGTCTGCTTGATCGACTCCGCCGCGTGCTCACCCTGGCCGGATACCTTGCGGGCGGCCGTGATTGCCTCATCCAGCGCGTCCACCGCCGTTGCCACCTGTAGAACGGAAGGGCGAGCGGCATCGGCCGCCGCCAATGCGTCGTCAGCCTTGGCCTGCACGACCTCCGGCAGCGCATCGGTCTGCAACGCTCGCAATGAACGCACATGGCCGTCGAGAAGGTTGATGAGCTCTTGCTGCCGGGTGACCGCCTTCAGTCGCGGCGACGACTCATTCGGCGACCGAGTCAGAGCACCGACCACCGCCGCCGTGCCGAACATCACGCCGGCGGTGCAGACCGACTGCGGGATGGAGGCGCCGAACGCCCACACCGTGCCGCCGCCGAACGTCGACAACAGCCATGCCCAAGGGTCGCGCACGCTAGCCAGCATGCGCGCCCCAATTCGACTGTGCACCATCAGAAGTTCGACAGGACGTTGGTGAATACCGTATCGATCGTCAGTGGGTCCGTGGCGTCATATGCGGCGGCGCGGGACGCCTCGGAGATGCGCTTAAGGGATTCCAAGTCGGCATCCTCGCCATAAGCGATCGTGAATACGCGGACGCCGCCCTCGGGGGCCTGGTCACTGAGCTGCCGCACCAGCCCGACGAGGTCGTTGTCGTCGGGGAATTCGTTATTGCCGTCGGTCATCACCACAATCGCGTTGATCTTGTCGTCGCCTGCACCCGCTCGGACAGCCTCCGAGGCCTTGCGCGTAACGGCATACAGCGGCGTACCGCCCGACGGGATGAGCTGCTGGATGCGGGTGATCATCAGCTGCCGCCGCGGGCCGAGCGGCTCGAGTGGCATCTGCTGCCAATAGACCTGTTCCCCCGATGGGAACGTCCACAACCCGACCTCGTCGGTATCGGACAGCTGGGCAAGACCATTCACCGCCGCATCCTGGGCGAGTTCCAGCCTGGTCTTACCCCCGCTGGCCGACGACCCCATCGACCCGGACACGTCCAGCACCAGCAACACCCGTGCCGGCTTGCGGAGTTCCGTCCAAGCGGCGCGCACCGCCGCCAGCAGCGGCGGGCTGGGCGGGGATAGTACGACGCCAACGTCGGAGGCCAGGTATTCGCTGTCAGTGACAGCCTTCCCCGGCCGGCCGTCGTACGTGCGAAACCCCGCGTCGGTGAACAACTCCTGCTGGGTGGGCTCACGCAGGTAAGCCAAGAAGTCGTTGGCGCCGGCCTGCTTGCTCGGTTCGGACCAGGGCGCCTGAAGAACCGCAAAGGGGCTGTCGCTGTTCAGCGTCCCCTCCTTCGGGTAAATGGCGACCAGCGGCACCCGGGGCTGACCGTGCTGGCCCTCGTTCTGAGGGTCCCCGGCGGGATTGCCCGCGTTGTAGTCGACGATGGACTTCTCCTCGACGGCCACCGCGCTCACGTAGCCGAGTGCCGCGCCGGCGTCGTCGGCTCTCTGCAGGTTCTTTAGAAACGTCAGCGCGGTGTCGCCGTAGTGAGCGACCGACTTCTCCACGCCGGCAACGAAATCGCGCACTCGCGCGTCCTTCAGCGTGTCCAGGGTCAGGTCGCTGGACGTGCCGGTCGCGGCGACGAATGCGCCGATGATCGCCGACAGGCCGGACGTGGACACGTTCGGGTTGGTCTTGCCCAGCTTGAAGGCACCCCACTCGGGGTGGCCCTTTGACGCCCACCCTGCCGGGTCGTTGGCGAGATTGAGCAAGTCGGACCAGCCGATCGCCGCGTCGGGCCAGCCCAACGCCCTCGCTTTCGGCTCGGGCATCGCGAGGACGATTGGCGTGGAAACCACCGACTCGTTGTCCGCCGCCAGGATGTCCGGCCGGTCGTGCGAAGTGCGGTCGTGGCGAAGCAGTTGCAGCCAGGTCGACGCTGCCGGCGACCACGCGTCCGGTGCCGGGCCCCAGGTCGGGTCCCAGCTGGCCTCGGTGAGCCGGGACTCGACGAGGCCGGAAGCCATTGAGTTGACCGAGATGCCGTAGCAGCTGCCATTCACCTGCCGGTCGGAGGCGTTGTATCTCTTGGCGACCTCGGTCATCAAGGCGGACTTCTCGACAGACGCCGTGACAACCACAGTGGTACACCCCGCGCGTGGGGTGTCGCCATCGTCACTTCGATTCCAGTAGGCCACGCCGATGACCATCAGCCCCGCGATTGCGCCGGCAAGCAATGCCTTTCCGTTGTCGGCCATGATGTGTCCCCCTTCAAGTCGGCACCATCGGCGCCGGGCGACGCCGCCGTGCCAATCGTGTGCTCATGATGAGCGCGACCACCGCCGGCAAGGAACAAAACGCGTCCCCAACGCCGATTTCCTTGCACGATCCACAGATTCATGGGGCCGCCACGCCGACGGGCACGATCTTGACCGGTGGCCAGTCAGTTTCGGACAAGCCAGCGCCGCCCGAATTTCACTCGGCTACAGGGAATTAGCGGCTTACCTTGCCGCAGGGCTTCAACGCCATCACATCGGTCTAGCGCATATTTCCTCAGCTGCCACCGAGCCCATGATGCCCATTACCAGCGCCTCATGCTGCGGGCAGACGTGGTGAATCGCGGTGATCAACACCAGCGCTCCGTCCATCTCATCAAGCCCTCTGTTGTCGAGGCTGGCCATCCCGTCAAGCACCCCGCCCTCAGTGGGATCGCCGTCGATGACCCCGCACAGCTGCGCGGCAGAGGACTCGATCACCGGCATGGGTGTGACCGGATTGGCCTGGGCCACAGCTGAGCTGGCCAGCACCGCGCTGGCACCGATGACCGCTGTGCAGAGAACCGTTTTCTTGATCACAGCAATTCCTTTCGTTTGCGCCGAGTGGCCCGGCATCGTTTAGACGCCCAGAACATCATGTCAGCCGCCGCTACATCCGCCACCGCAGTCGGCGGTGTAGTAAGCGCCGGTCCTTGGGGCGGCGATTGTGCCGCCACGCCGAGACCATCAGAGCGATCACCAAATTGATCACCATGAAGACGCCGATGACGACAGCCGCAGCGCTCATGAGCAGAGCTTCACCTCGCAGAAGTTCAGTGCCACGGTGAACCCGTCGGCGAGGGATCGCCGTGTGATTGAGTCGAATTCGCGCGCAACGCTGGAGTTGCCACTCGCTGGTTCAACAACTGCATGTTCTGGCCTCCATTGCCCGTCGTGTGCTCATGATGGCCCGGACTACCGCCGGCAAGGACGAGGAAAGGGGTTTCTGGAGTGGATTTCCTTGCACGATCCACAGATTCACGGGGCCACCTAGCCGCCGCGACCGGCCATTTCGTCGGCCTTCCAGCGGAATTCCCGCTCAGCCGTGGAGCTTCTGATAGGCACGAACTGCGCCCGGATGCAGTGGGACCAGACCGGTCTGGATCATCGAGGGTGCGTCGAGGTATTGCAGCCCCCGGACGTAGGGAGGCACCAGGTGCGGCGCCTCGGTTGCAAGTACGTCCACGACCGCGGCGACCAGGTCGGCGGCGATGTCTTGGCGGCACAGCAGCAGGTCGGGCACTCCGATAGAACGGATGCCGGGTGGCACGTACCCGCCGGTCGGCACTCGGCGGACGACATACGGGTAGCCGGCGAGATGGCTCATCGGTGTCGCCAACTGGCTGATGTCGAGTATCCGGAGTGGCAGTTCGGCATCCAGGTCGGTGATGGCCGGTGTCGGTACGCCGCCCGACCACACCAGCGCGTCGACGCTGCCGTCCGCGAGCCGAGCTAGTGCCTCCCTCAGGCGGTACCTCAGTATGTCTACTCGACCGCGAAGGCCGGCCGCCTCGAACAGCACCTCGCTGGTCGCCGCAGCGCCGGATCGAGCTGCGCCGATGGAGACCCGCATTCCCTCGAAGGTCTGAAAGCTGTTGCGCGGCAGCGGAGTCGCGCACTATCACCTGCAGATAGTTCTCGTACACCCGGGCCACCGCGTGTGGTGCGGTTGCCGCGGGACCGGTGGCTCGATCCCGCTCGGCAACGTCGGCCAGTGCGAGGCCCATATCGACGTCGCCCGAGCGAAGGCGGGCCAGGTTTTCGACGCTGCCCTCGGTGGGGAGCACATCGACGGCGACGCCCGGATAGCGGGCGTGGACCCTTTTCGCGAGAATCTCCGCGAACGCCAGATACAACCCGCCCGGATCGCCCGCGGCCAGGCGCGCGCGTCCGCCGGGTTCGCTGCGGATGCAGCCGGCGGCGAACACCGCCGTCGCGAGGATGAATGCGCGACGACTCAGCTCGGCCGATCGGTCGGTCATCATGTCGATGAACCTGCCGCCGGCAGCCGGTAGCGGACCAGGAGGCCGCCTTCGGGTGCCCTCTCCAGGGAGATCGCCCCGCCGTGGCCCGCAGCGATCTCGCCGGCGATAGCCAACCCGAGACCGGTTCCGGCGCCATCGTCTTGTCCTCGCCAAAATCGTGCAGCGGCCCGCGATAGGTCCTCGTCGGGCAAGCCGGAGCCATCGTCGCTCACGACTAGTTCGACAATCTCGCCGGTCTGCGCGGTTGACACAGTGACTGTGGTGCCTGGGCCGGCGTAGCGCAGCGCGTTGTCCAGCGCGACGTCGAGCAACTGCTCCACGTCATGACGAGCGACCTGCACCGCTAGCCCAAGATGGTCCGAGCGGTCGTGCAGTTGCTGGTGTTGGCCGTCGGCGACCGGCCGCCAGAACGCCACCCGTTCGCCGATCACGTCCCCGAGGTCCGTTGACTCCGCCACCGCGGTGGTTAGACCCACTTGGCGGCTGCCGCTGACCTGCTCAGCGCGGGCCAGGCGTAGCAGCTGCTGCAGCAGGTTTTCCAAACGGTCCAGCTCCGCGGTCATCGAACGGTATGTCGAATGTCCCGCCTCGGCCACGTAGTCGTCGAGGCTGTCGGCGCGCAATCGGACGGCCGCGAGTGGATTGCGCAATTGATGTGACGCGTCGGCGACGAGTCGCCGTTGACGGTCGAGGGAGGCCCGCACCACCTGGGCCATCGTGTTGAACGCCGAGGTGAAGTGGCGCAGTTCCGGCGGCCCAGCCACATCCGCCGGCGGCCCGGCGATCCCTTCGGTCATCTCGGCGACTGCGCGCTCCAGCCCGTTGAGCGGGCGCAGCACCCACCTGATAAGCGCACGGGCGACCATCCCGGCCAGTATGAGCAAGGCCAAACAGCCAACCGCCACCCACAGCCAGCCGTTGGAGACATCGCGCGCTGCCTGCGTGGTGTCGACGGCCATTACGACGGCGCCGACCAGCTCCCCGTCGCGTCGCACGCCCTCGGCTGCCAGAAGCCGGTGTCGGTCCCAGGGCAGGATACGATCCCACCGCGACGCCGGTGCGTCGACTAGGGCATGGTTCGCCGCAGTCGCGACGCCGGGTTCGGAGATACTGAGTCCGCGTGACGGCCAGGGTTCGACCGTCGGAGTCGATGATGAGCAGGCCTTCCCCGTACACCTCGTGATAGCGGTCTATCAGACGCTGCAGGGGGATATCAGGCGCCGCGGCTGCATCGGCCAGCGCAGCGAGCTGCCGGCCCCGTTCCGCGGCGAGTGCCACGGTTCGGCGGTCCGCCAAACTCATCGCCAAGGGGACTGCGAGGGCCGCTACCGCGAGAAGCGATAGGACGAGGAGGACGACGCGTACGCGCGGGCCCATGTCAGGTGTCCAGCCGAAAACCGAAGCCCCGCACAGTCTGCAGCGGAAGTCCGGCGAGCTTGGCCCTGATCTGTCCGATGAAGAAGTCCAACGACCGGGACCGGCCGACCACCGCGGTGCCCCAAACCTCGAGCATGAGCTCCTCGCGGCTCACCGCCTCACCCTGACGGGCGGCCAGGGTGGCGAGGATCTGGAACTCGGTCCTGGTGAGAGCCTGTGGGGTGCCCGCGAGGGTGACTTCCCGGCGCTCGCGGTCGATCGTGACAGGCCCTGCGACTATGGGGCCGGATGGGGGGAGAGGCGTTGCCCGCGACACGGCGTATGCGTCGCATGACGGCTTCAATGCGGGCCAGCAGCACCGCTTTTCGGACCGGCTTGACCAGATAGTCGTCTGCTCCGGCGCGAAGGCCCAGCACGACTGCGCCGTCGCTGTCTCGTGCCGTCATGATGATCACCGGCACGGCCGATGCTCGCCGGAGCGTGCGCAGCACGTCCAGGCCGTCCATGTCGGGCAACCCCAAATCCAGCAGCACCAGATCGCACCCCTTGACGCGATGGAGGGCGTCGGCGCCGCGGCCGGTCTGGACGACAGTCGCGCCGGCGTGGCCGAGAAGCTCGGCCAGCGCCGACGCGACCCCCTCATCGTCCTCGACAAGCAGCACTTTCATGATCTTGATGCTAAGAAGCGGTCGCCCGAAACTTTCACGGTATTGACGAGCTCGCGGTCATCGGCACGAAGTTGGCGCGTCTCCCGCTCCAGATGCGAGTGACGAGAGCTTTCGCTCATGAACGCGTAGACCAACAGCGAGACCAACGCAGCGCCGGCGACGTAGAAGAAGAACCAATTCTCGTGACCGATGTTCTTCAGCCCCAGCGCGACGTACTCCGTGGTACCGCCGAAGATTGCGACGGTGAGCGCATACGGCAGCCCGACGCCGAGCGCTCGGATCCGGGCGGGGAAGAGCTCCGCCTTCACCACGGCATTGATTGACGTGTAACCCGACACGATGATCAGACCGAGCATCATCAGGCCGAACGCGGATAGCGCGGAGTCGGCCCGGGACACCGCGGTGAGCAGCGGGACGGTGCACAGCGTTGCGCCGATCCCGAAAGCGATGAGCAGCGGTCGGCGACCGATTCGATCGGAGAGCGCGCCAAGCAGCCGGCTGAAGACAAACGAAGATGACCAGCGCGACGAAGTTGATCCACGTCACCTGCTCCTTGGGCAGGCCGGTCGTGTTGATCATGAACTTCTGCATGTACGTGGTGAACGTGTAGAACGCAATGGTGCCGCCGAGAGTGAGGCCCACCACGGTCAAGCACTCGCGCGGATACGCGAGCAGGACCCTCAAGCTGCCGCGTTCGGTGTTCGCGGTGTTCTGCCTGACGGCCAGTTGATAATTCTCTGACTCATCCATCGTGCGCCGCAGCCACATGACGGTCACGGCGGCCGCCGCTCCGATAACGAAAGCGATCCGCCAGCCCCAGGCATGCATCTGCTGCGGCGAAAGGAGCTGCTGCAAGACGATCTGCACACCGAGGGCCAGCAGTTGGCCGCTCGTCAGCGTCACGTACTGAAACGAAGAGTAGAAGCCGCGGCGGTGTGGGTGTGGCGACTTCGCTCAGATACGTTGCCGAGGTTCCGTATTCGCCTCCAAGCGACAATCCCTGCAGCAGCCGCAGGGCAACCAGCAGGATCGGCGCCAGGGCGCCAATCTGGGCACAGCCCGGCAAGACGGCGATGCCGAGCGATCCGACGCCCATCAAGGTCACGGAGAGCGTCAACGCCGCGCGGCGCCCGAACCGGTCGGCATACCTACCGAAAAGCCAGCCGCCGAGCGGCCGGACGAGGAAGCCGACCGCAAAGATGCCCGCCGTGTTCAAGAGTTGTGCAGTCTGATTTCCCGTTGGGAAGAACACGCTTGCGAAGTAGATGCTGAACGCCGCGTAGGCGTACCAGTCGTACCACTCGATCAAATTTCCGAGCGATCCGCGAATCACGTTGCCGGCCACCGACCTTGTGGGTGCTTCACCGGCTTCCCGCTGTTCTGAGTGCATTACTTGAGCCTCCTCCTGCCCGTAGGTGCCGCCCATCATGTGAGGGCCGCCACAGGCACGGAAGCGGAAAGGTTCACATCGTGGCCATTCCTTGCACAATTCACAGATTTGCGAGTGAATGTGCCGTTCGTCGGTGCATAGGGCGAGGGAGCGGACCGGCACTAAACCGAACGTCAGCCCGGATCGCCAGCCGAAATCGACGCCGTCCGCACGCGCACCATGTTGAGCTGCAACGCGGGCGGCGAGCGATCGTCTGAGTAACAGATTGTGCTGCAGTGCAATCCACAACATTCAAGGAGCGTGCTGACGTTACCGATCGCGACGGTACAGGGCGGTTCTCAACAACGGGCCAGACGGAATTCGGCCGAACCCTGATCTTGATACTGGGAAGGCAGCAGTCGCGAAAGCCCTGTCTGCTCGGCCAACGTCATCACCGGCACCAGCCCGGCATACGACACGAGATGCTCATCATCAAACACCGCAGAAGCCACAGCGAAGCTATGCGACACTTGCACCGACAGTGCCTTTCTGAATTGGGTTGTTGCAGCGTGAAACTACAATCATCCCAGCTCAGAGGGCACTTTCCTCATTCCGACACTCAACCAGCGCCAGTTCATCGGTGGATTCAGGCTAAGCTTCCGGCTACGCATGTGACGTCGGCCCAGCATCTACCGTGATCAGGGCGGATGAGCGAAGCCTACGACTGAGGCGGTGGTGCCGAAGATGATCGATTCCTTGACGGAAAACGCACTGCGCATACCCGGCGAAGCACGGAAATTCTTAAACGCGCGACCCACGCGCATAGCCGGGTTGGCGGCTTGCGTTGCCCTGTTCATGGTGAGCTGCTCATCCACCACCGAGTCGACAACGTCCTCCCCCGGACCTGCCACGACGACCGCGACAAGTACTGCAGCGACAGGGTCCGCCCTGAAGACCATCGACCCCGCCGCGTTTCAGGCAGTCGTGGACGCCGCCGCGAAGGAGATGAAGGTCCCCGGGGCGTTGGTGGTGTTACGCACACCCCAGGGGAACTTCACCGCAGCGGTCGGCACCACCGAGTTGGGGAAGCAGACGCCGCCGGAGGCGACCACTCATTTCCGGATCGCCTCGAACACCAAGACCATGACGGCGGCCGTGATCGTGCTCCTCGCCCAGGACGGCAAGCTCAAGTTCAGCGACCCGGTATCCAAACACGTTCCAGATGTGCCCAACGGTGAGAACATCACCATCGCAGAACTCTTGAAGATGCGCAGCGGCTTCTTCAACTACACTGCCGCGCCTGAACTTTCGGCCACTCTTGATGCCGACCCTGCGAAGGCATTTACCCCGCAGGAGGTATTGGCGATCGCGTTCGAGCGCCCGCCGAACTTCGCGCCCGACTCCTCCTACGAGTACAACAACACCAACTACGCGTTGCTGGGGCTCATTGCCGAGAAGGCCGGCGGGCGTCCGCTGGCCAAGCAGTTCCAGGATCGTTTGTTCGGTCCGCTCGGCCTCACGCAGACGTCGCTTCCCGCCATCACCGACACCGCCATCCCCGCGCCCTATTCGCACGGGTACATGTACGGCGGAACGTACTATGCACTGGCAGACGACCCGTACCCCGCCGACATCGAGTCCGGCGCGCGGGACGGGTCCCTGCAACCTGTCGATTACACCAACCAGAATTCCTCGTACGCCAATGCCGCCGGCGGCGTCATCTCCACGACCGACAACGTGGCCGCGTGGATCAGCGCACTCGTTTCGGGCAAGGTGTTCAATGCGGACTACCAGCAACAGTGGCTCACGAGCCTGCAGGCCGAAGACCCAGACCAACCCGACGGACAGAAGTACGGGTACGGAATCTCGTACCAGCGCTTCGGCCCGAACGCCGCGATGTACTACCACGGCGGTGAACTTCCCGGCTTCAACTCATTCATGGGCCGCGACCCGGATAACGATGTAACACTTGTCGTTTGGACAAACTTGACGCTCTCGCCCGACGGCAAGACGACGGCCCAGGCCATGTTGCCGGTACTTCTCGACGAGATCTACACCGGATTGTCACTGGCGCCCCCACCGACGCCGACCACCACCCGGTAGGAAGCCCGGAACCCCAGAGGGTCAGTTTCAGGAATCGTCAACACCGCTGGACGCAACGCGGCGGCGCACATAGGCCTTGAACTCAGTTGAGAGCGCATCGGCCGCCAACAACTGCGGAAGCAGGCTCGGATCCGACATGCGTGCCCGGAATACGAGGGCGATCGTCACGTCGTGATCGGACCGGTAATCGATGGAGATTGCGTCGCCGGCGCGGCACCATTCCTGGCGAGATAACCCGTAGATACGCACCCGGTTTCGCTGCCTCGGTGAAGGTCTTTATCCAGTGATCCAATTGCAGGAATGCCGAGAAGGTACGGCACGCCGTGCGCGGCGCGGAGACTTCGAGCACCAGGCCATCGGTACCGATTCGCCAGCGTTCACCGATCCGCGCCTCAGTCACCCCGACACCCGATGTGGTGAGATTCTCACCGAACACTCCGTTGGTGAGCGGGCGAGCGAGTCGGGTTTCCCACCTGTCGAGGTCCTCCCGCGCGTAGGCGTAGACGGCCTGATCGTCACCGCCATGGAATTTCCGGTCGCCGATGGTGTCGCCGACCAGGCCGCTGCCGAGACCACCGCGCATCGGCCCCGGCGCCCTTACCATGACAGGCTCGTGCGCTGCCGCCTTGTCGATGCCCGTCGACCTCGACGGTGTGTCAGGATTCGCCCGGACACGCGCCAGGTTGACCGACAACACGTTTGCCACCAACTCAGGGTAGTGGTGGCGCACCCAAACGTTGGGGCAGGAGTCAGCACGTCGTCCAGGTCCGGAGTTTCTCGGGATTGCGCACTGCCCAAATGTGCTTGATCCGGTCGCCCGCGACGTCGAACGCGTACACCGTCACGGTGGCGCCGTCGAGCTGAGCCACTAGACCGGGCTGACCGTTGACCGTGCGCTCCAGGATTGTCAGGTTGGGGACTCTGCCGCCAATATCGATGTAGGCGCGCGCAATCTGCTCGCTGCCTTCGATCGGGCGGAGGTAGGCCCTGGCGAGGCCGCCGCTGTCGGCGATCGCCGTGGCCTCGGGGTCGAGGAGGCCGATGAGCGCGTCGATGTCCTTGGCTTCCCATGCCCGCTTGAAGTCTTTGACGATGTCGGCCTGCCGGGTTGTCGGGCTCTGGGGGGCCTGCGACGCGCGAATGCGACGGCGGGCCGAGGAGGCCAACTGGCGACATGCCGCCGGCGTACGGCCGACGATCTCGGCCACTTCTGCAAAGGGGTAGCGGAACACATCGTGAAGGATGAACGCGACGCGCTCGGCTGGGGTCATCGATTCGAGCACGACTAGGAAGGCCATGTTGATCGACTCGTCGAGGGTGACCCTGTCGGCCGGGTCGGCATCCGTGCCGTTCGCCCGTCCGCTGATCCACTCCGCAGGTGCGGGCACTGGCTCCGGAATCCATTCGCCCACATAGCGCTCCCGTCGTGCCCGTGCGGAGCCGAGCATGTCGAGACAGATGCGGCTGGCGACCGTCGTCAGCCAACCGCCGGGGGATTCGATGGCTTGTTGCTGTTGCCGCGACATGGTGTACCAGCGGGCGTACGTCTCTTGTACGACATCCTCAGCTTCGGCCAGGGAGCCGAGTAGCCGGTAGGTGAGATTGATCAGCTGACGCCGCTCGCCGATGATCGCGCTCAGGCCCGGATCGGGTCCGTCGTCTCCTGGCCCGGAATGGGTGCTCATGGTGCCGCCAGCCTTCTCTTGGTCGGATCTGCCCTCATTGGTTCGACGAGACACCGCGCCGAATTGTGAGGTTGGCACGTCGCCTGACAATCCGAGACGTTGTGTCGTCGTACTGGTGAAGGAACACGCAAGCAACCAAGGAGATCATCATGGACACTCGGCTCGACATCTTCACCAACGACCTGGCGATGAAGGTCGTCAAGCGGTTCGTCTCGGCGAACGAGGCCGTGGCTGACTCGAAACTGCCGACCGCAACCCAGGAGCTGGTGAAAATCCGCGCCAGCCAGATCAACGGCTGCGGCTTCTGCCTCGACATGCACACCAAGGACGCCGCTCAAGCGGGGGAGACCTCGGTGCGGCTCAACCTGGTGGCCGCATGGCGGGAGGCGACGGTCTTCACCGAGGCGGAGCGGGCTGCACTGGAACTTGCCGAGCAGGGCACCCGCATCGCCGACGGCGGTGGTGTGACGGATGAGGCCTGGGCGAACGCAGCCAAGCACTACGACGATGATGAGCTCATGTCCCTTGTGGCTCAAATCGCGGTCATCAACGCGTTCAACAGATTGAACGTCATCCTCCAGCAGCCTGCGGGCGACTACCAGCCCGGGCGGTTCGGGTAGCGGAACGCTTGCCGCCCACTACTCGTAACTTCGCAGCCACGAACAGTTTTCACCATTGCGTGCCAGGCCTGTGCTGCGCGACAACCTCAATGAGCGATCTGTGCAGCGATGCCTTGCGTATCGATCAACGACCAACTCGGGCGATCCTTGCGCCACGCAATCTATAGACGACATGCTCGAGTCCAGCCTGGTCCGGCTGCGGCTGCCCGCCGAATCCGCGCTGAGGCGGAGCAGCTCGCCGCAGATAAAGCAGACAGGGCCGAGGCGACGCAGGTGCTTCGTGACATGGAGACGCTGCGTGCGTGGTGAGGTCTTCCGGTTGCACGCGCCGCGCCGTAGTCGTGGGCACGAGCAATCCGGGTCGCGATTCGCCGTCGTAGTGCAATCCGATCATCTGCCGCTATCGACGTGGCTCATGGCGCCGACATCGACTTCAGCCAGAGCCGCAAGCTTTCGGCCAGAGGTCGAGATCGGCGGCCGCGCCACTCGGGTGCTGGTCGAACAGACCGCGGCGGTTGACCCAGGACGGCTGGGCAAGAGCGTGGGTTATCTCAGCCTCGACGAGATGCGCCGCCTCGACGCAGCACTGCGCATTGTCCTGAACCGCTGAGCTCCGGGTCGGCGATTTGGTCACCCAGCAGGCGCCGCCAGCGCGGCCAACTGACCTCGGAGTTGACGTTCAAAGCTATCTGTGCCCCAGGCGTTATCATGTGCAATTTCGATTATCAACCACGTTGCAGGACATACTAATAACGAATGCGACCAACTATCGGTTTTCGACTGAATGAACGAGGCTTGCTGTACCGAGGCCGCAGGTGTCCGGTCTCATTAGTTGGCACACAGCATCTTTTGAAATGCCCGATAATTCAGACGTTGAACAACGTGCGGGTATCTGATTCTCAGCACTTCAGCAAGTCCGCACTTGAGGGGTTTCAGTAGCAATCGCGAAATCAACCGATATGACGTAGGCACAGGTCCGGAGTGATTCGTCGGTTCGAGCTGGGGAGAAGGCTTTGATGCTTGGCTTGGTCACCAATGATGTCGGTTGGCGTGCCGCAGGTTGGGAGTAGTGGGCGACGCGGGTAGCGCGCCTGGCCCAGACGTGTTGCACCACAGCGGGAATAATGCTCTCTTAAGGAGATGACTGCCGAGAATACGTCATGGGCTCCCGTGGTCGAGGTCGACATGCTCGTGCGGCGACCAGCTTCCGAGGTTTGGGAAGCATTTGTCGAGCCGGACCGGATTTGCCGGTTCTGGCTCGGCCGGTCGACTGGCCGGCTCGAGGATGGCGCCTCAGTGCGGTGGACGTTCAAAGTCGCCGGTGCGGAGACCCGACGTCACCGTTGTTGAGGCAGTGCAGGGTGAATTGTTGGACCTGCGCTGGGATGACGGTCAACCGCTGCAAATCGCATTCGAGGATCGCGGTGACGCCACGCTGGTGACTGTGCGCGTCACCGACTTCGGCGGGGACACCCCGGCCGCCAACGCGGTCGAGTCGATGTCGGGGTTCACTTTGGTTCTGGCTTCGTTGAAAATGTGGCTTGAGCACGGAATCGAGGGAGACCTGATGTACGACAAGTTTCCCGACGCCGACTACAGCGACCGATAACGGTCCGCTTGGCCGACTTGCAGGTCCCCGCAGGCCGGCGGTTATGCCGCGCTTATTTCAGGTAGCCGATCGCGTCGTCGGAGATCGTGGGTTTGCCCTCGCGCATCGCTCGACTAGCGAGACCCCTCGACGCGTCACTCCCAGAGAATAGGCGTCGTGGGCCTACGCAACCGTCGGAATCGCGTTGTGTGACAGTGCGATAAGGAATTCGACGACTTTCTACAGGTAACCCGCCGATCTTTGTCGTGTTCGGGTTGGGAAGGGTTCGTTACGATTTCATTCGCCTGTCGGCGAGTTCAGTCGGGCGTCGTCACTCCTGGGATAGCGCCTTCGCGGCTTCGCGGGGAAAGGTCAGGACGGGCACCGGGGAGTGCCGGACAATCTTGGCGGCGCGGGAGCCCAGGAACACCCGGGCGACCGGACCCGCGTCGCTCGAGCCGATCACCAACAGGTCGCCGTCTCCCCACTCGACATCTTCGAGCGCTTCTTCCCAGTCCTCGCCATGTCCGATGACGAACTGCTGGCCCGCGGGAATCGCCTCACCCGGTTCCGGATCCGACTCGAGGACCCCCTTGGCGGCTGCCTGAATGTTCGCCGTCCACTCCGTGACCAGTCCCTCGGCCTCGGCGCTGAAAAGGGCGGTATCGGGAGGTGCGGCCTGGACGGCGAAGGCCGCCAGCCGAGTGGCTGCACCGAGCCGGCGCGCCACCGCCCGCGCCGCCCGCACCAGCTGGTCGCTGCCTTCGGTGCCGGTGTAGGCGACCGTCAGGCGGGTGACGGTGTCGACGTCCCCGGTCCGAAATCCGCGGGTCGCCAGGGCGACCGGAATCGGAGAGCTGTGCAGCAGTCGGTCGGCGACAGTGCTCAGCGCGATATGCCCGAAGTGTCCCGCCGTGGATGACCCCACGACGATCACGGTCGCCTGATGCTGCTCGGCTGCCTCCAGCAGACCGCTCGGAGCGGAGCGGGCCCGGACCCTGACGAACTCCGCGGACACATCGGGCAGCAGCTTGGCACGCGCATGGGCCAGCGCGCTCTCGGCCATGCCATCGACGTAGCCCTGGTAGGCGGCGTCCTCCCGGACGAGGCCGGGCAGCCATGGTGCGGGGACGACCGTACACACCACCAGGTTCTCGCCGCTGGACCGCGCCAGCATGGCGGCGAGGCCGAGCACGGACTTGCCTTTCTTGTTCGGGGGATAGCCGACGAGGATGGTCACGGCCGGGTGTCCTCCGCGGCCAGGCCGACATGCTCGTGCTTACCGAGATGTGAGTGTCCGCGTGCGTAGACGAAGTACCACACCAGCGCGACGGCGATCCAGATCACGAACACATAGAGCGTGACGATCCGCAGGTTGTAGATGATCCACAGCGCCCCGAGAATCGCCAGGATAGGGGTCACTGGATACAACGGAACCTTGAAGCTGCGCTCCAGGTCGGGGGCCGTTCGCCGCAGCACGATGACACCGATGGAGACGGTGATGAACGCCGCGAGGGTGCCGATGCTGGTCATCTCGGCGAGGAAGTTGATCGGGATCAGACCCGCCAGCAGCGAGACCACGATGGCGACGATGATCGTGTTCGGTACCGGGGTCATCGTCCGCGGATTCACCTTGTGGAACAGTTCGGGGATCATGCCGTCGCGCGACATCGCAAACAGAATGCGGGTCTGGCCGTAGAGCGAGACCAGGGTCACGCTGAAGATCGAGATGATAGCTCCGGCCGCCAGCGCGGTGCCGGGCCACGACGAGCCGGTCACGTTCTGGAGGATCTGGGCCAGCCCGGCCTCCTGGTCCTCGAACTCCGAGTAGGGCTGGGCCGCCACCCCGATCAGCGCCACCAGCACGTACAGCGTTGTCACGATCAGCAGCGAGATCATGATGGCGAGCGGCAGGTTGCGCCGCGGGTTCTTCGCCTCCTCGCCGGCGGTGGCGACGCCGTCCAGACCGATGAAGGAGAAGAAGATAACACCGGCTGCAGCCGTTATGCCCGAGACTCCGAACGGAGCGAAGTCGCTGAGGTTCGCGGAGTCCCAGCCGGTGGCGCCGATCACGATGAACATGACGAGCACGGCGATCTTGATCGCCACCATGACGGCGTTGGTCTTCGCCGACTCGCTGGCCCCGCGCATCAACAGCAGCGCGCACATGACCACGAGGAGCACTGCGGGCAGGTTGAACACGCCGCCCTGTTCGGGTGCGTTCGACAGCGCCTCGGGGATCTGGAAACCGAACAGGTTGTCGAGCAGCTGGTTCACGTACTCCGACCACCCGACGGCGACGGCCGCGGCGGCCACGCCCCATTCGAGCAGCAGGCACGCGCCGACGCAGAGCGCCGTCAGCTCACCGAGGGTGGCGTAGGCGTACGAGTACGACGATCCGGCCACCGGGACCGCCCCGGCCAACTCGGCGTAGCACACCGCCGTCAGGCCGGCCACGATTGCGGCGAGGACGAACGACCAGACCACCGCGGGTCCCGCCATTGGCACCGCCTGGCTCAGGATGAAGAAGATCCCCGTCCCGATCGTTCCGCCGATGCCGATCGCCGTCAGCCCGACCAGTCCGATCGAGCGTTTGAGCTCACTGCGCCCGGTGTCCGTGCCGGTCTCGGCGGCCATCTCGCGCACCGGCTTGCGTCGCAATGCCTGTTCTCGAAACGATGCCACTGTTCCTCCTTCATTCCTTACCGGATGGGTGGTTCTGCGGACGGAATGTCGCGCAGCCGCACGGACAAGCACGTCACGCAGCCCTCGAGCTTCTCGAACTCGGAAATGTCCACCGGCACAGGGGTATAGCCGAGATCCGAAATCAGGTCAGCGCTGCGCGGTGCGTTGTCGGCCATCAACACCAAGTCGCCGCCGAGGAGGACGACGTGCGAGCCGGACTCCTCGGGCATCGCGATGAAGTGCGGGAAAAACCTGGGATCGTCGAGGGCTGGTGGCCAGCCGATGATCGTGCCGTCCGGCAGGGCTGTGACAGCGGTCTTCAGATGCAACACCTTGGTAAGCGGGACGGCGATCACGCGCACGCCGAGCGGTGCGTACACCGCTCGCAGCTGTCGAATGCCCTCGCCGTTCGTGCGGCCGCTGCGTGCGACGTACATGATGTCGCCCACCTTGAGGATGTCGCCACCGTCGAGCGTGCCGGGCGCCGTGATGCGCCGCACGTCGAACCCAAACTGGGAGACGGTCTCCTCTGCGCCGGTGGTTTCTGGCTGACGGGTTGGCGCGCCCGATCGCGAAATGACCACTGTGTGGCCGCAAACAACCATCGTGTCCTCGACGAAAACGCTGTCGGGGGAATCGTCGGCAGGGGCCACCTCGACCGTGCGCCACCCCGAGTTGCGAAGCGCCTCACCGTAGGCCTCCCACTGCTCGACCGCGCGCGCGACGTCGACGTGTTCCCGTTCGATGTGGGAGACGATGCCCTCGGTGAGGCGCGGACTCGGGCGACGGATCAACGCCGTGGCGGTCATCTGTCCGTGCCCTTCTTGTGTATGGGGGCGGGTTGGCTCCGATCCCCGGGGATGATGATGACGGCACCCGAGAGTGGCGCAGGCTCTTGATCGCTTGCGAGTCGAGCAACCCCGCTTACCGGCGCCCAGACTGGACCCGATCAGGAGCACGTCACCGTCGACTGAACCCAGTTCCTCCCATCCTTAGGTTGTGATCGGCATCACACTACAAGCTTCGCACTAGTCGGAACGGAACAATGGATGACAGCGATAAGCGAATCGCGCGCTGACGACGACTGCTACAGCTCGCACGGCGGCGAGCCGACAAAGGGTATGCACGGTTCCGAAGGGGAAGGGGCGGGAGCTGCGTGGCCCGCTTCACCGAGGAGTTCATTGCCGTTGACGCGTAGCTGTGGCAGACAAGCTCTGCTTCCGCGTGCGGATCTCTGTCAACAACAATCATCGGCTTCAAAGACGTGGCTCGCCAATACTTTTCACCATCGAACGGTGTGGTCATCACGAGGCTAGGGATTGATTCACCGATGAAAACGGCGACGTGTACTGGTGTTTCGCGGTATTCGATTCCGCCGTATTCGTCGGTAGGGCGAAGTGCACGCGGGGTGGCGGGTAGCCGGGTATGAGCCAGTGAGTCGCCTTGGGTCCGCTCTACGGTTAGCGTCGATCACCTGAGTGCTCAGTTGCCGTTTCGTTTGCTGATGCGTGCTATGACTGCGGACGATGCATTGCGGCACGGCGAGTGGCGGTCGCCGACATTGATCGAAACGAGCTGGCGGCCGAAACACCGAACTGCACCCAAAGCTTGATGAGCACAACAACATCGGGTCGTCAGACGATAGCGCCGTCGGCGTCGGTTGGACCCAATGTCAAATGGGTGATCTTTCCGTTCTGGAACCGGACCCCGGCCTGTCCGCGCCGCCGATCACCGTCGGGCTGGCCGGTGAACCGGACCCGCCATAGGTACTGGTCGCTGGCGAACTGCCGGCGGGTAATGTCGATCTCGATCTCGCCGGCCAGCCGTTCGGTGACGAATCGCCGCGACGTGTCCGGCCCCATTGATGGCGACATGGCCGGGAACGGGTCTTCGGCGGTGATCTTGCAGTCGTCGGCGAAGAACGCCCACACCGCGTCCGCGTCACCGCCGCGCCAGGCTGCCTCGAAGGCCAGCGCGGTGACGAAGTCTCCCGCGGTCGCCGTGCCGTCGGCGATCAGCCCATTCAGGAAGGCTGGGTCCCGGTTCATCTTCGACGTGGCGCCCAGCATCCGCGACTTCTCGGATCGGGCCTTCTCGATGATCCTGACGGCGACCGGCCGGTACCGGTCGCCCACCAGTTCTCCCTCGACGAGAAGCTGGTCGATCTTCTCGATGAAATGCAACTCCTGATAGAGGGACAGGTTCCCGGCCAGCTCATTGCGCCGATCGGCGATCTCCACAATGGTGCGGGGTTCGGTGCTCCGGTCCTGCGGATTGATTTGGACCACCCAGATCTCATCCGGACGAGCGTCCAACAGATCCCGTACCGGTGGATTCTGGGAGAACAACCCATCCCAGTACAGGCCGCCGTCGACGGGCACCGAACGAAACAGGGTGGGGATCGCCGCGGAGGCCAGCACAGCGTCCGCTGTGATCTCCCCGCGGCGGCTGTCGAAGGCCTTGAAAACCCCGGACATCACGTCCACCGCACCCAGCACCAGCAACGGCCGCTCCGGCGCCGCGGAATCGGTGTCCGACTGGTTGAGGCGGTCGAAGTCGACCCACCGTTCCAGCAATGACCGCAGGTGATCGAGCGCCAGTACCGAGGCGAGGTTTACGTATGGGCTGACCGCGGGAGTGGCGACGTAGTTGGCCATCTGGCCGGCCCACATCGCCCACCAGTTCAGCATCCGCTCAGGCAGTGTCGATGCCGAATTATCGGACCAGAACCCGTGCAGCAGAGATTCTGCCTTCTCCGGTTCCCCGTCGACGAGGGCGGACCAGGCGAGCAACGCGCATATCGCGCCACCCGAGGTTCCGCTCAAGGCAACGATCTTGTGGTCGGCCATGACGTCGGGCTGCAGCAGCCGACTGAGGACGCCGGCGGTGAAGGCGGTATGGCTGCCCCCACCCTGGCAGGCGATTGCCACCCGGATCGGTTCGACCTGCTCGTTCACCAGCACTCCTTCTTGCGATTTGGCTTGCGCTGCCACTGTTGTTTGGCCGAGTACTGGCAAGTCCACGATAACCACACGACCGCGCCCGAGTGAATGCACGCAGGGGCGAGGGTGAATTTACCGGCAAGACCAATTTTTGCGCTCGGCCAAGCCCGTGTTTGGTTGTTACTATCCGCTCCCGCATAAATTGCGCGCGGACTGATAATCCTTGGTCACGAAGGCATCCAGATATCCGCCGTAACCTGGTTCGCCGACATCAGCGCCTTTGATAAGCGGTTGCAATATCTGGTAACTGGCCTCTACTGGACCCGCCATATTGGATCTTGTCGTATTGAGCGGTTGGCGGCGTCGGTTGCTGTCTGGTGTGAGACGACCCGTTCCTCGCTGGCAACCAGATAGAGTGGTTTCAATGGTTACCTTCGCCAAGCCCCGCCCCCGAGCCCCGTGGCAGGAGGCGCAGTTCGTTGGTGGCCACCCAGTGCTTGACCTGACCAATACGGTCTTTAATCGATCGAATCCGGTGGAAGACAACGAGTTGTTGAAATCGCCCGAAGATGTCCTCTCGTGGTGCGAATCTGTGGGACTGTTCAAGACCGCGCCGCCTCTGACGGATGCTGCCGCGCGCAAGCTGGTGGTTGATGTCCGAGATGTCCGCGAGCACTCATGGTCGGTCTTCGGCGCGGTGTCGCGCGGTGAGGCGGTGCCCACTGAGGCCTTTGGCTCGCTCCTTGAACGGGCCGGGGCGGGCGTACGCGCTCGCCATATTCCCCACATTGAAGCTGCACTCGACGGTTGGGTCGCCGGCTGGACAACGGCAGGGGCGATTCCCACCGCGCTGTCGATGTTGGCTGTGCATGCGTTGTTCACGCTGCCGCCCGACAGGATCAGAGCTTGCAGCCGATGCGGCTGGTTGTTCCTCGACTCGTCACGGGGCGGGCGCCGACGTTGGTGCAGTATGAACACCTGCGGAAACCGTGAGAAAGCAAGTCGCCACCGCCGGGTCGAGCCAGTCGCCGACTGACCGAACGTCTTCTGTGCTCTCATCTGGTACGAAAAGATCGACGCATGATCGGACGATCACTGCGCGGGCGTGCAACTTCTAGGAATCCGGCGTCGAGGAAGGCGCTTGCAATGCCAGTCATGGCTGTCTCCGAACCGGCGCGCCGGCCGTCACGAGGTTCGACCGGGTAGCCCTCTGCGATCGTGTAACCGCTATCGGCTGAGTACTCGCACACGGCGTCGAGGATGGCCGGCAATAGTCCGGAGCCGCGGTGCTTTCTGTGAACGAATATGCAAGTGATCGCGCAGACTGGTTCGTCATCGATGCTCGCCAACAGTGGCGAGCGCTCCAGCCTTGGAAACGAGGCGCGCGGACCGAGTGAGCACCAGGCCACGGGCGTTGTCCCGCGGTAGATAACAACACCGGGGGCTGATTCTTGATCGGCGAGTTCCCTCATCGCCCGCATGTTCCCATCGCCCTTGCCCGCCATCCATTCGGCGATCGAGAGGCGCCAGTGCATGCACCAGCAGCCGCGAGCGCCTCCGTTCTTGCCGAGAACGTCTTCGAAGTCGTTCCAGGTGGCTTCGGATAGTTCCCGAACAGTTAGCGCGTCCGGGTCCACGCGTTCCTCCTCTCGCCAGCCCACCGGCAACACCGGACCTGAGTAACCATATACTGATATGTTAGAGGTTACTTTTCTTTCGCGCCTTTGGCGATGCAAGATCCGGCCGCACACCATCACTGACTCCGTTCACCTTCTCCACGGACCGAAAGATGTCCCCGAGAGGAATGCGCGCTCTTCGGCTTGAGAAGGCGCAGCGCGACCGTACTGAACGGCGATCCGCGACCAAGCTATCTGCCGAAGGATTGGCTCGAGGCGGACGCCCCCTGGCAGGCTTCGTCACCCGATCGCTGGAAGAATTGGACAGCAAGCGCCACATCGATGCCAATCGGGCGCCTGAGAGACTGGGGCACCCGAACACGTGAACACCAGCCAAGTATTTTCGTTTCCCGACTTTCAGGAGCCTTCAATGACCAAGGCATCGTTCATCACCGGCACTTCCAGCGGGACGGCGCGATGACCGGCCGCGCTCGACGCGATGCGGGCGAGACCCGCGGCCTGGCCGGGCCGCGCGCCCAAAAGACCGTGTCGCTGGCCCTGCAGGGCGGGGGGGCCCACGGCGCCTTCACGTGGGGCGTGCTCGACGCGCTCCTCGAAGATGGGCGCCTGGCCGTCGAAGCGATCACCGGTGCGAGCGCCGGCGCCATGAACGCCGTCGTGATGGTGGAGGGCTGGCTGGAGGGCGGGATCGACGGGGCGCGGAGCCAGCTCGAAACGTTCTGGCACCGGGCCAGCCTCGACGGATCGTTTTCCCCCGCCCAGCGCGCGCTGCTCGGCCTGATGCTGGGCTTCTGGACCAAGGCTTGGACGAACGTCATCGCCCCGAGCTTCAGTCCCTACCAGACCAATCCGCTCAACGTGAATCCTTTGCGGGACGCGATCGACGCGCTCATCGACTTCGATCGGGTGCGCGCCTGCACGGATGTCGAGATCTTTATCAGCGCGACCAATGTCTGGACCGGCAAGGTAACGATCTTCAAGACACAGGAGCTCACGGCCGATCACCTCATGGCCTCCGCCTGCCTGCCCACGGTCTTTCAGGCGGTGGAAATCGGTGGCGTGCCGTATTGGGACGGCGGTTATATGGCCAATCCGGCGCTGTTCCCGCTCTTCGACGAGACGATGACCGACGACATCCTGCTCGTGCAGATCAACCCGCTGGAGCGCCGGCAGACGCCACGCACGGCGCGCGAAATCCACAACCGGCTCAACGAGATCAGCTTCAACGGCACTCTGCTGCGCGAACTGCGGGCGGTGGCGTTCGTGAAGCGGCTGATCGAAGAGGGAAAACTCTCGCCCGACGAATACAAGAACGTCCACTTTCACCGGATCGATGCGAGCGGCGCGTTCGACGATGACGAGGGCTCTTCGAAGAGCAAAGCGGAATGGGATTTCTTCGTGGCGCTTCGCGATGCTGGTCGGCGGACCGCTCAATCCTGGCTCGCGGCCAATTACGGAGCGATCGGGGAGCGCGGCACGCTCGATCTGCAGAGCACTCGGTTGTGACGCGGTCAATTCGCGGAAGTGCCAGACCGTCGACTGAATTGGTTCGATGACGGGCGCCCGTCTGCGGAGTGGTCGGCCAACCGTACAGAGAACGGACAGTGACGAGGAGAGCGGAGCTGCCAACGTCGCTGACGGTGACAAGTTGGCCTGGCCTCGGCGCGTCAGCCCGGTAGGCAAAAACGTCGGTGCGAGTATTCGCTACGTGCTCCTCACACTGCCGGGCTTCGGGAGACGGTGAAGACGATGGCGGCGGCTGCAGCGCCATCCATTCCGCAGAGAAGCACTGAAACGCGCTGTGAGACAAGAAATGGGACACCGCGACCTGCGGCTACCCGGCGGGGCAGTGTTCTGACAACGCATGGCGCTGCCCTAGCGTCTATGCCAGTCAGACCAGAGCCAGTTGCAACTGAAGGAGTGAACGAATGGTCAGAACACATACCGTTGTCGCGGGGGAAACGCTGTCGGCCTTGGCGTTGCGTTTCTATGGTGACGCGGAACTGTATCGGCTGATCGCCAGCGCCAGCGGGATCGCCGATCCCGACGTCATCAATGTGGGGCAACGGCTGATCATGCCCGACTTCACGAGATACACGGTTGTCGCGGGGGACACGCTGTCGGCGTTGGCAGCGCGCTTCTATGGTGACGCGGAACTCGATTGGCTGATCGCCAGCGCCAGCGGGATCGCCGAATCCAGCGTCGTCAATGTGGGGCAACGGCTCATCATCCCGGAGATCACGAAATACACGGTTGTTGTCGGGGACACGCTGGCGGCATTGGCTGTGCGCTTCTATGGTGACGTCGCGTTTTATCCATTGATCGCCAAGGTCAACGGCATCGCCGATCCCGCCGTCATCAACGTCGGGCGTGTACTGGTCGTCTTCGTCGGGCGTAGCGACGGGTTCGGCCTGCGTATCGTGGACCGCAACGAGAACGACCCTCGCCTGTGGTACTACCGGTTCCAGACCTCCGCGATCGGCTGGAATCCCGGCGTCAATGTCCTGCTTCCGGACGATTACCGCACGAGCGGACGCACCTATCCCGTCCTCTACATGTTCCACGGCGGCAATGAGGATTTCCGCCAGTTCGACTTTCTGGGTATCCGCGATCTGACCGCCGGAAAGCCGATCATCGTCGTGATGCCCGACGGCGGCCACGCAGGCTGGTACTCCAACCCGGTCAGCTCATTCGTCGGTCCGCGGAACTGGGAGACATTCCACATCGCCCAGCTCCTCCCCTGGATCGAGGCGAACTTCCGAACGTACGCCGAGTACGACGGTCGTGCGGTCGGCGGGTTCTCGATGGGTGGCTTCGGTGCGCTGAAGTACGCAGCCAAGTACTACGGCCACTTCGCCTCGGTGAGCAGCCACTCCGGCCCGGCGAGCCTGCGCCGCGACTTCGGCCTGGTCGTGCACTGGGCGAACATAACCTCGGCGGTCTTGGACCTGGCGGGCGGCACGGTCTACGGCGCGCCGTCCTGGGACCAGGCCAGGGTCAGTGCCGATAACCCGGTCGAGCGTATCGACAGCTACCGGAACAAGCGGATCTTCCTGGTCGCCGGCACCAGTCCGGACCCGCTCAACTGGTTCGACAGCGTGAACGAGACCCAGGTGCTTGCCGGCCAGCGGGAGTTCCGCGAACGCCTCCGCAACGCCGGCATCCCGCATGATGCGCGCGAGGTGCCCGGCGGCCACGTCTTCCGGCCCGACATGTTCCGCCTCGACCTCGACGGCATCATCGCCCGGCTGCGCCCGGCAAGCAGCGGCGCAGCCGCAGAAGAACCCGCCGATAGCCGCCAACATCGCGGGTTGGACGAATCTGACACCGGCGCTGATTAACTCGGCGACTGGTCCAAATGTCCGCTCCAATGAGCGCAAGACCAGGAGGTTCCCGAGGAGGGGCAGCGATACTTGTGAATGAAGAATCTACGCGGCATGTTGAATCCTCGGCGGGATGATCTCACTCCGGACAGGGGATCCAGCACCTGTACTGAAATCTCTTGTGGTGCACCGTAAAGCGTTTGCCCTGTTTCTTAACGCAGTGGGTGCTCGAGCTCATCTCGGTTCATCCGCGCGGCCACCACCGCGATGAACGCCGCAACGATAGGAATGCACCCGGCGACCGCGAAGATGGTCTGTGTGGACACCACTTCCGATAAGGCGCCGGTGACGGCGGTCGATACGGGCACGAGGGCCAGGGTCACGAACACATCCACACTCGCCACACGCCCGAGCTTCTCGCGTGGCACCCGTCGTTGCAGCAAGGTTGCGCGGATCACCAGCGCAGTACCTTGAACCAGTCCAATGGCCACGGCTGCGGCAGCCATGATCGGGAAGACGGAGGTGTTGCCGAGCAGGACCAGCGGCAGCATCCCGGCGGCACTGCCCAGGGTGAGCACCGTGAGGTAGTGCCGGGGCAGACCGCGCGACGATACCGTTATCGCACCGACGGCCGCGCCAATGCCTACGAATGCCAATAGCGATCCGAACGCCAGTGCGCCGTCGTCGAATTTCTCCTGAGTGAGATAGGGCAACAGCACTTCTACGGGACCCGTGACCGAGAATGCCGTCGCGGCGGTGACGACCAGCGTCCAGAGCAACCAGCGTGTCGTGACAACAAAGGACAGCCCGTCACGCAGGTCGGCCCACACGCGGGAGCGCGATGTGGCCGCCGCCGGCGGCGCCGTGGCGGGACGCAGCGTGAGCAAAAGGGTGAGGCTGATCGCGAACAGGACCGCGATGATGACCAAGCCTGTGTCAGGGTAGGTCGCGCCGAGCAGGACACCGGCCAGTGTCGGTCCAAACGCTTGCTGGAGGGTGGAGCGCATAACGCCGTCGACTCCGTTTGCGGCGACTAGGTCCTCCTCCGGCAGGATCCGCGGCAAGTAGGCGGTGAACGCCGGGGCGAACAGGCCGCTGCCGAAGCCGAGCAGCGTGGCGGCTACCGCCAGCTCCCACAGCTGAAGTCGGTCGACCACAGCTAGAGGCGCGATGGTCGCCAAGGTGAGAAAGTTCAGCAGCTGCACCCCGAGGATGATGCGACGCTGGGACAGCCGATCGGCTGCCACACCACCTACCAGCGCAGAAAGCACTGCGGAACAGCCGTAGCAGGTGACCACCAGCGCTAATCCCTGCGCATCGTCGTCGTTTAGCTCCAGCACTTGCATCGGCATCACGACGGTCCACATCCCCGCGCCGATCACCGAAACCGCCAAGGCGGCGATGAGCCGCCGATACTCGTGGTGTCGGAAGGGCCCGAGCAGCCGTAAGCCCAGCACGTACGACAGCCGATCCCGCGCGGCCATGCGCGTATCGTCCCGAACTATGACCGACGGGGCAACCGTGCCCAACCAGCATGTTGTGTGTCTTTTGTTCGCCCGGCTCCTTCGGGACTGTCCTTGCCGACACGAATGCCGTCACGGTGACGGATTGCGTGCGCGGCGGGCGATGATTGACCACCCCGTTTGATTCGTCGCCGTCTCGATGCTCGGGATTGCCCCTTGCCGGGTGATCAGTTCGAGATGCCCTCCATTCTCGCTTCTCAAAGTTGTTAGCAATTCAGTACTTTGACGCTCGACGTGCTCATGCCCTTAGGCTGAGGAGCGACATCGCAAACCGATCACATCCTGAAGGATCTAGGCCAGCCCGGCCTCCTGGCCGTCGAACTGCGAAGTCGGCTGCGCCGCAACCGCGATCAGCGCCGTCAGACGTTCTACGACGCCGACCGCGACGGCCGCGGCGGCCACGCCCCATTCGAGCAGCAGGCAGGCACCAACGCCAAGCGCTGTCAGCTCACCCAGGGTGGCTGCCACAAGAACTCCGATCTTCCCGCTACGCAAGGGCATTCTTGTCTACGTCATGCCCGACCCGGTCACCCTCATTGGTGGATCCGGGCTTAGGCTGGGCTTAGGCGGGAAGCACCGGCGTCCGCAAGCCCTCGGTCGTCATGTGCACTCGATTCATGCGACCGTCCCCGCCGTATGTCAGGCGATCGACGCAGACCGATCGCCGGTTGCTGCCACCACCCGGCAGCGCGCCGTTGTGATAGAAGAAATACCAGCCGCCGTCAAACTGGACTATCGCCGGCCGGTTCGTCGCACAGTTTCCTGGGACCTCGTTGACGAGGCCCTCAAACGTCCACGGGCCGTCGAGGTTGCGGCTCCGCGCGTAAGCGACTCGTTCGGGGTATTGGAAGCCGTAAGAGAGGTAGAACCAGCCATCGCGTTCGTGAACGTGTGCGCCCTCGTAGAAACCAGCCAGGGCGATCTCCGAAATCGGGCCCGCGAGTGCTGTCATCGAGTCGTCGAGTCGCGTTGAAAAGCACCTGTTCTTGCCCCAGAAGATATGCGCCTGGTCGTCGTGAACGATGACGAACGGATCGATAGTATGGTCATCACCGGTGTCGAATGGAACATCATTCGTGATGAGCGCCGCACCGAGCGCGTCGCGGAACGGCCCTGTGGGACTATCGGCGACAGCAACTCCGATCGCGCCACCGTCAATGTCCCGATGGTTTACCGCGACGTACCAAAAGAACCGTCCGTTGCGCTCGACAACCGTGGAAGCCTTGGCTCCGTCGCGTGCCCACGCGAACTGGTCGACATGCAGCAGTGCGCCATGCGACGACCACGTGTGCAGGTTGGTCGAAGAGAAGCAGAGCCAGTCCTTCATGACGTAGTGATGCACGTCGGGCGAGGCCTCGTCGTGACACGTATACAGGTAGGCCGTGCCCTCGTGCACCATCACGGCAGGATCTGACGTATACACGTCCGCTATGATCGGATTGCCATCCTGCACAAGCCATTCGAGGCCGACGTGGGAGTCACCGGCACTTCTTGAGGCTCTTGATCGTTCGCCTGGGTTCATGGCGTTTCCTTTCTGAACATCGAACCGGGTGCGCCGGATGAGCTTCCTCGTCGGGAAGACTCTGAAGGCTTGGCAATTCGGCTCCGAACGCCTCGGCCACCGAGTGGCGTCGGCCGGTGATCACTCGGGCGGGCGCTGTCGGCATCCGGGCCGGCTTTTCGGCGCCCGAGCTGCTGAGCAAGACCACATGACGCAGATCGGACTCTCGGATCGTCGCCACGATGCTGTCGACGTTCTTCCGCTGGTCCGCATTAGATCTGGCAACGAAATGTCCAGCGGGGTCAACACAAAAGACTGCCTCTGCTGATCACCGCCCGAGCCGACGCCGCCAGTCCCTGGCCCCGAGCAACCTGGCCACCAGAGACTGAACCTTCCCCCGCCTCGGGGTGTACGGGTACCAGAACAGTTCCCTTTTCATTGCGACCCGGTCGGCGACGATGCTCTTGGCCCGGCAGTACTTGCGGATGCCGTTGGCGCCGCCCGCGCGCGAGCCAATCCCCGACTCCTTCCAACCGGCGTACGGGGCCGGGTACTGTTGGACGGTCAGCATCGCGTTGTTGATGTTCACCGAGCCGGTGTCCATCTGCTTGGCTAGCGCCATTCCCTTGGCCTTGTCGCGCGTCCATACGCTGCCGGACAGCCCATACCGCGAATCGTTGGCTTTCTCGATTGCCTCCTGAGCATCGCGCACCTTCATCACCGGCAGCGTCGGGCCGAAGGTCTCCTCGCGCATACAGTCCATGCCGTGGTCGACATCAACCATCACCGTCGGTGGGTAGAAAAGCCCCTTGTCGCTGGGCTTGCCGCCGGCGAGCACCTTCGCGCCCTTGCTCACCGCGTCGTCGACGTGGCTGGAGACGATCGCCAGCTGCTGCTGTGTGGCTATCGCGCCGATGTCACAGGAAAAGTCTTGGTTGGTATCCATCCCCAGGCGCAGCTCCGACGTCTTGGCTACCAGCTTCTGCACAAACTCGTCGTAAACCGGCGCCTCGACATAGACGCGCTCAACGGAGACGCAGCTCTGGCCGGCGTTGAAGAATCCCGCCCACACCGCGCCGTCGACCGCCCGGTCGATGTCGGCGTCGGCGCAGACGATCATGGCGTCCTTGCCGCCCATCTCCAAACAGCACGGAATCAGCCGCTGGGCGGCGGCCACGGCCACCCGGCGGCCGGTCTTGGCCGAACCGGTGAACATCACGTAGTCGACGACATCGACGACGGCAGCACCGGTTTCGCCAGCGCCGAAGACCACGTCGAGAACATCCGGCGCGCCGATCTCCTTCCAGCCGGCGACGGCCGCCCGCCACGCCAGCGGGGTGAACTCCGACGGTTTGGACAGCACGGCGCAACCGGCCATCAGAGCCGGAGGGATGTCGAGCAGTGGCATCCCCAGCGGGTAGTTCCACGGCGTGATCACACCGACGAGCGGGTAGGGCTCGTACACGACGGTCAGTTTCTTGGCCACGTTCGCCGGTCCCACCGGGCGGACGGTCTCGTCGGCCAGGAACTTGGCGGCGTGCTCGGCCCAGTAGTTCATCATGTCCGTGCCGAAGATCTCGATGTTCGCGTCGCCCCAGGACTTGCCCGATTCCCGCTGCACCAGGCCGATCAGGTCGTCGGAATTGTCGAAGATCCAGTCCCGCCACCTGCCCATCCATCCGGCGCGTCCCTTGGCGCCCATCGCCTGCCAGTCGGGCTGTGCCGCCCGCAGCCGCGCGGCGACGGCCTCGACCTCCGCACCCGGGGTCATCGGCGCAGATCCAACGACCTCGCCAGTAGCCGGACACGTGACCACTTCGGCCCCTTCGGGCTCGACATCAACGGGTTCCGTTCGAGTCTTGTCGTCCAGTTTCATTCGATCACCTCCGATGGCGACGTGAACCCAATCCGAACACTATCCGAACAATCATCGTCGCCGGCCTCGTCGGGCAGGTGAGATTACGGAGGCCTCGCGTTGCGGCCAGATCACTTCGGCCATCTCGTGTCCGAAAGAATCGCGCAACGGCCTCGCGGCATCCGAGGATCCGCTTAGGTGAGGTTCGGCTGTTAGCCGGCGAGCCAATTTGCCACCGCTGATTGCGATTTCGTGATCACGCCGACGTAGGCGCTTCAGCGGGAGAGGGTACGTGGCTGTGGGCTTGTCTTTGCTGCGCCGCCGGTTGGTGGCGGCGACCCGCGTCAGGAAGGACGGGTGCAGCAGTCGGGCTGGCGGGTCGACAAGATTCATCACCCGGAAAAATCCCTCGGTGACAACGGTGTTCGATTCGGCGGCCGCCAGCACCCGGTCGGTGTACCAGTTCGACAACCGCATCGGGATCGAACGCCGACCCGGAACCTGCGGCAAGGCGAGATCGGCTCCCACGGCCATACGCCAAGCCGTTCGGACCGGCTTTGTGGCGGCCCGAAAGAATCGCCGACTCAAGTCGGCATCTCCGCGAAGTAGGCAGTCGCGCAACGCAACAGCCTCCAACGCGGCGACCGACATTCCCTGCCCATAGATCGGGTTGAAGCTGCAGATCGCGTCGCCGAACACCAGCAGCCCCGCCGGAAACCGGCGCATCTTGTCATACCGCCGCCACTGGCTGGCGGGATAACGGTAGCGATACACCTCGCCGAGGGGTTCGGCGGCATGCAGCGCCGCCAACATGGCGGGCGGGGCGAACTCCGCGGCGAATGCGATCATGCCGGCGCGATCGGCAGGCGGTTGCCGCCCTGTCAGGCCGGCCAAGGTCATCATCCAGGTGTCATCCTCGTAGGAGAACAACGCCCCAGCGGTCGGACGTTCCGGCACCGGACCCACAGAGATCACTTTCTCGCTGAGCGTGCCCGGTGGGATCCGCAGCAACTGGCTGACGTAGGCCACCTGCACCCCCGTGCGATCCTCTATCGGGCGTCCATAACCGAGGGTGTCGAGGAATGCCGGGGTGCGTGCACCGCGGCCCATCGCATCGACAACCAACTCGGCGTCCAACACCTGTTCCTCACCGGTGTCGCGGTTGGCCACACGGACACCCGTGACTCGGTCCGGCTCGGCCGCCACCAGCTCGACAACGTCGTGGCCATCCAGAATCGTGAGGTTGCCGATGGCGCTAACCCGCCGCCGGACATGGGATTCGAGAAATGGCCGGCTGGCCAGGTAACACACCAGCCGTGCCGGGTCCGCCAATCTGCCCGACCGGTCGAGCTCATGCCCGCCGAATCTCAAGGAGACACGCGATAGGTCGCCTTCGTCGAGGAGCTTCGCGCCGTCCGCGACGAGCTCGTCGAGCAGCCCGGGGAAGAGCCGACCCAAGATTTGCGAGCCGCTACTCAAGAGAGCGTGGACGTGATGCCCCTGCGGTACGCCACGCCGCTGCGCGGGATCGTCTGGCAACACGTCCCGCTCGATGACCGCAACGGTCCGGTAGAAGTCGGCGAGCACCCGAGCGGCGAGCAGCCCGCCCATGCTTGCTCCAAGCACAACGGCGCGCTCGCCGATCTTGCCCACCGGCACCTCCTGTTCGCGGGCGATGGTGACCAGTCCGGGATGGAAGACGCTGTGGGTGCGGCAGCGGATGGTGGCGACGGTCATGGTGGTCTCCTCGGGTCGCAGCGAGTCGACTATGCGCTGTTGTGGGCCGAAGACCATCGGTCAGAGCGCGTAAATGCGCGCGGCCAGGGGTCGTAGATCCGATTGGCAGGGCGGCGCCATCTACGCGTATTCGCGGATGTATTAGGGCATGTGGCCAGCGCATGCTGGCTAGCATGAGCGAGACGGACCCCCTTGCGGACGCGCCGTTGAAGTGGAGCGATCTGGGCGTGAGCGTTTTGCCGACGGGAATGGTGACGTTGCTTTTGGCCGACGTCGAAGACTCGACGCGGTTGTGGGAGACCCAGGAGATGACGGCCGCGGTTGCGCTCCTGGATCGCACCGTGTCCGTCATCGTCGCCGCCCATCACGGGGTGCGCACGGTCGAACAGGGCGAGGGCGAAGGCTTCGGCTTCGTAGTGGCGTTCGCCCGCGCCAGCGACGCGGTGGCGTCCGCCTTGGAGTTGCAGCGGGCACCGCTGGCTCCGATCCGGCTGCGCATCGGCGTGCACACCGGGGAGGTGCAGCTGCGCGACGACGGCAACTACATCGGGTCGACGGTCAACCGGGCGGCGCGGCTGCGCGATGTTGCGCACGGCGGCCAGATTGTGCTGTCGGGCACGACCGAGGACTTGGTTGTCGATCGGCTGCCCCCTGACGCCTGGCTGACCGATCTGGGCACCCACCGGCTGCGCGAGCTGACCCGCCCGGAACGGGTGGTGCAGCTGTGCCACCCCGACTTGCGCGTCGAGTTCCCGCCGCCGCGCACAGCGAATACCGTCGTCGCCCAGCGCCTTCCGGTGCAGCTGACGAGTTTCGTGGGGCGGGCCGCCGAGATGACCGACGTGCGGAGGATCCTGGCCGACAACCGACTGGTGACATTGACCGGAGACGGTGGTGTCGGTAAGACACGACTCGCCTTAGAGGTCGCGGGCCGGCTGATGGGCGAGTGCCGCGATGGGGTGTGGTACGTCGATCTGGCGCCGATCATCGATCCCGATCTGGTGCCGGTCGCGGTGGCTCGCGCGCTGGGCTTGCCGGACCAGCCGGGCCGCTCCACGACGGAGACGCTGCTGCGTTTTATAAACGACCGTCAGATGCTGGTGGTGCTGGACAACTGCGAGCATTTGCTAGACGCGTGCGCGGCGCTGATCGCTGCTCTGTTGGGTGCCTGCCCGGGGTTGACGCTCTTAACGACAAGCCGGGAGCCGATCGGGGTGGCCGGTGAGGTGACCTGGCGGGTGCGGTCGCTGTCGCTGGCCGACGAGGCCATCGAGTTGTTCACCGACCGCGCCCGCCATGTTCGGCCCGACTTCCACCGCACCGACGACAACACCACGGCCGTGACCGAGATCTGCCGCCGCCTCGACGGCATGCCGCTGGCGATCGAACTCGCGGCGGCGCGCATACGCGCATTGTCGCTGACCGAGATCCTCGACAGCCTGCATGACCGCTTCCGCCTGCTCACCGGCGGTGCGCGCACCGCGGTGCGCCGCCAACAAACCCTGCGGGCATCCGTCGACTGGTCATATATGTTGCTGACCGAGCCCGAACGCGTCGTGTTTCGCCGGCTGGCTGTGTTCCTGGGCGGGTTCGAACTCGACGCCACGAGGGCCGTCGCCGGCGGCGGCGAGGTGCAGCCCTACCAGGTGCTGGACCTGCTTACCCTTCTCATCGACAAGTCGCTGGTCGTGGCCGAAAACACAACGGGCCGAACGCGATACCGGCTGCTGGAGACGGTCCGCCAGTACGCGCTGGAAAAACTGGGCGAGTCCGGCGAGGCCGACACTGTGCGCGCGCGCCACCGTGACCACTACACGGCCATGGCGGCCCTGCTCGACACCCCGGCGGGCAACGATTATGAGCGGCGGATCGAGCAAGCCGAAACCGAGATCGACAACCTGCGGGCGGCGTTTGCGTGGAGCCGCGAAAACACAGAGATCGCGCTCGCATTGGCGCTGGCCTCGTCGCTGCAGCCGCTGTGGCTCGCGCGGGGCCGGATCCAGGAGGGGCTGGGCTGGTTCGACGCCGCCCTCACCGACCACAACACGCACCACATCCAGGTGGCGCCCGCAGTGCGCGCGCGGGCACTCACCGACCAGGCCGTGCTCGACGCATCGGTCGCCGCCACCGACCGCATGGGTCAGGCCGAACAAGCCCTGGCCATCGCCCGCGACCTCGACGACCCGGCACTGGTGGTCCGCGCGCTAACCGCCTGCGGTATCGCCGCCTTCAACCGCGAGGTGGCCCGGCCGTACCTCGCCGAGGCGGTCGACCTGGCCCGCGCACTAGGAGACCGGTGGAGGCTCAGCCAGATCCTCGGCTGGCAAGCATTCGCGGCGCTCATCGCCGGCGATCCGATCGCGGCGGGCGCGGCCGCCGAGGAAGGACGCGATCTCGCCCAAGCGCTTGGCGACCGGTTCCACGCGCGTTTCTGTCGCCGGTGCCTCGGTGTGGCACAGATGATGCGGGGCGATCTGGCCGCGGCCATCGCACAGGTCCGCGAGGTGGCCGCCGAGGCCGACGCGGCGCACGACGTGCTCTGGTACGCAAACTGCATGTACAGCCTGGGCCACGCGCTGGCGTATCACGGTGACACCAGTGCGGCCCGAGCCGCGGCCAACGCTGCTGTGGAAACGGCGGCGGGGCTTGGCGGGTTCGTCCCGGGCTTCGCCTACACCGCGTTGGCTGTCGCGGCCCTGGCCGCGGGGGATGTTGCAGCGGCGCAGGACGCCAGCGAGGCGTCCTGGCGGCGGCTAAGTCTGCAGCCCGATTTCGCGTCAGTGAATGTCAACCCCATGGCTGAGATTGCTTTGGCACGCGGCGATTTGGTCGCGGCGAGACAGTGGGCCGACGAGGCCGTCTCGGTGATGAGAGGCTGGCACCTGGCCATGGCGCTGAGGACGCGGGCTCGCGTGGCGATCGCGCAGGGTGAACCCGAGCAGGCCGAACGCGACGCCCACCACGCGCTCACGGTCGCCGCCGACGTTGACGCACATTCGAGCATTCCCGACACCCTCGAGTGCCTCGCCGGTCTGGCCGTTAAGGCTGACGGTTATCGCGAAGCGGCCCGGCTCTTCGGCGCGGCAGACGCCACCCGGCAACGCATCGGAGTGGTCCGCTTCAAGATCTACCACGCCGAATACGAAAACTCGCTTGCCGCGCTGCGTGAGGCAATGGGCGAGGAGGACTTCGCGGCGGCGTGGGCCGAGGGCGCCGCGCTATCCACCGATGAAGCGGTCGCCTACGCCCAGCGCGGCCGCGGCGGACGCAAACGGCCCAGCAGTGGCTGGGCCTCGCTCACGCCCACCGAGCGCGACGTGGTACGACTCGTCAGCGAGGGGCTCGCCAACAAAGACATCGCCACAAGGCTTTTCGTATCAGCACGCACGGTGCAAACCCACCTCACCCACGTCTACACCAAACTCGGCCTCACCTCCCGAATGCAACTCGCGCAAGAAGCAGCCCGCCATGCTTGAGCGACATCGCCCCGGCACCTCGTCGCTGCGACTGCCGTCTGCGGAGGTGATGGAGCATTCGAGGTCATGGCAACGAATCAGGCTGTGCTGTTAAGTTATTCGGAGTGGTCGGGATCGCCAGGCTTGAGTTTCTTGAGCAGATTGTCATACCAGTCGGCCTCGGGCAGGGCGTCCTGCGCGAATACCTCGTCCTGACCGAATCAAGGAGGGATCTGTCAGCCTTCTCCGACTCCTCTTGGATCGCTGCGATCGCGGCGTCACTCAAGAGAGCTCGGAGCGATCCGAACGGTCTTGCAGAGGTGCGGTCGACTTTTCCCGGCATCAAGATCGGGTTCGTCGTCACCCCGTAAGTTTCCATGCCGCCCTTGATCAGGTCGATGTGGAAGTCGATGAAGCCACCCATCTCGATCGCACCACAGAAAGTGATCTCGCCGTCGCCCTGACTGAAATGCAGGTCGCCGCCGGAGAACAAGGCGCCGGGCACATGGACGGGGTAGAACACCCGCGAGCCGCGGGTGAAGTCTTTGATGTCGTGGTTGCCGCCGTTCTCCCGTGCCGGAACGGTACGGGCGCCATCGCGGGCGATCGCTGTGAGTGTGTCACCAGTTGCGGTGCCGCCCAGCGCATTTTGCTCCAACGGCGGCAGCGCCAGCGGTGGAATCCGGTCTGGGTCGGTGGCGATCAGCGACCGCTCGCGGGCGACGGCGTGCTGGCTATCGGCTGTTCGGTGGCGGCGAGCTCCCGAAGCTTCCGTTCGATGCCAGATCAGACTGCGAAACCTGCCGTAGGTACATGCACCGAACACGTGAGCCACCATGTGCCTGAGGCGAAGTGTTTGTGGTTCAAGCGCTCTGCACCCATACCGACGAAGCCCGGCCACCGCACCAGGGATCAAAATTTGTTGCCACGCGGGCGTTAGTTTCGCGTGCTGCCGACGAGGAACAGTTCGCGCATCATTTACCTAGGGAGTGCGACAGCTTTCGGAACCACAGAAGGCGATCAACGAGAACCCGAACTTTCACGCACAGCGGTACGCCGCTGGCGGCTTCGGGGGCGACTGCGGCCGGTGCCTGCGGCGGCACGGGACATGGCTGATCTCAGCTCGCGAGGAGCTCTTTGAGGACGTCGTCTATGAACTTGGTGTCGTCGGGGTTCGCGCCGCCGCCCGCGAAGTGGCCGTAGACGCCCGGAATGACGCGCAATTCGGCGTCCGGGATGTGGCTGACCGCGAACTCCTCGTCCTCGGGCGGGAAGTAGAGGTCCTTGAGGGCGGGCACCACGATCGTCTTGGCCTTGATGGTCTTCAGGGCCGCGACCTGGTCGCCGTCAAACCCGCGACCGGGTGTCGCGCCGACGTTGCCGTTCTGCCAGGTCCACAGCATCGTCAGCAGGTTGTTCGGGTCGCGGCGGTCGAGGAAGAAGCCCTCCCAGAAGCCGACGAGGAAGTCCTCGAGCGAGGAGTAGCCCATCGTCTTGTACTCCTGCTGCCAGTAGAAGGCCTGCGAGAAGCCCCAGCCGGCGTATACGCGCGCGGCCGCGCGCAGGCCTTTGGCCGGCTTCTCGGTGTACCAGCCGTCCTTGAACGCGGCGTCCGCCGTCAGCGCGGACTTGACGCCCTCGAGGAAGACAATATTGTGCTCGCTCGTCTTGGACGAGCCACAGAACGGCAAGGCCCGCTGGACCATGTCCGGGTAGCTGACGGCCCACTGGTAGGTCTGCCCGGCGCCCATCGACCAGCCAGTCACGAGCGGTAGCGTCTCGATCCCGAACGAGGTCACGAGCTTATGCTGCTGCTCGACCTGGTCGTAGAAAGTGACGTGCGGGAAGCGCGCGGCGTCATAAGGCGGCGGTGTGTTGGACGGCGAGCTCGAGAGCCCGTTGCCCAGCATGTTCGGGACGATGATGAAGTACTCGGCCGGGTCCAGCGCCATGCCGTCTCCGATCAGCCACTCGTTGTCCCAGTGGCGCCCCGAGTACCAGGTCGGGTACACGATCGCGTTGCTCTTGTCGGCGTTCAGCTCGCCGTATGTCTTGTACGCGAGCTTGGCGTCGCGCAGCGTCGCGCCGTGCTGCAGCGTCACATCGCCGAGATCGAAGACCTCGTAATCCTGCGGGAACTCATCCATCGGAATGGCACCTCCTTCTCGTGGAAAGCACCTGCTAGCGCATCATCGGCGCGTCCGGTACCTGGTGGATTATCGGTAACTCCGGTGTATCCGAAATGCCTTGATGCGTCTGATGCTAACGAACACAGATGGGTTTTATTGGTAACCCGCTGTATTCGTTCCCATCGTATTCGCCCGGCAGGGGAGTGGGGCTTCGCGCGTTCCCGGGAGGGTGCCGCGCGGAAGCAGACAGGGCCGAGGCGATGCAGGCGTTTCGCGACATGGAGACGCTGCGTGCGTGGTGAAGTCTATCGGTTGCGCGCTCCACGGGAGTCGCGGCCGCAAACAATCCGGGGCGCGATACGCCGTCGTGGGTCCAATCCGATCAGCTACCGCTGTCGACGTGGCTGGTAGCACCGACGTCCACGTCAGCACGGGCGGCAAGCTTTCCGCCCGAGGTCGAAATCGGTGGCAACCTCACACGGGTGCTGGCTGAACAGACCGCGGCAGTCGACCCGAGTCGACTCGGTAAGAGCGTCGGATATCTCAGCCTTGAAGAGATGCGCCGCGTTGACGCAGCGCTGCGGACTGTCCTCGACCTCTAGCACGGCGGCATCGCCGGTTCGTGCGCGAAGTCATTGGTGCACAAGGGGATAGTCGTACTGATTTTTCTGATTAACACGCGGCAGTGGTTTACCGGTAACTCTGCATATTCAATCCCTGCATGTTCTCCTCGGCGGCTGGGGAAGGGGTCACCCCAAGCCCGCGCGCCACTTGTCCAGAATCCGACGGTCCCGTTTCGTCGGCCGCCCGGCACCGCGATCACGGGCCGCCACCGGAATGGAGGAAGTCGGAGGCGGCGCGGGCGTTCGATCGAGGTAGCAGGTCACTGCATCGGCCGCACCGACCCGCTTCTGGATCACCCGTGCCACCTCGACGATCCGCGTCGTGTCTCCCACCCGGGCGCGCACCTCGTCACCGGGAGACACCATGGTCGACGGCTTGGCCGGCCGATCGTTGACCCGGACATGCCCACCTCGGCACGCCGCGGCGGCGTCCGGCCGGGTTTTCGTCAGCCGGACTGCCCACAACCACCGATCCACGCGGGTCGACTCCATAACATCCATCATGGACTGCCCACCGGCGTACGGACACCGAGCACGGTCGCGGGCGCCCACCAGTAGTAGCCCGGCGATTCGAGACACCCGGGCGATTTGTCCGATGCATCGTTAAACGGATGCACGCATGACACGGGATGGTCGGGAATATCAACTCAGCGACGGCAGTTCGTTTGAGGTCCTCGATCGCAATCCGTTGCTTAAAGCGGTGGCAGCGCCTCCGTGACGCCCGTGAGCGATGATGAGATGGTGGCTCGATGTGACTGTCTGCTCTGAGACGAGATCGAGCGTGAATCCAACAGTGATACGCGGCACCGGCATCTTGCCTGGCGCGACTCCACTCTTAACGGACCCCCAGCAGCGGCCCGAATATCCCATTGCCCCTGCGAATCTCGCAGATCGTCCAGCCGCCGCGGTGCGCCCGGCCCGGCGGGCGGCGGAGTTCGAGTACACATAGACGATTCATGGATATTGCATATTTTCCATGCGAGTGGCACCGAAGCCACTGGGGGACAGCATGATTAGGTGCCACCCCATCCGCTAGAAGCGCCACGGTGACGTATCGCAAGTTGTGCCAGCGGGGAGCCAACGGGCGAAATCGTGGTAGATGCCTGGAATTGGTCGCCGGCAACGCGGCCAGGCTGCTGCAGCAGCGGCACGAGCATCGTTCCTGCAGCGTGCTTGCTCACGCTGAGGCCGGCACGATCTCGTCGTCCCGGCGGCACGACCTTGAGATGCCAACTGCACTGAGAATCCGTCGAGTGCCAGATTGATTGCGAAAACTGCCAGATGCACTGAGACCCGACAAAGCACACCGACGGACGATGATGCATCAGATGAAAACGGCGCGGTTTACTTGACATAATGTGGCTTATCGGCACAAAACTAGTGCGAGCATCGCCGGCGGCGATCTGTCCGGGATGCCGGTCGAGGCCATTGTCCCTGCTCAATGTATCTGCGACTTGCTCAGTATTTCTGTTCCAGAGGTTGAGTCCGCTCAGTATTTCTGCTCCAAAGTCGCGAAATACGTATCCATTCGCGACGCGTCGGTTACACACGACATCACAGACCCACAGCCCAGGCCGACGCTTTCGACCGTGCAGACGGTTGCGACCCGACGTGCTTGCGGCTGCCGCTCGGCCCCGCCTTGGTGGCAAATCCGTCGGAATACGTCACTGTGACGATTCGGCGCTAGCGCTCCGGGACCGTCTTGGACGCCAACGATTAACCAATACACAGCGCGAAGCGCTACGTAGAGCCCTGAACCGGGTTGTGACGCAAGCGCCGCCATCACGCAAGTAGGTCGAAGCGACGCTTCCGCACTTGCCCAAGGCAAACCCAATCGGACAGCATTTAGTCACTGTGACGTTTGTCCGCCGTGTCACTGGATGGGACAAGGGCAGGTTAAGAAGGTGAATTGCCCTCCCACGCGGCGATTTCCGCGTCCGGAAGCGAATCATCGAAACAGTCAGGCACGACCAGCGCCGGAGGTTGGCCGAACCTGCCGAAGCTGATCGTCGGGCACGATCGCGTCCGTGTGCAAGGCCTGAATGGTCGGTTCGAGTAAGGAAGCCGCCGTCGGTCGAGCCGGCGATCGCCTGCCCGCAGATGGCGAACCAAGTCCCACCCATAGCCGGCCTTCGCCCGGGGCGGCATTCAGCGCGGGTGTGTTGCTTAGCACTATTCGTCACAATGACGTATCACCCGGGCTCCCTCGGCCCCGTCCCGTCACGCCACCGCAGGGTTGTCGCGGACTAGATTTCAGCCTGCGCCCACCGCACCCGCACTCGGCGATCCTGCCCGGGCGGAGGCGTTGTGGTCCTACTCTGGCGGGCATGGCCACCGAGTCCACTATGCTCGCCCTCGGCACCCCCGCGCCGCCGTTCACGCTGCCCGAGCCCGCCACCGGCGCCACGGTCACTCTCGACGAGCTCACGGGTCCCGCGCTTGTCGTCACCTTCATCTGTAACCACTGCCCGTACGTCCAGCACGTCGCCGCCGGGCTCGCCGCGCTCGGTCGGGACCTCACCGATCAGGGCGTCGCGATGGTCGGCATCTCCAGCAATGACGTCGTCACCTACCCGCAGGACGGACCCGATCAGATGGTCGCCGAGGCCCGCCGCCACGGCTGGGTGTTTCCGTACCTCTACGACGAGACCCAGGACGTCGCCCGCGCCTACTCCGCGGCCTGCACGCCCGACACGTTCGTCTTCGACGGCGAGCGTCGACTCGTCTACCGCGGCCAGCTCGACGACTCCCGCCCCCGGAACGACCTACCGGTGACGGCCGCTGACGTCCGGGCGGCGGTCGACGCCGTGCTCGCCGGGCGGCCGGTCGACCCCGACCAGCGGCCGTCGATCGGGTGCGGCATCAAGTGGCGTTGAGCAAGCCCCCTTCCCAACTCTCCAGCCCCCCGGGAATCTTCCGGTAATCCGTCACAGTGACGTAACAGGTTGTGGCAGAGTCTATCTGGAGATAACGCCTGTGTTGCCTCCACGGGGTTGACTGTGCGTTGTTCGAGCTGGCGCCCCGGGTCAATGCGCTGGCCGGACATCACCGTGACCGCGACTCGCCCAGGCTTGTTCAAACCCGGTTCCGCCCCACTCACGGCGGATAACGCGCCACGGATCGGCATGCTGGCCAGGCGCATTGCGGTAGGCAGTTCGGCTCTTGAGGAGCTCGTGGGCGACGTGGCGCCACGAGCCGCAGCGAAACTACAGCGAGTTACGTTGCGCCACAACGAAGCCTGGTTGCGCGCATTGCAGCAAGTGTCCGTGCTCAATCTATCTGTGACTTGCTCACTGTTCTGGTCCGCAGGTCGATTGCACTCGCTATTTCTGTTCCAAGGTCGTGCAATACATATCCGCCCGTGGCGTGCTCGTTTGGCAGCGCCGACACCCCGCCCTGCGGCCGCAGCGAGCTCCGCGTGAACGAAGGGCCGGTTTGTCACTGTGACGTTTTCGTCTCCCCTCGCCTGGGACGGCCCTCGACGCCATTCCATGGCTGTCAGCAGCGGTGTGATCGGGACAAGGCAGAGCCTCGGTTGTACGGCGTCTCGGAGCGTCTGTTCCGCGCCGGGTATCGAGTTTCACGCCACCCGCCCGAATTCCCCCGGCTTACCGCTGCCGTGCGGCGGTAGGCTCGCACGATGGCGGACGCCGACGTGTTGGTGGTCGGCAGCGGATTCGGCGGGGCCTTCGCCGCCGCGCGACTGACCGCGGCCGGGGTGCGCGTCATTGTGATCGAGCGTGGTCCGTGGCGCGACACCGTGCCGGTCCGATCGCTGGGCATCGAGGAGCGCGCTCCACTTCCTTGTGGCCGGTGGTTCGCGTCTCACATGCTGCGTACGCTGCGAAGCCCTTGGCTCCCTGGCGGCGTGACGCTGAACCGAAAGGGGCTCTTCGAGCTCTACGTCGGCAAAGGGCTCAACGTCGCCTGCACGTCGAGCGTCGGCGGCGGCAGTCACGCTTACGGTGGGCTCAACATGCGCCCCGCGGTCGACGGCTACTGGAACGGCCACACCGACGACATCTGCGAGAAGACGATGGAGCCGCACTACCAGAGCGTTTTCGAGTCGATGGGCTCGCGCGCGCCGCGTCCGGGCGACCAGGTGCCAAACACGACCGCGCAGCGGTTTGGCGACAGCCCGGTCCTTCAGAGCGGCTGGGACACGGTCGACGTGCCGATGGGATTCCTGTTCCCACGCGTCGCGGGGCGTCCGCAGCCCCTCGTCACGGCCGACGGCGTGACGCGCCACGAGGCCGACATGCGCGATGGCGGCTTCCTCGGCTCGACGACCGGCGCGAAAACGACGTTGGACTTCGTCCTGCTCGCGGCAGCGATGCGAAAGGGGCTCGCCGTCGAGGCGCTGTACGAGGTGACGGCGATCGAGCGGCTGGCCTCGGGATCGCCGAGTCGCTACCGCATCGAAGCGATCGATCATCGGGTCGGCCGACGCCGAGACTTCCTCGCCGACCATGTACTGCTCGCAGCCGGCACGCTCAATACCCTTCGACTCCTGCTCCACAGCCGCGACGCCGGCAAGCTCACCGGTATGCCACGGCTCGGCTATCGCTTCGGCGGCAACGGCGATTTCCTGGGCTACTGGAATCTCGACGACCGCACACGCGACCTGACCCGCGGCCTGCCGGTTCACGGCCTTCTCCGGATGAAGGAACCGGATCCGCTCGGTGCCGGGCGGGCCTGGCCGATGATCGCCGACACGGCGGCGCCCAGCCCCGAAGGCATGCCGCTTCCGACCTGGTTGAAGCACAAGATGATTCACGGGTCGCTCATCGTCGGGATGGGGCCGGACACGCAGGACGGCGTCGTCCGCTGCAGGCACGGTCGCATGCGGATCGAATACGATCCGACCCGCAGCGCGATCTTCGGCGACCTCATCGACGCCTACGCGATGATCTCCGCGGCGACCGGCAAGCGCATTCGGCATTTTCAGCGGCCCCTCACCGTCCACCCGACGGGCGGCGCGTGTCTGGCGCAAACCGTCGAGAGCGGTGTGGTCGATTCGAACGGCGAGGTCTTCGGCCTCGACGGCCTCTTCGTCGCCGACGCGGCCGCGCTGCCCGGTCCCGTGGGCGGCCCGCCGGCGATGACGGTCGCCGCATGGGCGCAGCATGTGGCCGGCCGCTTCATCGAGCGATCCACGCGCTCCGCGTAACCGTCTTCTCGACCGGGTAGGCTAATCCTGGTTGCGAGCAGACGTAACCACCCGTCCGTTCGATCATCCATCCCGCATCCGAAAGATGGTGGAAGAGCGTGCCAAGCTCCGGCCGCCGAGGCGCAGGCGACGCCGCCACGGCTGACTTCGCTGCGGGGCCGGACCGAAGCGAATACGTCACTGTGACATTTCTAGCCGATGGAACTGGACCCGATCATGCTGTCCCCCAGCATCTTCCGTGACGTTTGATGGATAATCGTCATTGTCCATGAGATGAGATGGGCCCATGGTGCATCCGATGTCTCGGTTCGAGTCCAATTGGTTGAGGCCGAAGTCGCGGTCCGAACTTCGGTGGTGGCTCTCAGTACAGTTGTCAGATTTCACAGTTCGTCACAATGACGCTTCCATGCCCTCGGCCGTGACACCAAACATGCTGTGAGGCAATAGTTTACGGCCACAATCTCATAGATTCTCTATTGTCCCCTAAACAGCAGAAACCGGCTCACAGAGAAAGGCGTCAGCCGCAATGTGCTATGAGCCCGCCGGCGGGCCAGCTGCGTAGGTTGGCAGCAACCGCCGTATGACGTCCGCGCCGAAGGCGCTGACCCACTCGTTGCTGGCGACCGGGCCGACGATGCCGACCACTGCGTCGCCGGCGACGACGGGCGAGCCGCTCGCGGTCTGGTCCTCGCCGAGGCGGCCGTCGAGCGTGACGGTGAAGCGCTCGTCTGGCTCGCTGGGGCGCCGTGGCCCGGGACGACACGAAACGACGGGGAGATGTCGCTGACGAGCGCGACCAATACAGGCTCCCCCATGGATAGGGGGCGAACCGTTAGGGATGGCCTTGCCGGGCTCGACAATTCCATCACCGCGAGGTCGCCTTCTGCGGCCGCCTGCCGGATCCTCAGCGGCATTGTCTCACCGGGCAGCTCAGCGATATCGGCACCTCTGGCGATGTCCGCCAAAGTGACGATGACATCGCCGTACACGGGCACCGATTCGGGTCATCACTATCGAACGGGCTGGTTGCATCTGTTGTTCATACGCCGAGCCCGTGTTTTGGTGTTGCAGGGACGGGCAGGTCCGCATTGAATCATTAAGTCAATGATTCCGACACTTAGCGGTCTGTCACCTCGCAGTACTTGTCACACGCAACCACTCCACGACCACCGCCGCTCCAGTCAGCCGGCAGTATCAGCAGCGGGGCCGCCCGGCGGTATCACCTGGTAGCTGAAACGCCATTCGACCTCGGTGCCATGCTCACCGCCGACCGGCCGTGATCCGTGGAGATGCAAAAAGGCGACCATGTCGTTGTCGCCGACTTGAGCTTGAGCCTTCCGCTCCGCCAGCGCCCTTACTTGGGCCGGGCTCATCTCGTCGGGCACCACGATGGTGTCGTGCCGCACGTTCGAGGCATCGGCCATAGCGCCAGGCTGCCGCAAGTGAGGGCTTCCGTGTCCCGACGACACGCGCCCTCACACGACCGTGATCGACACGTGCTCGACCTGCGACGCAACCACCGCCACTCGCCATTGACCATGCCGAACGGACCCAAGGCAACCGCGAGGACCAGTTGGCGGCGGCTTTCACTTAGCTTGCCCGGCGTGAGCAACTCTCCGCCATAGGTGAGATATATTGTGCGACAACATAATAACGAGTACGCACAAGAAGGTCTCCGTCGTGGTGCCCACTCAGCCGCAACTCCGATGATCAGCGGCTGTGCGGCGGCGGGTTGGGATTATCGACGTGTTGGTGCGCTTGATCCGGTGCTGAGGGCGAATTTGCGCTGGCTGTCGGGTTATCGGCATCCGCGGGTGTTGCGGGTCGGCCTGGTTGAACAGTTGGCTGAGGTATTCGCCCGGGTACGACCTCTGATGGCTGGTGTGCTGGCGGTGGGGACTCCCCTGACCGTTGATGCGCCCAGTCCTGCCGTATCTCGCTGACGGCCAACAGAAATCGACCAGGAGTGTCACGGATGCCATGTCTGATGAGTTCAGTCTGACCGCCACGTGTGGCAAGCTATTTCTGAGCGACGTCTATACGAAGGCCGAGATGCAGCTGACGGCGATCGACGACATCGAGCTCGAGTACGAGCTGCGGGGTCCGGGGTCCGGGGAGCCCGTCGTCCTGATCCACTGGGGCGTGAGCGCCAGCTGGGCCGAGCCCCTGCTCGCGGAGCCCGTCCTTGCCGAGCGCTACCGGCTGCTGCGGTACCACCGCGCCGGCTTCGGAGGCAGCAGCAGGGTCGAGGGGCCAATCAGCATGGTCGATCACGCCGGGCACTGCCGGCTCCTCATGCGGCAGCTCGGCATCGAACGTGCGCACGTCGTCGGTCACTCCTCGAGCGCCCTTATCGCGCTCCAGCTGGCTCTCGATGCTCCGGACGCCGTGCAGAGTCTGGCGCTCATGGACGCGGCGCGGCCTGCTCCCGCGACGGAGGCTCAGATGGCCTTCGTCCGCGAGGTCGCGGCAGCGGCGATGGGCCGGTATCGCGCGGGCGATGTCGCCGCCGCGGTCGATACCTGGGCCCGGGGAGTCTTCGGACCGGGCTACCGCATCTCGCTCGATCGGGGTCTGCCGGGCCTCTTCGAGGAGATCGTCACCTGCGCGGACACATTCTTTGCCAAGGAGCTGCCCGCTGTGCAGCAGTGGTCGTTCGCCGAGACCGATGCGCGCCGGATCGCACAGCCCGCTCTTGCCGTCGTCGGCGAGAACAGCCCTCCGACATTCCGTGAGCGGCGGGACCTCCTGCTTGCCTGGCTGCCGAGGGGCGAGCCCTTCGACCTCCCCGGCGCCACGCACTTTCTTCACATCGAGCGCCCACATGAAATCGCCGAGGCGCTGTCCGCGTTCTTCGCCCGACACCCAATCGAGGGTTCGAGCTGAGATCGACTCGTCCCTGGGTGGGGCGACGCGACACCAGGCCAGGACTCGCGTGGTCGACAGAACTGCTCGACCGTATCAACCATCGCACCGGCCACCATCACACCGACAGCACCCCAATCGGACAATGGGTGCACCACCGACGCCTCATCGCCGCAGCCCTTATGTCTTAGCCTGAATCCGTGGATCAGTGATTCCGTGCTGTGGCGGGGCTGATTTCTACATGATTGGGGCGGTTCGCAATGGTGTGGGCATGAGCGATCCGCTGGCCTGCACCAGCTTTCCACGTGTCTCCGGGGTCGGGCCTAGGATGGCGAGTGGGCGGGGGACGTGGTGTTCATCCTGCTCGTGGGATCGCCGGGCTGTAGCCGATGATGGTGTCCCATAGAGTTTTCCACCCGATCTGCCACGGCCAGTGCGCGGGCAGGTGCAACATCGGCTTGCGGGCTGGCGCGGCGAAGCGGGCAGGCACGGTGATCAGGTTGCGGCGCAGCGTGGCCCCGCGCGCGACAGCGTGGTCGCCGCCGGCGAGCGTCCCGGCGGCGCGCAGCAGGTTATGGGTGATCACCGCGCAGGCCAGCCAGGCGCAGTTGGCGGCGAACAGCCCGGACGGGATGTGCGCGAGTGGGCCGTCGATCAGGTCGGCGAAGGTGGTCTCCACGATCGCGTGCTTGCGGTGAGTGAGGTCGGCCTCGGCGGTGGGCAGGGTCGTGTTGGTGAAGAACGGGTGATACCGCCATACCGGGAACAGGCCGTCCGGGTAGTTGGCGTCGCGGACCCGGCGCACCACCAGCCGGGCTGTGACGCGACCATGCCCTCGGATGGCCAGGGTGTGGGTGGTTTCGGCGACCTCGGCGTCGGAGATGAGCGCGCCGGTGTCCGGGTCGAGCACCGCGCCCGGGTAGTGCACCGGGGTCCACTCGGTCTCGTCGATGGCCTTGATCGCCTTGGTGACCCGGCGGTTTCGGCTCAGGGCCAGCGAGAACTCGACCTGCTCGGCCAGGCAGGCGGCGATGACCTTCTTCGTGCCGAATGCCGAGTCGCCGCGCAGCATGATCGTCCCGATCGCCCCCGCTGCGCGGGCGGTGCCGATGGCCTGTTTGACCTGGCGGGCGGCGCCGCGGCCGGAGCCGGTCTTGCCGCTGCGCAGCCATGCCTCGGCGATCACCGGCGCCGCGGTCGGCACCGACAGCGTGGTGATCAGCGGGGACAGTCCCCGGCGCAGCAGCGCCCGTCCGGCGATCTTGGCGTGCCCGAACGACGCGCCCTGCTTGGCATTCCCATAGACCGGGCGCAGCAGCGAGTCGATGTCCAAGAAGGCGCGGTGTTCGATCCCGGGCAGCAACGGCGTGCGTTTGGCCAGCGCGACCAGATGCGCACGCGCCACCGCGGCGAGCTGGTTGGCGTGCCCGAAGGTGAACTCGCGCAAGAAGATCCCCAGCGTCGACGGCGCATACACCTCGTCGAACACTCGCGGTGTGCCCCCGGCGCGCAGCACATTCACATCGTCGATGCAATCTGCGCCGCAGATCATCCCCGCGATGATCGAGCTCAGCTTCCCGGCCGCATTGACCGCACCGGAAGCCACCCGAGTACTGGGCAGATCCACATGCTCGCCGATCAGCTTCGAAAGACCGGTCTGCTCAGCAAGTTCCAGCACCGGAATCAATCCCGCCGCCGACACGAGATTATGTTCGTCGAACACCGCCGACCCGACTGTGAACGTATACGATGATTGCACCGAAAATGCCTTCTCGAACCCTGGACATATGCGACATCAGCACTCGTATTGTTCCAGTTCAGAAGGCATTTTCGCTGATCACACGCCGAGCGACAAAGACCGACGGTCCACGGATTCAGGCTTAGCGCTGATCGCCGGTCACTGCTTTGCCATGGCGATCTTGAGCCGGTCCTCGGCGGTGATCAGATGGTCGTGGCTGTCCTCGCCGATTTCGATCTGGACCCACTCAATCTCGCCGCTGAATTTGTTATCGGTGGGCCCGTAGTCCGGTGATGCCGGTGAGCCGGTATCGGCGCCGACGTCGCACGCCTCATCCGCGGAGAAGGCCATCGGCTGAGTCTGCTCGACGCGCCCTTTTCCGGCTGGCTTGCCGTCGTAGTAGAGCGTGACGTCGCCGCCCTTGGCCAGGCCGCCGCCGTCGTAGGCGAACTCCATCCGCACCTGATGCTTACCAGTCGGGATCGGCTCATCCGCTGCGGTGATGTAGTACTCCATGCCGAAGAAGCAGTAGCAGTACTTGAGCTTGCCCTGATGCGCGTACAACGTCCAACCGCCGGCGCTGCCGCCCTGGGTGATGATCACGCCTGCCGCACAGGATTCAGGCACGGCGATGTTGGCCGTCACCGAATGCGACTTGTTCTTCAGCGTCAGCACCGCCGCCTCACTGATCCGCATCCCGGAGAACAGCAGCTGCGAGTTTCCGGTAATCAGCTGCGGCCGGCCCGCAATATCCGGGTTGATCCGTTCGAACCCGCGGTCGTCGAGCGGCACCACGTTGTACTTGACCGCTTCGATAAGCCAAAGACGTTGCAGCTCAGCGAGTTTCTGCGGGTTCTCCGCCGACAGGTCATGCGCCCGAGTCCAATCGTCCGGTGCGTACAGCTCCCACACGTCGGCGTCGAACGGTGGTGGTGTATCGGCCTTCCACGGCGTGCGGTGCTTGGTGCCGCGGTCCATCCCTGGTGGTAGAGGCCGCGGTTGCGCATCATCTCGAAGTACTGCAGATCATGGGTCTCTGGCGTCGACCCGTCGCGCCGTGAAGCAACGCCGAGAAGAGCACAGCGAGCACGATCGAGAGAGTCACCGGAAGGCTCCATGGGTCAGTCTCAGGACTCGGTTCAAATCCTCGCCGGGTGAGGCCATAGCCTGTGCACGTGGCACAGCTCGAATTCGACGAGAGCATGGCCGAGCAATTGGAAGTGCTCTATCACCGCCGGGACATCGTCCGCCGGCGTCGTCTCGTCCGGGAGGCGCTCGCCGCGCGCCCGGGTGAGCGTGTTGTCGATGTGGGCTGCGGCTCGGGTTTCTACGTCACCGAGCTGCTCGACCAAGTCGGCCGCGAGGGATCGGTTACAGGCGTCGACCGCGCACCGGCGATGCTCGCCGTCGCCGCCAAGCGCGCCGAGGGCCGCGACAACGTCGCGTTCTACGAGGCCGACGCCACGAATCTGCCCGTGCCCGACGGTGCGTTCGATGCGGCTTTGTCGGTGCAGGTCCTTGAGTACGTACCCGACGCCACAGCCGCGCTGGCCGAGATACATCGCGCGCTGCGACCCGGCGGCCGGGTCGTGATCTGGGACGTCGACTGGGCGACGGTCTCGTGGCACACCACCGACCACGCGCGGATGCGGCGGCTACTCGATGCCTGGGACCGCCACCTAAGCCATCCTTCACTGCCGCAGACGCTCGCGCCGCGGCTTCGCAAAGCGGGCTTTTCGGATGTGACCATGGCAGGGCACACCTTCGCCACCACCGCGCTCGACCCGGAGACCTACGGCGGCGCGTTTACCCCGCTGATCGTCCAGTACGCCGTCGAGCAGGGCGGCATGGACGCCGACGACGCCGCCGAGTGGAAGGCCGAGCAGGACCAACTGGCCGCCCGTGACGAGTTCTACTTCGCATGCATCCAGCTGTGCTTCGGCGCACGAAAGCCCGGCGCGTGAAACCGATCTAGCGCTTCACCTCGCCAGATGGCACGGTGATCGCCTGCAACACCGGGGGCACGGGCCGCCCCTTGTCCTGGTACATGGGACGTCTGCGGACCACGCGCGGTGGTGCGCGCGTAATCAACGCTCTCAGCGCCAAATTCGCGATGTACGTGCGGCCAGTGACCTGGCCGAGCGCGGTGTCGTTGGCGAGCCCGTGCTGCTGTTAAACAAGTTCAGCGCCATCGCGAACGGCGCGCTGCTGCCCGACGAGACCACGCTTGATGAGACCGCCGAGGCGCTGGAACTTGCGCAGCGGTTCGGCGAAGATGTCGCACTGGAGTGCGCCCGTGCCGTACACGGCCTGATCTTGGTGCAGCAGTCGAGCGAGGAGCGATGGGACGGCTTCGAGCTCCTAGCCAGGGCGCGTGATGCTGCTTTGCAGGAGCGATGCTTCATGATCGTCGTACCGATGATCGACATTGAGCTTGCGAAGGAGAAGGCCCGCACCGGCGATTGCGAAGGTGCCATCGAAATGGCCAGAGCCATCGTCGAAGACGAATTCGTAACAGGCGAGATGATTTTCCGGGGAACGGCTGTGGCAACTCTGGTCGAATCATTGCTGCAGCGCGGAACCGACACCGATGTCCAGGAAGCCCAGACTGCGATCGAGCGGTTGGCAGCCGTGCCGACCGAGCCTGGCTTCGTGCTGTACAGCGTGGCGTTGCTGAGGCTGCGGGCGTTGCTAGCCCGCACTCTGGGCGACGATGTTGCGTACCGAGACTACGTCGAACGCTACCGCCAGAAGGCGGAATCACTCGGCTTCGAAGGGCATATCGCATGGGCTGAGGCGATGGCGTGACTGCGGCCGCATCTCCTCAACAGCGCAATTCTATGGTGGCACAACATAATACGTCGGTGACGCACACCGCCGCCCGGAGCGCTTAGCCGCCAGGAAGGAGGTGACACCGCGAACGATCCGCAACCACCGTGACGCCATCGTGCACCGGCTCCGCAACGCCGTGCTGACTGCGGCGTAGGTCGATCGCGGCGAGCGAACCTCAGGGGCGCTGCTTGAATGCGGGCTTGCGCTTCTCGAGGAACGCTGCGATGCCTTCCTGCGCATCGGGAGTGAGCGCCGAGTTGGCAATCAGCTCGATCGCCTTCGCGTATGCCTCCGGCTGAGGCCGATCGATCTGGTCGTAGAAGCCCTGCTTGCCGAGGGCCTTCGACAGCACGCTGCCGCGCGTCGCCCGGCGGAGGAGATCGAGAACCGCGTCGTCGAGCTCTTCGGCCGGCACCGCCTTGTTGATGAGGCCCCACTCCGCGGCTGTCGCGGCGTCGATCACATCGCCCGTCAGCGCCATCTCCATCGCCCGCTTGCGTCCGATGTTGCGAGACACGGCGACCACCGGGGTGTGGCAGAACAGGCCGCCCTTGCCACCGGGCATGGCGAACCCGGCGGTGTCGGCCGCAACTGCCAGGTCGCACGTCGCAACCAGTTGGCATCCGGCCGCGGTGGCGAGGGCGTGCACCTTGGCGACCACCGGTTGGGGAATCGATTGAACGGTGTCCATCATCGCCGTGCACACCGTGAACAGTTCGCGGGCCTCGTCCAAGCTGGCTCCCGCCATGTCACCGAAGTTGTGACCCGCACTGAACACCGGACCACTCGCCGCAAGGATCACGCCCGTTGCCTCGCTCTTGCCCACTTGACGGAAGGCCTCGGTCACCTCGAGCATCAGGTTGAGCGCCAGGGCGTTGCGTTTCTCGGGTCGATTGAGGGTGATTGTCGTGAAAGGCCCATTACTGCTCACGAGTAGGTGTTCGTACATCACGTCCAGAGTCTCGCAGACCCGCCCGTCGGAATCCATCAGTTGGGCAATCGTGTTCAGGCCGTGGGTTGGCGGAGAAGGATCGCAGCGAGGGAGTCCGCGCTCACCCACGCAGTGCCGGGTCGCACGAATCCACGTGGAAAAGTTATGTCGATCAAGGGCGTCCGAGCTCGTCGAGAGCTATGGCGAGGGGCCCGCGCGGTCTAAAACGGTGGATTACCTTCCCAGGCAACGATTTCCGCCGCAGGAAGTCATTCATCGACCTGTCGGCAACGGCAAGATTCGGGCGGAGCATCAGCACCACGTCAGTAGCGATCGAGCTCGATCAACCGCTCGTCGCTGATCCCGAAGTGATGCGCGATCTCGTGGAGCACGACGTGCCTGACCTCGCGGCGTAGACGATCCGCGTCGCCGGCAGCGAGTCGCGTGATCGGCCCGCCGAAGATGCTGATCTTGTCGGGAAGCACTCCGCTGTACGTGCTGCTCCTTCGCGGCAGCGGTACGCCGCGATACAGGCCGAGCAGCGGCTGCCCGTCGGGAGGCTCGTCCTCGACGACGATCTCGACGTTGCTCATCGCCGCACGGAGATCGGCCGGCAGGGAGCCCAGCGCGTCGTCAATCGCCTCTTCGAACGGATCATTGAGACCCCGTCTCGAACGCGCATCCATCTCCGCAATAGTGCCAGAATCGGTGCTGGGACAGAGACGGCTTCCTCTTGGGGGCTTTGTGGCGTCGTCGAGGTGCTGTCGGCGCGCTCAGGCCGCGTCGTCGTGAAAGGCTATCCGACCGGCGTCGCGCTGAGCTGGGTGTGATGCACCACGGCGGAACCTATCCGGCCACAACAGCACCCACGGAAGACCTCGGTCGGCGCATCGGCGCTCCGCCGCTGGCTGCGGCCGATCACGTATACCAGGACACGCCGGCACCACTATTGCCCGCTAAACTCCGCGACGAACCACTGCCCGGAACAGGAACACCTCGGCGCATCGACGGTGTCCTCACAATCGACCCGAAAGAACAGTGATGATCCATCCGTTGACCGGGGTGATCCCGGTCGTCCCGACGATCTTTCACGACAACGAAGACCTCGACCTGGCCGGCCTCCGGCGCGTCGTCGACTTTCTAATCGACTGCCGACCGAATGCCCTCTGCATCTTGGCGAACTATTCAGAACAGTTCTCGTTGACCGACGACGAACGTGACATGATCGCGCGTTGCATCATCGACCACAACGCCGGCCGTCTGCCGATCGTCGTGACCACGAGCCACTACAGTGCGCGGGTCGCCGCCGGTCGCAGCAAACATGCTCAGGAGCTCGGCGCCGACCTTGTGATGCTGATGCCACCGTTCTTCGGCGCGACCATGTCGGTACCCGACGACGAGATCACCCGCTATTTCGACATCGTGGCATCAGCGATCGACATTCCCATCATGATCCAAGACGCACCGATGTCGACAACAACGCTGTCCGCCACACTGCTCGCCGACATCGCAAAGGCAATCCCGCAGGTCCAATACGCGAAAATCGAGGTCCCCGGAACCGCCGACAAGATCCGTGCCCTCATCGATGTCGCAGGCCCAGCCCTCAGCGCACCCTTCGACGGCGAGGAATCAGTCACCCTTATCCCCGACCTCGACGCCGGCGCCGTCGGCACAATGTCGAGCTCGATGGTGCCGGACCTGCTTGCATTCATCGTCAGTCAATACCGGGAAGACAATCGAGATCGAGCGAACGCAGCATGGGAAGCACTCCTCCCGCTGATTCACTTCGAGAATCGGCAATGCGGGCTGCGCGCTCAAAAGATCCTCATGGCCGAAGGTGGAATCATCGCCAGCGAACGAACCCGAGCACCTCTCGCGCCGGTCACACCCCAAACACGCGCCGGCCTCATCGCCCTGGCCTCCACCCGGAACCCTCTGGTGCTCAACTGGGCCCACTGACCACCACAGCCGGGGAGAGGTTTGCGCATCTCGCCGCTCACTCCCCAATGCCGCGCCGCGCGTTCCACCGTCAACAGATTCCTGGACCCCACGAGATCCGACATGCGAGCATCTCGCTCGTATGTCAACTGACGCGCACGTCCCCGACGCTGGACAGCACGGAGGTTTGGCGTGCAATAAACACCACAACACACAACCGACTAGACGAGCATCAGCGCCCACCGTCGATCACTGGGCGGCCGGGGAGGCCTGTGCCCATCAGCGTGCCACCACCAACCACCGGAAAGGATTGTCATGGCATTGCCCGAAATCATCACTGTGGAACACCTTTTCAGCTCGCCCACCCGCGCGGGTGCCACGAAACTCGCCGGACGGAACCCGAATCGCCTATCTGGCTCCGTGGAAGGAACCGGCTCAACATCTGGGTACATAGCGTCGATTCGGACGAGGAAGCGCGCTGCGTGACCGGCGACGACAACCACAGCGTGCTCAGCCATCAGTGGACCGACGATCCGCGTTGGCTGCTGTACATCCAGGACGACAACGGTGACCCCCGGCAGCTGCGCCAGAGTTCAAACCCCAACCGCTCCCCTACGCGGGAACCCGCACCTCTTCAACACGCACTATTACCATTTAACTAGTGCGAGTTGCATTAGATGAAAGTGCTGCACCCGTTGATGATTGGGCGATTTGAGCAAGGCCCGTCGTTGATAGTCTCCTCGCTGTCGAACGGGCGGGTTTAGGTGGAAATTTGAGCTTGCAAGGCGTCAAGCCCCAGGCCTTGTCGAAGCAAACAGCGTCACGCCGAACTGCGTCGGTTCAGCCTCGGGCGGCGGCGTCGTGGATCCGCTCGGTCACGGCCGGGTCCCAGTTTGGGGGAGCCAGGATGTCCACCCACAGTTCGGCCGCATCGGGTCCGAACGCATGCCCGTACCCGTACGGCACTTCGGCGGAGAAGATCATGTCCAGCGTCACTTGCCAGAACGTCACGAACGGCAGCCACCGCATCCCTGGGTCCACATCAGGCCCGAGTGGTTCGCGCAGCCAGTCCGGACGGTGCAGGAACAGATCGAACGACCACCAGGTGATCGGGTCACTCGCGTGCTGCCAGAACACAACCCGGGGAAACTCCCATGGCCCGGGTAGGTCGACGTCGTGAGGGCGGGACGCGAACCGGATATGACGCCCGTCGTCCACGATCGGCAGCCGCTCGAACGACCCGGGATCCCGGTTGGCGGTGATTCGGGTCCACGGCTGCGCGAAGTTCGGCGTACCCACCAACAGCGCACCGTCGGTGCGGCTGACGATGTCAGCCCCTGAGGCGAATGCGGACTGTCCGCCGAACGAGCCCAGACTCTCGCCGAACACCACCAGTTTCGGCCGCTGTCCCTCCGGCCGGGCTGCCCAGACGCGGTGCACGGCTTCAAACAGCGCCTGTCCCGCCAGCGGCGGCGTCTCACGGTCGGCGATGAACGAGAGTGCACTGGGCAGGAATGAGTACTGCATCGATGCGATGGCGGTGTCGCCGCCGTTGACGTACTCGAAAGCGGCCGCCACATTCGGGTTGACCCAGCCGCGACCCGTCGTCGTGACCACGGCCAGCACCCTGCGGTCAAAGGCGTGTGTGCGTTGGAGCTCGCCGATCACCCGCTCGGCGATGCCCTCGACGCTGCCTGCGGATTCGCGGCCGGCGTACACCCGGATGGGGGTGAGTGCCGGGGAGCCGGTCACCTCGGAGATCTGTTCGGCGGTTGGGCCACCGGCAACGAATGTGCGGCCCTCGCGGCCCAGCGTGTCCCAGGCCTCTCGTGATTTCGGCGAACCGGAGCGTTCCGGCGCCTGTGGCTGGGTGACGCCCTCGGCCGTGCTCTTGTCAGCAACCTTCGCCGAGCGTTCTGCCATGCTCAGCAGGCCGCGGTGAAGAGCGCCGTCGAGTGCCACAACGGCCAGCACCACGACGATCACCACCGCAGCAAGCCGGGCGAGCGGACCGGGCAGGATCCGGCCGGCCATTCCGGTCAGCCAGTTGGTTGCCCGTCGCACACCGCGCGCCATCGCGAGCAGCGCGAGCGCGATCGCGACCGCGATGAGCAGCACCAGGATGTAGAAGGACCGTTGCGCGCGCGGCAGACCGACCAGGTCACGAAGGATCTGCTGCCACCAGGACCCAAGCACCACGAAAGTGGGCACCACCACCAGGGCCGTCACCGCGAGCGCGCGCCATCCGATCGTTCGGGTGCGTTGCGTCCATTGCGGGCTGACGCCGCAGCGCCGCACCACCCACGCGATGCCACACCCCAGCCCGTAACCGATGGCGACACTGATGCCCGTCGCCACCCCCTGCAGGAACCAGGGTCGGGGCAGCAGCGAGGGGCTCATCGACCAAGCGAAGAACAGCAGCGCGAACGTCAACCCGACCGGATGCAACGTGCGCGCGTAGTCGAGGAACCGTGAGGAGGCGCTCAAGCGGCGTAACCAGCCCCATTGAGACGCTTCGGAAGTCGTCAATTCAGCGCCTGGGCGATCGCGGCGGCGGGCAGATCCCGCAATGTGCGCAGCACGAAGTACTGACCCTTCATCCTGTTGGTACGGCGACTCTAGTAGATCTGTCCCCAGTTCTGCGGTCATCGGCGAGGCCACCGCCTGCGTTTTCGAGCGTGTGCAAACGAAGGCAATCGAACTGTTCCCTGTTCAGGAATCCACACACGTCGGCCGCGAGCTTGGCAGCAACCGGATCTGCAGGTCCATCTGCACTGAGGACCGCGACGGTCGGCTCCTTCGTCTTGGTGAGCAATCAGTACATCGACCTGCCCACAGTGGGTGAACAGAAGCCCGAGATCGAAGTCATGGATTCCTGCATCGAGGTCGTCAAGAAACTACTAGCCAACCTCATGTTGCGGGATGCTGACTCTTGCCGCGAGTGCTGGCACTTCGCGAACGGCCCGCCAGCTCAAACCGCACCGCTGGCGATGACATACCGGCCCAATCAACGCCCAGGACCGATACGGCGTTACGACCATCTCCGAATGACCCCCACCGTTGGACCAGATGCAGCCCCAAACCTTCGACGCCTATTGCCTTGGACGCCGGCCCTCAGGCGGCTGCCACCGTGGCTGCGCCACTTCATGCGCCCGACTTCTTCACGGGTCAACGGGATCAGGCAGGAGGGCGGTAAAGCTCGGCCGGTAGTCCGACGACGTCGGACATCGCCGGATGCGGGTCGTCGCGCCACCAGGCGATCCGGACCGGCACCGGGGGCGCGTCACGCAGGCGGCGGAAGACAAGACCCTGCCGCCGGTACTGCGTCAGAGTGCTCTCAGCCGTGACGCCGACGCACTGGCCCGCGGCGATCACGGCGAGCCAATCATCGATGTCGTGGATCTCCTCGACCTCGGGTCTACTGCCGGGCGGCCACAGGTCCGGCGTGGTGGTGCCGGTGCGCGAGTCGAATCACTGTGACGGATCGTCTCCCCCAAACATATTTGCACCCAGACGCTTTCACTCTGCGAGCTTCGCGCTCGTCCATGTCACAGGCCGTCCCGGCCACTCGACCCCCGAAACGTCACTATGACAATTTTGTCTTGGCGCACAAAGTCTTTCGGGGGTGTCGCCTGCCCGCGCTGCTTTCCGAGCCGACGCGCGCTGGCCTCTAAGCGCCTCTGTTCCTGCAGCAGAATTCGCCTGACTTCTCTCAGACCGTTGATTGGTCCTTCGACTCGCGCGCTTGTCGTTCAGCAGATGGGCGCCGTCGGCGCAGTCGATATCGCGGGCGCGAAGCCCCTCGAGCACTTGTCGGATCTCGGTCAAGGAGAATCCAAGTGATTGCATGCTGCGCAGTAATTTGACCTCCTTGATCAGAGATTCCGGATAGTCCCGGTAGTTGCTACTGGTGCGATGCACTTCGGTACCTTCGTATGCCGACTTGCCGACATCAGCGCGGCTGTCGCGGAGCCTGCGTGCCGCATAGTTGTTTCATGACGAGTAGAAAAGTTCCGAGCCCGAAAGACATCAAGGCCGCCGCCCAGGCGGCAGCGGAAACAGCGCAATCGGTCGCCAGCGGAGCCGTGCGCATCCCACCCGCGTCGATACAACTCGCCAGTCAATTGCCGGATCTCCTCGAGAACCTGGCGACTGCCACCGAGCGCCTCAACGAGGCGATCGATCGCGCTGAACGCTACCTCGCGCTGGCCGATCCGATGATCCGAACCATGGATGCGATCCTGCCGCGACTCGAAGCACTTGTCGCCACAGGCAATGACGTATTCAACGCCGTTTCGTCCATCCCCGGCGTCTCCACCCTAGGTCGACTAGCGACTCGCAGTCCGGACTCTCCGCCAAAAAAGATGTCATCGAAGAGCACCACCACACGACGGAAATCCTGACTCGCTCCCCGGCAATCAGCCTGTTCCCCAACGCGATACGTCACTGTGACGATATATATCAACCGATTCGATACGTGGCCATGTCAGTTCGACCCGACGAGGTGGCCTGCTAACGGTACCGCCAGTCGCACGTGGTCTCCGATGGTGTACAGGGCCGTCCACTCGGGTGCACCAGGTGCGCGGCGCCGGGTCATCTTCGGTCAAGCTCCTCTACAAGAGCCATCAACTCGCATCGAGGGCACTGCCCGCGAAACTCGGTGCCGTACGCGACTCGCCGTGCGGCGCATCCGGCCTATAGGTCACCACGGCTTACTGCAGAGGTCCTCAGCAGCGGCCGGTTCTATCACGCCCATCATCAGCGCCTCGTGCTGCGGGCAGACGTGGTGGATCGCGGTGATCAGCACCAGCGCCCCGTCGACCTCATCAAACCCTCTGTTCTCCAGACTGATAATCCCGTCGATCACCCCGTCCGGAGTGGGATTGCCGTTGATGGCCCCGCACAGCTCCCCCGCGGAGGACTCGATCACCGGCATGGGTGTCGCCGGATTGGCCTGGGCCACAGCGGAGCTGCTCAGCACAGCGCTGGCGCCGATAACCGCCGCACAGAGAACCGCTTTCTTGATCACAGCAACTCCTTTCGTTTGCGCCGAGTGTTCGGCGTCGTCTAGCTCGTCCGGTACTGCAGGTCGTTCCCCTCGTTGGGTCGCCATGGTCGTTCCTTCGAAATCTCCTCGCCCTCTGGCGGTTCATGACCGGCTACACCGGACACTTTCTATGTGTTCATCATCTCGCTGGGCCATATCGAGGACGTGAGTAGTGCACCACTCGATTCGGCGATTCCCGACGACGTCGACTACTGCCGACGATGGTTAGGGGTACCGCTTACCTGGGCGGCGGGCTAGCTTGGTCCGTTCCACTACTCGATTTCGACCACTCCCGAGGGGACGTCCTTCCGTCGACGGGTTGGGTTACAAGTGTCCCGGGCCACAGCCAGCGTCCCTGTGCCCTGCCACGGGCAGAGACTGGTCTGGCGAATAGAGCCGTTCAGTTGGTTGGGGACGGCACGTAATACGTCGCTGTAACGATCCGGACTGCCGGGTAGGTGTAGCGTCGCAAGCACATCCGTCAAGGGGTCGGGCAGATGAGCACGAAGCCTGAGTGCGCACCGCGGCGGAGAAAGGTCTCGCCGCCGAGCCGCACTGCCGAACAACGGATCGCAGTGGCCAGCATTGCGTTCGCCACGCTGGCCATGACGATCGGCTGCGGGGCCGGGTGGACTCAGCAGGCTGCACCAGAGAACCCGATACCGACTCTCCCGATACCATCCATCATTCCCCCTGTCCCGCTGCCAAGCGATATCCCGACTGTCCCCTTGCCGAGCGATGTCCCGACCGTGAAACTGCCGAACGATATCCCGCGCGTCCAGCTCCCCAACGACATCCCGCCCGTTGAGCTACCCGCTGATATTCCGCGGATCCCACTGCCGTCTGACATTCCTCCTATCCCCTTTCCCTAGCAGGGTCCGTAACAAGCTCTAATCGTCACTGTGACGAATCGTGCTGGCGATTGCCTTGCCAGACATCGGTTTCCGCCCCGGAAGTGGATCGTCACAATCGTCGGACACATCGAGATTCGCCAGTTGGCCGAAGGCGCGCGGGTGCGTCGCCTCATGGGCGGCGTCGGCGTTGCGCATGCTTTCGTGGATGTCCCCGATGCGCCGAACCCGATCCGGTTCGGCGAGCAGCTTTTCGGAGGCGTTAACCGCCATTGCCTTCGATCACGCTCGTATCCACCCGTCGCTCGGGCTGTCAAAACTGCGGCTTGACAACGTCATTGAGCATCATTGTGATGATATGGGCGATGGATCTCGCTGCACCGCAGAGGTTTTCAAGTCGAGACACTCAATCTGAGTGTTCCCGCCGTCCGCTCCCGTTGCGGGGTCAGGCTTCTGTTACGCGTCTACCCCTCACCGCGAGCAGCACGGATGCGACGAGATCCCCTGCCAAGACGGGTCCGCCGGGTGAGATCCCCAAGCCGGGGGCGCCGGCCAAGACGAGTCCGCCGGGTAAGACGACGTGTCGTAGTTCTGGAAGCCGTCCTCGTCGATGACCGCCGCGGCATAGGCGTGACCTCCAGTCCGTCGGCAGCGGCAGTGCCGCCACTGGCAAACAGGCCGAGGCTGCCGAGGCCGAGCGCCAAGCAGCCGGCGGCGAGGAACTTCCTCGTGGTGCTGGGGATGTTCTTCTTCGTGGTGCTGGGGGCGTGATTAGCCATTTGTTTCCCTCCAAGCTCCGCCTGCCGACAACGGGGGGCATTGCGAACAACCGACGCGTCGGGTGGCAGACTGCTGCCGTCAGCAAAGGCGATAGGTACCGTGGTGCCGGGCGGCGGGCTGAAGACGACCTGAATAGCCATGAGAAGCCTCCGTAAACGTGCCACGTGAATGTGGACTGGTTCGATCGTCGCGCCGCGCTACATCGAGGAAGTAAGTAGCGCACCACGCGATTTCGACAACTGCCGGCGGTCCCGACTACGTGCGACAACCGCTAGGGGTACCGCTTCCCTAGGCCGAGGGCTTCTATCGTCCGGCCCTTACTCGATTTCCACGGGTCCCCGACGACTTCGACTTTCTTCCGACGCGCGGCTCTTGCGGACATGACGGAGGATCGCCGGCCGATCGACCACGTCATCGCGCTAGTTTGTCGTTGCTCTGCGCGGCGCTACCTGGGCTCCTACCCTGTATCTGTGCGGTTGACATGGCCGTTGACCGGACGCTCGGAGGAGATGCGACTCATTGAAGCCGCACTATCCGACCCGGGTTCGTCCGGAATTGTGATTTGCGGTGCGGCAGGGGTGGGCAAGAGCCGCATCGCCCGCGAGGCGCTCGAGTCGGCGGCGTCGCGGGGATGCGTAACCCATTGGGCTGTAGGCACGTCTTGCGCGCGGACACTCCCCCTGGGTGCTTTCACGGCGTGGGCGCGGTCAGAAGGCACCGACACCGTTCAGTTGGTCCGCGGGGTGATCGAGTCGCTGACTGCGACCGCGCCGGGCACGACAGTGGTGGTCGGCGTCGATGACGTGCACCTGCTCGATGACCTGTCGACATTTGTCGTGCATCAGATCGTCCAGCGGTGCGCCGCGAAAGTAGTGCTCACGGTGCGCGACGGTGAATTGATTCCCACTGGGACACAGGAACTGTGGAAGGCCGGCCAGTTCGAGCGGCTCGATCTGCAGGCTTTGCCGCCCGACGAGACCACCACGCTGTTGTCGGCCACACTGGGCGGATCGATGGACTCGCACGCCGCGAGCCGCCTCTGGGAGCTGGCCCGCGGCAACGTTCTGTATCTGCGCCACATCGTCGAGCAGGAGGTCGCTGGCGGCCGGCTCAAGAAGCTGCATGGCTTCTGGCAGTGGATCGGCGATCCGATCATGCCGTGCGGCCTGGTGGAATTGATCGAGTCCCGCATCGGAGCGTTGCCCGCCGCCGCCGGCGCCGTCATCGATGCACTCGCGATCGGCGAGCCGATCAAGCTGACAGCGCTCGAACACATCGCCGATCCCGACGCCGTCGAGGAAGCCGACTCTCGTGGCCTGATCATCCTCGACCACTTCGACAGCGGCATAGAAGTCCGTGTGGCGCACCCGCTCTACGGCGAGGTGCGCAGGAAACGCGCGGCACCCACGAGGCTGCGTCGGCTACGCGGACTGGTCGCCGCCGAACTGGCCGCTGGGGACGACCGCGACGACATCCACGTCGTCATCCGCCGCGCCACATTGAGCGTCGACTCCGACCTCCCGCCCGATGTCGGCCTGCTCACCAAAGCCGCCCACAGCGCAATTTGGCTCGCGGATCTGTCCCTCGCCGACCGGCTCGCGGAAGCAGCCGTGCGCGCCGGCGCCGGACCAGAAGCCCAGTTTCTGCGAGCACATGCATTATCGTGGCTCGGCCGAGGCCAAGAAGCAGAAGCGGTGCTCGCCGACGTTCCGCTCACTCAATTGACCGACAGGGACCACGCCCGACTCACCTATCTGCGGGCCAGCAACATGCTGTGGGCGCTCGCTGACCCCGCGCGGGCGAAAGAGTTCATCGACGACGCGTCGCACACCACAGCACGCCAGGCTCGCAGCTGGATCGACGCCCTCCTCACGGTGTACTGGTTTGCGATGGACCGGCCGGATGCGGCGACACTGGCTGCCAAGAATCTCGCGCTGGACAACCTGCCCCCCATCGTCGGCACGGAGACAGCCTGGGCGCTCGCTGCCATATCCGCGGACGCAGGGCGCGCCGCCGAAGCCGTGGCCATCGCGGAGACGGGATACACCGTCGCGACGCGCTGTTTCGACGCTCCGCATATAGGTCAACGTCGCCGATGCACATCTCAGCGCGCTCTTGCTATCTGGCCGCATCAGGGACGCCCTTCTGACCCCAAACTGGCCGAGCGCGTGCGCGAGCAGGCAGCCGACCTCCCCGGAGCAGCTGAATCACTCGGTGCTGCCGTCGCGGGTCGGGCCGCACTCGGGCCGGAAACCTCGACAGCACTCCCTGCGTGCTGCTGGAGGAGGCAACAGCAGCGTTGTCCGCGTCGGGCCACGCCATCGGCTGGGGGTACCGCTATCACGTCCCATACACAACCGCGCTCGCCATGCGCGGTTGCACTGGCGAGGCCGCCGCCGCGCTTGGCGGCGCGCTCAACAAACTGCGACGTCCGTTTCGGTCGCTCGACTATGAGCGGAGCCTCGCCCTGTGCATGGGTGGCCGCCAGCCAGGGCGCCATTAATCTGGCGATCACTATCGTGCAGTCGGCCGCCGAAACGGCTGCAGCGAACGGACGATTCGCGGCCGAAGTGATCTGCCTGCAGACGGCCACACAGTTCGGGGTTCACTCCGGTGCGCCCCGCCTGCGCGAACTTGAAAAGATCGTAGACGGGCCTCGTGTCGGCCTGGCGGCGCGCTTCGCCGGCGCCTTGCACGACGGCGATGCAGCTGAATTGGCCGCAGTGTCAAGCGATTTCGAGGCGATCGGCGATCTGGTGGCGGCGGTGGATGCGGCGGCACACGCG
>CAVQSK010000002.1:0-108004 GCA_963715885.1 uncultured Actinomycetota bacterium
TTCACTGAACTTGTCAAGATCATTTCCACAAGGTGTTTCGCGCGAGAAAGCCTGACATTGCCGCAAGCTGGATACGTTAAAGCTTCTTGAGGCCCCGAACGATCGTGTTGAATGGCATGCGACACCAGTGCCTTGCGGAGGCTCCGCTGCAATGATGCTTACATTGGCTAGCACCATGTAGCGGACTCCACTTTCGCGCCATTGCGCGGCTTGCTCGATGACCTCATCGGGCGTTCCGTTGAGAGGATATTCTCGCATGAGCGAAGACGGAATGGCTGCCGCGTGGGACAGGGCCGTTTGCTCATCAATGCCGTGCGGCAGCAGATCCTGGGCGCCTGCGAAGCCTGCGCCCAATGGGTGCTGTGCGCCGTGGCGAGCGAACACCTCGTCGGACGCGTTCAGCCCGAATGCCCGGAGTACTTCACCATCGAGCGCCTCGTCGACGTCATCGCGGGTGCGACCGGTGACGACGAACAACTGCATCGCCGGAATGATGGACATCGGATCGCGACCGGCATCGGAAGCGGCCGACCTAACGGCGTCGAGGCGTTGCTTGTAGTCGACCGGCCGGTGCGCGAAGCTGGGGAAGAACGCATCCGCATAGCGTCCCGCAATGCGCAGCATGCGAGGACCGTGCGCAGCGATCCAGATCTCGGGCCACTTACCGCGATATGGCGGCAGCTCGAATATCGCGTTTCGCAGCGGGAAATAGGGCGAGTCTCGGTTGACGAGTTCGCCGCCCGAGTTCCATAGCGCCCGGATGGTGGCCATCGCCTCCTCGAACCGCGCTACCGGCTTGGACCAGTCAACCCCGTAGGGCTCGTTTCCTTCCCGTTCGCCGGGGCCGATACCCAGGATCGCCCGTCCGCGGGTGAGCAAGTGCAGAGTCGCGGCGGCCTGCGCGGTGACGGCCGGATTGCGTCGGCCGCTGTCTGTGACAGACACGCCGAGACGCAGGCGGCCGACTCGGTTTCGGGCAGCGAGGTGCCCGAGCATCGTCCACGGCTCCATGCAGGCGTCAACCTTGGGTATGAGCTTCGTTGCGCCGCAGTACTTCTGCTGCCACAAGGATCGCGGGAACAATTGGTTGAGGTGGTCGGGAACCCAAAATGAGTCGACGCGGTTGGCCACCGCACCCAGGTAGTTCGCTCGGGTAAAAGTGTCGGCAGTCGGGCGGGCAACAAGGATCGGGTCCGCCACGCCCACTCGAAATCCGGTCATGGTCTGTCCTCCCCCGCGGCGGTCCTGGCGGTTCAGTGTCTCGCAGACCGATCCGGCGTATCAGACTAATCGGCTACTCAATTTCTGGACGATCTGCCGGGGTCAGTGGTCGTAGGGCCATCTCCCGTCGGCGATAGGGGATTCCTGGTCAAATCGTAGGCGAGCCTCGTCGGGGTTGGTGCCGAGCGCTTGGGCTATCGAGGTCCAGCCGTGGCCGTTCGCGCGGGCATCATGGACCAGCTGGGGCAGGCATCGTTCGGCTTGTTCGATGAGGCTTGCGATCAGCGTGATAGTGCGCACGTCGTCGCCGAGCCAGACACCGCGCCGGTCGGCGAGCGCTGCGACGGCATCGTCGATGAGGTCGAAGGTATCCTCGCCGGTGCTCGGACGTGGCGTCGTCATGAGGTCGTCTCCCAACGGAATTCGACGGTAGCTGAAGGGCTTACCTAAATCGCCGGTTCATGGATTGCTTGGGCCGAGACCCGGGACGATGTCGCCCAGGCTGAAGGTCAGCGGTCGCTCGAGTTGGGCGTAGGTGCATGAGCTTGGGTCGCGGTCGGGGCGCCAGCGGTTGAATTGTGCTGTGTGCCGGAACCTTTCGCCTTCCATGTGGTCGTAGCGGACCTCGACTACCCTCTCCGGTCGCAGCGGGACAAACGAGAGGTCCTTGCCGGCGTTCCAGCGAGACCCTTCGTTCTTGCGTGGTGTGCGTTCGCCGGCTTCGTGGGCCGCCCAGTTCCACGGATGGTCATCGAATGTGGTGACGAGCGGCTGCAAGTCTGTGAATAGCTGCCGCCGCTTGGCCATCGGAAAGGCGCCGATGACGCCGACAGATGCGAGTGTGCCGTCATCCTTGTAGAGCCCGAGCAGCAGCGATCCGATTGCGTCGCTGGCGGACTTGTGCACTCGGTACCCGGCGACGACGCAGTCGGCGGTCCGCTCATGTTTGATCTTGAACATGACGCGCTTGTCCGGTTGGTAGGTGATGGTCAGCGGCTTTGCGATCACCCCGTCCAGGCCTGCGCCCTCGAACTCCTCAAACCACCGCTGGGCCGTTGGCAGGTCGGTGGTGGCCGGGGTGACGTGGAACGAGGGACCGGAGCCGGCCAGCGCGTCGACGAGCGCTGCACGCCGCTCATTGAACGGTCGCCTGGTGTAGTCGTCATCGCCGAGAGCGAGCAGGTCGAACGCGATGAACGACGCCGGGGTCTTCTCGGCGAGCATTCGCACCCGCGAATCTGCCGGGTGGACGCGCTGTTGCAGCGCCTCGAAATCCAAACCGTGATCGGTGGCGATGACGATCTCACCGTCAACCACGCAGCGCTCTGGAAGCTCGGAGAGGGCCGCTGCGACGAGCTCGGGGAAGTAGCGGGTCATGGGCCGCTCGTTGCGGCTGCCCAGCTCGACCTGGTCGCCGTCGCGGAAACAGATCGACCTGAAGCCATCCCACTTGGGCTCATAGGACGCTTTGGGTGGGATCGACGCCACGGATTTGGCCAGCATCGGTGAGACCGGCGGCATGACGGGTAGCTTCACGGGCTCATTGTGCCGTCTCGGTCGCGAAGGGGTTCGTGCTCTCGCCAAGCCGGCGTTGTGCTTCGGCTTGCCTTGTGCGTAGGTGCTTCAGACTCTCTTCGAGGGCGGCGACCTCTCCGAGCCACCCTTTGTCCTGGGCCTCGACAAGGCGCTGCTCGGCGTTCTCCGTCATCTCGTCGATGCGGCCAAGCTGGGCCGAATCGACGCGCAGAAATCGGCATCGGGTGCAGGCGTGCTCGTGGACGCATGGCGTGCCGTACGGCCGATGACATTCGCCGAGCGCGACCCGGCGCAGCAGGAAATGCTGTTCGAACTCGGCCCACTCATCGGGCTCGGCAATCCGGTCTTCTCCGACCGGACGCAGCTCTCGCCGCCGTTCGATGAACGCCCGGTGCGCGGTGATCAGGTGTTCAGGGAAGACCGCGGTATATCCGCGGGTGGTGTCGAGATTGAGGTGGCCAAGCAGGGCGGCGGCGATGTGCAGCGGTAGGCCACCGTTGACCACGTCGGTGGCGAACAAGCGGCGAAAATCGTGCGGGGTGAACCGCACGGGTATCCCAGCGTCGCTAAGTTCTGCCACGGATGCCAGGTGGGCAAGAATGGACTGGACAAAGAACGGCGACAAAACCTCCTGGCGGGTGCCGACCCGGCGGGCAAATAGGTGCGGGAACGGCTCGCCATGCACCTTCTCATTTATGTCGTAACGGATGGACAGCGGCACATGGTCGTTGCCTGCTTTGGCTCGTCGTAGCACGGCGAGCAGTATCTGGACCAGTTCCGGGCTCATCGGGATGAGCCGTTCGCAATCGGTCTTGCTCGGGACGATGTGCAAGAGCGGAACAAGGGTTCCCGTCGTCGGCGCGCTGTAGTGCCGCAGCGACAATTGCGTGAGTTCGAGTAGTTCCTCGATGCGAACGCCGGTGTGCCGCAACGTTTCCACGACCGCCCAGCACCAAAAGCCCTCCTCCTCGACTGCGGTGACGTCGATGCGCTTAGCCCCGCCTCTGATCCAAACCGGTCGAGAATGCTCGCCCGCTACGCGCGCCCAGACGCGCACCCGCTCGTTGTGGGGAGATGACACTGGTGGCGAATCGCGAACGAACGTGCAGCCATCGACTTCGAACTCCTCCCCGTCCTGGCACGCTTCGGCCCGCTCCAAGAACAGCGCAGTGCGGCGCTTCTGATCGTTCGCGGCCGCAACGAAGGCCGGCAACAGCGGGGTGAGCATCCGCGTGCGTTGTTGCATCTCGCTTTTCTGGCGCCACTTGACCTTCGACGCCGCGCGGGGAAGAGCACGCGAAACTGGACAAGGCGAAACCCAAACGCCCCAGCGCACGGGGTCGTCGTGAGACCACTCGGCCAGATCTCGGTAAAAGCTGCGGATCGCGATCAAGATCGAATGGATCTCGCGGCGGGGCCGACCATCGGTTGTCAACGACAGTCGCTCGCGCCACGCCGTGGCCACCTCCGGTGCCAGCCGCAGATCGGCTTGCTCGGGATTGACCTGCAACACCTCCCACCAGAACAGCCGCGCAAGGCGATAGGCCAGGCCTTCCAGCGAGGCATAGTCCATTCCAGGCCGGACCTCTTCGAGATAGTCGACAAGCAGGTCTCTGACACCGGAGGCTGGGATGCTGTATCGGTTGACCAGTGTGGCAGTCGAGTGCTGGCGGGAGTTGCCTTTGGCTGACCACGCCGCCCGCAATGTTGGTGCCTCTCCGGCGAGAGGCCCCAATTGCACCAGCAGCTCCCACAGCAGGTGCTCGCGTCGGTTCCGTCCGGAGGTCTTGACGACGTCGGCGTAGTACAAGAGGTCGTCGCCGGTGATCTGCTCAATCTCTTTGCCGGTGCGGATCATTACGCGAGCGAGCCCGGCTTCAGCGTCATGCTGTTGACGCGGCAGTGCGGTTTGGTAGTCGGTTAACCGGCGTAGCTTGGCGAGGGCGCTACCCCCCGTCGCGTGGAGAAATGTCCGGGTACTGATTCTGCCGCGAGAGTCGAGTAACCAGCTGTAGGACGGTCTGAGCACTCGATTCTGCAGCAGCGCATGCATTCCGAGCAGCGCGGGCGACCAGTGCTCGTAACTTGGCGCATCCAGATAGTCGATCCAGCCCCGCGGGGCCGCGTCGCAGCCGCTGGCCAGCCACCGCTGCTCCCACGTTTCGCCGGGAAATCCCATCAGCCGTTGCAGTATCGCGCACGCACCGCGCATCCTCGCCTGCCGCCGCTTGCGCTCTGGGTCGGTAACGTGCTCGGCGAGCACATCACAAACCTCCTCGATTGCGAGAGGCTGCATCGCGGCGCCCCTGGCTCCAGCAGGCAATTCGGGTGCTGCCTGATTCGCGTCGTAACCCCATAACGGTCGGACAGAACCTGATGGGCCGAACCGGGGGTCCGGGGGCACCGGCGTCAGGTGCGGCGAGCCGGGTCGCGATAGCAGCTTTACCGATGGGCCCGATGCCTGTCGCGTCGCGGCTGCTTGCCGTTGGGCATTGGTCCTTGTGTCCTCGGTATTCACGACGGCAGGCCCAACAATTCACGCACGGCCGCCGCGTCGTAGGCCGGTTCGATCGTCGGCCCAGGTGTCGGAGGTCGGGCGTAGTGTTCGATCACCTTGCCGACCAGATCCTCCAGCCGCGGCTGGGTATAGATCTGAGTCGTGGTGATGCTGGCGTGCCGCAAGATCGTCTGAACGTCAACGAGAGTGAACGCCGGATCGGCAAGCAACCGCGCCGCCGCAGTATGGCGGAAGTCGTGCAGCGTCCAGTTCGTCCCCAAACTCGCGTTCGCCCGGCGCAGCACCGCCCGCATGGCGTGATAGTTCAACGGAGCAGGCTTCGATCGCCGCGTCCACCACACCGGACCGCTCGGGCTCATCGGCGGCTGCTCGGTCAAATAGAGCGCAAGCCACACGAACGAATCCACCGACGCTGGCACCGTCTCTCGCGCCCGACTGCCCTTGCTGGTCACGGTGATGGTGTAGTGGCCAGCATCTAGGTCGCCGTGCCGAAGCCCCAGCAGCTCTGAGGCCCGCACGCCGGATGAGAGATAGAAACTGACCAGGGCGCGGTCGCGGTTGCTGCGCAGCGCGTCAAACAGCGCGGCCGCGGCCTCGTCGGGAATGGCTCTCCAGACCGGGCGCGGCGTCTTCTGTCGGTAGTTGGCCCGGCGGTGGATGACGAAGTCCTGCATCGGGTTGTGGTGGGCATTCGGGCGGGTGCCTCCTCGCGTGCGTTGTGCTGGAACGGGGTTGATCAGCGGCCCTAGGTCGGCGGCGCACGCATGTTCATAGAAGCCGAACAGCACCGACAGCTGGTGATTGATCGTCCGCGCGGCGTACTTCGCAGACAGCTCCAGCTTTCCGGTAAGTGCGTTGACTGATCCGGGTGGCGGTCCGTCCGGGCGTCGACGCAACCGCTGCGGATTCGGTGTCTCGCGCAGGTGCTCGATGAACGCCCGCACGTCGACCCGCTCGGCCCGCTCCCAACCGATCAGCCGGTCATTCAGAAAGCGGAACCACCGGAGTAGATCGAACGCGTAACTTCGAAGCGTGGCCGTACTGCAATCCGACGCAGCCAGCTCTCGCAGATACGACGAAGCAGCAGCATGTTCCGAATCGGGGAAGATGACCCGCCAGGCCAGCCCAGTCGGTGACGACTCGACTCGACCGAGTACCACCACGTCGCCATCCTCTGCGGGCATTACCACCCGCCGTGGGAGGCTCGCCGAAGTTCAGTCAACTAGCCGCGCCCTGGTGTTCCGCGACGGCGACAAGGTCGTCTTGCAGTCCCGCAACGGCAAGGAACTGGGCCGTTACTTCCCGGAATTGGAAAAGGCGTTGCGCGACGAGCTGGTGCCGCGCTGCGTGCTCGACGGCGAGATCGTCGTGCCGCGGGAGATCGGTGGCCGTATCCGGTTGGACTGGGAGTCACTGTCGCAGCGCATCCATCCGGCCGCCAGCCGAGTGAAAATGCTGGCCGAGCAGACACCCGCGCACTTCATCGGGTTCGACGCGCTGGCGACCGGCGACAGATCGCTTTTGAAAGAACCGTTCCGGGTCCGTCGGGAAGCCTTGCAGGAGGCGGTGAACGAGAAGCAGTGGTGCCACGTCACTCGCACCACCGAGGACCCCGAGCGGGGCGCGCAATGGTTGGACACGTTCGAGGGTGCCGGCCTGGACGGGATCATCGCGAAGAAGCTGGGCGGCCCGTATCTGCCGGGCAAGCGGGAGATGGTCAAGGTCAAGCACGCCCGTGACGCCGACTGCGTGGCGATCGGGTACCGGATACACAAGAGCGGAGAGGGCGTCGGGTCGATCCTGCTGGGCCTGTACCGCGACGACGGTGAACTGCAGATGGTCGGCGGCGCCGCGTCGTTCACCGCCAAGGACCGGCTCAGGTTGCTGGCCGATCTGGAGCCGCTGCGCGAGGGTGAGGAAGCCGTCGACGGTGCGCCCAGCCGGTGGAACTCGGCGGCCGACAAGCGCTGGATCCCGGTGCGACCGGAGAAGGTGTGCGAGGTGGCCTACGACCAGATGGAGGGAAACACGCTGCACGGCCAGCGGTTTCGACATGCGGTGAAGTTCGTGCGGTGGCGGCCGGACCGGGATCCGAATAGCTGCGCCTTCGACCAACTGGATGTGCCGGTGAACTACGATCTCTACGACGTGCTGGAGTCAACGTAAATGCCAACGCCCGCAGAAGAACTCGATGTCGACGGGGTCAAAGTCCGGCTGACGAGCCCCGACAAGGTGTACTTCCCGAAGCTGGGATCCGATGGCACCAAACGCAAGCTTGTCGAGTACTACCTCGCCGTCGCGTCGGGCCCGATGCTGACCGCGTTGCGGGACCGGCCCACGCACCTGCAGCGTTTTCCCGACGGCATCGACGGTGAGGAGATCTATCAGAAGCGGGTGCCGCAGAAGCATCCCGACTATCTGGAAACTTGCGTGGTGAGCTTCCCATCCGGCCGAACGGCCGACGCGCTCAAGGTGACTCACCCGTCGGCGATCGTGTGGGCCGCGCAGATGGGCACGATCACTCTGCATCCGTGGCAGGTGCGGTGCCCGGACAACGAGCATCCCGACGAACTGCGCGTCGATCTGGACCCGCAGCCGGGCACCGGGTTCTCAGAGGCCCGAGCGATCGCGGTCGACGTGCTCAAGCCGCTGCTCGACGAGATCGGTCTGATCGGCTATCCGAAGACGTCCGGCGGCCGGGGTGTGCACGTGTTCGTGAGGATCAAGACGGACTGGGACTTCATCGTGGTGCGCCGGGCCGGAATCGCCTTGGCCCGCGAGGTCGAGCGCCGTGTGCCGGACGCTGTGACGACATCGTGGTGGAAGGAAGAGCGCGGCCAGCGACTCTTCATCGACTACAACCAGAACGCCCGCGATCGCACCTTCGCGTCGGCGTACTCGGCGCGCAAGACGCCTATCGCGACGGTGTCGACTCCGTTGACGTGGGACGAGCTGCGCGACGCTGATCCGGATGACTACACCATCGCCACCGTGCCGGATTTCGTTGCGGGGCGCCCTGATCCGTGGGCCGACATCGACTCGAACCCGCAGTCCCTCGATCCGCTGCTGGAGATGGTCGAGGCCGATGAGGAACGCGGGCTGGGGGATCTGCCCTATCCGCCGAACTACCCGAAGATGCCTGGCGAGCCGCCTCGCGTACAGCCCAGCAAGAAGGTGGCTGCGAACTGGGATGACGACGGGAACAGGGTTTGATCCGGGCGATCCAAGTCGTGACACATCGCCTGCCACCAGCATGAAGTCGTCAGTTATCTGCGTCGCGCCGTCATCCCGTCGAATGACAGTGGGCGGCAGAACATCCCCGAACAGATTCAACGCCGACTGACCGCGCTCCGGCCAGAGTGCGGTCAGGTATACGGTGTGCTGCACCTTCGGGTGGTCGGCCAACTCGGTAGTGACCATCCCGCCATAGGAATGGCCCACCAGCACAACCGGCTCATTGACCGCGTCGAGTATCTGCCGCACACGACTGGCATCGGCGCTGAGGTCACCGAGCGACGCAGGGTCGGTGCCCGCGCTCGGCAGTTGATCCACCGCTCGAACTCGACTCGCATTCGTCAACGTCCAGCGGACTACCAAGACGACGATTTAGCAGGTTTGCCCAGCCACACACCAGGCTGTCGGCTGAGCGGGTCCACGATAAAGAGATGGAAGAGCGTCCCCCGCCGCCACCAGGCCAGCCTGGTTACGGCCCACCGCCGGGCACCCCGACATCGAAGGGATCCGGACTGAGCCGCGTCCGTCTGCGCAACCCGCTGTCGATAGTCCTGACCGCGGTGATCGTGATCGGCTTAGTCGCCGCCGGCCTGCTCGCCGGTGAGCTGTACGCCCGTCACCGCGCCGAGAGCGTGGTGACCGCCGCCGCCGAATGCGTGGTGCAGGATGAGGCGAGTGTGTCGTTCGGCGCGACGCCGCTTCTGCTTCAGCTCGCGACCGGCCACTACAGGAACATCTCGATCCACACGGCCGGCAATCGGATCGGCAACGCCCGAGGCATGAAGGCCGACGTGCGGATCGACGATGTCCGGCTGGATGGCGGCGCCGACGCCATGGGCACCGTGGGAGCTCTAGACGCCATGATCACCTGGTCTGCGGACGGCATGAAGCAGAGCATCCAGGAAGCGATCCCGCTGTTGCGTGGCTTGGTCACCAGGGTCCAGACCAACCCGGACGACGGCACCATCAAGCTGCAGGGCAACCTGGGCAGTGTCACCACCAAGCCGCAGGTTACAGACGGACGAGTGGCGCTGCAGGTGGTCGATGTCACCGGGCTGGGTTTGTTGCTGCCCAGCGAGGTGGTGGAGTCGGCGCTAGACGCGTTCACCACCCGTCTCACCGAGAATTATCCGCTCGATATCCATGCCGACAGCGTGCAGATCACCTATGACGGTGTGACAGCACACTATTCGACCCGAGACATTTCGATCCCGCACGGCAACCAGGGCAACCGGGGCAACCAAGGGAGCAAGGACAACCAGGAACCCTGCTTCGCAAACCTATAGGCCGGCGAGCATGGCGCGGCGGGCGAAGGCGGCGAGCGCCTACGCGACCGCGAGGACTACGAAATAGCCGAAGTCGCGAGGCGGTCATCTCGACGCCGCGCACCTAGGTACCTGGTGGCGAGGCGTGACCGATGAGCATCAGAGTGGGTCGAGGCGGGCCTTGAGCAGGCAGAACTCATTACCTTCGGGGTCGACCAGGACATGCCACTGCTCCCTCCCTGTCTGGCCGATGTCGGCCGGGCGCGCACCAAGCTTCAGAAGGCGTTCGAGCTCGGCGTCCTGATCGCGGTCGGTGGCGTTGACGTCGATGTGCAGCCGGGATTTCCCCTTCTCCGGCTCATCCCTGCGACTGAGGATGATCGTCGGCTGCGGACCACCGAACCCTTCGCGCGGCCCGATCTCCACCGAGCCGTCCTCCTCGCGATCGAGCACGACGAAGTCCAGGACCTCGCACCAGAACCGCGCCAGCACCTCAGGGTCGCGGCAACCGAGCACGAGCTCACTGATACGACATGCCATAACGAAACCTGCTCTCAGCCTGGGAACTGCCAGGGTGGCCACACGCGAACCTCATGGGCTCCCAGCAGTGAAAACAATCCCGCGACCGTACCGGACGAGGCGATCACGGGCGAAATGATTTCAGGCCGACCCTGTCCGGGCGGCCGGGCAAGGGCGTCGGCCATGCAGTAGGGAAGCTGACTTTGAGACATGACCTAGCTCACGACGACACGACCGGCCTTCGCGACAGACTTGCGGTGGCCGGTCATGCGGTGGCCGGTCGATTCATTGCAGCCGTACGGTAGATGGCGCATGCCTCTGTCTCACCGATGGCGGGACCTAGACTTTCAGCCGCCCCAGGCTGCCCCGCCGCAACAGGCGCCGTTACCCGTACCAATCACTACCCCGATAGAGGTCGGGGTCGTAGTACGTCGGGCCCGGTTCATCCCGATGGATCCGCCTCGCCACGAACACGGCAGCGGTCAAGATAGCGATCGCCAAAATGATCGCCGCCGCGATGACCACGACCTCCGCGACAGTCATACAGCAAAGCTACGCTGGCTTGCCCCCGCCGCTTACAAGTGAAGACGTGCGGCTAAGCCTGATCGCCGAAACTTCGACCGCAATGCGGCTAAAACAGCGCGGCCGCCCCGACGAGAAGTTGGTGACCGGGAATTCCAACGGCCCGGCGTACGCGACCGTCTACGCGACGCCATGGACCCTTGCGGAGCTTTCATCCAACGATGTGCCGAAAGCGCCGCCGCGCGCTGTGACGCAAGTTCAAGGCGGCAGGTACCCAGTGCGTGCATCAGCGACTGGCCGCCATGTAGTGATCCGTTCACCCGCGTTTCGCGGAGGCGATCATGGATGGGAGCAAGAAGGTTGAGTTGCGCAAACGGCCTCTCGTCGATGACGTGAGTGCTACCGCCGTGGGTGTTGGAGCGCGGCCCGTACACGGTTTGGTCGCATGTGCAGCAGGTCCATGTGGTGTGCCCGTCGCCGTGACCGAGGCAGGCTTGGTGGCCGACGAGGACTTGGCCGGGGACGAGACTGTGCCCCTTCCGGCAGCGGGTCGGCGGGTGGATCCACTTGCAGGCCATCGGTTGAACAAGCTCGCCCAGCACACTCGGGACCTTACGACTGGGCAGCAACAGTGGAGTGGTCCACTACTCGATACAAGCGTGCTTCCCGGACCCGAGGATGCTCCTAGAGCTAATGCGCGTCCGTAGTTGTTGGGATCGGTAGCCACCCCCGCGGTCTGTATTTAACCGGACTGGCGACGCCAACAGGGCGGCGCGCCTCACGAAAGGAACCGACCATGAACCGAGTTTCGCGGTTCGCAACGACTGTGCTGGTGTCAGGTGGTCTGGGCCTGGCCGGTTTAGGGCTGGCCGCAGGTTCCGCCCAGGCCCTACCCGCCCCTGTGCCGCTAAAGGCCTGGCCCGGCTGTCCGGATGACAACCCATCCGGCCCATGTCACTGGTGCCCAGGGGATCCGCCGGTGCAGACCGGTAATCTTCGTGTTAACCCAGTGGTTTGGGACAACAACGTCTGCCACACCTATTGGTACGTCTACCACGGGCAGGGCAATGTTGCTCAAAACATTTTTGAAGGACCTGTTCCACCTCCGCCGCCTCCACCTCCGCCCGGCTTTACTCCGCCTCTTCCGCCGGGGCAATGCTGGTACCTCTTTATTCCGGGGCCGTGCTAGCCGGGGTTGAACCGGATTGGTTAACAGCTAAAGGTATTCGTCGGCCCGCCCCGTGTGGGGATCTAAGGTTGGCGGGCCGACTAGCCGCTTGAGGATCGACTTCCGACAATTTGTTGGTGATGTGGAATGGCTGGCTTGTGCCGAATCCTCAAGCGGCTAGCGGCGTTTCGATGGCGAGATCGTTGAAGAGTGTTTGCATATCGATGCGGATTCGTTCGTAGTCGCGGTCGACGCGGGTCCAGTGCGCGGGTTTGCGTCCCATGCGCGGGCTGCGCAACCGCGGCGAGGATCGGGGCGATGACCTGGTCGCGGAGGGTGAGCAGGGCGGCGATGGTGCGTGCGGCGGGTGCCCCGACGTGGTAGCGGCGGGTTCGGCCGGGTTTGTCGACGAGCTGTTTGCCCCGCAGTTTGCGCAGGTCGTAGCCGGCCTGGCGGACGGTGTAGCCGCAGTGATCGACACCGGTGAGGGCGTGCACCTTGGCGGCGAACTCGGCGACGGTGAACCCGTTCGGCGCTGGCGCCAGCGCCAGGGCGGCGCGCAGCGCGTCACGCATGCGGGGTTTGTTCAGGTCGACACCGCCGACCCGGGTGGCACCCAGCCGGACACCGGTGGGCAGCTCATCGAGGATGCCGTCGCCGAGGAATCCGGTGTCCACACAATCCAGGGCGGTGGCGAACCGCTCGACGATGCCGGCCAGCCGGGTGACGATCTCGGGAAACTTCTCGATCATCCGCCCGCAGCGCAACTCCGCGGTGTTGTGCGCGATCGCCTCGAACCGAAGCACGCGTTCGCCTTTGGTGTAGGCCTTGCCGGTCAGCCGCCCGAAGTGCAGCTTGAACACGGTCAGGTCAAACGTAGGTGTCTCGATCGCGGCCTCGATCATCGAGGACTGCTTGCGGGTGCGGCGGGGACGCTGCGCGGTGCCGAAGACGGTGCGGATCTTGGGCACGTCCAGCCGGGAGCGGGTGCGGTCCACCACCGCGTCGAAGACCCGCTGCATCGTCGCGCCGTCGGCGAAGATCAGGTTGCGGCTGTACTCGAGCTGATAGACGGCGAACCCGTAGCCGAATCCGCTGCGGTGTTGCTCGTCGAGATCCAGCCCGAAGCACAGGCACGCGGTGTAGATCCAGCGTTGGCAGACCTGGCCCAGCCGCCCTACAGCCGCATCCTGCGACAAGGCATCTGCGATCCGGGCCAGGCCCGCCGGGTCGGCGACCGCGGTGAAGCAGTTGCCGGCCTTGCTGAATGCTATCCCCGCCCGTTCGGCCTGCCGGGCCACGTACTCGTGGCCGTTGAGGATGATCTGCGCGCCGAACGGCGGATGCCCCGACATCTTGATCGTCACATGCCCCCACTCGGGATCGATGATGTGAAACGAATAGTGGTTGACGTATTCGCGTCTCCTCTCGATGTTCACGATCGCGGCGGTCTTCGCCGAGCGCGCCACCTTCCACACCGGCGCCGGCGCCTTGGCCACCAGCACCAAAAACACCCCGACGCCGACCTCATGACTGGCCAGGTACGCCTCGGCGATGCGGTGCTTGCGCTCCCCGGCCGTGCAGAAGATCACCGGCACCCCGTTGGCCGCGCCCCACGCCTTGACCCGCCGCGCGAACCGGCCCGCCATCCGCATCAGGTGGGTGTTGTCCAGCTCGGCGTCGCTGTCGCCGTGCCAGCGCCGCCACCAGGTGCGGAACCCGCCCGGGTTGTGCCCGAGCGGGAAGAACGCGTTGAGCACGATCCGATCCACACAGTCATAGCTGCCGGTCACCAGATCCGAATACCGCAGGCTGAACTCGTCGCTGGACACCCAGCCCAACCTACGAAACCACCCGCACCGCGTGAGGTGAAACTGCCCGAAGGGCCACCGCTGCCGGGCGAAGTCCCGGCAGCGGCGTAGCGAACCTTGGTCGCTAGGACTTGAGAGTTGTCTTGAGTTTTCAGCCTGCGTTCGGTAGGAGTCGGGCTTGGTCGATGGCTTCTGTGATGTGAATGTCGATGGTGCGCAAGGCCTTTCGTAATGGTGGCGGGGCGGGTGGCTGGTCGGCGGCGAGCAGCGGGACGTAGTAGCCGGTCGTGGAGTTTGGTGTAGAAGATCGCGAATCGCAGCCCGTCGTCGGTGAGCCGGTAGCGGTTGTGGCCCGGGATGCGGGTGATGAGTCCGTTGACCCGGAGCCGGCCGAGGTCGTAGCTGGCCTGGTTCATGGTGTAGTCGCTGCCGCCGAGCAGCCCGGTCATCAAGGCACGCAGGCGCTTGTTGGTGATGCCGGTGACGGCGGACAGGGTGGTGCACAGGGCGCCGGCCAGGGCCTGGACCCGAGGGTCGCCGAACCGCAGGGCTGGGGCCCTCCTGCCATCCTCGGTGAGGGTGGGTCGTGCGATCCGCTCAAAGGCTGGACTCGCCAGGACGCAGCCCTGACCGACACGTTCAGTATCGAGCAGAGCGGTGTTGATCGCACGGGCGCGGGCCTGCAGCTCGTCGAGATGGGCCAGCCGTCGCGGGCACGACAGGTCGTAGGAGTCGTTGACCACCGTCTCGATGCGCAGCGCGCGCCCGTCCTTGAGGTACTGCTTGATGCGGGAGTGCCGGTAGAAGGCGTTGACGTTCACCTCGGTGCCGTAGGTGACGATCTTGGTCTTGAACTGACCGACCGCCGGGCGTCCGCGCCGCTGTCCGCGTTGGAAGATCAGCTCGATCACCTCCGGGCGGCCGATGTCGAGGTTGTCGGCCACCAGCGCCTCGAAGAAACCGCGGGCACGACGGGGTGCGTCGAACACCAGGGTGCGCGAGGTCTCGACCTGCCGCATCGACAGCTCCCACCAGTAGCCGGCGGCGCGGTCGTGCTCGGTCAGCGGCAACGGCAGGATCGACCACCAACGTTCGGCGAACACCCCGATCACGCCCGGGCCGAGCCGGTCGCAGATCACTTGCAGACCAGCGGGGTCGGCGGCCCAGGCGAACCCGTTGGACAGTTCGGTGAACCCGATCCCGGCCTTGGCGGCCTGCCGTTTGGCCCACTCGTGGCCGTTGATCCAGACCTTGATCGGGTACGGGAAGTAGGCGCACACCTTGACAAACGCCGGCCCGAAATCGTCGTCCCAGACATAAAAGTAATAACAGGTCACGCGCCGGTCGGCCTTGGTGAACGAGAACCACACCGCTGCGGTGTCCCCGGTGTGTTTGGTCGCCAGAAACACCCGGGCGAACTCTTGGGCCATCCCGATCGCGGCCACACCGGGCCGCCCGCTCGCCGCCTGCGCGGCCAGATACGGGCGCATCACGTCGATCTTGCGGTCGTCCTTGCCGAAGTGCACCACCGGGATGTGGTTGTCGGCGGCGAAGCTGCCCACCGCGCGACGAAACCCGGTACCGATCTTCTTCAGGACCGCCGGCGACGGGATCGGATGACCCAGATGCTGGGTCAGAAAGCTCACCACCTGACCGCCCACCTGCAGATTCGGCACGTAGCCGTTGAGATAGATCCGATCCAGACACTCCAGATCGAGCACCACATGCCCGTCGAGCACATCGTTCACCGTCACCGTGGCAGCCATCTCCATACACTGACCGCAACCGAACCACCAGACCAGACCTCAAGCCTCGGCGGTCAGAGGCGAAGCCTCACTGGTGGGTCAGACTTCGAATTATTTCGCGCAGCCCACCGCACGGCACCCTGTATTGATCGGAAAGCTTTGGCGTGTAAGCTGTTTCGCCAGAAACCGGCATGTCCATGCAGTGTGTCGGCCACCGTGGCCGGGGCAAGCGATGTGGGCGACCATAACCTCGTTCGGGCCGAGGTCGATTCATCCCCTCGGTGCTGATCTGTGAGCCTCCACATCGTCCTCCTGTCAAGCAGGGGTCGGTCGTCCTCGGGGTCTGTAATGTGCCCTCCCTCCAACGGAGTAATACAGCGATGACGTCGGGCCTGCGTCAGTCGCCGGGGCAGCCAGAGAAATAGCCTTCGTGGCCGATGTAGTCGTCCGGGCCGGAGCCGACGCCCCCCAGCGACCAAGAGGACAGCCTGACCTGCACTCATACAGAAACATGTACGCGACTTGCCCCCGCTTATATACAGATCGATGCGCCACCAGTACCCACACGTGGGCTCCTCCTCAACCGCGTCGGCGTCTATGCGGCCGTCCGGGAATTGAAAGGCGGCACCCCACACTCTGGTGTCGCTGTCGCGGCTCGTGACGACATGGGCGAGCGTGGTGACAACTCTTTCTTCTCGGAATGGGGCGAGAATTCGCCGGGTATCTGGCCGTACGACGGTCACACAACACGCGCGAAACCCCTTGTCGGGACGGCGTTTAACGGCATTGTAGCCCGAAAGATGCCGGGCGAGCCGAAACGGGTGCACCCGAGCCGAGATACGGATTGCAAGAAGTACGATCCAGGGACACCAATGTTGCAGGCGCAAAGAACTACGGCCGCATCGGCGTTTGGTTGGCTCAACTGCGCCCCGCTGTGACTGCGGCTGCCTACCATCGAGAAGTGACCATTCGCGTGGTGCGTCCAGGTGGTATCGCTATGCGCCTTTGCGCCGCCGCACTGACTGCCGGCGCTGTGTTGAGTGCACCCGTAGCCGTCCCCTCTGCGGCGGCCGAACCGTGCCCCGATATCGAGGTGGTGTTCGCGCGCGGTACCAATGACCCGCCTGGCGTCGGGCCGGTGGGCCAGGCCTTCATCGACTCACTGCGCTCGAAGGTAGGCGGCAGGTCGGTCGGCGTGTACGCGGTCAACTATGCCGCCACCATGAACTTTCTGCGGGCGGCCGAGGGCGCCGGCGACGCGAACAATCATGTCCAGTTCATGATCGCGAACTGCCCAGCGACAAGGTTGGTCCTCGGTGGCTTCTCGCAGGGGGCGGCCGTCATCGACTTGATGTTGGGCGTTTCTCCCGTCCTGGGTGCCATACCGGGCGTTGGTGCGATACCCGGCCTGGGTGTCATACCCGGCCTCGACGTCGGCGCCGTCGCGGCGCCGCTGCCCCCCGAAGCCGTCAACCATGTGGCCGCCGTCGCGGTGTTCGGCAACCCGCTCGGCAAGATTCTCGGTCCACTGAACGCACTCAGCCCGGCGTACGGCGCGAGGACCATTGACCTGTGCAACGCCAACGACCCGATATGCGGCGAGGGTGATCTGGACAATCGGGCCACGCATCATCAGTACGTGCCCGGGATGACTGACCAGGCTGCGACATTCGCCGCCGGCCTGCTCTAGTTCCCGGTGCGTTCAACCCGGGAGTCGAAGTCGCTGTTGTACGGACAATCGCCGGTAACTGTGTTGTGGCCACGTCCCGTGAGGAGGGTTATCGGGTCCTGCGCCGGCTGGGGTAGAGGGAATTCCAGGCTGGTGTCCTGGTGGCCACTACCGCCGCTCTTGCAGTCCACGTCGGAGGACGTGGTCGTCAAGACCCACTTGCTCTGTTCGAAGACGAATGCATTGGTCCGGTCGGGATTCACCCAAACGCTGAGGCAGCGGTCGCCGGTGCGAAGACAGTAGGTCTGCACGTCGAAGCTCAATTCGTAGCTACGCTGGTCGGCCGCATATGTGTTTGTTTCCTGGTACCGCCCGTACAACGCTTGGGCTGGCGACGCCACTCGCGGCGGCTGTCCCTTCGGGTTGGCGACTGACACGTTGGGCTGAACATCTCCAGTGCGGGTGAACGTCACCTGTTGGTTGCGGTTGCAGCTTGCCGTCGACGCGCGAACAACCAACTCGCCGACCAGGTTTCCGTCCTGCTGCGGCTGTAGGGACATCGTCTCCCAGAATTCGGTCTGAGCGTTCTGACATGTCCCTGGGCTCGCGCTGACCGCCTCCCACCGTCCGTCGATCTCGTCGAGCACCAATGTCGATGTCGTGGACTGAGATCCACTGACCTTCTTTGCGGTCGCCACACATCCACCGGCTTGGCACGCCGATTCGATCACCCACGTTTCACTTCCGCCCTGCGCGTCGTACGGCTGGCCGTTGGGTCTCGTCGGCACGCCGAATTCAACGGCGAATGTGCCGTCGAGAGGCCCAACTGGGCGGGCAGCGGGTTCGGGTTCGTTTCCCCCGCTGAGCACGACAAAGATGGTCGCCAAAGCGCCGAGCATCAGGATGACGGCGATGGGGATCACGATCGCCGGGCGTCGCCACCATGGCCACGGCGCCTCCGCGGTGTCGGGCCACTGGTCCGGAGTGCGGACGCCAGGCTGGCTCGGTGGTGAGGCCTGCTCGGCCGGACGTGCCCGGGTTGGCGCTGAGGCCCGTTCCACATGCTGGGGCATGCCTTCATGCGTTGGTGCCCAGGCCCTTTCAACGTGCTCAGGTGGGCCGGCCTGGGTCGGCGCCCAGGCGGGCTCAACCTCCCCGGCTGGCCGGGCTTGCGTTGGCGCCCAGGCCTTTTCAACATGCTCGGGCGGGCCGGCCTGGGTGGGTGCCGAGGGCGCCACCCCGGTGGCTGTGTGCGGCGAATCAGGTTGTGACGGTCGTGTGGGGACGCCACTGGTGACCGCTGAGCGAGCCGCGCGGGCCAACTCGACGGTCGTGCGATAGCGCTCGTCGGGGTCCTTGGCCATGCCGCCGGCGATCACCGCATCCAGCTCGGGTGTCACCCCTGGCCGAGAAATCGAGGGCCGGGGCGGCGGAGTCGTTAGGTGACCGGCGATCTGCTGCTCCACGCTGTCACCGGGGAACGGCCGACTGGACGTGAGGCACTCATACAGCACACAGGTCAGTGCATAGATGTCCGAACGGGTGTCGATTTGGCCGGTGGTAAATCGCTCGGGAGCCATATACGGCCACGTGCCGACCACGTTGCCGGTGGCGGTCAACTTGGTCTCGCCGGCTGCCCGGGCGATCCCGAAATCGATCAGATAAGAAAAATCATCCTCAGCGACCAGAATGTTGGAGGGCTTGACATCGCGATGCACCAGCCCGATTCGATGCGCGGCGTTCAGTGCCGAGGCAATCTGCTCGACAATCTTCACCGCCCGCCCCGGATCCAGCGGGCCGTCGGCTAAGACGTGCTCCAGGTCTTGCCCCTCGATCAGGCGCATGTCCACATACAGCCGGCCCTCGATCTCCCCGAAGTTGTGGATCGGGACGACGTGCGGGTTACTCAGCCCCGCCGCGGCAAAGGCCTCGTGTCGGAACCGTTGCTCGAAGACCGGATCGGCGGCCAGCTGCGCCGGCAACACCTTCACCGCCACCACCCGCCGGGTGGCAGTGTCAAACGCCTTCCAAACCTCCCCCATACCGCCGCGGCCCAGTAACTCGATCAGTCGGTACCGGCCGAACGGCGTTTCCTCCACTACGCCTCCTGCGGACTGCGGCAAACCAGCAGGTTCACAGTCTTCACCATAGGCCTCCGCCTGGTCGGTGTATTTGCTATTCAAGCGGCGGCAGACCTCCCGCGACCACAGAGCATGCTCGGATCCGCAATTCGGAGCTCTCCAGCTGCGGGTGTGGTCAAGCGCGGTACTTAGGCCAACTATTTCTTGAGAACGCAAGAACAGCCGCGATGCCGCCAGGCATCCTGACACACCCGGATTCATGGCGGCATTCGTCGACAGTTGCTGATTTTGCTGATTGTGGGATGTTCCCTGCCCGACGCTGCGACAATTCGACGATCCGACGCGTCTGGGGAAACGCCAGGTTGAAGGGGGTTCTAATGTTCTCATCCCGCCGACCCCGATTGGGCATGTCGGTCGCGGCCGTGGCAGCCACCGCTGTTGCCGTACTCGGCGGGTTCGTTGCCCCGACGGCCCATGCGTTCTACATCCAGAACCATGAGCGCATCACCCGCGATGCGCTGACGCCGGTCGGAGTCGACAACACCGCCATGGCCCAGATACTCGTCGGCCCACCGCCGGGGGCCGGCGCCGTCGGGAGCGACGCATTCTTCAGCGATGAGTTCCGGCATATCGATGACGCGAAGAATCCAGCCGATATCTGCGCGCTAACGCAGCAGGCGTGGAATTTCTTCACACCGATCGTGTTGAGCGGAGCGCTGCCCGCAGGCCCGGGTGGCACTGAGCTGGTGGATGGCCCAGCGGCTCGCGCCGCGTTCGGAGGCCTGGCACACGCACTCCAAGACTTTTACTCCCACACCGACTGGGTTGAGGACAACATCGCCGTGGGCCAGCTGGACCGGATGCCGCCGCCGCTCATGCCCAACTGCGACCCAGCCACCCTCCCCCCTGGACTGCACAGCGGGTTCTTCTCCCTGGACTTGGCTGGTGCCCATGAGGCTGCGTTGGCGGGCTGCCCGCCCGGCGGTCCCCCGCCCGGTTTTGCCGAGTGCCACTCGACGTTGAACAAAGACGCCTGGGATACCCCCCGCGGTATCGTCTTGATCGCCGGCACGAATCCGCCCATCAATAATTTCGATCTCGCGGCACAGCTCGCCACAAGAGCCACTACTGACCTGTACTGGCAGGTTCGCGGCCTCGTCGTCAGCAATGCCCGGGAATGCGTCGCGGACAACCTGTTCCAAGCCGACCGGCATCAAGCCTGCTGGTGATGGAAGAACGACAATGCTTGTCCCACTTGGTATCTGGCGTGCTCGTGGTGTAGCAATCCTGCTGGCTTCCGGCACGGCGATCTCGTTGATCGCGCTCAGTGCCGGAGCAAGCCCGGCTCTTGCCGAACCGCTGACCGAAACGACAGTGCCGACGGAGACCGAGTACGTACCAACTGAAGAGGTGATTACGGAAGTCCCACCGGCTTACGAAGTGCCGCCGCCGATTCAGACGACTGTGGCGCCACAACTGCCGCTGGAGCCGACGACGCAAGCGCCGGTCGTCACCCAGGAGACTCAAGCGCCGGTCGTCACCCAGGAGACCCAGGCGCCGATAGTGACTCAGACGACCCAGGCCCCGGTGGTCACTCAAGCTCCTCAAATCGTGACGACGACTGCGGCGCCAGAGGTTACGGCCGAGCCGGAACCGGTGACGACGACGGAAGCTGTACCGATACCGACGCCGACGGCACCGGTGAGCACGACGGCGCCCACGCCGATATCAACCCCGCCGGCGTTGGTGACGACGACCGAGCCGACCCCGTCAAGCTCGGCGGCCGTCACGACCACCACTCCGGTGACCACTGAGTCGACGACGGGTACCTCGACATCCCCGAGCCCGAGTGCGGCTGTGGTGCCATCGACCACCACGCCCAGCTCGGGCACAAGCCAGACGACGGCCGAGGGCAGTACGTCGACACCACCGACAACTCAAGATTCGACGAGTGGTTCGGCGGGCACGAGTGAGCCCGATACGACTGCGGGTGGTGGGTCGCCCGAGCCGTCGAGCAACGAACAGACCGGGAGCGCCGAGCAGCCCGCAGGAGTCACCCCGCTTGCCGAACCGCAGCGGCTCGAGGCAGCCCCGCAGGACATCAAACTTGCCCAACAAGCTACGCCGGTCGAAGAAAACCCGCCCCCGGCGCCGCAGACCGAGATCGCCCGCCTCAGGAGCTTGGTCATTCCACCAACGGATGCCGGTGCGAACGGCGCGACGAGCGTGGTCGCCAATGCCGGGCTTGCCGCGGACGAACGCAGGGTCCTGCAATGGCAGCCGGATTGGGTGCAGTACGACGAGTACTACAGGCCGCTGATCTTCAATCCGTACCCAGAGCCGCTCCAGCTGGTCTACCTGGTTAACGGCGTGCCGCGGGTATTGATCATTCCGCCGCTGGGACGCATTGTCACCGAAGTGCGCGAGCTCGGTTCGTACAACTTCACGGCATTGCGGCTCAACGCTTTTGGAATTCCCATCGACATAGCCGTCGGCAACTTCTTCGGCGGCGGCTATTTCCCCGGACCGGGGCTGCCACCACCGCCGCCACCGCCGCCGCCGGGGCGGCCTCTCGCCGATGTCCCGGTTCAGGTCAAGTACACAAACGCGACATATGAGCCGATCCGGGTGCAGAAGCTTGTCGATGTCGGCCCCGACCCAGCCGTCGGCGGTGAGCACAAGGTCCTTCTCGACGGCGTGACGCCGGCATGGGGGGAGTGGAAGCAAAGCGACACCGGCGTGCAGCAATTCGAGGTCCACAAGACGCAGAGTTTCCCGGGTTTGGAAGCGCCTGCGGAAGGACCGCTGCCGGGCGACTACGACCTGCAGCTGGTGAGCGACTCGTCTCGCACCGGTCTCAGCGCCAAGGACATCACTCTCATCGTCGCTGCTGCCCTTGTGGCGGTACTGGGTCTTGGCGCGATTGTTCTGACGGTCTTCTTGGGTCGGCGGCGGCGTCCACTGCACTGACGTACGTAAGCTCCTGCCTGCGGCCGCAATAGTTGGCTAGGCGAGGTCTGCGACCGACAGGGGAGGGGATGAGCGAACGTAACTGGACTGACGCGGTGCGCAAATGGTCCGCGGCGCTGTCGATCTTCGCGATGCTTGCCGGGGGAATCGGTATTGCCTCGGTCGTCTTCTTCCGCGACCACCCACAGCCTGCGCCAACCGCGGCCCCGCCCGCGCCGCCGCCACCAAAGGTGCCTACACCGTGGGAGTTCACCATCGGCGTCGTGGTCACAGCGCAGGACTGTCCGCCCGGGGGCGGGTGCGTCTACACGTACACGATCGAGCCGAAATACATTGGAACGCATCCGTTACCGGCCGACGAGTTACGAATCGAGTACCAGGTAACCGGTGGTCATGAGCCGCAGAGCGGCGCCTTCACCGTGCACGGGACCGAGGGCAGGATCTTGAAGGACGTAACCTTGGCGGGACCGCCGGGCGCTCAGCTGAAAGCCGAGGCGACGAAGGTGGTCGTGAGGCCCGACTTCGGTCCACCGATTGATCCCAAGCCCAGCTCGGCGCAACAACCTGGTGGGTAGATCCTGGCGTCCGATATGACCAATACGCACATGCGTCGGCGTGCGGCGCAGCAAAGTTAGCGTCATGACAAAGGCGCCGCTTCTGCGGGCCGAAGAAGGCCTGCCTCGTGATGTGCAGGGTGCCGCCGATCCGCGCTTCGGAAATGTCGTCCGCGTGTTCAACGGTTTGTTCCCTGGGCGTCGGTTCGGCGGTGGCGCGCTGTCGGTGTTCATCGACGGGCGGCCGGTCGTCGACGTCTGGACGGGGTGGGCGGACCGCGACGGTGTCCAGGCGTGGACGGCCGACACCGGCGCGATGGTGTTCTCCGCGACCAAAGGCGTGACGGCAACGGTCATCCACCGACTGGTCGACCGCGGCCTGCTGTCTTACGACGAGCCCGTCGCCGAGTACTGGCCCGAGTTCGGTGCCAACGGCAAGGGCGACATCACCTTGCGCGACGTGCTGCGGCACCGCTCCGGCTTGTCGCATCTGAAGGGTGTCACCAAGGACGAGTTGCTGGACCACGAGCTGATGGAGGAGAAGCTGGCCGCTGCGTCGGTCGATCGGCTTCGGGGCCGGCCCGCGTACCACGCGCTGACCTACGGCTGGCTGCTGTCGGGGATCGCCCGATCGGTAACGGGTATGGGCATGCGCGAGCTGATTCGAGAGGAAGTGGCGCGTCCGCTCAACACAGACGGCTTGCATCTGGGCCGGCCGCCGGCCGACGCGCCCACCAAGGTGGCGCAGATCCTTGCGCCGCAGAGCACCCGGACCAACCCGGTGTTCAACTTCGTCGCGCCGAAGGTGGCCGGCCTTCCGCTCTCCGGCGCGTTCGGAGCGATGTTCTTTCCCGGCATCAAATCCTTTGTGCAGGGCGATATTCCGTTCCTCGACGGTGAGGTACCGGCTGCCAACGGTGTGGTCACCGCGCGTGGTCTGGCCAAGATGTACGCCGCAATCGCCAACGGCGGCAGCATCGACGGGACACAATTTCTGTCGGCTGAGTTGACGCGGGGGTTGATCGGAAAGCCGAAGCTGTGGCCGGATCTGAACATCGTCGTCCCGATGCCATTCCACCTTGGCTACCACGAATCGCCGATTCCCGGACTGCTCAAGGGTTTTGGCCACATCGGTCTGGGCGGGACGCTCGGGTGGGCCGATCCGGAGGCCGGAAGCGCGTTCGCCTTTGTGCACAACAGGTTGCTGACTCCGATGGTGCTCGACATGGCGTCGTTCGCCGGACTGGCCCGGCCGTTGCGCAGCGCCATCACCGCCGCACGCCACGCAGGCGCCAAGGCGGTGCCGCAGTACGGCGGGCGTTATCGCGAGCCCGGCCAGCAGTCAGCGCCCAGGAAGCGGGTCGCGGGCCGCCCTTAGGCCTGCCGCACGACCCCGCGCGGCAGGATCAGCGGCAAATCGTTGTAGGTCACGATCCCCGGCGGTGCGGCGACCACGGCCGGGATCGCGTGAATCGGCGGTATGGCCGTGATGATGTGGCCGAGCGACGTCCTCGGTGGTCTTGGCGTACTCGGCCTCGCAGACCACCTCGTCGAGGTCGACGTCCAACGCGTCGGCCACCAGCCGCACCGCCTCGGCGAACACCGCCGTGCCCTGCGCCGCCATCGGCTGCAGGTTGGGGTCGTCGATCGGCGTGCCGAAGCCCACCGGGATCTCGGTCGCCGGTGAGTCATAGAAGCCGGTAGTCATAGAAGGTAGTGTCGGACGCCTCGACGATGCTGACCTTGTCTACCCTGGCGGCCGGTGGCCGCCACGATGGCCAGCAGCTCGGCGAAGCCCGGGCTGATGCCGGAGCCGAACATCGTCGACCCGCCTCGCTGGCATGCTTCAGCGATCTTGTCACGGCCCTCACCCTGGTTGTGCCCGGTGATGAAGGACGCCGTCGCGACCACGTTGACGCCCGCCGACAGGATGCGCACGAGTTCGTCGACATCGATCCACATCGGGTTGTAGACGACGACATCCGGTTTCAGCGCGAGCAGCGCCTCGACGTCGTTGGTGGCCGTGATGCCCATCGGTTCGATGCCGCACAGGTCGCCGACGTCGCGGTCGGCCTTGTCCGCCGATCAGGCATAACACCCAACGAGTTCGAGGGCGGGATTGGCGGCGATGGCCGCTACTGAGCTCTTTCCGACGTTGCCGGTGGTCCACTGAACGACCCGATAGAGAGCGGTGTTTGGCACTCGCTCAGCATAGGGTGCGGCGTTGGCGCGCCCGCCGGGTTTGGCTCAACTCAGCGTGGCCTTGCCGGTGCGCTCCTGGCCGCTGACATCAATCCAGGTCATGTCGACGACATCGCCCGGGTAATGCCGGTCCAGCACGTAGGTGAGGGTGGTGGCCGAATCCAGGGTGGTGCCGTCGAGCGAGGTGAGGACGTCACCGTCCATAACGCCGGCCTGTTCGGCTGCACCCCCGCGCAGCACCTCCGCGACGATGACGCCGGGCGACGACCGTGGCTGCGTCCGGACGCCGACGCCAAGAAACACCGGCGGCCCGATGTGGACCGAGTCGGACGGCACCCGCCCGCGGATCTGGCCGGCGACGCCCATCGCGTCATTGATCGGTATTGCGAAGCCTTCGCCGCCGGGGCCCAGACGGAAGTTCACCGATGCCGCAGTGGTGATGCCAACGACCTGACCGGCCCCGTTCACCACCGGCCCGCCTGAATCGCCCGCCCGCACGGGCGCCGCGAATTCGATCAGTCCGGTCAGCTCGTCGCTGCTTCCGGTAAGCGCATCTTCGGCGTTGACCGTGCGTCCAAAGCCGGTGACGTTTCCGACCTCGCGGGTCAACGGGCTGCCGGTGCCTCGTGCGTTGCCGAGGGCGACCACCGGTTCGCCTTCTGCCAGTTGTGAAGAGTCACCGATCGGCGCCGTCGGCAGCCCACCCGCGCCGAGCAGCTGCAGCACGGCGACGTCGTGTCGGCGGTCGTAACCGACCAGCTCGGCGGGGAAGGAGCGGCCTGCGACGGTCGCGTTGATCCGGTCGGCGCCCTGCACGACGTGGAAGTTCGTCAGCACCTGCCCACCCGGGTCGATGACGATGCCCGTGCCGATGCCGATCGCGTTCTGGTAGTAGATCTCCGTGTCGATGCGCACGACGGCAGGCTCGACCTGGGCCGCTGCTGCGATGGGGTCTGCCGGGACTGCCACGGACGTCGCCGGCTGCAGCGGCGCGCCGAGGGCCAGGATCGCGCCGAGCGCAATCAGTAGCGTCGCCAGCGGACGACGGGTGAGGGTTTTGCCCATGTGCCCCATAGTGCCCGATGACGGGATCAATAATCCTCGACTGCGACGCCCCCACGCGACCGCCTGCGGCGACGTCGGGTCGGTTCGGTCTTGCCCGACGGCCGGCGATTGCGCAATTTGCCGTTGGTCGCCTCGGCCTCGGAGGGTGCCTCGGGTTCTGTTTTTGCGTTCGCTGGGGGCTCTTCCTCGGCTGTCGACTCCGGCTCCTCGGCCGTCGACTCCGGCTCCTCTGCCGCCGCCGTGACCTCGGCCGGCTCCTGCCCGGCCTCATCGGACTCGGCATCTCCGTCGGCGGTCTCCTCCGACGGCGCCTCGTCCTCTGTCTCTGTGGATGCGTCCTCCTCGGCTTCTGCCTCTTCTGCCTGTTCGGCCTCGGAGGCCTTGCGGCCGCGGCGCTGCTTGGCCTCCTTGGGCCTGATCGGCTTCGGCGGAGGCGGCGGCAGCTCGGCGACGAAGGCCAGGTAGAAGGCGAACACGCCGAGCAGCGCGATCGCCGCGGCGGCGCCGTAGATGCCGAACAGCCACTGCCCCGCATCGTCCAGCGAGAGCCAGATCTCGCTGATCGCGGTGCCGATGATCAGGACACCGGCCAACACATGCAGGGCGATCGACGCGGTCCGCAGCGTCAGCGCCAGCGCAGGCGTGCCGAACTCCGGCCTGCGCGTGCGCAGCAGCGTGAACACCACCGGCAGCGCGGCCAGCCCGATCAGCACACCGGCGACGATGCGCAGCACCGTTCCCAGGGTGTGCGAGGTTTCGCCCATCAGCTCGTACCACCGGGGCAGTACGAAGAAGAAGTAGAGAACAGCAGCGACGGCCGAGAACGAAGCGTGCCACAGCACCGCGACCGAGCGCCGCATGCTCCTCCTCGGGATTGTTGCCGGGGTGCGACCCGCTTGTCGATCGGCTGGTCGCACCCCAGACCGCGTGCGGAGGATGCGGGATTTGAACCCGCGAGGGCTGTTAACCCAACCCGCGTTCCAGGCGAGCGCCATAGGCCACTAGGCGAATCCTCCGCGGGCCATGGTAGCCGACCTGCCCAATGCGCCCGTCGAGTCACTCGTCGCTTGGACAGCCCCGCACGGGTATTACACTCGCCGTGGACCCCGCGCGGCGTCTATCCTGTGAACTCCCCCAGGGCCGGAAGGCAGCAAGGGTCAATGGGCTCTGGCGGGTGCGCGGGGTCCCCTCTTTTCAGATCCTGCTCTGACATGGCGAAAGGCGCGCGGTGTCGTTTCAGTCCCTCGGCCATGACGAACTGCTCGCACAGCACGAGCGGCACAAGCGCAATTACACCGAGCTGCAGGCCAAGGGCCTGAAACTCGACCTGACCCGCGGCAAGCCGTCCCCGGCCCAGCTCGATCTGTCCAACGAGCTGCTGAGCCTGCCGGGAGATGGACGCGACGCCTTCCGGGATGGGGAAGGCACCGACACCCGCAACTACGGCGGCCCGCACGGTCTGCCCGAGCTGCGGGCCATCTTCGGCGAGCTGCTCGGCATCGGAGTGCCCAACCTGATCGCGGGCAACAACGCCAGCCTCGAGCTGATGCACGACGTGGTGGTGTTCTCCATGCTGCACGGCGGTGTGGACTCACCCCGACCGTGGATCCAGGAGCCGACCGTCAAGTTCCTCTGCCCGTCACCCGGCTACGACCGGCACTTCGCGATCACCGAGATCCTCGGCGTCGAGATGATCACCGTCGGTATGCGCGAGGACGGCCCGGACGTCGAGGAGATCGAGGAACTCGTCGCGGCCGACCCGGCCATCAAGGGCATGTGGTGCGTGCCGGTCTACTCCAACCCGACTGGTGTCACCTATTCGTGGGATACGGTTCGGCGGCTGGTTCAAATGCAAACGGCCGCAACTGATTTCCGGTTGATGTGGGACAATGCCTACCCGGTGCACACCCTGACTCACGACTTCGAACGCAACATCAACGTGCTGGGCCTGGCCGAGGCGGCAGGCAACCCCAACCGGCCGCACGTGTTCGCATCCACGTCCAAGATCACGTTCGCCGGTGCCGGCGTCAGCTTCTTCGGCGGCTCGCTGGGCAACATCGCCTGGTATCTGCAGTACGCGGGAAAGAAGTCGATCGGCCCGGACAAGGTCAACCAGCTGCGGCACCTGCGGTTCTTCGGCGACGCCGACGGGGTGCGCCTGCAGATGCAGCGCCACCAGAGGATACTGGCGCCGAAGTTCGCTCTGGTATCAGACGTCCTGGACGATCGGTTGGGTGAGTCCAAGATCGCATCGTGGACCGAGCCCAAGGGCGGCTACTTCGTCAGCCTCGACGTGCTGCACGGCACCGCCAAGCGCACCATCGCCCTGGCCAAGGACGCGGGCATCGCCCTCACCGAGGCGGGGTCCGCCTTCCCGTATCGAAAAGACTTGGAGGACAAGAACATCCGGATCGCGCCGTCGTTCCCGTCCGAGCCGGAGCTGCGCGATGCGGTGGACGGCCTGGCGACCTGCGCGCTGCTCGCTGCGACCGAATCACTGCTGAAGGACTGACGTGTCCATCGGTCGGACTGCGTCGGTAACCTGCTGAGCGTGGCGCTCTACCGCAAGTACCGACCGGCAGTCTTCGCCGAAGTGGTCGGCCAGGAGCACATCACCGAGCCGCTGTCCGCCGCGCTGGCGGCCGGCCGCATCAATCACGCCTATCTGTTCTCCGGGCCACGCGGATGTGGGAAGACGTCGTCGGCGCGCATCCTCGCTCGCTCGCTGAACTGCGAGCAGGGGCCGACGCCCACACCGTGCGGAGTGTGCGATTCGTGCGTGGCGCTGGCCCCCAACGGTCCGGGCAGTGTCGACGTCGTCGAACTCGACGCCGCCAGCCACGGCGGCGTGGACGACACCCGAGAGCTGCGCGACCGCGCGTTCTACGCCCCGGCGCAATCGCGCTACCGAATCTTCATCGTCGACGAAGCGCACATGGTCACCACGGCCGGCTTCAACGCACTGCTGAAGATCGTCGAGGAGCCGCCGGAACACCTGATCTTCGTGTTCGCGACGACGGAGCCGGAGAAGGTGTTGCCCACCATCCGCTCGCGCACCCATCACTATCCGTTCCGGCTGCTGGCGCCCCGGACCATGCGGGCGCTGCTGGAACGCATCTGCGCCCAAGAGGACGTCACGGTCGATGACGCGGTGTATCCACTGGTCATTCGCGCCGGCGGCGGCTCGCCGCGCGACACCTTGTCGGTGCTCGACCAGCTGCTGGCCGGTGCGGAAAGCAACCGGGTCACCTACCCACGGGCCCTGGCGCTGCTTGGCGCAACGGATGTCGCGCTGATCGACGTCGCCGTCGACGCGCTGGCCGCCGGGGACGCCGCGGCCGTGTTCGGCGCGGTAGAGGCAGTGATTGACGCCGGCCACGACCCGCGGCGTTTCGCCACCGATCTGCTGGAACGCTTCCGCGACCTGATCGTGCTGCAGTCGGTGCCCGATGCGGTGGCACGGGGTGTGGTCGACGGGCCCGAGGACGTGCTGGAGCGGATGCGGGATCAGGCAACGCGGATCGGCACCGCCACGCTCACCCGGTACGCCGAGGTGGTGCACGCCGGGCTGGGGGAGATGCGCGGTGCCACTGCTCCGCGGCTGCTGTTGGAGGTGGTCTGCGCGCGCCTGCTGCTGCCCTCGGCCAGCGACACCGAAGCTGCGCTGCTGCAGCGCATCGAACGGATCGAGACCCGCCTCGACGTGTCGATTCCGGCATCCGACGCGCTATCCGCCGAATCGGTTGCGCCGCCGAAGCAGTACACGCGCAGGACCAAGGTCGCAGAGCCGTCACCACCCGAACCCGAGCGTGCGCCGGAGCCCGAAGCCGTTGAGCCCACGCCCGCGTCGCCCCCACCCGTACGGGCACCATCCGACCCGGTGGTCGAGGCGCCCCCACCCGCGGCCCTCACCGGCGAGCCGAACGCGGCGGCCGTGCGCAGCATGTGGACGACGGTGCGCGACAAGGTCCGTCAGCGCAGCCGCACCACCGAGGTGATGCTGGCCGGCGCGATCGTCCGCGCCGTCGAGGGCGACACCCTGGTGCTCAGCCACGAATCGGCCCCGCTGGCCAAGCGGCTTTCCGAACAACGCAACGCCGACGTCATTCGCGAAGCGCTCAAGGATGCGCTGGGTGTGGACTGGAAGATCCACTGCGAGGCCGGAGCAGCGTCGGTTCCCGCACCGCCGGCCGACGACGCACCCGTTCCCGCGGCGCAGCCACAGCGTGACGAGGAAGAGGAGAGCATGCTGGCCGAGGCCACCAACGACAACTCCGAGGCGCCGCGCCGCGACCCCGAGGAAGCCGCGCTCGAACTACTTCAGAACGAACTTGGCGCGCGTCGTATCGACGGAAGCTAGCCGCCACGAGTGATGTTGCCGTGCGCGTCCACGTGAAGCGTCACTTTGTGCTCACGGACGGTGTTCGCCCAGACGATCCACGGGAAGAAGAAAAGCCCTCATGTGAACAGGGTGAGGACGGCGAACGTGATGTGTAGAAGAACGTTGCCGCAGCCGTACGCAATGACGGCGTCATATGCAGTGCGCGACTCGAGGCGACCGCCATTGGCTATCTCTTGGTCGATTGCGACGTCGAGCCGGTCAGTGCGCTCTATGGCGTCCACCATGGCCGCAGCGGGAGGCTGCCGTCGCCGCCATGCGAGTCGAGCTTCACCGTCAAAACCTGGTGCAGCTGAACGACATTGGTGTCGAAGCCTAACCTCGACCCGGCCATGTACAGTCCCCACACCTTGGCGGTGGGCAGCCCGACTTCCTCGACCGCTTCGTCCCAGTGCTCGACGAGATTGCGGCACCAGTCGCGCAGCGTCAGTGCGTAGTGGTGGCGCAGGTTCTCCTCGTGAACCACCTCAAGGCCGATGTCCTGGGCTTCGGTGATGATGCGGCCGGACCCGGTGAGCTCCCCGTCGGGGAAGACGTAGCGGTCGATAAAGCCTCCTGCAGCCGCCCCCGTTCGGTTGTCCGGGCGGGTGATGCAGTGGTTGAGCAGCAGTGCGCCCGTGCGCATCTTGGACTTCAGGAAGCGGAAGTACGACGGATAGTTCTGCACGCCGATGTGTTCGGTGAGCCCGATCGAGGAGATCGCGTCGAAGCCGCTTTCCCGGACGTCCCGGTAGTCGGCGTGACGGACCTCGGCCAGATCGGTCAGGCCTTGTTCCGCAATCGCCTTCTGCGCCCAGGCGGCCTGCTCTTTCGACAGCGTGACGCCGATCGTCTTCACACCGTGTCGCGCGGCGTAGCGGACCATGCCGCCCCAACCGCAGCCCACGTCGAGCAGCCGGTCACCCGGCTTCAGCCGTAGCTTCTCGAACACCAACCGGTACTTGTTCTCCTGCGCCTCTTCCAGCGTGGCGTCGGGATGCGGATAGCACGCGCAGGTGTAGGTCATCGACGGGCCGAGCACCCATTCGTAGAACGTGTTGGACACGTCGTAGTGGTGATGGATGGCTTCGGCGTCACGGGTTCGGCTGTGCCGCAAACCTTCTGCGAATCGCCGCCAGCGCGGCAGCACCTCCTCCGGCGGCGGCGCGATCGGCTTGAGGTGTTCGAAGCCGATGGAGCGGACGATGTTGGCCAGTATCCGTGCCGGTGGCCGCCTGAAGTCCATCTTGTCGGCCAGCGCCTTGAGCAACTCGTACGGGTCGCCGGGGTGCACGCCGCGCGGTTCGACGTCGCCCGAGACGTAGGCGCGGGCCAACCCCAGTTCGCCGGGTGCGGTGGCCAGGTAGGTGGTGCCGCGCGGGGTACGCAGATCCAGCCCGATCTGGGCGTCTTCGGGCCCGGCCGTGCTGCCGTCGTACGCGGTGAACTTGAGCGGCACCTGCCCTGCGGCGAAGATCTCCAGGATCTCGGCCAGCGTGAGCCTTCTGGCCGGCGCGTCCGTGCGTTCTTTGTATGTCGTCATCGTCGTTGCACCGCCTTCGCATACAGATCGAGCAGACGTGAGTCGGGATCGTATGTCTTCTTTACGGTCTTGTAGGCCTCGCCGCCGTAGAGTTCGTCGAATTCGTCCTGGCTGTAGTACGCATCGGAGTACAGCGACTTGTGTCCGTCCAGCTCGCTGACCTTGCGCTCGATCAGTCGGTTGGTGTGGCCTTCGGTGGGTCCGACCGGTACCGACGACCAGAACCCGACGTTGACGTAGGTGTGGTGCGGGCGGATCGGGTACAGCGGCCAGTCCCCGGCGCCCCGAAGGCGCAGCGGACACACCCAGATCGGCTCGATGGGCACAGTCGCGAGGAACCAGTCCAGGAACTCGGCGGTTCTCTCGATGGGCACCTCGATGTCCTGAACGACGCGCTCGCGGGGCGGTCTGCCGTTGCGCTTCTCGATGCGATCGGCGATGTTGAAGCGCTGGTCATAGCCGATGAGCTTCCAGTAGACGCTGCTGCGCCGATAGCGCCGCGGCCACAGCCGGCGGATGCGCGGGTCCTGCGCGCCGAACGCCCGGGAGCACCAGAACCAGTCGGTGTCCCATCGCCACAGGTAGTCATTGATGGTGAGCCGGTCGTGCTTCTCGCCGTCCTGATGCTGGATGGACCGGTAGTAGATCTGCTGACCGGAGTAGTCGCTGACCGGCCCCGGTGTGCCGGTCTGCGCGCCGACACACAGGTAGCTTTCGTCGGAGCTGAACACCACGCCGTCGACGTAATCGACCGGGGTGCCGGCGATGCCGCCAGTTTCGATAATGCGGTCCATTGCCGCGACCAGGTCTTGCAGCGAATGAAAACGCAGATGGTTGAGCGCCACGAACGGCTTGACGGGTTCCAGTTCGATCTTGAGGCGCACCGAATAGCCAAGCGTGCCATAGGAATTCGGGAAGGCGCGGTACAGATCGGAGTGCTGGTCGGGCGAGACCGTGAGCACGTCGCCGGTGCCGGTCAGGATGTCCATCTCCAGCACGGACTCGTGGGGCAGGCCGTTGCGGAACGACGTCGACTCGATGCCGAGCCCGGTGACGGCCCCGCCGAGCGTGATGGTCTTCAGCTGTGGCACCACCAGCGGCGACAGCCCGTGGGGCAAGGTGGCCGCCACGAGCTCCTCGTAGGTGCACATGCCGGCCACATCGGCGGTCCGCGCGTCGGGGTCGACGGCGATGACGCCGGTCAGCCCCGACGTGTCCAGGCCCTTGCTCTTGGACTTGGCCCGCGCCCGGAACAGGTTCGAGGTGGGTTTGGCGAGCCGGACGGTGGCGTTCGGGGGGATCGCGCGATAGCTAGCCAGAAGCCGCTGCACACCCGCGGCGTGAGCGGACCGTGCGTCGCTCCCCTCAACAGACACGCATATACGCTAGTCCGCGGTCGCAGCCGATGCGACCGCACGAAGCCGGGATCACACCGCTAAACCACGTCTAACTAGGAGTTTCACCGATGGGCCAGGTCAGCGCGTCCAGCACCGTCTTGATCGACGCCGCGCCGGAGGCGGTGTTGGCGGCCGTAGCGGATTACCGGGGCATGCGCCCGAAGATCCTGTCCCCGCATTACAGCGACTATCGGGTGCTCGAGGGCGGGCGGGGCGCAGGCACCGTGGCCACGTGGAAGCTGCAGGCCACCAAATCGCGGGTGCGTGACGTGAAGGCCAACGTCGATGTGGCCGGCCACACCGTCATCGAGAAGGACGCGAATTCGACGATGGTCACCAACTGGACCGTCGCCCCGGCCGGGCCTGGCTCGTCAGTCACCGTCAAGACGTCGTGGCAGGGTGCGGGCGGTATCGGCGGCTTCTTCGAGAAGACGTTCGCGCCGTTGGGGCTGCGCAAGATTCAGGCTGAGGTGCTCGAGAACCTGAAGAAGGAAGTGGAGGGCCAGTGAGCGGCCCGACATTCAGTACCGAGGGCCAGTGAGCGGCCCGACATTCAGTACCGAGGGCCGGTGAGCGGCCCGACATTCAGTGCCGAGGGCCGCTAGCTGCCCAGGAAGCCCGCGATCCCACGCACCACCGCGTCGGCGTACTTCTGCCGGCCCTCGGGCGTCTTCATCAATCCCGAATCGACGGGGTTCTTCATGTTGCCCAATTCCACCAGGATCGACGGGAACTGAGCCAGGTTGAGGCCGGCGATGTCAGAGCGCGGATTGAGCCCACCGCCCCCGATGTAGGTGGAAGGCACGAAGCCCGAGGCGGCAAGCTGGTCGCGCATGACCTGCGCGAACCGCACCGAGGGCCCGGCCTGTGCGTCGTTGAGCGGTGGGGACGAGTAGAGGACGTGGAAGCCGCGGCCGGTGGGCGGGCCCCCGTCGGCGTGGATGCTCACGACCGCGTTGGGCTTGATGGCGTTGGCCATGGCGGCGCGCTCGTCGACGCAGGGGCCGAGGCCCGTGTCGTCGCCGCGTGACATCGCGGTTCGCACGCCAAGGGCGGTCAATGCTTGGCGGATGCGCAGCGTGGTGTCCCAGGCGAAGGTGTGCTCGGGAAAGCCGTCGTCGGTCGAGGTTCCGCCGGCCTGGCAGTCCTTGGTGCCGCCGCGCCCGGTCGGCACCTGCCGGCTGATCGAGGAATCGTTGGAGCCGTTGTGGCCCGGATCCAGGAAAACGATCATGCCTGCGATGTTGGCGGGGACGGCGGCAGCGTTTGGGGCGACAAGCGTCGATGCGGCCACCAGCACACCGACGACGCCGACACGAACGCAGGCGGGAAGAGGCACGGCGTCAAGTTAGCGCCCTGACGTCTAGGCTTGAAGTTCAACTGCCAGGCGCAATCAAGTCGAGACCAATATGCAAGGGGACTGTCATGCAACCCGGAGGCCAGCCCGACATGTCGGCACTCCTCGCACAAGCCCAGCAGGTGCAGCAGCAATTGATGGAGGCACAGGAGGCGCTGGCCAATTCCGAGGTGCACGGCCAGGCCGGAGGCGGGCTGGTGCAGGTCACTATGAAGGGCAGCGGCGAAGTGGTGGCGGTGTCGATCGACCCGAAGGTCGTCGACCCCTCCGACATCGAGACGTTGCAGGACCTCATCGTCGGCGCGATCTCCGACGCATCCAAACAAGTGACGATTCTCGCTCATGACCGCCTTGGCCCCTTAGCCGGCGGGATGGGCGGACTGGGACTGCCGGGGCTCTGATTTGTTCGAAGGCCCAGTCCAGGATCTGATCGACGAGCTCGGCAAGCTGCCCGGCATCGGGCCGAAGAGTGCGCAGCGGATCGCTTTTCACTTGTTATCGGTCGAGCCGCCGCAGATTGATCGGCTTACCGGTGCGTTGGAAAGAATTCGCGACGGGGTCAAGTTCTGCGCGGTGTGCGGCAATGTGTCGGACGAAGACCGCTGCCGCATCTGTTCGGACTCGCGCCGCGACGCGTCGCTGGTGTGTGTGGTCGAGGAGCCGAAAGACGTGCAGGCTGTCGAGCGCACGCGCGAATTCCGCGGCCGCTACCACGTGTTGGGCGGCGCGCTGGACCCGCTGTCCGGTGTTGGGCCGGAGCAGCTGCGAATTCGCGAGCTGCTCAACAGGATTGGTGATCGGGTCGATGGCGTGGACGTCGCCGAGGTGATCATCGCGACGGACCCGAACACAGAGGGGGAGGCGACGGCGACGTATCTAGTGCGGATGCTGCGCGATATCCCTGGGCTGACCGTGACGCGTATTGCCTCGGGTCTGCCGATGGGCGGCGATCTGGAATTCGCCGACGAGCTGACGCTGGGCCGCGCGTTGGCCGGCCGTCGGGCAATGGCCTAGTTGTCGCGAAACTGCACTTCTTGCGCGGCTCACTCGGACTTTCTCGCAACAACTGCAGTCTCGTGGCGGTGTCGGCGCCTGCTGCGAGGATCCCGGCATGCGGAGGGTGTTTCTCGGCAGCGAGGCGGTGGAGCAGGGGGCGCTGACCGCGCACGAGTTGCGTCGCTGGCATCAACGAATCTTCCGCGGCGTGTACGTCCCGCGGTCAGGCGACATATCGCTCCGCGACCGGATCGAGGGTGCGTGGTTGCGATCCGGGAGCCGAGGGGTCATCGCGGGCGTCGCAGCATCGGCATTGCATGGCGCAAGCTGGGTCGACGATGGCATCCCCATCGAGCTGATCTGGGACCATGCCCGGTCGCCCAGCGGACTGCTGGTCCGCAACGAGGCGTTGGCCGACGACGAAATCACCCGGGTCGCTGGGTTACCCGTGACAACGCGTGCGCGGACGGCGTTCGACCTGGGCCGGCATCTGCGGCGCGACGAAGCGGTCGCTCGGCTCGACGCGCTTATGCGGGCGTCACCCTTCTCAATTGAGGACGTCCTACTGCTGGCCAAGCGATATCGCGGCGCGCGCGGCCTCAAGTCGTTGAGGATTGCGCTGCCGCTAGTCGACGGCGGTGCCGCCTCACCGAAGGAGACCTGGCTGCGGTTGCTGTATATCGATGCGGGATTGCCAAGGCCCACAACTCAAATTCCCATCGTCGAGGGCCGTGGGCGACTAGTTCGGATGGCCGACGTGGGCTGGGAGGAGTTCTTGGTTGTGTCGGAGTATGACGGAGATCAACACCGCACCGACCGCAGGCAATACACCAAGGACATCCGATCGCTGCGCAAGGCCAGGAGTTTGGGCTGGATTGTCGATCAAGTGATCAAAGAGGACCGGCCTGCCGAGATCGTCGAGCGGGCACGGGCCGCGTTGCTCTCTCGCGGCTGGCGGCCCTAGGCGCGGCGGGGTGCGGCCAGGCGTTCGCGGCGCAGCAGCGCGACCTCGTCGATTTCCAGCGGCGCCAACTCGCCGACGACACGGGACAGCAGCAGATCGGCCAACTCAGGATTGCGGGCCAGACAAGGCCCGTGCAGGTAGGTGGCGATCACGCTGCCCTGCACCGCGCCGTCGATGCCGTCACCCGCGCGGTTGCCCGCCCCGCGGATCACCCGCGCCAGCGGTGACGCTGCCGGCCCCAAAACCGTTCCGCCGCGGTGGTTTTCGAAGCCCGTCAACCTCTGCGTCAGCCCGGGCAGCAGCGGCTCGGATACGACCTCGCCGATGGTTCGTTTGTCCTGCGGAGACGTGGTCAGATCGAGCATGCCGACCCCGTCGACCCGCTCACCCAAAGACGTCTCATACCAGTACCCCAGCACCTGGATCGCCGCGCAGATCGCCAGCACCGGCGCGCCACGGGCCGCCGCCTCCTGCAGCCCCGGATATCGCAGAAGGTGCTTGGTCGCCAGCCGCTGCGCGTAATCCTCGGCCCCGCCAAGGGTGTAGAGATCCAGCGACGACGGCACGGCATCCGACAGCGTGATCTCGACCACCTCGGCGTCAATCCCCCGCAACCGCAATCGCTGCCGCAGCACCACCGAATTGCCGCCGTCGCCGTACGTCCCCATCACGTCGGGCAGCACCAGCCCGATGCGCACCGTCGACTCAGCCACTGCGCCCACCCCGCCCGAACGTCCGGTTGAGTTGCAGAAACGCGGTGTAGTTGGCGACCACCTCGACATGGCCCGGCGGGCAGGACGTGATGGCCGAAACGGCGTTATGCACGAGGGTGTGCTCGACGCCCGCATAGCCAAGGCGTACAGCCAGGTCGCTGCCCCGCTCCCCGGCGGCCACCACCGGGTGCTCGACGAAATGCTCGAAGTTGACGTCCCACAACCACGACAGGTCCTCGCCGTCGGGCACCTGTCCGTTGACCGCGATCACCACCGACCCGACGTCGGTGTCCACCATCGACAGCGCCTCCTGCCAGCCGGCCGGATTTTTCGCCAGCAGCATCCGAACCGTGTGCTGGCCGAGCTGCACCGTGCTGTACCGGCCGGCCACCTCGTCGACACCCGAGACCGCCGCCACCGCCACGGCCGGGTCCGCGCCCAATGTCACCGCCGCCGCCACGGCCTGCGTGGCATTGCCGCGGTTCACCGTTCCAGGCAACGCAAGCCTCATCGGCAGCGAAAGCCCGTCGGGCCCATAGATATTCGAATCGTCGAACCACCACTGCGGGCTGGGCCGCTTGAAATCCGTTCCGGTCGAATACCAATGCGTGTGATCCCGCACGATGATCTCGCCGGACCGCGGACAGCTCACCGAGTCGTTCGCCCAGCCGCCGCCAGCTGCGACCCACACCACGTTGGGGCTGTCATAGGCCGCCGACGTCATCAGCACGTCGTCGCAATTGGCCACCACCACCGTCGACGGGTGGCGGGCCAGCCCGCCCCTCAACGTCCGCTCGATGTGGTTGATCTCGCCGACCCGGTCCAACTGGTCCCGCGACAGGTTCAACAACACGATGACCGACGGGTCGACGGCGTCGGCCACATGAGGCACGTGCATCTCGTCGACCTCCAGCGCCGCCAGATTGGCATCACGCCGGCCCGCGAGAGCCGCCACCAGGCCGGCGTCCATGTTCGCGCCCTCGGCGTTTGTGGCGACGGGCCCCACTGTGCTCAGCGCCGCCGCGATCATCCGGGTGGTGGTCGACTTGCCGTTCGTCCCGGTCACGACGACCGTGCGGCGGCGCTCGGCCAGCTGGTGCAGGACGGACTTGTCGAGTGCCAGCGCGACCAGACCACCGATCATCGCGCCGGCGCCGCGCCCGGTGATCCGCGACGCCCATCGCGCGCCGGCCCCGGCCGCAAGAGCGACACGTCCACGAGCGGTGACCATCCCCGGCATTTTAGGTGGACGACACGCAGCCCAGCGATCCGGCGATGTCGGAGCACCGTGCCATCCTGGCGTTTGTGAGCCAAACCTGGGGCCGGCCGGCAGCCGAAACCGGCGCAGGCTGGGCCGTCGTCGACGTGGAGACGTCCGGATTCCGCCCCGGGCAGGCTCGGATCGTCAGCATCGCAGCACTGGCCCTCGGCGACGACGGCAACGTCGAGCGCAGCCTCTACAGCCTGCTCAACCCCGGCGTCGATCCCGGGCCCACCCATGTGCACGGTCTGACTGCCGACATGCTCGAAGGGCAACCGTGTTTCGGCGACGTCGTCGGCGACCTCAGGGATCTGTTGCGCGGCCGCACCCTCGTCGCCCACAACGTGGGCTTCGACTACTCGTTCCTGGCCGCCGAAGCCGAAATGGTCGGGGCGGAACTGCCGATCGACACGGTGATGTGCACGGTGGAGCTGACCCGCCGCCTCGAACTGGGCACCGACAACCTGCGGCTGGAGACGCTGGCCGGCCATTGGGGCATCACGCAGATGAAGCCGCACGACGCGCTGGACGACGCCATGGTCCTCGCGCAGATCCTCAAACCGGTGTTGATCCGCGCCCGGGAACGCAAGGTCTGGTTGCCGGTGCGCCCAGTGATGCGGCGGTATTGGCCCAACGGCCAGGTCACCCATGAGGAGTTGCGGCCGCTGAAAATGCTCGCGTCACGGCTGCCCTGCCCGTACGTCAACCCCGGCCGGTTCAGCGCCGGCCGGCCGCTTGTGCAGGGCATGAGGGTGGCGCTGTCGGCCGAGGTCACCCGCACCCACGAAGAGCTGATCGAGCGGATTGTGCACGCCGGCCTTGCCTACACCGACAACGTCGACCCCGAGACCTCACTGGTCATCTGCAACCAACCCCAACCCGAGCATGGGAAGGGCTATCAGGCCCACGACCTGGGCGTTCCGCTGGTCAGCGATGCCGATTTCATGCGGTACCTAGACACAGTCATCGGCGGGGCGGGCATCGAGGAATTCACCGACACCACGCTCGCAGGCGAGCAGTTCGCCCTTTTCTGAACAACCCTCTTGTAATCACTACGTACGTAGTGGTAGCTTCTGCGTATGAACACAATCACTACAGACGTAGTACAACAAGATTCCTTCTGGGCCACCTACCGCCGTCGCGGCTACTTCTTCCGCGAAGCCGCCATGCTGACCATCTCGATCGGCGTCATCTGGCACCTGTACCGGGTGATCTTCGGAGACGACATGACCATGCGATACATGGTCACGCCGACGACCGACAAATTCCTGCTCGTGCCGATGGCCTACGCCGGCATCACCGGCATCCTGCTTCTGGTGAATCATCGCGTCCGGTTCGCCAACAAGCGGCACAGGACGCTTTTCACCGGCTCAGTGGTCTATATCGCCGGCAGCGTGCCGCTGCACGTCTACTGCAGCTACATCATCTGGGATACGACGTTGATGACGTGGTTCCCGATGTGGTTCAGCTGGTTCCTGCTGATCCTGGTGTACCCGGTGTTCCTCACAATGTTCTCGCGCCTGCAATATAAGAACTGATGCCGCCCAACCCGGAACGACGTAATCAGATCCTCGACGCCGCGATCGACATCCTGTGCGACGACGGCGTCGGGGGTCTGACGCATCGGCAGGTCGACAGCCGGACCGGCCTTCCCGCGGGAACCACCTCGAACTACTTCCGGAACCGGCAGGCGCTGCTCGAAGCGACCGCGGCACGAACGGTTGATCTGCATTGGCAGCGGGTCGAGGCACTGCGGTCGGCGATCGGACCGCTATCCCGCGATGCCTTGAAGGCATTGATGATTCGCATGCTCGACCCCGACGAGCAGTTTCGCCGGTGGACGCTTGCGCGGTTCGAACTCTTCATGGAGAGCACCCGGCGCGAAGAGCTTCGGCCGTTGATGAAGGAGTTGCAGGCGGCCGCGGTGAAGTCGGCGACGCTCATCTTCGAGGCCGCCGGCTTCACCCCGACGCCGGAGCGGATGGACGAGCTCAGCAGGTTGCTCAACGGCTTTGTCTTCAGCAACCTCACCATTGCGCCCGAGCAGGGCGCGCAAGATGCCGCCGGTCTTGTGGACCGGCTGCTGAGCGCCTTCCTCGACTAACTCAGAGCCTTGGCCTTCAGGGAGTCGAACTCGGCCTGGTTGATCGCCCCCGACTCCAGAAGGCCTTTCGCATCGGCAATCTCCTGTGCCGGCGAACGCCCCGCAGCCTGCTTGATGTAGTCATCGGTTTGCTTCTTGGCCGCCTCGGCGGCCTCCCGAGCACGTTCGGTCATGCCCTTGCCCCTGGCGATCAGGTAGATCACCGCGGTGAACCAGGGAAATACGAGGAGGAAAACCACCCAGATCGCCTTCACCCAGCCCGACGTCGTGTGGTCCCGCCAGAGGAGATCCGTCAGGATCTGGAACAACAACAGCAGGTAAGCGATCCACGCGAAGATGATCAGGAAGTGCCAAAGAAAATCCCAGGTTGAGCCCCAGTCCATGCCCGCTCCTTCTTGACGGCTTGACAGCGCAATTCTTTACGCGCGCGTCAGTTAACCATGGGAAGCCGCGCGGTTGACCGCCGATACCACGGCCCGGAGCGACGCGGTGGTGATCGACGTCGCGATGCCGACGCCCCAGATCGTCTGGCCGTTCACCGACGCCTCCACGTAGGCCGCCGCCTGCGCCCCCTCGCCGGCCGACATCGCGTGTTCGGAGTAGTCCAGCACGTGCACCTGAATGCCGACGCTGCACAGTGCGTCGACGAACGCCGCGAGCGGGCCGTTGCCCGATCCCCGGATGTCCGTCTCGACGCCGTCGATCTTGACCGTCGCCTCGATGGTGTCGGTGCCGCCGTCGACCTCCGAGGCGATCACCTTCTGCCGGATCCGCTCCAGCGGCCGCACCGGCGCCAGGTACTCCTCGAAGAAGACGTCGAACATTTCCTTCGACGACACCTCGCCGCCCTCGCCGTCGGTGATCCTCTGGATCGCCTGGCTGAACTCGATCTGCAGGCGGCGCGGCAGCACCAGCCCGTGATCGGCCTTCATGATGTAGGCCACGCCACCCTTGCCGGACTGCGAGTTCACCCGGATGACGGCCTCATAGGTGCGGCCGACGTCGCGCGGGTCGATCGGCAGATATGGGACTTGCCACAGGATGTCGTCAACATCGGCGTCCTGCTCGTCGGCCGACACCTTCATCGCGTCCAGACCCTTGTTGATGGCGTCCTGGTGGCTGCCGGAGAACGCGGTGTACACCAGATCGCCGCCGTACGGGTGGCGTTCGTGCACCGGCAGCTGGTTGCAGTACTCGACGGTGCGACGGATCTCGTCGATGTTGGAGAAGTCGATCTGCGGGTCGACGCCGCGGGCGAACAGGTTCAGGCCCAGCGTCACGATGCACACGTTGCCGGTGCGTTCGCCGTTGCCGAACAGGCAGCCCTCGATCCGGTCGGCACCGGCCTGGTAGCCCAATTCCGCTGCGGCAACGGCGGTTCCGCGGTCATTGTGCGGGTGCAGGCTCAGGATGATGCTGTCCCGACGGGCGAGGTGGCGGCTCATCCACTCGATCGAGTCCGCGTAGACATTCGGCGTGGCCATCTCCACTGTCGCGGGCAGGTTGACGATAAGCGGCCACTCCGGGGTGGGCTGGACGACGTCGGAGACCGCGTCGCAGACATCCTTGGCGTACTCCAGTTCGGTGCCGGTGTAGGACTCGGGCGAGTACTCGAACCGCCACAGCGTGGCCGGATACTTCGCCGCCTCCTCGACGCACTTGCGCGCGCCGTCGGTGGCGATCGCCTTGACCGCCTCACGGTCGGCGCGGAACACCACGCGCCGCTGAAGGATCGACGTCGAATTGTAGAAGTGCACGATCGCGCGGGGCGCGCCCTCGCACGCCTGGAACGTCCGCTCGATCAGCTCTGGCCTGCACTGCGTCAGCACCTGGATGGTGACGTCCTCTGGGATCGCGCCTTCGGTGATGATCTCGCGGACGAAGTCGAAGTCGGTCTGGCTGGCCGAGGGAAAGCCGACCTCGATCTCCTTGTAGCCCATGCGTACCAGCAGGTCGAACATGCGGCGCTTGCGGGCCGGGCTCATCGGGTCGATCAGCGCCTGGTTGCCGTCGCGCAGGTCCACCGCACACCACATGGGGGCCGTGGTGACGACGCGGTCGGGCCAGGTGCGGTCGCCCAGCGTGAGGGGCTCGACTTCCTCGGCGAAGGTGCGGTAGCGGCTGACCGGCATCGACGTGCGGCGCTGGGTGTTCCAGCCGGGCTGGCCGGGGTTGGGTTCGCCAACAGGTGTGGTGATGGTGCGGACCGACGTGAAGACGTCGGGTGAATCTGGTGCGGGTTTCGAGAAGATAGTCACGGTGATCGCTCCGGGAGTTTGGATGGACTCAAGACCGGCGCATCGCGAAACACCCGCGACGGGAAGCCGGTCTGGATCAGACCCCGTCGCGGCGGCCGAGAAGGAGCACCCGCTGTACCGAAGACATGGTGAGCCCACTGTATCAAGCTTGGCCGCGGGCCCCAAACGCGTTGACTCTGCACTCAGGGCGTGGGCTGCTCGCGCTTCCGGGCCCACCGTTACCGTCGACGGCGGTGGTGAACGCTGCGACGCCGTGGTGGACGTCGTGAGTGCCGCCGCGAAGCCCTACAGCTAAACCTGCGAGTCGGGGAAAGCGATCACCGACAGAAAACGGATCGGGACCTCCACCAGGTCGACCGGTCCGTGCGCGCCCTCGCCGTCAATCTGCAGAGAGTCGCCCGGATGCAGCCGATAGACCGAACGGCTGTGGCTGTAGTCCATCACCCCTTCGAGCATGTAGATGAACTCTGTGCCCGGGTGCTGGAACAGCGGATAGGTCTGGCTCTTCTCCGACAGCGTGACGTGGAGACATTCCAGCCGCTTGTGCTCTCCCCGCAGCGAGCCCAGCAGCTGGTACTCGTGGCCCTCCCGGGTGCCGTTGCGCACGATGCGTGCGCCGGTGCCGGCCTTGACGAACGCGGCGGGCCGCTCGACGTCCGCGCCGCGGAACAGGGTGGTGACCGGGACGTCGCAGCCCGTCGCCAGTAACGCCAGGGTGGACAGGCTGCACGACGTCTGCGCGTTCTCGATCTTGGACATCATCGCCTTGGAAATGCCGACGCGCGCGGCCATCTCGGCGACCGTGAGCCCAAGCTGCGCGCGCAGCTGCCGCACATTGCGACCGATTGCGGCCTCGAACTCGAGTTCCCCGACAGGGGCGTGCGGATCCCGGTCGCGGGCGGTGCCGGACTTATTGCGAAGTAGCGGAACGTCTGTCATGTTTCCTGCCAGGAATCATCGCATCTGTCCGGCACCGACATACGGATACGGGCTCTTGAGCCGCTCGCCCTCGGCGAATCGGGACAACCGGAAGTCGGATTCCGGGATGCGCGGGTCGGCGCTTCGCCCGTCCACGATGAGGTCGGCGATGAGGCGGCCGACGGCCGGTGCGATCTTGAATCCGTGTCCGCTGAAGCCGGCGGCCACCATGAGGCCGTCGATGGCGGTCCTCGAGATCACCGGGTTCCAGTCGGGCGTGACGTCGTAGCAGCCGGCGTAGCTGCTCCTGATCGCCGCGTCGATGAATGCAGGGAACCGGGTGCCGACCTTGTCGACGGTGAGGTCGATGAAGGCGTCGTCGGCACGGTTGAGGTAGTTGTCCGGGTCGGCCACCGAGACGTCGGACAGATCGCTGTTGCCGAACAACACGTCACCACCGAGCTCCGGGCGGATGTATTGCAACGAGACGAGATCGGAAAAGACTGGGACCGGGCCGATCTCGACTCCGGGGTTGATCATCACGATCTGCTCGCGCACCACCCGGATCGGGACGTCGATCCCGTACGGCTCGAGAAAGGGCTTCGTCCAGACCCCGGTGGCGACGACGACGGTGCCGGTGGAGACCTCGCTTCCGTCGGTCAGCCGGACACCGGTGACCTTGTCGCCGGCGAGCAGAAGTCCGGCTACCTCGCAGCCCTGGCGCACCCGGACACCGGCGCCGCGTGCCGAGACCGCGAAGGCCTGCGCCGTCTGGTAGGCGTCGCCATACCCACCGCGCGCCTCCCAGCCGAACGATGCGAACGGGTCCAGATCGGCGAACGGCCACATCCGGGCCACCTCGGCGCGCTCGATCTCTTCGGTCTGCACACCGACGGCTCGTTGTGCCGCAAGGCTTTTACGCAGCGATTCGACGTTCGGCTCGCCGACGCCGACGACGTAGCCGGCCTGCCGGAAGCCGATGTCATGGCCGAATATCTCCTCGGCCTTCTCGAAGACCTCCAACCCGACGGTCGCCATGGCGGCAAGCGAGCTCACGCCGTAGTGGCACCGGACGATGCCGCTGGACTTACCCGTCATCCCTGAGGCAACCGTATTGCGTTCGGCCACCACAACATCGGTGATCCCGCGCTGTGACAGTGCCCAGGCCGCAGCGGCGCCCTCGATGCCGGCGCCGATGATCACGACGTCTGTTGTGATCATTGGCCGGGAATCCATTCGGTCCCGGCGAGGGGTACCCGTGCCATGGCCGCCGCCTCGATGCTGACCGCGACGAGGTCCTCCGGCTCCAGATGCAGAACGTGCGCCTTGCCGCAGGCCCTGGCGATGGTTTGGGCCTCCATCGTGAGCACCCGCACGTAATTGGCCAGTCGGCGGCCGCCGGCCACCGGGTCGAACCGCGCGGCGAGCTCAGGATCTTGCGTACTGATGCCGGCCGGGTCGTGCCCGTCCTGGAAATCGTCGTAGAAACCCGCTGCGCTGCCGAGCTTTTCGTACTCGGCGGCGTAACGCGGATGGTTGTCGCCCAGCGCGATCAGCGCGGCAGTGCCGATCGCCACCGCATCCGCGCCCAGCGCCAGCGCCTTGGCCACGTCGGCGCCGCTGCGGATACCGCCGGAGACGATCAGCTGAACCTTGTGGTGCACTCCGAGTTCCTGCAACGCCTGGACGGCCTGCGGGATCGCGGCGAGGGTTGGAATGCCGACGTGCTCGATGAACACCTCTTGGGTAGCGGCGGTGCCGCCTTGCATGCCATCGACTACCACGACGTCGGCGCCGGCGTGCACGGCGAGCTTCACATCGTAGTACGTCCGAGTGGCGCCGATCTTGACATAGATCGGCTTTTCCCAGTCGGTGATCTCACGCAGCTCGCCGATCTTGATGGTCAGGTCGTCGGGACCCGTCCAGTCGGGGTGCCGGCAGGCCGAGCGCTGATCGATGCCCTCGGGCAGTGTGCGCATACCGGCGACGCGTTCGGAGATCTTCTGCCCGAGTAGCATTCCGCCACCGCCGGGTTTGGCGCCCTGGCCGAGAACCACCTCGATCGCGTCGGCCTTGCGCAGGTCGTCGGGGTTCATCCCATAGCGCGACGGCAGGTACTGGTACACAAGGTATTTACTTTGTCCACGTTCCTCCGCGGTCATACCGCCGTCGCCGGTCGTGGTGGAGGTGCCGACCTCGCTGGCGCCCCGGCCGAGTGCCTCCTTGGCCGGGCCGGACAGCGCGCCGAACGACATGCCGGCAATGGTGACCGGGATGTCAAGGTGCAGCGGATGTTTGGCGTGGCGGTTACCGAGGACGACATCTGTACCGCACCTTTCGCGGTACCCCTCGAGGGGGTAGCGAGACATCGACGCGCCAAGGAACAGCAGATCGTCGAAATGGGGCAGTGGCCGCTTGGCGCCCCAGCCGCGGATGTCGTAGATGCCGGTTTCCGCCGCACGCTGGATGGCGGCGATGGTGGGCCGGTCGAAGGTAGCGGATTCACGCAAACCCAGTGACGCGCGTGCGTCGGTTGTGTAGGCCATGTCAGTAGACCGCTGCGTTGTCGACGTGGAAGTGATACAGGGCGCGGTCCGAGCCGTAGCGGGTGTAGGCCTTCGTTTCGTCGTCCTCGAAACCGGCCGCCTTCAAGAGGCATTCGAGCTCTTGGTGGTGTTCGGGCCGCATCTCCTTGGCGACGCAGTCCGCGCCCAGCGACGCGATCGTGCCACGAACGTAGATGCGCGTCTCATAGATCGAGTCTCCGAGTGCCTCACCGGCATCGCCACGCACCACCAGCCTGCCGGCCTGCGCCATGAACGCGCACATGTGGCCGATATCGCCGCCAACGACGATGTCGACTCCCTTCATCGAAATGCCGCACCGCGCAGCGGCATTGCCCTCGATGACTAGGAGGCCGCCGTGGGCGGTGGCGCCGGCCGACTGCGACGCGTTGCCCTTGACCCACACGCTGCCACTCATCATGTTCTCGGCCACGCCGGTGCCGGCGTTGCCGTTGATGGTGATCTCGGCTTGCTGATTCATGCCTGCGGCGTAGTAGCCGACGTGGCCGTCAACGGTGACCTTCACCGGGGCATCGACGCCGACCGCGAGATTGTGTGCTCCTGAAGGGTTTTCGATCACGAACTCGCCGGACAGGCATGGGGCATGCAGGGCGGCGTTCACTTCGCGCACCGGCACCGAGCGCAGGTCGAAAGTTCTTGAGGACAGCGTTGCTGTCATCTTCTCCATGCGTAGACCACCTCGGGCTCGGGCTCCCAGATCTTGGCCTTCTCGACGCCGGGCAGGCCGACGAATGCCCGATACTCACTGGCCATCGCGACCCAGTCGTCGGTCTCGGCGATGACGGCCGGCTTGCACGCGATTGCGTCGCGGACGACGGCGAACGAGTCGCGGTTGGACACCAGCAGCGTGTAGAAGCCGTCGAATGTGCCGCACAGCTCCTTCAGCGCTGTCTCCACGTCCAAGCCGTTGGCGAGTTTGCGGGCGACGAATCGGGCACCGACCTCGGTGTCGTTCTCGCTGTCGAATTCGACTCCGACGGAACGTAATTCGCGACGTATGGTGGCGTGGTTGGCGAACGAGCCGTTGTGCACCAGACATTGATCAGGCCCGACCGCATAGGGATGACAGCCCGACGGTGTCACGGCAGACTCCGTCGCCATGCGGGTGTGACCAACGCCCTGCCAGCCCGCGGCGTTGGCCAATCCCCAGGCATCGGTCAGCACCCTTGGGTGCCCAACGCCTTTGAGCACCGCAACATCGGCGCCGAAGCCGGCGATCAGAGCCCGCGGGTAGGCCGCCTTGGCAGCGGCCACAAGTGAGGTCGACGACGTCTGTGCCGTAACGAGATACGTCTCGTCGAGTCGAGTGACTGTTACGTCGGGTCCTAACGCGGAGGCCACCTCCTCGGTGGTCGCGTCGACCTCAAGCAGTGAGACGCTGCCGCTTCCGGGCGGGGTCCACGTCGGATCGCCGTACACGGCGACGCCTGCGGAGTCGGAACCACGGTCAGCCATCTCGCACAACATTCCGGTGAGCAGCTGCCCCAGCCGGGGATGGAGATCCGGGTTACGCAGATGCAGTCCCACGATCCCGCACATGGCTTGTCTCCCTTCTCGTCGGAGGTACTAGAACGCGGTCAGGTAGTGGTCGACCTCCCAGGGACTGACTGCGCTGTGGTAGGCGAAGAACTCCTCGCGCTTAAGGTTCGCGAAGTAGGCGGCCACTCCCTCGCCCACAGCGTCGAGGACGCCGGCGACGACGGCGTTGCCCTCGAGATCCTCGACCGCGTGCAGCAGCGTCGGCGGCAGCGACGACCGGCCTTGGGAACCAACGGCTCCGGGATCCGCGCTGCGCTTGATGCCGTCGATGCCCGCGCCCAGCGCGGCGGCGATGGCCAGATACGGGTTGGCCGAACCATCGCTACCCCGCAACTCGATGCGCGCCGAGTCGGGGACGCGGATGTAGTGAGTGCGGTCGTTGCCGCCGTAGGTCGGTGTGCGCGGCGCCCACGATGCGCCGGACGCCGGCGTCGTCGAGCCGGTTCGCTTGTAGGAGTTGACCGTTGGTGCGATAACCGCTTGGAGTGCACACGCGTGGTCGAGGATGCCACCTATAAAGGAGTATGCAGTCGGCGAGAGGCCCAGCCCGCGTTCGTCCTCCTCGCCAGGGAATGTCGGGGCGCCACCGCTGGTCAGCGACAGGTGCAGATGCAGGCCGCTGCCGGTCCTGTCGGCGAACGGCTTTGGCATGAAGGTGGCCACCATGCCGCGTTCGGCCGCGATCATCGTCAGCAGATAACGCAACGTCACAACGCGGTCCGCGGTGGTAAGTGCGTCGGCGAACTGGAAATTCTGCTCGAACTGGCCGTTGCCGTCCTCGTGGTCGTTGGCGTAGTTCGACCAGCCGAGCTGGTTCATCGCCGCTGAGATCGTGGTGAGGTGGTCATACATCCGGGTGACGCCGCGCGCGTCGTAGCACGGTTGGGCGGCGGTATCGGCCGTGTCCGCGGTGGCGAGGCCGCCGTCGGCGTTGCGGGTCAACAGGAAGTACTCGACCTCCGCCCCTACCCACGGCTCGAATCCGGCGTCGGCCGCCCGCTGGATCAGCGCCTTGAGGATGACGCGGGGCGCGTAAGGCCACGGCTCGCCCTCGACGTGCGGGTCGCAGTGCACGATCGCCAGGCCGTCCTTGATGAACGGAATCGGCGTGAATGACGCCGGATCCGGAATGGCCATGATGTCCGGATCTTTCGGCTCCTGGCCGATGGCACCGACGGCGTAGCCGGCGAAGCCGACACCTTCGGTGGCGAGGAGATCGACGGCCTCGACCGGTACCAGCTTCGCGCACGGCTTACCGCGCAGGTCGACGAACAGCGCGAGGATGAACTTCGTTCCTGACTGTTCGGCCAGGGCGGCGAGGTCGGACGACATCTTGGTCAACCTTGTCTCTTGAGATGAATCAAAGTATCACGATATGAAACTGCACGCACGGCGGCCGGCCGGCGCGGGTGAGTGTTCCGCGCCGGCCGGAGTCCGTGTCAGGCTGGCTGCAGCTCGTACGCCGAGTCCCGGTGGAACTTGGCGTCGATGCCCGCCTCTTCTTCGTCGGGAGAGATGCGGATGCCAATCGTCTTCTTGATCGCGAACGCGATGATGAACGCGACGATGAACGAGTAGGCCATCACCGCCCCGGCCGCGACGGCCTGCCTCCACAGCTGGTCGAAGCCGCCGCCGTAGAGCAGGCCGTTGGTGGCGTTCGGCATGTTTTCACTGGCGAAGAAGCCGATCAGCAGGGTGCCGATCACACCACCGACGAGGTGAACGCCGACGACGTCGAGGGTGTCGTCGTAGCCGAACCGCGACTTCAGCCCGACCGCGTACACACAGATGGCGCCTGCGATCGCGCCGACGAATATCGCTCCGACCGGTGTGACCGCCCCACAAGCGGGGGTGATGGCGACGAGGCCGGTGATCGCGCCGGACGCCGCTCCGACACCGGTGACGTGGCCGTCCTTGATCTTCTCGACCGCCAGCCAGGCCAGCGTCGCCGCGCAGGTGGCGACGAACGTCGTAACCATGACGATGGCCGCAGAGTTTCCTGCGGCCAGCGCCGAGCCGCCGTTGAACGCATACCACCCCGCCCAGAGCAGACCCGCACCTAGCAGCGTGAGCGGCACGTTGTGGGGCTTGCGCAGCTGGCCCCAGAGCGCGGACTTGCCAAGCACGATCGCGACCGCGAGGGCCGCGGCGCCGGCGTTGATGTGGACCGCCGTGCCGCCGGCGAAGTCGATGGCGTGGAGTTTGTTGGCAATCCAGCCGCCGACGGAGTTCTCCGTCACCACGCCGTCGAACGCGAAGACCCAGTGCGCGACCGGGAAGTACACCAGCACCGCCCATATCGCGGCGAAGACCATCCAGGCGCCGAACTTCATCCGGTCGGCGGCCGCGCCCGAGATCAGCGCGACGGTGATCGCCGCGAACAACGCTTGGAACAAGGCGAAGAGGCTCACCGGCAGTCCGCCGATGGTCGTCATCGGCTCGGTTAGGTTCGACATTCCGTCGAACTCGGTAAAGCTGCCGACGAATCCGCCGTAGGAGGTGCCGAAGGTCATCGAGAAACCGAACAACACCCACAGGATGCCCACGATGGCCGCGGCCCCGAAGGTCATCATCATCATGTTGGTCGAGCTCTTGACGGAGACCATGCCGCCATAGAAGAGCGCGAGCCCGGGAATCATCAGCGTGAGGCCGATGATGCAACACAGCATGAATGCCGTGGTTCCTGTATCCATTCACATCTCCTGCAGTGTGCGGCCCCCCGCGAGGCCGATCACTGGCAGTAACCACCGTTTCTGTTACGTAGACGAGCGTTTGATGTTTCGGGCTCGTTACAGCTTCAGCGGTTCGCCCCGGCCGCCCGTGAACGCGACCTCATGATGTCGGGCAGCGACTAATCGCCGAGCGACCCGAGTGCGACGACGGCGATCGGCCGCACACCTGCTGGGATGCCGCGGATTGTGCGCGTTGGACCCCGCCACCGGGTCCGGGCGAGCCGTTCAACGGGCACGTCACGGCGGTACCGGCGGCGTAAATGAGATGCGCCAAACCCTTATTCTTGGTGGGACCCCATCGCGAAAGGTTTCTAAGTGGCGTTCGTCGTGCAGAAATACGGCGGATCCTCGGTGTCGAACGCCGAGCGGATCCGCCGCGTCGCTGAACGCATCGTCGAGACCAAGAAGGCCGGCAATGACGTGGTCGTGGTGGTCTCGGCGATGGGTGACACCACCGACGACCTGCTCGATCTGGCCAAGCAGGTGTGCCCGGCGCCGCCGCCGCGCGAAATGGACATGCTGCTGACCGCGGGCGAGCGGATCTCCAACGCCCTGGTTGCGATGGCCATCGCCTCGCTGGGCGCGCAGGCCCGGTCGTTCACCGGGTCGCAGGCCGGCGTGATCACCACCAGCACGCACGGCAACGCCAAGATCATTGACGTCACCCCGAGCCGGCTGCAGTCCGCGCTCGACGAGGGCCTGATCGTTCTGGTCGCCGGCTTCCAGGGCGTCAGCCAGGACAGCAAGGACGTCACCACGCTCGGCCGCGGCGGGTCGGACACCACTGCCGTCGCGCTGGCCGCCGCGCTGAACGCCGACGTGTGCGAGATCTACACCGACGTCGACGGCATCTTCACCGCCGACCCGCGCATCGTGACCAAAGCCCGCCGGCTGGACAGCGTCAGTTTCGAGGAAATGCTCGAGCTCGCCGCCTGCGGCGCCAAGGTGCTGATGTTGCGCTGCGTGGAATACGCACGCCGCTACAACGTTCCCATCCATGTCCGGTCGTCCTACTCGGACAAACCCGGGACATTCGTGACTGGATCGATAGAGGACATCCCCATGGAAGACGCCATCCTGACCGGAGTCGCACACGATCGCAGCGAGGCCAAGGTGACCATCGTCGGCATCCCCGACGTTCCTGGCTACGCCGCCAAGGTGTTTCGCGCCGTCGCCGACGCCGACGTGAACATCGACATGGTGCTGCAGAACATCTCCAAGATCGAGGACGGCAAGACCGACATCACCTTCACCTGCTCGCGGGAAAGCGGTCCGGGCGCGGTCGAGAAGCTGACATCGCTTCAGGAGGAGATCGGGTTCGCCCAGGTGCTCTACGACGACCACATCGGCAAGGTGTCGCTCGTCGGTGCGGGCATGCGCACCCATCCCGGCGTCACCGCGAAGTTCTGCGAGGCGCTCGCCGGTGTGGGCGTCAACATCGACCTGATCTCCACCTCGGAGATCCGAATCTCGGTGCTGATCAAGGACACTGAGCTGGACAAGGCGGTAGTGGCCCTGCACGAGGCGTTCGGGCTGGGTGGCGATGAGGAAGCTGTGGTCTACGCGGGAACGGGACGTTAAATGGTCAACATCGGTGTGGTGGGCGCGACCGGTCAGGTCGGCCGGGTGATGCGCACCCTACTGGAGGAACGCGATTTCCCCGCGGTAAGCGTGCGGTTCTTTGCGTCGGCTCGCTCGCAAGGCAAGAAGCTGCCGTTCCGCGGGCAGGAGATAGAGGTCGAGGACGCCGAAACCGCTGATCCTTCCGGCCTGGACATCGCATTGTTCTCCGCCGGCGCGACGATGTCGCGGGTGCAGGCACTGCGGTTCGCCGATGCCGGTGCGGTGGTCATCGACAACTCGTCGGCGTGGCGCAAGGACCCCGACGTGCCGCTGGTGGTCAGCGAGGTCAACTTCGAAAGAGATGTCGCCAACCGGGCTCGATCTCTTCCGAAAGGCATTATCGCCAACCCGAATTGCACCACCATGGCCGCGATGCCGGTGCTCAAGCCGCTGCACGACGAAGCCCAGCTGGTGCGGATGATCGCCTCGACCTACCAGGCGGTGTCCGGCAGCGGGGTGGCCGGCGTTCAGGAACTCTTCGGGCAGGTGCGGGCTGTGGCCGACGACAGCGAGCAGCTGGTGCAGGACGGCTCGGCGCTGGAGTTCCCGGCGCCCAGCAAGTACGTCGCGCCGATCGCGTTCAATGTGGTGCCATTGGCCGGTTCCTACGTCGACGACGGTTCCGGCGAGACCGACGAGGACCAGAAGCTGCGCAGCGAAAGTCGCAAGATCCTCGGCATCCCAGACCTTTTGGTGAGCGGGACGTGTGTGCGGGTGCCGGTGTACACCGGCCATTCGCTGTCGATCAACGCCGAGTTCGCCAGGCCGTTGTCGGTCGAGCGGGCACGCGAGCTGTTGGACGGCGCACCCGGGGTGAAGCTGGTCGACGTGCCGACGCCGTTGGCCGCCGCCGGGGTGGATGAGTCTCTCGTCGGGCGCATCCGCCAGGATCCCGGTGTGCCGGATGAGCGCGGGCTGGCCTTGTTCGTGTCCGGTGACAATCTGCGAAAAGGTGCGGCGCTGAACACAATTCAGATCGCCGAGTTGCTGGCCGCCGAGTTGTGATCCGCGGGTGAGTTCCGCCCGCCGTGCCGCCGTTGGGGCGGTCGCGGCTGCGTGGATGCTGATCGCCCCGTCGGCGCATGCCGATCCACCGGCCCCCATCCCGGAGCCGATCTTGCCGCCGCTGGCGCCCGGCCAGGTGATCCGCATCGGCCCCACCGCCGGAACCGGCACGCCGACAAGGGATTACGGTGTAGGCGCGACCGACCTGTGTGAGTTCATGGAGTTTCCCAGTGGCATCCTGCAGATCTGCGGCGACAGCTTCGCCGGGCAGGGTGTCGGATTCGGTGGCTGGTGGTCTCCGATCGCGCTGCACGTCGAGACCGACTCGATCGACGATCCGACGGGCGTGCGCTACGACGGCGTGATGGGTGTGGACAGGCCACTGCTGGCCGACCGGCCGCCGCCGGGAACTTCGCAGCTGCCCACGGGCGTGGTGCAGATCAACCGGGAAAGCTACATGCTGGTCACCACCACCCGCGATCTGGTGGTCGAGTCATCAAGACTGGTGAAAGCCGATGCCGCGCAAGGAAATTGGCCGACGATAGCGGGCTCGGTCCGCGACGCCGGCTACCAGGACACCCTGCAGTCACAGATCAGCGGCTATTACGACCCGATTCCGAAGCCCGACTCGCAGACCGGCTGGGTGTACATCGTGGCAAATAATTTCGACCGCAGCCGACCGGCGGTGCTGTACCGGGCCAAGCCCGAGACCTTCACTGACCGGGCCGGCTGGCAGGGCTGGTCGTCGCTGCCCGGACCGGCAGGCGGCTGGAACAAACCGCCAACACCGTTGTGGCCGGACAAGATCGGCGAGATGTGTGCCCGGCAGATCGACGGCAAGGCGGTGCTCAGTTACTTCAACGCCACCACCGGCAACGTGGAGGTCCGCGTCGCCGACGATCCCACGAGCCTGGGCACCGCGCCGGTGACGACCGTCGTTTTCGCCACCGAGTGGCCGGATCCGGTGGAACATCTGGGGCCGCCGGAGAACAACCGGCTGGCGCAGCCGTATGGCGGCTACATCTCGCCGGGTTCGACGCTCGACGAGCTGCGGGTGTTCGTCAGTCAGTGGAACACCGGGCCGCGCGGGGGGTCCCCGTACCGGGTTATCCAGTTCGCGGTGAACCCGCTCAAGCCCTGGTAGACAGGCTAAATTGGGCCTTCCGTCCGCAGTGCGTCCGCAGCAGAACGAAGCGACTGCTCGAGGAGCTTGCCGGCGGCGTTCCGTGTCCGGTCGTTCGCGTTCGGCCACAAATGCCCGTACGTGTCCAGAGTGACGCTGGTCAGTTGGTGCCCGAGTGCCCGTTGGACTGTCACGACGTCGCAGCCCGCGTTGATGAGCGCCCGGAGGCGGGTAACAGATCGATTATCCTCGACAGCCCACGTGAGGTCGATGCCGAACCGGGTTGTGGCCCACCGCATGGCCTTTGCATACCCACTACTGTTCGCCGAAACGGTCCTCTGGCCCAGCTTGCGTCCCCCGCTGTCGATCGCCACAAATGTGTGTGTGCGCTTGTGCGCATCGATGCCGATGACCGTCATTGCCACGCCACCTCGATCCCCGAAGGCCGGTGAGGTCCGGTGGTTCACCCGACTCTGGCATGCAATCAGTCAGCCAATCGGAAAGACGGCAGCAAAGGGGCGAGCGAAGCGCCGGGTGAGTACCGTCAAAAAACGGTGGATGCGTTGGACTCTCAAATGTGGTCGGCCCGCCACCGTCGGGTCCTAGCTGACAGGCCGAACCAGGCGGTCGTCTAGCAGTTCGTGACCCGTCGGCTCTTCGGCTCTCCACCGTGCTCGCGGACCTACCACATAACTGCGGCGAGTAGCCGTAGCTGGCGTTGTTTACTCGAACAGCCCCTCGCCCAGTTCAGGTGGCCAGGTCCGCGATCCCGTGAAGCCTCCCGGCTAGAGCTTTCTCGCGACAGTGGGCGGCCGCCCGGCTTTCGAGCCACGGGCTGGCGTCGACCACGGCGGCCACGATCGCATGACCGGACGATAGTTGAACCGGCGCCTGGCCGATCTCGTGCTCGCGAGTACATCGCGGTCAGTACTGGTACGCCCATCGATCAGGTGGCTATCAACTGGCGTCGGTGCACGCAGTAACCCGGGGAGATTAGCTGGCGGACGCGCGCTGGCCCGTCTAGCAAGCTGCATCCGTCGAACAGGGGTGCCCCGTAGGTGACGGCGCCGCAGTCGCATCGCTAGGTGATGTGCCTGGCCACAGGAGCAGTCGATGCTGCCCACCAGCATCCGAGCCGGCATCAGCCGTTGCCCGCGTGGGCAGTGCTCCCGTGCCCGCACCATCCATGCCTCTGTAGTGGAGACGGAAGCTCGCCGACCACCGGCATGACACCGGGGGTACGGCGCAGAACTCGGGGCGGCGAAGCCACCAATAGCCAGGGGGACTAGGCGGAGACCACCCCTCAACGAACACTACAGCGAAGGTAGCTATCTTCGCTAAGCACGCCTGTCCATCCGCGGAGCTTCGAAGCGAAGATGCAGCCGGGGCGATGACCGGCGGGCTACCGCCGCCTACAAGCCCTAGCTGGAAACCCGCCGATCACCTGCGGGTAAGACTACCCCAACCTCAGAAGCCTCTCCGGTCTCTTTCGGCATTGTCCCAGTGGGAGGAGTTTTGCCTCAGCACGGCGCGTGTTGTCAAGCTCGTATTCGTTGATCATGTGAGGGTGCCGGTCATCCGCCAGTGGTTTGCCCTCGAGCGCGTCGTAGGAATGCTGCTGCTGCCCGCTGCGCGTATCTGGCTTGCGATTTCCGTATCACCGATCGTCTTGCTATGTGACAATATGGCAAACGGTTGTCCGCTGGCGATCGGTCCATTGGCTGGTGGGAGCAGACGGTGGTGGTTCTGTCGCATTTGCGCTTTGCTGTGGGTGTTTGTGTGCTCGCAGCGGGCCTGCTGATGGGTAGTGCTGCGATCGCCGTTGCCGATGCCGATTCCAGCAATTCTCCTGCGCCCGGCGATGGCGGCACCAACGCTTCAAGACAGGGCAGTACTACGGCAAGCAGCCCGGTCGGCGACACTCAGCGGAAGGAGATTCAGCGCGTAACGAGCACGCTTGGCTCGGGCCGGCAACCAGGCCAGCAGCCTTCCCCCGGCGCGGAAACGCCGGAGCAAGAGTCTGGCGGCAGGGACGCCAAAGACGAGAAGAAAGACTCGGACCCCGTCGCCGTTCAGCGCGTGACGAGCACGCTTGGCTCGGGCCGGCAACCAGGCCAGCAGCCTTCCCCCGGCGCGGAAACGCCGGAGCAAGAGTCTGGCGGCAGGGACGCCAAAGACGAGAAAGACTCGGACCCCGTCGCCGCGATTCCGAACGTGGTGGCACCGGTGTCTGACCCGGCACCGATTTCTGACCCGACATCGGTGTCTGACTCGGCACCGGTGTCTGAGCCGGCACCGGTGTCTGAGCCGGCACCGATTTCTGAGCCGGCACCGATTTCTGAGCCGGCACCGATTTCTGAAGTGGCACCGGTGTCTGAGCCGGCATCGGTGTCTGAGCCGGCATCGGTGTCTGACTCGGCATCGGTGTCTGACTCGGTATCGGTGTCTGAGCCGGCATCGGTGTCTGACTCGGTATCGGTGTCTGAGCCGGCATCGGTGTCTCACTCGGTATCGGTGTCTGACTCTGCATCGGTGTCAAACTCTGCATCGGTGTCCGACTCGGCATCGATTTCTGAGCCGGCATCGGTGTCTGATTCGCCACCGATTTCTGATGTGGCACCGGTGTCTGACCTGGCACTGGTTTCTGACCCGGCACCGATTTCTGATGTCGTCGCTCTAGTTTCTGACGTGATCGCGTGGGTTCAGAACATGTTCACCTCGGTTTTCGGTGCGGTCGTCCCGCTGACGCAACTGCAGACCGACCTTTACTCTTTCTTGCTGGGCCTCACGGGGGTGGCGCCAGTAGAGAACGGATTGGGAGGAATCGACGGTTCTGGGCGGTCGGCGGCCGCGGATGCGTCGGTGGCGTCGCAATTGCGGCTGGTCCTACTACTTGCCGGTGTCCCGGTGCAACTGGCCGCCAAGGTCGAGGCTGCAACGCTCGGGGGGATTGCGGCATCCATTTTCAGCGCGATGAGCGAGGTAGGTCGAGCGTCATCGGTGCCCGGGACGGCACCGCCAGCGCCCAATGGCGCCATTCCGATGGGTGTGCGGTCGTTTCTCCCGCATGCGTTCAGCGACCTCCCGCGAGCCGCTTCACTGTGGGCGCTGGCCGCTGTCGCTCTGCCAGGCTTCGGCGGGCTTGTGATTCTTACCCTAGCCGGGGTGCGCATAGGATACCGCCAGGCCAAAGCCGGTCTCGAAGTGCGGACAGCGGGCATGGCGCGCTTCGCCCGTCCGGGGCCGTTAGGTATCGTCCGATCGGGTTCATTGGTTGTCGTCCGTCCGCGGGGATTACGCGTCGTCCGTCCGGGGGCGTCACGCGCCGGATCTCTTCTCGAAGTCGCCTAGCGGCCCGCCTCACCCGGGATTCGATTGTCGATTCGCTGGCGGACGCCAGGGTGGCGGGTCACCGATGCGACGGCCTGGGTGCGGATAATCTGAAAAATAGGTCGGGCCCCGTCACTCAGTCGGGATGACAGGCCGAGTTGGATTTGAGCAAGCAGAGTATGGTGTATCAGTCGTACATTCCTTGGCATGAAAACCGCTGCGCTGCATAGGAATCGGCCAGCCACCCGTTGGGTTGGATGGCGGGGCCGATGGAGGGGAGCATTAGGTCAGACGCTGCGCGCAGTCATCTGGTTCCGTCCGCAGTGCGTCCGCAGCAGGTTCACAAACCGTAGTTAGCCCTCAACGCCATCAACATACCTGACCTGCAGTGACTTTCGTCCTCAACAACTCTCAATATTGCTAAACACAAAGGAATGGGTTCGCGGTGAACCCGTTCAAGCCTTGGTAAGCGGCCTAATTCGAGTCGTCCGCCCGCAGTGCCTCCGCAGTAGCTCCCAAGGTAGCGCCGGCCGCCGATCGAACGACCGACTTTGCCCAGTATCAACCGCACGATGCCGATCACTAACGAGATGCAGCCGGTGGCGGGGCGATGACGGGGGCGTAGATAGCCGACGAGAACGAGGATGACAGGCGTTGCGGTACCCGTGCCCGCATCACCCGCGAGTGGCCACAGGAGAGGGCTATTTCGGTACTGCGACAAAGTCGGCCCGCCACCCCAAGTGGATTTGGGTGGCGGGCCGCGCAGATTTGAGAACGGTTCGAGCGTTAGCTCTTGAACGCGTCTTTGATCTTCTCGCCGGCGTCCTTCAAGTTTGCCTTCGCCTGATCAACCTTGCCCTCGTTCTCGGTGTCCTTGTCTCCAGTCACCTTGCCGGCAGCCTCTTTAGCCTTGCCGCCCAAGTCGTCGATCTTGTTGCTGGCCTTATCTCCTGTGCCCATGATGTATCCCCTTCGTTGGTTTGGGTTGCGGCTCGGAACTGAACCTTGGAGTGGGGATACCTCGCAAGCTGTCGGCTGAAACCCATCGCGGCTGTGACATGAGTCGCCCGCCACCATGGGAGCGGGCGACGGGCAGCTGCCGATGCCGTGAGGGCATTCACAGCTGATTCATACCTGAATCATCGATGCGGCCTAAATGCGCTGGGCCATCATCGCGGACATGAGTGATTCACCCGAGCATCCGACCGAGACCACCGGACCGGTGTCAGCGCAGACCGTCACGGCAGCGCCGCCGCCACCCGCCCCGCCTGCATACATTGCGCCGCAGCCGTCCGGGCAGAGCCGCCTGACCCAGGTCGCCGCCTGGGTTGGCATCGTCGCCGGCTCGGTCTTCGTCGTCGCCGTGATCTTCGGGACTGGCTTCATGGTGGGCAAGCAGTCCGGCGACCCCGGCTTCGACCGGCATGAGGCGGTCATGTTCAAGCATCGCGCCGAGCCGCCGTTCCCGATGGGGCCGATGGGCCAGTTCGAGCGCGGCCCATTCGCTTCCCGCGGCCCCGATTTCCAGCCGCCGCAGCCACCGCAGGCGCCTGGCGCACCGACCACGCCTGGGCCGGCGCGTCCGTAGCGAGTTCCGCGCCGAGCGCACGGCTGTTCGCGCCGGATTCGACTTCGAGGAGGTCGAAGTCGTCTCTTTGGGTACCCGCAGTGAAGGTCGGACGCGACAGCCCACCGCCACGAGGAGATGAATTACCAAGATGACCGAGAAATTCGCCACCACCGATGCCGGCGCCCCGATACCGAGCGTCGAGCACTCGCTGACCGTTGGTCCCGACGGTCCGATCCTGCTGCAGGACCACTACCTGATCGAGCAGATGGCCAACTTCAACCGGGAGCGCATCCCGGAGCGCCAGCCCCACGCGAAAGGCGGCGGCGCGTTCGGCCACTTCGAGGTGACCCAGGACGTCAGTAAGTTCACCCAGGCGGCGGTTTTCCAGCCCGGCACCAAGACCGAGATGGTGGCGAGATTCTCCACCGTGGCCGGCGAGCGCGGCAGCCCAGATACCTGGCGTGATCCCCGCGGCTTCGCGCTGAAGTTCTACACCTCCGAGGGCAACTTCGACATGGTCGGCAACAACACCCCGGTGTTCTTCGTGCGCGACCCGATGAAGTTCCAGAACTTCATCCGCAGCCAGAAACGGATGGCCGCGAACAACCTCCGCGACCACCATATGCAGTGGGACTTCTGGACGCTGTCACCCGAGTCGGCGCATCAGGTCACCTACCTGATGGGCGATCGGGGCATCCCGAAGACATGGCGAAACATGAACGGCTACTCCAGCCACACCTACAGCTGGCTCAACGCCAACGGCGAACTGTTCTGGGTGAAGTACCACTTCAAGACCGACCAGGGCATCGACTTCCTGACCCAGGAGGACGCCGATCGGCTTGCCGGCGAGGACGGTGACTACCACCAGCGCGACCTCTACACGTCGATCGAGGACGGCAACTTCCCGAGCTGGACGCTGCACGTGCAGATCATGCCGTTCGAGGACGCCAAAACCTACCGGTTCAACCCCTTCGACCTGACCAAGGTGTGGCCGCACGGCGACTATCCGCTTCATGAGGTCGGCAAGATGACGCTGGACCGCAACGTCACCGACTACCACGCGCAGATCGAACAGGCGGCATTCGAGCCGAACAACATCGTGCCGGGCACCGGCCTGAGCCCGGACAAGATGCTGCTGGCCCGCGGTTTCTCCTACTCCGACGCGCACCGCGCCCGGCTGGGGGTCAACTACAAGCAGATCCCGGTCAACGAGCCGAAGGTCGAGGTGCGCGCCTACTCCAAGGACGGTGCGATGCGGATCCGTAATGCGATCGATCCGGTGTACGCGCCGAACTCGATGGGGGGTCCCGAGGCCGACCCGAGGCGAGCCGCCGAGGTGCACTGGGCGTCGGACGGCGACATGGTGCGCACCGCCTACGCGCTGCGTGCCGACGACGACGACTTCGGCCAGCCCGGCACCTTGGTCCGCGAAGTGCTGGACGACGACGCACGGAACCGGTTGGCTCACAACGTTATTGGCCATGTATCAAAGGGCGTACGGGAGCCGGTGCTGTCTCGGGTCTTCGAGTATTGGAAGAACGTCGACCCCGATCTCGGCAAGAAGATCGAGGAAGGCGTGCGCGCCAACGCGAAGGGCAACGGCGCTTAACCGGGCCGCTTGCCGTCTGCGGGCCGGCTGGCATGATCAAGCGCATGAGCATCGAAGTCGTATACACCGCAGAATCAACCGCGACCGAGGGCGGCCGCGATGGCCACGTGAAGTCGTCCGACGGCAAGATCGACCTGGACACCCGCCCGCCGAAGGAAGCAGGCGGCAGCGGCGAGGGCGTCAACCCCGAGCTGCTGTTCTCGGCCGGATTCGCCGCGTGCTTCCTCGGCGCACTTCGACTGGTGGCGCGCAACGACGACGTCAAGCTCGACGACGCATCCGGCGTCACCGCGCGGATCGGTTTCGGCAAGGACTCCGAGGGCGGCTTCGGGCTGACCGCGCACCTGATCGGCTACCTGCCCGGGCTGGAGCAGAGCGTCGCCGAGGACCTGATGAACAAGGCGCACCAGGTGTGTCCGTACTCCAAGGCCACCAGAGGCAATATCGACGTCGAGCTGTCGGCGAAGGTCTAGTCCGGTGAGAGCCGTCGCCCTAGCCGGCGTCGGTCTGGCCGTCGGCCTGTCGTTGGCGGCACCGGCGAACGCGCGGCCGTCAGATCCGGGTGTGGTGAACTACGCCGTGCTGAGCAAGGGTTCGGTGGGCAATATCGTCGGCGCCACGATGAGGTTCGAGTGGACGTTCACCGACCCGTTCCAGTCGTATTACGTCGACAATCCGGTCTGCAACAACTGGGCCGACGTCGGGTTGCCCGAGGTGTACGCCGATCCGGACCTGGCGGCGTTCAACGGTGCGGTGGCGCAGGAGTCGCCGACCGATATGACGCACTTCGTCAAGCAGGCGGTCGGGGTCTTCGCGACCACCGACGCGGCCGACCGCGCGTTCCACCGCGTCGTCGACAGGACGCTCGGATGCAACGGTCAAACGACGGCCATGCACCTGGACAACTTCACCACCCAGGTGTGGTCGTTCACCGGCGGCCCGGCCACCGCTACGGATGCCGACTGGGTCAAGCAGGAAGCCGGCACCGACCGGCGCTGCTTCACTACGACCCGGAAACGGGAGAACGTTTTGCTGCAGGCGAAAGTCTGCCAATCTGGAAACGGCGGCCCAGCGGTGAACGTGCTGGCAGGAGCCATGCAGAACACATTGGGGCAGTAGCGCTGCGCCGGTTCGGGTGCACGTAACGAACGCGTCATCTTTAAAATCGCGGGACTTTGTCGGTGTGCTCTGGAAGATGGAGTGAAGGCCCAAGCGGTCCAAGACCCGTTCCGACCCGGAAGGCATGGCTGGACATGATCTTCACCATCACGTCCGAAGTGGAAAATGCGCAACTAACCAGCGCATACGCCGCTGCCCGGCATATCGGTGAGACGTGCCTGCAGGACGGTCCGGTTGGCCCGGTGGGCCTGGAAGTCGAGGCGCACTGCTTCGACCTTGCCGATCCGATACGTCGACCCGGCTGGACGGAGCTGACCGACGCGATCGCCGGTGTGCCCGCGCTGCGCGGCGGCAGCGTCGTCACCGTCGAGCCCGGCGGCGCCGTGGAACTGTCGGGGCCCCCTGCGGACGGCCCGATGCCGGCCATCGCCGCGATGACGGCCGACCGCGCCGTGTTACGTGCCGCGTTCGCACAGGCCGGGCTTGGCTTGGTGTTGCTCGGCGCCGATCCGCTACGGCCGGCCCGGCGGGTCAACCCGGGGGACCGGTACCGCGCGATGGAGCAGTTCTTTACCGCCAGCCAGACCGGCGCCGCCGGTGCGGCGATGATGACGTCGACGGCGTCGGTGCAAGTCAACCTCGAGGCGGGCCCGCAGGACGGCTGGGCTGCGCGGGTCCGACTGGCGCATGCGCTCGGCCCGACGATGATCGCAATCTCGGCCAACTCGCCGCTGCTCGGCGGGAAGTTCTCCGGCTGGCAGTCCACCCGCCAACGGGTCTGGAGCCAGTTGGACTCGGCGCGCTGTGGCCCTGTCCTCGGCGCCAGCGGTGACGACCCGGCCAGCGATTGGGCCCGGTATGCCCTGCGGGCACCCGTGATGCTTGTCCACAATGGCGGAGCAGCGGAGGCGGTGACGAACTGGGTGCCGTTCGCCGACTGGGCCGACGGCCACGTGCCGCTCGGCGACCGCAGGCCGACAGAAGCCGACCTGGATTACCACCTGACGACCCTCTTTCCGCCGGTGCGCCCGCGTCGGTTCCTCGAGATCCGTTACCTCGACAGCGTGCCCGACGCGATGTGGCCGGCCGTGGTCTTCACACTCGTCACGCTGCTCGACGACCCGGACGCCGCCGACATCGCCGCCGAGGCCACCGAATCGGTGGCCACCGCTTGGGATCGCGCCGCCCAGATCGGCCTCGGCGACCGACGCCTGCAGGAGGCCGCCCTGCGTTGCGTGCAGACCGCCGCCGAACGCGCCCCGGGCGAACTCGAGGAATCCATGCAGCGGCTCGTGCGTTCGGTCGAGCAAGGCCGATGCCCGGCCGACGATTTCGCCGACCGGGCGGTGAAGTACGGCATCGGCCCGGCGGTCGGTCAACTGGCGCGAGGGGAACTGTGACGTCACGCGAAAAACTGGCGCGTGAGCTGACGAAGGCGCGCGACCGCACGCTGCGGCTCGTCGACTTCGACGACGACGAATTGGGTCGCCAGTACGACCCGTTGATGAGCCCACTGGTGTGGGACCTCGCGCACATCGGTCAGCAGGAGGAGCTGTGGCTGCTGCGCGACGGCAACCCGGACCGGCCGGGCATGCTGCCGCCCGACGTCGACCGCCTCTACGATGCGTTCGTCCATTCGCGTGCCAGCCGAGTCGCGTTGCCGCTCCTGCCGCCCACTGAAGCGCGCGCGTACTGCAGCACCGTGCGCAACAAGGCGCTGGACACCCTCGACGCCCTGCCCGGCCAGGACTTCGATGGTGACGCGAGCTTCCGGTTCGGTCTGGTGATCAGCCATGAGAACCAGCACGACGAAACCATGCTGCAGGCACTGAACCTGCGGTCCGGGACGCCGTTGCTGGACACCGGCTCGCGACTGCCCGCCGGGCGACCCGGCGTCGCCGGCACCTCGGTGCTCGTGCCCGGTGGCGAGTTCGTGCTCGGAGTGGACGCGGTCAGCGAGCTGCACTCACTGGACAACGAACGCCCGGCGCACACCGTCGACGTGCCCGCATTCCGTATCGGCCGGGTCCCGGTCACCAATGGCGAGTGGCAGCAGTTCATCGCCGACGGCGGCTATGAGCAGCCACGGTGGTGGTCGGATCGCGGCTGGTCTCACCGCCAGGAGGCAGACCTGCGGGCGCCGCACTTCTGGAATCCCGACGGCACCCGCACCCGGTTCGGCCACGTCGAGGGCATCCCCGCCGACGAACCTGTCCAGCACGTCACGTTTTTCGAGGCCGAGGCCTACGCGGCCTGGGCAGGCGCGCGACTGCCGACCGAGGTGGAGTGGGAAAAGGCGTGCGCGTGGGATCCCACAGCGCGGGCGCGACGCCGCTACCCGTGGGGCGCCTCGGAGCCGACCTCTCATCTGGCCAATCTCGGCGGCGATTCGCTGCGCCCTGCCCCCGTCGGTGCATACCCGGCAGGTGCGTCGGCCTACGGCGCCGAACAGATGCTGGGCGACGTGTGGGAGTGGACGACTTCGCCGCTACGGCCATGGCCAGGTTTCAAACCGATGATCTACGAACAGTATTCGCAGCCGTTCTTCGACGGTGACTACAAGGTGCTGCGCGGCGGATCGTGGGCGGTCGCGCACGGCATCCTGCGGCCCAGCTTCCGCAATTGGGACCACCCGATCCGGCGGCAGATCTTCTCCGGCGTCCGGCTGGCCTGGGACGCCGGCTGATGTGCCGCCATCTGGCTTGGCTCGGTGAACCGTGTTCGGTGGCATCCCTGGTGTTGGACCCGCCGTACGGGCTGCTGGTGCAGTCGTATGCGCCACGACGTCAGAAGCACGGCCTGATGAATGCCGACGGTTGGGGCGTCGGTTTTTTCGACCGCGGCGTCGCGCGCCGGTGGCGCAGCTCCGCACCACTGTGGGGGGACACCTCCTTCGCCTCGGTCGCTCCCGCGCTGAGCAGCGGATGCGTCGTGGCGGCGGTGCGCTCGGCCAGCATCGGTATGCCCATTGAACCGTCGGCGTCCGCGCCGTTCACCGACGGCCAATGGCTGCTTTCCCACAACGGCCTTGTCGATCGCGCCGTGCTGCCGTTGTCCGCTGAAGTTTCTCGGCTGGCGGAGTCGACCGTCGACAGCGCGTTGCTTGCGGCGCTGATATTCGACCGCGGACTCGACGCGCTTGGCGACACCATCGTCGAAGTCGCCGCGGCGGACCCCAACGCCAGGCTGAACATCTTGGCGGCCAACGGAACTCAACTACGCGCTACCACGTGGGGCGACACCTTGTCGGTCCTGCGCCGGGACGACGGCGTGGTGCTGGCCAGCGAACCATACGACGACAACCCCGAATGGCAGGAGATCCCCGACCGGCACCTCGTCGAGGTCGCGGACTGCTCCGGCTCGATGTCGCCGCCCAGGCGGCTCCGTGTCGAACTGATCCCGCTGAAAGGATCGTCATGACCTTGTCGCTGTCCAACTACCTGGCCGCCGACTCGGCGGCGCAGGCGCTGCGCCGCGACGTGCGCGACGGCCTGACGCAAACACCGAAAACATTGCCGCCCAAGTGGTTCTACGACTCTGTCGGCAGCGACCTGTTCGATCAGATCACCCGGCTGCCCGAGTACTACCCGACGCGCGCCGAGGCGCAGATCCTGCGACAGCGCTCTGCGGAGATCGCGGCGGCGTCCGGCGCCGATACCCTGGTCGAACTCGGCAGTGGCACTTCGGAGAAGACGCGGTTGCTGCTGAATGCATTGCGGGACAGCGGATCCCTGCGCCGATTCATTCCGTTCGACGTCGACGCCGGTGTGCTCAATGCTGCGGGGTCGGCTATCCAGCAGGAGTACCCGGGCATCGACATCGACGCGGTGTGCGGTGATTTCGAAGAGCACCTCGGCAAGATCCCCCGCGTTGGCCGGCGTCTGGTCGCCTTCCTCGGGTCCACTATCGGCAACCTGACACCCGGCCCGCGCGCCGAGTTCCTGGCCGCCTTGTCGGACACGATGCAGCCTGGTGACACCGTGCTGCTGGGCACCGACCTGGTGAAGGACACCGGCCGGCTGGTCCGCGCCTACGACGACAGCGCCGGCGTGACGGCCCGGTTCAACCGCAACGTGCTCGCGGTCGTCAATCGTGAACTCGACGCCGACTTCGACCTCGAAGCGTTCGAGCACGTGGCCCGCTGGAACGACGCTGAAGAGCGCATCGAGATGTGGCTGCGCGCGAGCAGCCCGCAGCGGGTACACATCGCCGCACTGGACCTGGCCGTCGACTTCGCGGCGGGTGAGGAGATGCGCACCGAGGTGTCGTGCAAGTTCCGGCCCGACGGGGTGACCGCCGAACTGGCCGCGGCGGGACTGCGACGCACGCATTGGTGGACCGACCCCGCGGGGGATTTCGGGCTCTCGCTGTCGATCAAATGAGCCTCGCCGAGCAGTGGCGTGCCGCCAGGCCGAAAGTCGCCGGGCTGCATCTGGACAGCGGCGCATGCTCACGGCAAAGCTTCGCCGTCATCGACGCAACCACGCAGCACGCCCGTCACGAAGCTGAGGTCGGCGGGTACGTAGCCGCCGAGGCCGCCGCGCCCGTCCTCGATGCGGGTCGCGCCGCCATAGCCGTGTTGACCGGCCTCAGCGGCGACGACGTGGTCTTCAGCACCGGCTCCAACAACGCCCTCGACACCCTGCTCAGCAGCTGGTCGGGTGAACGCACGGTGGCCTGTCTGCCCGGCGAGTACGGGCCGAATCTGGCCATCATGGCCGCGAACGGCTTCGACGTGCGTGCGTTGCCCGCCGGCGGCGACGGCAGGCTCGACGTCGACGCCGCCGCCCCGCAGTTGGCCGACGACCCGCCCGCCGTCGTACACCTCACCCCGTTGGCCAGCCACCGCGGTCTGGCCCAGCCATTGGTTGCGCTCGCGGAGGTCTGCCGCGATCTGGACCTGCCGCTGGTGGTCGATGCCGCACAGGCGCTGGGTCACCTGGATTGCGCGGTCGGCGCGTCCGCCATCTACAGCTCGTCGCGCAAGTGGATGGCCGGCCCGCGCGGCGTGGGCTTCCTGGCAATCAGGCCCGAGCTTGCGCAGCGTCTGCGGCCGCGGCTGCCCCCGCCGGAATGGGCTTTGCCTCTCACGGTGATGCAGCGCCTCGAGCATGGTGAGGCGAATGTCGCTGCGCAGGTTGGCTTTTCGGTCGCGCTCGGTGAGCATCTTGCCGCCGGACCTGAACAGATCCGTGGCCGGCTGGCGGAACTTGGCCGGTTTGCCCGCACCGCACTGGCCGAGGTGAACGGATGGCGCGTGGTCGAGCCGATCGACGAGCCGACTGCGATCACCACGCTGGCGCCGGTGGACGGCGTCGACCCGCAGAAGGTGCGGTCGTGGCTGATCGCCGAGCGCGGCATCGTCACCACCTACGCCGAGGTGCAGCGCGCGCCGTTCGAGATGCGGTCACCGGTGCTGCGGGTGTCGCCGCACGTCGACAGCACCGCCGACGACCTCGAGCAGTTCGCCGAGGCGCTGGCAGCCGCGACCGCTCAGGTATGACGTCGCAGACCCACTGAGCTGGGCCATCGTCTGTACGACGACGGCATTGACCGCAGGGTTACGGCGCAGCAATTGAACCTGTCGCGAGCTGTCACAACGAGCCGCGCAGCACCTCCGAACGGAAGTTTGGGGCAGGTGCGATTAGTCTGCGCCGCCCCGAAAACGCAGCGGATAAACAGCAGGGCTGGAAGTGTGACTGTCGTCACGATCTTGGGTATCCAAAGCCCAAAATGCGCCGGCAAGCGATGGAGGTACTGGTCATGACCACCGATCCAGAGCGGACCCCGCTCGAAGAATCACCCAAGCAGCCCGAACGTCGCGACCGTACGCACTGGCTCTATCTCGCTGTGATCGTGGCGGTGGTGGTCGGCGTAGTGGTGGGGCTGCTGCTCCCGTCGGTCGGCAGATCGGTCGGTGTGCTCGGCACCATGTTCGTCGACCTGATCAAGATGATCATCACCCCGGTGATCTTCTGCACGATCGTGCTGGGCATCGGGTCGCTGCGCAAGGCCGCGACGGTCGGCAAGGTCGGCGGATTAGCGCTCGTGTACTTCGTGACGATGTCGACGTTCGCGCTGGCGATCGGCCTGGTTGTGGGAAACCTGCTACACCCGGGGTCCAACCTCGAGGTGTCCGGAGATATGTCCGGCCGGGCCGGCGAACTCGCGGAGCAGGCCCACGGTGAGGGCGGCCTGCTGGAGTTCATCCAGTCGATCATCCCCGACACGTTGTTCTCTGCGCTGACCGCCGGCAACGTGCTGCAGGCGCTGTTCCTCGCGCTGATCACCGGGTTCGCGATTCAGGCGCTCCCCCGCAACGCCGCCGACCCCGCCCTGCGTGCCATCGAGGTGCTGCAGAAAGTGGTGTTCAAGATCCTGGTGATGATCCTGTGGCTCGCGCCGATCGGCGCATTCGGTGCGATCGCCAACGTCGTCGCGCGAACCGGCTGGGACGCGGTCGTCCAACTGATGACCCTGATGCTCGGGTTCTACATCACCTGCATCATCTTCGTGTTCGGCGTGCTGGGAGCGCTGTTGTGGGTCGTGGCGCGGACGTCGATTTTCAAACTGGTACGTTACCTGGCCCGCGAGTACCTGCTGATCGTTGCGACCTCGTCGTCGGAGTCGGCGCTGCCGCGGCTGATCGCCAAGATGGAGCACCTTGGCGTGGATCGCAGCACCGCGGGCGTGGTGGTGCCGACCGGGTATTCGTTCAATCTCGACGGCACCGCGATCTACCTGACGATGGCCTCGTTGTTCATCGCCGATGCGATGGGCAAACCGCTGGCCATCGGCGAGCAGCTGTCGCTGCTGGTGTTCATGATCGTCGCGTCCAAGGGGGCGGCCGGTGTCACCGGTGCCGGGCTGGCGGTGCTGGCCGGCGGCCTGCAGAGCCACCGGCCCGACCTGCTGGACGGCGTCGGCCTGATCGTCGGCATCGACCGGTTCATGTCCGAGGCCCGCGCGGTCACCAACTTCTCCGGCAACGCGGTCGCCACGCTGCTCGTAGGTACGTGGACGAACACCATCGACAAGGAGCAGGTTGACACGGTGCTGCGCGGTGAGGATCCGTTCGACGAGACAACCATGCTCGACGAGGACGACGAACGGCGCATGGAAGCGCGGGAGCGGGGGGAGGAGCCAGCGCACGCCTGACGCCGGCATGCTAAGCCTTCCCGGTCATCACGGTCTCACCGTGCGTTGAGAAGACTGGTCAGTCAGGGGCCGGGAACAGCCGGGCGAACTCCTCTGGCAGCGGTACGGCGCGGCGCGTGTCCGGGTCGACCGTGACAAGGGTGACAACGCCGTCGGCGACAACCGCGCCATCGCTCCGCACGATTCGCTGTGCCAGCGCGAAGCTGGTACGGCCGCGCCGCTGCGGCCACGTGACGATCCGCACTCGGTCGCCCTGGTGACAAGGCTGCCGGAGGTTGAGGCTGATGTTCACCACCGCCGTGACTGCGCCCATCCCCTCGAGGCGGTCGTAAGCGAAGCCGTGGCACTCGTACCACTCCTCGCGACCCCATTCCAGGTACTCGACGAACTTCGCGTTGTTGACGTGGCCGTTGACGTCGATCTCGGTGCAGCGCACGACCGTTTCCAGGTCCACCGCTCCGGTGGCGTCCTTTTCCGACATGGCCTTCCTTCTCTTGCTTCGCGGCGCGTTGTTTCGAGAGCCTGAGTGAGTGGAGTTCCTAGTCGGTGATATCCCACGTGTGCACCGGCTCGTTGCTGTGCATCCGCTCGCAGTACAGCCGCAGCATCTCGGCGAGCGCATTCGGTCGGGTCAGCCCGCGTTCCTGCAACGCCTGCACCGTGGCCACCTGCCAGGTTGCGCCGTTGCGGCCGGTCTTGGCGCGGCCCTCGATGACCCCGAGGTATCGGTCACGCACCTCGCCGGCCACCCCCCACCGGCGCAGGCCCTCGTCGGCCATCGGCAACAGCTGACGCAGCACCAACTCGTCGGGCGTCACCTCGCCGAGACCGGGCCAGTACAGCCGCGCGTCCATCCCGTGCTGGGCGGCCTCGACGAAATTGTGTTGTGCCGCAGCGAAACTCATCTTTGTCCACAGCGGGCGGTCCTCCTCGGACAGTGCCCGCAGCATGCCGTAGTAGAACGCCGAGTTGGCCAGCATGTCCAGCACGGTCGGCCCGGCGGGCAACGCTCGGTTCTCCACCCGCAGATGTGGCCGGCCGTCGACCACGTCGTACACCGGCCTGTTCCACCGGTAGATGGTGCCGTTGTGCAGCCGAAGTTCCGCTAGCCGCGGGGTGCGGCCGGCCGCCAGCTCCGACACCGGATCCTCATCCGACAGCTCCGGCAGCAGCGACGGGAAGTAGCGGACGTTCTCCTCGAACAAGTCGAAGATCGAGGTGATCCACCGTTCGCCGAACCACACCCGGGGGCGCACACCCTGTGTCTTGAGCTCGTCGGGGCGGGTGTCGGTGGCCTGCGTGAACAGCTCGATGCGGGTCTCGGCCCACAGCTGGTGCCCGAAGAAATACGGAGAATTGGCGCCCAGTGCCAGCTGCGGACCCGCCAGCACCTGCGCGGCGTTCCAGTTCCTCGCGAACTCGGCGGGGGAGACCTGAAGGTGAAGCTGCATGCTGGTGCACGCCGATTCCGGCGCGATCGACTCCGTCTGCAGGCTCAGCCGTTCGGGTCCGGCGATGTCGATCAAAATGTCCTCGCCGCGCGCGGTGAAGATCGAGTCGTTGAGCGCCTGATAGCGGGTCGACTCGCTCATCCAGTGGCCCGACAGGTGTTCCCGCATAAGCGTCGGCAGGATGCCGATCATCACGATGTGCGCGCCGTCCTCGTTGGCCTTGGCTTCCGCGGCGTTGAGGCTGGCGCGTACGTCGGACTCCAGCTCCAGCGCCGCCCGGCCCGGCAGCGGTCGTGGCGGAACGTTGAATTCGATGTTGTAGGCACCCAATTCGGTCTGGTAGGCCGGATCAGCGATCGATGCGAGCACTTCGGAGTTGCTCATCGCCGGTTGGTAGTCGGCATCGACGAGATTGCATTCGATCTCCATGCCGGTCAGCGGCCGGTCGAACTCGAAGCTGGATTGGGAGAGCATGGTTTCGAAGATGTCCAGGCATAGCTGAACCTTGCGCCGGTACTCGCGCCGGTGCGCGCGACTGAAGTCGGTCTGCTTCACTTCTTCGCCCACACCGCCATTGTCGGCGAGCGACCGGGTTTGTACGTGGACACGCCGCGAATTGTTGGCATTTTGCGGTCGCTCGGCACAAAGAACTAGCGGCGGCTGGCCACCACCACCTGCGGGCTCATCAGTCCGCCACGCAGCGCGACGTCGATCGCCGGGTCGGCATGCGCGGCGAGTGCGCGCAGCGCCGACGAACTGTACGTGCGCAGCGAGCTGATCAGCCCGTCGTGCGCTAATGGCACCACCGGCACGAACGGCAGCATCATCGCCAGTCGCAGAACGTGCAGCAATGAAGGCGGCCGCGGCAGATCGATGATCACCAGCTTGTCGGCGACGCGGGTGCCTTCGGCGAACACGCGCGACGCCGACGACGGTGGCAGGTGATGGAAGGAGAACGCAAACACCGCAAGGTCGAAATGCCTGTCCGGTGCGTCGATGGCGGTCGCGTCCATCTCGCGCACCGTCGCCCGCGGGTGCTCGCCGAGATCACCGGCGGCGATGGCCGCCACTGACGCGGCCTCGATATCGGTGACGGTGAGCTCGGCGGTGGGATGCCATTCGAGCAGCTTGCGTGACAGCCCACCGTGACCCGATCCGAGCTCCAGGATCTTGGGGTCGGGCACGTCGGCCACCTCGTCGAGCGCGATGCGGGCGAACTTCTCGGTGTTGCCGAAGAACTCGCCCGTCCACTCCAAAGCACGGATCACGCTGCGCTTGCGCGCTTCATTGGCGGCATCTCCGTAGGAGTCGCGATCCAGATATTCCAGCCGGTCGGTCTGCAGCAGCCGGTCCACGCAGGACGCATCCGGCCCGCCCCGGGGCATGCGGTCAATGTCGGCAGTCTGCGATCCCATGTAGTCCATGATGGTCGATTGGAGTCGCCGTCAGGAGGGGAGCGCGAGGTTGGCTGAGATTCGCGAGTTCATTGCCGCGATTGACCAGGGCACCACGAGTACGCGATGCATGATCTTCGACCACGACGGCGCCGAAGTCGGGCGCCATCAACTCGAACACGAGCAGATCCTGCCCAAAGCGGGCTGGGTTGAGCACAACCCCGTCGAAATCTGGGAACGCACCGCGTCGGTGATCATGTCGTCACTGAACAAGACGAAGCTGTCGGCCTCCGATCTGGCCGCGCTGGGTATCACCAACCAGCGCGAGACGTCACTGGTGTGGAACCGGCGCACCGGCCGGCCGTACTACAACGCGATCGTGTGGCAGGACACCCGCACCGACCGTATCGCCTCGGCGCTGGACCGGGACGGCCGCGGCGACGTCATCCGTCGCAAGGCCGGCCTGCCGCCGGCGACGTATTTTTCGGGCGGCAAGGTGCAGTGGATCCTCGAGAACGTCGACGGTGTGCGGGACGCGGCCGAGAAGGGTGACGCGATCTTCGGCAACCCCGACACCTGGGTGCTGTGGAACCTGACCGGCGGGCCGCGCGGTGGCGTGCACGTCACCGACGTCACCAACGCCAGCCGTACCATGCTGATGAACCTGGAGACCCTGGACTGGGACGACGAGCTGCTGTCGTTCTTCGACATCCCACGCCAGATGCTGCCCGAGATCAAACCGTCGTCGTTTCCGCAGTCCTACGGCATCACCCGTGATGACGGGCCAGTCGCCGGCCAGGTTCCGTTGACGGGCATCCTCGGCGATCAGCAGGCCGCGATGGTGGGGCAGGTGTGCCTGAACGCCGGCGAAGCCAAGAACACCTATGGCACCGGCAACTTCCTGTTGCTCAACACCGGTGAGAAGATCGTGCGGTCGGAGAACGGGTTGCTGACCACGGTGTGTTATCAGTTCGCGCACCAAGATGGGCCAGCGAAACCCGTTTACGCCCTTGAGGGTTCGATCGCGGTCACCGGCTCGGCTGTGCAATGGTTGCGCGACCAGCTGGGCATCATCAGCGGCGCCGCACAAAGCGAGGCGCTGGCCCGTCAGGTCGAGGACAACGGCGGCGTCTACTTCGTCCCCGCGTTCTCCGGATTGTTCGCGCCGTACTGGCGCTCAGACGCCCGCGGCGCGATCGTCGGGCTGTCCCGGTTCAACACCAACGCGCATCTGGCGCGGGCCACCCTGGAGGCGATCTGCTACCAGAGCCGCGACGTGGTCGACGCGATGGAAGCCGACTCCGGCGTGCATATGGAAGTGCTGAAGGTCGACGGGGGCATCACGGCCAACGATCTGTGCATGCAGATCCAGGCCGACGTGCTCGGCGTCGACGTCGTCAAGCCGGTCGTCGCTGAAACCACGGCGCTGGGCGCGGCCTACGCCGCCGGGCTGGCGGTCGGGTTCTGGGAGAACCCCGATGATCTGCGGGCCAACTGGCAGGAGGACAAGCGCTGGACGCCTGCGTGGAGCGACGAGCAGCGCACCGAGGGCTATGCGGGCTGGCAGAAGGCAGTGCAGCGCACGCTGGACTGGGTCGACGTCGACTAAGCAGCGTCGAGCTGCCGACGGGTGTCGTCGTCGAGCTCGATATCCGCCACGGCCAGGTTCTCCTCCAGGTGACTGACCGACGATGTGCCGGGGATCAGCAACACGTTGGGCGCGACCGAGAGCGTCCACGCGAGCGCGATCTGCGCCGGCGTGCGGCCTTGTTCGGATGCGGCGCGCTGAATAACGCTGTTACCGAGCACCGGGTTGTCGGCGGTGAAGCCGGATCCGACCGGGAAGAACGGGACGAACGCGATGTCATATTCGATGCACGCGTCGAGCACCGGCTGTGATGTGCGGTCGACGAGGTTGTACGCGTTCTGCACACAGACTATCCCGGTGCGCTGCAGCGCGATCTGCAGGTGCTCAATGGTGATGCTGCTCAAGCCGATTCCCGCGATCAACCCTTCGTCGCGGGCCTGGATCATCGCGGTCAGCTGACGGTCGAACAGCTCGTGGTTCACCACGGCCGGGGAGCTGGGGTCATCGCCACCGAACACGCGCAGGTTTGCGGCCGCGAGCCGGTCCACCGCTAGCGTGTTCAGGTTCTCCTCGAGGCTTGCGCGCAGCGCGTCTGGTTCTTGGTCGGGGAGCCATGCGCCCGTGTCGTCTCGCTTGCCGCCGACTTTGGTGACCAACGCGAGGTCCGCCGGATAGGGGTGCAGCGCCTCGCGGATGAGTTCGTTGGAGACATTCGGTCCGTAGAACTGCGCGGTGTCAAATGTGGTTGACGCCCAGCTCAATCGCACGCCGTAGCACCGCGAGCGCCTGGTCCCGGTCACGTGGCGGCCCGAACACGCCGGTCCGGGCAACTGCATGGCGCCGAAGCCGACGCGTCCGACGGTGAAAGGCCCAAGGGGAAAGGTCTGCATATGTGAATTGTGGAGCTAATCCTCGCCGAGGATGCCGTAGATCTCGCGGCGGGCGTTGTTGACGATGTCGACGATGCGCTCCTGCTGCTCCGGGCTTGCCGCGTGGGCGCCCTGCGCGACTGCGCCGATCAACTGCGAGACGGCGCTGCGTAGGTTGACGTGTCCGGGTTCGATGTCGTCGGCGATCGTCTCCCACGGCGGGGTTTCGATCTTCTCGGCCGCGGCGCGGCCCTCGTCGGTCAGCTCGAAAAGCTTCTTGCTGCCTTCACTTTCGCGTGCGACCAGCAGACCCTCGTCCACGAGCAGCTGCAGGGTCGGGTAGACCGAGCCGGGGCTCGGGCGCCACAGATTCTGCGTGCGCTCGGCGATCTCCTGGATCATCTCGTAGCCGTGCATGGGCCGCTCGGCGAGCAGCTTGAGGATGGCAGCGCGCACGTCGCCGCGCCTGCCGCGGCCCCTGCCGCCGCGCCTGCCACCGCGCGCGCCGAAGCCGAAGCCCCCGCGGGGTTCGAAGCCGAACTCGAAGCCGCGGCCCGGCCCGAAGCCGGCGTCGTGGTCGCGCAGGTGTTCGCGAAACTCGCGTCGGGCCTGGCGCCGCTGCTGATGGAAAGCGCGGCGATCACCGGGGCCAAAGCCGAAGCCGAAGCCGCCGGGTGGTGGTGTGAATGGGTTGGTCATGAGTGTTCCTTGAGTTCGAGAGGAAACGCTGTTGTGTGCGGTTCCGATATGTTGACGATATATCGGAAACTATCGCGATGCAACTATTTGTTCTGCGCGCGCTTGTCGATGGACCTGACCAGCGAGCGAGCCCAGTCCGCCTCCATCGCGTACATCCGCAGGCCGTACTCGAGCGCGGCGCGGCCGTAGAACGAGCCCTCTCCATCGCTCCAGTGGATGGAGTCGCGCAGCTGTTTCAGGCGCTTGACCTCGGCGTCGGCGTGTTCGGCCACCGCGACCATGTGGTCGCGCGCCTGCGCCCGCGGAATCTCCCCGAGCAGGAACACGCGCAGCAGGTCCGCGCTCCGGAATGGTGGATCGTCTTCGGGGTTGGCCACCCAGCGACGTAGTTCGGCGCGCCCGGCCTCGGTGATCCGATACTCCTTGCGCCCCCGCGGGCCGATGTCGGAGACTTCGATCAGCCCGGCGTCAGCGAGCTTGTTCAATTCGCCGTAGAGCTGGCTCTGGGTTGCCGGCCACACGTTGGCCATCGACTTGTCGAAGTGCTTGAGCAGGTCGTATCCGCTGCCGGGTTCCTGTGCCAGCAGTCCCAATGCCGCGATGCGCAGACTCACGGGCCGATCGTACCTCCACTATTGACATGTCAGAACTGACATGTCATTTTAGACATATTGAGCGACAGGAGTTTTAATGACCGACACCACTTCGGAAACCTCAGGCCTCTTCGGCACCGGTGAGTTCTTTCTTCGCGACAACTACGCGCCGGTCACCGATGAGCTGACGCAATTCGACCTGCCCGTCGAAGGCGCCGTCCCGGCCGAGCTTGACGGCTGGTATCTGCGCAACGGCCCGAATCCGCGGCAGGCACCCAAGCACTGGTTCGCCGGCGACGGGATGATTCACGGCGTGCGGATCGAGGGGGGTCGCGCCGCCTGGTACCGCAACCGCTGGGTCCGGACCGAGAGTTTCGAGAAGAGCTTCCCGATCTACAACGCCGACGGCACCCGCAACCTGCACGCGAGCATCGCCAACACCCACGTTGTCAACCATGCCGGCAAGACGCTGGCTTTGGTCGAGACCTCGCTTCCGTATGAGATCACGAACGATCTGAAGACGTTGGGCGCCTACGACTTCGGCGGCAAGCTGGTCGACTCGATGACCGCGCACCCGAAGATCTGCCCCACGACCGGCGAACTGCACTTCTTCGGCTACGGCAACATCTTCGCGCCGCACGTCACCTACCACCGCGCCGATGCCAACGGTGAGCTGACCATCAACCGGCCGCTCGACGTCCCCGCCCTGACGATGATGCACGACTTCGCGCTCACCGCCGAGCACGTCGTCTTCATGGATTTACCCATTGTCTTCAACCTCGACGTCGCGATGGAGCGTAAGCGCGACATGCCCTACCGCTGGGACGACAACTACGGAGCGCGACTCGGCGTCATGCGCCGCGACGATCCGTTCGGGCCGGTGCGGTGGTTCGAGATCGATCCGTGCTACGTCTTCCACGTCGCCAACGCCTACGACAACGGCAATTCCATTGTGCTGCAGGCCGTCCGATATCCGGAACTGTGGCGTGACGGCGGTGGATTCGACGCGAAAGGCGTGCTGTGGAGCTGGACGATCGACCTGCAGACCGGAAAGGTCAACGAACGCCAACTCGACGATCGTGCGGTGGAGTTCCCCCGCATCGACGACCGGCTTGCCACCTTGCCTGCTCGCTACGCCGTCTCGGTCGGCGACGGTCGACTGGTCCGCTACGACCTCTCAACGGGTGGCGCGGTCGAGCACGCCTTCGGCACCGCGGACACACCTGGCGGCCCGGGTGAGGCAGTGTTCGTGCCGGCTTCGGGTACAGCGAACGAGAGCAGCGGCTGGTACATCGGTTACGTCTATGACCCCGCCCGCGACGGTAGCGACCTGGTGATCATCGACGCGTCCGATTTCGAGGGCAAGCCGGTGGCAAGAATCAAGCTGCCGCAGCGGGTTCCGTTCGGCTTCCACGGAAACTGGATAAGTGCCTAGTCAGAAGGCGGTGCTGATTTCGATGCCTGCGCTGCTCCTGCTGATGTCTGCCGTCAAGGTTGGTAGCGCGATTGACCGAGAGTTGCCCGACCACCTCGAGCGAGGGGATCGAGGTGGGCGGGACGATCAATCTCGGCGGCTGAACTGCTGATCGAAGCGCGCCGTGCTCCTTTTCAATGGGGACGCTCGCTTGCGGTATCTCTGGTACGCGTTTCCCCTTCTGATTCCGAGGGTGTCGCCGATGCGTCCCCATCCGATTCCGGCGTCGCGGGCGGCGACGGCTGCAGCGTGTAGCGCAGATTTGGCCGCTTCGATCTCCGCCGCTGTTGCGTGCCGCTGTTTCGCGGCGGTGACAGCGGCGTTGGCCTCGGCGAGGCGTCGTAGCTCGGCCGCGTCGCGTTCTGCCGGGCCCGCGAGGCGGTCGCGAGTTATTTCGCGGTGTGGAGCACTCACTGTTGGCCGTTCGTCCCAATGTCAGCTGACCGCTCATGGACCGTCATCAGCGCTCTGTCGTAGACCGAGCGGCGGGGCAGTGCATCTCCGCCACCGAGTGCGCGGTAGTCGGCCACCAACTGTTCGGCTAGTGCTCGCAGTTTGGTGTTTGTGTTTTGGGATCGCTGCCGCAGCATGTCGAAGGCCGACTCGTCATCCACTCCGTAGAGCAGGACGAGCATCCCTTCGCCTGCTCGATCACTGCCCTGTTCTTCGCAAACTCGGCAAGAGCGGCGGAGATCGCAAGTGGCGCCCGTCGATTGGCCTGTGATGGGAAGTCCTCCGCGACCTTGTTGTCAAAGTCGCTACATCTGTCTAGCCCGAGCGAAGGCAGCTGTGAGACGGATCTGTGTCGGATTCACGGCCGCGACCCCGATTGTCCCCCAAACGAACATCATGGGCAACAAGATCGGTCCAGCCACCCCGAACCAAACTCGTCGGTGCCGAACGTCTGGGAATCAATTTCACGGAAATGGATCAGCAGCTAGAGCGCCGTCGACTCGACGGCAGCCGCCGAATACGCGGCCGTGGCGCGGTGGGTGTTCGGGCTGACGCCATAGGCGCGTTTGAACGCGCTGCTCAACGCGAACGGCGTGCTGTATCCGACCTGCCGGGCCACGGCGGCGATGGTGGCCTGGCTCGAGCGCAGCAGGTCTGCGGCAAGCGCGAGTCGCCAACTGGTGAGGAATGCTATCGGCGGCTCGCCGACCTGCTCGGTGAACCGCCGGGCGAACACCGCACGCGAACACCCCACGGCCGCAGCGAGATTCGCCACAGTCCACGGGTGTGCGGGATTGTTGTAGATCAGCTTCAACGCCGGACCGACCATCGGGTCGTGCTCAGCCTGCCACCACGTCGGCGCATTACCGGCGCGATCGAACCAGGTGCGCAGCACCGCGATGAGCAGCAGGTCCAACAGCCGGTCCAGGTAGGCCTCCTGGCCGGGACCGTCGCAGCCGGCTTCGGCGGCGAGGAGCTCGACCAGCGGTGTGTCCCATTCGTCGGCCCGCAGCACGAGCACGGTCGGCAACACGTCGAGCAGCCGGGCACTGACCTCGCTGCGGCCCTCGTACGCGCATATCACCGACCTCGTTGCGCCCGACGGGCTGTTGCCCCATGTTCGCACCCCGATCGACATCTCGAACTTCAGGCTTTCGCCGGACAGCGTGGTGCAGCGTTGTCCGGGGTGGATGGTGATCGTCGGAGTGGTGGTCGGGTCGTCGGCGAAGATGTAGTGCTCGGTGCCGCGCGTGAGTGCGACGTCACCCGGTCGCAGCCAGACGGTTCCGGTGCTCTCCCCGACGATCGCGGCACTGCCGTGGGTCTGGCAGATCAAGGTCAGCGGGGCCTCGTCGCGAATGCTCATCGACCACGGCGGATCCATCATCATCCGCAACACGAAAGCGCCTCGCGCTCGCACACCGTCGAGCAGGCCGACCACGGCGTCCACGCGGCGAGCCTATCGTCAATCGGTCGCGGCGCGAGGCCGATAACCTGCGAGAAACACGTGCACGCCGGCGCGGACATGGTGTTCGGCGTCGATGCCGGCCAGAACTTGCGGTCCGCCGCAGAACAGCGCCTGATCGATGCACCGGCCAACGATGAGGAACGCGAAATGCTCTGCGGCAACAGCGGGTTCAGGTACCTGTAACAGCCTGCGGTCGTGAAGTCGATCGAAACATTCGGCGAACGCGGCCACCGTGCGGGCGGGAGCCTGTTCGTAGTACAGCCGCGCCAGCTCGGGGACCCGATTGGCCTCGCCGACGACCAGCCGGCGCAGTTGCACCACCGGCTCCTGCAAGACCGCGCTCAGGTAATCGGCGGCAAGGGCGGTGAGGTCAGCCTCCAGATCCATGGTGTCGGCTAGCGCGGCGATGCGATCGAGGAACGGCGCCACCGTGCTCTCCAGCGCGTTGTTCACAATCGCCAACAGCAGTTCCTGCTTGTCACCGAAGTGCTTGTAGACCGTCTGCTTGGAGACCTCTGCAGACGCGGCTATCTGGTCGACGCTGGTGCCCTGGTATCCGTTGCTCAGGAACAGCGCCCGGCCCGCCGACAGGATGGTCTGACGCTTGCGGGCCGAACGGCCTAGCACCTCGGTCATGTCGCCTCCTCAATCGGGTACTAGACAGTCTAGTTCTACAAGTTTAGAGTACTGGACAGTCTAGTTTGATCACCAGGGAGACCGGCCATGACCACGACAGATTGCCCACCATTGCCGGTGCGAGTCACCAAGTCGCTGCTGGGCTATGGCGTCATCGCCGGCCCCATCTACGTCGTGGCGGTGGCCGCGCAGGCGGCAACCCGCGACGGGTTCGACGCCACCCGGCACGCCGCTAGCCAGCTCGCGAACGGCGAACTGGGCTGGATCCAGATCGCCACCTTCCTGATCACCGGAGCGATGACAATCACGGCGGCCGTCGGCGTGCGCCGCGCGCTGGGTCCCGGTCGGCAGTCGGCTTGGGCGTCGGGTCTGCTCGGGGCCTTCGGTGCCGGGCTGGTGGTTGCCGGGTTCTTCAAAGCCGATCCGTCCGACGGTTTCCCGCCCGGCACCCCGCCCGGCGTGGGCGCGGTCAGTTGGCACGGGTTGGTCCATTTCGCGGTCGCGGGCCTCGGGTTCGCCTGCCTGGTCGCCGCGTGCTTCGTGCTGGCGTCGTGGCTCGCGCGCAACGGACAACCGTCGTGGGCCTGGTTCTCACGCATCACGGGTTTCGTTTTCGCGGGCAGTTTCATCGCACTGTCGTCCGGATCGGGCGGCGGCGCCACGATTCTGGTGTTCACCGCTGCGGTCGTGCTCGTGTGGGCCTGGCTCTCCGCGGTGTCGGTCAAGCTCTACCGGTCGGTGGGCTCGGAAGGATAGGCGGTCGGTAGCCACCCGGACGCTCACGTATGCAGTCGGGACGGCCAACGATGGATCGCGGCGCCGGTCGCCGGTTGACTTCGAGTCATGAATTCGAGCCCGTTTGTCGTCCTGACCTCCCTCGCGGCCCTCGCCAGCGCCGCCGCCGGCGGAATGATGTATGTGTTCTCCACTTTCACGATGCGTGGCCTGAACCGCACAGGACCGGTCGAGGCGATCACCGCGATGCGCGGTATCAATGTCGAGGCGAACTCCAACCCGGCGTTCCTGCTGGCCTACTTCGGCGCAGCGATTCTGGCCCTGGCAGTCGGTGTCGTCGCCGTGATTCAACTGCGCCAGCCCGGCAGTTGGGTGCTGCTGATCGGCGCGATCTTCGGGATCCTCGCCGCAATCATCACGATGGTGTTCAACGTTCCGCTGAACAACCATCTCGACGCCGTGAACCCGGTCGGGCTGTCGCCCGCCGACGCGGCCGGGGAGTGGCAGGCGTACTTCACCACGTGGACGAATTGGAACCACGTCCGCACCGCGACAAGCTTCATCACGGCCGTGGTCATGCTGATCGGCGTGCGCTACCGCTAGATCGGCGGCTTGAATCCCCCGGTATCCGGCTGCTGCGGCGTCGGTGCCGGGGGAGGGGGCTGCCGATAAACCGGCTGCTGCCCGGGCCACTGCGGTGGCGGTCCCGTCGGTTGCGGCTGCAGCCGGGCCAGTTCACGTCGATGCCGTTCGGCGAGCACCGCCGCGAGGACCAGTTGCGGCGGCACGCCCGGCGGTGGAGGTGGTGATATCTGTGCGACGACGTCGCCGGCGATCCGGTAGGCCATCTGATCCCGCACCGCAGGATCCAATTGCGCTGCGCGGGAGAGAAATTGACGGGCCAACTCGGCCTGCTCCGCCCCGAGCCCGGACAGTTGCAGCGAGGATGCCCACCACGCCAGCTGCGGCGGCATCGGTGGCGGCGGGCTGAGCCGTGGCGCACGCTCGCTGATCACTACCGTGCCGGCGAACACGTCTCCGATGCGCTTGCCCTTTGGCGAGAGCAGGCTGCAGATCACTGCCGGGCCGCCCGAAAAACCCCAGATCTCGATGACACCGGCCAGCGCGCGAAACAGCGCCTGCCGGAAGCGTTCCGGGCTTCCGTCATCGGACACAACCCGTAACCCGAGGGCCATCTTGCCCAATGACCTGCCCCGCGTCGCGGTCTCGAACGCGACCGGATAACCCACGATCGTGACGATGGTGAAGATGATCAGCACGGCTGCCGACAGTGCCGGGTCGAACTGCGTCAGTGTCACCGCCCACAACAACACGCCGATGATGTAGGCGATGAGTATCACGATGATGTCGATCAGCGCCGACAGCGCGCGGACCGGTAGCTGGGCGATCTGAACATCCAGGACCACCGCGTCCCCGGTCACCACTGGTTCTTGCTGGCGGACCATAACGGCCCAGGCTACTAGGATTTGCCAGGTGGATGTCGACGCGTTCGTGCTGGCACATCGTCCGACGTGGGACCGGTTGGAGCAGCTGGTCAAGCGGCGTCGGCGGTTGACCGGCGCGGAGGTCGACGAGCTGGTCGACCTGTACCAGCGGGTGTCGACCCACCTCTCGATGGTGCGAAGCGCATCGACCGATTCGGTGCTGGTGGGGCGGTTGTCCGGCCTGGTGGCACAGGCCCGCTCGGTAGTCACCGGTGCGCACGCGCCGTTGTGGAGTGAGTTCTCGCGGTTCTGGACGGTGTCGTTCCCTGTGGTGGCCTACCGGTTGTGGCGGTGGTGGGTGTGCACGGCCATCGCGTTCTTCTTCGTCACGACGGTGATCGCCATGTGGGTGGCCGGAAATCCGGAAGTGCAGGCCGCCCTCAAAACACCAAGTGAGATCGACGAATTGGTCAACCACGACTTCGCCTCGTACTACAGCGAGAACCCGGCCGGATCGTTCGGATTGCAGGTCTGGGTGAACAATTTTTGGATCGCCGCGCTGTGCATCGCCTGCGCGATCCTGATGGGAATTCCGATCCCGTATCTGCTCTTTCAGAACGCCGCCAACCTCGGGTTGATCGCGGGTTTCATGTTCGACGCAGGAAAGGCCGACATCTTCCTTGGCCTGCTCACCCCGCACGGGCTGATCGAGCTGACCGCGGTGTTCCTCGCGGCCGCCGCCGGGATGCGCCTGGGCTGGTCGGTGGTGTCACCCGGCAACCGGCCGCGCGGGCAGGTGCTCGCCGAGCAGGGCCGCGCGGTGGTCTCCGTGGCGGTCGGACTGGTGGTGGTGTTGCTCGTGGCCGGGCTCATCGAGGCGCTGGTGACGCCGTCGCCGCTGCCGACAGCTGTCCGAATCGGCATCGGTGTCGCAGCCGAAATCGCTTTTCTCGCTTACATAATCCACTTCGGGCGCAAGGCGGCTCGGGCCGGCGAGACCGGCGACGTCGATGACGCGCCCGATCTGGTGCCCACGGGTTAGAGCCTGCCGGTGGCTTTCATCGCCAGGTAGTGGTCGGCGAGCGTGGGTGCCAACTCCTCGGGCGGCGCGTCGACCACGTCGACTCCCAAGCGCCGCAGCCGCGAGGCAATCGCCCGTCGGTCGTTGCGGGATCGTTCGGCGGCGGCGGCGTCATAGACCTGGGCCGAATCGGCGCGACCGGCCGCGAGCCGCTCGACTCGGGGATCGGCGACGGCCGCGAGTAGTACCTGATGCTTGGCGCACAGCTGGGGCAGCACCGCCATCAGCCCCTCGTCGAGCGCCGAGGCGTTGAGGTCGGTCAGCAGCACCACCAACGCCCGTCGCCGGATCCGCCGCTGCACCGCGGCCACCATTGCGCGGGCGTCGGATTCGACGAGCGCCGGCTGCAGCGGCGCCATCGCCTCCACCAGCTGCGCGAGCAATTCGGTTCGCGACGCGTTGAACACGCCCGCACGCGACACTCGGTCGTGCGCCAGGAAATCGACGTGGTCACCGGCCCGTGCGGCCAGCGCCGCCAACAGCAGCGCGGCATCCATCGACCAGTCCAGTCGCGGCCATCCGCCCGGGTCGCTCGCCGTGGGGTCGACCCCAACGCGCCCAGCCGATGTGCGGCCGGTGTCGAGCACGATCACCACTCGCCGGTCCCGCTCGGGCCGCCACGTCCGCACCACGACATCGGCACGGCGTGCGGTGGCGCGCCAGTCGATGGATCGCACGTCGTCGCCGACGACATACTCGCGCAGCGAGTCGAATTCGGTGCCCTGTCCGCGGATCAGCACCGGCGTCATGCCTTCGAGTTCACGCAGTTTCGCCAGCCGCGACGGCAGGTGCTTTCGCGAAAGGAACGGCGGAAGGATGCGGATCTGCCACGGCACCCGATGCGAACTCTGCCTGCCGGCCAGCCCCAGCGGCCCGATCGAACGGGCGGTGACGAGGGCCGAGCGCTGATCACCGCGGCGGACCGACCGCAGCTGCGTAGTGATCCGAACCCGTTGCCCGGCAGCTATGTTCACCGGATGAGTGCGTGGCTCGGCCCGCGTGCTTGGCGCCCACGCGTCGCGAATCTGGCCACGCAGGCGACGGGTGCCAGCATTCTCCACCAGGAGCACCGCGTCAACCGGCTGGCCCAACCGCGCTGCCGTGTCGCCGAACCGCGTGCCTCTCAGCCGGCGCGTGCTGGCCGCCAGTGCCACGTCGAGCGCCACCACCGCGATGAGCCCGGCCAGGAACACGACGAAAGCAATTGCCGGCCAGGGCGAGAACGCGATCGGCAGCACGCAGATCAGCGCGATGAGGCCGGCGCGGCCGGTGAGGATCATCAGCGTGGAACCGGCACGGCCGCGAGTATGCCCTCCAGCACGCCGTCGGGGGTGGCGCCCTCGAGTTCGGCCTCCGGCCGCAGCCCGATCCGGTGCCGAAGCGTCGGGCGTGCCATCGCCTTGATGTCGTCGGGGGTAACGTAGGTGCGGCCGGACAACCACGCCCACGACCGAGCGGTGGCCAACAGTGCTGTCGCACCGCGCGGCGAGACGCCCAGCTGCAGCGACGGGGAATGCCTTGTCGCGCCGACGATGTCCACGATGTAGCCAAGCACCTCGTCGGCCACCAGCACCTGACGCACCGCTTCCCGTGCGGCCGCCAGTTCGGCGGCACCTGCCACAGGTTGCACAGCGGAAAGGTCGCGGGGGTCGAAGCCGCGGGCGTGCCGATCGAGAATCGCGATCTCCTGATCCCGTGGCGGCAGCGGCACGTTGAGCTTCAGCAGGAACCGGTCGAGCTGCGCCTCGGGCAGTTGATACGTGCCCTCGTACTCGATCGGGTTCTGGGTCGCGGCGACGATGAACGGGTCGGGCAGCGGCCGGGCTTCGCCCTCGACGCTGACCTGCCGTTCCTCCATGGCCTCCAGCAGCGCGGCCTGCGTCTTGGGTGGCGTCCGGTTGATCTCGTCGGCCAGAAGCAGATTGGTGAACACCGGCCCGGAGCGAAACTCGAATTCGGCTGTGCGCGCGTCATACACGAGTGAACCGGTTACGTCGCCGGGCATCAGATCGGGGGTGAACTGCACGCGCTTGAACTCCAGCTGCAGTGCGGCCGCGAGGGTGCGCACCAGCAGCGTCTTGGCGACGCCGGGAACGCCTTCGAGCAGCACATGGCCGCGGCACAGCAGCGCGATGACCAGACCGCTCACCACCGCGTCCTGCCCGACGACGGCCTTGGCGATCTCGCCGCGCAGATTCAGGAGGGCATTTCGCGCTGTGTCTGATGTCGCCGCCGGAGCGGCTCCGGTGTCTGAGGCGGTTGTCTGTGTTGTTGGCTGAGTCACGACTGTGCGACCTGCCTTTCGATGTTGTCGAGTTCGTGGGCGAGGCTTAGCAGCTCGGCGTCGGTCGCCGGGGGTGGACCGAATAGCGTGTGCGCCACCGCCTGCGGGCTCAGGCCGCAGTGCTCGGCGACGGCCTGCACCACCGTGGGCGGCGCGGAATTGTGGCCGAGACCCAGCCGGGGCAGCATCCGCTGCAGCGTCGCGGTGCGCAACGCCTCGGCGGCGCGGTCGCTGGCGCGCCGCGACCGGTAGAGGCGGCCGCGGCCCTCGACGGTCTCCGACGCGCGCACCACGACCGGCAGCTGCTCGGCGACGAGCGGGCCGATGCGTCGGCCTTTCCACACCGCCAACAGCGCCACCACCAGACACAGCTGCAGGACGATCCAGGTCACGTGGTCGGGGATGAGGTCGGAAATTGTTGCGCCGCCTTCGGGTTCACCCTCAGCGCGTTGCGGGGCATACCAGATCACGCGCGGATGCGTGCCTGCGAGGTTCATCGCCAGGGCGGCGTTGCCCTCCTCCAACAGGCCGGAATTGGTCATGAAATCGGCGCCGCCGACGACCGTCACTGTTCGCCCATCGTCGGTGTAGCGGACCAGCGCGCCGTCGTAGCAGCGCGTCAGCGAAACGTCCTCCACCGCTTCGTAGGTGTCGCTCAGGCCGAACTGAACCGTACCGGCGCGTGTCGCCTCCCGCAGGTCGCAGTCCGGCTTCGCGCCGCCGAACGTGGTGGCGCCGTCGAGACGGATCTCGGGCGCGAGTTTCTCGCGCGTCCGCGACACCGGTTCCACCAGAAGCCGATCGCCGGGGACGGCGGCCAACCGGCGCAGCAGATCGTCGTCGACGAGGCGGAACGTCTCCGCCACCAGGATCAGCGTGTCGGGACGGGCGGCCCGCTCCACAGCGGCGATGTCGTCGGCGGCGATGACGTCCACGCCGTGGTCGCGCAGCAGTGTTGACAAGCGCTCGCGCGCCGTCCGACGACGTTGAGGTCGGATCCATCCGGCCGCCGGGACGTGGTGCGGTCAGATAAATGCTCAGCACCGCCACGCCGACAATCACGACGATCGCGAGCACCACCCAACGAGCACTGCGCCACCGCTGCACCACCGTGGGGCCGACGGCCGAATCTGCTTGAGTCATCGGACTTCAGCCCAGCCCTCGGCGCTGGCGGGCGCCAAGGAACTGGCGGTGGTCGCAGCGTTGTGACGCCGTAGGTGGTCGTCGAGGTCGGCGATCATCCGATACGCGGACTCCGTACCGGGCCGCTCACCATAGGTGACGTCGTTGAAAGCATCTGCGGCCCGGACCAATTCGGAGGCGAGATTGGGTACCGCCCCTCCGGCGTCGCGGGCCAGCTCCGTTGCCGTACGCCCCGGAACGGGGTCGAGCACGCCGTTCTCCTCAAGCTGGCGGGCGATTGCTCTGAGTCGATGACGGATCGCTGCGGCCCAATTACCCGCCGCCGCAGACTGTTCGGCGGTGGCGCGGTGCTCGGCGGCGCTGAGCTGATGCTCGCCGAAGAGTGCGTAGCCGTCGCCACGGTTGGTGCGCATGGTCCGGCGCGCGATCCGGACCGCGACGACGATCGCCACCGCGAGCAGGATTAGCAGCACTGTGATCGTGAACCAGCCGCCCGGCACGGACGACCCCTCGACCATGAGCTTGTACAGCAGCTCGTCGATCCAGTCCAGCAGGCGTTCGGTCAGCGAAGGCTTGGGATAGATCGGCTTTCCGAGTTCGTGCTGCGCGGCCTCGTGGGCGGCATCACGATCGACGTCTACGGTCGACACGTCAGGCTTGTTGGCGGGTCAGCCATAGATGATCGGTGGAATCGGGCGGCGCCCCTGGCCCGAACGCGGCACCGGTCTGCAGCACGAGGTCGAATGCCTCGGCGCGGATGCGGCGATCGGTGTAGAGAAGAACCACCACCCCGGCACTGAAAGGCGAGGCGATGATCTGGCCGATCGCGCTGCCGATCGACAGCAAGGCCATTGCGATGAGCGCCGCCATCGCCGATGACGCTGACATCAGCAGGATTTGGCCGCCGACGCTGAACGGCACGGCGACCGCTCCGGCGATCACCTCGGCCACGATGATGCCGAGCAGCCGAATGCCGAACACGCGCCAGAAGTCGCCCCGCACCAGCTTGAACGACCGATTGATCGCTTCGACGATGCCGACCCGTTCCAGCACGATGATCGACGGCGTGAACGTCAGCTTCATCCACACATAGGTCAACGCCGCAAGCGCGCCGAATCCGAGCGGGATTCCGACGACGACCGCGGTCGCCACGTTGGTCGCAAACCCGATGCCGATGATGATGGCGACCACGACGGCGCCGAACACGGTCGCACCGGTCACCCACATGACGGTGAAACCGATCAGCGCCCACAACCGGCCGCGAAGCCGTTGCCAGGCCTCGCCGACGGTGATGCTCGCACCGAACACGGCCCGGCCGACAACCACGGTGAGCATGCCGCTCAGCAGGATCGACGACAGCCAGGTGGCGCCCGCCCCGGCCAGGCTCGCCGCCGACGTGCCGATCAGGATGCCCGTCGACAGCTCGTCACCGGCCTCGCCGGTCAGTGCCGGCGCGAGTTCGCCGCTGACGGCGAGCGGGCCAACGGACAAAATGAGACCGAGCAACTGCGCCGCGACCACCACGATCGTGGTTAGGCCCAGTGTCGCTTTGGGATTCGCCCGGATGTAGGCGACGGCGCCGTTGAAGATGTCGGACAGGCTCAGCGGCCGCAGCGGGATGACGCCCGGCTTGAGCGCAGGAGGGAGGGGCGCTCCGTACCACGGGGGTGCATAGCTAGGCGGCGGATAGCCCGGCGGCGGACCGTATCCGGGCGGTGAATAGCCCGGCGGTGGGTAACCAGGGTATCCGGGCGGCGCTTGATACTGATAGCCCGGCGGTGGATAGCCCGGCGCCGGCGGTCCGGCCGTAGAAGACCCGCCGGCGTGGTTGCTCATGGCCCCATCCTGTCGATCACAATGAGAATTGACAACGTGGTCGATCGCCGTGTCAGGTCGGTCGCCGACGTTACGGTAACCGTATGTCGGTCGAGATCACCGTGCGTGGCACCTTCTCCGCGTTCGAGGCGCCCGAACGCGGGACGGTGCACGCCACCATCACCTACGAAGGGCCCGCGATGCAGCCCGTCTACGACCGGGTGGCACGCGACCTTGAAGCGGTGAAGGCGTCCGTCACGCCGTTGCACAATGCTGACGATGGCCCGGTCACTTGGTGGTCCGCTGAGCAGTTGCGCACCTGGTCGCACCGGCCGTGGAATAAGGACGGCAGGTTGCTCCCGCCTGTGCACCACGCCAGCGTCGGTGTCGAGGTGAAATTCAGCGACTTCGCTGTGCTGTCGCGGTGGGTCGGCGAACACGTGTCCAATACCGACGGATTCCGCGTTTCAAATGTCGAGTGGGCGCTCACCGAGAGGCGGCTGGCTCAGCTGGTCGGGGAGGCCCGCACCCGGGCGGTCCGAGACGCCGCCTTCAAGGCGCAGCGGTATGCCAACGCGCTCGAACTGGGGGACATCCGTCCGGTTGCCATCGCTGACGCCGGAATGCTCGGCGCGCACCTGAATCCGGCGGGTGGTCAGGGGACCCCCTTCCTGCGAGCCGCAGCAGCTGCTGGAGGCGCGGACGTCGAACTCGTGCCGGAGCACATCGAGGTGGCCGCGGTGGTCGACGCGCGGTTCGTTGTCGGGGACGCCTGACGCCCCGCGGCGTAGGTTTGCGTCATGGCCGAACTCAACGACCGGTTGCGCGCAGACCTTACGACGGCGATGAAGTCGCAGGACAAGTTGCGTACCGCGACACTGCGGATGCTGCTCGCCGCCGTACGCAACGAGGAGGTCGCGGGCAAGGAATCGCGAGAGCTTTCCGACGCCGAAGTGCTCAAGGTGCTGGCCAAGGAGTCGAAGAAGCGAGGCGAGTCGGCTGAGATCTACACGCAGAACGGACGCGGTGAGCTGGCCGCCACCGAACACGCCGAGGCGCGGATCATCGACGAGTACCTGCCCACCCCGCTCACCGACGCCGAACTGGCCGACGTGGCCGACACCGCGATCGCGCAAGTGGCGGAGGAAATCGGTGAACGGCCCAGCCCGCGGCAGATGGGTCAGGTGATGAAGGCCGCGACTGCAATCGCCGCAGGTAAGGCCGACGGGGCCCGCATCTCGGCGGCGGTCAAGGCCAGGTTGTAGTCGTTTCGGCACTCGTTTCTCTGGGTGGATGCCCGGGTACTCCCGGTGCCATGACGCGTTTTGGCTACACCCTGATGACAGAACAGAGCGGGCCTAAAGAGCTTGTCCGTTATGCCGTTTCGGCGGAACGCGCGGGTTTCGACTTCGAGGTGTCCTCCGACCACTACTTCCCGTGGTTGGCATCGCAGGGCCACGCTCCGTACGCGTGGTCGGTGCTCGGCGCGGTCGCATACGCCACCGAGCGAGTCGAGCTGTTCACCTACGTCACCTGTCCGACCATCCGCTACCACCCCGCGATCGTCGCGCAGAAGGCCGCCACCCTGCAGATCCTTGCCGACGGGCGGTTCACCCTCGGCCTGGGCAGCGGCGAGAACCTCAACGAGCACGTGGTCGGTGCACGCTGGCCGACGGTGGCGCGCCGGCATGACATGCTGCGGGAAGCCATCCAGATCATTCGCGAGCTGCTCACCGGAGAGCTCGTCGACTGGAAGGGCGAGTACTACGAGGTCGATTCCGCACGGATCTGGGACATCCCTGAGATCCCGGTCCCCATCGCTACGGCGGTGTCGGGCGTGCGGTCGGTGGAAGTCTTCGCTCCGCTCTCCGATCACCTGATCGCCGTCGAACCCAACAAAGAGATCGTCGACGCGTGGCATGAAGCGCGGCGGGGCACCGGGCTGCCGGGCGATGTCCGGGTGATCGGGCAGATCCCGATCTGCTGGGATCCCGACCGCGACACCGCGATACAGCGCGCGCACGATCAGTTCCGTTGGTTCGCCGGGGGCTGGGCGGTGAACTCCGATCTGCCGACGACGGCCGGTTTCGAGGGCGCGACGCAATTCGTGCGACCGGAAGACGTCGCCGAATCCATCCCGTGCGGGCCGGATCTCAACGCGATCGTCGACGCGGTTCGCAAGTACTGGGAAGCCGGCTTCACCGACATCGCGCTGGTGCAGATCGGCGACGAGGGACAGGAACTGTTCCTCAAGGAGGCGTCGGGGTCGCTGCTGGAGAAGCTGCGAACCGAATCGCATTGAAAGGGGATTGGCCATGCCGCGCGGTAAAGGGATCTACGACGACGAAAACACCGACGAGCCCAAGGGCGGTCGCCCAGGGCCGACCGATCAAGGCCGCGAAGGTGGCATGGCGACGCGGGAGAATGCGCCCGACGTCGCCGAAACCGACCAGGAGCCAACCGCCTGATTCTTCAGTGGGCGGAGCCTCGGCCTTCGCGGCTGCGCCGGTAGGCCGCACGCCGAAAGTCGCTGAGCCACAGAGGTATCAGCTGCACTTCCGGGGTCGCGTGCAGGACGGGGTCGAACCCGATGTCGTCGCGGCTTGGGTCGACGTGCCGAAGCGTCAGGCGCGCCAGCGGGAGGAACTCCCCAGTGCCCGCAGCTTGTTCGATATCGAAATCGACTTCGCCCGAGTCGATTTGATCCTTCATCGCAACCAGTGACAACCCGGGAGCGCCAAGATCTGTGACAAGGCGGGCCCGCACCCACCACACACCGCCCGCGTACCGCAAGGGCATCAGGCTGGAGAAGGTGGCGCCTGACCACGAGGCGACCGGCGCGAGAAGGATCCGGCTGTTGGCGAGGGTCGATGCCAGCAGCACATCCCATGGCGTGCAGCTTCGCAAATCCTGCGCAGGTGGCATCCGCCACGCCACTCCCGCGATATCGGGGAACCCGCTGGGCAGGCCGATGCCTTTCGAGACCCTGGCGATGACGTCGCAGGACACCATCGGCAGTCCTTCATTCGGTGCTGCGACGCGTTCGAAGGTGCCCTCGGCGAGCACACCGTCGGGATGGAACAAGCGGCGGCGACGTACGGCCGCGCCCAATCGGACGGGCAACGCGGCGATGTCGGAAACCTGCACCGCTCCGGGGTGCCCCACCCCGTGACAAAGCAAACGCAGTCGGGTTTAACGCCCCTGATACAGGGCATTAACCACCGCACCTGTTTCAGCCCACCGCAGCGTGGGCCGTTTGAAAGGCCGATATGACAAGCGCTTGTACCGACCTGGATACCGCGGTCGCTCCCGAGGGCGTGTATCTCCCGCAGGAAGACTCGCAACTGCTCATCGACGTCATGGAGAAGACCGGGCTCGCCGTCGGGAACCGGGTGGCCGATCTGTGTACGGGCAGTGGCGTGGTGGCGATCGCGGCGAGTCACGACGGCGCTCGCGAGGTCACCGCCTTCGACAACTGCTCGCGTGCGGTTGCGTGTGCGCGGAAGAACGCTCTGACTTCCGGCGCCTACGTGGAGGTGCACCTCGGTTCGTGGGCGCGTGCGGTCGAGTTCGGTCCCTATGACTTGGTGGTGTGCAATCCGCCTTATGTGCCGCATGATCCGGCAATTGGCAGGGCAGCGCTCCCGTCGCAGATCGGACCGGCGCATGCTTGGGATGCGGGGTACGACGGCCGTCTTGTCCTCGACCCGTTGTGCGTGGCAGCACCCGGCCTGCTCGCCGACGGCGGCACGCTGCTGCTGGTGCAATCCGAATTCGCCGGACCGCGCGAGACGCTTGCGGCACTGGCTTCCGTCGGCCTCGACGCCGAAATCATTGCTTACCAGTGGATTCCGTTCGGCCCCGTGCTGTCATCACGCGCCGAGTGGCTGGAGGACACCGGTCGGCTCGAGCCGGGCCGCCGGGAAGAAGAGCTGATGGTGATCAGGGCGGACAAGCCATGACCGAAGCCGAACCCCGCCTTGTGCGGGTCGTCCCCAACGGTCCCGTGATGGTGCAGGGGCCGGTCCGCATCGAGATGCCAGACGGCCGCGTCGTCGAATCCGACCGGTTCATGGTCGCGATCTGTGCGTGCCGGCGCAGCAAGGATTATCCGCTGTGTGACACCAGCCATCGGTGCCGACGGCGAAAAGAGCCGTCACACAAGCGGTCCGCGTAACGACGAGCGTCCCTGCGCCCAGCAGTCCATCACGTGCTTCGCGAGGCGTTCCTCGACCGCGTCTCTCGCCCTGATACCGAAGACGACATCGCGATCCAACTGCGGCTCCCGCGCGACCAGATCGCCCACGACATCGGTGCGCACCACTTGTTCGTGGACGGCGTCGGCCTCGATGTGCTCGCGGTAGAAGCCGATGCACGCTTGGGGTGCGCCCATTCGCTCCAGCGCGTCGACCAACCGGCGCGAGCCGGGCGATGACGTGATCTCCGTCGACGCGAAATGGCCGATCGCCGCGCCGCGCAGATCCCGGTGCAGCCCGAACAGCGACATCAGATTGACCGACGCCAGCGCATCGGCGGGCACGTCGTTGAGGTAGCCCAGGTAGGCCGAACTTAGTCCGGCGGCATCCATCAAGTCGGCGAACAGTTGCTGATGCACGTGTGGACCGCGGCCGCCGCCGTACTCGTCGAACTCGATGGCGACGAACGACGCCTTGGCCTGTCCGATCAGTCGGGGAATCGCGAAGGCGTGCGGATCACCCTCCTTGAGGTGGTACAGCGAGCGGTGTACGAAGTACTCCCGCATCTGCGCCCAGGAGCCCTCATCGCGCAGGTAGTACGACGGGCCATGGCCGTCGACTGGCTCGACCGACAGGGCCTGCATCTCGTCCTCTGCGGTCTCGTGGCGCCCGATGTCGCCGACGTCGTCACGCACCGCGCTCAGAAACGCTTCTTCGAGCCGGCCGCGCACATGCAATAGCGCGGGATTCCATTCCCACCGCGGGTCGACTCCGTCGAATCCGCGGTAGTGCAGTTCGTAACAGACGTAGAGAGCCAGTTGCAGGTCGAGGCCGTAGGGGTCGGCTTCGCAGACCGGAACCTCGATCGGCCGGGCATGCAATGCGGGGCGACCGCTTCGCAGGATGTCGAGAACCGTCGCCGACAGCGGCCCCACCGCACAGGGCAGTGTGGGCTCGACGGAGGTCGATGGGAGGGGCACGCCGCATGTGATTCCCCGCATCACTGCGGGTCAAACCATGGCCCGCAAACGCCAACTGACACGCCCGCAAATAGAAGAGCAAGCGCGCGAGCCTATCGCAATGCGGTTTTGTTTGGTTTTGAGCTTCTTGGGGAAGTCGACTTAAACACGTTGTGCCTAGGGACAGGGGTTCGCGTGGTCGACACACTGGTAGTGATCTACCTCGGTGGCTACATGCTGACCACCCTCGGGGTGTATGCAGCGAGCAGGCGATGGAACGATCGCCGATCGCCGGCACCCAATCCGCTCGGGGTCAGCCTGTTCGCAGGCGCCGTCTGGCCGCTACTGCTTTTGGGCCTGGTGGAGCTCGGTTCGGTCATTGTGTACGCCAAGGTCCAATCAAGCCGGGTTCCCGTGCAGGTATCTTCGCCTAGCTCCTTCGGCGCACTGAAGGTCTTGCCGCTCAACGCATTTGGCGGTCGAAGTGGTAGCGCAATGGGCGGCCGAGCCGACGTATGGGGGTTATGTGGTACATCGCACCAGCGAAGCGCCAGTAGAGCCACGAGTAGTGCCGGTCGATTCCCGGTGCGTTCGTGTACCACAGTTCGGCGTCGAGGATGAGTCCCGGGACCGCCCGTTCGAGCTCGTGCGGGTCGTTGATGGACCAACCCAGTTGCGCGCCGGACACTTTGACGCATCCGTAGCGCTGCAGGAACCACACCCCTAGCCGGCCGTATCCGTCGAACAGCATCTCCCCGCTGGGGAAGTGCTGGGTGATGCGGCGCAGCAGTGCGAGGCCGTCGACGGCGCGCAGGTATGGCGTTAGGCCTTCGGCGATGACGAGGACGGGCGTGTCGCCGGCGATCCCGTCGAGCAAATGTGCATCGGTCAGCGATGCGGCGATGGTCTGCGTACCGTCCCGCGGCGGAAAGAGCCGCCGCCGCAACTCGATAACGTCGGGAAGGTCGATTTCGTACCAGCGAACGGTGGACGGCGGGTTGACTCGATAGACACGGGTGTCCAAACCGCAGCCGAGGTGCAGCACGGTGCAGTCGGGATGGCGGGTGAGGAATTGCCGGGCCCAGCCGTCGTAGGCCTTCGCGCGCACGGCGAGCGACAAGTGATCGCTGCGGCGGACCCGCAGCCGGCTGAAGTCGTAGTCGATTCGCCGCAACGCCTTGTCGGCTTCGCGGTCGGAGAGGATGGAGTCGGATCGCCTGCTTTCCATCGCCTTGCCGTACAGCGTGGCGAGCGTGGTCTCTTGTGCGCCGGTGAGTCTGGCCTTTTCGAGCTCCACGTAATTACTCCTGTTCATCGGGCGACTGCTGGTAGCGGGCGAGGCCGGACCGCGCCAACGCGACGATGTCCGCACCGGCGAAGTCCTGTGACATGACGTCCAGTACGGCCGCGGACAGTCGCGCCATCAGCTGGGGCGTCAGCGACTCTGCGCCGATCGCGCGGAGCAGGTGCGGGTGCAGCACCCAGACTCCGAGCCGCATCGCAACTATCACGGCGGCCTGGGTGCGCGGGTCCGACTGCGACGCGCCGCCGTGGGAGGGGTGGTTCGCCAGGTAGTCCTCGGTGAGCGCGACGAGGTTGTCGAACAGTGCCGCTGCCCCGGCCGACCCATCAACCAAAGCCCTCGCGACATAACGCAATACGTCGGCGGCGCCTTGGTACACGCTGTCCAGATAAGCGGGGTCGGCCACTCCTTGTTCGTCAACCCCCTGCTGGATTATCTGCCGCAGATAGTCGAGGACGAAGTCGTCGCACGCGTCGCGCAACCCCTGCTTGCTGCCGAAATGGTGCGAGACCAAGCCCGGGGTGACCCCGGCTTGTTCGGCGACGGCACGGATGGTCGTCGCCGTTCCGCCTTGGGTGGCGAACAGGCGCATCGCCGCATCCCTGATCCGGGCGCGGGAGGTGATGTCGGAGATTGGCCGCACAATCAGTATTTTATTCATACGATCAATTCACTGGTCAAGTGTTCAATGCTTAAGGTATACCGATGGAAGTCATGTCGCAGACCACCGTCGCCGCGCCGATCGAGGTCGTGTGGGACACATTGAGCGACCACGTCGGGATGATGGGCTGGGGGCTGGGCGCCACCGTGACGATGGACCGGCCCGGAACGGCCGAGGCCAATGGAGTTGGTGCGGTTCGCCGCATTGCGACACCGGGTCCGGGGCCAGACATCGTGGAGGAGGTCGTGACGTACGAGCCCCCCAACGTGATGGGCTACAAAGCCCTGTCGGGGACACCGTTTCCTGGTTACGCCGGCGAAGTGCGCCTCACCCCGGTGGGGAACGGCACACACATCAACTACATGATCTCGTCCACTGCGTCGTTCCCGCTGGTGAAGGCTCCGCTTCTGGTTATCAGCCAGGTGCTGCTGCGTCTGCTGGCCCGCGCCGCGCTGAAGGCACACCGCGGCAATTAGTCATCCAGGCTGCCCATGGTCAGGTTGACGGTTGTTCCGGTCATTCCGCTCGCCTTCTCGGATGCGATGAAGACCGCCACGTTGGCCAGTTCCTCGAGTGTCATGAGCCGCCGTGGGTGGGTCCTGCTCGCCAGGAATTCCTGCCATTGTTCCCAGGTCATGCGGGATGCCTTGGCGCGCGGCTCGAAGGCGTCCTTGATCGTCGGCGTCTCCGGCATGGCCTGCGGTCGTAGACCGACCACGCGTACGCCGTCAGGTGCGAGTTCGGCGGACAGGTTTCGAGTGAGCGCTTCCTTGGCCGCCATCGCCGGACCGTATCCGCCGACCAACGGGATGCCCGTCCGTGAGTGGAGTGCGGTGACCGTCATGATCACCCCCGATCGATTCGGAACCATGTGTCTTGCGGCCACGCGCGCGGTCAAGAAGTAGGACGTCGTGTAGGCCGCGATCGGCGCGGTGAACTGCTCGGCATCCAACTCGACTAGGGGCACACCCAGGATCGTCGCATTTGGGATACCGACCGCGTTGAGCGAAATATTTGCGCGGCCAGCCTTTTTGATCACGGACTGCAGATGCTTGTCGACGGCTCGTTCATCGAGAGCGTCGACCTGTGCGGCCTCGGCGGAAGCGACGTCGTTGGCGACAACTTCGACGGACGCCAGGCGGCGCCCCGTGAGAAAAAGCTCGGCCCCTTCAGCCGCGAAGGCGCGGGCGAGCGCGCCGCCGATCGCGCCTCCGGCACCGTAGATCACTGCAACCTTGTCCTTCAGCATCATGTCTGTGCAGACGCATCGACGTCGGGAAAGTAGGCGCCGATCAACCGCCCAGTTCGTCCCGCGTCCGGCGTCTATACGAGAGTGGAGCTGATGACGGCCGACCTGATGTCGAGGGCGCGGGCTGGAGACGGCGATGCGTTTCGAGCGTTGACCGAACCGCACCGCCGCGAGCTACAGGTGCATTGCTACCGGATGCTCGGGTCGTTTGCAGGACGCCGAGGATGCCGTCCAGGACACGTTGCTTGCCGCCTGGCAGGGTATCGGCGGATTCGAGGGGCGAGCCTCGGTGCGGACCTGGCTCTACCGGATTGCCACCAACCGGTGCCTCAGTGCGCGTCGGTCAGCGAGCCGACGCCCCGCCAAGGAGTGGGACATGCCCGCGGTTGAACCGCCAGAACCGACCCGGCTCGGCGAAGTCGGATGGCTCGAGCCATATCCCGACGCGCTGCTGGTCGGCCCGGAGGCCCGCTACGAGCAGACCGAATCCATCTCCCTGGCGTTCGTAACGGCACTGCAGGTTCTGCCGCCTCGCCAAGTCGCCATGCTCATCCTGCGCGACGTCCTCGGGTTCCGCGCGCACGAGGTGGCCGACATGCTCGACTCGACCGTCAATTCGGTCAACAGCGCCCTCAAGAGGGCACGAGCCGGCCTGCAGCAGCGCCTGCCATCGGATCGCGAATTACCGCCGGCTCCCGACTCAACTTCCGAGCGGGCGGTGGTGGCGGAGTTCGTCCGCGCGTACGAGTCTGGGGATACCGACGCGCTGGTCGCCTTGTTCACCGACGATGTCTTCGTCTCCATGCCACCGATTCCCCTCGAATACGAGGGGCGCGACGTGGTGGCCCGCCTCTTCGCCAGCATCTTCGGCTCGGGCCGCAGGGTTGACCTGTTGCCGACGCGTGCCAATGGTCAGCCGGCGTTCGGGGCCTACCTACGCGACGCCGGCGGCACCCGCCACGGAAGCGGTCTGTTCGTCCTCACCCTTACCGGCGACCAGATCTGCGCGTTCACCCGCTTCGACAGCGGCGTGCTGCCATGGTTCGGGCTGCCACGATCGCTTCCTAGCCGCGACTAACTCACAAAGTCGGGGTGGCGGGATTCGAACCCACGACCTCTTCGTCCCGAACGCTGATTCGATGTACCAGGACTGGTCGGCCAGTGCCATTGAGCTGCACCGATGTGATCGCCAGTGGTGTCGAGTGCCCCGTCGTATTGATCTGTCGGCTGCCTCCTTGCTGCCAATCGACCTTTGATCCGTAGGCACGGGCGGACGGCGTGACCAGGCACGATACGAGTTCGACTGTCGCGTAGGTGGGGGTGTCGGGAAGCCCGACTGTCGTCATCGTTGTCGTCAGAACTGTCGTCAGCTCACGGTGTGAAACAGCGCCACCCCCGCTTCCTCGTACCCGGCGATCCTGCGCTGACGATCGGATGTGTCAAGGGTGGCGAAGCCATCAACGCGGTGACGTCGAAGACGCCCTTTATTCAGCCGATCGGGAAGTCAGACAGTGCGAAATGAGGTGGCTGGGAAACTTTGAGGCGGGGGTAACGTCTGAGCACTCGTTCCCCTGCTCATGATCTTGATGTTCGTCGACCTCACCGCCGCCGAGTGCTGACTTACCCGACGAGCATTCCACCGGAACACTGTCCTGTTTACGCCACCGTCACCGGGCTTTATTGCGGGCGGGTGTTATGGGATTGTCCGCCGTGAGTTCAGCAGGGTGTTCCAGGCATCTGCGTTGTCCCGGAGGAGGTTGCTTTGATCTTTGAATGCCACCCAGGTGGGCAGGATGCGTCGGGCTCCCTTGTCGGCGCCGGTCTCATGCACCCGGGTGATCATGAAGCCCAGGCAGTCCTGGATCTTGGCTTTCATATCCCACGCGAGGTAGGCCACCTCGCCGTCGGACCATGCGCCGGCGCGGGTTACGTATTGCATGACCGCATCTCGTTTGCAACAACCCGACCGGCGGGTTCGCTTCGCACGAATGTCGGGGTGAACGCCTCGCGTCTACGCGGTGTCGGGGTCGTCCACGGTGATCGAATGCCGGATGGTGTTGGCGCCCTTGATGTCGCTGAGATTGGGCGCCCACGCTGTCGTCGGGACGCCTTTGATGGTCGACAGGTCAGGTTCTATTACCGGTTCGTTGGTGGATTCGGTCATGATGTGGTTGGGGTTAGGGGTTGGGCACCGGTGTGGAGGTCAGCACCAGTGCACCGGTGTATCCGATGGTGGCGACCAGGAAGATGGTGGCCACCAATACGCCGTACTTGCGGTGGCGCAGCCGTGTTTCGTTTTGTGCCCGGAAGCCGGTAAGCACGTCGACATAGGCCAGATAGAAGGCCGCAGGACCGGCGAACCTCACGTTGTGTGACCGGTTTTGTATCGACGTCTTAATCGACTCAGCGTCGATGTTGAATGTCCACTTGCTGCTCGGCGTCATCACGTACAGCGCCGCCGCAGCCGTCACGGCAGGCAGCACGACTAGGATGGCGGTCAGGGCAAAAGGCTGCTGGCTTAGCTGTTTGAGGACGGTGTCGGCGTAGGCCTTGCCGAATGCGCCGAGAAACGTCACGGCCAGCGTCAGCAGCCCGATGAGGTCTTTTGCCTTCGACTGCAGCTCTTTGAGATCGGTGCGCTGGGCGGCAAAGCGCGGTCGCCTGATCGAAGGCCAGCTTCGCCTCCAACTCCGCGGCTTCAGCCGCACCGTCGGGCACTGGTACGCCGCGATCGGCGGTGACGGCGTCACGGTGAACGGTCACGCAACGCCCTCCGTATCATTCGGTACCCGAAACGTATGGTTGAAGGGTATCTCCCGCATCCGCGGGGCGTCGCGAGTAGTGGACTACTCGATCGGATGCTGATGACAGCCGGCCATCTCGGCGACACGGAGCCGTAACCCTCGATTTACGACCGGCCGATGGCCGCCGCACTGCGTCGGGAACGGGGCCGTGTTTCAGACTGCGGAAGTCCGGTCTAGGACGCTGCTGAACCAGCCGCTTGAGGATCCGCCAGGGCCACGACGGCGACACGCCTGCCGGCCGCGCGGGCCCTCCTGACCCGAGATGGTCCACGTTGACGCTCTGTCATGTCTGCCCTGGCGGGCTGGCCCGAGTACGCAGCGAGTACTGGCCCGTCGGCAGGCAGGATGGGTGCATGCTCGTCGTCCGCGCCACGAAGAAGCTCCTGGACCGGCTGGGGCCGGTCACGCTGGAGTCGGGACAGACATCGACCACCCGACTGGGCGACTGGTACGCCAGCGCCTGGGCCTGGAGGCCGCAGGTCGCGCTGTTCGTCAGCAAGGCGACGCTGTTCCCCATCCTCATGCCGCTGGCCCCTGCAGCCACGCTCCTGGCTCGCTTCCCGACGGCCTCGCCCAGGCGCTGGCGGGCCACGACGTCCCTGAGGCGTTCATCACCCAGGAGCTGTCCCGCATGCAGGACGTGCGGCTGGGCAAGACCGCCAGCCGCAGCGTGCTGGGAATCATGAACGAGTTCACCTTCCTCGCCCAGACCATGCGCGGCGACACCACAACCGATCTGACCGACCTGGCCCGCTGGCTCGCCCGAACACCCTGCAGCCCCCTGTTCAAGCGACACGGCAGCCCCGACCGCGAACTGCGCGCACTGGTCGAAGCGGCCGACCAGGAGACACCCACGAGGTGATCCAACTCGAGGAAGGACCCCTCCCGATCCCCACACGCCGCCACGACCGACCGCCACCAGTCACGCGGGGAGTGACCACACGCATGACATCTCAGCGGCCCGGGCATCGACCGCGTACCCGTCCTGCGCGACGAGCTCTTTGACCATCGGCGAGGCGCAAGGCAGCCGTCGACCTGGCCGTGCACCTGGTCAACGCTACGCACGTCCTCGGCGAACTGACTCGGCTTGTGGGTAGTCGATCTGCGAACTCCAACAAAGCCTGAGCGATTACGCTACTGCTGCAGAAGGGGATCATATGCAAAAGATTCGGTCAGGTGACCACGGGATCGTCGACATGGGTTCGATGCTGAACCCCGAGATGGTGTACGTCGCCGTCGTTGATCATCCCCACGGCTCCGGTCCCACACATGTCTCAGTGCACAAGCACGGAAGCGGGCGCCTAGCAGCGGATCGCTCAGGTGATGCAAGGATGGGGCTTCCATGAAAGCGGCGCGGCCAAACGGATTCGGATGAAAGCCAGCGAGCCCAAACCTCACCCACCGCGCCTAGCCGCCACCCCGCTAAGTGGCGTTAGAGATCCGGACGACCGCTGGCCCATGGAGGGCGTGGCAGTGGGTGTTGAGTGGCGGCCCGTACACCGTATGGTCGCATGTGCGGCACGTCCACGTCGTGTGCCCGCCGCCGTGTTGAGGTCGACGGTGACGAGGACGCGCTCGCCGAGGAACTCGTCGAAGCCGAGTTGAGCGGTGAGCACGTCGCCGACGGCGCCCCTCCGCCACCGGGCGGGCATACGCCGACTTAGCAGTGGTTGGCCGCGGCGGGCGGCAGCACCTGGATCCCTTGAGGATTGTCGTGGCAGTCCCGCACATCGTTGGTGTTGGTAGCTGTGGTCTGCACGGTGACCCGTGGCCAGGTACGTCTTGTCGCCGAACTGTGCTACCACATCGACCCCTGTGACTGCGTGCGGCGGTCCTGACCTTTGCCCGGCATCGTAAAGGTGAAGGTCTGTGCGGGCAATCCGCACACGTCCCCCGGGGGTCGTTGTCTGGAGGGTGAACCCAGCGTTCGTCAGCAATTGGCCCTCTTGGTCAAGGTCTTGTTGCGGTAACACCTGAACGGACCGCCAACACAAGGGAGCGAGGAGCGGGCCAAGCCGGCCGGCGAGTCGATCACTATTGCCATCCTTCGGCGACGAACGCCTGGAACGGGATGTCCGACCAGCTCTAATTTTCGGTCGGAGTGATGATCTTTGCCGCTGTGTTTGGCGTCGCCGGGTGCGACCTAGGCCATAGCAACATTGCGGCCAAAGGACGGCTGCTTAACTACGAATGGCGGTGTAGAGCGATCGCAGCTGAGTATTGGATGGAGAGGTTGTCGTTCCAGATTGCTCTCGTGCAGGGTTATCTGCTCTGAGAAGTTGTTGGTGGAGGCGGTGCCGGCTCGGTCCCTCGTGAGCAGGGTCGAGAATCGGGCGAACTCCTCCGCCGCGGCACGGTTGCTCAGCCGGTGGCTGAGGTTCTTCTCCCTGGGGCTGGTCGGCGGCGACCAGCAGATCACCGATGCGGAAGTCCCCGCCCGAAACGTCCGGCAGGTTCGGCTTTTCGACAGTCTGGTAACCGCTGTTCAACCGGAGTAGGTCGACGAAGACCTCTGCCACAATCCCGCCGCCGACCGGGCCAAGTTCCGCGCCCGTCACCTTCATTGTCGTTCCCGGTTCGTTCATTGTCGTTCCCGGTTCGGCCGGCACCTTCACCTCGGTCATTTCAGCTTCGCGAAGCACATAGAACCAGAGCGGCGTGCCTTCGGGGAAGAGCGGATCGCGGATGATCTGCTCCTCCGGAATACCCATCGCCTCGGCGACGGCTTCACCGGAAGGCATGTCATAGAACTTGGCGCGCAGCAGATTGCGGAACGCGAGCACGTTGTCCCCGCCACCTTCCGCGCCGGGGATCGGCAACTGGAACAACGACTGCGAGATCTTCGTGTCGATCGCCCGCCCGATCAGCAACGGCTACCGTCCTGCGGCAGCTCGCTGAAGAAGTTGTCGAAGTCGATGATCAAGGACTTCAGGCCGTTGTCCGGGTCTTCGATGGCGGGGAGCTGACGGCCGCCGCTCAGATCGAGCGCACCATTGAGCGAGAACACAGGCACGCCGCCCGACGTGTCGTTGATATTGTACGCGTTGCGGACCTGAGAGTGACCGAACCGGAATGCCGCCACCGAGAACTCCACCGGGGTGAAGGGGGTACCCTTCCCCGGATCGTAGAACCCCTCGTGGACAGGCTTCTTCAGCGCCGCGTCCACCGCATCCTGACCGACGATCTGTGGCAGGTAGTCGTGCAGCACCACATAGCGGTACGCATTCACCACGGTGTCGTGCGCCTCACCGAACGACATGCCCTGGTCGACAAGTGCGTTGTGCAGCCGCAGAAACGACAGGTGAATCTGAGCAATGATCAAGTTCTCGTCGTTGCGGTGCTCCACCAGGATTGCGGTGCCATCGTCGTCGTTGCCATCTATGCCATCCGGGTTGCGCGGCAGATCTGGCGACACGCCGTCGGTGGCTGTGCCGAGCAAGAACTTGTCGCCGTAGTACAGCTGCGGGCTCTTCGTCGGGCCGCCGCCGTACACCGAGTCCAGATCGAACGCGAATGTACGCCCGTTGACCAGGGTGTTGACATCCACCGGAGCGTCCGGCTGCGGCGGGTGTCCAGCGTCAGATCATGGTCGATGAACTGGCCGAAGAACGTGATACCACCCGTGGTGCCTTTGGGATTCGCGATCGCCGCTACCTCCAGCATCCTCTGGGCCGAACCCAAGTTGCTCATTGGTCTGCTGATTCAGCGGCGCGAGATCGCCGAACATCCGCCCGAAACTGGACGGCTCCTCCACATCCTCCTGCTTGCGTGCCATGGCCAGCATCGCCCACATGGCCGGGGAATCGACCGGGGCCAGCGGGTTGTTGGAGGCGAACAGATTCAGGCCCACAGATGCCAAAACCTTTGACACGACGTCGGATACGACGTTCGGCGGTGCCGACGGGTCACTAAGGGCGCTTGCAACCGCTTGCGTCTCGGGAGCACCCTCGACCGCCGAAAGATGCTGGCCACCGATTCCACCGCTGCTGCAGTCGCGGTTTGCGAATCAGCCGTAGACGCGGGGGTCGCGGCGGCGCTGACGACCACTGTTGACTGCTGGTTCGCCGATGTCGAACTCGCCGATCCTGTGCGGTTCGTTGGGGCGCTGCCCGCGGAATTCTGTGCCGTTCGCGACTCACCGTGTGGCGCATCCGTTGTCGCCCCCTCTCGTGCAACCAGCGATAACACCGGCTCTGCCGAGGGTGCCGGCGCCGCCGGCTCCTCGGTGGGCGACCCCGAGGTTGGTTGCTCGTCGGGCGACGCTGCGAGCGGTTGGTCGGCGGGCGCCGCTGCCGCGACAGCAGAGGGCACCCCGGTTTCGGTGGACGCCTCAGCTGATGCGGTGGTGTCGCTGCTCGACGGGGTAGAGCCGGTGTGCGCGCCACCCGAACTCTGCACAACCCCAGAGCGTGGGTCTGCAGTCGAAGCACAACGTGGTGAGTAGGTCGAACTGGTTTGGGAGTCAACCGAACTCTGCACCTCCTCAGACGTCGAACCTGACGAGGAGCCAGCCGCTGAGGCCGACGAAGTTGTTGACGAAGCCGGATCCGTCGATGACGTACTTGCCGCGGATTCTGATGACGAACTCGAAGTCGACGACGACGAACCAGACGACGAACTAGAAGAACTGGTGTCGGTCGGCTCGGCGAACGCCACCGCCGGCGTGTTCGTCACAGCGGCTCCTAAGCCGATCGCGACCGCTAACGCACCCGCTCGGACGATGTATTGCGCATTCACCGGCCCAGCACTTGGGGGACAACCGGCGTGGGCACCGGCGGTGCGTCCACCGGAGCCGCCATGATCGGCGCGTTGGAATTCTGCCCCTGTGAAGGCGATCTTGGCGACCTTTTTAGCCGATGCGCTGGGCTACGTGGGCCGATGCCGTGCGGTGGGCTTACGATGCCGTGGACTCATAGCTTGTTGGTCCTCTCTGTACGGCGCCCACGAGATGAGCTGTCGGGTTCGGGCTGGAGAGGTTGCCCAGTCGAACGATTGTTTCCGGGTGGAAACGTCCTCCGACCGACTGGTGGCAGACCCCGACTACTCCATCGGCTCAACGGCTAGTTAAAGTCTCGATGAGCCCCTATCGCAGCGAGCTGAGAGCCTGTGTCCGCCTGTTCGGCTCGGTCGGCAATCTCAGCATTCATCCGGGCGATGATGTCATCCAGGGCGCGGTGAGCCCTGATCGCTTCACACGCCAGGTAGCCGAATAAGGCGATCGCTGCTGCGGCGACCATCCACCCAAGTGAGAGATTGAGGAAGAACCCCTCCGACAGCAGCAGCCCCAACAGTGTCCAGAACAAACGTCGCATCATCGAGGTTCCATTCAGATGGGGTGGATTGGCGGTCCGGCCGAGACGACAGCAGCTGTGCACGAGCACCGGCCGGATTGCCTCAGAAGATTGCGGAGCTACTTCGTACATTGGATGTCCCGCGCGACAAGCCCGCGTAAGCGTGACTATCAACATCAGCTAAGACCTCGATCCGTGGCTCCGCTGCTAATCTGCCCCTAGGTGAGAACTCTCAGCGAACTTGACGGTACCATTCTGGCTTGGCTTTGCGCAGCATAAAACCATAAGAATTGCCGTGATGATGACCATTCGTTACTGGCGGACCGGGCTCGAATTTCGTATGTCAACCGGTGATGTCTGATGAACAGCTAACCTCGGAAAGGTTGCCATATGTGGGTGCAACTTAGTCTTTGTGTGCGTGGTCACCGTGTTGGGGCTGCTAGCTCTGTTTGCTACGCCGGTCATTGGCGCGGAATGGGACGACCAAAGCCCACCCATGCCGCAACCTGGAACCCCCCTTGGCCCGAACCAGGTTTTGGTGGGCCATCACGGTGAGCACGCCGACGCCGAGCCGTTGCGCGGCCTGGGCGAAGATGAGTAGTTCGGCGGCGGGTGTGGGGTGATGTCCCTCGATAACAGTAGATAGTTCCTCTTAGTGACTACCTAGGCACCTGGGGACCTAACCTCTTTCTGCATCTAGCGCGGGTGCTCGGCTTCGACACCCCCGAAGGTGTCCTCGAGTAGCCGTAGAGTGCCCGCATGAGGACCGCTGCCGGGCGCAGTCCCGGCTGCGGCGTAGCTTGTCTTGATCCGGCGAAGCCCGATTTTAGTCAACTTTTGTGTTGTCTGGTTCGGTTGGTGGTGTTATGCGGCGACTCCTGCTGTGTGGCCGAGAGTTTCGAGGGTTGGTGGATATGCCCGGGAAGCTGCACGCAGTGGTGGGGAGGTGGCGTGGTCGGCGAGGTGCGCCAAGCCGGTCGGCAGGAAGCGGTCGTGCACAGCGGAAAGGAACGTCGCGGTGTGCAGGCCCCGGTCGGTGATGGTGTATCGGTGAGTGCGGGGATACGGGCGATAGGCCGCGGGCGCGGAGTCGCCGCAGGTCGTAGGTCATCTCGCCGCGGTGACCTGCTCGGCGGGGATTGCCCGCAGGTCGGCGGTCAATGTGCGGAGATCTTTGTTGGCGAAGCCGTTGGGCTGGAGTTGGAACATCGGCAAAGCGGCGAGCAGGGCGTGGCCACGCTGCTCGCCCAGGCGCAGGCCGGGGATACGCCCGCCGGTCGCGGTGGTGACGGGTGGGTGATGGCGTGCAGGGCATCGGCACCGGTGATCGGGTCGTGGCTGATTGATTGGACGCGCAGCTGGCGGGGGTTGGCGGAGAGCCGATCTCCCGCGCGGGGCAGATTGGTCAGCCGTTTGCCGATCCCGAAGTCGCGCGTGGAGCCGCTACGACCGACCCGCCCCCACACTGACCGCCTACGACCAGTGGTTGACCGGAAGCGAGGGCTAATTCATGGGCAACGAGCCGCAGGTGCGAAGTGCTCGCCATAAGATAGGAAGGCGGGTTACACGGGTTGCCGCGCTAGGGCTGGTTAGGTCGGCTGGGCTGGGACGGGACTTCGATGGCGCCGTTACCGCACGAACTTCTAGCGGGGCAACGGTTTCGGTACGGTGGGCAGCTGATCGGCAAGGACCTGTCCGGTCGGTGAGATAGGTCGAATGGCTCAAAATGGTCCGGGCGAAACGCGTCGGACGCCGACCGCGCAGCAGGTCATCGACATACGCTGCAACCCGTGCGTGGTCATCGCTCGTAGTTCCCGTTAACTCGTGCCGCCAACTGCAGTGCGCGGTGTTGCAGCACCTTGGCGTTGGCCACGCTGACACCCATTTCCGTCGCGGAGTCCTTGATCGAGCACCCCTGCAAGAATCGCAGCTCCAGGATCCGGCGGTAGTTGTCGGGCAGCGCTTCCAACACGACGCGCACCCGCTGGGGGGCCATGCTGATTGCCTCCTCACTGTCTGGGGCCCCCGCGATGTCCTCGATCGAGGTGATCTCGCGGCCCAGCGTGGCGCGCCAGTGCGCGGCCAGCACGGTGCGTGCGGTGGCCCGCAGATACGCACGCACCTCGGGCACACTTGCCGAAATCCGCAGCGGCCCGAGAGCGGCCAAGAACACCTCGGCTGTGAGATCTTCAGCATCGGGCTGGTTGCCGACCCGGGCGAATATCGTCCGATACACCCAGGTTGCGTTGTCCCGATAGATCGCCTCCCAATCGGCATACCGCCCACCGGGCACCACCCGCAACGCGGGCGGGGTCTGGGGATCGCGCTCCGCCATCACACGCCTGTCCGAGTCGAGCACTCAGGCCGCAGAAAACACTGCCACCCATTGCCAATGGTGCCCCCGGTTACGCGCTCTCACTGGACAACCGTTCGATGACGAAGAACCGATCGCAGCCGGATAACAACGAGCATCGTCCGGCCAGACGGTGGGTGCGGCTTCCGTGACCCACGTGCTACTTAAGGGTGACGAGTTGCATGTGGAGGTAGTGATGTTTGCCATTTCGGTCCTGCACACTGGCTGGTCGTGGCTGTCGTGATGGTCTTGATGTTCGCTGGCAATAAGCTGCCCGGCGCGTCCCGCTCGCTGGGCAAGTCGCTGCGACCTTCAAGTCCGAATTGCATGAGCTGCACACCGAGGACAAGGCCGACAAGCCGGCCTCCCGCCCACCCCGGTCCGGGGGCGGATCAAGCCCTGCGGATCAGGCTCCCGACCAAACCAACACCGACGCTCGATGGTCAAGCACGACCCGGTTTCCGGACGTCGGTCCAAGCGCGGGGCTGACTCTGGACCGTGCACAGGTTTGCTCGCGCCGCGGCGCTTTTGAGATCGCCGGGGCGGTTGTCGAGTGTGCGTGTAACCCGGACCGCTATTTATAGGAGGGTGGCAATGTGTCCGCACCGCGAAACACCCAGAGAGGGCGGCGCGTCGGTCGACAGGTGATCGGTCGGGGCGATGCCACCGAGGTGAATCGGGGGTGATGTTGGCCCTGG
>CAVQSK010000003.1:0-226226 GCA_963715885.1 uncultured Actinomycetota bacterium
TCACGCCGCCGCCCTATACTCCCATCGACCTGGCAGCCCATCGCGTTTCCGGCCGCGCGGGCTGCGCCTAGCTGGTCGAGATGATTGGGAGCAAGAATGGGACATGGCGTCCCGGTGAGGGCAGTGGCCGCGTGCAACGCTGGCTCTGCCGCGGGGGGGTGCGTCGCTGACGTATCGCGAGATCTCGGTTCCCTGCCGACCAGCCGCTGATGCTCCTGCACGGCCTTGGCATGACGGCCGACCTCAACTGGGGCGCCGCCTAGCCGAACTGTGCCGGCGTTTCCGCGTCGTCGCGCCAGATCTGCCCGGCCACGGCCGTGGCGTCCGGCCATGGCCGAAATTCAGCCTCGAGAAGTGCGCTGACCACATCGTGGCGCTGGCCGATTCGCTCGGGATCGACAGGTTCATCGCGTGCGGTTACTCGATGGGAAGCCTGGTTGCACAGCTGGTCTGGCGGCGGCATCCAGACCGGGTCGCTGGGCTCGTTCTCGGTGCCACGTCCCGCAACTTCCTCGGATCTCCCGCTGAGCGCCTGGTCTCGTCGCTCTCACCGACTTTCGCTGTCGCCGCCCACACGAACCTCTTCTCCGCACACTGCGGGCGGACGCTCTCGGCACCGGCTATCCGAACGACCTCGATGACGAAAGCCGCAGGTACGTGCGCGCCGAAATGAGTCTGACCAGTATGTCGACGGTCGCTGCGGCACTCGTGGCTGTCGCGAACTTCACCTCCCACAAATGGATCGGCGATATCGACGTCCCGGTGTCGGTCCTGGTGACGACGAGGGACTCCGTGGTACCGCCGGTCGGCAGATGAAACTCGCCCACACGATGCCGCACGCACCGTCATCACCGTCGACGGCGATCACGGCGTGTTCGTCGCGTCACCGAGGCTGTTCACCGAGAAGATTGGAAGCGTGCAGGCCGTGACCCGTCAGTCACTTGGATCGCCGCGGCGCGTACAGCCAGCTTTCCAGCAGGCGCGCCAGTCGTGGCTGGACGATCCAGGTCATCATCGCCGACACCGAGAACGAAATCAGCGCCACCCGCGGAACGAGTGCGATGGGCGAAGCCACCTGGTACAGAACCAGGTTCAACATCAGCTGGAGCACGAAGATCACGATCGAGGTGACCACGAACATCTTCCACCGCGGAGGCGCGGGCGCGGTACGGCCGGGCACTTCGAACCAGGTCTCGAGCCCGGACATCCGTCTCTCATGCGAGGTCGACATCACCTGCTCGCCGTGTTCCAGCAGATCGGACCTCGTCTGCGAATGTTCCCATCGGGCAAGCTCGTCAGCCGAGGCGAACCTGTACACCACGTGCCACAACTCGCCGACGTGCCCCGGCCGCAGCAGACCCGCCCCGAGGAATCCGTCGAACCCCGATGCGGCCCGCGTCAATTCCGAGGCCCACGTCTCGAACTCGACCTCTTTGCCCGGCCGAACGCGACGGGCAACCAGCACGGTGACCGGTCGTCGCATCGTCTTCGCCGGGCGCGCTCATCCCACGCCACCGGCGATCAACTGAGCTCGGCTGACCAGTCCCGCTGTTCGAGCGAGTCCCTGATGTGCAGCAGGAACTTCGACGCGGTCGAGCCGTCGAACGCTCTGTGGTCGTACACCATTCCGATGATCCCGACCGGGTGGATCGCGATGGCGTCACCGACCGCGACCGGGCGACGCTTCACACCGTCGGTGCACAGGATCGCGACGTTCGGTTGGTTGATGATCGGCGAAGACGCGTAGCTGGCATAGGGTCCGGGGTTCGTGATGGTGAACGTCGAGCCCTGCATCTCTTTATTGGGCAGTTCCTTCGCTCGTGCCGCTGCCGCCTTCGTCGCGATCTGGCTGGCGATGCCCCGGATGTTCAGGGTATCGGCGTCCCTGACGACCGGCACCACCAGTCCCTGCTCATCCAGATCCACAGCGACACCGAGGTTTACGTAGGGGTGAAGCGTCATCGTCTTGGATTCGAGGTCGATCGACGCGTTGACCGTCGGGAACACCCGCAGCGCGTCACAAACCGCCCGGGAGATGAAGGGCAGGTAGCTCAACGACGCACCGGTCTCCTTCTTGAACCGCGCCTTGAACTCGGCACGCACCCGTTCGACATTGTCGAAATCCACTTCCACAGATGTCCACACCGATGCGGCGAGAGTCTGTGACGCCTTGAGCGTGTCCGCGAGAATCAGACGCATTCGGCTGAGCGGCACCACTTCGTCCCGCCCGTCGGTGCCGGCCTTCGGCGCCCGGGGTGCCGCCGCGGTCGGTGCTGTGACAGCTGCCGGAGCGGCGGCCGGAGCGGCAACCGTTGTCGGGCCGGTCGCGATCGCGTTCGTGATGTCCTCGCGCCGGATGCGACCACCGACACCCGTTCCGGCAACCGTCGTGACGTCGATGCCGTGCTCGGCGGCGAGCCTGCGTACCAATGGCGACAACAGCCGTCCGCCTGCGCCATCGCGGCTGACCGGTGCCGCGCCGGTCTGCGCATCGACGGCACGCGGGACTCTCGACGTCGGCCGGTCCGCTGCCGTTGCCGGCCGGTCCGACGACCTGCGAGCCCGCTGCCCCGATGCGTGCCAGTACGGTACCCACCGGCACCGTCTCGCCGGCGTTGACGAGGATGTCCAGCATCTTCCCGTCGTACGGGCTCGGGATCTCCGAATCCACCTTGTCGGTGGACACGTCGAACAGCGGATCGTCGAATGCGACGTCGTCTCCGACGGCCTTGAACCACGTGCCGATCGTGCCCTCCGTGACCGACTCACCCAGTTTCGGCATCGTGATCTCGAAAACCTCACCCGTGGCGGACGGCGAGAAGTCGGCGCTCTCGGTCGTCGGACCCTCCGATCCGCCGACCGACGGCGCGGACGGATCGTTGAGTGATCGTCCGCCGGCCGCCGCCACCCCGTGTGTGGCCGAAGGGAGTCGGTTCGGCACCGTGGCGCCCTTCCCGCCGATCCGCATGATCGCGGCGCCGACCGAGACGGTGTCGCCCTCTTGCGCCAGAACCTCAAGGACCACACCGTCATACGAGCTCGGGACCTCTGTGTCGACCTTGTCGGTCGATACTTCGAACAGCGGGTCGTCGAACTCGACTTCGTCGCCGACGTTCTTGAAGAAGGTGCCGATCACACCCTCGGTCACCGACTCACCCAACTTCGGCAGGGTCACAACCCATGTCTCATCGGACATTTCAATCGCCTCCAGAGCTGTATCAGCCGTGCAACGATCGGCCGGAGAATGTAATCATCGTCTCGCCGATTGCCTCGGAGAGGCTTGGGTGAGCGTGAATCAGGGAGCCGACGTCAGACGGCAAGGCGTCCCAGTTGACCGCCAGATACCCTTCGTGGAGCAGCTCACTTGCCCACGGCCCGACCAGATGCAAGCCGAGTATCGGGCCGCCTTTCGCCGCAACGACTTTCACCAGGCCCTCGGTGTCGCCGACGATCATCGCCCGGCCATTCCCGGCGAACGAGTGCTTGTGCACTTCGACGTCGTGTCCGGCATCTCGAGCCTCGGCTTCGGTCATGCCCACCCAGGCGACTTCCGGATGCGTGTAGACGACCCACGGAACTTTGCCGTAGTCCACCGGGGCGGGGTTCTCACCAAGCACCGACTGGACTGCGACGACCGCCTCGGCATAGGCGACGTGCGCGAGCCCCGGTGTGGGCACGCAGTCACCGATGGCGTAGACGCCGGGGCGTGTGGTTTGCATCGTCGAGGTGTCGACCGAGATGAACCCACGGTCGGATACTTCGACGCCTGCCGCCTCCAAACCCATGCCCTCGCTGACCGGCCGGCGACCGATGGCGACGAGCAACTGGTCGACCTCGATCTTCTCGGAGCCCTTCGGGGTCTCGAACGGGACGAGGACACCGTTACTGGTCACCTCGACCGCCCCGACGCGGGCTTCCGCATGGATGTCCGTGCCGCGCTTGGCAAGAGCTTTCGCGAGGACGTCAGCGGTGTCGCGGTCAGGGCCGATCGGCAGCACGCCGTGCGGAAGCGCCTCCAACAGCGTTGTCTGAACCCCGAAGTCGGTGTAGACCGACGCGAACTCGGCGCCGATGACGCCGCCGCCGATCACCGCAACCCGCTCGGGAAGCGCGTCGGCGTCGCTGTTCGTCGCCTGATCGGAGGTGACGATGCGCTCGCCGTCGACCTCGAGGCCCGGCAGCGACCGCGGCTCGGACCCCGAGCAGATGATCACCGCGCCGCCGCTCATCGTCTGGCCGTCTACCGCGACCGCACCTTCCGGCGTCAGCGAGCCGAACCCGTTGACGACCGTGATCTTGCGCCGCTTGAGCAGGCCCGACAGCCCCTTGTGGAGATTGGATACGATGCCGCTCTTGCGTTTGTTGACCGCCCGCCAGTCCGCCGCAGGCTCGGCGCCCGCGCCGAGGCCGATCCCGAAATCCTTTGCATGGTGGACTGTTCGGAATACCTCCGCGGCCTGCAGCAGCGCCTTGGCCGGTATGCAGCCGCGGTGCAGGCAGGTGCCGCCTACCGTCTGCTTCTCGACCAGCGCCACTTTCTGGCCGGCGGAAGCGGCGTACAGCGCGGCCGCGTAACCGCCGGGGCCGCCGCCCAGCACGACGATGTCGAAATCGCTCACGCTCTCGCCACCTCTCGTAGCGTTTGCGCGATCTCGGCCGGCTGCGGGATCATCGCGTCCTCCAGCGCAGGACTTGTCGGAATGGGGGTGTTCTTCGCCGCGATTCGCACCACCGGCTGGTCCAGATGCCAGAAGCATTTTTCCTGCACCTCGGCCGCGATCTCCGCGCCGTATCCGAGGCGGCGCGCGGCCTCGTGCAGGACGACCGCCCGTGCGGTCTTCTTGACCGACGTGACGATCGTCTCGATGTCCAGCGGCACCAGCGTCCGGATGTCGATGACCTCGACCGAGATGCCTTCCTGTGTCCAACTCATCCGCGATCTCGACGCCCTGCGACACACCGGCCGAATAGGTGATCAGTGTGACGTCGCGGCCCTCGCGAACCACCTTGGCCTGACCTAACGGAATGGGGTCGAGGCTGATCGGTCCGTCGCTGCGCAACCGCCGGTACAGATACTTGTTCTCCAGGTAAAGGACTGGGTTGTTGTCCCTGATCGAGCTGATCAGCAGGCCCGCCGCGTCCTGCGCCGTAACCGGGCATGACGATCTTCAGCCCGGGAACGTGCGCGAAGTACGACTCAACGCTCTGGGAGTGGGTGGGACCGGCCCGCAGCCGGGCACCGAACGGCGCTCGCATGGTCACCGGCATCGCGTCGCCTGTGCGGTAATGGTGCCTCGCCAGCACGTTGATGATGGGGTCGAACGCGCACGAGATGAAGTCGGCGAACTGGTACTCGACGATCGGGCGCAGCCCGACCAGCGCGGCGCCTGCTGCCAGACCGGTGAATCCCGTTTCGGCGATCGGAGTGTCGACCACGCGTCGCGGCCCGAACTTCTCGAGGAAGCCCTTGGTCACCTTGAAGGCGCCGCCGAACTGGCCGACGTCTTCGCCGATCAGAAAGACGTCGGGGTCGGCCTCCATCTCCGACATCATCGCCTGACCGATGGCCTCGAGATAGGTGACTCCGTCTGTGTCGGTCTTAGTCGGCATAGACACCCTCCTCGACCGTGCTCCCGTCCGGCATCGGGTCGGCGAGCGCCTTACGACGCGCGTCGATCGCATGCTGGCGAGCTTTTTCCCGGGTCTCCTTCGCGGTGGCGTCGCTGAGCACACCGCCGTCCACCAGCCGTCGCTCCAAAAGCTCGACGGGGTCCTTCTTCCGCCACTCCTCGAACATCTCGCGCGGCACGTAGTCCGCGGGATCGTGTTCGGCATGGCCATGCATACGCATCGTCACGGCCTCGACCATGGACGGTCCTTCACCCTTCCGGGCTCTCGTGACGGCTTCGTTCACCGCGTCGTAGACCGCGAGCGCGTCGGTGCCGTCCACCTTCACACCGGGAAAACCGTAGGCCGCGGCCTTTCCTGCGAAGTCCTGCGACGCAGTCTGCATGCTGACCGGGGTGGAGTAGGCGAACTGATTGTTCTCGATCACGAAAATGCACGGCAACGTCAGCGCCCCGGCCATGTTCAGCGCCTCGTGGAAGTCCGCGCGGGAGGTGGAGCCGTCGCCGCAGAAGGCCAGGCACACCCGATCCTCGCCCCGGTACTTGGCCGCGAACGCCATTCCGGTCGCGACGGGAAAGTTGGCCGGTATGTGGCTGGGCAGGTTGTAGATACCCAGATCGAGACGTCCGTAGTGCAACGTGCCGTCCCGCCCACCCGTTGGCGAGGTGGCCTTGCCCATGAAGCTGGCCATCACCTGCCACGGTTCCATCCCCCGGCACAGATGTGCCCCGAGGTCGCGATGGATCGGCGCCATGTAGTCGCCGTCTTTCAGGGTCGCCGCGGACCCGACTGAGATCGCTTCGTGCCAGTGGCCGGTATACAACGAGCCGAGCAGATCGCCGCTCTTGTACATCGCGACCATTCGGTCCTCGACCGCCCTGGTCAGAACCATCATCTCGTAGATGTGGATGAGCAGCTTCGGGTCGCGGGCGGCCAGCCCGTCATCGGCTGACTTTGGCTTGGATTCGGTTGAGGTGGCCATCGATTCGTCCGGCTCTCAGTTCGACAGGAACTCGAGCAGGCTGCGGTTGAAGTCGGCGTTGCGCTCGATCATCGACCAGTGCCCGCAATGCGAGTAGACGGACAGGTCGGCGTTGTCGATGAGCTCCATCAACCGAAGCGACGTCTGGACCGGTATCACCTGGTCCTCGCGACCGTGAATGATGAGTGTTCGGTGCGGAAGTCGTCGAATGTCCTCCTCTGGGGTGCACATCGCCTCTACCCATCGCTGGCGCGGCGCCGGAAACATCGACGAGAAGGATTCCTGGAATCCCGGCTGAATGCTGCCCTCGTAGCGCACCTGGGCGAGCTCGTCGTTCACCAGCTCGCGCGAATAGGCGAACACGTCGAGCACCTTGCGCATGTTCTCGAAGGAGGCCTCGTATCCCCACACGCGCTCGAGGCCCTCGGTGATCGGGAACGGCACGCCCATGCTGCCCATCAAGACCAGCTTGTCGATACGATCCGGATGTTGCGTCGCGATCCGTAGGGCGATCGCGCCGCCGAAACTGTTGCCGACCAGGCTGGTCTTCTCGATTCCGAGCGTGTCCATCAGGCCGACGACCTGATCGGCCCATGTCTGCACCGAGTAATCGATGTTCTCGGGCCGTTCCGAGAAGCCGAACCCGACCATGTCCGGTGCGACGACGCGGAATTTCGTTGCCAGGGCGGGGATCACGAGGCGCCAGTTCGCATACGACGTCACTCCGGGGCCCGAACCGTGGATCAACAGCACGGTTTCGTCACCGGAACCATCCTCGAGATAGTTCGTCTCGATTCCGTTTGCGATTGCTGTGGAGCCGATCTCCGGCTTCGCCGTAGCTGTCATGTTGCTCTCCGTCTACAGTTGCGTTGTTCTGCAGTGTGTTTCAACCGCTGCACAGGCAGGGTCAGTCGTAATACCGAAAGACGAGCTCGGCTACACAGCACGGCTTCGGTGAGTTTTCGATTTCGTACTTCAGGCGGTAAACGGCTTCCGCCCCGCCCTCCAGCTCGTTCACCTCTATCAACTCGACATGCATCCGGCTGCGTGAACCCACCTTCAGCGGTGCGGGGAAACGCACCTTGTTGAGCCCGTAGTTCAGGATCACGTTGAATCCCTCGACCACGCACACCGACCAGAGCAGGCCGGTGGCCGTCCCGAGTGTCAGGAACCCGTGCTGAACGGTGGTGCCGAACGGGCCCTTCGCCGCGCGTTCGGGGTCGACGTGAATGTACTGCTCGTCACCCGTCAGTTTGGCGAAGGTGTCGACATTGTCCTGCGTGGTCTCGACCCAGTCGCTGACCCCGAGCACCGTGCCGACGTGCTCGCGCAGCCCGGCAAGACCCTCGATGACGAGCGGCTGCCGCGTGTCGCCCGGTGCGGCATCAACACTCATTGATTTGATCCTTCTCGTCAGTCGCTCAGCACAGAAGCGCTCGGCCTGCGCTGTCGCGAGTCAAACACCCGCAGTGGTCGAGTCGCCAGCGTCAACTGTGCTCTTTCCACCCAGCGAGAGCGCTGCTCGGCTCGGCTGCAGCGTCGTCGGCCCCTGATCGGCAGTCCCGCTAGGCGGGACTGGCTGCGTGACATCGTCGACAGCAAGTGATCCTGCGAATGTCAATGACGATCGACACGTTGTGTCTTTTCTCGCGATTGTGGATAAACATGATTGACGAGAAGAGGGGGCCGCTATGGCAGGGAACTCGACCGAGCCGGGTCAGTCAGTCACCAGCAGAGTCTCCGCAATTCTGCTCACCTTCACCGATTGCGATGAGCGGTCATTGACCGAGATTGCCCGCCTTGCCGGGCTACCCGTCTCGACCGCGCACCGGCTCGCGGTCGAGTTGGCGAGCTGGAACCTACTCGAGCGGGACGAGGATGGTCACTACCACGTTGGGTCGCCGCTCCGTCGAATCGGAACGTCCGAATGGCGGGCGCCGACCCTGGTCGAACGTGCATCGTGCGTCCTTGAGGACCTGACCGGGGCCATTCACCGTCCCGCCCGCCTTGGCGTGCTGTCAGGCAGCGAGGTCAAGTACGTAGAGAAGAGACCGAACTGTCCGGTCACGAGTTTTGACGTCGATGCGACGTTGCCCGCACACGCGACTGCCCTCGGCAAGGTGCTGTTGGCATTCTCGCCGACCCGCATCACCGACGGTCTTCTCGCGAAGGGGCTCACGCAGTTCACGCGATACACAATCGTGGCGCCCGAGAAGTTCCGGCATAACCTCGGCACCATTCGGCAGGCGCACGTTGCGGTGTCATCGGGTGAACTGGAAATAGGGAACCACGGTGTCGCGATGCCGGTGTTCGCCGACGGTAAAGTGCTCGCAGCAATAGAAGTTCAGGTGGGAGATCCGCAGAACGATCTCGCCAGAGTCTCCCCCGCTCTGGCGGTGGCGTGCGGCGGACTGTCACGCGAACTCAGCGCGGTGACGAAGGGACGCGCAACGGTCGACCAACTTGCGGTGGTCCATCCCATGAAAACATGGCGGCGATCCCGCCGATGCGGCGCCGTGCGGCCTCGACCCGCTAGCGCATTCACGACGTCGTCGATGGTTGCCGCGCGCCCGTTTTCAGATGAGGTCGTGCGCGCCGGCCGCCGAACCGTGAACGCCGATCTCGTCGATCGCCTGATCGAGCGTGATGGTGCGGTGTGCTCGATTCTTCGTGAACCAAAGCGAGCGGCCCCACGAGTACAGGGTGCCGAACCGGTTGCCCCAGCCAATCAGATACAAGACGTGAATGAACGCCCACATCAGATAGGCAATGATGCCGGTGAAACCCATTCCACCTGAACGCGCGACGGCGTGCGTTCGGCCGATTGTGGCCATGCTGCCTTTGTCGAAGTACTTGAACGGCGCGACGCTGGTGTCGCCATCGAGCCGCGCCCGAATCACCTTGCCGACGTACTTTCCTTCTTGAAGCGCCGGCTGGGCGATGCCAGGGAGGCCGTTCAGGGAGACCATGTCGCCGATGGCGAACACCTCCGGATGGCCCGGCAGCGTGCAGTCGGGTTCGACCAGGATGCGGCCGGCTCGATCGGTCTCGGCACCGGTCGCCGAGGCGAGCATCTTTGCCAGCGGGGACGCCTGCACACCTGCGGCCCACACTTTGGTCCTGGCTTCGATGCGCTCCTCACCGTCGTCGTTCCGCACGGTGATTCCATCCGCGTCTATCCCGGTGGCCATCGTGGCACACCGCACTTCGACACCCATCCGCTCGAGAGTCCGCGTGGTGTACCGCTGAAGGCGCTCGTCGAAGGGACCCAGGACTGCCGGACCGGCCTCGATGAGCACGATTCGTCGCCTGACGCGTATCGATCTCGCGGTAATCGCCGGGCAGGACGCGATGTGCCAGCTCGGCGATCTGGCCGACGACCTCGACGCCTGTCGGGCCCGCCCCCACCACGACAAACGAGAGATAAGCTTCGCGTTCCGCCGGGTCGGTTGCCAGCTCTGCCATTTCGAACGAACCCAGTATGTGATTCCGGAGGTGCCGAGCATCCTCCAGCGTCTTCATTCCGGGCGCGAATTCCGCCCACTCGTCGTGCCCGAAATACGCATGGGTTGCGCCAGCCGCTACCACCAATGTGTCGTACGGCAGCGATATTCGTGCTCCGTCCGGCGCGACTACCGCAACGGTTCGAGCCTGCAGGTCGAGGTCCACGACTTGGCCGAGTACCACATTGGTGTTCTTTTGTTTCTGCACAACGCGACGCAGCGCCGGTGCGATCAAGCCCTCCGGCAGGATGCCGGTCGCAACCTGATACAGCAACGGCTGGAACAGGTGATGGTTCGTCCGGTCGATTATCGTCAGGTCGACATCGGACTTCGCCAGGACTCTGCTGACGTTGACGCCGCCGAAACCGCCGCCAACCACAACGATTTTGGGGCGCGTACGTGTCGTCGGGCTCTCGTCCAATTCGGACTCCATCTCGGCGGCGGGGCAGGGCTACTTCAGTCGATCTTTGACTGCACCGAGGTAAGCCTGTGACGTCTCACGAATGAGGTCGGCTTGGGTTGACACAAGAGTCTCGACCCAGTCGGAGCTGAGCTCCTTTGCGGTGTCCTCCTCGAGCTTGAGCACCCCGTTGAGCATCTTCTCGTACGCTTCCAGCCACACGAGGCCGTTCTCTTTGCTCAACGCGAGCACGCGCTCGCTGGTCTGCTTGATTCGCTGCGCGGCCGCCTCGACATCCGGGGTGAAGTTCGGCATTTCGGCCATTTGCGTCCTCCTTGACTGGTTTCGGTTGTCGGTACAACTCTCCGATGGGCAGTGCTCGCGAACTGCACAAGTCGCCAGAGCCCGCGTGAGAAATGCGCTCAAGCGGAGCATCGCATGCCACCGCAGGGTGACGATAGGGCTGCGCGGTCAAGTTCCATCCAGCAAGAAGCCGTAGCTCCAGAGAACCCGCGCGGCCAACATGGACTTCGACCCAGAGGACGTGGAGGAACTGGATGCACGCAGACGAGTCCGACGACAGACGGCCTGCGGCGGGCGGCGCCAACGCCGCGGCGATCGACGTGCACAACCACGCGATGCCTCTGCCATTGCTCGAATGGCTTGAACGGGCCGGCCTTGCGGACCTGTCGAGGATCGGAGCCGACGTCGTCCTGCTCGATCCAGCGGTGAGCGGAGTGGCGAAGAACGCACCGCTCCCCCTCGCCCGCTCCCAGTACGACCCTCGCACCCGGCTGGCGGAGATGGACGACGTCGGGGTTCGAGCCCATGCGGTGTCCATGCCGCCGTTCCTGTATTGCTCCAACTCCGACGACGGAGGGCTCGTCACCACAACGATCGCGCGAGGCAACGACGAGCTGGCCGGCTATGTCGCCGAGGGCGTCGGCCGGTTGTACGGTCTCGGGTCGATCCCCCTCGGATTCCCCGAAGCCGCGAACGAGGCTAGCCGCTGTCTCGACGACCTGGGCTTCCCAGGTGTTGCGATCGGCACTCGCGGAGGCGGCAAAGAGCTCGATGACCCTGTGAACGACGATCTTTGGGCCCTGCTGGCCGAGCGCAACGCGTTCGTCTTCGTTCACCCCAGTGGGGTGCCCGACGCGCCATCGCCAGCGCGATTACTGGCTCCCCCAGCTCGTTGGCTACCCGATGGAAACGGCGCTGAGCATCGCCAGGATGATCTACGGTCAGGTCTTCGAACGTTTCGACTTGGCGATGTGCCTGGCACACGGCGGGGGGTGCCTGCCGTGGTTGCGCGGTCGCCTCGACCTCGGCTGGGAACGCAAGGAGGTGGCCCACACAACCGAGATCCCACCGAGCGAATTCTGTAAACGGCTGTACTACGACACCGCGGTGTTCGACACCACGCTGCTCTCTCATCTCGTCTCGGACATGGGCGCCGACCGGGTCCTCCTCGGCACCGACCACCCCTTCGAACTGGGCGACAGAGATCCGGTGGGGACCGTGCGTTCACTCGGTCTCGGGGTCGAGGACACCGAGGCGATCCTCTGGCGCACAGCAGACTCGTTGCTCGGATCGCCGTCCCGCGCTTCGACCCTGGCCCCCGAAGCCAAGAACCGGCGGTGACGGCGATGGACGGTTTGCTCTTCGCTCGACTGCAGTTCGGATTGACCACGCTTTACCACTTCTTCTTCGTGCCGGTGTCGATCAGTCTGGCCTTCTATCTCGCCATCATGCAGACCGCTTGGTACCGCACGGGCAAGCCGAAATACCTGAAGATGGTGAAGTTTTGGAGCAAGCCCTTCCTGATCTGCTTCGCGGTGGGTGTCGTGACGGGCATCGTCTTGGAGTTCGAGATCGGGATGAATTGGAGTGTGTATTCGAGATTCGTCGGCGACGTTTTCGGCGCACCGCTCGCTATGGAGGCCTTGCTCGCATTCTTCCTCGAGGCAACTTTCATCGGGCTCTGGATCTTCGGCTGGGATCGGCTGCCCAAAGGCGTTCACCTGGCCTGCATTTGGTGTGTAGCAATCGGCACGAACCTGTCCGCATACTTCATTCTGGCGGCCAACTCGTGGATGCAGAATCCCGTCGGGTTCGTCTACAACGCCGAATCCGGCCGTGCAGAGCTGACCGACATCTGGGCGGTACTGACCAATCCGGTTGCCGTGGTTGCGTACCCCCACGTACTTGCCGGCGCGCTTCTGGCGGGTGGAGCCGTCATCATCGGCATCGCGGCGTGGCACCTGGCCCGACAGCAGCACATCGAGGTGATGCGCACTTCGCTGCGGTTCGGCCTGTTCGCGGCACTCGCGGCTGGAATCGCCACGACCATCACCGGTGACATGCAAGGCAAGGTGATGACGGAAGTCCAGCCGATGAAGATGGCGGCGGCGGAGGCCCTCTGGGACTCGAAGTCGGAGGCTTCGTTTTCGATCTTCACCATTGGAACCCGCGACGCAACGCGTGAAGTCTTCTCGGTGCGCATTCCGTTTCTGCTTTCCTACCTCGCCGACGGCAATATTCACGCGACGGTCGAGGGCATCAAAGACGTCCAGGCCGAATACGAACAAAAGTTCGGGCCGGGCGACTACACGCCGCACATCGCGACGACCTACTGGAGCTTCCGGTACATGATCGGCCTGGGCGCCGTCACCACCGCGTTGGCGCTTCTCGGCATATGGCTCACTCGACGTGGCAGGCTTCCGGACAATCGATGGTTCTGGCGCGCGCTCATCTGGAGCACACCGCTGGCGATCCTGGCAAACAGCTTCGGCTGGATCTTCACCGAGATGGGCCGTCAGCCATGGGTGGTGTTCGGCGAAATGCTGACCCGCGACGGGTTGTCGCCGTCCGTGCCGGCATGGCAGGTGATCACGTCCCTCGTCGTGTTCGCCGCGCTTTACCTCGTCATCGGCACCATCGCGCTGCGCCTCTTTGTTCGCTACGCGCAAGCCGGACCCCCGCCTGATGCCACCGCCCCGGAGCTCGGAAACCGAAAGTCCGACACGGCAATTGAACTTCGCCTACTAGGAACACCCATGACGTTGCCTGAGTTCTGGTTTGTCCTGATCGGTTTCATGTTCGCGTCGTACTTCATGCTTGAGGGCTTCGACTTCGGAGTCGGGGCGCTGCTGCCCATCCTCGGCAAGGACGACACCGGCCGACGGGTCATGATCAATACGATCGCGCCGGTCTGGGATGCGAACGAAACGTGGTTGGTGCTCGCCGCCGGGGCGATGTTCGCAGCGTTCCCGGACTGGTACGCCACCGCCTTCAGCGCCTACTATCTACCGCTTCTGGTCATCCTCGGGGCCTTGATCGTGCGCGGCCTGGCTTTCGAGTTCCGCGGAAAGCGCGACGAGGCGCAGTGGCGGCGCCGCTGGGATCGCTGCATCGTTTTCGGCTCTATCGTCGTCCCGTTCCTCTGGGGCGCGTTCTTTGCCAATCTCGTCGCCGGCGTGCCCATAGATGGCGCCGGCGAGTACGCCGGCGGACTCCGTGAGCTGTTCTCGCCGTACACCATCCTTGGCGGACTGGTCGTACTCTCAATGTTCGTCACCCACGGGGCGATCTTCATCGCGCTGAAAACCAGCGGCGGCATTCGGCACGACGCCCGCGAACTCGCGGCCCGGCTCGGCGTCGTCACGGTCGTGCTGTCCGCGACGTTCCTGGGTTGGACCGTCGCGTCGAACGGCAACGTTCTGTCGGCGGCACTCGCGATCGTGCTCGTCGCCAGCTTGGTCGGCGCAGTGGTGGCCAATGCGCGCGGCGGCGAAAGCGTCGCCTTTCTACTCACTGCCAACGCGGTCGTGCTACTTGTCACGACATACTTTGCGACGTTGTACCCGAACGTCATGCCGTCGACACTCGACCCCGGCAACAGTCTCACCATTGAAAGTGCAAGCTCGGCGTCGTACACGTTGACGCTCATGACCTGGGTTGCTGTTCTCGTCGTGCCTTTCGTCCTGGCTTACCAGGCGTGGAGCTATTGGGTGTTCCGCGGTCGGCTGGGTCGAGACCACATTCCACTGATCCCGCAGCACGGCGCCAGCGCGGCCGGCAACCGTTCGCCCTGATGGGCGCGATAGACCCACGCCTGCTGCGGCGCGCGCGCTCCAGTTCAGGATTCTTGGTGGTGTGCGTAGTCATCGGGCTTGCCATCGCAGCGTGCGTGCTGGGACAAGCCGTGACTCTCGCCGCAGCAATCAGCCGAGTTTTCCTGGGGGGTGCTGACTTTCGCGAAATAGGCAAGCTGCTGGTGCTGCTGGCCGCCTTGACGGCTGTGCGGGCCGGCCTGGCCTACCTGCAAGAGACGGCGGCCGCGCGGGCATCTGCAGTCGTGAAATCGCAGTTACGGGACGGCCTGCTGCGCCGCGCCGTCGAGGGGGGCCCGTCGTGGCTGTCCGAACATCGCACCGGAGAGATCACGCAACTTGCCACCCGCGGGGTGGAGGCGCTCGACGCGTACTTCGCGCGGTACCTGCCGCAACTGGTGTTGACCGCCATCACCTCGCCGATGTTCGTCGTCGCGATATGGGCGACTGACTGGATCTCGGGGTTGGTGATAGCGCTGACCCTCCCGATTGTCCTGCTCTTCATGGTGCTCGCCGGACTCTCCGCCCAGCGCCGCACCAACGAGCAGTGGCGAACCCTCGAGCGCTTGTCCAATCATTTTCTCGACGTCGTGGAGGGGCTGACGACTCTGCGGGTATTCGGTCGAGCGCGTGCGCAGCGCCGGGCCGTGGAATCGGTAACCCACGAATATCGCCGAACCACCATGGGGGTACTACGGCTTTCGTTCCTGTCGTCGTTCGTGCTCGAGCTGTTCGCGAGCCTGTCGGTAGCCATCGTGGCCGTCCAGGTCGGGCTTCGCCTCATCGGCGGAAACATCGAATTGGAGATCGCACTCATCGTCCTGTTGCTCGCCCCAGAAGCGTTTCAGCCACTGCGCACACTTGGCGCGAGCTATCACGCGGCCGCCGAGGGCCGGGCGGTCACCCAGAGGATCCTGGATATCTTGGATGAACCGGCCCCGCCTCGGCCCAACCAACCGGTGCCCGCGGCCGTCGAGTTCGTCGCCGTTGACGATGTCACCGTCCGTCGCACCGACACCGCGCTGTGCACGTTGGCGCCAATCTCTTTCGGGCTGCGCACGGGCGAGGTCGTCGCACTGGTCGGTCCCAGTGGCTGCGGCAAGTCGACGTTGCTCAGCGTGATGCTCGGCTTCCTCAAGCCGTGCGGCGGAACGGTCTGGATGGACGACGTTTCGGTGGCCGGAGCCGACCACCAGAGCTGGCTTGGCCACATTGCATGGATGCCGCAGCGGCCCACACTGCTGGCGGAAACAGTCGCGGGCAACATCCGGCTCGGCGCACCCGACGCCACCGACGACGAAGTCGAATCAGCTATGGCGAAAGCTGCCTGCGAAAACATCGACCCTCGCCGACGGATTGCGCAGAGCGGTGCCGACCTCTCCGCGGGAGAGCGTCAACGCATCGCGCTTGCCCGTTGCTTCCTGCGCGCGGAGCGGGGCGCGAGTCTCCTCCTGCTGGACGAGCCCACTGCACATCTCGATGCGCCGACCGAGCAGCGCACGCTTGCGGCCATACGCCAATTGAGTGTCGGCCGTTTCGTGCTGATGGTCGCGCACCGGCCCTCGCCGATCCATTTCGCCGACCGGATCGTCGAGGTCCGCGCCGACAGCGCTGAGCGGCTCCCCATGACGAGCGCAGCGCTGTCATGAGATGTGAGTCCGAGGTCACCAGCCACGTCGGTGCCACGAGGAGGCTGCTGGCCCTGGCCGCGCCAGGACGGGGGCGGTTCTTCACAGCCTGTGGTCTGGGCGTGCTTGCCGTCGGCAGCGCTGTCGGTCTGATCGCCAGCGCTGCGTGGCTGATCAGCGCTGCATCATTGCAGCCCCACATCGCCACGCTCACGGTCGCGATTGTCGGCGTCCGCATCTTCGCCATTGCCAAGGCGGCGCTGCGCTACCTGGAGCGACTGGTGTCCCACGATGTCGCCTTCCGCATGCTGGCCACCATCCGGATGCGCTTCGTCGCTGTGCTGGAGCCGCTGTCGCCGGGCGCCCTGCCCACCTATCACCGCGGTGATCTCCTTACCCGCATGGTCTCTGACGTCGACGGCCTCCAGGACCTACCGCTTCGGGTCCTGCAACCGGTCGCTGTCGCAGCAGGAGCCGCCGCACTGGCTGTGGGTATCGTCGCGACGCTGCTCCCCTCGTCGGCCGCCGTCCTGGCTGCCACCCTGGCGATCGCAGCGGTCGCGGCGCCGGCGGCGACCTCTTGGGCCAATCGGCATGCCGAAGCCCGGTTAGCCCCAGTGCGAGCAGAACTGTCGACGGGTGTCGTCACGCTGCTGAACGCGAGAGCCGACCTGGTCGCCTACGGTGCCGCCCCGCAGCACCTGGCCGAGCTGAGGGCAGTCGATGCCCGGCTGACGCAGATCGCGCGGTCCTCAGCGCTGGCCGCCGGAGTCGGTGCCGGACTGGCCATCGTCTGTGCCGGGGGCGCGGTGTGGGGCGCGCTCGCCCTCGGCACATCCGCGGTACGTGCTGGCGCGTTGAGCGGTGTCATGCTCGCGGTCGTGGTCCTGATTCCGCTTGCGGCCTTTGAGGCCGTGCAGGTTCTTCCGACCGTGACGCTCGCATACAGCCGCTCCCGGCGGAGCGGTGAACGCGTCGTCGAACTGATGGACACGCCCATCCCTGTGACCGAGCCGGCCCATGGTCGACGCGTGGACCGAGCCAACCCTTGGCCGATTTCGTTGCGGAGTGCGGGCGCACGCTGGCCGGCGACGCATTCGTCGGCGCCCGCCGCGGTCGCCGGGGTCGACCTAGAGCTCATGCCCGGGCGCACGGTCGCGGTGGTTGGCGAGAGCGGCGCGGGAAAGACCACGTTGTCGGCGATACTGCTGCGTTTTGTCGAGCTGAGCTCGGGTAGCTATCTCCTCGGTGGCGTGGATGCCCGAGACATCATGGGAGACGAGGTCCGCCAGGTGGTCGGCCTCTGCGCGCAGGATGCCCACATATTCGATTCGACCATCCGGGAGAACCTTCGGCTCGCCCGCCCGGCCTGCGACGACGACGAGCTGCGCGACGCCCTGCGGCGTGTCCGCTTGCTGGAGTGGGTTGAGCGACTACCCAACGGACTGGACACCCACGTAGGCGAGGGTGGTCACCGACTGTCCGAAGGAGAACGCCGACGGCTGTCTGTCGCCCGGGCGTTGCTGGCCGACTTCCCCGCGATTGTCTTCGACGAACCCACCGCCAATCTCGACCAACCCACCGCAGACGCGCTCATGCGCGACCTCCTTGCGGCGACCGCCGATCGCGCGACCGTGCTGATAACCCATCGACTTTCGGCCCTCGAACTGGTCGACGAGATCATCGTGCTGAAGAACGGCAGCGTGGCGGAGCGGGGCAGGCACGACCAGTTGGTCCGCGCTGGCGCCATCTACGCACACTCGTGGCGGTCCGAGCATGGCCATCCGGAATCCGGATCTTGGGAGCGATGTTGACCCGAAACGACGCGCTGCACGGCAGGTCGGTCATCAGCAAGATGGCGTCGGTCCTCGAGGCGTTCACGTCCGTCGCTCCCCGGCTGTCACTCAAGCAGCTGGCAGTGAGCACTGGACTGCCGCAGTCAACGACGCACCGGCTTGCCTCAGAACTGGTCGCTTGGGGTGGCCTCGAGAGAGTCGACGGCGGCGGCTATCAAATAGGGGTTCGGCTTTGGGAGATCGGGGCGCTGGCGGCCCGCGGCGAAAGCCTTCAGAACCTCGCACTGCCGTTCATGCAGGACCTGTCCGACGCCGCACGAGAGGACGCGCACCTGGCCATCCTCGACGGAACAGAGGCGCTCTACATCGAGAAGATCACCCGCCGAGGCGCCGCGAGCGCGGACAGCGGGGGCGGCAGGCTGCCGCTGCATGCGTCGAGCGTCGGGAAAGTCCTGCTCGCATACGGGCCCGACGAGCTTCTCGCCAATGTGCTGGCGAACGGGCTGACGCGTTACACGGCTCACACGATCGTCGTGCCCGCGCACCTGCGGCGAGCTCTGACAAAGGTGCGGCGGGAAGGCGTCGCGTTCGCGAACGACGAAATGTCAATGGGCTCAGTGTCTGTCGCGTCACCCGTTCTCGCGTCGCCGGAAAGCGCCATAGCCGCGCTCGACGTCGTCGTCCGGGCCAATCGCGCCGATCTTCGGCGGCTTGCCCCCGCCGTACAGGCGACGGCGAACTCAGTGTCGAGGATCTTCCAACAAAGCTGCACCGATCTTCGACTCCACACAACCGGTCTGTCTGGCCGCCATTGATGCCATTGTGTCGTCAATGGAGGCTAGGCTTCTCAGCGGGCACTCTCAGACAGTGGGAGCGATCGCGAGGCATTCCCACCCTTCAATGCGAACCTCGTCTCAACGAGATGGGGACTGCATTATGGCAGGAAATTCGACCGATGCGGGGCGGTCTGTTACCAGCAAGGTGACCGCGATCTTGATGGTGTTCGCGGACGATGGCGTACACACGCTGACCGATATCGCCGTTTCTGCGCGTCTACCTACATCGACCGCGCACCGCCTGGCCTCGGAACTGGTCGCCTGGCGTCTCCTCGAACGCACCGAGGAGCGCCACTATCGGATCGGTTTGCCATTGCGGATAATCGCCAGCGGATTCTCCGAGTCCGAAGTCTGCTCAACCACACACACTGTGACGCGGGCCCTGCCGATGCTCGACGATCTGTCGCGAGCCACCAGCAGCGAGGTGCGGCTGGGCGTTCTGCGTGGCTCACAAGTCCTGACCTTTCGACCGCCGCAGCGCGTCTCCGGAGGTATGCACGCTGCAGGAATCCTGCATGGATTCATGCCCGCCCATGCAGCGGCGGCGGGCAAAGCGCTCCTTGCCTTTTCTCCACCATGTGTCATCGACCATGTCATCGCGGCAGGGTTGCCCGCGTTCACCCGCCATACCATCACCTCGCCGGACGTCCTGCGGCGGAAGCTCTCGATCATCCGGCTGACGCAGATCGCGACATCGCGCAACGAATTCGAGTGCGGCAAAGCGGCAATCGCGATGCCGATCTTCTACGGCGGCGGCCGCGTCGCCGCCGCCATCGAAATCACCGTCCGCGATCTGGGCAGCGAATGGAAGCCTGCCGCCAGCGCGCTATCGGTTGCGTGTCACAGTCTTTCACGACAACTGGCCACTGAGTTCCGCGTGACGGGAAACTCAAACGGCCACACGACCCACAGTTCGGAGTTCGCGCCGGACTTGCATCATCCATCCGCCTGAAGGTGCCGCAGCGCCCTCAAGAGTGTCAGGGGTAGATCTGCCAGTCTTGGGCCAATCGGCGATCCTCGGCCGAATGCGGGGCGGCCTCAGCCCGGACCAGGCGAAGGATTGCCTCGCGCGCCACCGTGGACGTTGAGAGCCCGCGGCTGACCGCGAGCCGCTCCAACTCCTCGTGCTCCTCGGGAGTGAGCATCACCTGCAACGTCGTCGTGAGTTCCGACATCTCGTTCCCCTCTACGTACGCGCACATCGCATCAGTTTGATCATGGTCGTGCGGCGGACAAGCAATGATCGAACTCTCAGCCGCAACTCTACCGTTGGCGATTCGCGGACAAAGCCACATTCTCTACATGGCCCGCCGCGTGCAGCGCCCCATACCTTCCCTGCGCGTGTTCCGCTCTGCGGGACTAGCTGCTCGCTTATAACCGCCCTTGACTGGGAACCTCATCTATAACAGATGAGGAGTGCTGAATGGCGGGAAATTCGACCGATCCCGGACGGTCGGTGACCAGCAAGGTCACCGCGATCTTGATGGTTTTCGCCGACGGCGACGTACATACGTTGACCGAGATCGCTGCGTTTGCGGACCTGCCGACGTCGACCGCGCATCGTCTGGCCTCGGAACTGGTCGCCTGGCGCCTTCTCGAGCGCACCGAGGACCGCAGCTATCGGATCGGTTTGCCGTTGCGAATGATCGCCAGCAAGTACTCCGAGTCCGAAGTCTGCTCCACCACACAGACTGTGATGCGCGCGCTGCCCGTGCTGCACGAACTGTCAAGGGCGACCGGCAGCGACGTGCGGTTGGGCGTTCTGCGTGGCTGCGATGTCCTGACATTGCAGCCACGTACCAATCGGTTCTCCGAACGCGTGCACGCTGAGGGGCTCCTGCACGGTGTCGTACCGGCGCATGCGGCTGCCTCGGGCAAGGCACTGCTCGCCTTCTCCCCGCAAAGCGTCATTGACCACGTCATCGCGGCAGGGTTGCCCGCGTTCACCCGCCATACCATCACCTCGCCGGACGTCCTGCGGCGGAAACTTTCGACCATCAGGCTGACGCAGATCGCGACATCGCGCAACGAATTCGAGTGCGGCAAAGCGGCAATCGCGATGCCGATCTTCTACGGCGGCGGCCGCGTCGCCGCCGCCATCGAGCTCACCGTGCGAGATCTGGGCAGCGAGTGGAAGCCTGCCGCCAGCGCGCTATCCGTTGCGTGTCACAGTCTCTCGCGCCAACTGGCCACCGAGGTTCGCGTGATAGGAACCCGAGGCGGCGACTGGACCCACAGTGCCGAACCCGCCCTGGACTAGCACCACCGATCCACCTGAATGTGGGACCGTCACGCTCGAGTACATCCGTACACGTTCGGCAATCGGCGCCCACTGCTCGGCCAATGCGGCGCGGCCCATGAACAGGCCGAGGTGTCCGGCATCGACGAGCTCTCGCCCACCGAGAAACTGTCCAACACGGCGACGTACCGTTCCTGATTACTGAGCAGGAGTGAATCCTGTGCGGCTCGAACGGTGTTGGCCGCTGGCGGTGGGTGTTGTCTGGTGGACCCACGCTCCTCGTGGGGGTGTGGGTGGGCCGGAACTACGGCACCGTCGTGGTGTGGTACCCGGCTGGTGGTCAGGTCTGGCCGGTGAAGTGCCCACATTCGTCCGCTGTCGATTGCGGGGTCCCGCCGGCCGACGCCTGATCGCCAAGCCCAGGCCACGTCGCCCGATCGCGGCCGCCGCCCCGTGATGGATGGTCACGGCGGCCGGATCGGAGGTCTGTTGTTGTAAGGGTTTGCGCCAGTGTTGGGCACCCCAGCGGCTGGTGTAGGCCGCATCGACCCCGATGATCGCGATGCCGCGGCCGCTGGCCATGCCGGTTAGCCGGGTGCGGAACTTTCCGGTAGGTATGCCGGCGACGGTGCGGCGCAACCGTTTCCCGCGTTGTCCGCGGCCCAGGGTCTCCCGCCCGGTAGAGCGCGCGTCGGCGAAATCCAAGTTCTCCACCACGATCGCCGGGCAGTTCTGCTGGTGGGCCAGATCGAGCAGACTGCTGATGGCCGCGCGCACCCGCCCATCACGCCGTGATGCTCGCAGCCCCGCGGTATCGACCGCGATGCTGATGGGTTCACCAATCGGGTTGCCCGATGAGTCGAGCACACAAGCGGCCACATGGTCGGCGTTGAGGTCCACACCCAGCACCGGCCCGGCCCTCAAATCATCGAGGTCGGGCACCGGCCCGGGCGAGAGTGTCCAGGACGCGTCCAAATACCAACGCCCGCGGCTGGGGTCGTAGCTGATGTCGTAGCGCACCGCTTGTCGCGCCGACACCCGCCCATTCGGCGCGGCGGTGGTGAAACTGCACCCGCGCGGCGAGCACCAGATGGGTTCCCAATTCGCCAGCGAGGGCGCCGGGCACCTTGATGCGCAACCGGCCCGCCTCGTCCACGCGGATGGTGTCATTGCCACCGGCCTTGCCGAACTCCCCGTCAGCAGTCAGAAACAACCGCGCCGCATCCCACTTGTTGCGCCACAGCTGTTCGGTCATGCCGTCAGCATCGAGGTGGTTGCGGTTGCCGCCACAACCGTTTCCCTCCCACCGCAATCGACGCGCGACCTGCCGCCAGTGCCGCCTCGGCGGTGGCCAACCGGGTACGCAACACTGCCAGCCTGCGGGTCTTGGTGAACCGATCCGCGGCGCTGCGATAGCCACGATGCCGGCGCCGCGATCGGCCGTGGAGGGCGCCGGTGCCCTCAAGCGGCGCGAGTTCGCCTGGACGCAATGCGCACCGCTGCTCGAGCACCTCCACCGCGGCGCGCAGATCCGCGACCTGGGCGCCCAAGCCCCGCATCCCCAGCTGGTACTGATCCTCCACCGCGCGGGTGATCGCCCCGGCCCACCGCGACGACGACACTGCCGTCACCGCCTGCTTACGTTGCGCCCGCCACGCTGCATGGGCCTTGCGATCTAAGCGGCCCAACCGGACCCGCCCGGCCAATTCACCGTGGTACACCGACCCCAACAACTCACCGACCGCGGCCAACGCCTCGGCTTCGGCAGCCGTGGGATGTATCCGGGTCCGGATCCGCACACCCGCCGGCGCGAGGCCAACCATCGGATCGCCGATCCGGCGCAGCGCCCGACCCTCATCCATGCACCACATCCTGGCGGCGACCACCGACATCAACATCGATCGCCACACCGCCACCGCTCACTAGTGCGCATTATCAATCACTTCCGCTCACTATCCGGCGAGCAGTTGGCAACCCCTCGATCGACCAATCCGCGGCCGCATCCGTCGCCGGTGACCAGTCGATGGCGAAAGTCGGTCCAATCCGCCGTCGCGGAGAGTCATCATCTGGCTCTGGTCACGTCCGTAGTCGACAACCGACCAAGCGTGGCCGGCCTGCGGCGCAAGCACGAGGGTCGGCACAGTCGTGGTAGCAGACGGCGCCGAATAGTCCAGCAGGCGCCGATGGGCCAGGCCCGAACTTCGGGTGCGTCATGTGCCTAGGTCGGTTTCTCTCGAACCGTCGCGACACGAGCGAACTCGGCCAACTCTCCGGCCATGTCCAGTGGCGTGCTCTTCCGGGCCACCGCTCGAGCGGCATATTCGGTCGCACTGGCGGTGGTCGACACCCCTGCTTCGATTGGCGCCCAAGCGAACTGGGCTGCAATTGTCGTTGGCAGACTGGCGGGCACGACGTCCTTCCGCAGTGATACAGAAGAACACCGGCATTCCGGCGGCTCTCGGAACAGGTGCTCCTCAAGACCGCCGGAAGTGCCGGTGCACGTTCGACGGGATTACTTCAGCAGGTCGCGCGCGGCCTTGGTGTAGGCGTTGGTCACCTCGGTGATAACCGACGCCTGCGACTTGGCGAGTGCCGAAACCCAGTCCACCTTGGTGGAATCGGCGGCCTTCTGGCTGAAATCCAGCAGGCTGTTCACCGCCTGCTCGTACGTGTCGAGCGAGATAGTCCCGGTTTGCTTCGCCGCCGCGAAGACCTTCTCGTTCAGTTCGCGAATCCGCTCGGCAGCCGCGTCGAAATCAACGTCGAACGGCTTGAAGGTCGGTGCTGTGGCTGTATCGATCGTCGTAGCCATTGTGTTCCTCCTGTTCGTACCATGACCATCTGTGGCCCGGTTGCTAGCTACGTTAGCACAGATTCTGCTAACACAGCTATTTGTGATCAGGCTCACGTGGTCGTTGTGGATGTAATCCCATCAGCTGCGGCTGGATCGGCGCACGGTTGCAATCACAAGATACGTTGGGTGCGTTTGTTTCTCGTCAGTCTGCGCCGTGCTTCCCTAATGTCTTGCGTACCCGGTTCGCGTCAATGAAACTTCGATGGATCTCCGCCATCGCGCGGCGCTGAGCCCCCGTCAGCTCGGGCGCCGTCGCGATAGCATCCGCGAGGTCGGATTGGGTTTGATCATCGGGTGAGGTCGGCGGCTCGACATAACCCGCGCGCCGGTACAGTTCCTCGACCGACAGATCCAACGACGCGGCCAGTGCCTCGACCACCGCGTCGGAGGGTGCCCTCAATCCCCGTTCGATCTGCGAGAGATACGGATTGGAAATTCCGACAGACTTGGCCAGCTGGCGCAGCGGCAGCGCCGCCAGCTCGCGCTGTTCGCGGATGATTGCCCCTAGCAGGCTATGTGGTCTGTCTGGCTCCACGTCGTGAGACTAGCTCTCGTTTCTCCGTTCAGCTATTCAGCTCAGCCGGCGCAACCGGACGTTCAACTCTTAGAACCAGCCTTTGCGCTTCGCCCAGACCAGCAGCGTCGTCGACATGGCCGTCATGACGGCCAGTGTCATCGCCAGCGGTATCCACTGCGTCTCATCGTTGACGATCAGGTTCATGCCCAGAACGGAGGACAGCGCCGTGATCGGCAGCGTGACTGCCGCGATCACCGCGAGCCGTTCGGCCGCGATGGTCATCTTCGTGTTGGTCCGCGCCTGATAGAACTCGATCGTTCCCTGCAAATATGCCTTTTGGGTTTCCGCCATCACCGACAGATGGTGGAACTGATCGACAGCGTCCAGAAGCAGCGATTGCCCGTGACCAGGGCCGCAGGCCGTTATGGTCGCCATCCGGCTGTATACCTCCCGGCTCAGCGCGGACATGGTGCTGACCGTGAGCAGACCGTGTCGCGCCCGGAACATCTCATCGAGAAACGATTCCGGATCGCCGAGGTGGTCGCCGGTGACGCGTTGCTCGAGCTTCCAGACGTCCTTGGTCAGGTGCGCGGTGTACGTGCGCAGGCGCCCGGTCAATGCGGTCAGCAGAGCATAAGATAGCTCGAATGCCTTGTCCGGCTTGAGCTTTCCGCTCGCAAGTCGCGCTAGCACGATGTCCACCTCGACCATTGCCGCAGCCGGGTCCACCGCGGGGTTGAGCGGGCCGTGGACGGTGACAAGGTAGCGGTCGCCGATGAACTGATCGAGCTCGACATAGTGCACATGGCCGCCGGCGCCGGGCTGCGGCGCGTGCAGCACCAAGAACAGATGGTCGTCGTAACGATGGATCTTGGGCACCTGATTCCGATTCGCCGAATCCCGAATCGCGAGCGGATGGAACCCGAAGATCGTCCTCAACGTCTGGTCGGCCTGCTCGTCCCAGACCGGTACGTCGACCCAGACCAACCCGTCGGTGCGGGCCAGCAGGGCGGGCAGCTCGGCGGCATCACACAACTCGACTCCCGCAGGAGTCACGAAACGGACATGCATATGGCCTCCTGGATGCGCCCCGCCACCCCTGTCCGTACTAGCACTTCTCAGTCCGCGTATCGCAACGATCGAAGCTCCGATCCACTGGATGAGCTTGCGACTCAGGTATCGCGACTCGCAAGAACGCGGGACACACTGAGCGCAGCGGTGTGGACGGCGGGCGCGACTCGTCGGATGTCGACCTTGCCGGCCCACCCCGACACCGAAATCGCGGCGACAGGAACGTTTTCGGAGTCGAGTACTGCGCTCGCGACACACACGACCCCGGGGGCGGATTCCTCTTGTTCGTAGGCGATCCCGTTGACTGCCGCCCGCCGGAGCTGCTGTCTGAGGACATCAGCATTCCGAATTGTCCTCGGTCCTACGGACACGAGTCCGGCAGCGATCGCTCGATCGATCACCTCGGGATCCGAGGCGGACAGCAGCGCCTTCCCCACGCCGGTTGCGTGCGCGGGCAGCCGGCCGCCGACCCTGGACGGCAGACGCGGGGCGCCTTCGCGGTGCAGTATCTCCACGTAGACCACCTCGGTGCCGTCCAACACAGCAAGGTGGATCGTCTGACGTGTGGCTTCACGCAAATCAGCCATGAACGGAAGCGCCACTTGGCGCACCGAACGCCGCCGAGAGGCGCGCTCTCCCCATTCGAACATCTGCAACCCCAGCCCGACCTTGTGGGCTTTGCGCTCGAGGAAACCCGCTTCTTGCATCTCCTTTACCAGTCGGGACACCGTCGATTTCGGCAGATCGGTGCGGCGGGCGATTTCGTTGACACCCAGGTACACATCTGGGGCACGGAACGCGTCAAGGACCGCCGCAAGTCGGCGAACCACCGACGTCGTCGAGTCGCTCTGCAATGAGGTGTTCCGCTCAGTGGAACTCACGCGTTGAGTATGTCGGCGAAAAGGCGCACAGTTCAAGCACATCATGCGACCGGTTCAGATCGGTTGACGCCGGCGTCCAGCCCGACCGAGTCAGGACAACGCGATGAGCACCCCGAGACTGACGGCCAGCTACGTCACCCTCGCCGGAGCCGGGTTCGCCGAGCCACCCAGATTCACGTTCCGACAACGGTGCGAAGCCGCCTCGGCAGCGGGATTCGCACGGATCGGTGTCCACCTTAACGATCTCAAGACCCTCGAGACCGCCGACGTGGCCGACATTCTGTCCGACAACGACCTGGAGCTCGGTGAGATCGAATTCTTCGCTGGCTGGGCCGCTCCCGGGGCCGAATCGGCTACCCGGGCCACACTGGAGAAGGCGCGGGAGCTGGCCGTATCCACCGGCGGCGGTGATCATCTCAGTTCGGGCGACTTCGCTGGTGGCCCGCTAGACATCGACGGTGCCGCAGCTCGCCTGAAGGGCGCCGCTGAGGCAGTCGCCGATGTTGGATTGACCATCGCAGTCGAGGCGTTCGGATGGTCTGCGATCAACTCGGTGCCAACAGCGAGCGCCCTGCTGGCACGCGCAGACGCACACAACGCCGGACATCTGCTCGATGTCTGGCACTTCTACAACACCGGGTCAACCGCTGAGGCCATCACCAACCTGGACGTGACAACAGTGGCCGCTGTGCAACTGAACGACGGCCCGCGCGTGCATGACAGCTTCTTGTGGAACGCCAGGAACACCCGGCTACTGCCCGGGGAGGGTGATCTCGACGTCAGCGGGTTCATCTCGGCGCTCAAGTCCATCGGCTATGACGGCCCGTTCAGCATCGAATCGAGTTATCCCGAGTTCAGACACCTCGATGTGGGCGAAGCGGCCGCCCTGGCGTTCGACGCAGCCATGAAATTCTTCTGACGCGAACATGGCGGCGAACGGGCAGTCTCATACCCTCGACTGCGATCTCCTGGTGATCGGCGGAGGTGCGGCGGGACTCTCGGGCGCGGTGACAGCGGCCTACCACGGCCTGAGGGTGATCGTGGCCGAGAAAGCGTCGGTCCTGGGAGGGGCCACATCGTGGTCGGGCGGCTGGATGTGGGTCCCGCTGAATCCGCTCTCTCAAGCCGACGGGATCGTCGAGGACATCGACGCGCCCCGCACCTATCTGAAACATGCGCTCGGTGAGAATTACGACGAGCCCCGCGTCGAGGCGCTGCTGGACAACGGCCGGCACATGGTGGCGTTCTTCGAGAACCACACCGCCCTGCAGTTCGTGTCCGGCTCGTGGATCGCCGACATCCAAGGGGACCTTCCGGGAGCCGGCACCGGCGGTCGATCGGTCGGTCCCAAGCCGATCAACATGCGAAGGATCAATAAGAGGCTGCGCACCAAGCTGCGCCCGCAGTTGTATGAAACGTCGTTGCTCGGGCTGGGGATCATGGCCGGCCCGGACCTGCAGGCCTTCCTGCACGCGACAACCTCGGTTAAGGGGTTCTTTCACGCAGGCTGGCGAATCATGTTCCACCTGTTCGACCTGGCGACCAATCGGCAGGGCATGCAGCTGGTCAACGGCACCGCCCTGATCGCCCGGCTGGCCAAGTCGGCAGATGACCTCGGTGTGCGTTTGCTCGTGCACACGCCGGCCAAGCGGCTACTCACCGAGGACGGCGCTGTCACTGGCGCTGCGCTTGACAGCCCGGACGGGGAGATCACCGTCCACGCTCGGCGCGTTCTTCTGGCGGCCGGCGGTTTCCCCAACGACATCGCGCGTCGTCGCGAGCTGTTCCCGCGAACCCCGACGGGAAAGGAGCACTGGACGCTCGCGCCAGCGGAGACGACCGGAGACGGAGTCTCGCTGGGCGAGTCGGCAGGCGGCCTGTTAGACAGGTCGCTGGCTTCTCCTGCCGCGTGGTGTCCGGTGTCGCTGGTGCCCTACCGCAGCGGACGGGTCGGCACCTACCCACACATTGTCGACCGGGGAAAACCCGGTCTCATCGCCGTCCTGTCGAACGGCCTGCGGTTCGTCAACGAAGCCGACGGCTACTACCAGTTCACCGCGGCGATGATCGCCGCCGTCCCGGAGGGTGAAGAGGTCGCAGCGTGGCTGATCTGCGATCACGCGTTCCAGCGCCGCTACCCATTCGGCATGTCGAAGCCGTTCCCCATTCCGGTATGGCCCTACGTTCGGTCGGGATACCTCAAGCGCGGCGCGACGCTCGAAGAACTCGCGCGCCAATGTGGCATTGATCCCTCCGGACTCACCGGCACGGTCGCAGCGTTCAACACGCACGCAGTCCTCGGAGATGATCCCCAATTCGGTCGCGGCACAAGCGCATTCAACCGGGGCTCCGGCGACCCCGAACATAAGCCCAACCCTTCCCTCGCCCCGATCGAGAAGGGGCCCTTCTACGCGATCAAAGTGCTGCCCGGCAGTTTCGGAACGTTTGCCGGGCTCAAGACCGACCCGAATTCCCGCGTACTCAACACTGCTGGGGAGCCCATTACAGGCCTCTACGCCGCGGGCAGCGACCAGGCCAACGTGATGGGCGGGCACTACCCGTCTGGTGGCATCAACATCGGTCCGGCCATGACCTTCGGCTACATCGCCGGCCGACACGCAGCCGGTGTCGCCGAGTACGAAGACCTCACACCCGCGCCGCGCAACGACGGGAACTGACGATGACCGGTGCGCCTCCGCTCGTCGTCAGCTCTTACACGCTCGGCACCGAAGTCGAGTTCGTCGAACGGGTACGCGCCGCCGCCGACGCCGGATACGACGGCATCGGGCTACGCGCGGAGAACTACTGGGCCGCCGACCTCGATGACGCCGCGATGCTGTCCATAGCGGAGCAGAACGGGGTGCGGATCCTCGAAGTCGAGTACCTCACGGGCTGGGGCGCGGCAGCCCACCGCGACGCGGCACAGCAGGCCAAGGAGCGAACCGTCTTCCACATGGCACGTGCTTTCGGCGTACGGCACCTCAACGCCGGGCTACTGGAGAAGCTCCCGCTCGACGTCGTGGGCGAGGAGTTCGCCGCCCTGTGCAAGCGCGCGGGCACCGACCTGACCGTCGCGCTGGAGTTCATGCCCTACAGCGGTGTCCCCGACCTCGCGACGGCCTGGCGGATCGTGCAGGGGGTACCCAACGCTGGCCTCATCGTGGACGGCTGGCACTGGGCGCGCGCCGGCCAGCAGGCAGCCGACCTCGATGACGTGCCTGCGGAGCGGATCATTTCGGTACAGCTGTGTGACGTGCGGGCGGAGCCGATGGAGCCGCTCCGCGCGGAATCGCTCGGACACCGGCTGCCGCCCGGGCAGGGATACGGCGACACGATCGGAATGGTGCGGGCCCTGACCGACCATGGCATCGCCCCTACCGTCATGACGGTAGAAGTGATCTCCGACGAGCTAGTAGCACGCGGAGTGGACGTGGCCGCGCATGTAACTGCGGACGCGGCCCGGGAGGTCCTCGCCGCCGCCCCGACACACCGGCGGTAGCTCAACTGGATCGACGCGCCCGCGGGCACGGCAGAGCAACAAGGGCGTCTAGAACCGCGACCGGCGGCTGCGCGCGCAGCCGTTCACGGTCGTCCGCCGATAGGTTCGCCAGCTGGGCATCCCACGCCGCCAACACGTCGTTGGCGGCCACGCTTTTGAAGCGCTCAAACGACAGCGTGAACCATCCGTAAAGCGCCCAGCACAGGCCGGCCACCAAGGCAATCGACGCGACCACGGCCGCAATACCGGTGACCATCGGAACCTTTCAGGTTGGACGAGCAATTCTGTGCCTACATTCCACAACAGCAACCGCTGGCTGACGAATTATATTGCTGTTGTTTCCGTCACGCCCGAAGCCGACCGTGTGCTCCGTCATGTCCAGCGGCCCGGTTCCGAGTGCCCGGCGGGATCAGGCCACCAGGGCTTGGTAGACGAGCTGGCGCAGGTGCTGGCGAATGGGATGGGTGCTGGAGGGCAGCAGCTGTGTGAAGAACATCGCCGTCAGCTCCTCGGCCGGGTCGACCCAGAAGGCGGTGCTGGCCGCCCCGCCCCAAGCGAACTCGCCCGCACTCGACAGCGTCCTGGCTTTCACCGCATCCTTCAGCACCGAGAAGCCGAGCCCGAACCCGAAGCCGTCGAACGGCATCTCCGCGAACAGCGGCCGCCCATAGGCTTCCAGATCCACGTCGCCGGGTAGGTGGTTGCTTGTCATCAGCGCGACGGTGCGCGGGCTGAGCAACCTCACCCCCTCCAACTCGCCTCGGCGCAAAAGGAATTGGGTGAACCGGTGGTAGTCCGATGCCGTGGACACCAAGCCGCCGCCGCCCAACAGGCACTGCGGGCGGCCTCGTCCGACCGCGCCGAACGCGTCGTGCCGGACCGCCTTCTTCGTCCCCGGTTGCGGCACGTACAGCGCAGCGAGATCCTCGGCCTCGGTACCGAACGATGTGTCGTTCATGCCGAGCGGGGCGAAGATCCGCTGCCTGAAGAACTCATCAAGCGGTTGCCCGGACACGATTTCGATCAGCCTGCCGAGCACGTCCGAAGAGACCGAATAGTTCCATTCGCTGCCCGGCTGGAACACCAGTGGCAACTGCGCCCATTGCTCGACGCACCCGGCCAGATCAAGTCCGGGCGGCGTGCCCCATTCGAAGCCGGCGGCGCGGTACATCGCGTCGACGGGATGCGCGTGATGGAACCCGTAGGTCAGGCCGGAGGTATGGGTAAGCAAGTGCCACAATCGGATTGGCTCGGTCGCCGGCCCGGTGAGCGGGTTGAGGGCGGAGCCCTTGACATAGACCTGCGGTTTCGCGAACTCGGGCAACCACCGGGCGATCGGATCGGTCAGGTCGAAGGCGCCCTCTTCGAAGAGCATCATCGCCGCGACGGAGGTGACCGGCTTGGTCATTGAAAAAATGCGCCACAGCGTGTCGACCTCGACCGGCCGCCCGGCCTCGACATCGGCGTGCCCGTACCGAGACAGGTGCGCGACCCTGCCGCGACGGGTGACCACGATCAGCCAGCCGGGCAACTGACCCTCGTCCACATAACGGGCGAAGTGCCGGTCGATCCGCTCGAGCCGGCCCGCGTCGAACCCGACTTCCTCCGCGTCCGTGTCCACCTTCAGCTCCATAGCCATGGGTGGCATCATCGACGCGCGGTCAACGCGACGTCAACGCGGCCCTCCCGATCAGCGGAAAAGAACCGGCGTCGGCGTCAGCAGCAATACACCATGGGTCCAGAGTCGACAGCTCTCTTACCCCTCAGGAGGTCACGATGGCGGTGCGAAAGTCCATCAACATCGCCGGATCAGGCCCCACGATCGAAGCATCCGTCCACGAGGCCATAGACCGGGCGTACACCACGCTCGAGGGGATCACCCGCTTCGAGGTCACCAAGATCAGTGGCGACCTCACCGACTCGGGGCCAGTGTTCGACGTGGAGCTCACGATCTGGTTCACGCTCCTCGAGCGGATGCATGAGTGAGCCGAATACGGTGACGACCGCGCCAGAACTGCGTGGCCAAATCCAACCCGACGGCATCGGATTGGCCACGATGCCCATCGGTATCAACCACATCGAGAGCGTCAACGTCTACATCATCGAAGACGGCGACTCCGTGACGCTGGTGGACTGCGGCATGTGGCATCCCGGCGAGCCCGACGACGGGTTGTCCATACTGCGTCACGCGCTCAACACGCGAGGCTACGTGCTCGAAGACATCGCACGGATCATCGTCACCCACGCTCATATCGACCATTACGGCATGGCCGGCAGACTGATGGAACTGACCGGTGCCGAGCTGCTCATGCACGCCATGACAGACCTGGACTGTGAAAAGTACCGGCATCCTGAGACCGCCCAGGCGCGAAAGCGCGACACCTACAGTGACCACGGGGTGCCCAAGTCCGAGTTGCCCGGTTTCGCCGACACACTCGTCGCCTGGCTGCCGTACCTCCATTCGGTGGTCGAAGCCTCCACCCGCCTGAACGGAGGCGAGGTCCTCTCTATCGGCACACGCCAGTGGGAGGTCCTCCACACTCCCGGTCACTCACTCGGTCACATCTGCCTGTGGTCGCCGACAGACAGACTCCTCTTCTCGGGCGACCACCTGCTACCCGCCGTCACTCCACCAGTCACATTCGAGCGCGGATTCGACAGGGATCCCCTCCGCAGCTATCTGGCATCTCTCAAGCTCGTCGCCGAGCGCGACCCGACGCTGGTGATGCCGGGACACGGCCGCGCATTCGCCGACGGCCGGCGCCGAGTCGATGCGATCACACGCAACAAACAACGCCGGCTCGACGCGATCCACAACATGATCCGCAGCCACCCCTGCACCGTCCGTGAGATCACGGAAGTTCAGGTCGCCCAGGCCCTCCTGAAGTTTCAACGAAATCTGGCAATGGCTGAGACGCTCGCACATCTGGCCTACTTGCGGTGGCAGGGACAGATTGAGCGACGAACCCGCCAGGACGGAGTGTATGAGTGGTACTCGACCGATGAGACGTCGCACTGAGTCGGCCGCCATAGCTGCGGCACCCTGAGCAGATGCAGGTCCAGCTGCGCTGACCGCGATCCAACCGGTCCGCCCGATAGGCTGATGCCCCGTGCGCGCCGTGCTGATCGTCAATCCCAATGCGACGTCGACCACCCCCGCCGGGCGCGACCTGCTTGCCCACGCACTCGAGAGCCGGGTCAAGCTGACCGTTGCACACACTGACCATCGGGGCCATGCCGTCGAGATCTCCCGCGACGCGGCGCGCGACGGGGTTGACGTGCTGATCGTGCATGGTGGCGACGGCACGGTGAACGAGGTGGTCAACGGCATTCTCGGCGAGGTCGGCGTGGAGGGGCCGGCACCCGCCGTCGGCGTGGTCCCTGGCGGTTCGGCCAACGTGTTCGCCCGCGCGCTGGGTATCAGCCCGGATCCCATCGAGGCGACGAACCAGCTCGTCGACCTGCTGTCTGACTACCGGCGGCGCAAGGCGTGGCGGTGGATCGGGCTGATGGACTGCGGCGAACGCTGGGGGGTGTTCACCGCAGGCATGGGTGTGGACGGCGACGTGGTCGCGGCCGTCGAGGCCCAGCGCGACAAGGGCCGCAACGTCACGGCGTCGCGATACATCCGCGTCGCCGTGCGCGAGATGCTGACCAATGCCCGCAGGGAGCCATCGCTGACGCTGCACCTGCCCGACCAGGATCCGGTGACGGGCGTTCACTTCGCGTTCGTGTCGAACTCCAGCCCGTGGACCTACGCCAACACGCGTCCGGTGTGGACCAACCCTGCGACAACATTCGAGACGGGCCTGGGTGTGTTCGCGATCACCAGCATGAACGTGTGGGCGAACCTGCGGGTGGTCCGGCAGATGCTGTCAAAGAGGCCCAAGTTGGCGGCCAGGCACCTGATCCGGGACGACGACCTGCCGTGGCTGCGACTGACGAGCGACACGCCGGTGGCGAGCCAGATCGATGGTGACTTTCTCGGCCCGCGCAACGAGATGACGTTCACCGCGGTTCGGGATGCCCTGGCCGTGGTCGCACCGCCCGCAATGACCCCTTCTGACCAGCCTTGATGGCATTCACAGGGCTAATTCGGGGCGCAAGTGGATTTAGTGTAGTACAAACGAGTGAGGGTTCTGGCGACGGGGCCAGCCCGTGAGATTGCCCACCTGTTAACTCAGTTCTATTGACATCTGTTCAGCCTGTGAAAAACTCGGATGCAACAGTGCAGAAACATTTCGTATGCACGCGTTAACAGCGGAGAAAAGCTCGTGCGCCCTGCTGCGCACACGGTAAGGAGTTGGATCAATGGATTGGCGCCACAAGGCGGTCTGTCGCGACGAGGATCCGGAGCTGTTTTTCCCGGTGGGAAACAGTGGTCCGGCGCTCGCGCAGATCGCTGACGCGAAGCTTGTCTGTAACCGCTGCCCGGTGACCACCGAGTGCCTCACCTGGGCGTTGGATTCCGGACAGGACGCCGGCGTATGGGGTGGAATGAGTGAAGACGAGCGACGCGCGCTCAAGCGGCGCAACGCCCGCACCAAGGCCCGCAGCGGCGTCTAGTTCCCGACAGCGACGAAACGGCTACGGCCCCGACAAAAATGTCGGGGCCGTAGCTCTGTGCGAATACAATTCGTCTTCAATTGCGTCACGGAAAGACATTTGCGTAATCGGAAGTTACTGAGCCAGCCTGGCGCGGCGCCCGATCGGCACCCGCAGCACCACGTCGGTGCCGCCGGTAGCGATGTCGTGCATGCCCAGCGAGCCATCCAGCTCGGCCGACACCAGCGTCCTCACGATCTGCAGGCCGAGCCGATCGGACTTCTCCAGGCTGAAGCCCGCCGGCAGCCCATGGCCGTCGTCGTGCACCACCACATCGAGCCAGCGCGCTGACCGCTCGGCGCGGATGGTCACGCAACCCTGCTGCGTGTTGGCGTCGAAGGCGTGCTCGATCGCGTTCTGCACAAGTTCGGTGATCACCATGATCAGCGCGGTCGCCCGGTCGGCGTCCAGCACGCCGAGGTCGCCGACGCGGCTGATGCGGATGGGCGTGTCGACCGTCGCGACGTCGTTCATGATCGGCAGGATCCGGTCCACCACCTGGTCAAGGTTGACCTCCTCATCCACCGACATCGACAGCGCGTCGTGCACCAGCGCGATCGATGACACCCGGCGCACCGATTCGAGCAGCGCTTCGCGACCCTCGGCGTTGTTCGTACGCCGCGCCTGCAGGCGCAACAGCGCCGCGACGGTTTGCAGATTGTTCTTCACCCGATGGTGGATCTCGCGGATCGTCGCATCCTTGGACAGCAATGCGCGGTCGCGGCGCTTGACCTCGGTGACGTCACGAATCAGCACCGCGGCGCCCACGGCCTTTCCGTGCACCACCAACGGCAGCGTGCGCAGCAGCACGGCAGCACCGCGGGCATCCACCTCCATGCGCATGCTGGATCCGCCGCCCAGCGAGTCGCGGACGTGGTTGGCCAGTTCCTGCGCCTCGAACGGATCGGAGATCAGCGGGCGAGTCACCGCGACCAAGTTGTGCGCCTCCAGTTCGGAGGTCAGCCCCATCCGGTGGTAGGCCGAGATCGCGTTGGGGCTTGCGAACACGACACCACCCGACTCGTCGAGGCGGATGAACCCGTCACCGGCACGCGGGCTGGAGCGTGACATCGCCAGATCGCCGACGTTGGGAAAGGTGCCTTCGGAGAGCATCAGCAGCAGATCGCCTGCGCAGTCGAGGTAGGCACTCTCCAGCGGGCTGGCGTTGCGCGAGGCCAGCGCGGTTTGGTGCGTCAGCACCGCCACCACTTCGTTGTTGTAACGCACCGGTACGGCCTCCACGTTGAGACCGGGTGAAACTTGTTGCCCCGCACCCTTTTCCCGGCCGATATTGCCAGACTTGAATGCGGCGGTCACCAGCGGCATGTCCTCGCCGACTGCGACGGATCCGACAGCGTCGGCCAGCAGCCCCGTCGGCGCCGTGTTAGGCCGGACCTGCGCGACACACACCAGCACGCCGTCGTCGCGGCGCACCCACATCAGGTAATCGGCGAAGGACAGGTCGGCCAGCAGCTGCCACTCACCCACCACGGCATGGAGGTGGTCGACCGCATTGCCGGGCAGGACGGTGTGCTCGGCGAGCAGGTCACCGAGGGTGGACATCGGGTTCCTCCGGCGAGGACGCCGTCAGCTGATCACCGCGATGAGGTCGCCGGCCTGGATGACATCGCCGACGGACACACTCACCTTGCTGACAGTGCCGGCCACCTCGGCCAGCACCGGGATTTCCATCTTCATCGACTCCAGCAGCACTAGGGTGTCCCCCTCGCCGATCTGATCGCCCTCGTTAACCACGACCTCCAGCACACTGGCCACGATCTCGGCGCGAACATCCTCGGCCATCTTCACCCCACTCTCGGCTGCATCGTCGCCCCTATCGAACCACACCAGCGCACCAGCAGTGCTGCCGTAGGCACATGAGAGGATGTACTGCACGCGCCCGCCAAGTGCGGGCCCTACAGGCCCCTTGACTACACGGAGGATCATCACCATGGCCAAGCGTGGCCGTAAGAAGCGCGACCGTAAGCACTCGAAAGCCAATCACGGCAAGCGGCCGAACGCCGGTTCGAAAGCGGTGCGCTAGCTAAGCTAGCCGCGGATGATCGTGGTGCGGCTGATCTGAATCCGCAGCCGCTCACGCAGCCCGTCGGGCGCCTTCTCGCCGCTGCACTTCTTGGCGATCAGGTTCTTGACCCGTTCCTCGACTCCGTAGTGCCTCAGGCACGCCGGGCACTCTTCGAGGTGGTGCTTGAGCTTGTCGCGGGTCTCAGCCGTGCATTCGCCGTCGAGCAGCGTCCATACCTCCGCGATCACCGCCGCGCAGTCGGGATGTTCCGGATCGACGGGACCCATCGGCGGGGCCCAGCGCTGGTCTTCGCCGCTCACGACGACACCTCCTCGGGCGCGTCGAGCTGCTCTCCACGCATGAAGCCCCGGTCCCTTGCCACATCGGCCAGCAGAGTGCGGAGTTGGCGCCTACCCCGGTGCAACCGGGACATCACCGTCCCAATCGGCGTGTCCATGATTTCGGCGATCTCCTTATACGGGAAGCCTTCGACGTCGGCGTAATACACCGCCATCCGGAATTCCTCTGGCAGTGCCTGCAGCGCTTCTTTGATCTCGCTGTCCGGTAGAGCCTCCAACGCCTCCACCTCGGCGGAGCGCAGACCGGTCGAGGAATGCTCGGCGTTTGCCGCCAGCTGCCAGTCGGTGATCTCCTCGGTCGGGTACTCCGACGGCTGGCGCTGCTTCTTGCGGTAGCTGTTGATGTAGGTGTTGGTCAGGATGCGGTACAGCCACGCCTTGAGGTTGGTTCCTTCGCGGAAGGAGCGGAAGCCTGCGTAGGCCTTGACCATGGTTTCCTGCAGCAAGTCCTCGGCGTCCGCCGGGTTGCGAGTCATTCGCAGCGCGCCGCCGTAGAGCTGATCCAGTAACGGGATCGCGTCGCGCTCGAATCGCTTGGTCAGCTCGGCGTCGCTCTCCTGGGCTCTCTCGGGCGCCGACGTCTCTGCCGCCGTATCAGGCGCTGATCCGTCGATGTCGGTCATCGTGGGGAACACCGTCCCTTCTTGCGCGGAGCCACCAAACAGGCCTGGCAAATCCACCGGACGTTCCAAGGCCAAGGTTGGCACCTAAATTCCCTTCGCTCGATCCTAGAGGCTGTAACCGACATCGTTTCGCCGCTGCGCGCTGGCCTGCGACGACTGCACCCAATAACAGCAGGAACGGGCCGGGTTGTTCCCACTAGTCTGAGCCGGTGGCGCGTGCAGCAACCCCAGCGATCGCTGCCCTGCTGGCCGCCGAGGTGCCCCACGAAGTACTGCAGTACAAGCACGACCCGCGCAACGAGTCGTTCGGTGAGGAGGCCGTCGAGGAGCTCGCGGGCGTCGAAGGCGTGGACCCCGGGCAGGTGTTCAAGACCCTCGTCGTCGCCGTCCCGAAGGGGTTGGCCGTCGCGGTGATCCCGGTGCCGTCGAAGCTGTCGCTGAAGGCCGCAGCGGCCGCACTGGGCGTGCCCAAGGCGACGATGGCCGAACGTGCCGCGGCGGAGCGGTCGACCGGCTACGTCATCGGCGGCATTTCGCCGTTCGGTCAGCGCAAGCCGCTGCCCACTGTCGTCGACGCCTCGGCGTTGGGTTGGGATCGCGTGCTGTGTAGCGCCGGCAAACGTGGCTGGGACGTCGCGGTGCACCCGCAGGACCTGATCCGGCTCACCAACGCGGTCACCGCGGACATTCGCGCAATTTAAGGTGAACCCATGGCAGCGACATCTTTGTCCGGGAAAACCATGTTCATCTCCGGCGCGAGCCGCGGTATCGGGCTGGCGATCGCCAAGCGCGCCGCCGCCGACGGCGCCAACATCGCGCTGATCGCCAAGACCGCAGAGCCGCACCCAAAACTTCCCGGCACCGTCTACACCGCGGCCAAGGAGCTCGAGGAGGCCGGCGGCCAAGCGCTGCCGATCGTCGGCGACATCCGCGACGGCGACTCGGTGGCCTCCGCGGTCGCCGCGACCGTCGAGCAGTTCGGCGGCATCGACATCTGCGTGAACAACGCGTCGGCGATCAACCTCGGTTCGATCACCGAGGTTGGGCTGAAGCGGTTCGATTTGATGAACGGAATCCAGGTGCGCGGCACGTACGCGGTTTCGCAGGCGTGCATTCCGCACATGGTCGGCCGGGACAATCCGCACATCCTCACGCTGTCCCCGCCGGTTAGGTTGGAGCCGGAGTGGCTCAAGCCGACGGCCTACATGATGGCCAAGTACGGAATGTCGTTGTGCGCCTTGGCGATGGCCGAAGAGCTGCGCGACGAGGGCGTCGCCTCCAACACGCTGTGGCCGCGCACGCTGGTCGCCACCGCGGCGGTGCAGAACCTGCTCGGCGGTGACGAGGCAATGAGCCGGGCGCGTAAGCCCGACATCTATGCCGACGCCGCGTACGTCGTCCTGAACAGGCCGGCGCGTGAGTACACCGGCAACAGCCTGCTGTGTGAAGACGTGCTGCTGGAATCCGGTGTCGCCGACCTGTCGGTCTACAACTGCGTGCCCGGCGCGGAGCTGGGCGTCGACCTGTGGGTCGACGCCCCGAACCCGCCGGGCTACAACGGGCCTTAGCTCTACCGGACCAGAACGGGCCGGCTGAACTGCGCCCTCACGCCGCGCGAGTGTATGGCGCGCAGGCGATCACCGGCCGGCGTAACCCCGCTGGCGTCCAGCAGATCATCGTGTAGCTCGACGATCTCCGCCGCGTGCAGCGGCCATTGCCAGTGCTCATTGGGCACCCACCACGTCCGTCCCGCCTTGCGGGTGTGCGCACCCCACCGTGCGGTGAGCCAGATCTCCAGCGCTGTCGGCTCGATCGGATCGCCGACCGCCACCGTCAGCCGGCTGCGCAGACCACGCCGTGGCCAGCGACGCACACTGTTGTACGTGATCAGGTCGTCGCGCCGGGTCACGCGCATCTTCGCCCACGTATACGGGATGCCGAGCCCGAGCCGGGTCACCGGAACCACGGCAAGCCGCGCGGTCTCCAGCGATCGGAAAAGCACACCGTGGCGGCCGGCGTCGTCGACGGAGTACAGCCGGATGTTCGTCTCTGCGAACCCGCCGAAGTACGGCAACCGCAGCGCGGTGCCCACCGAGGTGCGCCATATCTCGAAGGGGATCAACCCGACGTAGGTCAGTCCGTCGACGAAGACGTCCGGTCGGGTTCGGTTGGGGTAGAGGTGTGCGACGGTGTCGGGTTGCACCGGCCAGTGGATGAAGGTGAGGTCAGCCCAAAACTGATCCAGGACAACCGGACGCGCCAGCGGCGGCGCCACCACGGGATAACCGACCAGCGACGAGGACGCCACCTGGTTCGGATCGGGCGGTCCGGTCACCGTGCAATCGTGACACGCTGAGGATGTGTCATCTGCGTCGATCTGGTCCTGCGGTCGCTACGAGGCTGTCGCCGAACGCATCGCGCCCATCGCAGCCGAGGTGATCGACGCGGTCGAGCAGCGCCTGCCGGTGCGCGACGCCATGCTGGTCGACCTCGCCTGCGGAACGGGCAATGCCACTCTCGCTGCGGCCGCCAGGGGCGCGCGGGTGACCGCCGTGGACATCACGCCTGAGCTGGTCGCCATCGGCGCGCACAAGGCAGAGGCCGCGGGCAGATCCGTCGCCTGGGTCACCGCCGATGCATCCGCCACCGGCCTGCCGGGGCAGTCCTTCGACGCGGCGGTCTCGAACATGGGGATCATCTTCGTCGAGCCGGTGAGCCTGGTCGCCGAGCTCAGTCGCCTTCTGAAGTCCGGCGGCGCCGTCGGCTACTCGTCCTGGGTGCACGACCCGGTCAATCCGTTCTTCACCCCGATCATCGCGGTTCTCGGTCCGCCACCCGCGTCGGGGTACTCACCGGACCAGTGGGGTGAGCCGGACACGATCGTCGCGCGTCTGGCGGCCGACTTCGGCGGCATCGAAATCGAACACGGCTTGCACACATGGCAATTCGAGTCGTTGGACGCCGCGGTGCACTTCCTCAAGCACGAATCGCCCTTGCACATCGACTTGCTCCACCGCGTCGACGCGGCGCAGCACGAGCGGCTTGTGGCCGGATTCCAGACGGCCCTGCAGGCGCACGCAGGCGTCGACGGCCGGGTGTCCTTCCAATCGCCGTATGTGGTGGTGACCGCGCGGCGAAGGTGAGCTGTCAGAGCAGGGTGGCTTGCTCGGGCTCCGGCTCGGCCGGCTCGATCAGCTCCGGGCCGTTATTGCGGATGCTGTTGACCAGCCGGGATACCTCACGGATCTCGATGCGGTCGAGGTCGCCGTGCCCGCGCAGCAGGCCCTCGTCGATCGGGGCGTCCGGGTCGAGCCAGCGGTCCCAGTCGCCCTTGCTGATCGTCAGCGGCATCCTGTCGTGGATCTCGGCCAGCGGGCCTGCGGCGTCGGTGGTGATGATCGTGCAGCTCAGCAGCGGCCGAGATGAGGACGCCGCCCCTGTGTTCTCGCGGGCGCGCCACGTCGACCACAGGCCCGCCATGTACAGCAGCTCACCGTCGCCGCCGTACATGTAGAACGGCGTCTTCGGCGCCTTCTTGCCCCCTGACGTTTCGCCGTTGGGCCGCCACTCGTACCAGCCGTCCATCGGCACCAGGCACCGCCTGCCCTTCGCGGAATTGCGGAACACGGGCGAGCTGGTCACCTTGTCGGAGCGGGCATTGATCAGCAAGGGCCCCTTGGTGTCCGGGCCGCCGTCGTCGGCGGTCTTGGCCCACGGCGGGACAAGCCCCCAGCGCATCAGGCGCACCCGCCGCGTCGATTCGTCATCGGGCTCACTGTGCCGTTTCACGACGGTGCTGATCGTCGTCGTAGGCGCGACGTTGTAGTTGGGTCCTGTCGTGTCCTTGTCGGTGGCTGCCGTGCTTGCTGTGGCTTCGTCGATTGCCTGGATCTTCTCGGCCAGCAGCGCCGGATCGGTGGTCACCGCGAAACGTCCGCACATATGTCCCATGGTGGCACGCTCAACCGGCAAGGCAGGATAGGGGCCGTGAGCAATTGGCCGGCACCGTCGACGCCGATTCCCGTGCACGCCACCGTCACCGTGCCGGGCTCGAAATCGCAGACCAACCGGGCTCTGGTGCTCGCCGCGCTGGCGACCTCGCAAGGCAAATCGACCATCACCGGCGCGCTGCGCAGCCGTGACACCGACCTGATGATCGGCGCACTGCGTGCCCTGGGCGTCACGGTGGATGGTGACGACAGCGAGCTGACCATCAGCGGCGCCATCGCCCCACGGCCCCGCGCGCGCATCGACTGCGGCCTGGCCGGCACGGTGCTTCGGTTCGTGCCTGCGGTGGCCGCGCTGAGCACCGAAACCGTGGTGTTCGACGGCGACGAGCAGGCACGGGTCCGCCCGATCGCGCCGCTGCTCGACGCGCTGCGCGGGCTCGGTGTGGACATCGACGGCGATGGTCTGCCGTTCTCGGTACGCGGCGCAGGGTCGGTGGCCGGCGGCGCAGCTGAGATCGACGCGTCCGCCTCGTCGCAGTTCGTATCCGGGCTGCTGCTGTCCGGGGCCGCGTTCACCGATGGGCTGACGATCGTGCACACCGGCGAGTCGGTGCCGTCGGCGCCGCACGTGGCGATGACGGTGTCGATGCTGCGCGACGCCGGTGTGGACGTCGATAATAAGCCAACCAACCAGTGGCGGGTAGCGCCCGGCCCAATCGCGGCGCGGCACTGGAGTATTGAACCCGACCTGTCCAACGCCGTGCCCTTTCTGGCGGCGGCGGTGGTCAGCGGCGGGAGCGTACGCGTGACGGGCTGGCCGCAGGTCAGCACGCAGCCCGCCGACGCCATCCTCGCTATCCTTGAGAAACTGGGTTCGGTTGTGCTTCACGGTGATTCGCACCTCGAGGTGCAAGGTGCTCAGGCCTATCGCGGCATCGACGTCGATCTGCACGATGTTGGCGAACTGACACCGGCGGTGGCGGCGCTGGCCGCGCTGGCCTCACCGGATTCGGTGTCGCAACTGCGTGGGGTCGCGCATCTGCGCGGCCACGAAACCGACCGGCTGGCGGCGCTGTCCGCCGAAATCAACGGTCTCGGTGGGCAATGCGTCCAAACACCCGATGGGCTGGTGATCACTGCCCGGCCGTTGCACGGCGGCGTATGGCGATCGTATGCCGACCACCGGATGGCGACGGCGGGCGCAATCGTAGGGCTGCGTGTGCCCGGCGTCGAGGTCGAGGACATCGGCACCACAGCCAAGACGATGCCGGAGTTCCCTCAGTTGTGGGCCGATATGCTGGCCGGCCAGCAATGAGCCCCGGGGCAGCCGATTGAGCCCTCGCGAGTACGACGAGTCCGATGTCCGGGTCCGGCCCGGCCGGGGCTCGCGGCCGCGAACCAAGACCAGACCCGAACACTCCGACGCCCTCGAAGCCATGGTGGTCACCGTCGATCGCGGCCGGTGGGGTTGTGCGCTGGGGCGCGACCCCAGCCGCCGCGTCATCGCGATGCGGGCCCGCGAGCTGGGTCGCACCCCGATCGTTGTCGGCGATGACGTCGGCATCGTCGGCGACCTGTCCGGGCGGCCGGACACGCTGGCCCGCATTGTGCGCCGCGGTGATCGGCGAACGGTGTTGCGGCGCACTGCCGATGACACCGACCCGACCGAACGTGTGGTGGTCGCCAACGCCGATCAACTGCTGATCGTTGTCGCGCTTGCCGACCCGCCGCCGCGCACCGGCTTGGTCGAACGCGCGCTGATCGCGGCCTACGCCGGTGGACTCGAGCCCATCCTGTGCCTGACCAAGACCGACCTCGCCCCGGCGGAGGCCTTCGCCGCGCAGTTCGCCGACCTGGACCTCACCATCACCACCGCGGGCCGCGATGACCCGCTCGACGTGGTGTCCCCGCTGTTGGCCGGAAAGGTCACGGTGCTGCTCGGTCATTCCGGGGTGGGCAAGTCAACGCTGGTGAATCGCCTTGTGCCGGAGGCTGATCGGGCCACCGGCGAGGTGACCGAGGTCGGCAGGGGACGGCACACGTCGAGCCAATCGGTGGCGTTGGCGCTGAGCTTCGGCGGCTGGGTGATCGACACGCCCGGCATCCGATCGTTCGGGCTGGCCCACATCCAGCCCGACGACGTGCTGCTGGCGTTCTCCGATCTGGCCGAGGCGATCAAGGACTGCCCCCGCGGCTGCAAGCATATGGGCCCGCCCGCCGACCCGGAGTGCGCGCTGGACACCCTGACCGGACCCGCTGCGGGCAGGGTTGCCGCGGCGCGGCGCCTGCTGGCGGCGCTCACCGAAGCCGCGGCGTACTGACCCCACCTCCCCCGCGAGCGGGTATTGGGCTAGGCCGCGAGGTCACGGTCCATGGCGGCGCTGGCGGCGTGTTTGGCGGCTTGCTTGCGCCGCCATCCCCGCACCGTCGCGATCGCGGTCTTAAGCCCGCGACGACGTCCCGTCGCCGGATCCATAACGGCGAAGCCAGGCTCCAGCTCGCTGAACATCCGCTCGCTGCGAGTCTCGGGTGCATCGTCGGCGCTGTCGCGCAGGTACTTGTCCGGCAGCGACAGCTTGGCGATCGTCCGCCACGCCTTGCCGTACTGCAGCAGGAACGAGCCCGTCGTATACGGCAGGTCGTACTTGTCGCAGACCTCCTTGACCCGGAACGAGATCTCGTGCAACCGATTGCTCGGCAGGTCCGGGTAGAGGTGATGCTCGATCTGGTAGCAGAGGTTGCCGCTCATGAACCGCAACACGGGGCCGTTGTCGAAGTTGGCGCTGCCCAGCATCTGGCGCAGATACCACTGCCCCTTGGTCTCACCGACCATGTCGGTCTTGGTGAATTTCTCTGCGCCGTCAGGGAAGTGGCCGCAGAAGATCACCGCGTTGGACCACACATTGCGGATCACGTTGGCAACGGCGTTTGCCTTTGCGGTCGAGGAGAAGGTCGCGCCCGGCGACAGTGACGTCAGCGCCGGGTAGGCCACGTAGTCCTTGACTACCTGGTGGCCGGCCTTCACACCGAACTCTTTTACCCGTACCAGCGTTCCGGCGCGGTCGTCGCGGCCCCTGGAAATCTTGCCGAGTTCCAGGTGCTGCAACCCCACTCCCCACTCGAAACCGAGCGCGAGGATGGTGTTGTACAGCAGATTGCCGAGGTTGAACGGCTTCCAGCGCTGGTCGCGGGTGACGCGCAGCGTGCCGTAGCCCACATCGTCGTCCATGCCGAGAATGTTGGTGTACTTGTGATGCATGAAGTTGTGGGTGAAGCGCCAGTGCTTGGACGCCCCGCTCATGTCCCACTCCCACGTGGAGGAGTGAATCTCGGGATCGTTCATCCAGTCCCACTGGCCGTGCATGACGTTGTGGCCGATCTCCATGTTCTCGACGATCTTGGCCACGCCAAGGGTCACGGTGCCTGCCCACCACGCGGATCGCTTCGAGCTCGCGGCCAGCATGAGCCGGCCGACCACCTCGAGCGCACGCTGGGCGGCAATGGTGCGGCGGATATAGTGCGCGTCGCGCGCTCCGCGAGAGTCTTCGATGTCCTGGCGGATCGCGTCCAGTTCGTAGGCCAGGTTCTCAATGTCGGCGTCGGTCAGATGTGCAAACGCCGGAACGTCAGTAATTGCCATCGTCAGCCTCCTTTCACTTACCTACGCTAGCGTAACCTACGAGCGCGTAGGTTACTAGCCAGTAAAACTTAGACGTCCAGCACACAATCGCCGGACGCTGCGGAAATGCATGTCTGTATGCGGCTCCCCGGTTCCTTTTCGGCGCCGGTGCGCAGGTCACGGACGTGCCCGTCGAGCAGTCCGACCACACACGACTGGCAGATGCCCATCCGGCAGCCGAACGGCATCCGCACGCCCACCTGCTCGCCGGCATCCATCAACGGTGTTGCACCGTCCACAGTGAGCGTCTTCCCGCTGCGCGCGAACTCGACGGTGCCGCCCTGACCGTGCGCCCCGGCCTTCGCCACGGCGAAGCGCTCCAGAAACAGCCGCTCGGCGATGCCCGCGGCGGCCCAAGCCCGCTCGGCGTGGTTGAGCATGCCCTCGGGTCCGCAGGCCCAGGTCTGGCGATCGCGCCAGTCGGGCACCTCGTCGTCCAGCCGCGCCAGGTCCAGACGGCCCTGTGCGCGGGTCGTGCGCAGCCGTAGCCGATAGCCGTCGTGGGTGCGCTGCAACTCGGAAAGCTCGGCGGCGAACATCACGTCGGATTCCGTTGGGGCCGAATGCAAGTGGACCACGTCGGTGATCTGGTCGCGACGCACCAAGGTGCGCAGCATCGACATCACCGGCGTAATGCCCGAGCCGCCGGTGATGAACAACACCGAAGCCGGTGCCGGATCGGGCATGACGAAGTTGCCCTGCGGCGCGGCCAGCCGCACGATCGTGCCAGGTGCCACCCCGCCGACCAGGTGGGTCGACAGGAACCCCTCGGGCATGGCCTTGACCGTGATGGTGATGGTGCGGCCAACTTGACCCAATGTCGCCGGCCGAGCGGCTCCGGTCACCGGGGTCGACGTCAGCGAGTAGGACCGCCACCGCCAGCGCCCGTCGACAAGCACGCCGATGCCGATGTACTGGCCCGGCTGATAGTCAAAAGAAAACCCCCAGCCCGGTTTGATCACCAACGTCGCGGAGTCGACGGTTTCGCGGCGCACCTCGACGACCCGGCCGCGCAGTTCCCGTGCCGACCACAATGGGTTCGCGAGCTTGAGGTAGTCGTCGGGCAGCAGCGGCGTGGTGATCCGCCCGGCGATCGCACGCAATGTGCTCCACTTGCCCGCGATTGTGGGCCGCACGGTGTCGGCAACGTTGGCCGAGACCTTGATGATGTTCTTGGCCATGAACCTACGGTACCGTAACTTACGGTCCCGTATCCAGTCGTCAGAGCAACTCGAGCAGGAACGGCAGCTCCTGCGGCGCGTACCACGCGAGATCGTGGTCCTGGGCGTCGCCGACGACCAATTCCGCATCCTCGTCGCCCAGGTCGGCGGCGTCGACGGCCTCGATCGCGGCCAGTACCGCGGCCTCGGCGTCGGCGTTGTCGACGTACGCGGCGACCACTTCATCAAGACTGATCGGACCGGCCACCCGCACCACCGAATCGTCGAGGTCCGGCCGCGCGGTGACGTCGTCGGCGTCGGCGACCAGCACGGCACGCCGAGGCAGCTGACCCGATGCGTCGTCACCGAGTAGCCGCAGCGAAGCCAGCGCAGCGTCCCGCAGCGCAACGCTGGCCAGCTCGTCGTCGTCGCCCTCGGCGTAGGACTCCCGCAGGGTGGGCGTCACCGCGAACGCCGTCCCGTTGACGGGGCTCACCGAGCGGTCAGCCATGAGTCGCTGCAACATGGCCAGGGTCGTCGGAACGTAGACGCGCACCAGGCGAGCGTAGCTATTCGGAGCCCGGATCCTTCTCCACAGCGATCACGAAGTCGTCACCGTGTTGCGTGACGCCGGTAATCGCCTGCTGGCGACCTCAACGCCGTCTCGCCGACCTTCTTCGTCGTTTCGCTCTTGGAATTAGAAGTCGTGGTTTGGCCATTCGACCGTGTCGGGAGTGACGGGACAAGCGCTGATGGGCATTTGCCGTCTACTGTGCGGCCTCCAGCAGCTCGTCCAGCGATTCCCGCATCAGAGAAGGCAATACGCCGACGTCGCTCATCGCATCACGATCGGCGTTGATGCCGAAATACAGCATCCCGTTGTACGAAGTGACTCCGATCGCGAGCACCTGGTTGTGCAACAACGGCGGCACCGCATACGTCTCAAGGAGTTTCGTGCCCGCGACATACATCTGCTTCTGAGCGCCAGGCACGTTGGTGATCAACAAGTTGAACTGCCGCGCCGAGAAGGTGGTAGCGACGCGAATTCCCATGGCGTGCAACGTCGGCGGCGCAAATCCCGACAGCGTGACGATGGTTCGAGCGTCGACGAGGCTACCTGCCGTCGAGGCCGATTCGGTGGCGTGCGCGATCTGCGACAATCGCACCACCGCGTTGCCTTCCCCGACGGGCAGGTCGACCAGAAACGGCGACACCTCACTGATGGCCTGCCCGGGTCCTGTCGTGTAGAGGTCTGCGTCGGGGTAGACCGACATCGGCGCCATCGCCCGCACCGTCGACGTGGACTTCACCGGCTCACCGCGCGACAGCAGCCAGTTGCGTAACGCGCCTGCGACCACTGCGAGCACGACGTCGTTGACATCGCAGTCATAGCGGGCCCGCACTAACCGGTAGTCCTCCAGCCGGCCGCTGGCAACGGTGAATCGGCGGTTGCGCGAAACCGTCGCGTTGAGCGGGCTGCTGGGCGCCGTGCCACGCGCGACCGTTCGGACGACGTCGGCGACGCGGCGGCCCACCTCGACCAGCTGCCCCGTGTTGGTCGTCACCTCCGTCACGGCGGAGCGCACGGCGGCCAGCTGCTCGGCCGGACGGGTGACCCACTCACCGATCGCGCCGAGCACGAGCCGACGATCACTGGGCTCTCGAGCCGGAATCCAGATGTCCTCTCCGAATACCGGGGGCTTCTGAGTGCGGTCGGCGATGACGTGGCCGATCTCCAGCGCGGTCATGCCATTGACCAGCGACTGGTGTGTCTTGGTGTAAATCGCGATGCGGTTGCGGGCCAGGCCCTCGATCAAATACATCTCCCAGAGCGGGCGCGACTTATCCAGAGGTCGGGAGCCCAGCCGGGCGATGAGTTCGTGCAGCTGCGCGTCGCTACCCGGAGACGGCAGGGCGGAGCGGCGGATGTGATAGGTGATGTCGAAATCGCGATCGTCGACCCACACCGGCCCGGCCAGGCCGAGCGTTACTTCGCGCACCTTCTGGCGATAGCGCGGAATCTGCGGCAGCCGGGCCTCGACGGTGGCGAGCAGGGTTTCGTAGCTCAACCCGCTGCGGGGCTTGCGCAGGACCGACAGCGAACCGACATACATCGGGGTCGAGGAGTTCTCCAGGCGATAGAACGACGCGTCGGACGCCGACAACCTGGTCACCATTGCGGCGCCGCCCTCCCCTGTGATTTCTGTCGGTTTCAAATGAACCCCCGACACACGTTATCGGCCGATTCTGTGGCGTCGCATCACGGGTGCACTCGGCCCCCGCAAACCGTGCGATCATGAATGAGTCTGCAACTCTCCAGCAGATGTCGTCCCACCGTGCCGACCGCTGGAGAGCACTTATGACCGCATCCGCCATTCCGCCCGAACGCGCGTCGTTCACGTCGCCGATCATCGACTACGAACCGCCGCCCGTCGGCATGGGTATCACGCCGTGCCCGCCGCCCTCACCCGCGGCGCTGCACCGTCATACGCCGCGTCGGTCCCCCTGCCCTTCGGGCGGGTGGGGCCCCAGCTTGCGAGGGGAATACCCCCAGCGACCGGTCGCATCCCGTCCGGTGCGGGAGCCCAGGCCGCCGCACGCGGCGGTGGTGTTCGCCGATGCAGCGCTGCGCCGGATACTGGAGGTCATCGACCGCCGCCGGCCCGTCGCACAGCTACGGCCACTCGTGGCGCCCGTGCTGATCGACCCCGTGGTCGGGATGGCCCGGGCGACGCACACCGCCACGGCGACGCTGCGCCGGGTGCGGCTGCGGATGGTCGATGACGAAGCCGCCGAGGTGTTCGGCAGTTACACCCGCGGCACGCGCGTCCGCGCCATCGCCGCGCGCGTCGAACGTCACCATGACCGATGGCGAATTGTCGCCCTGCAGATCGGATGACGCCGGGAAGCATTCCAGTTTCGATGGATCCGGTATCGCCTGATCGCCTGGCCGTGAGTCAGCCCCGACGACCCTTGGTGGCCTTGGCCTGCCGGCGCGCGGCCTCCCGCCGCTCCCGCCGACTGCCGCCGGTCGGTGCCGCGTGTCTGGGGGCACCGCCCGAGTGCTGCACCTGCGCCGACCCGTCCTCGGAGGGCCCGGTGTAGGTCAGCGGCGGCGCCTCGTCGTCAATTCCCTTGGCGCGCAACGGCGCCGGCGTTGGGGTGGGCCGCTCCTTGGTCGCGACGCCACCTTCTGAGCCTGAAGTCGCCGGCTCAGCGGCTCCGGAAGCCTTGGCAGCGGCTGCCGCGGCGAACTCGGCCAGCCCGGTAGGTGCTGCGACGGGTGCAACCCTGGGGGCGGGCTCGACGGCGACGTTGAACAGGAAGCCCACCGACTCTTCCTTGACGCCCTCGAGCATGCCGACGAACATGTCGTAGCCTTCTCGCTGGTACTCGACGACCGGGTCGCGCTGGGCGTGTGCCCGCAGCCCGATGCCCTCCTTGAGGTAGTCCATCTCGTAGAGGTGCTCACGCCACTTGCGGTCGATGACGTTGAGCAGCACGTTGCGCTCCAGCTGCCGCATCGCACCCTCGCCGGCGATCTCCTCGAGCTGCTTCTCGCGTTCTGCGTAGGCCCGCTCAGCGTCGGCGATCAACGCGTCGAGTAGCTCGTCGCGGGTCAGCTCACCGGGCTCCCCAACCGCGTCGGAGTCGATGAGGTCGTGATGGTCGATGCCGACCGGGTACAGCTGCTTGAGCGCCTGCCACAGCGTTTCGAGATCCCAGTCCTCGGAATAGCCCTCGGCGGTGGCGCCGTCGACGTAGGCGGTGATGACGTCAACGAGCATCTGGTGGGCCTGCTCGGCCAGGTTCTCGCCGTCGAGGATGCGGCGGCGCTCGGCGTAGATGACCTTGCGCTGCTGGTTCATCACCTCGTCGTACTTGAGGACATACTTGCGAACCTCGAAGTTCTGCTGCTCGACCTGGGTTTGCGCGCTCTTGATCGCGCGGGTGACCATCTTGGCCTCGATCGGCACGTCGTCGGGCAGGTTCAGCCGGGTCAGCAGCGACTCCAGTGTCGCGCCGTTGAACCGCCGCATCAGTTCGTCGGCGAGCGACAGGTAGAACCGCGACTCACCCGGATCGCCCTGGCGGCCGGACCGGCCGCGCAGCTGGTTGTCGATGCGGCGCGACTCGTGGCGCTCGGTGCCGAGCACGTAGAGGCCGCCGACCGCGATGACGTCCTCGGCCTCCTCGGCCGCTTCGGCCTTGACCTGGGGCACCACCTCGTGCCAGGCCGCCTCGTAGTCCTCGGCGGTCTCGACGGGGTCGAGGCCCTGTTCGCGAAGCCGCTTGTCGGCGAGGAAGTCGACGTTGCCGCCGAGCACGATGTCGGTGCCGCGGCCCGCCATGTTGGTGGCGACGGTGATCGCGCCGAGCCGCCCGGCCTCGGCGATGATGCCGGCCTCCTGCTCGTGGTACTTCGCGTTCAGCACGTTGTGCGGGATGCGGCGCTTCTGGAACTGGCGGGACAGGTACTCGGAACGCTCGACGCTCGTCGTGCCGATCAGGACCGGCTGACCCTTGTCGTAGCGCTCGCTGACGTCGTCGACGACCGCGATGTACTTGGCCTCTTCGGTCTTGTAGATGAGGTCGGACTGGTCGGCGCGGATCATGTCCTTGTTGGTCGGGATGCTCACCACGCCGAGCTTGTAGATCTCGTGCAGCTCGGCCGCCTCGGTCTGGGCGGTGCCGGTCATACCGGAAAGCTTCTTGTAGAGCCGGAAGTAGTTCTGCAGCGTGATCGTGGCCAGCGTCTGGTTCTCGGCCTTGATCTCGACGTGCTCCTTGGCCTCGATGGCCTGGTGCATGCCCTCGTTGTAGCGGCGGCCGATCAGCACGCGGCCGGTGAACTCGTCGACGATGAGGACCTCGCCGTTGCGGACGATATAGTCCTTGTCGCGCTGGAACAGCTCCTTGGCCTTGACGGCGTTGTTGAGGTAGCTGACCAGCGGCGAGTTGGCGGCCTCGTAAAGATTGTCGATGCCCAGCTGATCCTCGACGAACTCGACGCCGACCTCGTGCACGCCGATCGAGCGCTTGCGCAGGTCGACCTCGTAGTGGACGTCCTTCTCCATCAGCGGCGCGAGGCGGGCGAACTCGCTGTACCAGTTCGACGCGCCGTCGGCAGGCCCGGAGATGATCAGCGGGGTGCGGGCCTCGTCGATGAGGATGGAGTCGACCTCGTCGACGATGGCGAAGTTGTGGCCGCGTTGCACCAGGTCGTCCAGCGAGTGCGCCATGTTGTCGCGCAGGTAGTCGAAGCCGAACTCGTTGTTGGTGCCGTACGTGATGTCGGCGGCGTAGGCGGCGCGCCGCTCATCGGGCGTCATGCCGGACAGGATCACACCGACGTTCAGGCCGAGGAAGCGGTGCACGCGACCCATCCACTCCGCGTCGCGTTTTGCCAGGTAGTCGTTGACGGTGACGACGTGCACGCCCCTCTCTGCCAGCGCGTTGAGGTAGGACGGCAAAACCGCGGTCAGCGTCTTACCCTCGCCGGTCTTCATCTCGGCGACGTTGCCGAAGTGCAGGGCGGCGCCGCCCATCACCTGGACGTCGAAGTGACGCTGGTCGAGCACGCGCCAGGCGGCCTCACGAGCTACGGCGAACGCCTCGGGCAGCAGGTCGTCGAGGACATCACCGACGTCATCCTTCTTGCTGTCCGCTACCCGCTTCTTGAACTCGGCGGTTTTGGCCCGCAGTTCGGCGTCGGAGAGCTTCTCGACTTCGTCGGACAGGGTGTTGACGTAGTCAGCCACCCCCTTGAGGCGCTTGACCATGCGGCCTTCACCGAGACGGAGCAACTTCGACAGCACGCTGATTCCTCTTTGTGTTCGATGGATCTCATGGGTATTTAGACGAAGTCCATCGTAAGTGACTCGTCGAAATACCTGGTCGAAGCGGCTCGAAAGGCGTCAGGCCAGGCGTATCAGCCCGTAGTCGTACGCGTGGCGGCGGTACACGACACAGGGTTTGTCGCTCTGTTTGTCGTGGAATAGAAAGAAGTCGTGGCCGACGAGCTCCATCTCATAGAGCGCGTCGTCGACGGTCATCGGCTTGGCCGGATGTTCTTTGGTGCGCACGATGCGCCCCGGCTCATGCTCGTCGAGCGCCTTGCCGTCGAGCGCGGTCTCGTCGGCGACGGGCTCGCCGGTATTGGGCAGCGGGGCCGCGGCGGTGGCCTCGTGCAGCGAAACGGGGGTTTTGTCCCCGTAATGGATCTTGCGGCGGTCCTTGCTGCGCCGCAGCCGGTTCTCGAGCTTGCACACCGCCGACTCGAGGGCGGCGTAGAAACTGTCCGCGCAGGCCTCGCCGCGCACGACCGGGCCCCGACCTCGGGCAGTGATCTCTACGTGTTGACAGTTCTTGCGTTGGCGCCGGTTGCGCTCGTGGTCTAGTTCGACGTCGAAGAGGTAGATGGTGCGGTCAAATCGTTCCAGTCGTGACAGTTTTTCTGAGACGTAGACGCGGAAGTGGTCGGGAATCTCGACGTTGCGGCCCTTGACGACGACCTCGGCATTGGGTGCAGGTTCGGGTGTCTCGTCCTCGACCACCATCGCGCGGTTCGAATCGACGGAATTGGTTGACATGCTTGGCAACTCGTTTCTCTTTACGTCCGCACGCTTCAGCGTGCCCGGCCTGTCTTCAATTACGCGCCGACGGGGCCTTGCATGTCGCCCTGCCCGCCGGTGCAAGGTGTCGTCTACTCACCTCCTACCGCTGGTCGGCGATGCTGGCGCTGCTGGCTGAGCGCCGCCGTGAGGCATTCACGGGTGGTTGGTGCCGACGGTAGTCCGTGTTCACCCGGTAGTGCCAGTAAATTCTTCGACCTGTTTTCAGTTCTTCATATGGGATTGATTGCCAAGTAATTGCCGGAGCCATCACGGCTGTGGGGTCAGGCGTGTGCGACCGCGAGAACAGCGACAACGCGCCCGCCGATCGTCTGCAGCACCCGGGTGGACTCCGCTGCCGTGGCACCGGTGGTGACGATGTCGTCGATGACCAGGACGTCTCCAGCGACCGGTTTGGCGGCCTTGACGCGGCCCGCGATGTTGCGTTCGCGGTCGGTGCCGGACAGGCCGACGGAGTCGCGGACGAAGGCCCGCATGCGCAAGGCCTGCGTGACTGTTATGTCGGGGTGTCCGGCGGTCGCCGCGAGCGCCATGCGGGTGACGGGGTCACCGCCGCGGCGCCTGGCGGCCGATCGGCGGGTCGGCGCGGGCACGACGCGCAGCGGCGTGTCGACGACTCCCCACGTCAACATGTTCATCAGCCCGACGTGCAGCGCTGCGGCGAGCGGCTTGATCAGGTCGGCGCGTCCGTGCTCCTTGACGGCCACGATGGCCTCACGGCGGGCGCCGGCGTAACGGCCGAGCGAAAAAACCGGAACGCCGGGATCGAGGCGAGGCGCGATGAGGTGCGGCTGGTCGGGCCTGACGACCAGCTCCCGCACGCAGGCCGGGCACCACCGCGTCGAAGGTGCGCCGCAGCCCCCGCAGGCCAGTGGCAGCACGAGGTCGAGCACACCCGCAGTGTCGCGATGGTCGGTGACATCCAGGCGGATTCAGGCGCGCGGAATACGGACGATGTCACCGGGATGGATCAGATTGGGGTTGGGGATGGTGTGCGGGTTCGCCGCCACCAACGTCGGCGATCAATGTTGGAACTGCCCGATGTCGGGCCGCGATATTGCCACCCGCTTGGGCGTAGTTTCGAGGTCATGAGAGAGGCCGCATCGAACGACAAACGGGAGTCGTTCATCGTCGACTGCCTCGTGACCGCATTCTCCGACCTGATGAAGGCAGATCCCGACGCGTTCCGGACCAAGTTCCGCAAGATGGCGGCCGATCCGTTCGCGTTCTACCGCGGCAGCGCATGCGTGTTCTACGCCGACGTCGCAGAGCGCAAAGATGCCTGGGCAGACGAGCGGACCTCCCGCGTGTGGATCCAGGGCGACCTGCACGCGGAGAACTTCGGCACCTATATGGACGGCTCGGGGGTGCTCATCTTCGACGTCAACGACTTCGACGAGGCGTTCATCGGCCACTTCACCTGGGATCTGGAGCGGTTCGCGGCCAGCGTCGCGTTGATGTGCTGGCAGAAGGCCCTCTCCGACGAGGAGATCAAAGCGCTTATCGAAACGTTCGTCCGCGCCTACGTCGATCAGGTGCGGTGGTTCGTCGACGTGGAGGACGACTCGTCGTTCTCGCTGAACCTGGAGACGGCCCGCGGCGCGGTGCGCTCGGCGTTGCAGACGGCGCGGCTGTCCACCCGCTCGCAGATGCTGGACCGCATGACCAAGGTCGACGACACCGACCGGCGCTTCCGGGACCTACCCGGCGTGCGCCGGCTCGACGATGCCGAACGCGACAAGGTCACCGACGCGTTCGGACGCTACCTAAAGACCATTCCGGAGACGAAGCGGTTCCGCGGCATCACCTACGACATCAAGGACGTGATCGGCAAGACCGGCATGGGCATCGGCAGCGCAGGACTGCCCGCGTACACCGTGCTGATCGAAGGCTTCAATCAGGCGTTGGACAACGACGCGGTGCTGTCGATGAAACAGGGCAACGTGGCGGCGCCCAGCCGTGTGATCGACGACCGCGAGGTTGGGGAGTACTTCAAGCATCACGGGCACCGCACGGCCGTGTCCCAACGGGCGCTGCAGGCGCACGCCGATCCCCTGCTCGGTTACACCGACATCGACGGGGTCGGCTTCGTGGTGAGCGAAATCTCGCCCTACGACGCCGATTTGGACTGGAGTGAGCTGACCGAACCCGACGAGCTCGGGGAAGTCATCGAGCAGCTCGGACAAGCGGTGGCCAAGGTGCATTGCGTCAGCGACACCGACAGCGATCAAACGTTGGTCGACTTCCAGACCGAGGAAGCGATCGTCGGCGTGATCGGCGAGCACGTCGACGATTTCGTCGACGACATCGTGTCGTTCGGGCTGGAGTATGCGGCGATTGTGCGCGACGATCATCGCCACTTCGTCGAGGCGTTCCGCCAAGGCCGGATCCCCGGCATCACGTCGACCTGACGCATCGCGCACGGTGTGACAGCTTTCAGGCGCTACACAGCCACCGAGGGAATGCTGGACATATGGCAACCGACGCGCTCCCGATCAGCACCGTGACGGTGAACGGTCGCGGGTGCGAGGTGCACGCCGAGCCCGACACCGCCCTGCTCTACGTGCTGCGCAACCACCTCGGCTTGAAGGGCACGCGATTCGGCTGCGGGCTTGGGGTGTGCGGCGCCTGTCTCGTGCTCGTCGACGGCCAGCCCACCTACTCGTGCGAAACCCCGTTGTGGTCGGTCGAAGGCAGGGCGGTGACCACCGTCGAAGGCCTCGGCGCCGACGGACCGCATCCCGTCGCCCGCGCGATCGTCACGCAGCAAGCCGCACAGTGCGGGTACTGCATGTCCGGCATCGTGGTGAGCGCCGCGCACCTGCTCGCCGAGCACGCAGACCCGTCCGAGGCCGAGGTGCGAGCGGCCCTGGATCACAACCTGTGCCGGTGCGGCGCACACAACCGAGTCGTCCGTGCAGTACTCGCGGCGGCGGCCGAGATGCGGAAGAGCGCCGGGTGAGCACCGAGGCGCTGCCACCGACGCTGGCGGCCAATCCGCGCCTGGGCGATTGGCTGCGCATCGATCCCGACGGCATCGTGGAGGTGCGGGCCGGCAAGGTCGAGCTGGGACAAGGAATCCTTACCGCGCTGGCGCAGATGGCCGCCGAAGAACTCGACATCGACGTAAAGCGTCTCCGAATGACTGCGGCCACAACGGATCTCAGCCCTGACGAGGGCCTCACCGCGGGCAGCCTGTCGATCCAGCATTCCGGGGCGGCGGTGCGCGAAGTGTGCGCAGAAGCGCGCGACGTCTATCTGGCCGTCGCCGCGGAGAAACTCTGCTTTCCCAAAGAGGTTCTGGTCGTCGAGGACGGCCGGATCACCGGTCCCGACGGGACGGCTACCAGCTACTGGGAGTTGACCGACGAAATACTGCTGGACCGGCCGGCCAGCGGTAGCGCCACACCCAAGCCGGAGTCGGAGTACCGCGTGGTCGGCACCGATGTGGCACGAATAGACCTGCCGGACAAGCTCACCGGGCGCCCGCGCTATGTACACGATCTGCAGCTGGACGGCATGGTGTACGGCCGCGTGGTGCGGCCGCCGTCGCGGGACGCGACGCTCACCTCACTCGACATCGGCCCGACAGAGCGACTACCGGGTGTCATCAGCGTGGTGCGCGAAGGCGACTTCCTCGGCGTGATCGCCGAACGCGAAGAGGTCGCGCTGCGGGCGGCAGAGCGGCTACGGTCCGATGCCGCCTGGGATCAACACCCGTCGCTGCCGGACGATGACGACCTGCCCGCGTTCCTGACCTCGGCGCCTGCGGACACCACGGTCCTTGAGGGCGGGCGGAAATCTTCGGTCACAGAGGCACACCTGTCTTCGTCGGCGACCTTCCATCGGCCGTTCATCGCACACGGATCGATCGGCCCTTCGTGTGCGATCGCGTTGGCGACCGAGGAGCCGCGACTGCACATCTGGACGCACAGCCAGGGCGTGCACGTACTGCGGCGGGAGATCGCACGGGAACTGGGGATGCTGCCGGAGCAGTTGGTGGTCCGCCATGTGGAGGGCGCCGGGTGCTACGGCCACAATGGCGCGGACGACGCCGCGATGGACGCAGCACTCTTGGCGCTCGCCACACCGGGCAGGCCGGTGCAGGTGGTGTGGTCGAGGGCCGACGAACTGGCATGGGCCCCAGTGGGATCGGCAGGTGTGGTTCGGATCGCGGCCGATACCACAGACGACGGCGCCGTGCTGTCCTGGCAGCACGAGATCTGGAGTGGCAGCTTCATCAGTCGCCCGGGCATGGCGGCGTCGCCGGCGTTCCTTGGCACCAGCCACCGCGACCGCACCGCCATCCACTCTGACGTCGAGCCACCGCTCGAACGTGGAGGCGGCACGAGGCGCAATGCCGTTCCCGGATACGACTTTCCGTCATATGAGGTCGTCAATCACCTGATTCCGGCAATGCCAATTCGGACGTCTGCACTACGCTCTCTGGGCGCCCATCTGAATGTCTTTGCAGCGGAGTCGTTCATGGACGAGCTCGCCGCGAATGCGGATCGCGATCCCGTCGAGTTCCGGCTGGCGCACCTGTCCGATCCGCGTGCTCGCGCTGTGCTCGAAGCCGTTGTCCGACGATCGAATTGGTTCGAGTGGACGCCCGGCGACTCTGTCGGCCACGGAATCGGCTACGCGCGCTACAAGAACTCCAGCGCATTCTGTGCGGTCGTCGCCGAAGTGGCGGCGGTCGAGGAGGTGCGCGTCCGGCGACTGACGATCGCCGTCGACGCGGGACTGGTCATCAACCCGGACGGTGCGGTGAACCAGATCGAGGGCGGCGCGATCCAGGCCACCAGCTGGACGCTCAAGGAGCGGGTGCGTTTCGACGGGTGCAACGTCACCAGCGACAGCTGGGAGACCTACCCGATCCTGCGGTTCTCTGAAGTACCTGCGGTCGACGTCGAGCTGGTGGCGGGCAACGGCAACCCACCGCTCGGCGTCGGGGAATGTGCCCAGGGGCCGACGACCGCCGCGATCGCCAACGCCGTATACGACGCACTGGGAGTCCGCGTGCGATCACTCCCCTTGACGCCGGAGCAGATCGTCGCCGCGATGCCCGCCTAGTCGACGATCGACAAGAGGAAATCTCGGCGTTCGAGCACCCCTTGGCGATCAGCGTGAGGACATCGAGTTCGCGCGCCGTGAGGTCGGCCAAGCCGTCGTTGCGTGGCGGCCTGGGGACCGGGATCATCCGCGCGTTCGGCGCCACCGGTGGTGTGTCACCACCGCCGGAATCGTCTTCGGCATCACCATGTTCGCGCTCGCGGGCAGCAGCGTGTTCAGCATCGCTCAGATCGGGGTCACCATCGGCGTCGGCCTGATCCTCGACACGCTCATCGTGCGCACGTTCGTGCTTCCGTCATTGGTTGCGCTACTCGGCCGCTGGTTCTGGTGGCCGACGGCCGTCGAACGTCGGCTTGTGTCACGCGACACGGAGATTCGCGTACCGTAACCCGACACTCGACTAGAGCAGCTAGATGGCCACCGCCTCGATAAGGCTCTGGGGAGAGTCCGCCGTATGCACGGCGGTGCGGCGCAGTCCCGCCTCGGCCAGCAGCGCGTCGAACTCCGCAAGCGTGCGCTCCTTGCCGTCCGCAACCGCGAGCATGTTCAGGTCCAATAGCGCCACGACGCCGGGATCATCGCGCTCTCCGACCAGCATTTCGGCGATGGCGATTCGGCCGCCGGCCACCATCGCCTCCCGGCAGCGGCTCAGGATTTTGACGCAGCTCTCGTCGTCCCAGTCGTGCAGGATGAACTTCAACAAATAGAGATCCGCTGCGGGCACCGACTCGAAGAAATCACCGCCGATCACTTCGGTGCGTTCGCCTGCGATGTCGACCGCAACACCCTCGGCGACGTCTAGGCGGTCGAAGACTATCCCCCGCAACGCCGGGTTTGCCTGCTGAAGCAGACGCAGCAGTGCACCGCTGGCCCCGCCGACATCGACGACCAACTTCACGTCGGTCGTGTCGATCGCGTCGACCACGTCAAGAGCCCATAACGACTGCCGCCTTCCATGGCGGAGGTGAACTCCTGAGCCAGCTCCGGATTCTGCTGCAGGTACTCGAAGATCGGCATTCCCAGCACCTCACGGGTCCGGCTCCGACCCGTCCGTACCGCTGCGGTGAATTCGCCCCACGGCGACCAATGCGACCTGTTGGTCAGCGCCAACGCCATGCCCCGCAGCGATCCCGGCGCGCCCGTGTGCAAGGTGTTCAATAGTGCGGTGGCATGAAATCGCTTGTCGGCGTCGATGGTTAGCAGCCCGAGAGTGAGGCCGGCCCGCATCAGCCGGTAGGTCCCGTCGGGCGCGGCGCCTTCTCGTTCAGCTATCTCTGCGGCCGTCAGCGGACCGTTGGCGAGGTGATCTGCAAGCGAGAGCTCAGCGCAAGCCCGAATCGCCTGGCTGACCCAGTAACCGAACACCATCTCGGCCATCCGTTGGTGATCAGCGCTAGCACTCATTGCGCCACCGTGTCTTCCGCCAACCTGTGCTCGGCCTTGATCTCCTCGGCGGCGCGCTCGCCGATGACCACACACGGCGCCATCGTGTTTCCCGCGGTGAGCCTTGGCATGATCGAACCATCGGCGACACGGAGCTTCTCAACGCCGTAGACCTTGAGGCGGCCGTCGACGACGGCCATCGGATCGCGCCCCATCTTGGCCGTGCCGACGTGGTGCCAGTAGCTCGCTGCGGCGTCGCGCATGTACCGGGCAGGATCCTCACCCCGGAGATCGCCGGGCATGACTTCGCGCGTCGTGAACGGGCGCATTTCGGGCGCATTGCCGACTTCACGCATGCCCTCGATACATTTGAGAGCAAGCGCCAGGTCGCGTGGGTGCGACAGCCCGTTCTCCCTTTATTCGGATTGGTTGGCCGGGCTTGGGGCCGGTGAGTTCAATCGCGCCGCGACTCTCGGGGTGTGTGAGCGCGCCGTAAACAGCCCAACAGGATTCGGGCATTCCGAATCGCGCGATATTCTCCGGACTCGCAAGCGGAATCGCACCTTGGCACGCAAAGAAGTCGGGGGAATCGGCCCCGCTATCAGCGGGCCAGAACATCACCGCGGCGGCCACCGCATCCGGTGGCCAGCGATGCGGGGTCTCCCACAAGCAGGAGAACGCAAGGTGGTCCTGAAAGTTTCTGCCCACGCCCGGCAGGTGCGCAACGACCGGGATCCCCAAGGGCCGCAGACTGCATTCGTCACCGATGCCGGACAACATCAGGATCTTGGGGGTGTGCATCGCGCCCAAGGCGAGCACGACCTCGGTATGCGCGATGAATTGCCGTACCTGGCCGCGGAACGAGGCCTCGACTCCCGTTGCCCGATTGCGGTCGACGGTCACGCGGCGCACGTATGCGTGTGACAACACGGTCAAGTTCGGCCGGTCCATATAGGGGTACGTGTAGGACCGAAAGATGGACTGGCGCTTGCCGCCACGAACGCAGTTGTCGGCGACTGCCGCCCCGCCCTTGCCCTCCAACATCTTCCCGTTCGGATGATCGAAGTGCGCGATTCCCAACACTTTGGCAGCCTCGACGGCCGCGGGACTGGCCGGATGAGTACTGCCGCTGGGCTCGATACCGACGGGCCCACCACCGCCCCGCCGCAGGGGGTCGCTGGTACCGTGCCAGTCCTCGATGCGGCGGTAGATCTCGCGCACAGATTCGTATCCCCATGCGTCGTTTCTCGACTCGGCCGCGAAGTAATCCCAGTCCGACTTGTGACCGCGCGCCCACGTCATCACGTTGATGCTCGAACCGCCACCTAGAACCTTGCCCGTGGACAACCCCAAAGCCCTGCCGTTGAGATGCGGGTTCGGCTCGCCTTGAAAAGCCCAGTCCCGCACTCCGCCGAGATTGGACTGCCACAAGCCGGGCTCGCTGACGCTTGGTACGTCATCACCGCCACCGGCCTCCAGCAACAGCACATTGGCCGTGCGGTCCTCGGCCAGCCGACGGGCGACGACCGAGCCGGCCGACCCCGCGCCACAAACGATGAAGTCGTAAGGCCGGGTCAGGTCGGCGGCCAGTCGCTCTTGATTTGCGTGCACCCGTAAGTCCAGGTCCGCGTCGTGCAGGTTTCTCATGTCAGTGGCCCGCACTTTGCCCGCCATCAACGTGGAGAATCTCGCCCGTCACGAAGGAGGCGTTCTCGAGGTAGAGCGCGCCGTGCACGACATCGGCGACAGCACCGATGCGGTTTAGCGGATGCATGCCGGCGTACGCGCTGTGGGCATCGACCCCGGCGTGCAGGGGGGTGTCGATCACACCGGGCGATATCGCATTGATCCGGATTCCGTGGCCGGCATACTCAATGGCCAGTGATTTGGTGACCGCGACGAGGCCGCCCTTGGTCATCGCGGTCAACGCCGAAGGAACGGCTGAGTGGCCGTGGTCGGCCAGGGTGCTGGTCACGTTGATGATGTGGCCTCCGTTGTCCTGCGCAAGCATTCGGCAGATCACCCGCCGGGTGATGTGGAAGAAACCAAGCGCGTTCACCGATGTGACGAACGCGAAATCCTCTGACCCGTATTCGGTAAACGGCTTGCCTACGAATACGCCGGCGTTGTTGATGAGGGTGTCGATGCGGCCGAACCGGGAGACCGCGACTGCGACGATGCGCTCTGCGGTTGCCGGGTCGGCGATGTCGCCTGCAACAGTGTGTATTTCGGGACGGCTCGGCTCGCCTATGGTGCGCGAGTTGGCGATCACGTGAAAGCCGTTCTTGCAATAGGCTTCCACCAAACCCGCACCGATGCCCCGAGAAGCGCCGGTGATGATCGCGACCCTGTCAGTGCTGTGTTCAGTCATCATTGTCCTTCCTGCGGTCGAGTCAGGCGGCCAGCTCGCGCACGATGTCGACGGCCGATCCCGTCTTCGTGTGTCGGAATGCGGTGCCGGCCCACAAGCTGGTGCCATGGGGATCACCGGTTCTCGCCGCGGCGGCCAAGACCGGGGCGGTCATCCTCGCCACTTCCGGGAAGCCGGAGATGGCGTCCCTCTCGTGCTCATCGATGAACCGGTTTCGCAATGCCCGCGCGTAGCGTCCGGTGAACGCACGCGTGATCACCGTCTGGTCGAACTGCGGGTCGCGCAATGCGGCCCGATGCACGAGATTGGTTCCGGCCTCGTCGGCGAGCAAGAGCGCCGTACCGATTTGCGCTGCCGTCGCACCGGCACACCGCACGCGCATCACATCGGTGGCGGTCGCGATCCCCCCTGCCGCCACCACCGGACAATCAACGCCGGCTATCAGCGCGGCCACCAGGTCATCCAGCGGAGCATCGGGAGGCACCGCAAGCGGGTCGAACGTCGCCCTGTGCCCGCCGGCTCGCGGACCCTGAGCCACGACAGCGTCCACACCGCAACTCAATGCGCGTTCCGCTTCGTCGACGGTGGTCACCGTGGCAAGGGTCAAGATGCCGGCGCGCGTTAGCCGACAACACTGTCGCTCGGTGGGCGAACCGAAGGCAAACGACACCACCTCGGGCCGCAGGTCACACACCACATCGAGCTTCGCGGCCCATCGTCGTCGTCATGGCACGGCCTGCCCAGTGTGACGCCGTAGTCTGCGGCCTCCAGCGACAGCGCAGCAGCGAACGCGCGCAACTGCGCGGCGGTGCAGTGGCGTGGTTGAGGCACAAACAGATTCACACCGATCGCACCCGACGTCAGCTTCCGTACGGTGGCAATCGCTTCGGCCATCTCCTCGGCCGACAGCATGCCCGCCGCAAGGATGCCAAGGCCACCAGCGTTGGTCACCGCGGCGGCCAGCGCCGGCGTCGACGGGCCACCCGCCATCGGTGCACCGACGATTCGGGCACTCATGTCAGTCAATGCGAACCGGTTCATGGCGCCAACGCTAGGGAGACGGCCGCATCGGCGGCTAGCCGTCATGCGCAGCGGACTGGACGGATTGCGCACGAACGGTCATTGGTGCGTGATCTGGCCGGGGTGGTGCGCGCCGCGGCTAGCCGGCCTACGGTAGCCGGCATAGCGTCGCAGACATGCCTGAACATGGAATACCGTTGCGACGCCTTGGGTTTCTCACCATCGGAGAGTTCGATGCGGCGGATCCGGGGCCTGGCCATGAGCAGACGCTGCGGCTGATCGAACGCGCCGAGGACCTCGGCTTCGACAGCGTCTGGGTACGCCAACGACATCTCCAGCCCGGCATCTCCTCGCCTGTTGCACTTCTGGCCGCGGCAAGCCAGCGCACGAATCGAATCGCGTTGGGTACCGCCGTCATTCCGCTCGGGCTGGAAAACCCTCTACGCCTGGCCGAGGATCTGGCGACGGTCGACATCCTGTCGGGCGGGCGAATCAACCCGGGCGTATCGGTAGGCACCCCGCTGCTATACGAGCACTTCAGGACGGCGCTGTACCCCGAGACGCACGATATGGAGAACTTCTCGAAGGACAGAGTCCTGCGTCTGCTGGCGTGTCTACGCGGCGACTCCGTCAGCGACTTCGAGGGGGCGATAGGCCAGGACAGGTTCTTTCGCACGGTCCAGCCCCACTCCCCTGGTTTGGCCGGCAGGGTCTGGTATGGCGGCGGCCTGCGTTCGGCACAGTGGGCGGGGCGCCACGGCCTCAACTACCTGACCGCCAACCTCGTCAGCACCGAAGGAACCGAATCGCGTGACTTCGCCACCATCCAGGCCGAGCACATCGATGTGTTTCGCTCGAACCATCCTGATCCCGAATCGGCGCGAGTGTCGCAGGGTTTGGTGGTGATACCGACCGATTCCGCGTCGCCCGAGCAGATCGAGCGGTACCGGGCGTACGCTAACGGCCGCTTCGAACGCACTCTGCGACATAAGGGCCCCCGTGGCGTGATCATTTCCCCCGACTACGTCGGCACGTCCGACGAACTTACCGATGTACTGCACGCGCACAAAGGATTTCAGTGTGTCGACGAGGTGGCTTTCGCGCTGCCGTTCAGCTTCGCCGAAGAGGACTATGCCCAGATCATCACGGATATGGCCACTGAACTGGGACCGAGGCTGGGGTGGCGTCGCGCCCTACCGGATCATGTGCCGGCCGGCTCGCCGGCTTGCTCCACCACACTCTGCAAAGTCTGAAAATGTCAAAACGAGAATGCTATGTACAGCTGTTCGGCGACTTTGGCGCGACGCTTTCCGACGCGGATTGGATCGACCTGGCGAACGACTCGCTGCCGCCCAATCTTTCAGCGCTGAACGCCCGGATAGTGGCAGGGTCCCGGGCAGATAGATTTCTACAGGTAGCTTATCGGCCCGGGCCCGAGTCGTTCACCTTCATCAGCCTCAGCGGCGGATGCGTCGCCGAGATGCTCGATCAAGCGGCGGCGCATTGTGGCACATTCGTGACGAGCTACGGCTGCCCAACGCTGACGATGACCGCGAATTACTTGCACGCGGGGATCGGCAGCGCGTTTGTCGCCACGGCCGGTTTGTTGGCTGTGACGACCGCCTCGGCGATAATCAGCGCCGAGCTCACCGACGAACGTGAAAGGCTGATCGCCTCGGCATCTGTCGTCGTGCAGCTGATCAAGGACGTAAAGCGGTACTACTGACGTTGGCCTGGCTCCGCCGAAATGCCCTGCGCCGCAACGTTGCCGCGGGCGGCTCGTCATATCGGGCGGTGTGCGCGGCGGCGAACCGGCCGAGGTTGGTGAACCCCCACTGGTAGGCAATCGAGGCGACACTAGTCGTCGACGGGTCGGCTTCGAGCAGGCTCTGGTGTGCCCGTCGGAGCCTGACGTCACGCAAGTACGCCATCGGCGACGTGTCCAGGTGACGCCGGAAGCCTTGCTGGAGTGATCGCACACTGGCGTGGCTGCGCGCAGCGATCGACGACACCGTCAGGGGCAAATGTGCTTCCTGTTCGATGATTTCGACTGCGGCGCGAACCGCGCGAGGACTGATCTCGCGGTTCTCCCCCGCGATCGCGCTGCGGTGCGGATTGTCCGCCGCCAGCAGTAGGCCGTACACCAGGCTGTCGACGAACGGCAAGCCGACCAATGGGTGATCGAGGACGCTGTCGGGCCGGAAGAGGTGCTCCGCGAACAGCGACAGCATGTTGATCCAGCTGCGCCCCGCACCCGCTTCGATCGACATCGAAGTCGTGAAGTCGATCTGAGACGTCATCTGTCGGCCGAGCGCATCGCTGAGAGCATCTTCGACGACGTTGCGGTCGATCTTCACACCGAGCAACCGGCTGCCTGCGGCCCATCGCGAACCGGCGTCGCCCTCTGGCTGGTACACCGCCGCGGTGCCGGGACCACTGATGAGTGACGAGCCTCTATGCACCGACTCGACACGGCCCGACCGCAGCACACTGACGCGATACGCGCTGCACAGCTCACCGCAGTGCATTACCACGTCGGAGCCGACGATGACTTCGGCGACGACCACCGGGCCATACCCACCCACCCGCTGCGTCAGGGAGGTCGATTCCGGATCACTCAACAGCTCGATGTGCGGCTTCTTGCAGCACAAGGACGCGAAGCCGTCGAGCCCACTGGTGGTGGTCCAAACTGCGCTTTGGTCCGTCATCAAGCAAACCCCTCCCTTGCGGTCGGAACATCGTCCAATTCCACAACGTCACCGGGAAGCTCAGGGTTCGCCGCTTTACCCATACCGGCAGGCAAGTCACAGGCAGTTGTCAGGCAGCGGACTCGTCGTGCGCGATTTGTACATAGCGCAGCGCGGTGCGGTTGGCGGCACTGCTGCGAGTGGTCATAGCTTCGGCCATATGACCGCGAACTACTCTGAATCAGTTCCTGTGCAGCATTTTTCGGACTCTGAAATCACAAAATTCAGCGATCGCCTCGTCGGCGACGTGGTGCACCTCGACACCCTGACTACGAAGATGCGCGTCGAGTATGGAACTACCTGATCGACTGTCACCCGGGGTGGTGGTTCGCGCTGCGACGGATGCCGATGTGGCGATGACAATCGCGTTCGCCCGCGAGCTTGAACTCCGACTTCGGCGTGGTCACCGAGTTCGAATACGCCGCTCACCCGGTAGGACCCACAGTTGCAGTTGGCACCGCGCTCTATCGAAGGGATCAGGCGGCGGAGGTACTGGCTGGCCATGACCGGTTCGATGAGCCAAGCACCCGAGGGTCTCAAGGTCGTGTCGTATCTGCGTCGCGCCTCCGCTTAACCGGGTATGCCTGACGATCTGATAGGCGAACCGGTGTTGATGATGGTGAGTTTCTGGATCGGTGATCTCGCAGACGCCGCAGGCATCCATGAAGGACTGTGGGGCTCAGCGGGCAGCGTATTCACCGGAATCCACACAACGTCATTCGTCGAATTGCAGTCGGTCAATGACGAGATGCTCGGGGCCTGGCCTGTGCAACTACACGAAGGGCGGCTGTCTCGGTAGCCTCTCGGCTGACTGCATCGAGTCGCTGTTGACGGCGGCCGACCGGCTGCCCTCGCCACTCTCGGTCGTCGAGGTTTCCTATACGCATGGCGCGCAGGATCGCGTCGATGATGCCGGGACCGCCTTCGCCGACAGATATGCGGATCACTTCGTGAACGTGCTCAGCCGGTGGCGACCCGATGAAGACGCAAAGCCGTATATCGACTGGTCGCGAAAAACATTCGGGGCGACGTCGAAGTGGCCCAGCGGCGGCGTGTACGTGAACTTCACCCGACGACCCGGTCAGCCAAGAACGATCGAATCTCCTTGAACCGTTACGGCCTGCGGTTCCAGAGGCTTCGTCGCCGGGCCGTTTGCCACCGAGCCGTCGAGGTTGAACTTGCTGCCGTGACACGGGCAGTTGATGGTGCCGTCCGCGACCTCGTCCACCGTGCATCCCTTGTGTGTGCAGATCGCGGAGAAGCCCTTGAACTCCCCGGCGGACGGCTGCGTCACAACGATCTCGTCAACGATCACACCGGAACCGACCGGCACCTCGGCAGTCTTGACTATCGCATTCGCCGGCGCCGCAGGCCCCGGCGCGCTAGTACCGGGCGCCGCTTCGGTTGTCGTGGTGGCTGTGTCGCCCGACGCCTCGGGTTTCTTCCCGTAGGTACTGCAGGCGGCAAGGACGGTCGCAACCAGGCCAAGCCCCGCGCCGACGATCACTTTCTGCCGCGGGATGCGCAGATCTGCAATTGACATGGAAACCCTTTCCGTTAGAACGTGATTCCGGTGGTCTGAAAGAACCACAGTGCCGACGTCAACCAGACGTAGACCAGACCGAAGAACACCAGGCCACCGACGACCGGAATCACCCATCCCCGAAGGCCTTTGCGGGTGAGTAACAGCATCTTCGTCACGAAGGCGCCGTAGAAGAAGCAACCGAAGAGCGAATGGAACAACACCCGGTTGTCCGAGGACTGGAAGCCGAGCGCGTACAGGCAGTGCACCGCCACCGGCACGGTGGCCAGTACCGCCAGCCGGCCTGACCACACGTGCGCCGTGCCGATCCACGAGGGAGCCTTGCCGCCAGGGATCAGCCGGTACATCGCGAACGCCGATGCCAGCTGGAACAGCGCCAACGCAAGCGCCAGTGTCGCCAGCCACGACTTGACTGCGGTGCCGCTGGAGAACCCGGCCACGCTGATCGAAAAGAACTGTGGCTCATGTACTTTGCCGAATATTCCTAGCCCGACGGCAACGAACGCTCCGAGCATGACGGCAATCAGCACCGCGATGCCGCTTTGTGGTGAACCGGTTCGTACCGCCTGCGTCGGCATCTGCGCCGTCGGGTCAGACATCGCTGTCCCCCTCGATGCGAATCGCGACAACCGTGCGGCCGTCGACGACCGACGTGCCGTCAAGAGACAGGCCGGGCGCGCGCACGGTCGACCCGTCCGGCCGCCGCTGCACGCCGGTGACACCGCCGTCGGCGTCGATGATCCAGCTGTTGCGAACCCCTGCGTCCTCGTAGACGTAAAGCCCGGCGGGAGGCTGTGTGGCGTCGGCCTTGAAGTCCCACTTCTTTTCGCCGATCCACAAGGTCCCGACGACCGCGCTGCCCTCGAGGCGGCCTTCGAGCCGGCTGGCCTTGTCCTTGCTGGCCAGCGAGACGGCTCCGTTCACGGCCCTGCCACGCAACCAGACCTCGACCGAGTTGCCGTCGCACGCGTAGGCGATCGCCTTGTCGCCCTCGACCGAGATATCCAGCGTGATGGTGCCGGTGGCAGTCGGGATCTTGCCGACATAGTCGGCGTTCGACGGGAATGCCGCCCGCGCAGGCGTGGGTACAGGGGCTGGTTGCGGTGCCGCGGCGGCCGTCGTGGTGGTCTGCGCAACCGGCGGTGCCGGTTCCGGCTCCTCCCTGGACACATTGACCAGCCAAATGCCGATCCCGAGCACGGCAACCGCGCCGAGTGTCACAAGTGGTCCGCGAATCTTCATGTTCAACTCCCTGGCTGTTAGCAAACGCCTCTGGCGATCGTTTGTCTGCACAACGGGCAAAGGCGAGAGTTGGTTCAGTGCGAATTCAGCAGGAGGTCGCTCAGCCCGGCATCACGGGCAGCGCACCGGCCACCATCAGCGGTCGCACCTCTGCCCATGCCGGGTCGTCCTCGGCGGCCGAGCCGGACAACTGCAGCACGCCGCGCTCATCAGCGACGTACACGGTGGACGGGTTCGCGGCGACGGTGGTGACCGGCATCAGCAGATTGCGACTCGGTCCGTCTGAGTTGACGCCGTCGAGGTTGACGTACGACACGGGATGCTGCGTATCGGTGCGGCTGACGACGATGTCGTCGCCGGTACGCCAGGACAGCGAAACCACGGTGTCGCGAAGGCCGAACCCCAGCCGCCGCGGATAAGTCAGCGCGTAGCCGCCACCGGCAGTCTGCTCGACGCCGGCAAGAATTACCTGTCCCTCGATGACCATCGCGGCGCGTGTCCCGTCGCGGGACAGTTGCAGTTCGGCAATCACCCCCGGGAACCGCGTCGACACCACTGTTGCGTCGACAGGGATGCGGGCCGGCAATCCGGACGCATCCTGGATCACGCGCACCACGTTGATGCCGTCGACCACCACCCAAATCGCGTCGTCGAGCGACCAGCTCGGCCTTGACAGGCTGCGCCCCTCCATGACCTGTGCCGCGTTGCCGCCGATCGGGCCGACCCACAACGTCGACGCCATGTCAGGGGCACCCGGCCTCAGCGTCACGATCGACGCCACCTGTTGCCCCGTGCGCGACACTGCAGCCGCGATCTGGTTGGGCATCTGCCCGAACGACCCCGCGACGCGCGGCGCCCGCTGCCCGTCCAGCGCCACCAGAGAGCCTCCGATCAACGCATGTAGGCCGGCGGCGGCGCCATCGGCCGCGCCGGGGTCGGTGGCCGCGACGTCGGAGGTGTTCCAGCCGTCGGCGAAACGGTCCTCCAAGGCGGCACCGTCGGCGTTGATCACATACGGCCCGTTGATGCCTGCCCGCGACAACGTCCAAATGATTTGCGCCGCAAGCAGTTGACGGCTGTGCGGATCGGTCGTGGACAGATTCTCCAGGTCGATTCGGGCACCGCCGTAGCCGCGGCCCACACCCGTCTTGCCGCCGTCGGCGCGAGTCACCGGACCACGCAGCTTCAGGGGTGGGCCGAGCAGATTCCGTACTGTGTTGACCATCTCGGGGCGCGGCCCGGCGATCAGCTTGGTGACCAACTCGGTGGCCAGCTGATCGGGGTCTGACACTGCAACGTATCGCGGATCCGGGACAACGGTCTTGCCGGTCGGGTCGGCGAAGTACAGGGTGTTGCGTTTGTAGGTCGCCTGAAACTGTTGCCAGTCAAGGAAAACCCCGTTGGGTAGCTGGTCGATGCGCCACCCGCCGGACGTTTTCAGCAGCTCGATCGGCCCGGGATCGGGCAGCGCACCCTCCCTCGTCTCGAACACCCCCACATCCGACAGCGATCCCAGGAGGTCGGCACGCATGTGCACCGTGACCCGCGCTGGCTCACGAGTTTCCACGAACACCACGTTGTCGATCAGCAGTGCGCTACCGGCGTCATCCCAGGCGCTGGAGGCGGATTCGGTGAGGAACTGCCGGGCGGCCAGGTGACGGTTTGCGGGATCCGCCGTCGCCTTGAGGAATTCGCGCAGCAGCACGTCGGGATCCATGTCCGCTGTCGGCTTGGGCAGGCTCGGCGGCTCGGGCCGGTCGACGGTGCCGATGGCCTGCGGTGCGGACGAGCTGGGTACCCCGGCGCAACCTGCAAGCGCGAACACCAGCAGCCAGATCGCTGCCAGAACGCGTTTCACACCGACTCTCCTGCCGGCTCGCGTTCGCGGGCGGTGGGGCGCGGGGGCCGTTCCGGGCCAACGGGTTTCATCGGCAATGGGCTCGTCGTCACCTTGTGGCCACGCACCAGCGGCAGTGTGAGCCGGAAGCAGGCGCCCTTGCCCGGTTCGCCCCACGCCTCCAGCCGGCCTTGGTGCAGCCGCGCGTCCTCGATGCTGATCGCGAGACCAAGGCCGGTGCCGCCGGAACGGCGCACCCGTGACGGGTCCGAGCGCCAGAACCGGCTGAACACCAGCTTCTCCTCGCCCGGCCGCAGCCCGACGCCGTAATCGCGAACCGTTACGGCGACGGTGTCTTCGTCGACGGCCATCCGGATCCGCACCGGCTTGTGCTCGGCGTGGTCGATGGCGTTGGCGATGAGGTTGCGCAGGATCCGTTCCACGCGGCGCGGATCGACCTCCGCTATGACGTCGTCTTTCGGCAGGTCGACGATCAGCTCGATGCCGGCGTCTTGTGCGAGGTGGCCGACGTTGTCCAGCGCGTTCTGCACCGTCGACCGGAGATCCACCGACTCGACGGACAGCTCGGCGACGCCGGCGTCGTGGCGGGAGATCTCAAGCAGGTCGTTGAGCAGCCCCTCGAATCGGTCCAGCTCGCTGACCATCAGCTCGGTGGACCGTCGCAGCGCCGGGTCGAGGTCCTCGCTGTGGTCATAGATCAGGTCGGCGGCCATCCGCACCGTTGTCAGCGGGGTACGCAGCTCGTGGCTGACGTCGGAGGTGAAGCGGCGCTGCAGATTGCCGAACTCTTCCAGCTGGGTGATCTGACGATGCAGGCTCTCGGCCATGTCGTTGAACGACACCGCCAGCCGGGCCATGTCGTCCTCGCCGCGCACCGGCATGCGCTCGGTCAGGTGTCCTTCGGCGAACCGCTCGGCGATGCGCGATGCCGACCGCACCGGCAGCACGATCTGGCGGGCCACCAGCAGCGCGATCGCCGCCAGCAGACCAAGCAGCACCACGGCGCTGGTGACCATGGTGCCGCGCACCAGCGAGATGGTGGATTCCTCGTTGTTCAGCGGAAAGATCAGGTACAGCTCGAGATTCGTGACCGGCGACGACGTCGGGCTGCCGATGATCAACGCCGGGCCGGAGAAGCTGTCGGTGTGCACGGTCGCGTACTGGTAGCTGACCTGACCGGCCTTCACGAAATCCCGCAGCGCGTCGGGCACCTGCTGCACCGGTCCCGCCGCCGTCGCTGCCCGCGGTCCGTCGCCGGGCACCAACAACACCGCATCGAAGGCGCCGGCCAGCCCTGGACCGGCGTCGGCCGTCCGGTCGATCAACGTGTTGCGGGCCAGCTGCAGGCTGCTGTCCAGCGAGCGGGTCTCCTCACCGCCGACGATGTCGCTGACGGTGGTGCGGGCGCGGTCGATCTCCTCGGTGGCCGCGCGCACCTTGACTTCGAGGATGCGGTCGGCGATCTGGCTGGTGAGCACGAATCCGAGCACGAGGATGACGGCGAGCGACAGCCCCAACGTCAAAGTCACCACCCGAAGCTGCAGGGAGCGGCGCCACGCAAGACCCATCGCTCGACTCAACGCACCCAATCCGCGTAGCAGTGGAGCAGAACGCCGATGAATGCGTCGCCTCGAGCCGAAGATCACGGGGGTCCGGCCTTGTATCCCACTCCTCGAACGGTCAGCACCACCTGCGGGTTCTCCGGGTCTTTCTCAACCTTGGCCCGCAAACGTTGGACATGCACGTTCACCAAACGGGTGTCGGCGGGATGCCGGTACCCCCACACCTGTTCGAGCAGCACATCACGAGTAAACACCTGCCGCGGTTTGCGCGCCAACGCCACCAACAGGTCGAACTCCAGCGGTGTCAGGGAAATCTGCTCGCCCTGCCGGGTCACCTTGTGGGCAGGCACGTCGATGTCGACATCGCCGATCGAGAGCATCTCCGCGGGCTCGTCCTCATTGCGGCGCAACCTGGCGCGCACGCGGGCGACGAGCTCCTTGGGCTTGAAAGGCTTCATCACGTAGTCGTCGGCGCCCGACTCCAGCCCGAGCACGACGTCGACGGTGTCGGTCTTGGCCGTCAGCATCACGATCGGCACACCCGAGTCGGCGCGCAGCACGCGGCACACGTCGATGCCGTTCATGCCGGGCAGCATCAGGTCGAGCAGCACCAAGTCGGGCCGCAGCTCACGGACTGCAGTGAGCGCCTGTGTGCCGTCGCCGATGACAGCGGTGTCGAAACCTTCCCCGCGCAGCACGATGGTGAGCATCTCTGCCAGCGAAGGGTCGTCGTCGACGACCAGAATCCTTTGCCTCATGGTGTCCATGGTGTCACCAAATCGCGACAAATCGCTGACAGCGCGCCCGCGAGTCTGCTAGCAGGTGAACCTCGCGGCCAGGTCGGCGGCGTCGACGTCCGGGCCTGCGACCCGCCACTGGCCACACCAGCCTGTGGCCGCCAGCGCGGCGTAGACCTCGCCGGTGCGTCGCTGCAGGCCGTCGTCGCGCTCGTAGGCGTCCCTGGCACGGTCGACTTCTTGTTGGGCACGGTTCTCGGCGCGCTCGGCGGCCAGCTCGGTGGGTACGTCGAGGAGCACCTGCCAGTCCGGCGTCGGCAGCTTTAGGCGCTCGTACTCGAGTTGGCGCACCCAGGTGACGACGCCGCCGTCGGCTGGCTGGTGCAGACGGGCGGCGCTGTAGGCGGCGTTGGACGCCACATAGCGGTCGAGGATCACGACGTCGTACGCGGCGTTCAGGTGGCCGATCTCGTCCCGAGCGCCGGCGCGGTCGAGGGCGAACAGGACGGCCATTGCGTAGACCGATGTGGCGAGGTCACCGTGGTCGCCGTGCAGCGCCTCGGCGGCGAGGTCGGCTTCTACCGAATGCCCGTAGCGCGGGAACGCCAGACTCGCGACGGACTGGCCCGCGGTTTCCAACGCCGCGCGCAGGCCGGTGGTCAGCGTGCGCTTGCCGGCGCCGTCGACACCCTCGATCGCGATGAGCACGCGGCGAGCGTAGCGCGACTGATGGCGAACCCTGTCGTTTGTGTCGACGCCGCGGCGGTCTTGCGAAGAGATCAGTATCGGTAGTGCTCCGGCTTGTACGGGCCCTCGACGTCGACGTTGATGTACTCGGCCTGCTCCTTGGTGAGCTTGGTGAGCGTTCCACCGAGCGCCTCGACGTGGATGCGCGCGACCTTTTCGTCGAGATGCTTGGCCAGCCGGTACACCTCGTTGTCATATTCGTCGTTCTTGGTCCATAGCTCGATCTGGGCAATCACCTGGTTGGAGAAACTGTTGCTCATCACGAACGACGGATGCCCGGTGGCGTTGCCGAGGTTCAGCAACCGGCCCTCGCTCAGCACGATGATCGACTTGCCGTCGTCGAAGATCCACTGATCGACCTGCGGCTTGATATTGATCCGCTTGGCGCCGGACCGCTCCAGTGCGGCGATCTGGATCTCGTCGTCGAAGTGGCCGATATTGCCCAGGATCGCCTGGTCCTTCATCGCGCGCATGTGTGCCAGCGAGATGATGTCCTTGTTGCCGGTCGCGGTGATGACGATATCCGCTTCACCGATCGCCTCCTCGACGGTCCGGACGTCGAAGCCGTCCATCAGCGCCTGCAGCGCGTTGATCGGATCGATCTCGGTGACAGACACCCGTGCGCCCTGGCCGGCCAGCGATTCCGCGCAGCCCTTGCCAACGTCGCCGTAGCCGCAGATCAGCACCTTCTTGCCACCGATCAGCACGTCGGTGCCGCGGTTGATGCCGTCGATCAGCGAGTGTCGGGTGCCGTACTTGTTGTCGAACTTGCTCTTGGTGACCGAGTCGTTGACGTTGATCGCGGGGAAGGCCAGCGTGCCTGCGGCGGCGAACTGATACAGCCGGAGCACGCCGGTGGTGGTCTCCTCGGTGACGCCCTTGACCGACTCGGCGATCGTCGTCCACTTGGTCTTGTCCGTCTCGAAGCGCTCGCGCAGCAGTGACAGGAAGACCTTCCATTCCGTGGAGTCGTCGTCCTCGGCCGGCGGCACCACGCCGGCCTTCTCGAACTCCGCTCCGCGCAGCACCAGCATGGTGGCGTCGCCGCCGTCGTCGAGAATCATGTTGGCGGGCTCACCCTCCCAGGTGAGCATCTGCTCGGCGGCCCACCAGTACTCCTCGAGGGTCTCGCCCTTCCACGCGAACACCGGCACGCCCTTGGGTTCTTCGGGGGTGCCGTGCGGGCCGACAACGACCGCGGCCGCGGCGTGGTCCTGGGTGGAGAAGATGTTGCACGACGCCCACCGGACCTCGGCACCGAGCTCGACGAGGGTCTCGATCAGCACCGCGGTCTGAATGGTCATGTGCAGAGAACCGGAGATCCGGGCACCCGCAAGGGGCCGCACCTCGGAGTACTCACGGCGCAGCGACATCAGGCCGGGCATCTCGTGCTCGGCCAGGCGGATCTCCTTGCGGCCGAACTCGGCCAGGGACAGATCGGCCACCTTGTAGTCGATGCCGTTGCGGACATCGGCGGTCAGCCCTTGCCCAGAAACAGTTGAAGTCGTCGTCATCCTCTTCCTCTTCTGTGCGCGCGTGGCAGTTACTTAGCTTTGTTACATATTAGTCGGCGTGGCGGTGTGTTCGCTGCCGCCGCTAATTCTGCTCGATGACACCGTAGCGCTCGGCAAACGGCGACATGAGTCTAGCCAAGTCCCTGGCGACGTCGTGGTCGGCCTCTGGTGGCATCGACACATAACTCATGCACAGTCGGACAATCGCGCGGGCCAACACCCCGGCGTCCTCTTCACTGGCGCGCACCCAGCTATGCATGAACGTCGATGTCAACCGCTGCGAACTACGAGTGATGATCGGCGCACTGTCGGTGGTTATCAGCTGCAGAAGGTCCGGCTTGCTAGCACCCGTGAGCAGCGAGATCACCAGCGGATCAGCCGCCGACTCGATGAAGAACGCCCGGAACCCCTCCGAGAACGCGGCGTAGATGTCGCCGACGTTGCCCTGGATGGCGTCGTCGACCGCGTCGACGAGCCGGTCGGCCAGCCGCAACGCGTAGCCCTGTGCCAGACCCTGCCGCGAGCCGAATTCGTTGTAGATCGTCTGCCGGCTGATACCAGCGGCCTGCGCCACAGCCGACAGTGTTATCGACGACCAGTCGCGAGTCAGCAGCAACTCCCGCATCCCGTCGAGGATCGAGTCGCGCAACAGGGCCCGTGACGCCTCGGCGTACGGGACGCGATGCGCGGCTCGGCTCTCTTGCGGGCTCTTCACACGCGCGACACTATCGCCTCCCGTCGCTTCGCTCGCCCAGCCACCGTCACGAACGCGCGACCTCCACCATCTCGAAATCGGATTTCGCCGCACCGCAGTCCGGGCAGCTCCAGTCCTCGGGAATGTCATCCCATCGGGTGCCGGGAGCGATGCCGTCTTCCGGCCAGCCCTTCGCCTCGTCGTACTCGAATCCACACTGCACGCAGATGAACAGCTTGTAGTCACTCATTGCCTTACTCCATCTCTCTTTTGAGAAATCTCTTCGAAGTCGACCTTCTCGCGCACTGCACAGTCGGGGCAGCACCAGTCGTCGGGTATGTCACTCCACGGCGTGCCCGCCGGGAATCCTTCTCGCGCAGCACCTTCCGCCTCGTCGTAGACGTACTCGCAGCCGGGGCATTTAAAGGAACTCACACTTCTGCCCTCTGCGCCTCGCGCAAGCGCTCGTCGCCAGCTCCGTAGCGAGCCAGCACCTTGTCGCGTACCCGCGGGTGAACGTTCACCCGGGTGATGTCGCCGTCGTAGTGCTCGATCACCCGGTGGTCCATCACCTTGCGCCACACCGCAGGGACGTACGTCAGCGCGATCATCGACGCGTAGCCGCTGGGCAGGTTCGGCGCCCCGTGCATGCTGCGCAGAATCTGATAACGCCGGGTCGGGTTGGCGTGGTGATCGCTGTGCCGCTGCAGGTGATACAGGAACAGATTGGTCACGACGTGGTCGGAGTTCCAGCTGTGCTCCGGCGCGCACCGTTCGTAACGGCCGCTCTCCGTCTTCTGCCGCAGCAGACCATAGTGCTCCAGATAGTTCACCGTCTCGATCAGCGTGAAGCCGAACACCGCCTGGATCACCATGAACGGGATCAGCGCCGGGCCGAACACCGCGATCAGCACGCCCCAGAACATCACCGACATCAGCCATGCGTTGAGCACGCCGTTCTGAACGTTCAACGGGCTCTTGTTCAGGCGGCGCATCCGCTGCGCCTCCAGCTCCCACGACGACCGCAGGCTACCCCACACGCTGCGCGGCAAGAACTCCCAGAACTCTTGCCGAGGTTCTGCGCCAGTTCTTCGACGACGTACTGAGTGGTGGTCCCTCCGACGAGCATCTGGCATGTGCCTCTTGCGATCTGGAGCAGCCGAGTGCTGTCGGTAGGCATTCCAGGAATGTCGTAGCTGCGTACTCTGCTGATGAACGCGGCCTCGCCGGGTGTTGTCGGACCGGTGTTGGCCCAGCAGTCGAGCGGCTCGTGTGCGCGCCGCAGTAGCCCGGCTCGCCCGGTCCCGGCGGGCTAGGCGGTGGGTTCGCCGAAGCGACTCCGGTGCCAAGCAGTCCTACAGCCAGCAGGGCCGCGCAGAACGAACCAGCGATCAATCGCGATGTCATCATTGCAAGCACTTCCTTCCCAAACTTGATCTTCATTCGGTAGACGGCAGATCAGTGGTGTACTCCTGCGAGGTGCTTCGCGCGCAGGGCTGTTCGCTACTCACGCGTGCGGGTCCCAACTACAGCGAGACTGGATGTCATTGGCATACGGACCAGCAGCAGCCATCGCTGCCTGGACGACTACGCCTCGGCCACCGCCCGACACGCCGTGAGCGTGGTTGATCGGCTGGTCAGCATCCCAGGCGATGGCCACACAATCCGGACCCGAGGCAAGCAGTAGGCAATCGCTGGCCCTCTGAAGCTGGGCGCACTGCGCGAGTGCCCGATACTCGGCAGCGGCCTGGTCAATACCCCAGGCGAAGTCCATCTGCTCATGGCTAGGCGAGCTGGCAGCAGCCACCCACCCGCCGTCTGCGTGTGCAGGCGGCGCATACAGAATGCCGCCCGCCAAGGCTGTACCGGCGACGATGCCCGCTAGTCGATTCATCCTTATCTCCGTATCTGCTTGCTACTCGTAGGCGATGCCGTTGTTGTCCCGGTCGAGATGCGGCGCGTAGCCCGGATCACCCCGTGCAGCGGTGCGCAGTAGAAAGTGTTCCTGAGGAGCAGAACGGGGAGCCTCGCTAGAGACTCCCCGCTCGCCCGAGCCGGTCAAGCGGTTAGGGTTTGCCTCCCGTTCCGCCCCCGCCGCCGCCGTTGTTGCCGCTGCCACCACCGTTGTGGCCGTTGTTCCCGTTGCCGTTTCCGCCGCCGTTGTTGCCGTCGTTCTCGCCGTCATGGTTGCCGGGGTTGGAGGGATCGTCGGTGCCATCTGGCTCGTTGCCGTGGCCGTTGTCGTGATCCCCGTCGTTGTTGCCCTTACCGCCGCCGTTGTTGCCGCCGGGGCCGTTGCCGCCGCCGTTGCCGGGGTTGGACTCATCGTGGCCGTCTTCGTCGTTGCCGTGGCCGTTGTCGTGATCCCCGCCGTTGTGGCCGTTTCCGCCATCGTTGTTGCCGCCGGGGCCGTTGCCGCCGCCGTTGCCGGGGTTGGACTCATCGTGGCCGTCTTCGTCGTTGCCGTGGCCGTTGTCGTGATCCCCGTCGTTGTTGCCGCCGCCGTTCCCGCCGCCGTTGCCGGAGCCGTTGCCGTTCCCGTTGCCGGAGCCGTTCCCGTTGCCGGAGCCGTTCCCGTTGCCGGAGCCGTTCCCGTTGCCGGTAGCCGTTGCCGTTGTCGCCGCCGTTGCCAGGACCGGAGCCGGGATCAGGAGTGGGACCGGGGTTCGTCGGGCCGGGGTCCGTGGGACCGGGGTCCGGAGTGGGACCGGGAACGCCGCCGGGGACCAAGCTGAGTCCAGCGCCCCCGCCACCGGTCGAACAGTCCTCGGCACCGAGCCAGTTCTCGCTATTGCCTGGGTTCCAGTCGTCGCAGTACAGCAGGTCGGCGTTGGCCGTCCCGGCGTTCCAGTCGTCGATGGCCGTGACCACCGGAGCTTCGACATGGGTCTTCCACGACTGGACGAGAGACTCTTCGAGATCTCCAGTCGCCAGGCCCGCGACCACTTTCCCGGGGTGATTAGCCTCGTGGCCATTGCCCTGATGCTGCAGAAGTTGTGCCAACAACGGGGTTGGCGTGGGTGGGGTGGCCTGCGCGACCCCGGTACCAGCTAAGGTCCCGGCACCCAATCCGGCGGCGAAGACCGCTCCTGCTACTGCTCTACGGACTTTCACTCTAGTTTCCTTGTCGTTCGGTGTGTGCTTGCAATGGTAGGAAATAAACGGAAATAATGTCAACTAGTTGGGCAAATTTTTTCCATGTGACATGCCTCACGGAGGGTGATCAACGGCAAGTCTGGGGTGATGATTTCTGCTGGTTGCCTCCCGCACGAGGTCCCGCACCGGTTTGTCCGCCGTGGCCATCGGCTAATGGCAGACTGAAGCCCACAGGAGACGGGGAGGCGGCGATGGCGACGGTGTATGTGGTGACGGCGGGCAGCGGCGACAGCTACCGCATCGAACGGGTCTACCTCGACAGCGACGAGGCGTACAGGTTCGCGCAGGACTACAACGGCATCGCGCCGGTGGAACCGGTGCAGGTGGAGGAATGGCAGGACGGGGCCCCGCCAGCCGCCTACGACGGCCCGTACTGGCGCGCGGAGTGGTGGGCGCGCGTCCCGGCCGCCAAGCGTCGCAGCATGCTGCGGCACACCGACGAGGGCGAACGGTTCGATGACTTCGCCATCCGCCAGGAATGGTGGACCGGGGAGGCGCTGCCCGACGCCAAGCTGGTGCGCCGGGAACTGGCCGGGGTGCCGAAGATCGAGGTGGTCGGGCGATCCAAGGAGAAGGTCGAAGAGATCTTCTGGGACGCGGTCACCCAGGCCCGGGCCGACCTGGCCGGAGTCCCCAGGAAATAGCTTCCGCTGTTTGTGCGTCAGATGGAACAAAACGGGCATGGCGACTCGACATTTCCGCCCTGGTGCGCGATGATCGATCCATGGACCGACGCGACCTGGAACGGCTCGGCCACCACGTCGTGAGTCGGCGCGTGGCATTGGGCTACCGCAACCGCACCGATTTGGCCGACAGCCTGCAGTTCACCGTGCGCACGCTGGCCGACGTCGAGCACGGCGTGCGCAAGGCCAGCCCCGGCACCTACGCCATGCTGGAAAACAAGCTGGCCTGGGCACCCGGCAGCATCGACACCATCCTGGCCGGAGGGGAGCCCACAGAGATGGTGTCCACCCTGCAACGGACCAACCCCAATGCCCCGCCCCAGGGATACGCACTGCGCCCGACTAACCCCAACGCCCTTTCGCAGGCATCCACCGAGGAGTTGTTGCTGGAGCTACGGCGCCGCATCATCGCCCCCCGCGATAGACGCCACAACACCTGGGACGACTGGGACGGCGGCCTAGACCCCCAAGGCGACTGGCCCGAGAAGGGCTAGCAGCAACTAAAGATATCTGGCGGCGCGGTCGATCACGCTAACCCGATCCCGGCCTGACGCCGGGCGACCAGCAGTTCGTGAACGACCTTGTCGCCGTCGGCTGGACGCCCACGAACGGGTATCCGGCCACGGTCGCCGTGGGCTACAGCGTCTGCGACCTCGGCGTCGGGGTGGCACAACTTGCGCTGTTCATACCTGGCCGTTGAGCCGACTTCGGCGCTACTACTGCGATTATCCACCCGAGCCGAGCCGTCAGCATGGGCATTGTGGGTGGGCTGGACTTGCTGGCTATGGCGATGGCTGTAGCTAGTGCCGATTCAAATTATACGATTTTTCCTCCACTCTGACCTGAAAGCGCTAGTTTGATAGTTAGCCAATGACAGGGCAGCAAAGCCTTGCCAGGCCGGGCACGGCGACCACCACGGCACGGCCCTGCCTTGCATTCGTGGGGCATGGTCGCCGACGACACCGAGGAGCTTGGTGGCTGACGAGCCGGACGTCCCGGTTCTCGCATTGGTGACGCAGGAGTCGCCAAGAGAGGACGCAGCAGTATGAGAGCACGAGTGGCGGCGGGCCTTCTTGCCTTGGCCGCTTTGTTCGGCTTCGGGGGAAGCACTGACCCGATCGGCTTGATTGCGGGCCAGGACGGCAGTTAGTCGGCGAAACTCACTGCTGACCGGCCCGGCAGGCGGGGAGTCTCAGTGGCGAGGCTCCCCGTTTTGCGTGGGAATAGCTGCGGAAAGATCCCCGAGCATCGCCGCGCGGCCAGCCGATACATAGCCGAGATGTGCTGAAGCCGAGACATCGGGTCCGGTCCGACGCGCAAGGCAGCTTTGCATATCGCACACCACATTGAATTGCCCTATAGCGTTGTGACAGAAGCCCTTTAGTGGATTATTGGCTGTCAGTCGGGAGATGCTGAAGTGCATCTCGCTTGCACGGTGTCCGGGCATCCAGCGCGGCCAGATTGAAGAGGTGACCGGAGAGGCCGGGCAAGCTCAGGACGTGATACCTCGGCTTCCATACCGCCCGGCCCCATTGGTCCCACGCGGATTGCAGTCGGTCAGGATCGTGATTCCACATTGCCAGTTTCAGTTCGTCGCCTTCGATGTCAACGCGCCCCTCGTCGTGAACCACGATGGCCACGTCGATCAGCGGCTGCTCTTACTCAACCGACTTCCTTGCTTGCATCCAACAGCCGAGCGCCCGGACATCAAGGTCGTCCGGCTGCGCGTGATCAACGACGCCACGGACTTGATCTCCGGGCCGGTACGTCCTGCAGGACCGGTCGATCGCGCGAATCTCGCCGAAGGCCATTGCGCTACTCCTGAACGCCGAGCCTGCCGCTCGCCGAGATCTCCAAAGATGCCGAACATGCGGGCCAGGGTTTTGAGCGTCTCGCATGTGGTCTCTTCGTGACGCATCAAATAACGGAAGGCTCAACCTTGGGCTGACTACTACTCCAGCATGGGCTACACGCAATGAGAAGTTGCGGGTCACCCCGGGCACAGATGACCTAGTGTCCTGCGCCAGGAATCCGATGAAGATATGAGGCGAGTCGTTCGAGGATGTCGTCGGCGGTCTTGGTCCAGGCGAACGGTTTGGGGTCCTGGTTCCAGGTGGTGATCCAGTCGCGGATGTCTTTTTCCAGCGCGTAGACCGAGGTGTGCACGCCGCGGCGTAGTTGTTTGTCGGTCAATAGCGCGAACCATCGCTCGACCTGGTTGAGCCACGACGAGTAGGTGGGTGTGAAGTGCATGCGGAAGCGGGGATGGGCCGCGAGCCATTTGGCGATCGGGGGTGATTTGTGGGTGGCGTAGTTGTCGCAGATCAAGTGGACATCCAGGTCGGTGGGGACTTGGGTGTCCAGCTTGATCAAGAACTTTTTGAATTCGGTGGCGCGGTGGCGGCGGTGGATGGATCCGGTGATCTGGCCGGTGGCCACATCCAGCGCGGCGAACAGCGTGGTAATGCCGTGGCGCACGTAGTCGTGGCTGCGCCGCTCGGGCATGCCCGGCATCATCGGCAACACCGGCGCCGACCGATCCAAGGCCTGAATCTGGCTTTTCTCATCGACACACAACACGACCGCCTTTTCCGGCGGGTCGATATACAAACCGACGACATCGCGGACCTTGTCAATGAACTGCGGATCGTTGGACAGTTTGAAGGTGTCGATCTGATGAGGCTTGAGCCCGAACGCTTTCCAGATCCGCCCGATGGTCGATTTGGACAATCCGGTCTCGGCTGCCATCGAGGCTCGCGACCAATGGGTGGCATCCTTGGGTTCCCGTTCCAACGTGGCCACCACCACCGCCTCGACCCGCTCATCGGTGATCGTGCGCGGCCCTCCCGGGCGCGGCTCGTCGACCAAACCCCCCAGCCGGCGTTCCACAAACCGTCGACGCCATACCCCCACCGTCTGCGGCCAGACACCGACTTCGACAGCGACCTGTTTGTTGGGTTTGCCTGCCGCGCAACCCAACACGATCCGACACCGCTGTGCCAACGCCTGCGACGACGACGGCCTACGCGCCCACCGCTCCAACGTCTGGCGCTCGTCGTCGGTCAGCACCAACTCGGCCTTCGGCCTGCCTCTATCCGCCATGGACCAAGCCTACAATTATTTATTAAATTCCCGGCGCAGGACACTAGCTGAGTAAGGAGAATCGCATGGCAAGTGAGGTTGCGACGCAAGTCCGGGCGCGGCCAGGCCGCCGATTCGGCGCGGTCTAGGTGGATCGCGATGAAGGCCATGGCCGTCACGATTTTTGACCGGGTCGCTGACCCCGAAGTTTTCGACGGTTGGGTCTGCGACGTGCGATCCGCTGCGAAGGCCGCACGAGGATTCGTTGCGTTCGCTGCCTCGATCCGTCGCGACACGCCGCTGGACTGGGCGGTCGCGGTGACCTTCGAGTCCGAGGACTTGCTCCACCAGTGGCTCGACGGGGCGACGTGGAAGCACTTGGTGCGCGGCGCTGCGGCACGGGGATTTCTGCGGCTTTCTTCGGATTTGGTGATCATTGAAGGCGCGGTGATGCCGACCGGTGTGGCGATTGTCTCCTCCAGCGTGTCCGGCGGAATGGAGGCCGACTTCCAGGCTGCCCATATCGGGCTGACCATGGCCGCCTCCCAATTCTCCGGCTATGAGGGCACGGCTGTCTTCCCGCCGGGTGCGTTGGGGAAATGGATGTCGCTGATCCGGTTTCGCACCGAACCCCAATTGTCGGCATGGCTACGGTCGCCGCAGCGCAAGGAAGTCTTGCCGCCGGTGCGGTCGAGTCTGACGACGGATTTCTCGGTATTCGCCAAGACCACCCCGCTCGGCACCACCGTGCGCAACGTGGACGGGAAGACGGAGATGACTCCGAGCTGGAAGACGGCGATGCTCCTACTGATGGTGCTCTACCCCATGGTGATGCTGCAGTCGAAGTTCGTGGCACCGATGATCGGCAAGTTGGGCGCGCAGCCGTGGCTGTCAGTTTGGCTCAGCCAGGTGGTCAGCGTGGCATTAATGCAATGGTGGTTGATGCCCACGGTGTCGTCATGGTGCCGCCGCTGGCTCGACCCGGTCGACGGCGCCGGTCTGCGAATCAGCCTGCGCGGTGCCGCAGTAGCCGTGATCGTCTACGCCGCGTCGTTGACGGTCTTCGCGACGGTCGAGTGGCTGCAGTACTGGAATTGATGTGGCGGAATGAATTGCACACACGGCAAACGAGAAGGGACACGTGGTGGCGCACGTCGACACCCTCGACCATTCATCGAGCGCCGGACAGCCAGTGCCCGGCGCGCCTCAGCAAGAGCAAGAAGGCGCTGAACTCGCAGTGTTGGCCTGTGGGCACTGCATTGAATGCACTACAGATCCTCGTACAGATCGGCCACGGCCGCATGGCCCCTGGTCTCAACCTCGGCGCGGCGCTTCTCCTCGCGGAAATGATCCCACTTGCGCCACCCGTAGCCACCCGGACCCCAGCCATCGCGCTCACCGGCTTCCTCTCGGGCCTTGCGCTGCGCGATCTGGTCGCGATACCGGGCGACGTCCTCGGGCGCCAGGCTCGCTGGATAGAAACCCAACCCCTCGGCCAGCTCAGCGCGGAGCCGCTTGCTTTCTTCCCGACTCAGATCTGCCACGGCCACTCCTCCTGCACCATCTGTAACCTAAGAGTCCGCTACCGGATTCCTGCGCTAGCCCGAGATCGCAATGGAGCGTTGCGCTTTCGAACACGTGACGTGCGCTAGGAACCGCTGAAGCGATGCCGACCACTTGAATGAAGCGCTGAACTTCTTTTCAGCTGCCGTTGGCCGGGACACGCGGATGTTAACAACCCCGACCCGGGATGTCGTCGAAGGTTACGTTGGCGGCCAACAAAATTCGTGAGGTGACCGACCAATACGACGCCCCACCCCCGGCGAAAGCATCATTGATGAGTCAATGCGAATCCGTCTGCGCGATGGGTGACAGCGATCTATCCTACGAAGGCCCCGGATGAGGCCGCACGCGACGAGCCGCAACCGCATACGGCGCTCGTCGGCAAGTGACGACCACTGTCACATGCGGGGACCCGGTCCGCGACCGGCGGGTCGGTGACGAGTCAACAAGGAGGTCCGGGGATGACGGAATACGCAACGGCAATCACGTTTCCGCAGACCAGCACGACCTACGAGGCATTCAGCAAGCTGTCAGCCGCAGCCAACCAGTATGGGGTCCGGTCGGCCGGGATCATCGAACGTGACGCTCAGGGGCAGCTGCGGGTTCCCGAGTCGGGCGACGCCGCCGCCGGTATTGGAACCGCCAGTGGCAGCGTGATCGGGATGCTCGTCGGTGTGCTCGGTGGCCCGATCGGGATGCTGCTCGGGTGGGGTGTCGGCGCCGCGACCGGCGCCCTGTACGACGCGGAGCGCCTAGACACCGGTGACGAGGCGATCGCAGCATTCGGGCGCCTGATACCGCCTGGTGGCAACGCGATCCTCGCCGTGACGGACGAAGTCACGACCGATCCGTTGGAGCAGTTCGCGGCCGGACTCGGTGGCAAGGTTTCCCGGAGGCCGCTGGACGAGGTTCTCGCTGAGTTGGAGGCGCAGGACGAGGCCGCGCGGGAGGCCGACAAGGCCGCCCGAAAGGCGATACGTGAGCAGAAGAAGCAGGAGCGCAAGGAAGACTTCCAAACGCGAGTGGACGCGTTGAAAGCAAAGTTCCAAAAGGAGTAGAGAGGCGTCCTCGGACAACCGCGCCGACCGGTTGATATAGGCCAGAGGTCCCGAATTGGAATCGTGGCCTACGAAGATGCGATGTCGCGTATCGATAGCCTCGACTCGGAGCGCCTCGGTAAGCGTCTGGGCCAGCCGGAACAGGTCGGCCGCGATCAGCTCGCTGGCCTCGACGACGCGCACGAGGTGGACTGTAGGCCGCCGGAATTGTTCCTTCGCACATTTCCGGCGAGACAGGTGTCGCCGGAATTATCGGATGACATATTTCCGGCGAGACAGACGTAAGGGTGCGACCTGCGGCGACACCCCAATTGCCCTGTCGCACAGCCCTAGCGACTTCTTGATTACCAATCACCAGCCGGGCAGTGGCGGTGTGTGCGGACTGCAGGATAATTCATGCCACAGCGTTGGACGGCTAACAGCGTTTTCCTGCCCACCAATAGCGTTGTACAACGCTAGAGGTGCAGTACCGGTAGTACTTGTCGTTCTCCAGCCGCTCCATCACCTCGTCCGGCGGGTTCTGTCCGTCCGGCCCGTAGCGCAGATCCAGCGCAGGCAACACGATGTACAGCAAAATCGGCCCGATCCAGAACGGCACCTGCGCCGCCACGTGCCAGCCCCACTGGTTGAACACCCATACCAGCGGCAGCACCACGAACAACGCCGTCGGGGCGATCAGCCCCATCAGCCAGAGGTACCGCTTCTTGTCTCGCCATTGGGCGATCTCGACTTCGGACAGTTGCGTGGCCACTACATGCCTCCTCCTGTGAGGGCCGTCACGTCTTGGAGTTGACTATAGAGCCGATTTTGTCGTCCGTCTAGACACAGCGCCATATCTTGTAAAGCACCGGGACGAGATGCGGAACCGCAGCCGCGCTCAGCACGGCTAGAACTTCACAAGTCGCTAGCCGACTTCGGCGGCTTCTTTCTTGGCGAGCAGCGAGTGGCGGCGGCCGTAGAGGAAGTAGATGACCACGCCGATGACCATCCAGATGCCGAACCTGATCCACGTCAGCCCGGTGAGGTTGAGCATCAGCCAGACGCAGGCCACGATCGACGCAATCGGCAGCAGCGGCACAAGTGGTGCGCGGAAGCCGCGTTCCAAGTCCGGACGTGTACGGCGCAGCACGATCACTCCGGCCGACACCAGAACGAATGCGAACAGCGTGCCGATGTTGACCATTTCCTCGAGCTTGCCGATGGGGAATACCGACGCGGTTATCGCGACGAGCACGCCGACGATCAAAGTGATGCGCACCGGCGTGCCGTGCTGCCCGGTCTTGGCCAGCGGGCGAGGCATCAGCCCGTCGCGACACATCGCGAACAGCACGCGCGTCTGGCCCAGCACCAACACGATCACGACGGTCGTCAGGCCGGCCAGCGCTCCGATCGAGATCACCTTGGCCGCCCAGTCCACTCCGTTGACGGAGAACGCCGTCGCAAGATTGGCCTTCTCGCCGGCCTTCGCCAGCTCGGTGTAGTGCACCATGCCGGTCAGCACTATGGCCACCGCAACATAGAGCACTGTGACGATCGCCAGCGAGGCCAGGATGCCACGCGACACGTCGCGCTGCGGGTTCTTACACTCCTCGGCGGTGGTGGCGACGATGTCGAACCCGATGAACGCGAAGAACACGATCGACGCGCCGGCAAGCACCCCGTACCAGCCGTAGTTACTGCCTTCGGCGCCGGTAAGCAGCGAGAAGACCGACTGCTCAGTGCCGCCGCCGCCCTCCCTTGCCTGCGCGGGCGGGATGAACGGCGAATAGTTCGCCGCCTTGATGTAGAACGAGCCGACGATCACCACCAGCAGCACGACCGCCACCTTGATCACCGTGATCGCCAGACTGACCTCGGCGGACAGCTTGGTGCCCCAGGCCAGGATCACGGTGACGAACGCGATGATCAGCAGGGCTCCCCAATCCAGCTGAAGCCCACCCAAATCCGCAGTGCCACCGCCGAATCCGAACACCGTGCCCAGATAGCTCGACCAGCCCTTGGCCACCACGGCGGCGGCGACGGCGAACTCCAGGATGAGATCCCAGCCGATGATCCAGGCGACGAACTCGCCGAAGGTCGCGTAGGAGAACGTGTAGGCGCTGCCCGCCACCGGCACCGTCGAGGCGAACTCCGCGTAGCACAGCGCGGCCAGACCGCACGCGATCGCGGCGAAGACGAACGAGATCGAAATTGCCGGACCGGTGAGGTTGCCCGCCGTCGACGCGGTGATCGTGAAGATGCCGGCCCCGATCACCACCGAGACGCCGAAAACCGTCAGATCCCACCAGGTCAGATCCTTACGCAGCCGGGTATCCGGCTCGTCGGTGTCGGCGATCGACTGTTCCACCGACTTGGTCCGCCACTTGCCTGCCATAGCGTCCCTTCCGTCTCTGTAATGCGGAATGTACCGAGTACTGTCTCGCCAATGGGGGCAGATTCGAAACACGCGATTGTCATCGGGGCCAGCATCGGGGGCCTGTGTGCGGCGCGGGTGCTGGCGGACTCCTACGACCGCGTGACGGTCTACGAACGCGACGACCTCCCGGACGGCCCCGCCAACCGGGCTGCGGTTCCGCAGGGCAGGCATGTGCACCTGCTGATGGCGCGCGGCGCGCAGGAGTTCGACGCACACTTCCCGGGTCTGCTCGACGACATGGTGGCCGCGGGAGTGCCGATCCTGGAGAACCGGCCCGACTGCATTCACTTCGGCGCGGCCGGCCACGTGCTGGGCACCCACCATCGGCTGCAGGACGAGTTCACGGCGTACGTACCGAGCCGACCACAACTGGAATGGCAGATCCGGCGACGGGTGACGGCGATCGACAACGTGGACATCGTGCACGCCGCGGTCAGCGAGCCCCGCTATGACGCCACCCGGCAGCGGGTGACGGGCGTGCAGTTGGATTCGCGGGAAACGGTAGATGCGGACCTCGTCGTCGACGCCACCGGCCGCGGCACCCGGCTGCCAGTGTGGTTGGCGCAGTGGGGATTTGACCGTCCCCGCGAGGACACCGTCGACGTCGGCATCGGCTATGCCACCCACCAGCTGCGCATCCCAGACGGCCTGATCGCCGAGAAGGTCATCGTCGCCGGCGCCTCACGTGAGCAGCCGCGCGGCCTTGGCATGCTCTACTACGAGGACGGCACCTGGGGATTGACGACGTTCGGCGTGGCCAAGGTCGAACCGCCGCGTGACTTTTCAGGGATGTGCGCCCTTGCCGACGAGATCCTGCCCGCGCACGTCGCGGCCGCGATACGCCAGGGCGAGCCAATCGGCGACGTCGCGTTTCACAAATACCCGACCAGCCGATGGCGCCGCTACGACAAGCTCGACCGCTTCCCCGCCGGGATCCTCCCGTTCGGCGACGCCGTCGTCAGCTTCAACCCGACTTTCGGGCAGGGCATGACGATGACGTCGCTGCAGGCCGGACATCTGCGGCGGGCCCTGGCGGCGCCGCGCGCCGATCTGGCGAGGGAATTCAACGACGCGACTGCGAAGACGACATATCCGGTGTGGACCATGAACGCAATCGGCGACCTGGTATTGCACCGAGCCGCCGGCCCGACGCCGTGGTGGTACCACCCGGTGGGTAGCCTGTTCGATCAGTTCCTCGGCGCCGCCGAGACGGACCCCGTTCTGGCCGAATGGTTTCTGCGCCGGTTCAGCTTGCTCGACAGTCTCTACATGGTTCCGTCGGCGCGGCTCGTCGGACGCACCGTTCGCCACAACGTGCGCCTGTGGCTGGCCGAGAAGCGGTCTGCTGATCGGTCAGCGCGCGAGCGAGATCTGGTCGGGTAGGTTCGATGCCATGACAGGGACGCGATGAGCGCGGGTCTGTTCGGGCTTCTCGACGACGTTGCCGCTATAGCCCGGCTCGCGGCCGCATCGGTCGACGACATCGGGGCCGCCGCCGGGCGCGCTACGGCCAAGGCGGCTGGAGTCGTCATCGACGACACCGCGGTGACGCCGCAGTACGTGCACGGCATCGCCGCCGAGCGCGAGCTGCCGATCATCAAGCGGATCGCGATTGGATCGCTGCGCAACAAGCTGCTGTTGATCCTGCCCGCCGCGTTGCTGCTCAGTCAGTTCCTGCCGTGGCTGCTGACGCCGATCCTGATGCTCGGCGCGACGTACCTCTGCTACGAGGGTGCCGAGAAGGTATGGGGGCGCATTCGAGGTCACGACGACCACGACGTTCCCACCGCGACCGTCGGCGAGGACGCCGAGAAGCAGATGGCGGCGGGCGCGATCCGCACCGACTTCATCCTGTCCGCCGAGATCATGGTGATCGCGCTCAACGAGGTGGCCGACGAGAAGTTCTGGCCGCGGCTGATCATCCTGGCCGTCGTCGCCGTGGTCATCACCGTCGCGGTGTACGGCGTGGTCGGGCTGATAGTGAAGATGGACGACATCGGATTGAACCTCGCCGGACGCCCATCGAAGTTCGCGCAGCGCATCGGTCGCGGCTTGGTCGCCTTCATGCCCAAACTGCTGTCGGCACTCACGGCCATCGGCACAGTCGCGATGCTCTGGGTCGGCGGCCACATTCTGCTCGTCGGAACCGACGACGTCGGCTGGCACGCGCCGTACGGCCTGGTCCACCACGCCGAGGAGTTCGTCCATCACGCAGCGCAGGGCGTCGGCGGGGTGCTGGCCTGGCTCGTCAACACCGCGGCGTCCGCCGTCATCGGGTTGGTCGTCGGGGCCGTGGTGCTCGCGATCGTGAACGGATGCCGTTCCGTCGCCGCTAGATACCTACGGTCGCGCGGAACAGCTTCGTCGGATGCTGCGCCGCCAACCTGATCGGGCCGTCATCGGCCGACACCCATGCGGCCGATCCGCGTTCCAGGGTCAACGCCGTGGTCTTGGCGTGCACCACCGTCGAACCCTCGGTGCACAGCAGGATCTGCGGACCGTCGTGGCGGGTGGGCGCGTCGATTTCGTGGCCAAGCTGCTCGCCATCGATGCAGAGCACCGATACCGCGAACTCCGGTGCCGGCGTTTTGTATACCAGTTCCGTTCCGTCCCTAACGATTTGGGGTCGGATCACGTCTTCGGTGGCCGGGGTGAAATCCAGCACCCGCAACAACTCCGGAACGTCGACGTGCTTCGGGGTCAGCCCGCCGCGCAGCACATTGTCGGAATTGGCCATCACCTCCACACCCACCCCGTGCAGGTACGTATGCAGGTTGCCGGCCGGCAGGTAGATGCCCTCGCCGGGCTTGAGGCTGATCCGGTTCAGTAACAGCGACGCCAGCACCCCGGCGTCGCCGGGATAGCGCTCCCCGAGTTCGAGCACGGTCTTGGCTTCCGCGGCGTACTTCTTCTTGCCCGATCGGACATAGTGGATCGCCCCGTCGATAACCGCGGGCACCAACAAGTCGAGATCCGGCTGCGGCGCGGTGATCCATGTGGTGAACAGCGCCCGCAGGCCATCGGCGTCGGACTGGTCGGTGAGCAGGTTGGCGTACGGATCGAGGTCCGTCACCGCCAGCGCGCGCATCAGCTCGACACTGCGGGCGGCAGGCCGGAATCCGGCCAGCGCCTCGAATTGTCCTAGCGCGACGAGTAATTCGGGCTTGTGGCTGCGGTCGCGGTAGTTGCGCGTCGGTGCCGAAGCGGGAATACCGAGCTTCTCCTCGCGGGCGAACCCCTCCACGGCCTGCTCGGCACTCGGATGTGCTTGCAGTGACAGCGGTTCGTCAGCGGCCAGCACCTTGAGCAGGAACGGCAGCGTGTCTCCGAAGCGGCCCCGAACGGCCGGACCCAGCTCGCCTTCAGGATCTTCGCGCAGCGTGTCCAGCAGCGACCGCTCGCCCTCGTCGGTTTCCAGCCACGCCGGATCACCGGGATGCGCACCAAACCACAGCTCCGCCTCGGGATGAGCTGTGGGACTTGGCCTTCCGGTTAACTCGGCAATCGCGGTCCGCGAACCCCATGCATAGGTTCGCACCGCTCCGCGTAGCAGGTGCATGCGCTTAACCTCGAACCAGTCGCAGGTAGGTGGCCGCCATCTCCAACCGGACGGCCATCATCGCCAATTGCTGTTCCGGGTGCCCGCTCGCCAGCGGTACCTTGACATCCGGCACGTCCTCGGCGGCGATCACATCGACATCGTCGAGACCGGCCACCCGCGCGATCACCACCGGCCGCAGGGCATCGGTGGCCAGCACGAAGGTCCGGGACCGCGCCGGCCGTGGGCCGTCGATCTGCTCGTCATGGAACAACGCCGATTCATACTCGGCGCCAGTCTCCCCGCCCATCCCGCCGCGAAGAGCGACAAGCGCGTCGGCCAGACCCACCGCGGCGACGACCCGGTGGGCGACCCGCAGCAGCATCGCCGCGCCGTGGCGGGCCAGCGCCAGCGTCGCCGCGGTGTCGCCGGCCAACACGACATCGCGCCCAGACATGTGCTGTGCCAGCGTCTTTGCCGGATTGGTGAACAGTTCGCGCCGAGCGCTGTTTCGCAACGCCTCGGCGTCCAGTTCGTCGGCGAGCGCAGCCAGATCGATCTGGAACGCGGGATCCACGACGTGAAAGGCGGCCAGGCCGGCACCGATATAGTGCGCCAGCCCGAAGTCGTCGGGAACCCGCAGCCGCGGTGCGAGGGCCACCGCCCGGCCGGCCGTGGCATCCCGCAGCGGCCCCTCGAACGGTGCGACGACCACGACTCGCGCGCCACGTCGCACGGCCGTCGCGGCGGCCGATACCAGCGCCGGATCGCCCGGATCGTCGCCGGCCAGGATCAGAACGTCCAGCGCACCGATCCACAGCGGCGCGTCGGGCGCGACGACGATCGGCGCGGCCACCGCCCCAGCTAGCGCGGCGGCCAGCAACGACCCGGCCCTCTCGGCCGTGCCGCGGCCGGCCACCCAGATCACGGTGCGGGGCGGCTGGTCTGTCTTCAGCGCGTCAAGCTCGCCCTCATCGAGCGCAGCGGCGGCGGAGCGCACCTGCGCACCGGCCATCGACGCCGCACGCAGCAAACCGCTTCGGTCGGCGGCAAGCAGCCCTTCCACGTCGTCGAGGTCGACGGTCGTAGCCGGTGAGCGAGGGCTGGCGTTCACCTTGAAACCTCAGTGTCCGAGTTGATCTGAACTTGCACCTGTTGGGAGATCTGCCCCACTACTTCGTCGACCTCCTCGGTGCTTCGGGCCTCCACGTTGAGCCGCAGCAACGGCTCGGTGTTTGACGTGCGCATGTTGAACCAGCTGCCGTCGCCGAGGTCGACCGTCACGCCGTCGAGGTGGTCGATGGAATGGATGCGGGTGCCGAACGACTTCAGCACGGCATCAACGCAGCGCTTTGCATCGGTGACGGTGAAGTTGATCTCGCCGGAGGATTCATAGCGCTGATAGTCGGCCATCAGATCCGACAGCGGACGGTCTTGCTCACCAAGCGCCGCCAGCACATGCAACGCGGCCAGCATTCCGGAGTCGGCACCCCAGAAGTCGCGGAAGTAATAGTGCGCGGAATGCTCACCGCCGAAAATCGCGCCGGTTTCGGCCATCAGCGCCTTGACGTAGGAGTGCCCGACGCGCGAGCGCACCGGCGTCCCACCCCGCTCTGTGACCAGTTCTGGTACCCCGCGGGAGGTGATCAAGTTGTGGATCACCGTTGCGCCGATCTCTCTGTTCAGTTCCCGTGCGGCGACCAGCGCGGTCACCGCCGACGGTGACACCGGATGCCCCTTTTCATCTACGACGAAACACCGATCGGCGTCGCCGTCGAAAGCCAGCCCCACATCGGCACCCGTCTCAACCACGTACGCCTGGAGGTCGACGAGGTTCGCGGCGTCCAGCGGGTTGGCCTCATGGTTCGGGAAGGTGCCGTCGAGCTCAAAGTACAGCGGTAGCAGCGTGATTGCGGAGAGCGGGCCGAGGACCCCAGGGGTGGTGTGGCCGGCCATCCCGTTGCCGGCGTCGACGGCAACCCGCAGCGGGCGCAGCCCGGACAAGTCCACAAGCGAGCGCAGGTATTCGCCGTAGTCGCCAAGCACATCACGGTCGGTGATCGTTCCGCGCGGGCCGTCGTTTGCGGGCACGCCCGCGATGATCTCCTCGCTGATGGCGTCCAGACCGGTGTCCTTGCCGACAGGTTTGGCGCCGGCGCGACACAATTTGATCCCGTTGTACGCGGCAGGGTTGTGGCTGGCGGTGAACATCGCGCCCGGACAGTCCAGCAGACCCGACGCGAAGTACAGCTGATCCGTTGAGGCCAGCCCGATTCGCACCACGTCGAGACCCTGCGCCATCACGCCGTCTGCGAACGCCGCGGCGAGCGACGGCGAACTTGCCCGCATGTCGTAGCCGATCGCGACTTGGGTGGCCCCCGGCTCCTCGCCGCGGACCAGCCGGGCGAACGCGCCGCCGACGTCGGCGACAAAATGCTCATCAAGTTCTTCGCCGACCAGGCCGCGCACGTCATACGCCTTGATGACGCGGTGGACAGCCGCGGCGGGCCGAGACATAGAACTCCTTGCGACAGGGGCCGTTGGCGCCAGCCTAGCTGCAGGGTGCCAACTACTCGGCCGGGTCTGGCAACACCCGCAGGTGACCGCGCCTGCGGCCGTTCGACTCGGGCCGCCTGGCGGGCGGCGCCATCAGCGCGCCACCGTGCACACCGGTGACCGGATCGGAAAAGCCTGCGGCCAACCCGTTGATCGACGGCGCGCTGTCACGACCCTCACGCACCGCGTCGGCAAGCGCGACCAGATCGTCTTCCTCGGGGTGCGACGGCAGTGGCCCGGCGTGGCGAACAAGCTCCCACCCGCGTGGCGCGGTGATCCTGCCGGCGTGCATCACGCACAGATCCCACGAATGCGGCTCGGACACCGTGGCCAGCGGACCCACCACGGCCGTTGAGTCGGAGTACACAAAGGTCAGCGTCGCGACCGCATAGTGGGGGCACCCGGGCCGGCAGCAGCGACGGGGAACGTTCACGCACGAGAGGTTATCGCGGGTAAACCCCTCAAGCACCCGGACACGCGCAGCCATCGGACGGCCGATCTGCAACCGTTACGCTTCTTGTCGTGGCCGAGCGGAATCTTCGCGGATCACGCCGCGGCCGGGAAATGCGTGGGCCGCTGCTTCCGCCGACGGTGCCGGGCTGGCGCAGCCGGGCCGAACGGTTCGACATGGCGGTGCTCGAGGTGTACGAACCGATCGAGCGGCGCTGGCAGGACCGGCTGACCACGCTCGACGTGGCCGTCGACGAGATCCCCCGGCTCTCCCCGAGGGACCCGGAAAGCGTGCAGTGGCCGCCGGAAGTTGTTGCCGACGGGCCGATCGCACTTGCCCGGCTGATACCTGCCGGTGTCGACGTCCGCGGTAACGCAACCAGGGCGCGAATTGTGTTGTTCCGCAAGCCGATCGAGCGACGCGCAAAGGACATCGCCGAGCTCGCCGAGTTGCTACATGAAGTCTTGGTGGCTCAGGTGGCCACGTACTTGGGCGTCGAGCCTTCTGTCATCGACCCGACGATCGACGACGACTGAAACTCGCGGCCTAGAAGATGCCGCGCTTGAGGCGGCGGCGCTCCCGCTCGGACAGACCGCCCCAGATGCCGAAGCGCTCGTCATGGGCCAGCGCGTACTCCAGGCACGCATCGCGCACCTCGCAACCCAGGCAGATTCGCTTCGCTTCCCGGGTCGAGCCGCCCTTCTCAGGGAAAAACGCCTCGGGGTCGGTTTGAGCGCACAAAGCGCGCTCTTGCCATTGATCATCGGTAATTGCCGGCGCAACATCTACTCTGTCGAGTCGTTCGGGCACCAAACTCAATTGAGGACGTCCAGCTACCCCAATCGGTGTAGGTCCGGTATGGGTGTGCGGTGCACTGCCTACTGAGCCGAGTAATCGGTTGTCAAACTGGGCCGGCCGATTGAAATCGGCGTGCTCATAAGCCATGTTCCGCCTCCTCACCTGGTCTCGTAGATCCCTGAATGGAGCCCCACTATTGTGATGTGCGGCCATCTCTATTCGAACAAGTGATCGAATCTCGGTCTGCGACACCGGAACCGGCCGGCCAACCGCGAAATGACACTGGTGTGATTACACACGTGTTAGCTGCCGCGGTCAAGCGCTAGAACAGAAATTCATACCATTCCGTGACAAGAATTCGGCGCGTCGGCGCGTCGGCGTGTCTCTCACACCACCGCGCCGCAACAGGTCCGCGCCTGACGGCCTACTGTCGGTCGATGTGAAGGTCACGGTTCTCGTCGGTGGCGTCGGCGGTGCGCGCTTCCTGCTGGGCGTGCAGCACCTGCTGGGTCTCGGCCGCTTCAGCGGCCAATCCGGCACGAACCCGTTCTCCGATCAACCCCAATCGGATAACGAACTGATGGCGATCGTCAACATCGGCGACGACGCGTGGATGTACGGCGTGCGGATCTGCCCGGATCTCGACACCTGCATGTACACGCTGGGCGGCGGCATCGACCAGGAACGCGGCTGGGGTCATCGCAACGAAACCTGGCACGCCAAGGAGGAACTCGCCGCCTACGGCGTGCAGCCCGACTGGTTTGGCCTCGGCGACCGTGACCTGGCGACCCATCTCGTGCGCAGCCAGATGCTGCGCGCGGGCTATCCGCTGTCGCAGGTGACCGACGCGCTGTGCGATCGATGGAAGCCCGGAGCGCGACTGCTGCCGGCTAGCGATGACCGCAGTGAAACTCACGTCGTCATCACCGATCCCGAGGACGGCGAGAAGCGCGCGATCCATTTCCAGGAGTGGTGGGTCCGATACCGCGCGCAGGTGCCAACGCACAGCTTCGCGTTCGTCGGCGCCGAGGAGGCGACCGCCGGACCCGGCGTCACCGACGCGATCGAACAGGCCGACGTCGTGCTGCTGGCACCGTCCAATCCAGTGGTGAGCATCGGTTCCATCCTGGGCATCGGTGGCATCCGCGCTGCGCTGCGGTCGGCGAAGGCGCGCGTCATCGGATACTCCCCCATCATTGGCGGAAAGCCGTTGCGCGGCATGGCCGACGAATGCCTGTCGGTCATCGGGGTGGCGAGCACGTCCGAAGCCGTCGGTGAATACTACGGTCCCCGCTCCGGCGTCGGGATCCTCGACGGCTGGTTGGTGCACGAGGGTGACCACGCCGAAATCGACGGCATCGAAGTGCGATCGGTGCCACTGATGATGACCGATCCGGGCGTGACGGCCGAAATGGTCCGCGCCGGACTGGATCTGGCGGGCGTGACGCTGGAGCGAAGGACATGACCGAGCATGGGTCGGGGGCCGCGGTCGAACTGCTTCCAGTACCCGGGCTGCCGGAGTTCCGGCCAGGCGACGACCTCGCCGCGGCGATCGCGGCGGCCGCCCCGTGGCTGCGCGACGACGACGTCGTGGTCATCACCAGCAAGGTGGTGTCCAAGTGCGAGGACCGCATCGTGGCCGCCCCGGCCGACCCTGGCGAGCGAGACGCATTGCGGCGCAAGCTGATCGATGCTGAGGCGGTTCGGGTGCTGGCGCGCAAGGGCCGCACGTTGATCACCGAGAACGCCATCGGCCTGGTTCAGGCCGCGGCCGGTGTCGACGGCTCCAACGTCGGATCCACCGAACTGGTCCTGCTGCCTGTGAACCCAGACGCCAGCGCCGCGGCGCTGCGTTGGGCGCTGCGCGAGCGGCTCGGGGTCACCGTCGGCGTGATCATCACCGACACCATGGGCCGGGCGTGGCGCAACGGCCAGGCCGACTTCGCGATCGGCGCTGCTGGCCTGACCGTTCTACACGCCTACGCCGGATCACACGACCGGCACGGCAACGAGCTCATCGTCACCGAGATCGCGGTCGCCGACGAGATCGCCGCCGCGGCCGACCTCGTCAAGGGCAAGCTGACCGACATTCCGGTTGCCGTCGTGCGCGGCCTGGCGTTGCAGGACAACGGATCCAACGCCCGCACCCTGCTGCGCCCTGGCGACGAGGACCTGTTCTGGCTGGGCACCGAGGAAGCCATCGCGCTCGGCCGCGCCCAGGCCCAGCTGCTGCGGCGTTCGGTGCGGCGATTCAGCGACGAACCTGTCACGCCAGAGCTCGTCGAGGCCGCGGTCGCCGAAGCGCTCACCGCGCCCGCGCCCCACCACACCCGGCCGGTGCGATTCGTGTGGATGCAGGACCCGACCGCGCGCGTGCGGCTCTTGGACAGGATGAAGGAGCAGTGGCGCGCCGATCTGACCGGCGATGGAAAGCCACCCGAGTCCGTCGAGCGTCGTGTCGGCCGCGGCCAGATCCTCTACGCCGCACCCGAACTGGTGATCCCGTTCATGGTGCCCGACGGCGCGCACAGCTATCCCGACGCCGACCGGACCGCGGCGGAGCGCACAATGTTCACCGTCGCCGTCGGGGCCGCCGTGCAGGCCCTGCTGGTGGCGCTGGCGGTGCGGGGCGTCGGTAGCTGCTGGATCGGATCGACGATCTTCGCCGCCGACCTGGTCCGCGAGGAGCTGGCGCTGCCCGCGGACTGGGAACCCTTGGGGGCCATTGCCATCGGCTACCCGGACGAACCGTCGGGACCCCGCGACCCGGTACCGATCGCCGACCTGCTGGTGCGCAGGTGACCCTGCACGCATCAGCCGTCGAGATGCTGACGAGTTGGCGGGCCCCCGATCCCGGTCAGGACACGCTGCGGCACGCGGTGCTGGCGTTCTTGGCCGCCCGCCCCGACGGGTGCCTGCGCGAGTGCGTGCCGGGCCACATCACCGCCTCCGCACTGGTTCTCGACCACACCGGAACCCGGGCGCTGCTCACCCTGCACCCGCGGTTCGGGCGGTGGCTGCAACTCGGCGGGCACTGCGAACAGACCGACGCCGACATCGTCGCGGCCGCGCTGCGGGAAGCCACCGAGGAATCCGGCATCGACGATCTGAGAATCGATCCGGCACTGGCGGCGCTGCATGTCCACCCCGTGACTTGCTCGCTGGGGGTGCCCACCCGTCACCTCGACATGCAGTTCCTCGTGCACACCCCCGAAAGCGCCAAAATCGCTTGCAGCGATGAATCTTTGGAATTGCGGTGGTGGCGCCTGGACGAACTGCCCGGCGACTGCGACTTTGGCCTCACCCAGCTGGCCGCGGCCGCGCGCCGGTATCAGACGTCGGTCGAGTAGCGGATGCCGCCGTCGGGGATCGCAACTCCCGGCCACACCCGAGCGCCGCCGAGCAGCTCACAGCGGGCACCGACACAGCGCCATCACCGATCACACCGTCGCGGATCAGCGCGCGTGGGCCGATGCGCGCCCCGAAGCCGATGATCGATCGTGCGATGACCGCGCCGTTACAGTGGTGCGCATGCCCGAACCCGAGACCTCCCGCCCGGTACAGGAGTCTGTGTGGGCCTACCCGCGACCGCCCCGCTTGGAGGAGTTCGACGGGTCGATCACCGTCGAGCTCGGCGGCCAGACCATCGCCTCGACGCGCCGGGCGTGGCGGGTACTCGAGACCAGTCATCCGCCGACGTACTACCTGCCGCGCGCTTGCTTCGTCGTGGGTAGCCTGCGGCCGGCGTCCGGGTCGTCGTGGTGTGAGTGGAAGGGCCAGGCCAGTTACTACGACCTCGTGACGCCGACGGCAGTCGCGCCGCGGGCGGCGTGGACGTACCTGTCGCCGAGACCGGGCTTCACCGCCATCGCCGGCGCCGTCGCGGTGATGGCCGGGCTCGTTGACCGCTGCACCGTTAGCGGCGAGCAGGTGGTGCCGCAGCCGGGCGGCTTCTACGGCGGGTGGGTGACCAGCTGGATCGCCGGGCCGTTCAAGGGCGTCCCGGGATCGATGGGCTGGTAGTCACCCGATCCCGGGCAAGCAACGACAGGCGGCCTCGGCGAAATCCCGGCCGGCGGCCTCGGGCGATTCGGTCGGCAGCAGCACATGACTGATGAGCAGCCTCGGCTGCTCGAGCTCCGCGCTATCCACCGGCCCGGCCGGACCCAGGACGCGCTCGGTCGAACACCTCGGTGATGCCGGCGAGGCACCGAAGCAGTGCGCATCGGTCCCGTGCGCTGAGGCCGGCGGCCGCCGCGGCGACAGCGTGCCCCAACGGCCGATAGATGTCGGCCAGCGCCCGCCGGGTGGGCTGCTGAAGCCCGACCAGGACGCCCCGTCGGTCATGTGGCGCCAGCTCGCGGTTCACCAAGTGTGCGGCTTCGAGCCGATCGATCAACGCGGTTAAGGAACCGCGGGTCAGGCTGAGGCTTTCTGCGAGCGCCGCGGCGCTGAGCGGACCGTTTCTCGAGCATGTTCAGGGCGCGGAGGTCGCTGCGCCCTATGCCGAGGCGGCGGCATGCCGCTACGTCGAAAAACTCCATGGCGCGCCATAATTCGCGGCACGCCAGCAGCACCGGTCAAGCGACACGTCGAGGGCCGGATCGCCCGCTGCGCGAGCCCGCCTGAGCGTTAGACGTCGGTGGAGTAGCGGATGCCGCCGTCAGGGATGGTGACGCCCGGCCACACCCGGGCGCCGCGCAGTAGCTCGCAGCGTGCGCCGATGTCGGCGCCGTCGCCGATCACGCCGTCGCGGATCAGGGCGCGTGGGCCGATGCGGGCCCCGAACCCGATGATCGAGCGTTCGATCACCGCGCCTGCCTCGACCCGAACCCCGTCGAAGATCACCGCGCCGTCCAGCCGGGTGCCCGCACCGATCTCCGCGCCGCGCCCGACGACCGTGCCGCCGATCAGCAGCGCGCCAGGGGCGACGGCCGCCCCGTCGTGCACCAGCGCCTCGCCACGATGCCCACCCAGCGCAGGCGACGGGGCGATGCCGCGGACCAGGTCGGCCGAGCCGCGCACGAAGTCGTCCGGCGTGCCCATGTCGCGCCAGTAGGTTGCGTCGACGTACCCGCACACCTTCAGCCCGTCGGACAGCAGCTGCGGGAACACCTCGCGCTCAATTGAGAGCGCGCGCCCTTTCGGAATGCGGTCGATGACCTCGCGCTTGAACACGTAGGAGCCGGCGTTGATCTGGTCGGTCGGCGGGTCTTGCGTCTTCTCCAGGAACGCCGTCACCACACCCTCGGAGTCGGTGGGCACGCAGCCGAAGGCGCGGGGGTCGCCGACGCGCACCAGGTGCAGGGTCACGTCCGCGTCGTTGTTCTCGTGTGTGTCGAGAAGCGCCCCCAGGTCGGCGCCGGAGAGCACGTCGCCGTTGAACACCAGGGCGGTGTCGTGGCGCAGCTTGGAGGCGCCGTTGGCGATGCCGCCGCCGGTGCCCAGCGGCTCGTCCTCGACGACGTAGTCGATCTGCAGGCCGAGCTTCGAGCCGTCGCCGAACTCCGCCTCGAAGACCGTCGCCTTATAGGAGGTGCTCAGCACCACGTGTTCGATGCCGGCCTCGGCGATGCGCGACAGCAGGTGGGTTAGGAAGGGCAGACCAGCGGTCGGCAGCATGGGCTTGGGCGCCGATAGCGTCAACGGCCTCAACCGGGTGCCCTGGCCGCCGACCAAGACGACGGCGTCCACCTCTGCCGGATTGACCACTAGTGCCGTCCTTTCACCTGTTTGCGCCTCGAATTTCGGACCACCAGACCCGCGCGCGCGGTCAGTGCTGCCCTCATCGTCCACCGCAGCGGCGCCTGCCACCGCCTTGCATACCGATCTGCCAAAAAAGTGTAGGTGCTCGTATGGTGGGCCGCCAAGTTGCGGGCCGGGTCGCGGCCGGTCGCGTGGCCCTTGTCGTGCAAAATCTCCGCCGATGGCACGTACACGTTCCGCCAGCCCGCCTTACCGAGGCGATCACCCAGGTCGACGTCCTCCATGTACATGAAGTAGCGCTCGTCGAACCCAGATATCTCATCGAACGCGGCCCGCCGTAGCAACAGACACGAGCCGGACAGCCAGCCGACGGGGCGTTCGCTGGGCTCGTGTCGCTCCTGGCGGTACTCGGCCGTCCACGGGTTCGACTTCCACACCGGGCCGACCACCGCGTGCATTCCGCCACGGATCAGGCTCGGAAGGTGCCTCGCGGACGGGTAGACCGAGCCGTCCGGCTCACGGATCAGCGGGCCTAGCGCACCGGCCCGCGGCCAGCGTGCGGCAGCCTCCAGCAGGATGTCGATGCTGCGTGGCCCCCATTGCACGTCGGGATTGGCTACGACAAAGAAATCCGAGCACTCCGATTCCTTGAAGGCTTCGGCGGCGCCGCGATTCACCGCGCCGCCGTACCCCAAGTTGGCGCCGGTGCGCAGCAGCCGGGCATTCGGATAGCGCTCCAGTGCTTCTTCTGGGGAACCGTCGGTAGACCCGTTATCGGCCATGATCACCGTCACCGGCCGAGCAGTGGCATGCGACAGCGAGGCCAGGAACCGGTCGAGATGTGGTCCCGGTGAATACGTCACCGTCACCACGACCAGTTCGTCACTCACGGCGTAGAGGTTAACCGGCCGGTCAGCGCGCAGCGCCAGTGAGCGCTGAAGCCAACGCCTCACGCCACGGACGGAGCGGAGTCAGCCCCGCCGCGGCGGACAGCCTGCCCGACAGTGCCGAGTACGGCGGCCGCGGCGCCGGTCGGGGGTGCCGCTCGGTGCCGACCGGCCGCACCCGCCCCGGGTCGGCGCCGACGGCCTCGAATACCGCCTTTGCCTGCTCGAAACGGCTGGCCTCTCCTTCGTTGGCGGCGTGCAGCACCGGCTCACGGATTGCGCCGTCGGCGACCTCCAACAGCGCATCGACCAGGTCGCCGACATAGGTCGGCGACCCCACCTGGTCGGCCACCACGTCGACCGTCCCGTCGCCGGCCGCCAACCGCCGCATGGTGGCGACGAAATCGCTGCCGTCGGCGCCCTGGTAGATCCACGCCGTTCTGACGATGTGCGCGTCGGGCATCGCGGCCAGCACGAGAAGTTCACCGGCCAGCTTGGTGCGGCCGTACACACTGCGCGGGCCGGCTTCGTCGTCGATCTCGTACGGGTGCGGCTTCTCGTCGCCGAAATCGCCGCTGAAGACGTAGTCGGTGGAGATGTGGATCAGCTCCGCGCCGACGCGGGCGCAGGCGTGCGCGACGTTCTCGGCTCCGGCGACGTTGACGGCGTGCGCGCGTGCCTGGTCGGTCTCAGCGCCGTCGACTTTGGTGTATGCGGCGCAGTTGACCACCACGTCACCGGCCCGGACGAGACCTTCAGCCGCTGCGGCGTCGGTGATGTCCCATTGCGACGACGGGAGTGCCAGCACGTCGCGACCCTGCCTACGGGCCCGATCTGCCAAGACCCGTCCAGCCAGACCGCCCGCGCCGGAGATAACGATTCGGGCAGACATGGTGACGAGTCTGGCACGCCGGGGATCGCTACCCGGTCTGCGGCCGTCTCGCAAGTAGCCTGAGCAGATGCCCGCTCGCCTGCTTCGTGTCATCGCCGTGTCTGTGGCGTTGGCGATCGTGGTGGGCACTGGCGTCGCGTGGGGCAAGATCCGGTCGTTCGAATCCGGAATCAACCAGATCTCGCCCATCACCCTGGGTGGAGGCGGCGAGGACGGCGCGATCGACATCCTGATGGTCGGCATGGACAGCCGCACCGACGCGCACGGCAACTCGCTCTCGGAATCAGAACTCGCAACGCTGCGGGCCGGCGACGACGACGCCACCAACACCGACACGATCATCTTGGTGCGCATCCCGAACAACGGAAAGTCCGCCACCGCGATCTCCATCCCCCGCGACTCCTATGTCGAGGCGCCAGGTGTGGCCAAGATGAAAATCAACGGCGTCTACGGATCGGTCCATTTGGAGAAGTTGAAGGAGCTGGTCGAACAAGACGGAATGGAACAAGCACAGGCGGGACCGGAAGCGGCTGAGGCCGGCCGCGAAGCGTTGATCAAGACCGTCGCCAACCTGACCGGCGTCACCGTCGACCACTACGCCGAAATCGGGCTGCTCGGCTTCGCCTTGATCACCGACGCCCTCGGCGGCGTCGACGTCTGCCTGAAAGAGGCGGTTTACGAACCGCTTTCGGGTGCCGACTTCCCCGCGGGCTGGCAGAAGCTTGACGGGCCGCAGGCACTCAGCTTCGTTCGCCAACGCCACGACCTGCCCCGTGGCGACCTGGACCGGGTGACCCGCCAGCAGGCGGTGATGGCCTCGCTGGCCCACCAAGTCATCTCAGGTAAGACGTTGTCCAGCCCGGCCACCCTGGACCGGCTACAACAGGCCGTTCAGCGCTCGGTGGTGATCTCCGATGGTTGGGACATCATGGATTTCGCCGAACAGCTGCAGAAGCTGGCGGCAGGAAGTGTCGCCTTCGCCACCATTCCCGTGCTCGAGGAGAGCGGCTGGAGCGACGACGGGATGCAAAGCGTCGTGCGGGTGGACCCAACTCAGGTGCAGGAGTGGGTGGCCAGCCTGCTGCATGAGCAGGACGAAGGCAAGACCGAGGAACTGGCGTACACGCCAAGCCAAACCACCGTCGACGTGGTCAACGCCACCGATGTCAACGGGTTGGCCGCCGCGGTGTCGGCGGTGCTGACCAACAAGGGGTTCGCGCCCGGCTCCACCGGAAACCATGAGGGCGGTCCAGTGACCGGCAGCCAGGTGCAGGCCGCCAAAGCGGACGACCTTGGCGCGCAAGCAGTCTCGACGGATCTTGGCGGACTTCAGGTCGTCGAGAGCCCGTCCGTGGCTCCCGGCACGGTGCGGGTCGTGCTGACGAATGACTACACCGGGCCAGGCTCCGGCCTTGACGGCAGCGACGCGACGCTGAACACCGTCGATCCCGCCGCAGCCGGATCGACGGACTCGACGGACTCGACGGAGCCTCCGCCATCGCCGATCCTCACCGCCGGCTCCAATGACCCGCAGTGCGTCAACTAGCGGGTGACGAACCGTTGACCTCGGCTGATCCAGCCGTTGGTGTGTTCGACGACAGCGGCCGAGCTGAAAGGTGAACCCGTTCTCGAGTTTCGGGCCGGATACGACGTCGATGGTTGGTCCGCACTTGGCAGCGGCCTCGGTGACCGTCTGGCCGGTGTCGCCGTTGTCCACCTAGACGTGGGCTGGGCCGACACGTCACGCGCGGTCAGGCCGGTGTCGGTGGGTCGTGGGAGGCTGAGGCAACGATGGCTCGGCAAACCACGTTCCGCTTCTGTCTCGATCCCAAGGTCGAGCAGTGTGAGGTGCTGGCCCGGCACGCCGGCGCGGCCCGGTTCGCGTTCAACCAGTGCCTGCGGATGGTGAAAACCGCGCTCACCCAACGCAAACCAATCCCGGTATCGAAGTGCCGTGGACCGGGTTTGATCTGATCAACGCATTTAACGCGTGGAAGAAAACCGAGGACGCTGGTCGGGTGTTCACCGTCGACTCGACGGGCGAAACGGAGATTATAGTGACAGGCCTGCCGTGGCGGCGTGACGTGCGTCAGCAGGTGTTCGAGGAAGCCGCCGTGGATTGCGGCCGGGCGCTGGCCGCCTGGTCGGACTCGCGCTCGGGCAGGCGCAAAGGTAAGCGGATGGGCTTCCCCCGTTTTAAGAAGAAGGCCGGTGGAGTGGCGTCGTTTCGGCTGCGCAACAACCACCCCAAGGGTCGCCGCGCGGCGATTCGCGTCGGCGATAACGGCCGGCCGCGTTCGGTGACGTTGCCCGGAATCGGGCAGATCGGGGTGTTCGACGACACTCGCCGGTTGCGGCGCATGCTCGCCAAAGGCCGAGTCAAGATACTGTTCGCCTCTATCAGCCACCATGCGGGCCGGTGGTGGGTATCGCTGAATGTCGAGGCCGCCGACCTGCATCCCGCCCACCAGCACCCGCCACGCGTCGACGGCGATCACGGCGGTTGGGTCGGTGTCGATCGCGGTCTGTCGGCGTTTGTGGTCGCGGGTGACGCAGACGGCCGCGAGGTGGCCCGCATCATCGATGCCCCCAAAGCGCTGGCCGGCGGGATGATCGGGCAACGGCGCCTCGCGAAATCATTGTCGCGCAAGCAGAAAGGATCACGTAACCGCCGTGCGCCGCCGCCAAGCTAGGGCGTCACCACCATCACGTCGCCAATGTGCGCCGCCATTTCCTCCACCAAGTGTCGAACAAGCTGGTCAAGACCCACGACCGGCTCGTCATCGAAGGCCTGAACGTGTCCGGGATGCTGGCCAACCACCGCCTGGCCCAAGCCATCTCCGATGCCGGCTGGGCCGAATTCGCGCGAATCCTGGGCTACAAACAGGCCTGGCGGCATGGCGAGTTGTACGTTGCCGACCGTTGGTATCCGTCGAGCAAGCTTTGCCCGTCGACCGGACTACGCGACGACACTCCGACTGGTCTCCCCGAGTTGTCAGTGACCCCCGGTACTCATCGATGTCATGGTGCTATCGCGTGACGACAGAGACCTCAGTCAGATCGTCCTGCCGCGGTGGGGACGCGTGGTTGCAGTCGACGAAGCTGTTCCGTGGCGGGTGCTCGACGACGCGGGAGATCCCGTGGGCCCGATCGAGATCTATCTCGCCGATTTCATCGCTCGGGGCAACGCGGCGGCCAGCGTGCGCAGCTATGCCTACGGGCTGCTGCGGTGGTGGCGCTGGTTGAAAGTCGTTGAAACAGACTGGGACAAAGCCACTTCAGCAGAGGTGAAGGACTTCGTGCTGTGGTTCAGCGGGGCGACGAAGCGGCGACGGGCAGCCCGTACGGCGTCGGCGGCGACGGCGGGCACGGTCAACCCGATCACCCGCAAACGCTATCTCGACGACCGTTACCAGCCACGGACGGTGCGTCACTCCAACGCGGTCCTGCGCGATTTCTACGAGTTCTGGATTGATCGCGGCAGCGGGCCGCTGATCAACCCGGTGCCGGTGGATCGCTCGACTCATCGGCCCCATTCCCATCACAACCCCTTGGACGTCTTCCGCAACGAGGGCCGCATCGCCTTCAACCCGAAACTGCCCAAGCAGGCGCCGCGGGCGCTGCCGGACGAGCGGTGGACCGACCTGTTTAGTGCTCTGCGCTCAAACCGCGACCGAGCGCTGCTCGCCGTCACGGTCAGTAGCGCGGTCAGAGCATCGGAGGTGCTGGGCATCCGGGGCGTCGATGTCGATTGGGGCGAACAGCTCGTCTGCGTACGCCGCAAGGGCAGCCAGGCCGCTCAATGGCTGCCGGTGAGCCCGGAAGCGATGGTGTGGCTGCGCTTGTATCTGGCCCACCTAGGACAGCAGCCGCGGGCGGATGAACCGTTGTGGTGGACACTGCGGCGACGCGACCACGGCAACGGTCTGCACCGGCAGCCGATGAACTACGAGGCTCTGCGGGCGGTGTTCCGCCGCGTCAACGCGGTCCTGGGGACGAACTGGACGATGCACGACCTTCGCCATACCGCGGCGCTACGCATGAGCCGCGACGCCTCGCTGACGATGCGCGACGTCCAGACGATCCTCGGTCACGCTCACCTGTCGACCACCGCTGACGTTTACATGGTTGAAGAACAGGACCAGGTGATCCGGCGAGTGGCGACGTACTTGGCCGAGCGCGAGCAACACAAACAAAGCAACGCCGCGACCGTCGCAGACGGATACGACGGCGACGCCCTCGCGATTCTCTTCGGTGGTGATACGCCGTGACCGCGACCACCACCACATCTGCTCCCGTGGCCACATCGCCGCTGGCGCAGCAGCATCCATGTGATCATCCCCTGTCACCGGTCGACGCTCTGCCGGCCGCCGAAGTGTTGAAGGTGCTGCCCACGCTGCCGGACTGGCCCGGTGACGATCGGCGCCGCAAGTCCGCCAAGTACCTCCGGGGCGCCACCCGAGTCCTGGACTGGTTGCAGCAATACCCGGGCGCTGGCTGGCAAGAGCGCTGGGACACCGCCAACGGCGACGACAAGACGTGGATGGACCTGCTGGCCTCGCAGGACTGGCGGCTCGAAAAGACGATCCGGGACGAGCTGTTCACCGGGCTGCGGTATGTGATGTGCGCGCGAGCGTTCCGGCCGGGCTACGGCTTCTTTCACGGCAACCACCTCGCCGGCTTCTTCGACGGGGTCCAACGGAATCTGAACCCCGAACTCTTCGCCAGCCTCGATCACACCGGCCGCGAACTCGGAATGTCGGGTAAGCAGATCAACGACGGCAAGAAAACCCACCCTGGTGCGCCTGGTGTTGCATACCGGCGCCGACCTCGAAGGCATCACCGAGCAGAACTTCTTCGAACTCCGCGACTACTACCTGCGACGCGGCCAGCAGATTCCGCACGGCGCCGCCCAAGCCTGGGATCTCCTCGCGGCCATCGGAGTGCTCACGACATCACAACCGCTCAACGCTGTCGTGCGCCGCCAAGGACAACGCCCCACCGCCGATCTGGTGGATTCCTACCACCTGCGCAGCCGCACCATCCGCGACGTGCTGGTGCGTTACCTCGACCACCGCCGCCCCGCAATGGACTACGCGACGCTGCGCGGCCTGACAACCCGGCTAGCCAAGCTGTTCTGGGCCGACATCGAGCAGCACCACCCCGGCATCGAATCACTACACCTGACCCCAGAGGTCGCCGAGGCGTGGAAGCAGCGCGTTCAGGTGATCACTACTCGCGACGGCAGCACCCACCCACGCCGCGACTACCTGCCGCTGCTCGTCAGCGTGCGCGCGTTCTACCTCGACATCCACGAATGGGCACTGGAGGACGCCTCCTGGGCGCCGTGGGCCGTACCCTGCCCGATCCGCCGCGGCGAAACCGACGGCATGGAAAAACTCCGCAAGAATGCCGTGGCCGCGTCGCATCAACGCGTGCGCGAACGCCTCCCATACCTAGACCGCATCGTCGACACCGCCGAAGCGTTCCGGCTAGAAACCACCGAGCTGCTGGCCCTGGCCACACAAGCACAGCCCGGCGACGGCCTCGTGCACCGCGGTGTTCGGTACGAACGGCTCCAGCGATTCAAGTCCAGAAAGGCCGCCCGGCACATGGGCGGCTACGCCCTGCCGTTGAAGCGTCTCGACACCGGCGAAATTCGTGACGTCGCCAAGGACGAGGACGATGCGTTCTGGTCCTGGGCGATCATCGAAACGCTGCGCCACACCGGCATCCGACTCGAAGAACTCCTCGAGATCACCCACCTCGCGCTGGCCCAATACCGACTGCCCGACACCGGCGAGGTCGTCCCTCTCCTTCAGATCGTGCCGTCAAAGAATGCTGAGGAGCGCCTTCTGCTGGTCAGCCCCGAACTGGCCAACGTTCTCGCGGCCGTTGTCAGCCGAGTCCGCAGCCAGAACAACGGCGTCATTCCGGCAATCGTCCGATACGACCCCTACGAGCGGATCGAGGGGCCACCGCTGCCGCACCTGTTTCAACGAACGAGCCAAAGAACATGGCGCACAACGGTAATCAGCATCGAAGGTGTGTACGGTCTGCTGCGAGGTGCGGTCCGCAGGGCGGGGATCACCGACAACGCCGGGAAACCGTTGCACTACACGCCGCACGACTTTCGTCGGATGTTCACCACCGAGGCCGTCACCGGTGGACTGCCCATTCACATCGCCGCCAAAATCCTCGGACACGCCAACCTCAGCACCACCCAGCACTACCTGGCGGTCTTCCAAGACGACATGATCCGCACCTACCGATCCTTCCTCGACCGTCGGCGCCTGGTGCGCCCCGAAGCCGAATACCGCGAACCCACCGAACACGAATGGCGCGAATTCCACCAGCACTTCCACGAGCGCAAACTCGAACTCGGAACCTGCGGCCGTCCCTACGGCACTCCCTGCCAACACGAACACGCCTGCGTCAGATGCCCAATGCTGCGCGTCGACCCCAAACAGCGCAATCGGCTCGTCGAAATCATCCGCAGCCTCGACGAACGCATCACAGAAGCCCGCATGAACGGCTGGCTCGGCGAAGTCCAAGGACTACAGACCAGCCTCGACGCCGCGGCCAAGAAACTCGTCGCACTCGACCGCACCATCACACAGCCCAGTCGCACAACCGCCGCCTTGGCCAACCTTGGCATCCCGACCATCACCCGACCGCAATGAACGGGACAGCGGGAATCTCCGACCCCTGGACGGCCACCGGCAATATTCATGAACCAATTTGGATGCATCCAGCGTGGCCGAAGCTATTCTCAGCGGCAGCGCAGCGAACCCATCTGGGCTCGAATGCCGTCAATAGCTTCCCCGCACAAGGAGTCAGACTCATGCTCGAGGTAATCGACAAGGGGTCTTCTAGTGAATCTCACCCGGCGCCACTGCTTTTCGTCCACGGAGCCTGGCATGCAGCTTGGTGCTGGGACGAACACTTCCTAGACTTTTTCGCGGACAAGGGCCACCGCGCGCTGGCGGTCAGCCTCCGCGGCCACGGGGGAAGCCCAGCGCAAAAGCGCATGCAGAGGTGTTCGATCGCCGACTTCGTCACCGATGTCGAATCAGTAGCGAATAGCCTGCCCACACGGCCGGTGGTGATCGGCCACTCGATGGGCGGTTTCGTGGTGCAGAAATACCTCGAGACGCATGACGCCCCGGCCGGCGTCCTTGTCGCATCCGTCTCCACGCGCGGCGCTGGTGGATTCTTGCTGCGCGGTATGAAACGCCACCCATGGCATGGCATCAGAAGCACCGTCACAACAAGATCGCTGCACGGTTACAACACGCCCAAACTTGCACGCGAATACTTCTACTCCCCACACACCCCCGAGCCCGATGTCGTGCGCTATGCAGCACGACTTGAGGAAGAGTTCGGTGGGAGAATCACGCTGGACATGGTTCAGCTCGACCTGCCTAAGCCTGAGCGGTCACGACGCCGCTCCTGGTCTTGGGTGCTGAATCCGACGGCTGCATCACACAGGAGGAAGTCCGCGCGACCGCGCTTGCTTACCGCACCGAAGCAGAAATCTTCCCGAACATGGGTCACAACATGATGGTCGAGCCCGGGTGGGACGCTGTTGCCCAACGAATCCACACCTGGCTAGAAACGCTTGCCCCCACGACACGTTCCCGGAAACCAAGAGAAGAAGTTGCCGACCAGTAAGTACTCCGTTGCCACTAGTCCGGTGAATGCCCCGCCTGCGGGGTCATCCACCGCGAGCTGACCCTAGCCGATCGGATGTTCACGTGCGTGTGCGGCCGTTCTGCTGATCGCGACCTCAACGCCGCGGTCAACCTGGCCCGCTGGGGCCAAGAGCATCACAACGATCCCCGGACCCCCAAGCAACAGGGCCGGGCCACCAACGCCCGCCGACGGGACGGCACTGACCAGCACCCTAGGTGTGCCGGTGAAACCAGCCCGGTTGAAGCGGGAACACAAGTTCACACCGCATCCGCGGCCTGAACCAATGACGCCCGAGAAGGGCGGTGCCGAACACTCGGTTCAGTTGTTCGACATGCTGTAGACGTGACCACAGTCAGTTCCGCGATACTCGACCCGCTCATGGCCGCCGACCCGGCCGGCCCGCGGATCACCTACTACGACGACGCCACCGGCGAACGCATCGAGTTGTCCACCGCCACGCTTGCCAACTGGGCCGCCAAGACCGGCAACCTGTTACGCGACGAACTGGGTGCCGGTCCAGCCAGCCGTATCGCGGTGCTTCTGCCCGCGCATTGGCAGACCGCCGCGGTGCTGTTCGGGATCTGGTGGATCGGCGCTGAAGTCGTCTTGGACGTCGGCTGGTCAGCCGACAGGGCAGACATCGCCCTGTGCACCGCCGAGCGGCTGTCCGAGGCCGACGACGCCATCGGCGTCGGCGAGATCGCCGTGCTGTCACTCGATCCGTTCGGCAAGCCGGTGCCCGACCTTCCTGTCGGTGTGACGGACTACGCCACCGCCGTGCGAGTGCATGGCGACCAGATCTCGCCAGAACGCCATCCGGGCGCGGCGCTCGACGGTCAGTCCGTCGCCGACGCACTGACCGGTGCCCAAGCATCTGCTGCCGCACAGGGTTTCACCGCCGCCGACCGAGTGCTATCGACCAAGAACTGGGATACCGCCGACGATCTGACCGACAATCTGTTGGCCATGTTCGCAGTCGGTGCTTCACTCGTGCAGGTGTCGAATCCGGACCAAACCGCGCTGGATCGTCGCCGGCAGATGGAGAAAATCACCAAGGGGTAAAACCGTGTCTCCGACCGCTCGATCGACTTGCGAAACCGATGGCCCGTGGCCGGGCTCACGTACTGACGGAATCGGCAGTTTCACACCGGCAGCGGCGCCGGAGTGCCACGCTCCGGGAATGATCGACCGACGAAACTTTCTAGTGCTGTCGGCAATGGGAGCGGCGGCGGGAATCGCGGGGTGTTCCTCTCGTGCCGCCCAGGCGCCGTCATCGCCCGTTGCCGCTGAGGCCGCCGTCAACGCCGCGTTCGAGCCCGCCGAGACCGAGATCGACCTCGGTGGCGTGACCGTGCGCACGTGGGCGTACAACGGCCAGGTTCCCGGACGCGAGATACGGATCCGCAAGGGCGAACGACTGCGCGCCGACGTGACGAACAAGCTGCCCGCCGACACCAGCATCCATTGGCACGGCATTGCGATCGTCAACGACATGGACGGCGTGCCCCCGTTGACGCAGCAGCCGATCCCTGCCCAAGGAACATTCTCCTACGACTTCGTTGTGCCGGACGCCGGGACCTATTGGTATCACTCACACGTCGGGACCCAACTGGACCGCGGTCTCTACGGGACGCTGATCATCGAGGACCCGAACGAGGGAGCAACCTACGACGACGAACTGGTTGTGGTACTTGACGATTGGATCGACGGCACAGGGACGAATCCGGATCAGGTGCTGGACAATCTGCGCAATACGGGGATGAAACCAATGGCACCCGGCGGTCCCGGGGTGACCCCGACAAGTCCGCTTGGCGAAGACGGCGGCGACGTCACATATCCGTACTTCTTGATCAACGGCCGCGTTCCGTCCGACCCGCAGATCGCGGATTACCGTGCGGGCCAACGGATTCGGTTACGCGTCATCAACGCCGGCTCGGATACGGCGTTTCGTGTGGCGGTGCCCGGTGCCACGATGCACGTCATCCAAACCGACGGCTACCCCGTGGTGCCGGCACCGGCGACCTCGGTGATCCTGGGCATGGGCGAGCGGGTGGACGCGATCGTCAACCTCGACACGTCAGTGCCGGTGGTCGCCTTTGCGGAGGGCAAGCGGGGTCACGCGCAGCTGAACCTGCGGGTGAACAACGCGCCAAGCGCGGTCAAGGCCGCCGAGTTCGTGGCGGTGGTTAGGCGTGAGGCACCGCTCGACACCGCCACGCTGACGCCGACGCCGGAGGTCACCCTGCCGGCCCGCGCGCCCGAACAGGTGATCGACGCACGTTTGAGCGGCCCGGACGACGGCTACACCTGGCCGATCAACGGCAGGCTTTACGACCCGCCGCGCGACGGCGTGCCGGTGAAGCCGAATCAGCGGGTCCGGATTCGCTTCGTCAACGAGTCCATGATGTTCCACCCGTTTCACCTACACGGGCACACCTTCCAGGTGATGAGGGGCGATACCCCGCGGGCCCGCAAAGACACCGTGCTCGTTCCGCCGAAGCAGACCGTGGAGGTCGAATTCGACACGGACAATCCCGGTAAGTGGATCACCCATTGCCACAACACCTATCACCTCGAGGCGGGGATGGCGATGTTCATCGAATACGCCGACTAGTGCGCGGTCCTGCGATGTCGGGATCTATCACTGATGCGCCGCGCTACTGAACCGACGACCGATGCTGCGTGTCCAGATTCGGGCGTTACTTCAGCAGCGCTCGTGACATGACGACGCGCTGAATTTGGTTGGTGCCCTCGTAGATCTGCGTGATCTTGGCATCCCGCATGAACCGCTCGACGGGGAAGTCGGTGGTATAGCCATAGCCGCCGAACAGCTGGACCGCATCGGTTGTCACCTCCATGGCGACATCGGAGGCGTAGCACTTCGACGCCGCAGAGAGGAATCCGAGGTTCGGCTCACCGCGTTCGGCACGAGCCGCCGCGGTGTACACCAACAGCCGAGCCGCCTCCAGCTTCATCGCCATGTCGGCGAGCATGAACTGCACCGCCTGAAAGTCACTGATCGGCTTGCCGAACTGCTTGCGCTCCTTGACATATGCGATCGCGGCATCCACTGCGCCCTGAGCGATACCCACCGCTTGGGCGCCGATCGTCGGACGCGTGTGATCCAAGGTGGCCAACGCCGTCTTGAACCCGGTGCCCGGCTCACCGATCATCCGATCACCCGGAATACGGCAATCCTCGAAATACAACTCGGTGGTCGGCGACCCCTTGATCCCCAGCTTCTTCTCCTTGGCCCCCACGACGAACCCCGGATCGTCCTTGTGCACGACGAACGCCGAAATGCCGTTCGCCCCCTTATCGGGATCGGTCACCGCCATCACCGTGTACCACGTCGAGTGCCCGCCATTGGAGATCCAGCACTTGGCACCGTTGAGCACCCATTCATCGCCCTCGGCCCGGGCGCGGGTGCGCATCGACGCCGCGTCGCTGCCGGCCTCCCGCTCCGAAAGCGCATACGACGCCACCGCTTCCCCAGCCGCGATCGACGGCAGCACCTGCTTCTTAAGCTCCTCGCTGCCCCGCATCAACATGCCCATGGTGCCCAGCTTGTTACAGATCGGGATCAGCGACGAGGACGCGCACACCCGCGCGACCTCTTCGATGACGATGCAGCCCGCCACCGCGTCCCCACCCTGCCCGCCGTACTCCTCGGGAATATGGATCGCGGCGAACCCGGACGAAGTCAGCGCCGCAAGAGCCTCATCGGTGTAGCGGGCCTTCTCATCGACATCGGCCGCATACGGGGCGATCTCCTTCTCACACAGATGGCGCAGCACTGCTCTCAACTCTTTGTGTTCGTCGGACAGTGTGAACAGATCGAAATCCGGGTTGCCGGACAAAGCAGCCATCGAGACCTCCTACTCGTCGGTCACGCTACCTCTCGGGGTGGCTGCCCTAGCGGGTGGTGTCGGCCGATGTCGTTGGGACGCACGATAGTGTCCATTCGTGCTCCGCTACATCCAGGGTGAGGCCGGTTCGGTGCCTCGACCTGCATTGTTCTTAAATCGCGAAGGGGTTCTGAATCGGCGATTGCAGCGGCCCGGAAGCCGGTTTCGGCGCCGCAGTCGGCAAGGCGGCGTCGAATGACTGACAACCTGTCGCGTCCGCCCCTGGATGGCCCCGCCTTACGCCGCGAACTGACGGGCCCGCGGTCGCCGTGGCGTCGCCTTGACGTCGTCGACGAAACCGGCTCCACCAATGCCGATTTGATCGCGCGAGCCGCCGCCGGCGACGACATCGCCGGTTCGGTGCTGCTGGCCGAGCACCAGACCGCGGGCCGCGGACGCGGCGGACGGACATGGTCGGGGGTGCCTCGGGCCCTCATCACGATGTCGGTGGGTATCTCGGCCGATGGTGTCCCAGAGGACAGCTGGGGATGGCTTCCGCTCTTGTCGGGTATCGCGGTGGTGGACGCCATTGCGGCGACGACCAATGTCAAGGCGGGGTTGAAGTGGCCCAATGATGTGATCGCAGACGGAGGCAAGCTTGCCGGCATCCTCGCGGAGGTAGCGTCCCGACAGCCGATCGTCGTCGTGGGTATCGGGCTCAATGTGACGCTGCAACCCGACGAGATCGGCGAGCCCGGTGCCACGTCGCTGTCCGCACTCGGTGCGACGGTGGACCGAAGTGAGCTGGTGCGACACCTTCTTGTCCAACTGGCATTGCGGGTCGGCGGTTGGCGGGATTCCGGCGGTGCAAGTGCAGCGCTGATCGACGGCTATCGCGCCCGCAGCGTAACGATAGGGTCGCGCGTGCGCGCCCTTCTGCCGGGTGGACGTGAGGTCGTCGGCACCGCCGTCTCGATCGACAGACATGGGCGGCTGTCCATCGACACCGGCGCGGATGCCGCGACGATCGCTGCGGGCGACATTGTGCATTTGCGACCCCTGGACCGGCCGCCGTCTGGGTAAAGTCGCAGCGTGGGGTATCCCGAGAATGTGCTTGCGGCTGACGAGCGGGTGGTTCTGCACAGGCACCCGCACTGGAAGCGGCTGATCGGCCCGGTGCTAATTCTGTTGGTGGCCACCGCGCTTGCGGCGTTCGGCGCCGGCTTCGTCAATCAGACCGACTGGCAGTCCACTGCGCGCACGGTCGTGCTGCTTGTCATCCTCGCCGTCTGGCTGGTGATCGTCGGGTGGCTGACGGTCTGGCCGTTCCTGAATTGGTGGACAACGCATTTCGTCATCACCGACCGTCGGGTGATGTTCCGCCACGGACTGCTGACGCGCCAGGGCATCGACATTCCGCTGGCGCGGATCAACAGTGTCGAATTCCGCCATGGCCTGATCGACCGCATGGTGCGCACCGGCACGTTGATCATCGAATCAGCGGCGCAAGATCCGCTTGAGTTCCATGACATTCCGCGAGTGGAGCGGGTCCACTCGCTGCTGTATCACGAAGTCTTCGACACCCTGGGCTCGGAGGAATCGCCGAGCTGATCGAGCCGCCTGTCGCGGCGGGTGGAACGACGCAGCGGCGTGACGTTTCCGTCGTGCAGATTCGGATCGCGCTGGTCCTCGAGGACCTCGGCGATGCCGCCGGCGGTGAGCGATTCGACCGCCTTGTCCGGGTTGCGGCCGAACTCGTCGGGGAAGACCCACCGGCGGAAGGCAAAGAACCGGAAGCCCATCTGCAGCAGATTGCCGATGACGTAGGCGGCGATGAAGTCGGCGATGTTCTCCACCGTCAGGCTGACCTCAGGGACTCGCAACATCAGCACGTAGCTGGAGAACCACAGCGGCGCCATGCAGATCAGCACGCCGACGCCGCTGAAGCCGAAGAACAGCAGTGCCTCGTGATGACGCTCGCGGCCTCCGCGGTCGCGGAAGCTCCATTCACGGTTGAGGATGTACGACGCGATCACCGCGACTATGCCGGCGATGATCTTCGCGGTGACGGGCTTGGGCTCCAGCACCGTGAGCTTGAGCGTGTAGAAGACCGCAGAGTCGATGACGAACGTCGTCGCGCCTACGATCGCGAATTTTATGAGTTCGTGATGTCGTTCGAAGTACGGCCGGATCGGGCGTGGCAGCCGCGCGATCGTGGCATCGGTGAAGGACACAAGAGGGCAGTGTACGGAAATAGCGCAGGATACGCGCACCCGCGCAGGTCAAGGCACCTATGGCTGCCGGTCACCGCCATGACAACATAAGCGTGTGACCAGCACCCCGAACGTGCCCCCGGTGGTGACGATGATCGGCGGCGGGCAGCTGGCCAGGATGACCCATCAGGCCGCGATCGCGCTTGGTCAGACGCTGCGGGTGCTGGCGGTCAGTGCGGACGACCCGGCCGCGCAGGTCACGCCCGACGTGGTGCTCGGCGCGCACACCGACCTCGATGCGCTGCGCCGTGCGGCCGCAGGAGCGGACGCGCTGACCTTCGATCACGAACACGTGCCTACCGAGCTACTCGAGAAGCTGGTGGCCGACGGCGTGAATGTGGCGCCGCCACCCTCGGCGCTGATTCACGCCCAGGACAAACTCGTGATGCGGCGGCGGCTGGAGGCGCTGGGTGCCCCGGTGCCGCGGTTCGCGGCGGCGACCGACGTCGCCGACGTGGATGCATTCGCGGCGCGAGTGGACGCGCCGATCGTGGTGAAGACCGTGCGTGGCGGGTACGACGGTCGCGGTGTGACGCTGGCCCGTGACTTGGGCGAGGCCCGCGATGTCGTGGGCCGGTGCCTGGCCGACGGGGCTGCGGTGCTGGTCGAGGAGAAGGTGGCTTTGCGACGCGAACTGGCCGCCCTGGTGGCACGCTCGCCGTTCGGACAGGGCGCGGCCTGGCCGGTGGTGCAGACCGTGCAGCTCGACGGGATCTGCGTGGAGGTCATCGCGCCTGCGCCGCGACTTGACTCCGAACTCGGCAGCGCCGCAGCTCAGTTGGCGCTTCAGCTCGCAGCGGAACTGGGCGTGGTAGGGGTGCTGGCCGTAGAGTTGTTCGAAACCGTCGACGGCGGGCTGATGGTCAACGAGCTCGCGATGCGGCCGCACAATTCCGGCCACTGGACCATGGACGGCTCGCGAACCAGCCAGTTCGAACAACACCTGCGTGCGGTGCTGGACTACCCGCTCGGCGACACCACGCCGATCGCGCCGGTGTCGGTGATGGCCAATGTGCTTGGCGCACAACAGACTCCGGTGATGAGCATGGACGAGCGGCTGCATCACCTCTTCGGCCGGATGCCGGACGCCAAGGTCCACCTGTACGGCAAGGGCGAGCGGGCCGGCCGAAAGATCGGACACGTCAACATCCTCGGCACCGCCGACGGCTTTATCGACGACGACGCGTATGTCGCAGATGTCCGGGAACGCGCAGCCCGGGCCGCACACTGGTTGTCGCACGCCGAATGGCCCGACGGATGGAGCGAACATGGGCGATGAGCGCGCGAGCGAAGTGGGGGAACTCCCCACGCAAGCGGGGGGCCCACCCGCCCGAAGGGCAGGGGGACAGCCAGCTCCGCAGCCGCGGGTCGGCGTGATCATGGGAAGCGACAGCGACTGGTCGGTGATGGAGGACGCCGCGCACGCGCTCGCCGAATTCGATGTGCCGTTCGAGGTAGGCGTGGTCTCCGCGCATCGCACCCCGGCGCGCATGCTCGACTACGCGCGCACAGCTGCAGGCCGTGACATCGAGGTGATCATCGCCGGCGCCGGCGGCGCGGCACATCTGCCGGGCATGGTCGCCGCTGCGACGCCGCTTCCGGTGATCGGAGTACCGGTACCGCTGGGGAAGCTGGACGGCCTGGATTCGCTGCTGTCGATCGTGCAGATGCCTGCGGGCGTGCCGGTGGCGACGGTCTCGATCGGGGGTGCCCGCAACGCGGGACTGCTGGCGGTGCGCATCCTCGCCGTGTCGGATCCCACTTTGCTCGAGCGGATTAAAGCATTCCAGGCTGCTTTGGAAGCGTCGGTACTCGAAAAGGACGCGGCGCTGCGCGACCGAATTCTCGGCAAATAGGCGGATCAGTAAGCCAACGACACGGTGCGCAAGCCTGCCTCAGGACGCGAGGCTTCGGGTCGCTAGCATCGACGACCATGACTAGCGTTACCGAGCCGGCGTCAGAGCACGAGATCGATATCCACACGACCGCGGGCAAGCTGGCCGATCTGCGCAAGCGGACCGAAGAGACCCTGCACCCCGTCGGCGAGGCCGCGGTCGAGAAGACCCACGCCAAGGGCAAGCTGACCGCCCGCGAGCGCATCCTCGCGCTGCTCGACGAGGACTCCTTCGTCGAACTGGACGCGCTGGCCCGCCACCGCAGCACGAACTTCGGCCTGCAGGATAAACGCCCGCTCGGTGACGGCGTGGTGACGGGCTACGGCACCATCGACGGCCGCGAGGTGTGCATCTTCAGCCAGGACGCGACAGTGTTCGGCGGCAGCCTCGGCGAGGTGTACGGCGAAAAGATCGTCAAGGTGCAGGAACTCGCGATCAAGACCGGACGGCCGTTGATCGGCATCAACGACGGCGCGGGCGCACGCATCCAAGAGGGCGTCGTCTCGCTGGGCCTCTATAGCCGGATCTTCCGCAACAATATCCTGGCCTCGGGCGTCATCCCGCAGATCTCGCTGATCATGGGTGCCGCCGCGGGTGGGCACGTGTACTCCCCCGCGCTGACCGACTTCATCGTCATGGTCGACCAGACCAGCCAGATGTTCATCACAGGGCCCGACGTGATCAAGACCGTCACCGGTGAGGACGTCACGATGGAGGAACTCGGCGGCGCGCACACCCACATGGCGAAGTCGGGCACGGCGCACTACGTCGCCTCTGGCGAGCAGGACGCGTTCGACTACGTCCGCGAACTGCTGTCCTACTTGCCGAGCAACAATTATGCCGACCCGCCGCGCTACCCCGCGCCGTTGCCTGCCGGCGCGATCGAGGACAACCTCACCGACGAGGACCTCGAGCTGGACACGCTGATCCCGGATTCGCCGAACCAGCCCTACGACATGCACGAGGTCGTCACCCGCATTCTCGACGACGACGAGTTCCTCGAGGTCCAGGCCGGCTACGCGACGAACATCATCGTCGGGTTCGGCCGCATCGAGGGCCGCCCAGTGGGCATCGTCGCCAACCAGCCGACCCAGTTCGCGGGCTGCCTGGACATCAACGCCTCGGAGAAGGCGGCCCGGTTCGTCCGGACCTGCGATTGCTTCAACATCCCGATCGTGATGCTGGTGGACGTGCCGGGCTTTCTGCCTGGCACCGATCAGGAATACAACGGCATCATCCGGCGCGGCGCCAAGCTGCTCTACGCCTACGGCGAGGCGACGGTCGCCAAGATCACGGTGATCACCCGCAAGGCCTACGGCGGCGCCTACTGCGTGATGGGCTCCAAAGACATGGGCGCCGACGTCAACGTGGCATGGCCGTCCGCCCAGATCGCGGTCATGGGTGCCTCCGGCGCTGTCGGCTTCGTCTATCGCCAGGAGCTGGCGAAAGCGGCGAAGGACGGCGGGGATGTCGACGCGTTACGGGTGCAGCTGCAGCAGGATTACGAGGACACCCTCGTCAACCCGTACATCGCGGCGGAGCGCGGCTACGTCGACGCGGTCATCCCGCCGTCGCACACCCGCGGCTATGTGGCCACGGCGTTGCGACTGCTCGAGCGCAAGGTCGTCCAGATTCCACCGAAGAAGCACGGGAACATTCCGCTATGAGCGACGAGCACGCACACGACCCGCACATCAAGGTGGTCAAGGGCGCGCCCACCGCGGAGGAACTCGCCGCGGTGCTGGCCGTGGTGGCCGCCGCGTCGGGCGGCCAGCAGGAACCGCGTGAGCAAGAAGAGAATTTGTGGGGCCACCCGGTCGACCGGCTGCGCTACGCCACCTTCAGCTGGCAGCGGGTGACGCTGCTGGAGCGGACGCACATGCGGAAATGACCCGGGTGGTGCTCGCGTCGGCCTCGCCGGGCCGTCGCAAAGTGTTGCGCCAGGCCGGAATTGATCCGCTCGTCATCGTCTCCGGCGTTGACGAGGATGCAGTCGTTGCGCGGCTGGATCCCGACGCCACGCCAGGGGCCGTCACCACTGCGCTGGCCGCGGCCAAGGCCGACGCGGTCGCACATGTGCTCGATCCCGACGTTGCCGCCGACTGTGTTGTCATCGGCTGTGATTCGATGCTGTATCGCGACGGCGAGCTGCGGGGCAAACCGTCGTCGGAGGCCGCGGCACGTACCGGATGGCAGGAGATGGGCGCCACGTCCGCGACCCTCTACACCGGGCACTGCGTAATTCGGTTGCAAGACAACACAATTACCTATCGTGTCGCGGACGCCGCCGCGACCACGGTCAATTTCGGCGTCCCCTCGCCGGCCGACCTGGACGCGTATGTTGCCAGTGGCGAGCCGACGGCGGTGGCGGGCGGCTTCACGCTGGACGGCCTCGGCGGCTGGTTCATTGACGGCGTCGACGGTGATCCGTCGGCCGTGATCGGCATCGGTCTGCCACTGACCCGCAAGCTGCTCGAGCACGTGGGGCTGTCGATCGCCGAACTGTGGAACGCCAACCGCCCGCCACCTGGGTAGGCTCGAGGTGTGCCGCTGCCTGCCGACCCCGATCCCGTCCTCACCGCTTACGCCCATCCCGAACGCCTGGTGACCGCCGACTGGCTGTCGGCCAATCTCGGCCGTGCGGGGCTGGACATCGTCGAGTCCGACGAAGACGTGCTGCTCTACGACACCGGCCACATTCCGGGCGCGGTGAAGATCGACTGGCACACCGACCTCAACGACCCGCACGTGCGCGATTACATCGACGGCGCCCAGTTCGCCGAACTGATGGATCGCAAGGGCATCTCGCGCGACGACACCGTGGTGATCTACGGCGACAAGAGCAACTGGTGGGCCGCGTACGCCCTGTGGGTGTTCACGTTGTTCGGCCACCCCGACGTACGGTTGCTCAACGGCGGGCGCGACCTGTGGATCTCCGACGGCCGCGAGACCACGCTCGAAGTGCCGAGCAAGCAGACCTCCGGCTACCCCGTCGTCGACCGCGACGACGCGCCGATCCGCGCATTCAAGCAGGACGTGATTGGCATCCTTGGCGACCAACCATTGATCGACGTCCGCTCGCCGCAGGAGTACACCGGCGAACGCACCCATATGCCCGACTACCCCGAAGAGGGTGCGCTGCGCGGCGGCCATATCCCCACCGCCAGGTCCATCCCGTGGGGCAAGGCCGCCGACGAGAGCGGACGGTTCCGCAGCCGGACCGAACTCGACGAGCTCTACGGGTTCCTTCAGCCCGACGACAAAACCGTCGTGTACTGCCGCATCGGTGAGCGCTCCAGCCACACCTGGTTCGTGCTTACCCATCTGCTGGGCAAGCCCGGCGTGCGGAACTACGACGGGTCGTGGACCGAATGGGGCAACGCGGTGCGGGTTCCCGTCGCAGTCGGGGAAGAGCCAGGCGACGCGCCATGACTTCCATGCCCGCACCCCTCGCCGAGGTGGTGTCGGACTTCCAGGAGGTGCAAGGTCAGGACAAGTTGCGCCTGCTGTTGGAATTCGCCGATGAGCTGCCTCCGCTGCCCGCCGAGCTTGAAGAAGCTTCGATGGAGCCTGTCCCGGAATGCCAGTCGCCGCTGTTCTTGCACGTCGACGCCGCCGACCGGGATCACGTGCGGCTGTACTTCAGCGCCCCCGCCGAGGCCCCGACCACGCGCGGATTCGCCGCGATCCTGGCCACGGGACTCGACGAGCAGCCGGCCGCGGACATTCTCGCCGTGCCCGACGATTTCTACACCGCTCTGGGGCTTGCCGCGCTGATAAGCCCACTGCGGCTGCGCGGCATGTCGGCGATGCTGGCCAGGATCAAGCGACGACTGCGGGGCGAGTAACGCGCCGTACAGTATCGCCCTTAAACTGCCCGGGATACATTCTTAAAGACGTTTCTTAGAGAGATGCAAACCAGGAGGCGATGTGCCCACTCACGCCAGCTCAAAGATCTCCAAGGTGCTTGTCGCCAACCGCGGGGAGATCGCGGTCCGGGTGATCCGAGCGGCCAGGGACGCTGGGCTTCCGAGTGTGGCGGTGTACGCCGAACCCGATGCTGACGCGCCTCATGTACGGCTGGCTGACGAGGCGTTCGCACTCGGCGGCCAGACCTCGGCCGAGTCCTACCTCGACTTTTCCAAGCTGCTGGATGCCGCCGAGAAGGCGGGCGCCAACGCGATTCACCCCGGTTACGGATTCCTTTCGGAGAACGCCGATTTCGCCCAAGCGGTCATCGACGCCGGGCTGATCTGGATCGGCCCATCGCCGCAGTCGATTCGCGACCTGGGCGACAAGGTGACCGCCCGTCACATCGCCGCGCGTGCCCAGGCGCCGTTGGTGCCCGGTACCCCCGAGCCGGTCAAGGACGCCGACGAGGTGGTGGCGTTCGCCAACGAGTACGGGCTGCCGATCGCGATCAAGGCGGCCTTCGGCGGCGGCGGGCGCGGTATGAAGGTGGCCCGCAGCATCGAGGAGATCCCCGAGTCGTTCGAATCGGCGACCCGCGAGGCCACCGCGGCGTTCGGCCGCGGCGAGTGCTTCGTGGAGCGCTACCTGGACAAACCGCGTCACGTCGAGGCCCAGGTGATCGCCGATCAGCACGGCAACGTGGTGGTCGCGGGCACCCGTGACTGCTCGCTGCAGCGCCGCTACCAGAAGCTGGTGGAAGAGGCGCCCGCGCCGTTCTTGACCGACGCGCAGCGCAAGGAGATCCACGAGTCGGCCAAGCGGATTTGCAAAGAGGCCCATTACTACGGGGCGGGCACCGTGGAGTACCTGGTCGGCCAGGATGGGCTGATCTCTTTCCTCGAAGTCAACACCCGCCTGCAGGTCGAGCACCCGGTTACCGAGGAGACCGCGGGTATCGACCTGGTGCGCCAGCAGTTCAAGATCGCGAACGGCGAGGCGCTCGACATCACCGAAGACCCCACACCGCGGGGGCACGCGATCGAGTTCCGCATCAACGGCGAGGACGCCGGCCGCGGCTTTTTACCCGCACCCGGTCCGGTCACCAAGTTCGAGCCGCCGACCGGCCCCGGGGTGCGGCTTGACGCCGGGGTGGAGTCCGGCTCGGTGATCGGCGGCCAGTTCGACTCGATGCTGGCCAAACTGATCGTCTACGGCGCCACCCGCGAGGAGGCGCTGGCCCGCTCGCGGCGCGCACTGGACGAGTTCCACGTCGAGGGCCTGGCCACCGTCATCCCGTTTCACCGCGCGATCGTGTCCGACCCCGCGTTCATCGGCGATGCCGAGGGCTTCACGGTGCACACCCGGTGGATCGAAACAGAGTGGAACAACACCGTCGAGCCGTTCACCGGCGGCGATCCCATCGAGGAAGAAGACACCATCCCCCGGCAGACCGTCGTCGTCGAGGTGGGCGGCCGCCGGCTCGAAGTGTCGCTGCCCGGCGACCTGGCGATCGGCAACGGCGGCGCAGTGGCCGGGGGCGCTGGTGTAATTCGCAAGAAGCCCAAGTCACGCAAGCGCGGCGCCCACGGCGGCGCGGCCGCATCCGGTGATGCGGTGACCGCCCCGATGCAGGGCACCGTGGTCAAGGTGGCCGTCGAGGAAGGCCAGGAGGTCTCCGCAGGCGATCTGGTGGTCGTCCTGGAGGCGATGAAGATGGAAAACCCCGTGACCGCACATAAAGACGGCACCATCACCGGCCTCGCAGTCGAAGCCGGCGCAGCCATCACCCAAGGCACCGTGCTCGCCGAAATCAAGTAGTCAGTCGGGGGTCACCAGGCTGCGTTCGGCCAGCGGCGTCCCGAAGTACGTGGCCCCAGAGTCGACGACGACTGTCGTGTCGTCGTCCTTGGCCGCCAAGACCGCACGGGCCATCTGCTCGAACGAGATCTTTTCGGGCCCACCGATGTTCACGATGCCACCGCGGGGCTCTGCGACGGCGGCGCGCGCGACCTCGGCGGCCACCTGATCGGCGGCCACCGGCTGGATCAACGCATCCGGCACTCGCACCTCATCGCCGACGGTCATGGACGCCGTGATCGCGTCGGCGAACTCGGCGAACTGCGTGGCACGCAATATGGTGTACGGCACCCCGGATTCGAGGATGATCCTTTCCTGGACGACCTTGGCCCGCATGTAGCCGCTATCGGGCAGCCCGTCGACGCCGACGATCGACAGCACGACGTAGTGCCTGACACCGGCGGCCCTCGCGGCGTCAACCAGGTTGGTGGTCGACTTCTTGAAGAACTCCATCACCGGATCATCTTCGAACGACGGCGAATTCGTCACGTCGACGAGTGTGTCCGCTCCGGTCAGCGCGTCGGCCAGCCCCTCGCCGGTGAGCACGTCGACACCCGTCTTGCGCGATGACGCGACCACCTCGTGCCCGTTGTTCGTAAGGAGGTCGACGACCTTCGTCCCGATCAGCCCACTGGCTCCGATTACGGTAACCTTCACTGTCCCAACGCCTTTCGTAGAATATGGATCGCCTGTTCGATGGCGGCGGTACTGCGCACCGGGTTGAGCACCATGAAGTGGTGCAGGATCCCGTTATAGCGCACGGAAAATGCTTCGGGTAGGTACCCATCCCAGAACCCGCCCACCGGCTTGACGATGCGAACCCTGACGTCACCGATATCCGCGGGCACGTTGATCCACTGCTCGTCGACGTCGGGCATGTCGATGGGCACCGCCTGGACGTGGTCGAGGACTTTGCGGGCGGCGTCCGGCCCTATGAAAAACGGCGGTTTGGAGGTGTCGGCGGTCGGCTGAGCGGCGAGTTCGAGAATATGATCGGCCATACGCAATGCCTACCATTACTCGGATGGAGCCCGTCGAAATTAATGCAGGTGCTTGGTATTTGCGTGCGCCCCGGCAGGACGAGATCATCGATGATCGGCCCGCGCTGGCGGCGCTCGGCGAGACCGATCCTGCCTTCGTCAGCCGATGCGCCGCGCAGTGGGCGTCAGACACCGGATACACGTGGGCGGTCTGCGAACCGACAACCGGCGAAATGCTTGCGGAGGTGACGGTCGACCCGGTGGCCGCGACGCTGCGCACGCGCACCCGCGACGGACACGCCGACGCCACGGTGATCGCCGAGCAATCGGTGCGCCGGTTCGCCGCAGCCGTGCTCGGCCTGACGGTCACCTGACGTCGATGTCGTGGCCGGAAGCCAGGTCGGCGCAGTCCACCGCGACCACGTCGGTGCGGGCGCCCAGAAACGGCCGCGCACCCTCGTCACCGCTGAGCGTCGCGAGCAGGTCGGGCCAATGCCTGCGCGCCACCACGACCGGATGGCCTGGTCGTTCGCCGTAGCTGGCGCGGGCCAGACCCGACGGCGATGACCGGGCAGCGTCCAGTACCCGTCGCACCACATCGACGCCGACGTCGGGGGTGTCGACGGTGTGCAGCACAGCGTACTCCGCGTCGATAGCCAACAGGCCCGCGCGCAGCGACGCTGACAGGCCGTCGGCCCAGTCGTCGGCGATGACTGGGCGGGCCGGCGGCGGCACGTAGACGACCGCGGCGCCCAGCACCACCACGATGTCGTCGCAGCCGCCGCCATTTAGCGCGGTGACCCCGCGGCGAAGCCACTCACCCTGCGCAGCAAGCACTTTGGGCATCCCGTAGCGGGTACCCGCGCCCGCGGCCAGCAGCACCCCGGCCGCGGTCGGGCCATTCGACATGCAAACAGTCTGAACCTGTCAGCGCGCGACAGCACCATTTCCGCTACGATCCGTCGCGATACGGCCCACTCGATTAGCTGCACCTGAAGCGGCGTTATTAAATTCCACTTACTTCGATTGTCCGGAACCACCAAAGCGCGTAGGGTTTGAGACAGGTTGAGTTCACAGCCAGCTGGAAACGTCATCGACGGGCAGGGCAGGAACTCCGACCCTGCAGCGAAGGCTTTGAGGAGCAGGGCCCCAAATTTTTGACGTGAGCCACAGTATGAGTCGCGTATTTTACTGATGGAGTCACAATGTCTTCTGTTCACACCACTCGACCGGATACCCCGGAATCCCTCATCGAACGCACCGACTGCCATGGGGCGCATTTCGCCACCCGGTGGCTGCACCACTCGATGGCAGTCATCACCGCCCACGGCGAACTCGACGCAGCCAATGCGCAGGAGTTCGTCGACTACGCGCTGCGCCACGCACCCGAAACCGAACGCCTGGTACTGGACCTGTCCGGCGTCGAGTTCTTCGGCACGGCAGGCTTTTCCGCGCTGCATTCCGTGAACGTGCGCTGCGCAGGAGAGAAGATCGAATGGGCAGTGGTGCCGAGCTCGGCGGTCACCCGCTTGCTTCGGATCTGCGACCCGGATTCGGCCCTACCGATCTGCGGCAGCGTCGACACAGCGCTGTCTGCCGTTCAGGGTGAGCCGCGCCGCCTACTGCAGCTGGTCTCGAAGTCGCGTTAAGGACTTAGCTAACAGCCGGGATACGTGCATCTGCGAGATGCCGACCCGCTCGGCGATCTGCGTCTGCGTCAGCGACTCGAAGAACCGCAGCACCAACACCGTCCGTTCGCGTTCCGGCAACGCAGCCAGCAACGGGCGCAGCGCTTCTCGGTTTTCGATCTGGTCCAAGCCGGTGTCGACGTCGCCGAGGGTGTCGGCGATCGCGGGTGCGTCTTCGGTGCCACTACCGCCGCTGTCGATCGACAGCGTGTTGTAAGAGCTGCCGGCCACCAGACCCTCGATCACCTCGTCGCGGTCCATGTCCAACTCTGCGGCAAGCTCCGAGGCGGTGGGTGCGCGGCCGAGTCGTTGTGACAGGTCCGCGGTCGCCGCGCCGAGCCGCAGGTGCAACTCCTTGAGCCGGCGGGGCACCTTGACCGACCAGCTGTTGTCCCGGAAGTGCCTGCGGACCTCCCCCATGATGGTTGGCACCGCAAACGACACGAAGTCCGAGCCGGCGTTGACGTCGAACCGGATCACCGCGTTGACCAGGCCGACGCGAGCCACCTGAACCAGGTCGTCGCGGGCCTCGCCGCGCCCGTCGAACCGCCGGGCGATGTGGTCGGCCAGGGGCAGGCAGCGTTCAACAATGCGGTCGCGCTGCCGCATGAATTGCACCGATTCTCCTGGGATGTCCTTTAACTCGCGGAACATATCCGCGACATCCGCGTACTCAGAGTTCGATCGCGATGACGAACCCTTCGACGACGTCGGCGTCACTGCAACGAACTCGCTCGCCTCGTCGTCATGGAGATCCCGAACACCCGCCCCTCCTGCGGCCCCCGCCCGTCCTGGAAGGTGCTCACCTCGTCGGTCAGCGAACTCAACACGTGCCAGCTGAAGCTGCCGGGAGCCAGGATGTCCGGGCTCTTGCAAGTAGTGGACGCGTCGATGACCACGGCGTCGTCCCGCGGATCGATGACCAGCAACAATGTCGAGTCGGGCACGGCAGACCGGATCAGCCGGGTACAGGCCTCGTCGACCGCAAGTCGCAGGTCGGCGACGGCGTCGAAATCGAGGTCTTCGAAAGTTCCAACGGCCGCGACGAGGGTGCGCAGTATCGCAAGGTTCTCCAGCGTGGCCGCCACTCGCAGTTCGACTGACCGGCCGCTTAGGGCGTGCCCGTTGTTGGTGGTCGCAACGTCGGCCATGAGACCTCCCGGCAATTTCGAAGCGAGACTACCCCAGCTCGATCCCCAGCTAACCACCGCTGTTCCGATTCCTCGGAAGCAAAGACGTGTGGCAACCGCCCTGGCCGGGTAGTCCCGGACCATGGAGAGTCGTCCGAATATCGACCACGCTGAGCCGACCGACACCCGGCCGCTGCGTCGGATACTCGTCACGGTCGGATTGGTGCTGGCCGTTCTCATCCTGATCGCGGTGGCGATCTACGCGGGCGCGTTCATCATTCTGGCGCCGATGATGCAGTGACGCCGATGATGCCGCACCCGTCAATCCCGTCTTCACCATCGTGCAGGTGCAGTACCCCGCCGTGGTCGGCGGTCAAACACCTTTGTCGATATTGGGCGGGCGGGTTGGCATGCGGCTGCGGCGCAGCGTAGTCGGCGGTCCCGGCCTGCGCCGGGTGCGCCGTGGGCGTGGGTTCTCCTATCACCACGCCGATGACACATCGGTCACCGACGCCGCGACGCTGCAACGCATCAATGACCTCGTCATCCCGCCCGCTTGGAAGAACGTGTGGATCTGTCCCTATCCCAACGGGCACATCCAGGCCGTCGGGACCGATGCGGCCGGCCGCCGCCAATACCTGTACCACCAGAAATGGCAGGAGGACCGGGCCGAGGAGAAGTTCGACCGAGTACTCGCGATGGCGCCCGCGTTGCCGGACATGCGCCGACAGATCGCGGCCGATTTGCGGGGCCGCGGCTTGGAACGCGATCGGGTGCTGGCGCTCGCGCTGCACCTACTCGACCTCGGCTACTTCCGGGCGGGCGGCGAACAGTATGCCGAGGAGAACAACTCGTTTGGAATCGCGACGCTGCTGTGCGAGCACGTGACCCTTCAGCGGGAGGCCGTGGAGTTCGACTACCCGGCCAAGAGCGGCGTGCGCCGCACGCTGATCATCGACGACCCCGAGGTGGTGCGCTCGGTGCGATCCCTGGTGCGCCGCCCGGATCGCACCGACCGCCTACTGGTCTGCCGCAATTCGTCCGATTGGGTCGACATACATGCCGACGATCTCAACGCCAGGTTCAAGCAACTCGTCGGCGAGGAGTACACCGTCAAGGACCTCCGCACCTGGCACGGAACGGTTCTCGGGGCCGCTGCATTCGTCGACGCGGATCCGCCGGTCAACAAGACCGTCATCAAGCGCGTGGAATCGGCGGTGATGAAAGAGGTCGCCGAGGAGCTGGGCAACACCCCTGCGGTGGCGCGGTCGTCCTACGTCGATCCTCGGGTGGTGCAAGGCTATGAGCACGGGTTGACCATCGCGCCGGCGCTGCGCCGGGCCGCGCGGACCAAGCGCCCAGGCGAACGTCAAGCCATTCTGGAGAAGAGCACGGCGCGGTTGATCCGCAAGGTCGTTAAGGGCTAGCCGGTCACGATGGCGAACCCATTGTGTCGCAACCACTTTCCGACAATGACGATGCGATGACGCTCGCGGCGTGACGCCTTGGGGCCCATCCTTCCGTGATACCTGTGCGTAGGCCGGCACAAACCGGGGTATAGCGATCGTCATGCGAGACAGCGAAGAGCTTCCCGACGACGTCCCCGTCGCCGACGCCGTCGAGCAACATCGCACGGCCAGCGAACCAGTCCCCGACGAAGAGGCATCCGCCGAGCCGCCCATGGAGCTGCCCTTGGAGGTGGCGCCGTCGGACTGGCAAGAACAGCTCGAAACCGTCGAACTGAATCCAGAATTCGAGGAATTCGACAGGTGAGCGATTCGGCGGCAACGTTTAGCTTCGCCGGCCCGGGGGAAACCCTTTTATGCGGGGGGGTGACCCTTCGTGCGGCCGCAACAACGGGCCGACGCTCAAGAAATGGGCAGACCAATCCACTGCAATAGCGGAAAAGGGAACTATGACCGACAACAAGAACAGTGGCCCTCAAGAAGGCGTCAAGGGCGTCGTCGAAGATGTCAAGGGCAAGGCCAAGGAAGCGGTCGGCACAGTCACAGGCCGTGACGACCTAGTCCGCGAGGGCAAGGCCCAGCAGGACAAGGCCGACGCCCAGCGAGACGTTGCCAAGAAGGAAGCCGAGGCCGAAGCGGCTCGCGGCGGCGCCAAGGCAGCTGAAAAGCGCCAGGAGGCCGAGCAGCGGCCATAACAAGCCCAACGAAAAGGCCCAGCCAATCGGCTGGGCCCTTTTTCGTGTCTGCCTAACTGCTCGGCCGCTGCCGTTCAGCGTCGGGATGCTCTGCATACCAACGCTCTTCGATGCGGCGAACCCGCAGATGCTCAACGGCCAGCCACGCTGCGCCGATGACGAATCCGGCACCGGCCAGGGACGCCAACGTCAGGCCGACGTCGTGGTGACGGGTAGCAAACGCCGCCAGGCACGAGACGAACAACACCAAAGCGACGCCGAGGACGATGAGCCCCGGCATGATCTTGTTGTCCTTCATCGACTCGCCGGCATGCGGCCGCGTCGTCCTCGAGTGGTCGACAGGATCTTTCGGGCCTTTCATGGGTACTCCTCCTTCGGCATACCTCTACCCGCCGTAGATGGGCTGATAGCAACGGTAGAACTACTCGGCGCCGTTGTGAAGAAAACCGTCGGGAACGAACATCACTGGCCGGGCGGATATTGCTCCCCCGAAGCACGCTCGCCGGACTGGCCGCGTTGCGAGCCGCCGTCACCCATATCCGCTTGCACCCCAGGCAGAATCGCGTAGTCCTGGACGGCGCCGGGCTGCGGTTGAGGCTGCACACCAGCGGCACTGCGTGCAACGTCGGCGCGAGTGCGTCGCGCTCATCCCCCGAACACCGCCAGCCCGGCCAAGGGGGGCATGCTCATCGTCAAGACCAGCAACATCAGGGTCAGCAAGAACCAGCCGGCGCCCTGCCACGCCCACCAGGTTTCCTGCCTGCGCCATGTCTGGTAGGTGCGGACGAACGCTCGGAGCCCGCCGATCAGCAAGATAGCCGGCGCGCCTATGGCCAGCAGGGTGCGCTGCGGCGCCCCGCACGCCATGGTGTCGGCGGTGTCGCCGCCGCAAGTGCTCACCCACACCGCAGCGACTACGAGAAACGCCACGCCGGCAGCGGCGACACCGAGGCCGAAGCGCACGGCGTCGCGGACGTTGGCGTCGTCCTGTCGCAGGTCGTTGGGACTCTGATACACGGCCACCTACCCGAAATTCGCTCTTCGAGCGTCCTCGATTTGACGTGCGTGAGAATTCCCTGGGTCGGCGACGGATAAACCTCAGGATTTGACGCGGAAATGCGCGGTGAGCAGCAGTCTGTCGTACACGGCTCGCGCTGGAAGCGCCTCGTCATACCTGAGCTCCAGGAAGTCCTTGGAGATTTGCTCGGCGAGAACACGCAGTTTGACGTTGGTTTCCTGGGACCGCCATTTGAGCAGCTCGAACGCGGAGTCTGCGCTGATCCGGTAGATGAGCATCAGCATGCCCTTGGCCTGTTCGATGCCGCCCCGCGCCTCGGCGATCTCGGCGACCGCCTCACTGACGATCTCCTCATGGGCTTCGTTCATTGACGGCGTGACGTCGACATAGAAGCCGTGGGTGCCGACCACCCCACCGCTGTCGTCGAAGAGCTGGTCCCCTACGACGACGACGTGATGAATGTCACCGTGGGTGTCGATGATCCGATGCCGGGTGGAGAAGGCACCGGAGGTGCGGCGGATCTCCTCGAGCGTGGCGGCGACCTGGCCGTAGTCGTCGGGATGCTTGTGCGACAGCACGAGGTCGGTGGTCGGGTTCACGTTTCCGGGTTCGTAGCCGTGCATCCGCTCGACCTGCGGCGACCACTCCCAGCGTTCATCGGCGAAATAGAACCGAAACCAACCGACACGCTGGGGTTCTCCCCCTGCGAGCGCGTGCTCGATGGGCGTTTGCCCCTCGAGGTCGGCCAGCTCATCGCTCATATCGTGCAGATTAACCCGGCAGACTGTTTCCGGGCATTGCTGTTCAAGATCATCGTCACTCGGATTCCGGTCTCTGCACGTTGGGCTGTCGGTGGGCGGCGTTATCCACCGTTCCGACACCGATGCAACGGGTTCGCTGAAGTCGATAGCGAATTCCCGTATGGCAGGGGCATCAGAAGGGTGGTGGTTCGTACTTGGCGCCAACCAGGCTTGGCGTTGGCATTCTTCTTCGGCGATGAGTTCGGTTCTTTCGCGTCGTTCGTTGGCGATGCGGTCGCGGGGGTCTTGCTCGCGGGTCTGTTTGCGCCTGGGCATCATCACGCCGCGCGCGGTGTCGGGAGAATCGATTGCCGACAGGGTATTCAGCTCACCGGTGGATTGTCGTAGCGCCGGAAACAGGTCCCCGCCATGCGGTTGGGTGGTGTAGGTGTGCCCGGTCGGGGCGGTGAAGACCACGGTGCCGTCGGGCAGTTGCCGATCGGTCCAGCCGTTCGGTCCGGTGTAGAAGGTCTTGAGCAGGTGATGGCAGCGAGTGTGTGAAGAACACTTCAGGGCCCGAGCTGCTGCAGCGCGGGGATGCAGGTCAAGCTCGATTCCCGCGGCTGAGAGCGATTCCGGCGCATGAACAAGGGCACCCGCGTGTCATCGCATGATGAAGCGTCGCAGAATGGGAAACTCAAGTGAATTTAGGTACAGGGTATCCCGTGTGGACCGCCCCACCAGTGACCCGGCGGGGAGTGCCAGGGGCACCATTTCTTGACCTGTCCAGGCGGACCCCAATTGATTCCCGGATCCCACTGAACCCAATCTCCCGGCCCCGGAATCCACGGGATGTTCGGGCCCCAACCAGGATCAGCCTGTGCTGAACCTGCGCCCAATCCAAGGGAGGCAGCGCCAAGCGCACCGGCGACCATTGCTGTCCCCGCGATTTTCTTCAGATTCACGTGTGGTCTCCTTCCTGCTCGTCTCCGCTGCTCCAAGATGGGGCAGGGCGTTGACGTGCGGTATAAGGAAGCCGATCTGCCGCCTCTGTGCTGGACGGAAACCAACGTCACGACCCCGTGTGATTATTTAGATACCCCTCGGATTGTGGGTGTTAAACGCTGGCTACGGCGGATGAGGCCAGCCTTGGGAGAGTGGCATGAGGCCGCGATGGCTCAACTGAACTGATTGTCCGGCGGGTAGGTCGTCGTAGGACTTGCAGTGGTAGTTGAGGGTATTGATCCAGTCTTGGACGCGGCAGTACAGCTTGTTGTTCGACGGATGCGTCGGTCCGAGCGGATACGGCACCGTGTGGTCAACGTCGCACACCTCGGCCGGTGCATCGCAGGTGGGTCGGCCTGGCAGGCCAGCCGTGCCTCTTGCCGCGCCATCGCCCCGCAGGCATCGGCACGGCGTTGCTTGGCGGTGCGCGGATCCTCCGGGCATACGCTGGCCACCAGGGCATCCAGCCGCTGGGCAAACGCTCCGGCGTCGGTGGCGTGGATGCTGCCCCAGATCAGCGCCATGCCCGGACCGTCGGGTTGGATCTGCACGAAGCGGTCCTCATCGACCTTCGGTGGGATGCGCACGGCGGCTGGGTCGAACTTGGCCACCCACAGATCGAGGCGGTCACGCAGCTTGGGTTCGGAGAACCGCATCCACTTGGCCACGTGGCGGGCCAGCGCCTCATCCAACTGCGGCACCACTTCGTCGTCGACGTTCTCGGTACGCGCAATGATCGTGAGGATCATCCGGAAGTCGATCACACCGGTGGCGAACGCCTTGGCCACCGCCGGCAGGCGCTCGCGCAATGCTCGGGCGTAACGGATCTGATTCGACGCCCGCCCGCGACTGATGTTGAGCACCGCCGACACCTCGGCGGCGGTGGCCTCGACCGGATCGGTGAACCAGAACCTAGCTTCCTGCAGGTCGCGGGCCCGCCGGGCGAACAGTTCACCGCCGCGGCCAACCGCCGCGCAAGGGCCGCGGACTCCTCGCGGGTCTCCTCACCCATGTAGTCGATGAGCTCGGCATCGGTGACTGTCTCGAACACATGTACTGCTTATCTGCTTAAGTGGACTACCGGCCTAGAATTTTCCGAATGTATTGCTAGACAAAGGTTCTAAAGTGAATTCTTCGGCTGGTTCTTGGTCACGGAGGTTCACTGCGGTGCCGCCGATGAGGTCAGCCAGTGGATGGGGATCGGTGTTGACGCTCTGCTGCAGCAGCCGGTAGAAGAGCAGCCCACGGGCCCGTGACCTGCGCCGATTGAACCGGAAGGTGAATTCGTCGAGGTAGTACTGCAGGTGCTCGCGTTCCACGCGGTAGTGATGGGTGCCGGCGTTCCAGCGTTTGAGCAGCGAGGCCACCCGGTGGGGTCCCGGCAGGGTGACATGTCCGGGTTCGGGTGAGCTGTATCCGGACACGTACTGGTGGGTGTAGCCCTCCTGGGCCAACACGCGGAACATCCGCGCGCCGTCGGTGCGGATCAGCGAGCCCGGCGCGACGGTGGTTCGGGCGAACTCGACAAGTTGTTTGGACCCTGGCGCATCGGCCACCGCCAGACGCACCCGGCCCAGCAGAAGTTTCCTATTCACCTGTGTCCCAGAATTTTCCACCGCAATCATGACAGGCACCTTGTCCGTTGAGGCGCCCTGCCTGCCGGTGGCGCGGCCCCCGACAAACGACTCATCGACCTCGACCACACCAGCGAGCAGCTCACGGTCGGGGCGCACCATCGCCCGGCGCAACTTGTGCAGCCACGCCCAGGCGGTCTCGTACGACCCCAGCCCCAGCATGTCGTGCAGATTCTGCGCCGAGGCCCCGTTCTTCTGCGAGGTCACCAACCAGACCGCGGCAAACCACGTGCTCAACGGCGTACGGGTGCGGTGAAAGATCGTCCCGGCCGTCACCGAGGTCTTGCGCCCACACCCGACACATTTCCAGTGCTGTGTCGAGGTCTGCCACGCCCTATCGCCACCACATACCGGGCACCGGAACCCCTCCGGCCAGCGCAAACGCGCCAGATACTCAGCACAGGACGCATCATCGGGAAACCACGCCCGAAACTCCTGATACGTCCTTGGATAGTCCACTCCACCCACCGGACCAACATCTGCAAACGTCACCTGACCAGCATAGGTCCACTTAAGCAGATAAGCAGTACACATGTTCGATTATGCCATCCATGGCCGACACGCGTCGGGGTTGTCCACAGGCGCCAGTGCACGCATCTACCATTCCGCCGTGGCACGCAGGATGACGTGGTACCTGATTGCCGGCGTCGCATCAGGCATCGCGGCGTCCCTCCTCGGCACCACCCTGACGTGGAGTCTGGCGATCGGTACCCTCGCACCGGCCGTTCTCGCAGCGGCACCCCGGTTCCTGCTGGGCACGCTCATCGGCGCGAGCACCCCGAGTCCGGCCGAGGATCTCGGCGCGGCCATGTCCGGTATGGAGTTTGAGGACTACATCGCGCGGATCGCACGGTCTTCTGGCCTGCCGGTGATCATGACGTCCGTCACGGGCGACTGGGGCGTCGACCTCATCGTCGGTAGGCGGCCCAATCGCCTTGCCATTCAATGCAAACGGCAATCCCGCCCCGTCGGCGCGGGCGCCGTGCAGGAGGTGGTCGCGGGTGCGCCCATGCAGGATTGCAGCAAGACCATGGTGGTCACCAACCACGAATTCACCACTGCTGCACGCAAACTCGCGGAGTTGCACGGCTGCGAGCTTGTCGGGCGTTCGGAACTACCGCGACTGCGGTCCACCATCCGGCGCCTCGCGGCGCCCACCGAAGTCAGCTGAGCGCGTCGCGCACCGCCGCCACGGCGGCGTCGATCTCCTCGCGCGACACCGTCAGCGCGGGCCGGAAGCGCACGCTGTCAGCCCCGCTTGCCAGCATGACGACCCGACGGTCCCAGAGCCGGCGGACCAGCTCGTCACGCTGCGCGGTGCCCGGCAGACTGAACGCACACATCAGGCCGCGGCCGCGCACGTCGAGCACGATCCCGGGGAACTCCGCCGCCAGGTCTTCGAGCCGGTCGAGCAGATAGCGACCCGCCTTGGCAGCACGGACCATCAAGTCGTCGGACTCGATGATCTCGAGGATGCGCCGCGACCGCACCATGTCGACGAGGTTGCCTCCCCAGGTGGAGTTTATCCGGGAGCTCACCGCGAACACGTTGTCGGCGACCTCGTCGACCCGGCGGCCGGCCATGATGCCACAGACCTGAGTCTTCTTGCCAAAGGCCACTACATCCGGTACGACGCCGAATTGCTGGTAGGCCCAAGGGGTTCCGGTCAGCCCGCAGCCCGTCTGCACTTCGTCGAAGATGAGCAGCGCGTCGAACTCGTCGCACAGCTCACGCATCGCCGCAAAGAATGAAGGCCGGATGTGGCGATCGCCGCCCTCGCCCTGGATCGGCTCGGCGATGAAGCAGGCGATGTCGTGCGGATGGGCCTCGAACGCAGCACGGGCCTGGCGCAGCGAATCGGATTCGAGTTCATCCATGTTCACGCCCGGCCGGATGTACGGCGCGTCGATGCGCGGCCAGTCGAACTTCGGGAACCGGGCGACCTTGTTGGGGTCGGTGTTGGTCAGCGACAGCGTGTAACCGCTTCGGCCGTGGAACGCGCCACGCAGGTGCAGGACGCGGGTGCCCAGGTTCGGGTCGATGCCGCGTGCCTCGTTGATGCGGCTCTTCCAGTCGAACGCCACCTTCAGCGCGTTCTCGACGGCCAGCGCTCCGCCGTCGACGAAAAAGAGGTGCGGCAGGGCGGGGTCGCCTAACACCCGCGCGAACGTGTCCACGAAGCGGGCCATCGGCACGCTGTACACGTCAGAGTTGCTCGGCTTGTTCACCGCGGCCTGTGCGAGCTCGGCCCGGAAGTCCTCGTCGTCGGCCAACCCCGGGTGGTTCATGCCCAGCGCGGACGACGCGAAGAACGTGAACATGTCCAGGTAGCGATCACCGGTGCGGGCGTCCACCAGGTAGGAGCCTGACGAGCGATCGAGGTCTAGGACGAAGTCCAGGCCGTCGGCCAGGATGCTGCGCGCCAGTACGTCGCGGACGTCGGCCGGCGCGATTCCGAGGGGTGTCAGGACAGCGGTCATGCAGCCATCTTAACAACATATTTACGGTGAATCGAGTATCTGACCGTAACTATTACGGGATGTGTTCCCGTCCTGCGTAAAAAGTCTGTAAGATGATCGTGCTTCGGGTGCGCACGTTCGCCGCCGTCCGGATCCGCTGCAGCAAGTCTTCGAGCGCCCGCGCGTGCTCGACACGCACGAGCAAGACGTAGCTCTCTTCGCCGGCCACGGAGTGGCATGACTCGATGGCTTCGATGTGTTCGAGCCGGGCAGGCGCATCATCGGGTTGAGAGGGATCGAGAGGAGTAATGGCCACGAACGCCGACAGCATGTGCCCGACGGCTTCTGGGTTGATCCGGGCCGAATACCCGGTCACCACGCCCCGTGCCTCCAGCCGCCGCACTCGTGACTGGACCGCGGACACCGACAGACCTGCGGTCGCCGCGAGCTGGGCCAGGGTGGCTCGCCCGTCGGTAACCAGTTCGCGGGCCAGGATGCGGTCGATCTCGTCAAGGTGCATCGGCTCGTGGGGGTGTTCGTCAGAGTCACCCATGGCCGCACTGTATCCGAGCCGAGGTCACGCATGAGCAAGCGCGTCGAAACCTGGGAGCTGCGCGCGAGATTCGCTGCCGCGCTGTCACGGATGTACGGCGCCGAGGTGCCGGCCTACACGACCCTGGTCGAGGTCAGTGCCGAGGTGAACCGCGAACTGGGCGCAGCTGAGCGGGTGATCGCCGAACGTCACGGCGCGATCCGGGTCGGCAGCCCACGGGAGTTGGCCGACGTGGCCGACCTGTTCGCCGCGTTCGGCATGTATCCGGTCGGCTTCTACGACCTGCGCGACGCGGCGTCGCCGGTGCCGGTGGTGTCGACCGCGTTCCGGCCAATCGAGGAAGACCAGCTGGCTCGCAACCCGTTCCGGGTGTTCACCTCCATGCTGGCCACGGCGGACCCTCGGTTCTTTCCAACCGAACTGCGCGGCCGCGTCGAGCGATTCGTCGCCAAGCGGAAGCTGTTCGACCCCGCGCTCATCGCCGAGGCCCGTCGCATCGCCGACGACGCAGGCGCGGACGCCGATCGCGCCGAGCGGTTCGTAGCCACCGCGGTGGCCGCGTTCGCGTTGTCCCGCGAGCCGATCGACCGCGGCTGGTACGAGGAGCTGAGCCGGGTGTCGGCGGTGGCCGCCGACATCGCGGGCGTTACCACCACACACGTCAACCACCTGACCCCGCGGGTGCTCGACATGGACGAGCTTTACCGGCGGATGACCGCCCGCGGAATCTCGATGATCGACGCGATCCAAGGCCCGCCGCGATGGCACGGGCCCGATGTGCTGTTGCGACAGACGTCGTTTCGGGCCCTGGCCGAACCGCGGCGTTTCCGCGACGACAACGGCACGGTGTCCGACGGCGCATTGCGGGTTCGCTTCGGTGAGGTCGAAGCGCGAGGGGTTGCCTTGACCCCGAAGGGCAGAAAGCGCTACGACGCCGCGATGGCAACGCCAGACAAGGCAATGGTGTGGGGCGACTACTTTCCCTCCACCGACGAGGGCATGGCCTCTTCCGGACTGGCCTATTACCACGGCGGGGATCCGTCGAAACCGGTTGTCTACGAGGACTTCCTGCCGGCATCGGCGGCAGGCATCTTCCGGTCGAATCTCGATACCGACACGCAGGCCGCCGAACTGGCCGACAATTCGGACTACAGCGCCGAATGGATGGCCAATCAGATCGGGCACCACATTCACGATCCGTACGAACTCTACGAGAAAGTCGCATCATCATGACCACGGTTCAGACATCCCAGCTTCCGACGGCCGAGGACCTTCGCACGCAAGTCCGCGACGCGTTACAGGCTATCGGCTCGCGTGCCGACCTCGACGAGCCTGGTGGCCAGGGCGTCCAGGCCGGCACTCCGATCACCGGCGACGTGCTGTTCACCGTCGCCGAGACCACGCCGGAACAGGCTGGCACCGCAATTGCCGAAGCGGCGCAAGCGTTTGCGAGCTGGCGCACGACGCCCGCGCCGGTGCGAGGCGCATTAGTGGCCAGACTGGGCCAGCTGCTCGTCGAGCACAAGGCCGATCTGGCCACGATTGTGACGGTCGAGGCCGGGAAGATCGCCTCCGAGGCCCTCGGCGAGGTGCAGGAGATGATCGACATCTGCGAGTTCGCGGTCGGCCTCTCGCGTCAGCTCTACGGCAAGACCATCGCGTCCGAGCGGCCCGGGCACCGGCTGATGGAGACCTGGCATCCGCTGGGCGTGGTCGGTGTGATCACGGCCTTCAACTTCCCGGTTGCGGTGTGGTCGTGGAATACCGCGGTCGCGCTGGTGTGCGGCGACACCGTGGTGTGGAAGCCGTCGGAATTGACCCCGCTGACCGCGCTGGCGTGTCAGGCGCTGATCGAAAGAGCCGCCAGTGATGTTGGGGCGTCGGCGCATATCGCCCGGCTCATCCAGGGCGGCCGCGAGGTCGGCGAGCGGCTCGTCGATGACCCGCGGGTGGCGCTGTTGAGCGCGACTGGGTCGGTGCGGATGGGTCAGCAGGTCGGTCCGCGGGTGGCGCAGCGGTTCGGCAAGGCGCTTCTGGAACTGGGTGGCAACAACGCGGCCATCGTGACCCCGTCGGCCGATCTCGACCTAGCGGTGCGCGGCATCGTGTTCTCGGCCGCGGGGACCGCCGGCCAGCGCTGCACCACGCTGCGCCGGCTGATCGTGCACTCGTCGGTGGCCGACGAGCTCGTCGAGCGGATCGTTTCGGCATACCGGCAACTACCGGTCGGCGATCCGGCCGCCGACGGCACGCTGGTCGGACCGCTGATCCACGAGACGGCCTACCGCGAGATGGTCGGTGCACTCGAGAAGGCCCGCGCGGACGGCGGCGAGGTGTTTGGCGGCGAGCGGCATGAGGTCGGTGACGAGAGTGCCTATTACGTCGCGCCTGCGGTGGTGCGGATGCCCGCACAGACCGAGGTGGTGCACTCCGAGACATTCGCACCGATTCTCTATGTGCTGACCTACGAGGAGTTCGACGAGGCAATCGCGTTGAACAATGCAGTACCCCAGGGCCTTTCGTCGGCAGTTTTCACGCTGGACGTACGGGAAGCAGAGCGGTTCATGGCCGCCGACGGTTCCGACTGCGGAATCGCCAACGTCAACATCGGCACGTCGGGCGCCGAGATCGGCGGCGCGTTCGGTGGCGAGAAGCAGACCGGAGGCGGCCGGGAGTCGGGCTCAGATGCGTGGAAGGCATACATGCGCCGGGCCACCAACACCGTCAACTACTCCTCCGAGCTGCCGCTGGCCCAGGGCGTTCACTTCGGCTGATTACGACGCAGCACCGATCGGAGCCCGGCTCGAGGTCGGCCGTCGGGCTGTGTGGCCTTAACGTGTCGGTCAAGCCGCGGATCAGCGCGTGGTTCATTCCGCACACCAATTGCGTGTGCGCTCTCGCCAACGTGTGAAACGGGCAGTTGATCAGCATGACCCGGCCGTCGTGGTCGCGCGGCTCGTAGCCGTGTCGAGCCAACGTCTCGACGGCCAGATCGAGCGCGGCCTCCACGCTGTCGGGGTGACCCCGTGTGGTGATCGCGCCATGGCCCATCGACCGGCCCTCGGTGGCCGCGAGTCGATAAAGCGTGTCTACGACGGGTTGACCCGTGGCCGCTGCTTCGTCAATCGCGTCGGCCATCAGCCTCCCTGCGAGCTCGTATTCGCGGTCGGGCAGCGACACGCTGATCTGTCGGGCGGTGCGTCGGTACAGCTTCGACGGCCGGCCTGCGCCGGGCCCCCGTCGTCCGCTCAGCCGTGCGTACTCGCTTTCCAGGAGGCCTTCGGCCTCGAGCTTGTCGAGGTGGAACTTGGCCTGATGGACCGGCACACCGATGGCCTCGGCGGCTTGATCGCGGCTGACGGCGGCGGATTGAGCGCACACGAAAAGGTAGAGCCGCCGGCGCACCGGATCCGCCAGCGCCGCGATCCCCGTGGCGTCTTGTTCACCTATAGGCACGGACAATCTCTTTTCTAACAGAGAACTTTATTGACGTTACATGCTCGTAGTTCTAACATAGACATTACTATCCGTTAGACGACAGGGAGTCGAAATGACCAGCGACGTCACCAACCGGGTCAAAGACCCCACCTACCAAGCCTTCCTCTTGCTACGGACGGTCTTCACGGTCGCACCCATCTTGTTTGGCTTGGACAAGTTCACCAATGTCATGACCGACTGGACGACCTACTTGGCGCCGTGGATTGACAACATCGTTCCCGGCGACGCGGTCGCGGCCATGCGTATCGTCGGCGTGATTGAAATTGCGGCGGGTGTCCTGGTGGCCGTCGCACCGCGGGTCGGCGCATATGTGGTCGCGTTGTGGCTGGCGGGCATCATCATCAACTTGTTGACGTTGCCCGGTTTCTACGACATCGCGCTACGCGATTTCGGATTACTTGTCGGCGCGTTGGCGTTGGGCCGGCTTGCGCAGGGACAGCACAACGTTCACTCGGCTAGCGCAGACGCATCCCGAGCCGGAAGTCCTTCGGCATCAAGGTGAGCCGCTCGGAGATCTGCAGCTCGTAGTCGGATCGGCGATCAGGTCGCACCGGCGGTGGTGCGGATGCTCGCACAGACCGAGGTGGTGCACTCCGAGACGTGCTGACCTATGACGAGCTCGATAATGAGATCGCGTTGAACAACGAGGTACCCCAGAGCCTTTCGTCGGCGATCTTCGCCCTCGACATCCGCGAAGCGGAGTGGTTCATGGCGGCCGAGGTTCGGAATGCGGCATCGCCAACATCAACATCGGCATGTCCGGGCCGAGGTCGGTGGCGCGTTCGGCGGCGAGAAGCAGACCGGTGGCGGCCCTCTACGCGGTGAGGGCTCCCGAGAGTAGGGAATATGACGAAATTCGGCCGGAATCCGTCATATTCCGTACTCTCGGCGAGCTATTCGCCGTTCAGGTGATCTCTTCCACGCACGAGACCTCGTTGCCGTCCGCATCGGCGATGACGACCGGTTCGCCGGAGGCGACGCCAATGTCATTGAGAGTCTTGACCTGGGATGCGCTTCGGCGAGAACCGGGAATGCGGAGGCGTCGCCGTGCCCGAACAATCGCTCGAAGGCGTCCAGCGTGCCCGCCGCCGCCAGGCCGAGGCGCCCCCAACGCTGCGCATGCGACTGCACGGGCGACTGCGGGCCGGCGTCAAACACGAAGTCGACTACTCGTTAGTGGGGACCTCATGACCGCAACGCAGTGATCGCCGGAGCCACAGGGACGGCTTCGTGATCGGACAGATGCGCAGGCCCGCGGTATCGGCGAGAAGTTGGCGGCCAACCCGGTGAGTGGTACAGGCACGATGTCGGTCCTTCGCCCCTGTTATACATGTGTCAAGTAGCATGGGATCATGCCTGAGTCCCGACGGCGACTGTCACCCGACGATCGGCGCAACGAACTGCTGGCCCTTGGTGCCGAAGTGTTCGGCCAGCACCCGTACGACGAGGTCCGCATCGACGTGATCGCCGAACGGGCCGGGGTTTCGCGCGCGTTGATGTATCACTACTTCCCGGACAAGCGAGCGTTCTTTGCCGCTGTGGTGCGCGCCGAGGGCGAACGGCTCTTCGAGGCCACCAACGCCACGCCGGACCCAGACCAGAACCTGTTCCATCAGTTGCGGACGGGTGTGCTGGCGTACCTGCGCTATGACGAGGAGCATCCTCACGGTGCCTGGGCCGCGTACATGGGGATGGGCCGCTCCGACCCAATCTTGCGCGGCGTCGAGGACGTCGACAACGACCGGCAGGCCAACCGGATCATGGGACGGATCGCCGAAGCGGTCGGCCGCGAATTGGACTCCAAGGTGGAGCGCGATCTGCGGATCACGATCTACGGCTGGTTGGCGTTCACGTTCGAGATGTGCCGCCAGCGGATCATGGATCCGTCGATCGATGCCGGATACGTGGCCGATACCTGCGCTCATACCTTGCTCGACGCCGTCGGCCGGGTGCCGGGCCTCCCCGCGGAGCTGCGCTAAGCCGTCACACACAGCCGGGACTGATATTTGTCGGACCCCGTTGGCACCATGACTAGATGAGCGTCATACCGGCAGATCCGCTTGCCCGGTTCAGCGCGCTGAGCGCGGAGTGGTTCACCGGCACGTTCGAGGCGCCGACGGCGGCGCAGGCCGAGGCCTGGTCGGCCATCGCCGACGGCGACAACACCCTCGTCATCGCGCCGACCGGGTCCGGCAAGACGTTGGCCGCGTTCCTGTGGGCCATCGACCGGCTCGCGGCGTCCGGCCCTCGCCCTGCCACTGGGGGCAGCCGGGTGCTGTACGTGTCCCCGCTGAAGGCACTGGCCGTCGACGTCGAACGCAACCTGCGCACACCGCTGACCGGCATCGGTCGCGTCGCCGAGCGGCGCGGGGTGCCGGCGCCCGACATCAGCGTCGGCGTGCGCTCCGGCGATACCTCACCCGCGCGGCGCCGCGAGCTGATCACCAAGCCACCGGACATCCTGATCACCACACCCGAGTCGCTGTTCCTGATGCTGACGTCGGCCGCCCGCGAGACTCTGGCCGAGGTGCAGACCGTGATCGTCGACGAGGTACACGCCGTCGCGGCGACCAAACGCGGGGCGCACCTGGCGCTGTCGCTCGAGCGGCTCGATCAGCTTCTCGACAAACCCGCACAGCGGATCGGGCTGTCGGCCACCGTCCGCCCACCAGAGGAGGTGGCACGGTTCCTGTCCGGGCAGGCCAAGACGACGATCGTCGCGCCGCCTGCGACCAAGACCTTCGACCTGTCGGTACAGGTGCCCGTGCCGGATATGGCGAACCTGGAGGACAACACGATCTGGCCCGATGTCGAGCAGCGCATCGTCGACCTGATCGAGGCGCACACCAGCTCGATCGTGTTCGCCAACTCTCGGCGGCTGGCCGAGCGACTCACCTCGCGGCTCAACGAGATTCACGCGGAACGGTCCGGGGTCGAATTGTCTGCGGAGCGCAACCCGAAGGTGGGCGGCGGCTTCCCGGCACAGGTGATGGCCAGCGGGGCTTCTTTCGGTGCCCCGACGCTGCTGGCCCGCGCCCACCACGGCTCGGTCAGCAAGGAGCAGCGGGCCCAAGTTGAGGACGACCTCAAGAGCGGGCGGCTGAAGGCCGTCGTCGCGACGTCCAGCCTGGAGTTGGGCATCGACATGGGCGCGGTCGATCTGGTGATCCAGGTCGAGGCGCCGCCGTCGGTGGCCAGCGGTCTGCAGCGCATCGGCCGCGCCGGCCACCAGGTCGGCGAGATCTCCCAGGGGGTGCTTTTTCCCAAGCACCGCACGGACTTGATCGGTTGCGCCGTGACCGTACGGCGGATGCTGTCCGGCGAGATCGAGACCATGCGGGTGCCGACGAACCCGCTCGATGTGCTGGCTCAGCACACGGTCGCCGCCTGTGCCCTGGAACCACTGGATGCCGATCGCTGGTTCGACGCGGTGCGCCGCAGCGCCCCCTTTGCGACGCTGCCGCGCAGCGCTTTTGAGGCGACGCTGGACCTATTGAGCGGCAAGTACCCGTCCACCGAGTTCGCCGAGCTGAGGCCGCGGCTGGTCTATGACCGTGACGTGGGCACACTGACCGCGCGTCCCGGCGCGCAGCGGCTGGCGGTGACCTCCGGCGGCGCCATCCCCGACCGTGGCCTGTTCACCGTGTACCTGGCGACCGACTCGGAAAAGCCCTCGCGGGTTGGCGAACTCGACGAGGAGATGGTCTACGAGTCGCGGCCCGGCGATGTGATATCGCTGGGTGCGACCAGTTGGCGGATCACCGAGATAACCCATGACCGCGTGCTGGTGATCCCGGCGCCCGGCCAGCCGGCGCGGCTGCCGTTCTGGCGCGGCGACAGCGTGGGCCGGCCCGCCGAGTTGGGCGCCGCAGTCGGCGCGTTCACCGGAGAGCTGGCACGGCTGGGTAAGAATGAGTTCTCCGACCGTTGCCGTGCAATGGGTTTCGACGACTACGCGACCGACAACCTGTGGCGGCTCCTCGACGATCAGCGTCAGGCCACCGGCACCGTGCCGAGCGATACGACGCTCTTGGTCGAGCGGTTCCGCGACGAGCTCGGCGACTGGCGGGTCATCCTGCACTCGCCCCACGGACTTCGGGTGCACGGCCCGCTGGCACTGGCGATATCGCGTCGGCTGCGGGAGCGCTACGGCATCGACGAGAAGCCGACGGCCTCCGACGACGGCATCATCGTGCGGCTGCCCGACACCGAAGACACCGCGCCGGGTGCCGACCTGTTCGTGTTCGACGCCGACGAGATCGAGCCCATCGTCACCGCCGAGGTGGGCGGCTCGGCGCTGTTCGCATCGCGGTTCCGTGAATGTGCCTCTCGCGCATTGCTTTTGCCGCGCCGTCATCCGGGCAAGCGTTCGCCGCTGTGGCATCAGCGGCAGCGCGCCGCGCAGCTTCTCGACGTCGCCCGCAAGTACCCTGATTTCCCGATCGTGCTGGAGGCGGTGCGCGAATGCCTGCAGGACGTCTACGACGTGCCCGCGCTGACCGAGCTGATGCACCGGGTCGCGCAGCGCCGGCTGCGGGTGGTCGAGGTCGAGACCACCACCCCGTCGCCGTTCGCCGCCTCGCTGCTGTTCGGCTACGTCGGCGCGTTCATGTACGAGGGCGACAGCCCGCTGGCCGAGCGGCGTGCCGCGGCGCTGTCGCTGGACAGCGTGCTGCTGGCCGAGCTGCTGGGCCGGGTGGAACTGCGCGAGCTGCTCGACCCGCAGGTCATCGCGACCACCACGCAGCAACTGCAGCACCTCAGCGACGACCGGTCGGCCCGCGACGCCGAGGGCGTCGCCGATCTGCTGCGGGTGCTGGGGCCGTTGACGGAACGCGAGATCGCCAACCGATGCACGATCGACGAGGTCGGCGGCTGGCTCGAGGGCCTTCGCGCCGCCAAGCGCGCGCTGACGGTGTCGTTTGCCGACCAGACCTGGTGGGTGGCCATCGAAGACATGGGCCTGCTGCGCGACGGCGTCGGGGTGGCGGTGCCCGTCGGCGTGCCTGCGGCCTTCACCGAATCGGTCGCCGATCCGCTCGGCGAACTGCTCGGCCGGTACGCCCGCACGCATGGCCCGTTCACCACCCACGACGCTGCGGCACGCTTCGGTCTCGGGCTGCGGGTCACGGCCGACGTGCTCGGCCGGCTGGCCATCGACGGCCGGCTGATACGCGGCGAGTTCACAACCGGAGCCGCAACGGCGGCGACATCGGGCACCGCGGTGGAGTCCATCGAATGGTGTGACGCCGATGTGCTGAAGATCCTTCGGCGCCGGTCGCTGGCCGCGCTGCGGGCGCAGGTCGAACCCGTCAGCACCGCCGCCTATGGCCGGTTTCTGCCGGCCTGGCAGCAGGTGGGTTCCCACAATGCGGGGATCGACGGCCTGGCCGCCGTGATCGATCAGCTGGCCGGGGTGCCGATCCCGGCGTCGGCGGTCGAGCCGCTGGTGTTCGGTCAGCGTGTCCGTGACTACCAGCCCGCGATGCTCGACGAGCTGCTCGCTTCCGGGGAGGTCTCCTGGTCGGGTGCCGGGCAGATCGGCGGCGGCGACGGCTGGATCGCGTTTCACTCGGCCGATTCGGCGCCGCTGACATTGGCCGCTCCTGTTGAAATCGAATTCACCGACACCCATCGTGCAATCTTGGAGAATCTCGGTGGCGGTGGTGCCTACTTCTTCCGCCAGCTGGCGGACAATCCCAGTGAAGAGCTCAAACAGGCTCTGTGGGAACTGATTTGGGCGGGCTGGGTCACCGGCGACACCTTCGCACCCGTGCGGGCGATGCTTTTTGGCACACGTCGTTCGACCGGACGGCGTGGCTCGCCGGCGCATCGTCAGCGTCAACGGCCGCCACGGTTGAGCCGCTACAGCGTCGCGCATGCGCAGGCGCGCAGCTCCGACCCGACGGTCGCCGGCCGGTGGTCGGCACTGCCCGACGCCGAACCCGAGTCCACTGTGCGCGCGCATTTTTCGGCCGAGATGTTGCTCAACCGTCACGGCGTGCTGACGAGGGGCGCGGTGGCCGCCGAAGGCGTACCGGGTGGCTTCGCGATGCTGTACAAGGTGCTGACGGCTTTCGAAGACGCGGGTAAATGCCAGCGCGGGTACTTCGTCGAATCGCTGGGTGGCGCACAGTTCGCCGTGGCCTCGACAGTGGACCGGCTGCGGTCGTACCTCGACTCCGTTGACCCAGAGCGCCGTGAGTACCACGCGGTCGTGCTCGCCGCGGCCGATCCCGCCAACCCATACGGCGCGGCCCTGCCGTGGCCTGGCCAGGGGCCGGGCCGCAAGGCCGGAGCGTTGGTCGCGATCGTCGACGGCGAGCTGGTGTGGTTCCTCGAGCGTGGTGGACGCACGCTGCTGAGCTTCACCGACGACGCCGAGGCGCACATCGCGGCGGCGGCGGCGCTGGCCGACCTGGTCGGCGCCGGGCGGGTGCAGTCGTTCCTGGTGGAGAAGGTCAATGGCGTGGCCGTGCTGGAGCCTGGGGCCGACGGGGAGCGGGCCGCCGTGCAGGACGCGTTGGTCGGCGCGGGGTTTAAGCGGACTCCCCGTGGCCTGCGGCTGCGTTGAGGGTCCCGGCGGCGGTAAAGCCGGGGCGACGAATGGCGTGACATCGCGCCTGCCGTTACATTCGACGGGAAGGGTGTGGGAGACAGGAGTTGACATGCCGGAGGGCGACACCGTCTGGCACACCGCCGCCATCCTGCGCGATGCGCTTACCGGAAAGGCCCTCACCCGCTGCGACATTCGCGTGCCGCGCTACGCAACCGTCGACCTGACCGGGCACGTCGTCGACGAGGTCGTCAGCCGCGGCAAGCATCTCTTCATTCGCGTCGGACCGGCCAGCATTCATTCGCACCTCAAGATGGACGGGAGTTGGAAGATCAACCCGGTCAGCAAGCCGAGTCGGGCCGGCCATCGAATCCGGATCATCTTGGAGGCGGGCGATATCCAGGCCGCGGGCATCGACCTCGGCGTGCTGGAAGTGCTGGAGCGCGAGAACGATATGACCGTCGTGGCGCATCTGGGACCCGACCTGCTGGGCGACGACTGGGATCCACGCAGCGCGGCGGCCAACCTCACCGCCGACCCGGACCGGCCGCTGGCCGAGGCGTTGCTCGATCAGCGGGTCATGGCCGGTGTCGGCAACGTGTACTGCAACGAGTTGTGCTTTGTCACAGGGTATCGGCCGACGACGCCGGTGCAGTCGGTGAAGGATCCGCTGCGGATGGTGCAGAAGGCCCGGGACATGCTGTGGCTGAACCGGTCTCGCTGGAACCGCGCTACCACCGGCGACACCCGTAGCGGCCGTGACCTCTGGGTCTACGGCCGCGGCGGACGCCAGTGCCGTCGCTGCGGCACCGTCATCGAGTCGGACAGCAACGGGAAGCGTGTCTCGTTCTGGTGCCCGTCCTGTCAGTCGGCGTAGGCAGCACCTGGCTGATCGGGATGCGGGGCAATTCGCACACGGCCGGCGACCACCCAATAGCCTCAGGCGTTGAGCTCGGCGGCGGCGGGCTCAACGTCGACACGGCGATTGCGCGGCGGCAACGCCAGTTTGACGATCTTGCGCACCACGGTCCCGAACTGGCGCGGCAGCGATCCGCTGTTGTAGGGGATGCCGTAGCGCTTGCAGATCTCCCGCACCTCCTGAGAGATCTCCGCATGCCGGTGCGCCGGGATATCGGGAAACAGGTGGTGCTCGATCTGGAACGACAAGTTGCCGCTCAGGATGTGAAAGAGCTTGCCGCCGGTCAGGTTTGCCGAGCCGAGGACCTGACGGAAGTACCACTGGCCGCGGGTCTCGACCTTGGTTTCCTCGATGGAGAACTCCTGGACGTCCTCGGGAAAGTGACCGCAGAAGATGACCATGTACGACCACACATTGCGGATGAGGTTGGCCGTCAGGTTGCCGGTGAACACCCACGGCGCAAACGGCCCGGCCAGCAGCGGAAACGCGACGTAATCCTTGAGCGTCTGCCGCTTGGTCTTATGCCAGATGCCGACCAGCACCTCACGCTTGTCGGCGATGGTGATCTCGCCAGAGCGGATGCGCTCGGTCTCCATTTCGTGCAATGCGACGCCGTACTGGAAGAGCACCATCAGCAGGAAGGCGTAGAGCGGGTTGCCCAGAAAGTAAGGCCGCCAGCGCTGGTCCTCGCTCATTCGCAGGATGCCGTAGCCGATGTCACGGTCCAGGCCGACGATGTTGGTGTAGGTGTGGTGCATGTAGTTGTGCGAGTGCCGCCACTGGTCGCCCGGGCATGCGGTGTCCCATTCGAACCCACGGCTCGAGATCGCCGGGTCGCCCATCCAGTCGTACTGGCCGTGCATGACGTTGTGGCCGATCTCCATGTTGTCGAGGATCTTCGACAGTCCGAGCATCGCGGTGCCGGCGAGCCAGAACGGCGGGAAGATTCCGCCGAACAGCGTTGCCCGCCCGCCGACCTCGAGGGTGCGCTGAGCCTTGATGATTCGCCGGATATAGGTGGAATCGCGCTCACCGAGGTCTGCGATGACCCGTTCCTTCAGTGCGTCGAGCTCGCGGCCGAACGCCTCGGCCTGCTCTGGTGTCAGCGTGACGGTCTTGCCGCCGACGGTCTTCTGGAGGACCTGCGGCTGCGTGGCCGCCCTCTCGATAGTGGTGACAGTCATGTCTCCCAACTCCTTTCGTTCTAGAGCGCCAAGTCAATATCGCCGACGGGGACGGACACGCAGATCTGCACGTCTTCCTCGTCAGCGCTCGACACTGCGCCGGTGATCAGGTTGCGCACCACGCCGCGCGTCTTGCGGCGGGTACAGCTATGACAGATGCCCATCCGGCATCCGCTTTGGGGATTCAGCCCGGCGGCCTCGGCCTGCTCGAGCAACGGCCGACCGTCGTCCGTGGCGCTGACGCCGCTGTCGGCGAACGACACCCGACCGCCGGTCGGGTCCTCTGGGACGGCGAACACCGGCGGGACGAAGCTCTCCCACTTCGCATCAGCGCGGTGCGCCCGAACCGCCTCGACAAGCGCCGGCGGACCGCAGACGTAAACGGCGTGCGGCGACGGCATCGCCGCGGCCAGGTGGTCGGCGCCGAAGTAGCCGTCCAACTCGCCGGCTTCCGGTGATCGGGTGTAGCCGTGTAACACGTTGACGCCGGGCATAGCGGCGAGCTCGTTGCGATAGCACGCCTCCCGGGGAGTTCGCGCGTAGTGGATGAACGCGATCTCGCTGTCGGACCCCTCGGCGCGCATCGTGCGCAGCATCGACATCATCGGCGTGATTCCGCTGCCACCGGAGACGAGCAGGACCCGCCGCGGCCGAACGTCGGGGAGGGTGAAGTCGCCGCCGACCGAGTCCAGCCCGACGATCATGCCGGGTCGGGCGTGGCGGAACAGGTGAGTCGACACCAAGCCGCCGTCGTGCAATCCGATCGTGAGCTCGATGTGTCGGGCGCCTTCGGCGCTGGCCGGCGAGTAACACCGGGTGCGGCGCCGACCGTCGATCTCGACAGCCAGATTGATGTGCTGCCCGGCGCGGAATCCCTCGAACGCCACGTTGGGCTCCAGCGCCAGAGTGACGCTGCGCGGTGTCTGCCGCGTGACCGCGACCACCTTCGCGCGGGCATCGCCCTGCGTCCAGGTCGGGGTGACCAGCTCGGTGTACCGGTCCACGCCGTGCGGCCCGGTGAGCAGATCGACCAGCGGCGAGGCGAGCACCTTGTCTCGAAAGCCCCGGGACAAAGTTTGAGTGAACATGTGTACACCGTGCGCTGTGGTAGACAAATTGGTCAACAGATTTCAGCAGGTTGTGGTAGGCAACACATAGTGAACAGTCGTACGCCCAGCTCACATACGAGCAGATCTGGCCGGTCCAGCAGGTCACGATCGCGGGAGACGTCGCGGAAGACACTGTCGCGTGAGGAACGCAAGGAGGCCACCCGGCGCGCCATCGTCGCCGCCGCGATGCGGCTGCTCGAAGAGCGCAGCTTCTCCGCGTTGAGCCTGCGTGAGGTCACCCGCGAGGCGGGCATCGTTCCCGCTGCCTTCTATCGGCACTTCGAATCGATGGAGGCGCTCGGCCTGGTCCTCATCGACGAGTCATTCCGCGCCCTACGGGACATGTTGCGCGGTGCGCGAGCCGGCAAGCTCGATCCGAACCGGGTCATCGAGTCCTCCGTCGACATCCTCATCGACGGCGTCAACGAGCGTCGCGAGCACTGGCGCTTCATTGGCCGCGAGCGGTCCAGCGGCGTGACTGTGCTTCGCTACGCGATCCGCACCGAGATCCGGTTGATCACCTCGGAGTTGGCGATCGACCTTGCCCGCTTTCCCGGGCTCAACGCCTGGAGCAGCGAGGATCTCAACATCCTCGCCAGCCTGTTCGTGAATTCGATGATCGTGATCGCCGAGGCGATCGAGGACGCCAACGATCCGGCGGCACTCGACGAGATCAAGCGCACCGCCATCAAGCAACTGCGGATGATCGCGGTCGGTGTCGCCGGCTGGCGCAGCGCCGGGTAGACAACGAGCTAGCGTGTGGCGCATGCCTTCACCTTGAACTGGCCTACCCGCGTCCCGACATCGCCGTCCTGACGCTCAACCGGCCCGAGAAGCTCAACGCGCTTTCGGCGCGGGTCGCGGATTCTGCTCGGGCCTGGATTTGAGCGATCCCAACCCGCCGGAGGCCGGTGGCGGCACCGAGTTCCCGCGGTCGGTGATCGCCGCCGTCAACGGCGCAGCGTACGGCGGTGGGTTCGGTATCGCACTGGCCTGCGACATCCGGATCGCCTCCGCGCGTGAGCAGTGGATGCCGACGAGGCGCTGCGGCTGGGCATCGTTTCGCGGTTGTCGCGCGACGCGTCGGTGCGCGACGATGCCATGGAGATCGCCGAAACGCTGTGCGGGTACGGCAAATTCGGCCTGGAGTCGACCAAGCAGGTGATGTGGGCCAATCTTGACGCGCCGAGTTTGGAGACGGCGCTGCACCTGGAGAACCGCAGCCAGATCCTGGCGGCGGGGGGGCACTGTGGCTGAAGCTAGCGAGGTGTTCCGCCACCGTCGACAATGATGACCTGGCCCGTCATGTAGCTGCCGCCATCCGATGTCAACAGCAATGCTGCGCCGACCATTTCGTCTGCGGTCGCCAACCGCCTCATCAACGTTCCGCCGACCATGTAGTCGATTGCCTCCTGAGGGTTCTTCCGCATCATGTCGGTGTCGACCGGTCCGGGAGCCAATGCGTTTACCCGGATGCCGAACGGCACGAACTCTGCTGCCATCGACCGGGTGTACGACATCAGTGCCGCCTTCCCGCCCGCATACATGGTCAGCAGCGGCGCGTAGAGAAATGCACCGGTCGAGACCATGTTCAGGATTGCCGCGTGCTCGCTTTTCTTCAAGTGCGGCAGAGCCTCCTGCACCAGGAAGAGTGGGCCACGCAGGTTGACTTCGTAGGACTTGTCCCACGCATCGGGCGTCATCTGACCCAACGGCTGCGCCAGCGCAGTGGCGGCGTTGTTCACCAACACGTCGATGCCGCCGAACTCGTCGACGGTCCGTTGCACGAGCACACCGAGATCGTCGAGGTTGCCGAGGTGCGTCGGCACGCCGATGGCCTGGCCGCCGAGCCGGCGCAGGTGCTCCGCGGCCTGATCGCAGGCGTCGGGTTTGCGGCTGGCCACTACTACCTTCGCGCCGGCCAGCACGAAGCCTTCGGCCATTGCGAGGCCGATACCTCTGGTGCCGCCCGTCACGACGACGGTCCGGCCGGTCATGTCGAAGAGATGTTCAAAGGCGTCGCGGTTCACGCGGTCAGTAGACCACGCAACGTTCATTCATCGAGGGACCATATCGACGTCGCAATCAGGTCGCCCCGGTCCAGCCCATCGCCGATGACCGGGGAGTTGGCTCCAGCGCTGAGCTCTTCGCTAGATGCACCCGCTCACGCTGATCCGCCGGCCGACGTTGGCGCACACGTCAACGTTGGGCAGCGGAGGCACGTAGACCGGCGGCGGCGGTGGTGGCGGGGGCAGGACGTCGTTGAGTTCTGATAACGGGTCGGCGCAGCCGCTGACGTCGACGTGCCTACCACCTACGGAGCCACAGATCGTGGCCTGCGCAGTGGGCGCACCAGGAACGATGGGCGCGGCGATAACGAGACCCGCGGCGCACACGGCCATCCGCGACCAGATGTGCACCTCTGCATCAACTCCTTACGAACCGGTCGCCAGTGCGGCGGCCATCATGTCGATTGTGGCAGCGAGTGCGCCCTGCCCTGGCTGAACGTTTTGGGCGCAGCAGTCGAGCAGCGCGCCGAAGCGCTTGGGGACGCTTCGCACTTGCCAATCGACCGGAGCCGAGCTGGACTTCGTTGAAAGCGCCAGTCGTCGGTTGACAGCGGTCCCGGATTGATCGAAGGTCAACGGGCCCCGCTACCAGGCCTTCTTGCCCAGGAAGTCCCAACCGCGGGTGTCCTGTGTGGTGTATCGAAGCCGCCGGGCAATGAGTGTGAATGTGTCGACCAGACCATCGGCGATGTCGGTGGTTCCACTACCGAACGCAGTGACGAGCATGTCCTCGAACACCCATCGCACCACCACCCTCATGCCCTGCTGAACTTCGAATGTCCCCTTGTGAAGGTGCTTTCCGGTCATTGTGGCCTCGAACAGCAGCGGGGATGCGACGCCCGAGCCGGCGGTGAACCGCAGACCACGCTGCTTCGAGCCGACTCCAGTCATTCCGCCACCTGCGCCGCTGACGGCCACGGCCTGCTCTACTCCCCAGTCGACGCCGACGATGTCGATCCATCCCTTGTGGCCATTCGCAGTTGATCCACCCGGGATTTCTTCGAGAAGCAAAAACATCTCGTACGCTACGTCATTCGACATCGCAGATCACCCTTCCAACGTCCGTCCGCTGGTGAATACCCGACGTGCACCGGTGACCGGGTCGTCGAACTCAAGGCTGTAGGCCAGCAGCTGCATCGGTCGCGAGAAGTCGCCGGGAGCAACGTCAACCACGTTTGGATACCAGGAATCGCCGAAAATGGGCAGACCCAGTGAGGCCATGTGCACCCGAAGCTGATGAGTTCTGCCGGTGCGCGGAGTCAACCGGTACCGCCCATCGGCAGACAACAGCTCCACCAGTGTCTCCGCGTTCGGCTCGCCGGTCTCCTCGACGGCTTGTAAATGACTTCGCCGCTTGATGATTCGGCTGCGTACCACCGTCGGCAGCTGGAGATCCGGGTCGACGGCCGCCCGCGCCAGGTACGTCTTGCGCATGAGCCCTTGGGCGAACAGCTTCTGATACCGGCCACGCAACCCGCGGCGGGTGGTGAACAGCAGCACGCCTGCGGTCAGCCGGTCCAGTCGATGGGCGGGCGAAAGTTCCGGCAGGTCGAGCTCACGGCGTAGTCGCACCAGCGCGGTCTGCGCGACGTGGCGGCCGCGCGGCATGGTGGCCAGAAAATGCGGCTTGTCGACCACGACGATGTCCTCGTCGCGGTGCAGAACGGGAATGTCGAACGGCACCGGAACCTCGTCACGCAGCTCGCGGTACAGGTACACGCTCTCGCCCGCCGGCAACACCGTCGTTTCGGTGACGGGAACGCCGTCGGCGCTAACCACTTCTCCGGCAGCCACTTTCGTGCCTGCTGCATCCCCGAACCGGGAAACCAGCTCGGCCATCACCGATCCACCGTCGCGCAACCGCACCCGCGCCGGTCCGAGCCCGTCGCGGGGGCTGAGGGCACCCCCGCTTGCGGGGGACGGCGCGGCGCGTCTCAATTGAGTGGCACCGGCTCGAGTATCTCCGCCCTTGCCTCCGGGGCGGCGGCGCGCAACGCGTCGGCCGACTCATCGTCGGGCTGGGCCTGTGACATCACCTCGGCTTCGACCCGTGCGATGTAGGTCGCCACCTCGCGGTCCACGTCCTCGGCGCTCCAGCCCAGCACTGGAGCGACGACCTGGGCCACCTCGCGCGCGCAGTCCATGCCGCGGTGCGGATACTCGATCCCGATCCGCATCCGCCTGGTCAGGATGTCCTCCAGATGCAGCGCGCCCTCGGCCGCCGCCGCGTACCACGCTTCGACCTTGAGGTACACCGGCGCCTCGGTGATCGGCGTCAGCAGTTCGGGCCGACCCTCTGCCACTTGCAGCACCTCCCCGATCAGCGATCCGTAGCGGTCCAGCAGGTGGCGCACCCGATACGGGTGCAGACCGTAATGCGCTCCAACGCTTTCGGTCTGGTTGATCAGCGCGAAGTAGCCATCGGCACCCATCAACGGCACCTTCTCGGTGATCGACGGCGCCACCCGGGCCGGGATGTACTCGGCGGCGGCGTCGATCGCGTCGGCCGCCATCAGACGGTAGGTCGTGTACTTACCGCCGGCGATGGCCACCAGCCCCGGCGCCGGCACCGCGACCGCGTGCTCGCGGGACAACTTGGAGGTTTCTTCGCTCTCCCCGGCCAGCAGCGGACGCAGGCCCGCGTACACCCCGTCGATGTCGTCGTGGGTCAGCGGCGTGGCCAGCACCGTGTTGACCGTCCCGAGGATGTAGTCGATGTCGGCCTTGGTCGCCGCCGGATGCGCCAGGTCGAGGTTCCAGTCGGTGTCGGTGGTGCCGATGATCCAGTGGGTGCCCCACGGGATGACGAACAGGACCGACTTCTCGGTGCGCAGGATGATCGCCACTTCGCTGACGATCCGGTCCCGCGGCACGACGACGTGCACGCCTTTCGACGCGCGCACTCGAAACCGCCCGCGCTGCTTGGACAGTGCCTGGATCTCGTCGGTCCACACCCCGGTGGCATTGACCACAACGTGGCCGCGCACCTCGGAGATTGCGCCGTTCTCCGAATCGCGGATCGTCACCCCGGTGACCCGGTCGCCCTCGCGCAGCAGCGACACCACCTGACTCGACGACCGCACCACCGCGCCGTACTGAGCCGCTGTGCGCGCCACCGTCATCGTGTGCCGGGCGTCGTCGACGACGGTGTCGAAGTAACGGATGCCGCCGATCAGCGAAGTGCGCTTAAGTCCGGGTGACAGTCGCAACGCGCCCGCGCGGGTCAAATGCTTTTGGGCGGGAACGGATTTCGCGCCACCGAGCTGGTCGTAAAGCAAGATGCCCGCCGCCACATATGGCCGTTCCCACCACCGCTTGGTCAGCGGGAACAGAAACGGCAGCGGCTTGACCAGATGCGGCGCCAGCGTGGTCAGCGACAACTCGCGCTCATGCAACGCTTCGCGGACCAACCCGAACTCCAGCTGCTCGAGGTAGCGCAGCCCGCCGTGGAACATCTTCGAGCTGCGACTGGAGGTGCCGGAGGCGAAATCGCGGGCCTCGACGAGCGCCACCTTGAGCCCCCGGGTGGCCGCGTCTAAGGCGGCGCCCGCCCCGACCACGCCGCCGCCGATGACGACCACGTCGAACTGTTCGCTGCCGAGCCGCTGCCAGGCCTGTTCCCGCTGCCTGGGGCCCAGGAAGGTCTGCCCCTTGCCCGGTGCGGGGTTCGGGTCAATCACTTCGAATGGACTCCTTGTTACTCGTCGGTACGGTTCGCCCATCCCAGGCTACGTGGACTCAGTCCAAATCGTCGTGCGCCATCAGTCGGCGCCCCGCCTCGGTGATCGAGCCGGTCAGCGACGGGTACACCGAGAACGTCTCCGCAAGCTCGTCGACCGGGAGGCCGTCCTGCACGGCCAGCGCTATCGGCAGGATCAGTTCGGAGGCGATCGGGGCGACCACCACCCCACCGATCACGACGCCGGTGGCCGGGCGGCAGAAGATCTTGACGAAGCCACGTCGCAGCCCGGTCATCTTGGCCCTGGCGTTGGTGTTCAGCGGCAGCATGAGCGTGCGGGCCGGCACCGACCCGTCGTCGATCTTGGTCTGTGGCACGCCGACCGCGGCGATCTCCGGTCGGGTGAACACGGCCGCCGCGACCGTGCGCAGCCGGATCGGGCTGAGGCCCTCGCCCAGCGCGTGATACATCGCGATGCGGCCCTGCATGGCGGCCACCGAGGCCAGCAGCATGAGTCCGGTGCAGTCACCGGCGGCGTAGATGCCGGACACCGATGTGCGCGAGACCCGGTCGACGGTCAGGTAGTCGCCGGGCCCCAGTTCGATGCCGACGCGCTCCAGGCCCAGCCCGGTGGTGTTGGGGACCGAGCCGACGGTCATCAGCGCGTGGCTGCCCTCGACGGTGCGGCCGTCGGTGATCGTCACCAGCACGCCGTCTGCCGTGCGGGTCACCGAGTCGGCGCGGGCGTTCTTGACCAGGGTCACGCCGCGTTCGAGGAGCGCGTCCTCCAGCACCGCGGCGGCATCGGAATCCTCGTGCGGCAGGATCTGGTCGCGGCTGGCCACCACGGTCACCGTCACACCCAGCTCGGTGTAGGCGTTGACGAACTCGGCGCCGGTGACGCCCGAACCAACCACAACGAGGTGCTCGGGCAGCGTGTCCAGGTCGTAGAGCTGGCGCCAATTCAGGATCCGCTCGCCGTCGGGCTTCGCGCCGGGCAGGACCCGCGGGCTGGCGCCGGTGGCGATGAGCACGACGTCGGCCTGCAGCACGCTGGTGGTGCCGTCGTCCGCGGTGACCTTGACGCTGTGCTGGGCCATGCCCGGAACGCTGTCGCACAATTCGCCGCGGCCGGAGATGAGGGTGACGCCCTCACTGCGCAACCGCTCGGCGATATCGGCGGACTGCGCGGCCGCCAGCGACTTCACCCGCTCGTGGATTTTCGGCAGCGAAATCTTGGCGTCCTCGAAATCGAAGTCGTAGCCGAGCTCGGGGCCGCGTCGCAGTTCGGTGCGCACGCCGGTGGACGCGATGAACGTCTTGGACGGCACGCAGTCCCACAGCACACAGGCCCCGCCGAGGCCGTCACAGTCGATGACCGTCACTTCCGCGACCTCGGGCCCTCGGGCCGCGGCGACCAGTGCAGCCTCGTAGCCGGCGGGCCCGCCGCCGATGATCACAATCCGGGTTGCCACGGCCTTTAACCTAGCCAAGCCGAGCGTTGATCGCCCAGCCAGTCGGCTAAGCCTTAGGCTTTCCCCGTGCCGATCTACGCCGCCTACGGATCGAACATGCATCCGGAGCAGATGCTGTCGCGGGCTCCCCATTCGCCTATGGCGGGGACGGGGTGGCTGCACGGGTGGCGCCTGACGTTCGGCGGTGAGGACATCGGCTGGGAGGGCGCGCTGGCAACGGTTGTCGAGGATCCGCTGTCGAAGGTCTTCGTCGTGCTCTACGACATGACCAAGGAGGACGAGAAGCTCCTCGACCGCTGGGAAGGCTCAGAGCTGGGCATCCACAAGAAGATCCGATGTCGGGTCGACCGCACGTCCTCGGACACCACGACCGATCCCGTGCTGGCATGGCTGTATGTGCTCGACGCGTGGGAAGGTGGCATACCGTCGGCGCGCTACCTCGGCGTCATGGCCGATGCGGCCGAAATTGCCGGCGCCCCATCGGAATACGTGCACGACTTGCGCACCCGCCCCGCGCGCAACATCGGCCCCGGCACCTAGCCCGGGGTGCCCGCGAGCGACCGTGTCTGCGCGCCGACACGCCGTTATTCGCGAGCATTTCGCGGTCGCTCACGCCGCGCGAGACTGACGCAATTGCGCATCGATACGGGCCACGAATTCCCACGCGCGGTACCGGACGTCTTCGAACATGATCGCTATCACTACCCAGCCGACGTCCATCAGCGCAGCGGAGCGTCTGCGGTCCCGGCGCATGGCATCGGGGCCGGTGTGCCAATCCAAGCCGTCGTACTCGACCGCAACGCGGTAATCCGGCCACGCAAAGTCGAGTCGCCGACGCTCGCCGTTGCCGTCCACCACGTCGTACTGCAGCTGCGGCATCGGCAGGCCACCGTCGATCATCGCCAGCCGCGCCTCACTCTCCATGGGCGATTCAGCCAGGCCGTCGGCCAACGGGATCAGGTCTCGGACCGCGACGATGCCTCTGCGCCCCGCCTGTACAACCGCCGCCCGCCACAGTTCTGGGCGGGTACAGGTCCCGCTACGCAATGCGGCGTCCAGCGTCGCGAGTCCACGTGGGCGCCGTAGCGAACGCGCCACCTCTACCGCCGTCCATGCGGGAGCGGTGGCGGGCCTCGTTTTACATGTCACCAGTGGTGCACCGTCACGGCGATGAACCACGAGTCCGTCAGCCGAGCGCAGGCGAGAACCGGGCGGGCTGAGCACGTGGAGATCGCGAGGTTCTTCAGTATCAAAGCCATACTCCGCCGCCGCGGTGCCGAGGCAGACCGCGACGGCGGTGCCGCATGAGAGATCCAAACCGCGTAAGCGGAGAGCGTCGTCGGGCTCACCTTGGCAGTAGATTCCCTGCCACATGCGTTCCAGCGAGCCGGAATTTAGCTCTGCCTCGAAGGCTCGCCGGTTCATTATGGCCAGGATCTGCCGGCTGGTTGCCACACCCATCTGCTCGTCCAGCAGTCGTTCGAGCTCCGCGTTCATGGCCGAGATCCTCGGCGCCAAGTGGGAGCCGTGCTAGTCGCCGGGTGCCTGGCTGTGGATCAATGACGAACTGTGGACAACCGCCCGGCGTGAGTGACCGCGAAACGCACGAGATTGACGGCGTGTCGCCGTACAGACACGGTCGCTCGCGGGTGGGGGTTAGAACTGGGCAGCTTGGTCGACGATGTTGACCAGCACCCGAACACCCACGGCCAGCGACCGCTCGTCGATGTCGAAAGTCGGCTGATGCAGATCGAGCTGCGGTCCGCGGCCCGTCCATACCCCAAGCCGTGCCATCGCACCCGGAACGTCTTCGAGATACCAGGAGAAGTCCTCGCCGCCGCCGGATTGCCGGGTGTCGCACAGCACGTCGGAGCCGATGGCCTCGATCGCGTGGGTAATAATGCGCGTGGAGATCTCTTCGTTGACGACGGGCGGCACACCGCGGCGGTACTGGACGCTGTGCTCGATACCCAGCGGCGCCAACAGCGACGAAACCACTTCGTGCACAATCGATTCCAGTGTATCCCAGGTGTCGCGGCTGGCGGTGCGAATCGTTCCGGCCAGCGTTCCGGATTGCGGGATGGCATTGGCCGCCACGCCCGCATTGACCGCGCCCCACACCATCACCGTGCTGTTGCGCGGGTCGATCCGACGCGACAGCACACCGGGCAATCCGGTGATCAGCGTGCCGAGCCCGTAGACCAGGTCGCCGGTCAGATGCGGCCGCGACGTGTGGCCGCCGTGCGATTGCAGGGTGACCTCGAGCTGATCGGCGGCCGATGTGATCGGGCCCGGGCGCACCGCGACCTTGCCGACGGCCAACCGCGGATCGCAGTGCAGCGCGAAGATGCGCGACACCCCGGTCAGCGCACCCGCCGCGATCGCGTCGATCGCACCACCGGGCATCAGCTCCTCGGCGGCCTGGAAGATCAGCCGCACACCAACCGGCAATTCGGGCACCGACGCCAAGGCCAGCGCCGCGCCGAGCAGGATCGCGGTGTGGGCGTCGTGGCCGCAGGCGTGCGTGACGTTCGGCACCACCGACGCGTACGGCGCACCGGACCGCTCGGCCATCGGCAGCGCGTCCATATCGGCCCGCAGCGCGATTCGCGCACCCTGTTCCGGGCCGAAGTCGCAGGTCAGCCCCGTACCGCCTGGCAGCACCTTCGGGTTGAGGCCTGCGTCGGCCAGGTGCGAGGCGACGAACTGGGTCGTCGCGAATTCCTGGCGCCCCAGCTCCGGGTGCGCGTGCATGTGCCTTCGCCAGGCCACCAGGTCGTCGTAGTGAACGTCCAGCCAGTGTTCGGTGGCGTCGACGATGCTCATTGCGCGATCCGCCTTCGCTTCTCGCTCGCCGCTCATGCGCGATCCGCCTTCGCTTCTCGCTCGCCGCTCATGCGCGATCCGCCTTCGCTTCTCGCTCGCCGCTCATGACGCCCCGCCTCGCCAGCAGCTCCAGCACCCGGTCCCGCTCGGCCGGCGTCTCGGCCAGGCTGACCACCGTGCGCGCCAGCATGATCGCGCCCTCGACGACGGCCGCATCGGCGCTCGGCCCAGCGGCGGCCGCAGCGAACCCCGGCTGGTGCACCGACGCGCCCTGGGCGTCGATGCCGACGATCGGATGGATACCCGGCATCACCTGCGTGACATTGCCCATGTCGGTGCTGCCCAGCGGCAACGCCGCCTCCACCTCCTCGGCGACCGGTGTCCGGCCCAGCCTCACCATCTCGGCGCGGAACGTATCGGCCAGCCACTTGTCGGGGTGGAGCTCGTCGTAGGGTGGCTCGCTCTCTTCGACCTGGTAGTCGCAACCCGTCGCCACCGCCCCGGCGAGGAAGCAGTCGGCGATCCTGTCCTCGAGCTCGCGCAGCGAGGCAGCGTCATTGGCGCGCATTGTGTACTGCATATCGGCCCGGCCGGGAATGATGTTGGTGGCCTGACCGCCGTCGGTGACGATGCCGTGCACCATCTGTCCCGGCGCCAGCTGCTGGCGGAGCAATCCGATGGCGACCTGAGCGACCGTGATCGCGTCGGCGGCGTTGAGGCCCAAGTACGGCGCCACCGCAGCGTGCGCCTCCCTCCCGATATAGCCAACCACGACCTGGGACAACGCCAGCGAGCGCGCGCGGGCGATGTCCAGCGGCCCGGGGTGCAGCATCACCGTGGCAGCGATGTCGTCAAAGGTTCCGGCCTTGAGCAGCAACACTTTTCCACCGCCCGCCTCCTCCGCGGGCGTGCCGAGCAGCACCACCGTCAGTCCCAGCTCGTCGGCCACCTCCGCCAACGCCAGCGCGGTGCCGACCGCGGAAGCGGCGATGATGTTGTGCCCGCAGGCATGTCCGATACGGGGTAGCGCGTCGTACTCGGCGCAGATGCCGATGACCAGCGGGCCGCTGCCGTAGTCGGCGCGGAACGCAGTGTCCAACCCGCCGGGCGCCGCAGTGATCTCGAAACCGTACTCGGCGACCAGCGCCTGCGTCTTCGCGCAGCTGCGGTGTTCGCTGAACGCGAGTTCCGGCTCGGCGTGAATCGTGTGCGACAGCTCGACCAGATCGCCGCGGCGTCGGTTGACGGCGTCCTCGACGCTTATCGACGCGGTGGCGGTGGGCATCCTCGCAGTATCTCATTGTGCTGCAAAGCGCATAGTGACAGATAAGCTCGCCCACTGTGACGAGCCCACCGGCGGTGGCGCAAGAAGCGGCGGCCGCCATCCGCGACCGCACCGGCGTCGACGTGCACGACGTCGCGGTGATCCTCGGGTCGGGCTGGGTACCTGCCGTCGCTGCGCTGGGCGATCCGGTGGCCGTGGTGCCGATGGCGGAGCTGCCGGGCTTCACCCCGCCGACCGCCGCCGGACATCGCGGCGAGGTGTTGTCGCTGCGTATCAGCGACCGTCGGGTGCTGGTGTTCATCGGCCGCATCCACGCCTACGAGGGACACGAGCTGCGGCATGTCGTGCACCCGGTGCGCGCGGCGTGTGCAGCGGGCGCGTTAACCGTGGTGCTGACCAACGCGGCGGGCGGTCTTCGCGAGGACTTCGCCGTCGGCCAGCCGGTGCTGCTCAGCGACCATCTCAACCTCACCGCACGATCACCGCTGGTCGGCGCCCAATTCGTCGACCTGGTCGACGCGTACTCGCCGCGGTTGCGGGCCATCGCCCATGAGATCGACCCGTCGCTGGCCGAGGGCATCTACGCCGCACTGCCCGGCCCGCAGTACGAGACGCCCGCCGAGATCCGGATGCTGCGCACCTTAGGCGCGGACCTGGTCGGCATGTCGACCGTGCACGAGACGATCACGGCACGTGCGGCCGGGGCGCAGGTGCTTGCGGTGTCGCTGGTGACGAATCTGGCGGCAGGGATGACGGGGCATCCGCTCAGTCACGACGAGGTGCTGGAGGCGGGCCGGCAGTCCGCGACGCGGATGGGTTCCTTGCTTGGCTCCGTGATCGCGCGGCTCTGACGGCTGAACCGTTCGCTGACACACACCACGGCGCGGGCCAGGAAGGGCGCCGCGAACAGCATCAGAAGTATCCGCAGCACCTGGGCGGCGATGATGAACGTGACATTGGATCCGGTCTCAACTGCGGTCGCCAGGACGGCGTAGACACCGCCCGGGCTGGTGGCCAGGTAGCCCTCCAGCGGCGTGAGGCTGGTGAAGTGGGCCAGCACCACGCCAAGGCCGGCGGTCGCGACGGTGAGCACGAAGATGAGGCCGATCGCGGCAGGCAGCATGCGTCCGATCGCGCGCAGCGACTCGCGGGTGAACGCCAATCCGGCCTGCCAACCGATCAGCATGTAGCCGGCCTGAACAAGCACCATCGGCACCGAAAGCCCGAACGACAAGCCGGTGAGTTCCAGCACGACGGTCAGCGCCAGAGGCCCGAGCAGGCCCGCGCCGGGCAGCCGGATCAACTTGCCGACGGACGTCCCGACCAGCACCAGTGCAATGAGTATGCCGATGCTGAGATACCAAGGGGCAGTGGCGGTCTCAGTGACAAGCGTCGCGTCGTGCGACTTTTCCGCGTGATAGATCAGTGCCACGACCACGGGCATCGAGGCAGTCACCAGGGCGACCCGCAGGTACTGCACGACGGACACGACGCGGTCGTCACCGCCGAGCTCGCGCGCGATGGCGACCAGCCCCGATGCGCCGCCGGCGACCAGCGCCAGCGACCCGGTCAGCGGTGTGACATCGCGGCGCAGGCCCAGTAGCGCGCCGGCGACGACGCTCACCAGCAAGGTGGCGACGGCGATGGCGACGACGACCGGCCAATCGGCGCCCAGTGCGCCGACCGCGTCCTGGTGGACCATCGTGCCGATGTAGACGCCGAGCACACCTTGTGCGGCAATACCGGCTTTCCGGGGTACCCGGCTAGGAGCCAGCGATGAAAGGGCCAGCACGATGCCGACAGTCAGAGCCGCGAACAGCGCGGCGGACGGGACGCCGAGCAGGTCGAGCGGGATGGTGACGGCGGCCGTTACCGCTATGAGTAAGACCCATCTGAGCATCTGCCGCACCATAGTCACGATGATTACAAGTATGCCCTTGCTATTTCTTAATCGCAACTCCCATTTATAGGCATGACAAGTTCGACTTGCCAAGGTATACCTTGGTTATGACGAGCGCTGCCTCTTCCGTTCCCTCCCCCACTTCCGCTGCTACCGAGCTCCGCGAATCGATGATGGCGGTGACCCGGCAGATGCGCAGGCACCGCCCCGACCACGGCCTGACGCTGAGCCAGATGGAGTTACTCGGCGAGGTCAGCCGCACCGGCGTGACCACGCCCGCCGAACTCGGGACCCGATTGCACGTCCGCGTCCAGTCGCTGACCGACAGCATCAACGAACTGGTGAGCCGGGGCGTCATCGCCCGCCGCCCCGACGCGGCCGACCGGCGTCGTCAGCTCATCGAGATCACCGACTCGGGTAGCGCACTGCTCGAAGCCGACCGAGGGGAGCGCGACGCCTGGTTGCACGAAACCATGCGCGATAACCTGTCGCAGCTCGAGTTCGACCTGGTGATGCTCGTCGCGCCGGTGCTTCGCAAGCTGGCATACGCAGACGCGAAAGCGGGCACAATAACTGTATGACTCAGTCGCGGACCGGGGCGGCCGCGCAGGAGTGGATTGCCCATGACCCCGACCCGCGGACCGCTGCCGAGCTGGCGGCGTGCAGCGATGACGAGCTCGAGCAACGATTCGCTCAATGGCTGACGTTCGGGACCGCGGGTCTGCGTGGGCCCCTGCGTGGCGGGCCGAACGGGATGAATCTGGCGGTCGTACTGCTTGCCACGTGGGCGGTCGCCAAGGTGCTCAAGGACAGAGGGCTGCAGGGCCGCGACGTCGTGGTCGGCCGTGACGCCCGGCACGGCTCCGACGAGTTCGCACTTGCCACCGCTGAAGTTTTTGCCGCTCAAGGCTTTCCCGTAACTTTGATGTTCACCGCCGTGCCCACACCGGTCGTGGCGTTCGCGGTCCGCCATGGCGGAGCCGTCGCGGGCGTCCAGATCACCGCGTCGCACAATCCGCCGTCCGACAACGGCTACAAGGTCTACTTCGAGGACGGCTTCCCGATCGTGCCGCCCGTTGACAGTGAGATAGAACGGGCGATGCGCGACGCGCCACACGCCGATGAGATCCTCCGCCAAGCCGTCGTACCGTCAGGAGTCGATGAGGTTCAACGCTATATCGAAAGAGCGGCACATGTTCGGCACACACATGGATCGGCGCGTATAGCGCTCACGCCGTTGCATGGTGTCGGGGGTGAGTTCCTCCTTGACGCGCTGGTGCGGGCCGGGTTCTCCGATGTACACGTCGTCGAGAGTCAGTTCGCGCCCGATCCGGACTTCCCCACCCTGTCATTCCCGAACCCCGAGGAGCCGGGCGCCGTCGACGCGCTGCTGGACTTGGCCTCCGAGGTAGACGCCGAGATCGCCATCGCGCTGGATCCCGACGCAGACCGCTGCGCGGTCGGGGTTCCCTCGCCGGATGGCTGGCGAATGCTGTCCGGCGACGAAACCGGTTGGCTGCTGGGTGATTACATCCTTGCGCAGGTCGAGCCGGGTGCCGTTACCGAAGCCACGCTCGTCGCCAGCTCGGTGGTGTCGTCGCGCATGCTGGCGGCGATCGCCAAGGAGCACGGCGCCCGCCACGTCGAGACGCTCACCGGATTCAAATGGCTGTCGCGCGCCGACCTCGACACGCCGGGCTGCACGCTGGTGTACGCGTACGAGGAGGCCATCGGTCATTGCGTCGATCCGGCCGCGGTCCGCGATAAGGACGGCATCAGCGCCGCCGTGCTGATCTGCGATCTGGTCGTGGCACTTCGGGAGAAGGGCCGCACCGTTTTCGATGCGCTCGACGACCTGGGCCGCCGTCACGGCGTGCACACCACCACCGCGGTGTCACGCCGCGTGAGCTCCGCCGACGAGGCCGCTGAAGTGATGGCCCGGCTGCGCCAGTCGCCCCCGGACCGTCTCGCGAGTTTCGCGGTCACGGCGACCGATCTGCTGCTGGAGGGCGGTCAACGCCGCACCGATGCGCTGATTCTGGCCGGCGGTGACGACGACACGTCGGTTCGGGTGGTAGTGCGGCCGTCGGGTACCGAGCCAAAGGTCAAGTCCTACATCGAGGTTCGATGCCGACCGGCTGACGATCTCGAAGCCACACGGGTGCGCGCCCAGACACTACAGGACGAGCTGGCCACCCGTGCCCTGGCCTGGTAGCCCACTACCGCGGCCCGAACTGCCGATCACCTGCGTCGCCGAGACCCGGCACGATGTAGGCGATGTCGTTGAGCCGTTCGTCGATGGTCGCAGTGAACAGCCGCAGGTTCGGCGCGACTTTCTCGAGTGCCGCAATGCCTTCGGGTGCGACGACCACGCAGACCGCGGTGATGTCAACGGCGTTGCGGGAATGCAAGAGACCAATGGTGTATGCCATCGAGCCGCCAGTAGCCAGCATCGGGTCCAGCACCATCACCGGCTGCGTGCTCAGGTCGTCGGGCAACGACTCCAAATACGGTGTGGGCTCATGTGTTTCCTCGTTGCGGGCGACACCGACGAACCCCACGCGGGCCTCCGGAATCAGTGCGTGTGCCTGATCAACCATGCCGAGACCGGCGCGCAACACTGGCACAAGTAGCGGCGGATTGGCCAATCGGCAACCGGTGGTCTGCGCCAGCGGCGTACGGACACCGACGGTCTCGACGGCGGCGTCGCGGGTGGCCTCGTACACCAGCATCAAGGTCAGGTCACGCAGCGCCGCGCGGAACAGCGCGTTGTCGGTGGCCTCGTCGCGCAGCGTGGTCAGCCGCGCGGCGGCCAGTGGGTGGTCGACGACGCGCACATGCATGCGCAGACCTTATGCCGACGGGAACCGTAATGCCGCTTTGTCCGTCGTAACCGCATGCTCGCCGATACCGATGCCATCCGAGCCCTCGGCTCCGCCAGCTCGGCCCACGCCGCCGATCTCGCCGCCGTCGCTTCGACGCTGTCGTCGCTGCCGGACCCTGCGACCGCTTCGATGTTCGGTCCCGTCGGAGCCAACTTCCTGGCCGCACTCGCCGACGCCGCGGCCGGCGAGGCTCGGGCGGCGGCCGCATTGAGCGACAGCGTCGCGGCCGCCTGCACGACCGCGCGTGCTTCGGCGACTGGTTACGACGACGCCGACCAGCGCGTCGGCGACGTGATCGCCGGGCTCTGACGCATGCCGAGCGCCCTGGTGACCGCGCTCGCGGCGCCGATCCGTGAGCTGCAGTCGATGGTCGGCCCCGGTTGGTCCGACGATCCGGCGCTTGACCCAGCCAGGGCGCTCCGTGGGGTGCGCGATGCACTCGTCGAGGTGTCGGCGGCCACCGGCCGGGCGTGGAGCCAGGCCGGCGCCGGCTGGTCGGGCGCGGGAGCCGGCGGGGCGGCCGACTTCATGACGTCGACGATCGCGGCCGCCGATGCGCTCGCGGCGCGCGTCGACCAGCTGAGCGCGACGACGCACGCCTCGGCAGCGGCCGTGACGCGTGCGAGTGAGCGGCTGCGCGCCATCGTCGACCGCTTCGAGGCCCGTGCCGCTGCCCTGGAACCGCACCTGGATTCGCCTGGCGTCGCGGAGGAGCTGGTGGCCGAGGCGCAGCGGTCGCTCGCGGAGGCCACCGCCGTGGTCGACGAGCTTCGGACCGAGCTAAATGGGCACGCCACCGCACTGACGGGCCCGGCCTCCCCCGCGTCGACGTCGCCAGCTGGCCTGCCGAGCCCGACGATGCCGTCGATGGGTTCTGGATTCGGCGGTGGCGCGCCGATGAGCCCGCTGTCCGGCACGGGCGGGATGCTCGGGTCGGGCCTTGGCGACCTCGCCTCGCTGGCGCCGCCGGACGACACGGCCGCGCTGCCCGAGGCGAGCACATTCGGGACCGGCGTGGCGGTCCGCCTGCCCGACGGCAGCACTGCGATGGCGCCAAACGGGTTGGCGGCGAGCGCTGTCCGTCACGCGCTGACGCAGCTCGGCGTGCCTTACCAGTGGGGCGGCACTACGCCGGGCGTCGGCCTGGACTGCAGCGGGCTGACCCAGTGGGCGTATCGAGAAGCGGGACTTGAGATTCCGAGGCTGGCGCAAGAGCAGGACATCGGTGCTGTGATCGATCCCGACTCACTACGGCCCGGCGATCTGGCGGTATGGGACGGTCATGTCGCGATGATCGTCGGCAACGGCACCATGATCGAGGCCGGCGATCCGGTGCAACTGTCTATGATTCGAACTACCAACGCAGGCCAGGGTTTTCAGGGATTCTGGCGGCCGACCGGATGAGTCGTCGAACCTGCCGACCGACACGCCGGCAGATGGGTCCACGCATCACGGTCGGACGGCTTTCCGCAACGAAAGGCGCAGTCGGAGTCGCGTACCGACTTGGCGCAGCGACACGATGCGTGAAGTTGCGAGCCTGACAATGCATCTGCCTGCCGTCAACCGCTAGTGAACGCGAAGTCGTCGAGCTCATAGAGGTCCCATTCCCCCGGGATACCCCTCAGGGTCGTCGATCCGATCGGGTGGGTGCTGGATACGACCGTGCCCAGCGAGGCGATGGTTTGGGCGGTGAGGTGCACCCCGCCGTCGATCGCACTGGCCATCACCCTCGCCGCGATGTGTAGACCGAGTCCATGCAGGTCGTCCCCGGAGACCAGAAACGATCCGGTGTGAATCCCGGCGCGCACCTCCATGCCGACACTGCGGATCCGACCGCGGATCGCAAGCGCGCAGCGACAGGCATCGACCGCCGACTCGAACAGCGCGAGGACGCCGTCACCCGTCATCTTGATGAGAGTCCCGTTGTGATGGTCGATTTCTGCGTGAACAGCGGTGTCGTGCTCGCCAAGAAGCCGATCCCACGCATCGTCTCCGAGTCGAGCGGCATGCTCGGTCGATCCGACGATGTCGGTTATCAGGACCGTGCCATCGATGCGCCGAGCCTCCGCCTGCTCCCGCTTGAGCTGGAGCTCCTCCCGGTCCAATAGCCGGCCAGCTGCCTCCATCAGGAAGTCGAGCAGCAGGTCGTGCGACTCCCCAGGCCGATCGTGGCGGTACATGTGACCGGCTCCTGCGATGAGCCGGAGCCGCGCACCGGGGATGCGCCTCGTCATCCTTCGAGCGTTCAACGGTGAGATGAGACGGTCCTTCTCGCCGTGCATGATCAACGTCGGCTGCCGGATCGTGTGGAGACGGCGCAGGCTGCTGTAGCGCAGTTGCGCGGAAAGCTGGCGCCTGAGACCTCGCTTGTCTCGCGGGGCCAGAGCATGCCCGGGGAACCGATCAGCTGTTGCCTCGATCGGCGTCGCTGACAGGAACGGCGCCGTCGCACGCAGGAGATCTTCCGGCCCCTTTTCCGACAGGAGGAGTGGGAGGACCCGCATTGCGCGACTGAGGGGCGGGCCACCGGCGTAGGTGGCGCCGAGCACGAGGGAGAGCACCCGCTCGGGGTAACGGATGGCCAGATCCTGCGCGATCAGGCCGCCCATAGACATCCCGTAAACGTGCGCGCTTGGCATGCCCGCGGCGTCCATGACCGCGGCGACGTCGTCGGCCATTTGCTCGATACTGAAAGCCTCATCGGGGGCGTCGGACAGGCCCGCGCCGCGGTTATCAAGACGCAGAACGCGAAACCCCCGCAACTCGGGCAACAGGTCGTCCCAGAATGACAGGTCGAACGCGGTCCCGGCGATCAGAACGAGAGGCTCACCCTCGCCGCCGACCTTGTAGTGGATGCGGGCGCGTGCCGCGACGCAGTGCGGCATCGTGCGAGCGTACGCCCATTTGCCTCAGTATTGGCGCTTCGGGCGATCCCCTGCCCGCTCGAGCAGTCGCTGCATCGTTGACAAAGGTATTGAACATTGGCTGAGGCGGCCGAACCCGTCCAACCTTCGCCGGGTGCGCACCACGAACGCCGGGTAGGGATTCACGGTTTCTTTCTCTCGACGGCGTAAAGCTCAGCACGCCGGACACTGGCATCTTGAGTCGACGCCAGATGGTTGAGGACCGACGCAATGGTGAGAATCACATTTGGCAGACCTCTTGGATTTTCTTGTGGCCTAAGCCAATAGCCGCACTCCCAGACATCTAACAATGACTAGGTATCGGTCCCCAGGGCTGACCGAGCCACCTGTCCTGGCACTAGGTCAACCCTCGGGGACGGGTGATGCGATCGGTACCCCTATTGGCCGTTCCCTGAGGCAGGCACCCCGTCCAACTGTCACCGATCCGAACGGACAACGCAGGGCAGGGTTTTCAGGGATCTTCTGACCGGCCGAATGAATCGCCAACGCCATGGCATCGCCTCGGCCCACTTCATATGCCCCTCGAGGCCCAGGGATGTCGCCATCGCGCGGTAGCGGCCCGCGTAAGCGCGCTAGGTCGCAGCCGCAGCGCAGCAAATTGACTGCCAGAGGGCGCAGTCGGAACGTGCGGTATTCCTCTTACGCGGCGCGCGACCGACCTCGACCGCAACCAAGGCTTGAACGACTGCATCGTCGATCTGAGCTGTCGGCATCTATCAGCCGTGCCGGGCCGCTTCCTGCGCGAGTTGCACGCGCGAGGTGAGTCCGAGTTTGGTGTAGACGTGTGTGAGGTGGGTTTGCACGGTGCGCGGCGAGACGAAAAGCCTTGTCGCGATGTCGTTGTTGGCCAGCCCTTCGCAGACCAGTCGGACGACGTCGCGCTCGGTGGGGGTGAGCGAGGCCCAGCCGCTCGTCGGGCGTTTGCGTTCGCCGTGACGGCGCTGGGCGTAGGCGATCGCTTCGTCGGTGGACAGCGCGGCGCCCTCGGCCCACGCGGATTCAAAGTCCTTCTCGCCCATCGCATCACGAAGTGCGGCCACCGGGAATTCAAAAAAGGCATCGAAGATCTTGAAGCGGACGTGGCCGCTGCGCTGACGGATGGCGTCTGCGGCGCCGAATAGCCGCGCCGCTTCCTGGTGATTGCCGGCGGCGACGGCGAGTGCGGCGAGGCACTCGAGGGTGTCGGGAGGGACGCCATATGCCCGGGTGCGGGCGGCGTTTGCAAGCGAATCGTGCGCGTCGCGATCGGCCTGCTCGGACTCACCCTGGGCGATCGCAACGCCCGCGCGCGTGGTCAGCGCCAGCGATTGGTGCCAGCCGCTCGTCGCCGCGACAGCTTCGTCGGCCCAGCGGCGGGCCGCGGTCAGATCCCCGCGCGCCAGCGCAGCCTGGGCCACGTAAGGAATCCAGATTGCCGCCATCTTGGGCTGGATACTGAGGTGGTGGTAGCACGCCGCGGCCGCATCGTCCGCCGCGGCAACGTCGCCCGCGGCGAGGGTCGCGACAGTCAACCCCGCGTAGGCGAGGCCCGGGTAGAACCCGCCAAGTTCCGCCGCGGCCTCGACGGCCGAGTTGCCCGCTTCGCGCGCCGCACTCACGTCCCCGCAGTAGGCCAGCATGAGGGCCTGCATGAATGAGCCGGAACACCACATAAGCACGTCGTGAGCCGCGTCGGCCTCGGCAATCACCTCATGCAATTGGGCGACGGCTCCCACCGGATCACCGGTCATCCCTTGTCCTATCGCTAGAGACCAGCGGCAGGCACGCGAAACGAACCGGTCACCCATCGCGTCGGCGAGGTCGCGTCCTTCTTCGGCGGCCGCGCGCCCCCCGATCGGATCACCCTCCAAGACCGCCACGAACGCCTGACTGAACAGGATATGGCCGAGCCGCCACCGGTCGCCTATTGCCCGGGTCAGACCGATCGCCTCGGCGAAATACGGCCCAGCGTCAGGGTTGTAGACGTTGGCGTTGGCGCCCAGGGCCCGGGACAGCACGGCGGGGTCGTCGACTTCCCGCGCGATCGCAAGGGCTCCGCGGGCGAGCTCCACGCTGTGGGTGGCGCCTACATACACGTCGAGAGCGGCGTAGTCGGCGAGCACCGCCGCGCGCACCGCCGGCGCCACGTCGTCCGGGTGTGCGTTCACGTCGGTGAGGGCGGCGTCGAACCAGGCCAGCCCTTCCTGGATGCGGCCGCGTCCGAGCCAGAGCGGCTGCAGCGACGACGCCAGCTTCGACGCAAGCTCGATATCGGAATTCTCGCGGCTCCAAGCGAATGCGGCCCGCAGGTTGTCGATCTCGGTTTCGGCCTGCTCGAGACGCTCCTCATGGCTCGTACGTGCCGAGGTGTCGAGCAGGGCCGCCATGGACGAGTAGTAATCGCGATGACGGGCGCGCACGGCATCGGCCTGACCTGATTCGCCGAGCTTTTCCAGAGCGTACTGGCGCATCGTCTCCAGTAGCCGGTATCGCGTTCGACCACTTGTGCTTTCGGCCACGACCAGAGACTTGTCGACCAGCAACGTGAGCAGGTCAAGGACCTGGAAGCGTTCCACGTCGCCCCCGCCGGCGACCGCCTCTGCGGCGTCGAGGTCGAACCCGCCCATGAACACCGCCAGCCGGGCGAACAAGATGCATTCGGGCTCGGTCAGCAGCGCGTGCGACCAATCCACCGACGCCCGCAACGTCTGCTGGCGCCGCACCGCGGTACGTGCACCGCCGGTCAGCAGCCGGAAGCGGTCATGCAGGCTGTCGCGGATCTCGGTCAGCGACAAGACGCGCACCCGCGCCGCCGCCAGCTCGATCGCCAGCGGCACGCCGTCGAGGCGCCGGCAGATCTCCGCCGCGATGACGACGTTCTCGTCGGTGAGGCAGAAATCGGGCTGGACCTGTCGCGCGCGGTCGGTAAACAACTCGATCGCCTCGTCGGCCAGCGACAGCGACGGCACCCGCCAACTCACCTCGCCGGCCACCCCGATTGGCTCACGACTCGTCGCCACAACCGTCACCGCAGGGCAGCCGCCCTGCAGGCCGACAACCAGCGCGGCGCTCGCGTCCAGCAGATGCTCGCAGTTGTCCAGCATCAGCAACATCCGTCGGTCGCCGACAAACCGCAGCAGCGTGTCCATCGTGGAGCGGCCCGGCTGGTCGGGCAGGCCCAGCGCGCGGATCACCGCGACCGGCACCAGATCCGGGTCGGTGATCGGCGCCAGATCGACCAACCACACCCCGCCGCCGAATCCACCGGCGATCTCGGCCGCCACCTGCACCGCCAGGCGCGTCTTACCGACACCGCCCGCGCCGGTGAGCGTCACGAACCGGTTGCCGGCCAGGATCTGCCGCACGTCGTTCATTTCGGCTTCGCGGCCCACGAAACTCGTGAACTGCACCGGAAGATGCTGGGCGACAACGGTTTCGCGCGTGCGCAGCGGCGGGAAGTCGTTGCGAAGGTCCGGATGGCACAGCTGCACCACCCGTTCCAGGCGCGGGAGATCCCGCAGCTGATGCGAACCAAGGTCGGTCAGCCAGGCGTCGGCAGGCAGCCGGTCGAGAACCAGATCTTCGGTGGTGCCCGACAGGACCGTCTGCCCGCCGTGGGCGAGATCGCGCAGCCGTGCGGTCCGGTTGACGGTCGGGCCGATGTAATTGCCCTCGTCACGTAGCTGCACCTCCCCGGTATGCACGCCGATGCGCAGCCGGATCGGGGCCAGCGGCGCCCGCTGTATTTCCAGCGCGCACGCGACCGCGTCGCTGGCACGCGCGAACGCGACCACGAAGCTATCGCCTTCGCCCTGTTCGACCGGCCGCACGCCGTCATGGGCCGCGATGATGTCGCACACGATGTGATCCAGCCGCTCGATGGCGGCCGTCATCTCCCCCGGTTGGGTCTGCCACAGCCGCGTCGAGCCCTCGACATCGGCCAGCAGCAACGTCACCGTTCCAGTCGGCAGCAGCTCGCTCACGCCCAGATCGCTCCAGTTCAACCGCGGCATATCGGCGCCTTCGCTCATGCTAACCAGCATGCGGCGACCACGGGCCGCAAAACCTCAGCGGATACGCGTAGATTGCCGCCCCGGCCGTGTGGAACTTACGACCCCTAACCGCGTCTATCTACGCGGTCTGACCGACGATCTCGCGCCGACGACGTCGGATAGTCGACTCGTACCGACCTGAGGAGACGACCATGACCGTCCACACCAGCCGCTCGAGCGGCCCTGCTGCACTCCTCATCCATTTACCAGGTCGCGACCGTCAACCTGCGCCGCCGGAAGGCTGTCGATCAATGCCCGTAGTGGCACTGGACCGGGAAGCGGCGCGGGCGGCGATCAGCGCGGCGGCTGGGCGATTTGCCGCGCTGCTGCGGGAGACCGATGACATTGAGCGTCCGGCCGCGGGCACCAACTGGACGGTCGCCGAGACCGCGGCTCATGTGTCCTGCGTGCTCACCGGATTCAGCGCGACGATCGCCGGGGAGCCGCAAGCGCTGACCCCGAAGCACTACATCGAGGCGGACTTCCCGACTCGGCTGGCGGCCAGCAACGCCGCCACCATCGCCATGGTCGACCACACTGACGCAATACGGCTCGCGGAGCTGATCACCGTTGGGGCACAACGGTTCCTGGAGCTCGTGGCGACGGCCGATCAGGAGATGGAATGCGAGACGCCGTGGTACGGCCCGGGCCGGACCCGCACCCTTGACTGCCTCACCGCCCTGGCGCTGTCGGAGCTGACGGTGCACGGGCACGACATCGCGACCGGGATGGGCCGGCCGTGGCCGATCTCCGCCGAGCACGCAAAGCTCATCGTGGGCACGGTGTGCCCGGAGATGTGTCCGCTGGTGGTGCGGCCCGAGGCGGGCCGTGGCGGGCCGATGAGGTACGAGGTCCGGCTGCGCGGCAACGGCCCGCGGTATGTCATCCGGGTCGCGGACGGTACGGCGGAGGTGCGGGCCGCCGGCGGGCCGGTGGACTGCGTGATCTCCGCGGACCCCGTGACATTCCTGCTGGTTTGCTACGGGCGGATGCCGCTCGGCCGGGCGCTGTTGCGCGGCGGGATGCTGGCGTGGGGCCGCCGTCCGTGGCTAGGCCTGCGTTTCAAGGACCTGTTCTTCAATCCGTGACGCCGTGATGCCGTGACTGGCCAGGCCCGGGGCCCAACGGGCTGCACGTGGCCACCCCTGTCAATAAATGCACGTTCAGCGTCTGCACCGATATTGAACGTCGGTTGAGGCCGGGGAAGTCCCGTGCAACTGTTAGCGATCCAAACCACAAACGCGGTCCAGGGTTTTCAGGGATTCTTCCGACCGACGCGTGAGCAGCCCGTGTCATGGCATGGACTCTGCCCACGCGATATGTCCTTCAAAACCAAGTGCGGTTGCCGTCGCGAGATAGCGATCCCGATGGTCACGATAGCCGCTCACGTCGCCACGGGCGTCGGCGAGAAGCGCGCGCAACCGCAGCAGCCACAACTCTCCGGCAATGGACGCCATTTCAAGTGGCGCTGTTGCCATCCGGTCGGTCACCGCCTCGGCCTCTGCCAGATCACCCTCGCCACCACAGCCGAGCAATGTCCCAACGAAAACTGCGCTGGCCACGACGCCCCATGCGAATTGGCCCCGCTCGAACAACAAGTCGAGTGCGGCCTGCATACCGCCAATGACGTCAACATCACCGTGCCTGGCTTGTTCACGGCCTGCGTACAACTCCACCACCGGCAGCTCGGACAGATAGAAGCGGCCCTGGAGAATCAGGTCACGAACCTCCCTAAGCAACTCGAGTCCACGGTCACGGTCCGCGTAGTCCCCGTGAACCAGCAGCAGCGCCCTTGTGTATTTGGCCATGCTCACGGCCAGGTCGTCACCGGCCAATTCGGCCATTCTGAGCGCGTTGTCGATTTCGCGGCATGCGGCGTCGTCAGGCGTATAAATACCACTCGCAATACCGGCACCGTAGGTATAGAACACGACGGTCGCCCTGGTCCACGGATCGCTGCTGCGGGCCAGCTCGATCGCCCGCTCCATATCGCCGCGCCATCCCGGAAGCGCCAAGCACCACCTTGCGAGGCTGCGGGTTGCATACGCGGCGGCAAGCGGAGAGCCCAAGACATAGTTCCCTTTGACCGGATCGTCGTGGGCCAAGTCGATGACGGTGTCCGACCATCTCAGCACTTCCTGGATCTCGCCCGTCACGACTCTGACCCCGATCGTCCCGACGGCGAGGCCCACCATCAACGTCGGATCGGCGATGGACTCGAGCAGTGCCGTGTGCTCGGCGGCGAGATGGGATGCCTCCAGTATCCGCCCCTGAACCACGCCTTCGGCCAAGAGCCCCGTCATGGCGATCGCAGGCGACGTCTTGTCACCGGCGCGGTCGCACAACTCCTGCAGTTCCTCGAAACGACGCCCGCCGACACCGGCATGAAGCCGCCAGGCATTGGCGCACCACAACGTTCGAGGAGCAATCTGCATCGACACGGCTTCGGGATCATCGACGGCGATCAAGTCGGCGACCTGCCGCGCACGCTCCCAACTCAAGCACGCGCCGGCAATATCGCGGCTGGCCAACCACGCTCCTGCTCGCATATGCCAGTCGTATGCAGCCCGCAGATCCCCCGCGCCCTGCAGATGCTCGGCGATCAGCGCCGCGTTCTCGTCGCCCATCGACGCGCTGGCTGCAATGGCGTCCGCAAGGCGGCGGTGCAGCCTGGCTCGATCCGCCTTCAGCTGGGACTCGTAGGCCACCCGACGGATCAACGGGTGGCGGAACCCGAACTCGGCCCGCGGTGCGAACGCGACCTGATCGATCAGCTCGGCGTCGAGCAGCTTCGGCAGCGCTGTGGTGTCGGCGAGTTCGGACAGCAGGTCCTCATCGAACCGCACACCGATAACCGCCGCAGCGTTGAGCGTCTGCTTAGCCGCAGCATCGAGACGGTCGATCCTGGCAGCGATCGCGGCCTGAAGCGTCGCAGGCACGGTGACGTCCGCGTGGTCACGAGTGCATTCGTAGTCACCTGGTGCACCCTCGAGCACGTTCTGGTCGGCGAGGTCACGCACGATGGACTCGGCGAAGAAAGGGTTACCGGCCGCACGGTCAGCGATCTGCGAAATCAAACCGGCAACCGATGAGTGTGAGCCAAGCAACTCCCTGACCAGTGCTGTGGTTTGCGAATCATCCAGCGGTGCAAGAAAAATCGTCTGGGTGCCGGGAACGTGTGACAGCGCTCCACGGTATTCGGGCCGGTATGTGACCAGTACCAGCGAGTGAGTGCGGGCCACCACCGACAGAAAATCCGCCAGCATCGACTCGCTGGTGGGGTCGATCCAGTGCGCGTCCTCGATGACATACACGGCTGGGGTCGACCGGCCCAGATACGCCGCGTTGACCACAGTGGTGAGACGTCGGCGCCGCGCGTCAGCGGCGATGTCTGGGACGTCATGCCCCGGGTCGCGAATCCGGAGCAGATCATCGAGCAAGAGAAGATCTTCAGGGTCGACATCGGGGACTCGGTCGCGGATGCGGTTCCGGGCCGACTCAGCGTCTAACTCATTGATCCCGAACGCCGTCCGCAGCAGCGCAGCGATCGCATGGAACGGTACTTCGGCAGCATGCGATTCGCAGTAGGCCGAAAAGACCTCCACACCAAGGCTTCTCGCAATCAACGCCGTTTCACCAACTAGGCGGCTCTTGCCGATTCCAGCGGGACCGACAAGGTTGACCAGGCATCCGCGGCCGCCGACCGCGCGGTGCAACATTCCAGTCAATGCGCCCGCTTCCCACTCGCGTCCCACCAGAGTGGATGCGTGGCGACCGCCGAGTTCACGATGCTCCGTCATCGCCAAGAGGCGGTGCGCTCGCACGGGCCCGGTTGCGCCTTTGATGTGTGCCATCTCAGGCTCGGCAAGGGTCGCAACATCTGCGACGATCCGCGCTGTGGAGTCTGACAGCATCACGCCACCTGGCGGTGCCACGGACTCCATCCGCTGTGCCAACCCGACGTGCTCACCGATCGTCGTATAACCCAATGAAGCAGAACCGATGTCACCGGCGATGACCTGGCCGGAGTTGAGGCCGATTCGCAAACGTAGGTCGATTCCGTCTCGGCTCGCGACCCCAGTCGCTATCTGAGCCATCTGCTCCTGGATACCCATCGCCGCTAGACAGGCCCGAGCGCCATGGTCTTCATATGCGATCGGAGCGCCGAAGACCGCCATGATGCCGTCGCCGGTGAACTTGTCGACAATCCCTCCGTAGCGCTTCACCACTGAAGCGGCGTGATCGACGAGTTCGGCCATGATCTCGCGGAAGCGTTCCGGACCCAGTGCCGCGGCGATGTCCATGGAGTGCACGACGTCGGCGAACAACACCGTCGCCTGCTTGTACTCCGCCGATCGGGCGGCCTCCATGAGCGGCGAACCGCACTCACTGCAGAACTTCGCTGTCGCGTTGAACGGCGTGCCGCACGACCCACACGACAGTCCCGCCGCCGCAAGTGCATCGCTACCGTCGTCCACGTCAGTATGGTGTCACCGCTGGTCAGACCTGTCTGCCATATCGCACCGGGGATGAAAACCGCCCGTCTTCACCAGACCGACGAGCCGCCGTCAGCTGCGTTTACGATCTGCACCACTCTGGATGCCCGGTTGAGGCGGAAGATCCCGTCCAAGTGCCGCCGATCCGAACAACCAACGCCGGGCAGGGTCGAGCCGACGGCGCGGCGCTTCGACGAGACCATGGGCCGGGCCCGCGCGCGGATGGCGGCCATCAATCGGACCGCCGACGAGCGCAGCACAGACGCATGCTCGACGACTTGGCTCTCGAACTGGGTGGTTAGGCTGTGCCGCATGGCTGCTGAAATCGTGCCGATCCGGCTCGGGCTGACCAAGGGCGACCTGTACACATTGTGGGCTCCCCGCTGGCGTGATGAGGGCGATGAGTGGGAGGCGTTCCTCGGCAAGGACGACGATTTGTATGCCTTCGAGTCGGTGGCTGACCTGGCCGCATTCATCAGGATCAGCAAGGACAACGACCTCACCGACCATCCGGCGTGGGACAAGCTGACCGAGGCGAACGCGCACACGTTCGATCCCCCCGAGGACCGGCAGTACGACGTCGTCGGTGTGCAGGAGCTGGTCGCCGAGAAGCCCAGCGAGGAGACGGTGACGGAGCTGCATCGGGCTCTGGCCATCGTGTCGGCGATCGGCTCGGTGTGCGAGTTGCCCGCGGTCACCAAGTTCTTCAACGGCAACCCGGTGCTCGGACAGCTGGGCGGCGGAATCGACGCCTTCGCCGGCCGCCCCGGCCGCAAGCGGTGGGCCGAGATCGAGTCGGTGATCGGTCGCGGCTGGGACAACGTGGTCGACGCGCTCGACGCCATCATCAGCACACCCAACGTCGATGAGGCCGCGTCTGAGAAGGCCGAGGCCGAGCTGGCTGAGCCCGCGCCCGAGCCCGAGGTGGACGAGGAGGTGGACGACGACACCGACGATTCGGACGTCGTGATCGATGACGTCGTCGATACCGACCACGAAGCCGAGGCACTCGCCACAGCGGCCGAGGGGAGGGTGCTCGGCAGCGACGAGGACTTCTGGCACAGGGTCGGTATCGATCCGGTGCGGATGATGACCGGCGCGGGCACGTTCTTCACGTTGCGCTGCTATCTCGACGACCAGCCAATCTTCTTGGGCCGCAACGGAAGAGTCAGTGTGTTCGGCTCTGGTGGCGCGCTGGCCCGCTACCTGGCCGACGAGCACGACCATGACCTCGCGGATCTGGCCACCTACGACGACATCCGCACCGCCGCCACCGACGGCTCACTGCGTATCGACGTCAGCGACGACAACGTCTACGTGCTGACCGGCATCGTCGACGACCTCGCCGACGGCCCCGATTCGCTCGACCGCGATCAGCTGGAGCTGGCCGTCGAATTGCTCAGGGACGTCGGCGATTACGCCGAGGACACCACCGTCGAGGAGACGCTGGACGCCGACCAGGCGTTGGGAGGGCTGGTCGCCCACGTGCTCGACCCGGAGACGGTGCGCCGCCCGAGCCCCCCGTACGCCACAGCCGTCGAGCAGTGGGAGGCGCTGGAGGCCTTCCTGGAGTCGCGGCTGCGCCCCGAGTAGCGCTAGAGCTCAGTCGCCCGTGGGTGCCGCGGTTCGTACAGGCCGAGTTCGCCGCCGCCGGGAAGCCGGATGCTGGTCAGCATCCCCCAGCCCTCGTCGCTGACCTCTCCACAGTTCACACCGTTCGACTTCAGGTGGTCGACCGTGGCGTTAATGTCGTCGCACATCAGGTACAGCTCATGGGACTGTTGGCCTTCGGTGGGATGCACCGCCACCTCTCCGGGTGGGAGCTTGAAGATCAGCCAGCCACCTCCCGCGTCGACGTGTGGATACTTCAGCACATCTTGGAAGAACGCCCGGTCCGCCTCGGCGTCGTTGCTGTAGATGATGACGTGACTGCCGGTAATCATGGCGCCACGGTACGGCCGCGCGATGAATTTGCCGATCCCCGACGGTCTACACCGGCATGACCCTGCCTATCACCACCCGTTCCGTGTCCGTCCCAGGCGCCCGCCTTCACTACGAGGTCCGCGGGAGCGGACCACTGATGCTGGTCATCGGCTCACCGATGGCGTCTGCGGAGTTCGCGCCGGTGGCCGATGCGCTGGCCAGTGACCACACCGTCGTCACCTACGACCCACGCGGCATCGCCAACAGCTCGATCGACGATCCCCATGAGGACTCCACCCCGGAGCAGCGCGCCGACGACATCGTCGCGATCCTCGACGACCTCGGCGCCGAGTCGGCGGACCTGTTCGGCTCCAGCGGCGGCGCGGTGACGGGCTTGGCGCTGGTGGCCCGGCACCCCGGACGGGTGCGCACGCTCGTCGCCCACGAGCCGCCGCTACTGGAACTGCTGCCCGACGCCGCAGCGCAGCGAGCGGCGACCCAAGACATCATCGACACCTTCCGGATCGAGGGCATGCAGGTCGCATGGTTCAAGTTCATGGCCAACGCCGGCTTCGACATATCGGCCCCCGACGGCGCCGAGCTTCCCACACCTCCCGAACCATCGCAGGTCGAAAGGCGCGAAGCCGCGCGCTTCTTCAACCATGAACTGTGGCAGACGACCCAGTACCAGCCCGATGTCGAGGCATTGAAAGCGAGCGCGTCACGCGTCGTCGTCGGCATCGGCGTGGACTCCGGACGCCTGCTGACCCATCGAACCTCGACGACGCTGGCCGAGTTGCTCGGTAGCGAGCCGACGATGTTTCCCGGCGATCACGGCGGATTCATCGATGCGCCAGCGGAATTCGCTGATTCGCTACGTCAGGTGATGGGGCACTAGTCCCGCGAGTAGACGCAAATGCACCCGAGCACAGGAAGAGCTAGCCGATGAGGACGGCGTAGCGGGGCTTGATCACCTCGTCAATGATCGCCAGGCGTTCGTCGAACGAGATGAACGCCGACTTCATCGCGTTGATGGTGAAGCGCTGCAAGTCGCTCCAGCCGTAGCCGAACGCCTCGACGAGCCGGTGCATCTCCCGGCTCATCGTGGTGTCGCTCATCAGCCGGTTGTCGGTGTTGACGGTGACGCGGAACCGCAGCCGTGCCAGCCGGTCGAACGGATGCTCGGCGATGCTGCCCACCGCGCCGGTCTGCACATTGCTGCTCGGGCACATCTCGAACGGAACCCGCTTGTCCCGCAACAGCGATGCCAGCCGACCGAGGGTCGGCACGCCGTCGGGCGCTACGGAGATGTCGTCGACGATCCGCACGCCGTGACCGAGCCGGTCGGCGCCGCAGAACGCGATGGCCTCGTGGATGGACGGCAGCCCGAACGCCTCACCGGCGTGAATTGTAAAGCGCGCGTTGTTGCTTCGCATGTACTCGAACGCGTCGAGATGCCGGGTCGGGGGGTATCCGGCCTCCGCACCTGCGATGTCGAAGCCCACGACCCCCTGGTCGCGGAATCGGATCGCCAGCTCGGCGATCTCGCGGGACCGCGCGGCGTGCCGCATCGCGGTGACCAGGCAGCGCACCGTGATGGTGCGGCCCTCTGCGCTGGCGGCTTTCTCGCCGTCGGCGAAGCCGGCGAGCACCGCGTCCACCACCGCGTCCAGCGACAGGCCGGCTTCGATGTGCAGCTCGGGCGCGAATCGGACCTCCGCGTAGACGACGTTGTCGGCAGCCAGGTCTTCGACGCACTCATATGCCACCCGGTGCAGCGCCTCCGGTGTCTGCATCACCCCGACCGTGTGCGCGAACGGTTCCAGGTAGCGCACGAGCGATCCGCTGTGCGCGGCGGTACGGAAGAACGTCGCGAGTTCGTCGACGTCCGTCGCGGGCAGGTCGTCGTAGCCGTTCGCCCCTGCCAGCTCCACCACTGTGGCCGGACGCAGGCCGCCATCGAGATGGTCGTGCAACAGGGCCTTCGGCGCGTGGCCGATCGACTCGAGTGTCAACGGCGTGGTCATGGCGTGATCCGATCGATGATCAGCGGCCGCTGCGGCGGGGCCGTATCGCCGACGGTCCAGCCGCCGTTCAGCTCGGCCATCGCCGCCTCGAAGCGTTCCGGAGTGTCGGTGTACAGCGTGAACAACGCTGCGCCGGCGGCCACGGGCTCGCCGGGACGCCGGTGGATGTGCAGCCCGGCGCCGGACTGCACCCGTTCACCCGGGAGGGAGCGACCCGCGCCGAGCCGCCACACCGCCAGTCCAACCGCCATCGCGTCGATGTGTCCCATCGTGCCACCGCGCGACGCCGTGATGGTCTCGGAATGGGCGCCGATCGGCAGCGGTGCCGATACATCGCCGCCCTGCGCGGCGACCAGCTCGCGGAAGCGGTCCATTGCCGTGCCGTCGCGCAGCGTCTGCGCGGGATCGACGCCACCGATGCCCGCGGCGTCGAGCATCTCCCCAGCAAGGACCAGCGTCAGCTCCACCACATCGGCGGGGCCGCCGCCGGCCAGCACCTCCAGCGACTCGGCAACCTCGACTGCGTTGCCGACCGCATGGCCCAGCGGGGTGTCCATGTCGGTCAGCAGCGCGCGGGTGGCCAGCCCGTGTTCGGTGCCCAGGTCGACCATCGTGCGGGCCAGCTCGCGCGCCTGGATCTCCGTCTTCAGGAAGGCCCCTGAGCCGACCTTGGAGTCCAACACCAAGGCGCGGGTGCCTTCGGCGATCTTCTTGCTCATCACCGAACTGGCGATCAACGGCAGCGACTCTGTGGTGCCGGTGACGTCGCGCAGCGCATAGATCTTGCGGTCGGCCGGGGCCAGCTCACCGGCGGCGAAAATCGCCGCGCCCAGATCGCAAAGTTGTTGCCGGATCTGACTTTTCGTCAGCTCGGCGCTGAAACCCGGGATGGACTCCAGTTTGTCGAGCGTGCCGCCCGTATGCCCGAGCCCGCGACCTGCGGCCTGCGGCACCGCGCCGCCGCACGCCATCACGACCGGCACCAACGGAATGGTGATCTTGTCCCCGACACCGCCAGTGGAATGCTTGTCCACCAATGCCAGCGGCTTTTCGTTGCGCCGCAGATCTGTAAAGTCCAGTCGCTCACCGGAGGCCACCATGGCCGCTGTCCAGCGGGCGATCTCATGACCCGTCATGCCACGCAGGAAGATGGCCATCAGCAGTGCCGACATCTGCTCGTCGGCGACCCGGCCATGGGTATAGGCGTCGATCACCCAGTCAATCGCCTCATTCGAAAGTTCGCCGCCGTCGCGTTTGGTCCTGATGACCGTCGGAGCATCAAACGGATGCGACATCGAACCTCCGTCCATCGAACGTGAACTGCGTCACGGGCTTTCCTCATGGGCGGGCTCACTGCGCGCCAGGTCTTCGGGCCCGAACGCGTCGGGCAGTAGCTCACCCAGCGGCCGGGGCCCCAGAGGATGGTCGACCAGCAGCTGCGGACCACCGTGCTCGAGCAACACCTGCCGGCACCGCCCGCACGGCATCAATACCGCGCCCGTCGCGTCGACACACGACAGCGCGATCAGCCGTCCGCCACCGCTGGAATGCAGGGCGCAGACCACTGCGCACTCGGCACAGAGACCAAGGCCATATGAGACATTCTCCACATTGCACCCGGCCACCATTCGGTGATCGTCCACCAGCGCGGCCGCGCCGACGGCGAATCCCGAATACGGCGCGTAGGCGTGGGCCGTCGCCTCGGTTGCCTTGTGCCGCAACATTTTCCAGTCGATATCGGATGTCATGCCAACCTCACCAGGCCGAATCTGAATGCATTTCGAAGCCACGCTCTCTCGTTCGGCTTGCGGAATAGGTAACCCTAACTTTGGCGTTTTTCAAGACGACGACGGCTAAACCGTAGTTCGTTAAGCAGGGTAAGTGGGTTTAGAGTCGCCCCCGAGGCTTGGGCAGGCAGTACAGGCGCCGACAGATGTCGCCGGCGGTCCGGCTCCGAGGTCCAAGCGTCCACCGATGGCGTTGGAGGCCCGATGAGTACTGCGACACCCGCGAGTCCGGCGGTACCGGCTCCGCGAACCAAACCGTCGCCTCGGCGCACCCTTTATCGCGGTGATCCCGGTATGTGGTCGTGGGTGCTGCACCGCATTACCGGGGCGACGATCTTTTTCTTCCTGTTCGTGCACGTGCTGGACACCGCGCTGGTGCGGGTCAGTCCGCAGGCCTACAACGAAGTCATCGAGACGTACAAGACGCCGCTGGTCGGGTTGATGGAGATCGGGTTGGTCGTCGCGGTGCTCTACCACGGGCTGAACGGCATCCGGATCATCCTGATCGACTTCTGGCGGCATGGCCCGCGCTATCAGCGGGTGATGCTGTGGATCGTGGTCGGCGTCTTTTTGGCGGTCTTCATCCCGGCGCTGGGTGTGATCGGCATGCACATGGCGGAGCGGTTCTGGTGAGCGCGCCAGCGGGTGGGTCGGCGGGAGTGCCATGGACACCGCATCACCGCGAGGGCCGGGTGGCACCGGTGCTGGAAAAAGAGCACGACCGCCCGGCCGGCCTGGACCATCCGCGTGCACCGCGGCGGCCCAGGGGCGTCCCGTACTTCGAGAAGTACGCGTGGCTGTTCATGAGATTTTCTGGTGTCGCCCTCGTCTTTCTCGCGCTCGGCCACCTGTTCATCATGCTGATGTGGAGCGACGGGGTGTACCGCATCGATTTCAACTACGTCGCGCAGCGCTGGGCCTCGCCGTTCTGGCAGATCTGGGATATGGCCCTGCTGTGGCTGGCGATGGTGCACGGCGCCAACGGCATGCGCACGATCATCGGTGACTACGCCCGCAAGAACACCACCAAGTTCTATCTGAATTCGCTGCTGCTGCTGGCAACCGGGTTCACGTTGGTGCTGGGCACCTACGTGCTGGTTACCTTCGACGCGACCATCGGGGGTTAGGTAGTGATTGCCGAACATCGCTACGACGTCGTGATCGTCGGTGCCGGCGGCGCGGGCATGCGCGCCGCGGTCGAGGCCGGTCCGCGGGCGCGCACCGCGGTGCTGACCAAGCTCTACCCGACCCGCAGCCACACCGGCGCGGCGCAGGGCGGCATGTGCGCGGCGCTGGCCAACGTCGAAGAGGACAACTGGGAGTGGCACACCTTCGACACCGTCAAGGGCGGCGACTACCTCGCCGACCAGGACGCCGTGGAGATCATGTGCAAGGAAGCCATCGACGCGGTGCTCGACCTGGAAAAGATGGGGATGCCGTTCAACCGCACCCCCGAGGGCCGCATCGACCAGCGCCGGTTCGGCGGGCACACCCGCGACCACGGCAAGGCGCCGGTGCGCCGGGCCTGTTACGCGGCCGACCGCACCGGCCACATGATCCTGCAGACGCTGTATCAGAACTGCGTCAAGCACGACGTCGAGTTCTTCAACGAGTTCTACGCCCTGGACATCGCGATGACGGAAACTCCCGGCGGGCCGGTGGCGACCGGTGTCATCGCCTACGAGCTGGCCACCGGCGACATTCACGTCTTTCATGCCAAGGCGATCGTGTTCGCCACCGGCGGGTCTGGCCGGATGTATAAGACCACCTCCAACGCCCACACCCTGACCGGCGACGGGCTGGGCATCGTGTTCGGCAAGGGACTTCCGTTGGAGGACATGGAGTTTCACCAGTTCCACCCGACGGGTCTGGCCGGGCTGGGCATCCTGATCTCCGAGGCGGTCCGTGGTGAGGGCGGCCGGCTGCTCAACGGCGACGGTGAGCGCTTCATGGAGCGCTACGCGCCGACCATCGTCGACCTGGCTCCGCGCGACATCGTCGCGCGCTCGATGGTGCTCGAGGTGCTCGAAGGCCGCGGCGCCGGCCCGCACAAGGACTACGTCTACATCGACGTGCGCCATCTGGGCGCCGACGTGCTCGAGGCGAAACTGCCCGACATCACCGAGTTCGCCCGCACCTACCTGGGCGTGGACCCGGTCACCGAGCTGGTGCCGGTCTACCCGACGTGTCACTACGTGATGGGCGGCATCCCCACCACGATCACCGGCAACGTGTTGCGCGACAACACCACCGTGGTGCCCGGCTTGTACGCGGCGGGCGAGTGCGCGTGTGTGTCGGTGCACGGCGCCAACCGGCTGGGCACCAACTCGCTGCTGGACATCAACGTGTTCGGGCGTCGCGCCGGCATCGCCGCGGCCAACTACGCGTTGGGACACGACCACGTCGCCATGCCGACCGACCCGGCCGCCATGGTGGTCTCCTGGGTCGGCGACATCCTCTCCGAGCACGGCAACGAGCGCGTCGCCGACATCCGCGGCGCCCTGCAACAGTCGATGGACAACAACGCCGCCGTGTTCCGCACCGAGGAAACACTCAAGCAGGCGCTCACCGATATCCACGCGCTCAAGGAGCGCTACTCCCGAATCACGGTGCACGACAAAGGCAAACGCTACAACAGCGACCTGCTGGAAGCGATCGAGCTGGGCTTTTTGCTCGAACTTGCCGAGGTGACGGTGGTCGGCGCCCTCAACCGCAAGGAGTCCCGCGGCGGGCATGCCCGCGAGGACTACCCCAACCGCGACGACACCAACTACATGCGCCACACCATGGCCTACAAGCAGGGGGCTGAGCTGCTCTCCGACATCCGACTGGACTACAAGCCGGTGGTGCAGACCCGGTATCAACCGATGGAACGGAAGTACTGACATGAGCGCACCGGTCATCGACAAGACGAGCGACCCCGCAGATCCTCCATTGCCGCCCGTCCCCGAGGGCGCGGTGATGGCGACGCTGAAGATCGCCCGCTTCAATCCCGAGGATCCCGACGCCGCCGGCTGGCAGAGCTTCCGCGTGCCGTGCCTGCCCAGCGACCGGCTGCTCAACCTGCTGCACTACGTGAAGGGGTACCTGGACGGCACGCTGACCTTCCGCCGGTCCTGCGCGCACGGGGTATGCGGCTCCGATGCAATGCGGATCAACGGCGTCAACCGGCTGGCATGCAAGGTGCTGATGCGTGACCTGCTGCCCAACAAGCCCGGCAAAAAGCTCACCATCACCATCGAACCGATCCGCGGATTGCCGGTGGAGAAGGACCTCGTGGTGGACATGGAGCCGTTCTTCGACGCCTACCGAGCGGTCAAGCCCTACCTCATCACCAGCGGCAACGAGCCGACGCGGGAACGGATTCAAAGCCAGACCGACCGCGCCCGCTACGACGACACCACCAAGTGCATCCTGTGCGCGTGCTGCACCACCAGCTGCCCGGTCTACTGGACCCAGGGCAGCTACTTCGGCCCGGCCGCCATCGTCAACGCCCACCGGTTCATCTTCGACAGCCGAGACGAGGCGGCCGCGGAGCGGCTGGACATCCTCAACGAGGTCGACGGGGTGTGGCGCTGCCGCACCACCTTCAACTGCACCGAGTCCTGCCCGCGCGGCATCCAGGTCACCCAGGCGATCCAGGAGGTCAAGCGCGCGCTGATGTTCGCGCGCTAGGCCTCTTGGCGCGAGCGACCGCGAAATGCCAACATTGCGCGGCGTGTCGTGTGCAGACACGGTCGCTCGCGGAGGTGGTGTCACACATCGATGGGCTGCCTCGTCTAACGGGTATGACACAGAAAACCCGCATCGAGCCCGTCCCCCCGCAGCGCGCATCCCTGCTGACCAAGATCTTCTACCGGGTGGCCAAGCGACGGTTCGGCGAGGTGCCCGAACCGTTCGCCGTCGCCGCTCATCATCCGCGGCTGATGCTGGCCAACGTCGTGCACGAGGGCCTGCTGGGGTCGGCGTCGAAGAAACTGCCGAAGAACGTCCTCGAACTGGCGGTGTTCTGGACGGCCCGCACCGTCGGATGCTCGTGGTGCGTCGACTTCGGCTCGATGCTGCAACGCCTCGACGGCCTCGACGTCGACAGGCTGAAGGATATCGACTCCTACGCCACCTCGCCGCGGTACACCGGGGACGAGCGTGCCGCGATCGCCTATGCCGACGCCATGACGAAAGACCCGCACACCATCACCGACGAGCAGGTCGCCGATCTGTGCCGCCGCTTCGGGGATGACGGCGTGATCGAGCTGACCTATCAGATCGGGGTAGAGAACATGCGCGCACGCATGTACTCCGCGCTGGGCATCACGGAGCAGGGTTTCAATTCCGGGGATGCGTGCCGGGTTCCGTGGGCTACCGACGATCAGGACGCAGCGGCGAACCGGTGAACTTGTCCGGGTTTGCGATATCCCAGATGGCGCAGACCCTTCCGTCGCGCACCGTCATCGCCGTCACCCGCGGCGTCATCGCCGGGTAGCCGTCGCTGCCCGGGGCGCCGCGGGTGTAACTGCCCAGCTGGCCGTTGACCATCGCCAGCTGGTTCGATTCCAACCACCCCGGCCCGTAGCGGCTGGCCAGCCCGAACAGGAACCGCGCCACCTTGTCCGGGCCGCGAATGACGCGGGCGGCGGTCGGCGCCTTGCGGTTGGCGTCGCCGGTGTACGTGACATCCGGATGCAGAAGGTGCACAACGGCTTTCATGTCGCCAGCCACGAGCGCGACCATCAGCGCGCCGGCGACCTCGCTATGGGAGTCGTCGGTCACCGATGGCGGTGCGGATGCCACCGCCCGTCGTGCGCGGGACGCCAGTTGTCGCGCCGCTGCCGCACTGACCTCCAGCACGTCGGCGATCTCTGCGAACGGCACCTCGAATCCGTCGTGCAGCACGAACGCGACGCGCTGATCGGGGTTGAGTCGCTCCAGCACCACCATCGCGGCGAACCGGGCGTCCTCCCCGGCCACCACCGCCGACAGCGGATCGGAGCTGTCCAGCTCGGTCACGACGGGTTCCGGCAGCCATTCGCCGAAATACGTTTCTCTCCGGTGCGCGGCGGAGCGCAGCCGATCCAGACTCAGCCGGCTGACCACGGTGGTCAGCCATGCCCGCAGATCGTTGATGGCATCGGAGCCGCTGCCGTCCCAGCGCAGCCAGGCATCCTGCACGATGTCCTCGGCATCGGCCACGGTGCCGGTAAGCCGGTAGGCGACGGCCAGCAGATGCGGTCGCAGCTCCTCGAACTCGTCGACCCGCGTGCTGGCGGTCATGGCCCAAGTCTAGGCGGGGCCGTTGCCCCACTGATTTCGTTGCCAAGTAAACCGCAGGCAACGATTCGCGCGTAGAACGCCCGCAGTGACCAGTGCAACCGTATATTCCGGTCATGGCAATCACCGAACCGCCTGCCCATGTCACTGGGGAAAAGGGCCTGCAGGCCGGCGCGCTCAGCCTCGTCGGAAACATCGTCATCGGCCTCGCGTCGGTCGCCCCCGCCTACAGCCTGGCCGCCACGCTGGGCTACGTCGTCCTCGCTGTCGGGGACAAGGCGCCGTCGATGTTCGTGCTGGCCTTCATCCCGATGTTGCTCACCGCGTTCGCCTATCGCGAGCTTTCACAGGACACCCCGGACTGCGGCACAACGTTCACGTGGGGCACCAAGGCGTTCGGGCCATGGATCGGCTGGATCGGCGGTTGGGGACTGGCCGTTTCGGCGATCATCGTGCTGGCCAACGTCGCAGAGGTTGCCGCGATCTACCTGTACAAGTTCCTTGGCCTGGACTCGCTGGCCGAATCGCTGACCGCCAAGGTTCTGCTGGGCTCGTTCTTCATCATCAGCATGACGGCGATCAGCGCCCGCGGCATCGTGCTGTCCGAACGAATCCAACAGGTGCTCATCACAATTCAGTTCGGCGTGCTCATCACGGTGAGCGTCATCGCGCTGATCCGGGTCTTCACCGGCACCGCCGGCGAGCAGGCGATCAGCCCCTCTCTTTCGTGGCTGTGGCCGGGCGGGCTGGACATGTCCTCGATCGCCCAGGCGGTCATCCTGTGTGTGTTCATCTACTGGGGATGGGACTCCTGCCTGGCGGTCGGTGAGGAGACGAAGGACCCCGAAAAGACCCCTGGCCGCGCCGCGGTGATCACCACGCTGATTCTGGTCGCCACCTACGTGCTGGTGGCATACGCGGTCCAATCGTTCGCCGGCTTCGGCGAAGAAGGCATCGGACTCAACAATCCCGAGAACGTCGACGATGTACTGACCATCCTTGGTGAGCCCGTGGTGGGCGCGGTCGCCGCCGCGGCGTTGCTATTGACGGTGTCCATCTCGGCACTGTCGTCCACCCAGACCACCATCTTGCCGACCGCGCGCGGCAGCCTGTCGATGGCTGTCTACGAGGCCATTCCGAAGCGGTTCGCCGCGGTGCATCCGCGCTACATGACGCCGGCGTTCGGCACCATTGTGATGGGGGTCGCGGCGCTGGGTTTCTATCTGCTGCTGACGTTCATCAGCCAGAACGCGCTGGCCGACTCGATCGCCTCGCTGGGTCTGGCGGTGGCGTTCTATTACGGCATCACTGCGTACGCCTGCGTGTGGTACTTCCGCCGGACGCTGTTCGAGTCGGCCCGAAATCTGTTCTTCCGCGGCGTCTTCCCACTCCTCGGTGCCCTCGCGATGACGTGGGCGTTCCTCCAGAGCGCGGTCGACATGATCCAGCCCGACTACGGCTACACGGCGTTCGGCTCCATCGGCGGCGTCTTCGTGCTCGGCGTCGGCATGCTTGTGCTGGGCATCCCGTTGATGCTGCTGTGCTTCGCCTTCGGCACGAAGCGGTTCTTCCGGGGCGAAACCCTCAATGCGACAACAGAAGTCAAGGTACCGGACGTCTACTGAAGCGAAGGATGACCAATGCATCTGACCGTCGGGTATCTGGCCACCCTCACCGGCGACGACGGTGTCGCTCTGGCCGGCGCGCTCGCCACGACCTTCGATGCCCAGGTCGACGTCATCCTCGTCGTGCGCGAGGAGTTGCCGGACGGCCATCCCGGTCGCGCCGAGTACCAACATTTCCTCATTGAGCGAGGGGAGGAGTGGATCTCCAAAGCCATCGACGCGCTGGCGGCGAAGGGCGTGAGCGCCACCTCCACCGTGCTTGTCGGCGAGTCGTACGCCGAGTCGCTGATCGAGTTCGCGCAGCAGAAGACCTCGGACCTGATCGTGATCGGCGGTGCGCGCGACGGCATGTTCGGCGGCCATGTCATCGGCTCGGTGGCCGGCGCACTTCTGCACCGCTCACCCGTCCCGGTCGCGCTGGCTCCTCGCGGTTACGCCGAAGACCCTCCGGTCGCCATCTCCGCGGTCACGGCGGCGGTACCCACGCGCGCGGGGCCGGACAATCCGCTGCCGTTCGCGATCACGCTGGCCAGCGCCGCCCGGCTGCCAATTCGAACCGTTTCGCTGGTGTCAGCGGAGAACCTCGCCGAGGCGGAGAACATCGAGGAACTGCGGCAGATGCAGGTGGCCGCCGCTGAGCGGAACTGCGCGGTCGCCGCCCGCGCACTGCCCGACGCACCCGAGATCGAATGCTTGGTGGCCGACGGCATGACGCTGGAATCCGCGCTGAAGAAGCTCAATTGGGAACAGTCGGACCTGCTGGTCGTCGGCTCGAGCCGATTCGCCCCACCGCGGCGGGTCTTCCTGGGGTCGACGGCCGCGCGCATCCTGGCCGGCACCGACGCCCCGGTTGTGGTGATCCCCCGCGACGAGGACTAGGTCCGACCGGCCAACGCGGGGCTCGCCACGACGTGCGTCACGGGCACCTCGTGCGCGGCACGCGCGCGGGGAAGCTACCGCTTCGCGCTACATCGATGATCCGCTGCGCTACCGCTTCGCGAAAACCGTCCGGTGCCAGCCCTTGTCGGCGACGCCCGTGATGTCGCTCATGACGTGCTTGATGGTCTGGTACTCCTCGAACGAGTAATCACTCATGTCCTTGCCGAACCCGGATTCACCGACACCGCCGTGCGGCATCTCGCTGATGATCGGGATGTGGTCGTTGATCCACACGCAACCGGCCTTGATCTCGCGTGATGCCCGCTGCGCCCGGTAGACGTCGCGCGTCCAGGCCGACGCAGCGAGCCCGTAGACGGTGTCGTTGGCCTGCCTTAGCGCGTCGTCGTCATCGGTGAAGGAACGGACCGTCAGCACGGGGCCGAAGATCTCGTCGCGGTAGGCCTCCGACTGCTCGTCGACATCGGCGATCAGCGTCGGGGCGTAGAACGACCCCGGCAGATCGGGTGCGCTGCCTCCGGCGACGATGCGGCCACCCTGGCCGGGCGCTCGCTCGACCATGCCGGCGACCTTCTCCCGGTGCGCCATCGAGATCAGCGGACCCAGGTCGGTGTCCGGGTCGTTCGGGTCGCCGACGACGACCTTGGACATCACCTCGCCCACCCCGGCGACGAAGTCGTCGTAGAGCTCACGCGCCACGATGGCACGCGTCGCGGCGGTGCAGTCCTGGCCGGTGTTGATCAGCGAACCGGCGACCGCGCCCGCGATCGCGGCATCGAGGTCGGCGTCGTCGAACACCACGAAGGGTGCCTTTCCGCCGAGTTCGAGTTGGGTACGGTGGCCGTGCACCGCTGCGGCGGCCATCACCTTGCGGCCTACGGCCGTCGACCCGGTGAAAGTCACCACGTCGACATCCCGATGCCCGGCCAGCGCGGTGCCGACGTCGGCGCCGCGTCCGGTCACGACGTTGAACACGCCGTCGGGCAGCCCGGCCTCGCTGGCCAGCCGGGCCAGCGTCAGCGTCGTCAATGGAGTCAGCTCGCACGGTTTGATCACGACCGTGCAGCCAGCGGCCAACGCGGGCAACACTTTCCATACCGCCATCTGCAGCGGGTAGTTCCACGGCGTGATGGTCGCTACTACACCGACGGCCTCGCGCCGGATGCTCGACGTGTGGTCGCCCGAATACTCCGCGCTGGCCTTGCCCTCGAGGTGGCGGGCCGCGCCGGCGAAGAAGTCGATGTTGTCGATGCTGCCCGGCACGTCGAACTCGGCGGCCAACCGCACCGGCTTTCCGGTCTGGCTGACCTCCTCGGCCACCAGGTCCTCGGCGTGCTGGCCAGCCAGGTGAGCGAGCTTGGCCAGCACCGCCGACCGCTCGGCCGGTGTAGCGGTGGCCCAGCCGGGAAACGCGGCGCGCGCCGCGCCGACCGCCGCGTCGACGTCGGCGGGTGCGGCCAACGCGTAGTCCGCGACGACCTCGCCGGTCGCCGGGTTGATGACGTGATGCAGGCCGCCGCCGGTGACCACCGGGGCGCCATCGATCCAGCTGCCTGCCACGCTGGTCGAAACGGTCGCAGTCATGGGGCCAACGCTAGTCGACGCGTGACGCCGCGGCTACGCATTCCCGCAGCGCGAGGCCCTCCAAACGCGTGATTTCATGGCCGTGGTTGCCTGTCACGACGGATTCCGTGCACAATCACATGCATGGCTAACGGGGGTGCTCCGCACATCCAGCCCATCTCGCTGCGCGTCAACTCGTCCCGACCCGGCGCGTTCCAGCTTGACGATTTGTCGAAGCAGATCATCGAGAAGTTGCAGCAGGACGGTCGCCGGTCGTATGCGGGCATCGGCAAGGCGGTCGGTCTGTCCGAGGCCGCCGTGCGCCAACGGGTCCAGCGGATGGTGGACGCCGGGGTCATGCAGATCGTGGCCGTCACCGATCCGATGCAGCTGGGTTTCGCGCGCCAGGCGATGATCGGCATCCGCTGTACCGGCGACACCACCAGGGTGGCCGAGAAGCTGGCCGCCATCCCGTCGGTTGACTACGTCGTGCTGACCGCGGGCTCGTTCGACGCCATCGTCGAGGTGGTCTGCGAGGACGACGACGACCTACTCGATTTACTCAACACACAAATTCGCGCTCTTCCAGGGGTGATATCGACCGAGACACTCGTTTACCTGAAACTCATTAAACAGCAATACAATTGGGGTACAAGATGACGACTATCGATAGGACACAAGAAGTTTCGACCGACCTGGCCGCAAAGGCCAACCGCCACCTGTGGGGCCACTTCGCCCGTCACGGTGAAGGCATCACGCCGCCGATCATCACCCGCGGCGAAGGCGTGACTATCTGGGATGACAAGGGCAAGAGCTACATCGACGGCCTCTCAGGCCTTTTCGTGGTACAGGTCGGCCATGGCCGCAAGGAACTCGCGGAGGCCGCTGCCAAGCAGGCCGAGCAGCTGGCGTTCTTCCCGCTCTGGTCATATGCCACGCCCACCGCGATCGAGTTGTCGGCACGGCTGGCCAACTACGCGCCTGGCGACCTGAATCGGGTCTTCTTCACCACCGGCGGCGGCGAGGCCGTCGAGTCCGCATGGAAGTTGGCCAAGAACTACTTCAAGCTGACCGGCAAACCCGGTAAGTACAAGGTGGTTTCGCGCTCCATCGCTTATCACGGCACGCCGCAGGGGGCGCTGGCCATCACCGGCCTTCCGGTGTTCAAGGCGCCGTTCGAACCGCTGACACCCGGCGGTTTCCGCGCGCCGAACACGAACTTCTACCGGGCGCCGGCATCCTACGAACACGACGTCAAGGCGTTCGGTCAGTACTGCGCGGACCGCATTGCCGAGGCCATCGAATTCGAGGGCCCCGACACCGTGGCCGCGGTCTTCCTCGAGCCGGTGCAGAACGCCGGCGGCTGCTTCCCGCCGCCGCCAGGGTATTTCGAACGCGTCCGCGAGATCTGCGACGAGTACGACGTGCTGCTGGTGTCCGACGAGGTGATCTGCGCGTACGGCCGGATCGGGTCGATGTTCGCCTGTGACGACTTCGGCTATGTGCCCGACATCATCACCTGCGCCAAGGGCATGACGTCGGGCTACTCGCCGATCGGCGCAATGATCGCCAGCGACCGGCTGTTCGAGCCGTTCAACGACGGCACGACGACGTTCGCGCACGGCTACACCTTCGGCGGGCATCCGGTGTCCTCGGCGGTGGCGCTGGCCAACCTCGACATCTTCGAGCGCGAGGGCCTCAACGACCACGTCAAGGAGAATGCACCGGCGTTCCGCGCCACCCTCGAGCAGCTCTACGACCTGCCGATCGTCGGAGACGTCCGCGGTGAAGGGTTCTTCTACGGCATCGAGCTGGTCAAGGACAAGGCCACCAAGGAAACCTTCAACGACGAGGAATCCGAGCGCTTGCTACGGGGATTCTTGACCCCGGCGATCTTTGAGGCCGGCCTGTACTGCCGCGCCGACGACCGTGGCGACCCAGTCGTTCAGCTGGCGCCGCCGCTGATCAGCGGTCAGAAGGAGTTCGACGCGATCTACGAGATCCTGCACGGCGTGCTGAGCGAAGCCGGCCGGCTGCTCTAGAACTCTCGCGCGAAACTGTATTCGAGCAGGAAAAGTTCGACGAGTAAGGGCCTGCTGGAATACAGTTTCGGCAAAACTGGCGGCATGACCGCCCAGCCGAAACCACCGGTCGACCCTGTCCGGTGGCAGCCGCCGCCCGTCGACCCGCTGCCGGACTTCGGACCTGTCGACCTGACCGTCATTCCCGTGCCGGGCAACGCGCCGGAAGACGTGGTGGTCGACGCCGACGGCCAGATCTGGACGGGCGTCGACGACGGCCGAATCGTGCGCATCTCGCCCGAGGGCGGCGAGCCGTCGGTGGTCGCAGACACGGGCGGCCGCCCGCTGGGGCTGGCGGTTGCGAGCGACGGCCGGCTGCTGATCTGCAACAGCCCGGGCGGACTGCTGGCCCTTGATCCGAACAGCGGCAAGCTGGAAACGCTCGTCGCGGAAGTGGATGGCCGACGCCTGCAGTTCTGCTCGAACGTCATCGAAATGCCAGACGGCACAATATTTTTCACCGAGTCGACCAGTGCGTTCACCTACACGCATTTCAAGGGCGCGGTGCTGGAAGCGCGTCCCCGCGGCAGCCTGTTCCGCCGCGATCCGGACGGCACCGTGCTCACGGTCGTGCCCGGGTTGTACTTCGCCAACGGCGTCACACCGGCGGCGGACGGGTCTGCGCTGGTGTTCGCCGAAACCATGGGGCGCCGACTGTCGAAGTATTGGCTCACAGGCGACCGGGCCGGCACCGTCACGCCGTTGGTGGCCAACCTGCCCGGGCATCCCGACAACTTGTCCACGGGCGCCGACGGTCGCATTTGGGTGGCGATGGTTTCGCCCGTCAACGCCGCCGCGGAGTGGCTGGCGCCCCGCTTGCCGGCCTTGCGCAAGCTGCTTTGGAAGCTGCCGGACCGGCTGCAGCCCCAGATCAAGCCGGAAGTGTGGGCCGTCGCGTTCGATCCCGATACGGGTGAGGCCGTCGCCGGCCTGCACACCGAGCACCCGTCGTTCGGGATGGTCACCGGCCTGGTCGAGGCCGACGGGCGGCTGTGGATGGGCTGCATCGGCGCACCGGCCGTCGCGTACACGGAACTCTGACATCGGCGTAGAATTCATCTTATGATGAATTCGGTTGTCCGCGCGGTGGCCGATGTGACGTACCGGCTGCGTATCGGGCCGCGGCCCTCGGATGTGCCCGATCACCGACTCGTCGAGGTCGTCGAAGGCCCGGATGCGTTGCCGCCGGGACGCGCCGTCGACTTGGGCAGCGGCACCGGCCGCAACGCCATATACCTGGCCCGGCATGGATGGGACGCGGTCGGCGTCGAGATGTCCGGATATGCAGTCGGTGTGGCCCGGAGGAAGGCGACCGCGCAGCGCGTTGCGGCCCGGTTCGTTCAAGGCGACGTGACGAGACTGCCCAATTTGGACGTCGGCGTGCAATTCAACCTGTTCATGGATGGCGGCTGCTACCACACAATTCCGACTGGGCGGCGCGACGCATACGCCGACAGTGTCACGACCGTCGCTGCACCGCATGCACGACTGATCATGGTGGGGTTCAGGAGTTCGCTCGGGGCCGGCACCGATGGCGAAAAGCTGCTCAAGCGGCTGCCCGGCTGGCGACTTCTACAGGTCGATCGGATACCCGGCGAGCAGATGGCCCAGTATGTTTCGGGCCCGGGGCCCCTGCGCGCCGCCTTGAAGCGGGGAGCCTTTCACCCAATTCGATATGAGCTGGAGTATCGCTGAACTATCACCGCGATCGACATCGCGACGGTCACGCTTGTAACTCCAACCACAGCGGTCACAGCGTGGCTCCGCCGGAAAGGGCCGCCGATCGCCTAATCTGCGCTCACGATGGCGACCTATCGAACAGCGCTCCTGCGCGCCGCCGCCCTGGCAGCAGCGCTTTTTCTAGTGGCCTGCCCGGCACTGGCAAGCGCCGAACCCAATGCGGCGCCGGTCGCGTGCCCGTATCGGGTGACGACGCCGCCGGCGGTCGACTCGTCGGAAGTTCCGAAGGCCGGCGACCCGCCGCAGCCGCTGCCGGTGCCCGCCACGCCGCTCGGCGGTGACGCACTCTCCGGCTGCGGTGTCATCACCGCGCCCGGAACACCGCCGCTGCCCAACGACGTCTCCGCCGAGGCGTGGCTGGTCGCCGACCTGGACAGCGGCGACGTCATCGCCGCCAAGGACCCGCACGGCAGGCACCGCCCGGCCAGCATCATCAAGGTGCTGATTGCGATGCAGGCCATCCGCGACCTTCCGCTTCACAAGGTCGTGGCCGGCACCGCCGCCGACGCGTCACAGGAAGGCACGAAGGTCGGCGTCGGTGAGAACGGCTGGTACTCGATCAACGACCTGCTGCACGGCCTGCTCATGCACTCCGGCAACGACGCCGCACATGCGCTGGCCGCGCAACTCGGCGGTATGGACGCCACGATGCCCAAGCTCAACGACCTGGCCGGCAAGCTCGGCGGGCGCGACACCAGAGTCGCAACACCGTCGGGTCTGGACGGGCCGGGCATGAGCACATCGGCCTACGACATCGGCTTGTTCTACCGATACGCCTGGCAGAACCAAACTTTCGCCGACATCGTGGCCGCCCGCACGTTCGACTTCCCGGGCCGCGGCGACGTCGGCTACCCGATCGAAAACGACAACAAGCTGTTGTCCAACTATCCCGGCGCGCTCGGCGGCAAGACCGGCTACACCGACGACTCCGGCCAGACGTTCGTCGGCGCCGCCAATCGCGACGGCCGCCGGCTGGTCGCCGTGCTACTGCGTGGCACCCGCCAGCCGATCGCACCCTGGGAGCAGGCGGCCCATCTCTTGGATTACGGCTTCGCGACGGCGCCCGGCACGAAGGTCGGCACGCTGATCGAACCCGACCCGTCGCTGGTCGACGCCAAGCCGGACGACGCCGCAGCCAATCCCGCCGTCACCGCGGCCCCCACACTCTCCGACATCGACGCGATGCCGGTCCGAGTGGGGGTGGGCATCGTCGGCTCGGCCATCGTGTTCGGCCTGATCATGGGCGCCCGGTCGCTGAATCGCCGGCCGCAGCACTAGAACTGGAGTGTGACCCGCCAACGCTGCCGGACGGCTGATGGCCGCCGAGATCGCCGAAGAACCCCAAGTCTGGCATCGACTGCTCACCGAAGGCCTCGACACCAATCCGCTATCACAACTCGGCAGAGCGGGCCCACGAAGTGCGGGATCAGCCTCGGCTCCTACTCGCCAAGTAGCGCATCAGCACCTCGTTCGATAGCAGCTTCTCTGGGTCCGGACGACTTCGTGTTCGTCGAGTCTTCCGTACTCTGTTGCGCCGGAACCGAATCGCTCCCGTCATCGAGTCCGTCGCAGCCGAGTGTGGCCAGCGCGATCGACTGATGCTCCAACCGATCCTGCCGCTGAGCGTGGAGCACCGCGCGGCGTACCCGCGGCGGCAGCGTCGACTCATACGGCTCCTCCCGCAACGACTTCAACGTGGATACGCACATTGCGATCAGGACCAACATAAACGGGCCGGCCACCAGGATCACCAAGGTCTGCAATGCCTTCAGGCCTCCGGCCCATAGCAGTACCGCCGCCACGGCGCCGGTCGCAACACCCCAGAAGATGGTCAGCCTGCGTCGGGGTTCCTCACAACCATTCTGGCTGAGCATGCCCATCACGATCGAGGCACTGTCTGCGCCGGTGACAAAGAAGATCGCGATGAGAAACACTGCCAGCGCGGAAGTAATCGTACCCAGCGGAAAGCCGCTGAGCGTTTCGAAGAGCGCGCCTTCCAAACCCGCGTCGGCCACCGCACCCATGTCTTTACCCTGGTTCAGCTGCAGGTCGAACGCCGAGCCGCCAAGGATCGAGAACCAGACGAACGACACCAGGCTTGGGACCAGGATCACGTAGACCACGAACTCGCGGATCGTGCGGCCTTTCGAGATCCGGGCGATGAACATGCCCACGAAGGGGGTCCAGGAGATCCACCAGGCCCAGTAGAAGATCGTCCACGCCGACAGCCATGGCGAGGCCACCTCGGCGTCGAAAACGCCGTCCCGGAAGCTCATCGCCGGCAGATTGGTGAGGTATCCACCAAGCGACTCAGTGAATGTTCCCAGGATGAACACGGTGGGCCCGACAACAAACAGGAAGAGCGCCAGCAATCCCGCGGCCGCCGCGTTGGCGTTGGACAGCCACTTGACGCCGCGCTCGATGCCGCTGACCGCAGATAGAACGAAGCACACGGTCAGGAACGCGATCACCCCGATGGCCAGTACCTTGGAGTCACGGCCGGATCCGAAGATCTCGTCGATTCCCCCGGTGATCTGCAGCGCCCCCAATCCGAGCGACGTCGCGGAGCCGAACAGGGTGGCGAAGATGGCAACTATGTCGATCGCCTTGCCCGGGGCCCGGTCGACCCGGTCACCCAACAGTGGCCTGAACGCCCCTGATACCAGACAGCCGTGACCCTTGCGGTAGGCGAAGTACCCGATTGACAGGCCGATCACGGCGTACATCGCCCAGGGATGAAAGCCCCAATGGAAGAAGGTGTACTCCATCGCTAGCTGTGCGGCAGCGGGAGTGCCGGGCTCCGCCATCCCCATCGGCGGGCCGTTCAGGTGGTACAGCGGCTCGGCGACGCCGTAGAACATCAGGCCGATCCCCATCCCGGTGGCAAACATCATCGACACCCACGAGAACTTGGAGAACTCCGGCACAGCGTCGTCGGGGCCCAATTTGATGTTGCCGTACCGGCTCAGCGCCAGGTAGGCGGAGAAAACCACGAATGCCCCACTGGTCAGGATGAACAACCAGCCGAACGACCCCGTCACCCAGGACATGGCCTTATCCGTGAGATCACCCATTTTCTCCGGCGCGACAGCGCCCCAGAGCACGAAGGCGACCGCGAGGCTGGCAGCCACCGCGAAGACGACGCGGTCCACGGGAAGGCCCGTTCGATGTTTCGCCTCGGCGTCCGGAACGTCCTCGGTGGACTCGGACACAGTGCTGGTCATGGAATTCTCCTCCATAATTGGGCCGGAAGTGTTGCGCATTACACAATCTCTCGCTCAATACGCAACACTGCGTGGCTGTATAGTCGGCCCCCGACCACGTCCCAGTCAAGGCCTGGCTTCGATACGTAACGACATTTTTGCAAAACCCGCAGGCTCGAGCGCGCTGCACGGCCCGCCAGCCATCTGCGTCGCGCAACCCGCCACTGCTTGCACTGCTGATATAGGCGCGAACGATCGCGCGGTGAACATATCCCGGGAGTTGGTCGAGCAGACCGGGATTGTCCTGCACGAACTTAAAGAACGGTGACCCGCTCGGTGGGATGGCAACGACATCGACCAGCATGAGTGACGCATAGTCGACGCCGCACACCACGTGATTACGTTCGGCCTCGGTGTTGCCAGGCAATGAGACGGAGCCGAGTGTTCCTCGTTGCTTCGGGGGAGGTCGGGCCGCGTCGCGCTGGATTGTGCTGTCCACCGAGGGACGAAGTGCCAATGCCGCTGCTTCGTTGTGCTCGCGGACTCCTCGATCCGCTCCGCAGGCAGGCCTTCTCGTAGGCAATGAATTCCCGTCCCGTACCTGCTTTACCAGAGCCCTCTTTCCTTGGCGTGTAACTCGATTGCTCTTGCGCAGGCAACCTTGTCTTCGAGACAGTGCAGTCGGGTGTCATACGACCGAACCAGGCGGTGGGCATGTTTGGCTGTGAGTGGTCGACCCCAGTCAGCGTCGGTCCAGCTCTCGAACGCGCAGTCGCGAGAGCTCGCCCAGTCGTAGCCGACGCGGTAGATGCGCCGCACCGGATCGAACACCACGCGAACAGCGTGACACTCGTATGGGTGTCCGCGAGCGTCGAATTCGCCAACCGTATCGAGCGTCATTACGCGTCCTCACTCCTATGGCCGCGCGAGTTCACGTACCGGTCCGACTAGTTCGGGTTACTTATTACGCAACAAAACTCTCAATGCGAAACAAGCCTGCCCATGCTCTGTGATGCCTGTCAAGATCCGGCACGAAAATGACCTGGGTCACATCCAGTGCAGCCGCACTCTTGACGCATCCAGGTCAGCCGTCATACCCTGAAAGGCGATTGATATATCACTGACCGAAAGTTGATCGGTCACATTGGTGGCCGTGTCGGCACCCCTCCCGCCTAACCGAACTGCCCAAGGAACGCGATGACGACGCTTACCACCATCCACGTCCCGACTGATCGTCAGTACACCGACGTTCACAGCTGGCTGGCGCCAGCTCCTGGGGAGCGAGTCGGAGATCAACCGCTGCGGGTGGGCGTCACCGACACCGCCACCGAGGGGACTTGCGTTGTCTCCGTGGAACTTCCGCCGATCGGAACTGCCATCGAGGCGGGTGCACTTTGTGCGCTGCTATGGACTTCCCCGCTAAGCCTCATGCCGGTGTACGCGCCGATCGACGGCCTCGTCACAGCCGTCAACGCCACGGTGCGCGACGATCCCGGCCTCGTGGGACGCGATCCCTTCCAAGCGGGCTGGTTGATCGCCGTTCTGCCGACAGCCGAGTCGGCGACGGATGAGCTCTTGACCGCCTCCGAGTACAAAAGCCTTCTCGACGACGCGATTCCCAGGAAAATGAAGCTATGACCATTAGCGTGTTCGAGCTGTTCTCGATCGGCGTCGGCCCGTCGAGTTCGCACACCGTAGGGCCGATGCGGGCCGCCGCTCGATTCGTCGCGGATCTCCGCAAGATGGGCGCGTTAGCGGCCGTGTCCGATATCCGTGTCGACCTGTACGGCTCGCTCGCCGCCACCGGCGCCGGGCACGGCACCATGCCAGCCGTGCTGCTGGGCCTCGAGGGACTCAAGCCCGAAACCATTGAAACCGACCAGATGGAACGCCGCCTCGAGGAAATGCGGGCATCGCGAGAGATACAACTGGGCGGTGAACGGGCAATCAAGCTCGCCGAAGACGAGATCGTGTTGCATCCGCGAACGGTTCTGCCGTTTCACCCGAACGGCATGACCATCACCGCGTCATCGGCGGACAACGTCGAGGTGCACGCGGAAACGTACTTCTCCATTGGCGGCGGCTTCGTGGTCACCGAGTCCGAGGCAGCATCGCCGCCCGCTACCCCGCAGTCGCGGCTATCCTTTGGATCGGCGAAAGAACTTCTTGAGCTCGCCAACCACCATGGCGCCACGATCGGCGAACTGATGCTTCAGTTCGAAAGCGAGTTCCTCCCGGTCGCCGAGATCTTCACGAAACTGCTGCACATCCGCGATGCCATGGAGGAATGCGAGCAGCGAGGCATCTGCCGTGAGGGATACCTCCCCGGGCCGCTGCAGGTGCGGCGCCGGGCGCGCGACTGGTATCTGAAGCTGGACCGCGAGGATCCCAACCGCGACCCAGCCTTTGCAGAGGATTGGGTCAACCTCGTCGCCCTGGCCGTCAACGAAGAGAACGCGTCGGGCGGACGGATCGTCACAGCTCCTACGAATGGAGCTGCGGGGATCATCCCTGCGGTTTTGCATTACGCAGTGCACTACACCCCCGCCGGCAAGGCCGACCGCGACGACACCGCAATCCGATTTCTGTTGACCGCAGGCGCCATCGGCTCGCTGTACAAAGAGCGCGCATCGATCTCGGGCGCCGAGGTCGGCTGCCAGGGTGAGGTGGGCTCGGCCGCATCGATGGCTGCCGCCGGACTGGCCGAAATCCTCGGTGGCACACCCGAACAGGTGGAGAACGCCGCCGAGATCGCGATGGAACACAGCCTCGGACTTACCTGCGACCCCATCGGGGGGCTTGTGCAAATCCCATGCATCGAGCGCAATGCCATCTCGGCGGGCAAGGCGATCAACGCCGCGCGGATGGCGTTGCGTGGAGACGGCACCCACCGCGTGAGCCTCGATGAAGTCATCGAAACCATGCGCAGCACCGGGCGGGACATGAGCTCGCACTACAAGGAAACCTCGACCGGCGGCCTTGCCATCAATGTCGCCGTCAACTTCATCGAATGCTGACTGGACCCACACCGGTTGATCGACGCAGAGGGTTGACCCAGTCCCAATCCCGCGATTACAGTTCTGATATATCAATTGTCGACAGTTCGTCGCACAGCACCCCGCACCATCCGAGGAGCAGATCATGGCCGGACCGCGTGTAGTAATCATCGGAGCTGGCATCGTCGGCGCCAACCTGGCCGATGAGCTCACCGCCCGCGGTTGGGACCAGGTCACAGTGGTGGACCAGGGGCCGTTGCCGTTGACGGGTGGTTCGACGTCGCACGCGCCGGGACTGGTATTCCAAACGAACGCGTGCCAAACGATGACCGCATTCGCCCGGTACACGGTCGAAAAGTTTGTCGACATGGATCTCGACGGCGAGTGGTGCTTCAACCAGCTCGGCGGTCTGGAAGTGGCGACCACGCCCGAGCGGCTCGCCGAGTTGCATCGTCGCCAGGGGTGGGCGACGTCGTGGGGCATCGAGGGAACGGTGCTGGACCCCGAGGAATGCGCTCGGCTCCATCCGCTCGTCGACGAGTCGAAGATCCTGGGCGGACTGTATGTACCCACCGATGGCCTAGCCAAAGCTTCGCGCGTCGTTGCCGCCCTCGTGCGCCGTGCCCAAGCACGCGGCGCCGCGTTCCGCGGATCCACCAAGGTGACCGAGATTGAACAAAGCGGCGGGCGCGTTACCGGCGTCGCAACTTCGGACGGCACAATTCCCGCCGACATCGTGGTGTCGTGCGCGGGCTTCTGGGGCCCCGACATCGGCGCGATGGTTGGCATGAACGTCCCGCTGCTGCCGCTGGCGCACCAGTACGCCAAGACCGACCAGATTCCACAACTCGTCGGGCGCAACACCGAGGCGGCGGAGGCGGGCCTGCCGATCCTGCGCCACCAGGACCAGGATGTGTATTTCCGCGAACACGTCGACCGCCTCGGCATCGGCTCCTACGCCCACCGGCCAATGCCAGTGGACCTGCGCGACCTGGCTGAGTCCGCAGATGTGTCCGCATCGAACATGCCGTCGATGCTGCCCTTCACCGACGAGGATTTCGCCCAACCCTGGGAGCATTGCAAGCTACTACTCCCCTGCCTCGAACAGGCCAAGGTCGACAGCGCGTTCAACGGAATCTTCTCGTTCACCCCTGACGGTGGACCCTTGATCGGCGAGTCCTCCGACGTCGCCGGATTCTGGATCGCCGAGGCCGTCTGGGTTACGCACTCGGCCGGTGTCGCTCGCGCCGTCGCGCAACTACTGATTGATGGACGTAGCGATACTGACTTGCACGGCTGTGATGTGCACCGCTTCGAAGAGGTTCAGGTCACGCCGGAGTATGTCAGCGAGACGTCCCAACAGAACTTCGTCGAGATCTACGACATCCTTCATCCGCTGCAGCCACGACTGTCCCCGCGTGACTTGCGGGTCAGTCCCTTCCATGTCCGGCAAAAGGAGCTCGGCGCGGTTTTCCTGGAAAGCGGTGGCTGGGAACGTCCGCATTGGTATGAGGCCAATTCCGTTCTGCTCCAAGACCTTCCAGCCGCGTGGGTGGAGCCTGAGCGCGACGCCTGGGCTACGCAGTTTCACTCACCGATCGTCGCGGCCGAGGCCTGGCGCACACGCACCTCAGTCGCGATGTATGACATGACGCCGCTCAAGCGGCTGGAGATCACCGGCCGCGGTGCCCTGCCACTCCTACAGCGTCTGACCACCGGCAAGATGGACAAGTCCATCGGTTCGGTGACCTACACGCTTCTGCTCGATGAGGCCGGCGGTATCCGCAGCGACCTCACCGTTGCACGGCTGGGCGAGAACCATTTCCAGGTCGGCGCGAACGGCAACATCGATCTGGACTACTTCCAACGGCAGGCATCAACTGACGACAGCGTGCAGGTCCGCGATATCACCGGAGCGACATGCTGCATCGGCCTGTGGGGCCCGCGAGCACGCGACGTGGTTCAGGCCCTCAGCGGTGATGATTTCTCGAACGTGAATTTCAAATACTTCCGGTCGAAACGGATACGGATCGCAGGCGTCCCGGTCACGGCGATGCGACTGTCCTACGTCGGCGAGCTGGGATGGGAGCTTTACACGACCGCCGACTACGGGCTGCGCCTCTGGGATGTGTTGTGGGAAGAAGGCCAAAAGCACGATGTGATCGCCGCCGGACGCGCCGCTTTCAACAGCCTGCGCATGGAAAAGGGCTACCGCTCGTGGGGCACGGACATGACAACCGAACACAACCCCTATGAGGCCGGGCTGGGCTTCGCGGTGTCTCCTCAGAAGACGGACTTCGTCGGATATAAAGCGCTGCAAGGTGTTTCGGAGTCGACGATCGAACGCCGCCTGGCCTGCGTGGTAATCGACAATGGCCAGTCGGTAGTGCTGGGACACGAACCGGCCTTCCTGGACGGCCAGCCGGTTGGCTATGTCACCAGCGCGGCATTCGGTCACACCGTGGCCGCGCCGGTGGCCTATGCCTGGCTACCGTCCTCTGTCAGGCCGGGCACACAGATCGAGATCCAGTACTTCGACCGGCGCATCGCAGCCACAGTGGCAGCCGAACCGCTCGTCGACCCTGAGATGAAGCGGATCAGGGCCTAGCAGCCGTGCGTCAAAACACCGTCACCGCGTTCTTGGACTTATTGGCCGATCGCACTCCCGCGCCGGGCAGCTGCGCTGGTGTCGACATCGGCTGCGTCAGCCGGCCCTGCTGACCCAGCCAGTAGTCCGTCTTTCCAGCGGCTCGCTGACCGGGTGGGCGGCAAAGAACGACGGCATCACGGTGTGCGTCGTGGCCTCCTCGGCGACCGCCTTCGCGCCGTTCTCGCAGAACTCAGCGTGCTTGCGGTGCCCGGCTGCGACGTAGCGACACCGCAACCGCGGGAATCCCAGCGGCGTAAGACTTCTCGTGAGGAACGACGACGTTTGTCTGCGCTGCGCTGCGCCCGTCGGCGTGAGTGACGGCCTCAGTGCCCTCGCGCGATCCATTCGGCGAGATGGGGAGCCTCGGCTCCGATCGTGGTGCCGTCGCCGTGCCCCGCGTGCACCCGGGTCTCGTCGGGCAGTGTGAACAGCTTTTCACGGATGGAGTCCACGATGGTGGGGAAGTCCGAGAACGACCGTCCGGTGGCACCAGGCCCACCGCTGAACAAGGTGTCGCCGGAGAACAGGACCCCGGCCTCGGGCACATACAGGCAGCACGACCCCGGTGAGTGGCCGGGGGTTCAGATGACAGGTGCCGCCGTCGAGCGCGAAAGTCCCCTTGGTGACGACGCGCTCGATGCGCAGCGTTGCACTCACAGCACGACCACCGACCGAAGCACCTCACCTGCGTGCATGGTGTGGAAGGCCTCTTCCACGTCATCGATCTTGATCCGCTCGGTGACGAACTTCTCCAGCGGCAGCCTGCCCTGAAGGTAGAGGTCGACCAGAGTCGGGAAGTCACGCTCGGGCAGGCAGTCGCCATACCAGGACGACTTCAATGCTCCCCCGCGGGAGAAGAAGTCGACCAAGGGCATCTCCAGAGTCATGTCGGGTGTCGGCACACCGACCAGGACCGCGGTGCCGGCCAGATCGCGTGCGTAGAACGCCTGTCGCCACGTCTCGGGACGCCCGACCGCGTCGATGACGACGTCGGCGCCGAAGCCGTCGGTCAGCTCGCGCACCGCCTCAACCGTGTCCACCTGGGCGGCGTTAACGGTGTGCGTCGCGCCGAGGTCGGCCGCCCACCGCAGCTTCTTTTCGTCGCGATCGATCGCGATGATCGTTGAGGCGCCGGTGAGCCGCGCGCCCACGATGGCAGCGTCGCCAACGCCGCCGCACCCGATCACCGCGACGGAGTCCCCGCGCCCGACATCGCCGGTGTTCACCGCGGCTCCCAAGCCCGCCATCACCCCGCAACCCAACAGACCAACCACGGCAGGGTCGGCGGTGGGATCGACCTTGGTGCACTGGCCGGCGTGTACCAGGGTCTTGTCGGCGAACGCACCGATGCCCAGCGCCGGCGTGAGTTCGGTGCCGTCCTCGAGCGTCATCTTCTGCGCCGCGTTGAAGGTGTCGAAACAATACTGTGGACGACCGCGCTTGCATGCGCGGCATTGCCCGCATACTGCGCGCCAGTTGAGGACGACGAAGTCGCCCTCCTGCACGGAATCGACTCCCGCACCAATGCTTTCAACGGGAATCCAGCGGCTTCATGCCCCAGTAGGAAGGGGAAATCGTCGTTGATGCCGCCTTCGCGGTAGGTCAGGTCGGTGTGGCACACACCGCAGGCAGCGATCTTCACCACCACCTCGCCCGGACCGGGATCGGGAAGTGTGATCGTGGCGATCTCGACGGGCGCGCCCTTGACGCGGGCAATCACGCCTCGAACCTGCTGCGGCATGCGGACTCCTCACTCCCAACCTCGACGGCCAAACCACCCGGCACACGATGATGACTGACTGCTATATCAATTTGTTAACGTTAATATATCAGTCCAGCGAATGCTAGACGCTTGCGCAGTCATTCCGCGATGTTCTAGATGACGATGCGGATCGCGGCTTCGAACCCGATGACGTGGTCGTGGGCAAGGTCCGCCGCTTTCTCGCCGTCGCCGGCCGCGATGGCGCGCAGCAGCGGGCCGTGCTCGCCCACATGAGTGGCGACAGTGGGCAGACGGTCGAGGAACATGCAGAAGATACGGGTGGCGAGGTTGTCGTAGCGCCGCAGCACATCGGTGAGATGCGGATTTCGCGCGGCGTCGTAGATGGAGCGATGAACCGTCAGGTCCCACCGCAGCAACTCGTCGCGCCCAACCTTCGCGACATCGAGTTGATCGGTGCGATCGGCCATGGCGATGAGATCCTTCCGCACCCCGTCCGGACTCAGCTCGGCCGCTCGGCGCGCCGCAACGGGTTCAAGGTGTGTGCGAATCTCCGAGATATGACCTAGATCGGCGACGTCGACGCCAGTGGCGAATGTGCCGCGTCGAGGGTATGAGACGACTAGGCGCTCTGCCTCGAGGCGCTTGAGCGCTTCGCGCACCGGGGTGCGGCCGACCCCAAGTTGTTCGGCCAGTACACCTTCCACGATCGCGGCATGCGGCGGAATGTCGAGCATGATCAGGCGGTCCAAAATCGTCGTATAGGCGCGGTCTGCCAGGGGAGTGCTCGACACCGCCGGGTCACGAACCATGGATTTCATCGTAACGACGCCCGACGGCCTTGACGCTATGGCTGCATTTCAATAACCTACCCTTGATATATCAGTCTACGTATATTGAAACGTCAGAGTTGATTCCCAACCGGTGGTCATTTACCCACCCGATCGCCGAGGAGGCGTCAATGGCCCAGTCATTCACGCTGACATTGACATGTGCACAGCGCCCCGGCATCGTCCATGCCGTCAGTTCGTTTCTGTTGCAACAGAATTGCGACATAGCAGAGCATCAACAGTTCGATGACACGCAGAACGGTGCATTCTTTCTGCGCACATCGTTCGTGCCGGTGGACGACATGGACGTCGGGACACTCACCGGCCGGTTTCAGGCAACGGCCAGCGAGTTCGGGATGAACTTCGAGTTCAGCAACGACGAGCCTGCGCGCGTGATCGTGATGGTGTCGCGCATGGGCCACTGCCTGAACGACCTCATCTTTCGCTGGCGGGCGGGCAGTCTCGGCGGCGACATCGTCGCTGTCGTGTCAAACCATATCGACCTGCGCCGAATGGCTGAAGCCGCGGACCTGCCGTTCTTTCATATTCCGGTGACGCCGGCGACCAAATCGCAGGCAGAGGAAGAACTGCTGCAGCTGGTGGCGCGCTACGACGCCGATCTGGTGGTGTTGGCGCGCTACATGCAGGTGCTCTCCGATGACTCCTGCCGCACCCTTTACGGCCGTGCGATCAACATCCACCACTCTTTCCTGCCCGGTTTCAAGGGGGCCAAGCCCTACCACCAGGCGTTTGATCGCGGTGTCAAACTCGTCGGCGCCACCGCCCACTACGTCACGGCCGACCTCGACGAAGGACCGATCATCGAGCAAGAGGTCATCCGCATCGACCACTCGTACGATCCGGCGCGACTGGCGACCGTCGGCCGCGACGCCGAGGCGCTGGCGCTCTCGCGGGCGGTTCGCTGGCATTGTGAAAGGCGCGTTCTGCTGTATGGCAACCGCACCGTCGTCCTGCGCTGACGCCCGGCGGCCGACCGTGGACCTATCCATTCTGTGCGGCAGGCAAATCGACACCTGCCACCCCGGATGCCGCGTGCACGTGCTACCCGGTGGCCGGCTGCGGATCGTGGACCCCACCCGAAGCGTTGTGGCGACATACCCATCGGCGAGCTGGACGATCCTGATAGGGCAATCAGCCGGGGATCGCGACCTGTTGGTCGACTAGCGTCGGCGCCAGTTGGGCTGAGTGGTGACCCGTAATTGATTGTGGGTCTTGAGGTTTTATGTCTGGCGATGGCTTAGATGCTGTGGTTGATGGCATCGCCGCTGCGGCGGCATTACGTGATGCCGCCGTATCCGCCGTCTCCCAGGGCGACACGATCATCGACAGGCTCGACCACCGCACGGGCGGTGGCAGGCGCGCAGGTCGACCGGTGCGCGGCGGGAGGTCTGCTGAGCAAGCAGCACTCGGCCTACCCCCGAACAGACCAGGTCTGCCTGGTCGTCGCGGACCCAGCCGAAAACAACCAGCCCCCAAGCTGATTGGCGCTGCAGGACCCATTACGAGTCAACTCTTAGAGGATCTCGCGGATGGCCTGCTCGAAACCTTCGATGTGCGCGAGTGTCAACGCGGCGGCCCTATCTTCGTCGCCGGCGACGATCGCCTTCAACAGCGGGACATGTTCGTGCACATGCTCCCCCACGCCCGGTAGCCGATCCAAGAACAGGCACCAGATTCGGGTGGCGTGGGAATCCAGGCTCACGAGGATGTCCTCGAGATAGGGATTGCTGGCGGCGCGATAGATCTCGCGGTGAACTCGGACGTCCTTGCGCAGAAGTTCCCGCGGCCCCTCGCCGTCATCGAACGTCGGGATCTCTTCGGCCAATGCTGTCAGCCGAGCCCGCACATCTGCCGACGCCGTCCTTGCCGCACGCGCGGCCGCGATGGGCTCGAGCTGCTTACGGATTTCGGAGATGTCCGCCAAATCGGTCATGTCCACCGCCGTCGCAAATGTGCCGCGCCGTGGGAAGGCAATAACCAGACGTTCACGCTCAAGGCGTTTGAGCGCCTCGCGCACCGGCGTCCGGCCGAACCCCAGCTCGGTCGCGAGGCGATCGTCGTCAATCGGCTCGCCCGGTCGGATGTCGAGCATCACCAACCGATCTCGAACCAGCTCATAGGCCTGGTCGGCATAGGAGCCGCTCAGGGCTAGCACCTCTGCGGTCACAGCTCGCGCCTCCTTGGTCATGTTCTGATATGTCGGGCCCTTGACCATTCTCCGCGATTGATCGTACCCTACACTCAGACTGATATATCAATCTTCGGCTACTGAGCTTCCAGAAGGGCTTTCCGATGACTCAACCATTCAGCGGCACGGCGACGGTCCTCGCTGCGGCCAATCCCACTCTTGGCATCAGGCTGGCCGACGCCGATCCACAGGTGTACCGCGCGATCACCGCCGAGTGGAATCGACAGGAGAGCACGCTGGAGATGATCGCCAGCGAGAACTTCGCCCCACAGTCGGTCATGGAGGCCCAGGGGTCGGTGCTGACCAACAAATACGCCGAAGGCTATCCCGGACGCCGCTACTACGGCGGCTGCGAACACGTAGACACCATCGAGCAACTGGCGATCGACCGTGTCAAGAACCTGTTCGGAGCGTCTTTTGCGAACGTGCAGCCACATTCGGGCGCGCAGGCCAACGCCGCAGCGATGTTCGCGCTGCTGCAGCCGGGGGACGCAATTCTCGGTCAGGCCCTCGACCACGGCGGTCATCTCACCCACGGGATGAGGCTCAATTTCTCCGGCAAGCTCTACAAGGTCGCTGCGTACCACGTGCGCGAAGACGACCACCTGATCGACATGGAGGAGGTCGAGCGGCTGGCTCACACGCACCGGCCCAAGCTGATCATGGCCGGCTGGTCGGCCTATCCACGTCATGTCGATTTCGTGGCGTTCCGGCGTATCGCCGACGAAGTGGGCGCGTACCTGATGGTCGACATGGCCCACTTCGCCGGCCTGGTCGCCGCCGGCCTGCACCCGACACCGGTGCCGCATGCCCACGTGGTGACGTCCACGACGCATAAGACACTGGGGGGCCCGCGCGGCGGCATCATCCTGACCAACGACGAGGCCCTTGCGAAGAAGTTCAACTCCGCTGTGTTCCCCGGCCAGCAGGGCGGCCCGCTCGAGCATGTCATCGCGGCCAAGGCAGTGTCGTTCAAACTCGCCGCTGAGCCCGAATTCCGCGAGCGCCAACAGCGCACGCTCGCGGGCGCGAAGATCATCGCCGAACGGTTGCTGCGGACGGACTCCCGCGAGGCGGGCGTCTCCGTGGTCAGCGGCGGCACCGACGTCCATCTGGTGCTGGTGGACCTGCGCGCATCCGAACTGGATGGCAAGCAGGCCGAAGACCGCCTGCATCGAGCGGGAATCACGGTGAACCGCAACGCAGTCCCGTTTGATCCGCGCCCGCCGATGGTTAGCTCCGGCGTTCGGATCGGCACTCCGGCGCTGGCCACCCGTGGCTTCGACCTCGATGCATTCGCAGACGTCGCAGACATCATCAGCAACGCACTGCACCCCGACACCGACGAGTCCCGACTCGACGATCTGCGGGCCCGCGTCGACGCCCTCGCCGCACGGTTCCCGCTGTACCCCGACCTCATGGAGACCAACCGATGACAGGCCAGCCCCCCGGCGCTCATCTGCCCGACCACCCGGATTTCCTGTGGCGCAACCCCGAGCCGAAGTCGTCCTACGACGTCGTCATCGTCGGCGGAGGTGGCCACGGCCTGGCGACAGCGCACTATCTGGCGAAAAACCACGGCATCACCAACGTCGCGGTTTTGGAGAAGGGCTGGCTGGCCGGCGGCAACATGGCCCGCAACACCACGATCATCCGGTCGAACTACTTGTGGGACGAAAGTTCCAAGATCTACGAGCACGCCCTCAAACTGTGGGAGGGGCTCGAGGATGACCTCGACTACCCAATCCTGTTCCGCCAGTGCGGAGTTCTCAACTTGGCCCACACCTTGCAGGACGTCCGCGACAGCGTCCGCCGGGTGGAGGCCAACAAGCTCAACGGCGTCGACGCTCAATGGGTCGAACCCGACGGTGTCAAGAAACTGTGCCCGCTGGTGAATATCTCCAGCGACATTCGCTATCCCGTCCTGGGTGCGACGTATCAGCCTCGCGCTGGAATCGCCAAACACGACTACGTGGCATGGGGATTCGCCCGTCGCGCCGACGAGGCGGGCATCGACATCATCCAGAACTGTGAAGTCACCGGATTCAGCACTGTCGGCGACAAGGTCACCGGGGTGCACACCAACCTGGGCACCATCGCGGCCGGGCAAGTGGCGCTGTGCGCGGCCGGACATACCTCAATGCTCACCGACATGTTGGGTATCCGCACACCGCTGCAGAGCCATCCACTGCAGGCGTTGGTCTCCGAGCTGCTCGAGCCGGTGCACCCGACCGTGGTCATGTCCAACGCCGTACACGTGTATGTCTCCCAGGCCCATAAGGGCGAACTGGTGATGGGCGCGGGTGTCGACTCGTACAACGGCTACGGGCAGCGTGGCGCCTTCCACATCATCGAGCGACAGATGGCCGCAGCCGTCGAACTGTTCCCTGTCTTTGCGCGCGCACATCTGCTGCGTACCTGGGCGGGCATCGTCGACGTGTGCCCTGACGCCTCACCCATCGTTGGACGCACGCCGTACGACAACGTCTACCTCAACTGCGGATGGGGCACCGGCGGGTTCAAGGCAACCCCTGGGCTTGGGTGGTGTCTGGCCGACACGATCGCCACTGACCAGCCGCACGAGTACATCGCGCCCTTCACGCTGGACCGTTTCGTCACCGGCGCGCTTGTCGACGAGCACGGCGCCGCCGGTGTAGCCCACTGACCCCAAATCGCTAACCCGAGGAATCCCAATGCAATTGATCGAATGCCCGTGGTGCGGGCCCCGCGAAGAGACGGAGTTCCATTACGGCGGCGAGGCGCACGTCGCCTACCCTGCCGATCCGCAAGCGCTGACCGACGAGCAGTGGGCACACTTCGTGTTCTACCGGACCAATCCCAAGGGCCTGTTCGCCGAGCGGTGGAGCCACCATGCCGGGTGCCGGCGCTGGTTCAACGCGGTTCGTGACACCGCCACCTACCGATTCCAAAGCGTCTATCGCTTGCACGAGCAGAAGCCGGATATTTCATGAATGCACCATTCCGCACCGCCAGTCGCGGCCGCATCGATCGCTCCGTCACACTCAACTTCACCTTCGGTGGCCGGGAACTGACTGGCCATGCCGGTGACACCTTGGCTTCGGCACTGCTGGCCAACGGGATTCACCAGATCACCACCAGCATCAAGCTCGGCCGCCCGCGCGGTATCACCGCCGCATGGGCCGAAGACACCGGCGGCCTGGTCCAGTTGGAGGAGCCGTTCCCTGAGCCGATGCTGCTGGCAACCACCATCGAGCTGTTCGACGGTTTGGTGGCCCGGGGTATCCCCGGGCAAGGCCGGCTCGCCGAGGTCGGAGACTCCGCAAAATACGACGCCAAGCACGTTCACACGGACGTGTTGATCATTGGAAGCGGACCGGCGGGCCTGCGCGCGGCGCTGACCGCAGCTCGTGCCGGCGCGCGTGTGGTCGTCGTCGACGAACAAAGTGAAGCCGGCGGGGCGCTGCTGGGCAGCACCGACAAGATCGACGGAGCACCAGCCCTCGATTGGGTCGCCGCCGTGCGCAGCGAACTGGCCGGCTATCCCGATGTGCTGCATTTGCAGCGGACTACCGCATTCGGTCACTACGACGACGGGTTCGTACTGGCGCTCGAGCGCCGCACCGACCACCTCGGCGGCGACGCGCCGGCGGAGCTGAGCCGCCAACAGATCTGGCGCATCCGCGCCCGACACATCGTGGTGGCCACCGGAGCCCACGAACGTCCGATCGTCTTCACCGACAACGACCGCCCCGGGATCATGCTGGCCGCATCGGCGCGTACATACCTGCACCGCTACGGCGTCAAGGTCGGCGGGCAGGCGGTCGTCTTCACCACGAACGACAGCGCTTACGCCGCCGCGATCGACCTGCACGACGCCGGGGTACGTATCAACGCCGTCGTCGACGCCCGGCTTGAGGCGCCGCAGACGTGGAAAGCCGAATGCGACAAGCGGGGCATCCCAGTGCGAACCGACTCGGTGATCACCGGCACGCGCGGCGAGCAGCGCATTACCCATGCGCGAGTGAGCCGGCGTTTCGATCATGACCAGACGGTGCCGCTGTCATGCGACGTGCTACTGGTCAGCGGAGGATGGAACCCGGCGGTGCACCTGTTCAGCCAGGCCCGCGGAACGCTGCGCTACGACGAATCCCTCGGTGCGTTCCTGCCCGCAGAGCAGTTGCCCGGGGTGTCGGTCGCTGGTTCGGCCAATGGCATTTTCGACTTGGCGGGCTGTCTGCGCGCGGGCCGAGCCGCCGCCGCGGCGGCGTTGGCCGACCTGGGCTTCGCCTCCCCGTCCGTGCGGGAAGTCCAGCATGGCGGCAGCGAGGATTCCGCCGCTTCCATGGTGCTGTGGCGGGTTGCCGATGTCGAGCACGAAGATTCGCAGTTCGTTGACCTGCAGCGTGATGCGACGGTCGCCGACCTGGCCCGGGCGGTGCGTGCCGGCATGCGCTCGATGGAACACATCAAGCGGTACACCACTATCGGCACCGCTCATGATCAGGGCAAGACGTCCGGAGTCATCTCCTCGGGCATCACTGCCGAACTGCTGGGCACCCCGATCGAGAACCTGGGCACCACGACGTTCCGGCCTCCCTACACTCCGGTGGCCTTTGCCGCACTGGCCGGGCGCAACCGCGGCACGATGTTCGACCCCGAACGCGTTACCGCACTGCACGATTGGCACGTCGGCCGCAACGCCGTGTTCGAGGATGTCGGCCAGTGGAAGCGCCCGCGCTACTACCCACTGCCCGGCGAGAACATGGAGACCGCGGTACTGCGCGAGTGCGCCGCCGCCCGCACGAGCGTCGGAATCCTCGACGGCTCCACCCTGGGCAAGATCGACGTGCAGGGAACGGACTCCGCGGTGCTGCTCGACATGTTGTACACGAACATGATGAGCACCCTGAAGGTCGGCATGGTCCGCTACGGGGTGATGTGCGGTGTCAACGGCATGGTCATCGACGACGGCACCGTCATGCGGCTGGCCGAGGACCGGTTCCAGGTCTTCACCACCACTGGCGGCGCGGCACACATCCTCGACTGGATGGAGGAATGGCTGCAAACCGAATGGCCGCACCTGAAAGTGCGGCTGACCTCGGTCACCGAACAGTGGGCGACATTCCCTGTCGTGGGGCCGAAGTCACGCGACGTCGTCGGCGCTGTGTTCGGCGACCTCGACGTAAGCAACGAAGCGTTCCCCTTCATGGCCTGGCGTGACACCAGTCTCGAAGGTGTGCCGGTGCGGGTCGCACGGGTCAGCTTCTCCGGCGAGCTGGCGTTCGAAGTCAACGTCAGCGGCTGGCACGCGCCGGCGGTGTGGGACCGGCTCATCGCCGCGGGCGAGAAGTTCCACATCACGCCATACGGCACCGAGACGATGCACGTGCTGCGCGCCGAAAAGGGCTACCCGATCATCGGACAGGACACCGACGGCACCGTCACCCCGCAAGACCTCGGCATGGACTGGGCGGTGTCGAAGAAAAAGCCCGACTTCATCGGCAAGCGCTCGTTCAGCCGGGCGGAGAATCTCAACCCGCTGCGCAAGCAGTTCGTCGGACTGCTGCCGCTCGACGCGGGAAACGGTGCTGCCAGAAGGCTCTCAGATCATCGAATACGTAGACAGCGGCGTGATCCCACCCCCACCAGTACCCATGCTCGGCCACGTCACCTCCAGCTACCGCAGCGCGGAACTGGGTCGCCCGTTCGGTCTAGCCCTGGTCAAAGGTGGGCGATCCCGGATCGGCGACACCCTGCATGTCCCGGTGGACGGCACGCTGGTGGCGGTCGAAGTCACCGGAACCGTCCTCGTCGATCCAGAAGGAGCACGCCGCGATGGCTGAAACCCTCACCGCGACAAGCCCGCTGCAGGGCTGGAGCGAGAAGTTCGCTCAACTTCCCCCGACCGTCAACCTGAGCGAAGAGCGCTTTGTCGCGATGGTGGATCTGCGGGCCGATCCGGATGGGCCGGCAGCCTCGCGGGCATCAGCGATCCTGGGGCTGGAGCTTCCGACCACGCCCTCCACATGTGTCAGCGACGACACACTCACCGTCATCTGGATGGGGCCAGACGAGTGGCTGATCACTGCCGGAACACGTTCGGCCGCGACGTTGGAGACACGACTGCGTGCGGCAGTAGGCGAAGACGGGGGCGCCGCGATCGACGTCTCCGCCCAGCGCACGACGTTGCGGCTGAGCGGTCCGGATGCACGTGACGTACTGGCCAAGGGTTGCTCGCTTGACCTGCACCCGACGGTGTTCCGCACAGGTACAGCCGCGCAGACCATGCTGGGGTTGTCGGGGGTTGTGCTCATCGCCCTCGACGATGCCGGCTGCGACTACCGGATCCTGGTGCGATCCTCATTCGCGCGCTACCTCGCCGACTGGTTGATCGACGCCGCCGAGGAATTCGGCGTCCTGCGCTGACCGACATCGTCGCCGTGAACGCGCCGTCATCGGTCGGCACCAGCGGAATTGTCAACATCACGCCCGACTCGTTTTCGAAGGCTCGAAATCTATTGCGTCCCATACTGAGTCATTTCGAATGACGGTGGGTTCGGTTCCGCTGACCGACATCGTCGCCGTGAACGCGCCGTCATGTGAACGAGTCGTAGTTGTCGACCGACAATGTCTTGACCATCAAACACCTCGCGAACATTCGTCCCACAGACCGGGCGGCAATGCGTGATATGCAGCGTGTTTTATATTGCGCAACATCAACTCTGCCTATAGTTGCGCCATGGGCAACAAGCAGCGTGGCGAGGCAGGGGGCGGGGGCGTGCAGTCGGTTGACCGCGCCGTCAGCGTGCTAGAGATGCTCGCGCGGGAGAGTGCCGGCGTGAGCGAGGTGGCCACGCATTTGGGTGTCCACAAGTCGACAGCGTTCCGGTTACTCACGGCCCTGGAGGATCGCGAACTGGTTGAACAGGCCCAAAACCGCGGCAAGTACCGCCTCGGCTTTGGCGTGCTGCGGCTGGCCAGTGCGGTAGTCGGGCGTCTGGACCTCACCCAGCAGGGCCGGTCAGTGTGCGAAAGACTCGCAGCAGAGCTGGGCGAAACGGTCAATATCGCGGTGCGGCGATCGCATTTTGTCGTCAATATCGACCAGGCGCGCGGACCCACGTCGGTCGGCGCGCATAACTGGGTCGGCGAACTTAGCCCTCTGCACGCCACCTCCACCGGCAAGATCCTGCTGGCCTTCATGGAACCCGAGGAACGACGGGAGCTGTTGGACAGCGCAGGGCTGGCCCGGTTCACCGCGCACACCATCACTTCGCTCGATGAGCTCAACGAACAAGTCGAAAAAGCTGCTCGGGATGGGTATGCCAGCGCGATCGAGGAACTCGAAGACGGTCTCAACGCGATCGCCGCACCGGTGCGAGACCACACAGGTGCCGTAGTTGCCGCGCTTACCGTCTCCGGTCCCGCCTACCGGTTCGACCGGCAGACGCTCGGCGACGCGGCCCCGGAGGTAATCCGCGCCGCCGAGGCGGTCAGCCACCGAATGGGCTTCTTGGACTGAGATGGCCGGCGCCGTCAGTGGGCGATTGTGGTGCGTAACCAGTCGTGGAATGTACCGATGTGGTGCTCGCTGGGCACCAACACTCCACCGTCGTGGTAGACCCGTGAGTTCATCGCCGGCTGGCAGCGTTGGCATGCCTCGAAATCCTGCTGATTGACGCGGTGGAAGAGCTCCACTGAACGACTGATGTCCTTGCCGGCCTGTACGACCGCGGGTAGATACAACCAGTCACACTCGACGATGGTGTGGTCGACAGCCAGCGGGAACATTCGGTGCACGATCACATGGTCGGGCACCAGATTGACGAACACCTGCGGGCGGACGGTAATGGCGTAGTAGCGCCGGTCCTGATCCTCGGTGATGGTGGGTAACTGGGTGAACCCGGGCGAGCCATCGACAGTGAATCCTTCGATGTCCTTACCGAATTCAGCACCGTGCCCTACGAAGTACTGCGCGGCCAGCCCATCGGCGAACTCGGGCAGTACCTCAGTCAGTTCGGGATGGATCGTGGCGCAGTGGTAGCACTCCATGAAGTTCTCGATGATCAGCTTCCAGTTCGCCTTGACGTCATAGCGGATCCGCCGTCCGACGCTCAGATCGGCGATCTCGTAGTGCTCGATCGCCTCCGCCGAGCCCAGGCGATCGACCACGTCCTTGATCACCGTGTCCTCGAAGCTCGGCGGTGTTTCGGCCAGGCACACCCAGACGTAGCCCAGCCACTCGCGCACCTCGATGCGCCGCAAACCGTATTCGCCACGGTCGATGTCGGGCATCTTTGTCAGGTTAGGCGCCGCGATGAGCTTGCCTTCGAGGTCGTATGTCCAGGCGTGATACGGGCACTGGAATGCACGCTTGACTTCACCGCTCTCCTCGGTGCACAGCTGCGCACCACGATGCCGGCACACGTTGAAGTACGCCCGCACTTCACCTTTGCGCGACCGGGCAAGCAGCACGCTCTCCCGCCCGACCTGAACCGTCTTGAAGGCGCCGGGCTTGTCGAGATCGTCGGCGCGGATCGCGCAGAACCACATCGATTCGAAGACCTTGTCCTGTTCCATCGCGAAGATGGTGGGATCGGTGTAGTAGTTGCCGGGCAGGGTGGAGATGAGGCTGCCAGTCTGGGTGGCGGTCGTCATCGCCGCGTACTCCTTCTGAGGGTCTGGTTGTGTTGTGGTCGGTTCGAGTCAGGACGCCGCAGGCAGCGGCTCAAGTTGGCGGCGTAGTCGGGTGAACAGCCGCGGTTGATCCACGCCCAGCACCGCGACGGGCCTGCCGTCGCGGCGATAGACGGCCAGGAAGCTGTCCTCGTTGAGATCGCCTGTCTCGAAACTGATTTCGTCATCGGGGCGCGCAATGCCAGCGAACTGTATCCGGCAGCCGTACTGATCCGACCAGAAGTACGGGGGTTTGCCGGGGGCACCCTGATAGCGGCCGGCCAGCAGCGTTGACACCGCGACGGCCGCCCGGTCACGGGCACCAGTCCAGTGCTCGACCCGGTGCGCGGTACCCACGCAGGGCTCGTACCACGCCGCGCAGTCCCCGACCGCGACGACATTCGGGATCGACGTTGCCCCGCCCGCATCACACACCACGCCGTTGGCCAATTCGAGGCCGCTGCCGTCGAGCCACTCGACATTGGGGATCGCTCCCACGCCTGCCACGACGACGTCGGCGGCCAAGTGGCGTCCGTTGGCAAGCTCCACACCGGTGACGTGTTCGGCGCCTGTCAGGCCCGTAACTCCGACGCCGCAGAGCAGACGGGTGCCGTGCTTGGCGTGGAGCCGGGCCACCGCGGCACCGAGCTCCTCCCCGAGCGCGCCGGCCAGCGGTGTGCACGCCACTTCGATCACGGTGACATCCAGGCCCAATTTGACTGCAGTTGAAGCGACTTCGGCGCCGATGAAACCCGCGCCGATCACTACCAGACGCGCACCCGGGCGCAGATCCTGGCGAAGGGCCAGGGCATCGTCGATGGTGCGCAGTACGTGCACCCCGGCTGGTTGGGTGCCCGGCCACACCCGCGCCCGAGCCCCGGTGGCCACGATGACTCCGTCGGCGCGCACTTCGGTGCCGTCGTCAAGCGCAACCGTCCCGGCGCCGGCATCCAGCCCGGTCGCGTGCACTCCCAGCAGCCAACGTGCGTCGAGATTCTCGTCGTCGAGTTCGAGGGCAAGCTCGCCTTCTCCGATATCACCGGCGAGAAACTCCTTTGATAGCGGTGGGCGGTCGTAGGGCCGATGTGCCTCGGCACCGATGATGGTCAGCCCACCGTCGAATCCCTGGCGTCGGAGTGCGCGGGCGGCCGACAGCCCCGCGAGCGATGCCCCGATCACGGCAACGCTTCTCACCGGTCGGCCTCCGCCGCTGCGCGGGTGGTAACCCCCGGCGGAAGGTTGGGCGGCGCACTGTTGAGTACGACGTTGACGACCCCGTCGGTGATGACGACTTCGTGCGTGCGCACCGGAAGCTTCGCGGGTGGCGCGTCGACCGCCCCGGTCCTGAGGTCGAACCGGGAGGCGTGCAGCGGGCACTCCACCTCGCACCCTTCCACCCAGCCGTCGGCCAGGGATGCGTCCTGATGGGTGCAGGTGTCGTCGATCGCGAACACCTCGCCGTCATCGGTATGAAAGACCGCAATCGGTGGATCCGATTCGACCCGCCGCGCCTCGCCACGAGGCAATGCCGCCAGGGGGCAGACTTCAAGCACGATCTGGACCTCCGAAGATCGATTTGTAGGATTTGTAGCGTATGACGGAACAAGCATCGCTATTTGAAACAAGTCTGGAGCCCATGGTCGACGATGTCAATACCCGGTAAGCCGGTGCGTTCTCTAGGTGGCACTGGCAAGGATCAGCGACGCACATCGCGTCCACTGTCCGGCGGCGCTGCGCTGCATCGGGCGCGAATCGCGCTGGTCATGCTGCAGTTTCGGCACCCCAGCCAGAGCCACCAGGCGCTGTGACACACCTGGCCGCCCGAGTTCGGTGCGGTTTCTTCCTATCGGCGGGGGCACTTCTGTCAGCGGAACGACATCCTGATTGCCCGGCGGGGAGGTGAACTGTTCACGTCACCGTCCATTGCTGCGACCCTTGTTGAACAGGTCGCGCAGGACATAAGGCATGACTCCCCCGTGGCGGATGTGGTCGGCCTCTCGTGGGGTGTCCAGGCGTAGCCGTGCTGCAAATCTGTTGCCATTGCTGTGAACGGTGACGTGGGACGGCGTCTGACCGGCGTTGAGTGCATCCAGTCCGGTGATGTTGATTTCTTCGGCGCCAGTTGATGCCACCTCGTTGGGTCCGGCGTCGACCAGGTCGACCGGGACCCCTCCCATCGCCACGATGTTGGAGCGGTGGATCCGTTCGAATGATTGTGCAATGACGGCCCGAACGCCCAGCAACGCCGGGCCCTTGGCCGCCCAGTCACGAGACGACCCGCCGCCGTAGTCCCGGCCTGCAAACACAACCATAGGCACCTTGGCTTCCCGATATGCGGCCGCCGCGTCGAAAATCGTTGTTTCACGGCCACCGTCGAGGAAGTTGCGGGTTCGACCGCCGCGGGTCCCTGGCGCTACTTGGTTCTGCAGTCTCACGTTGGCTGTCCGACCAGATTGGCCCCGACCTGTTGGCGCGCCACGGTTTCGGCCTCCTCCGCGGATGCACCCTTGGCGCTGTCGATGCCAACGAGCATGCGCGCAACGTCGATTTATTTCCAGTGGGCATTAGAGCCCTTCTTTCGTTGTGGAGCGGTGGTGGTCGGCGGTTACGGCCGATCGGCGCCGACGACGCCGTTGGTGAGAGTCCCGATCCCGTCGATCTCGATGTCGATCTGGTCGCCCGGATGCAGCGGTTCGGTGCCGCCGGGTGAACCGGTGAGGATGAGGTCACCGGGGTACAACGTCGCGAAGCCGGTGAGGTACTCGATCAGGAACGGAATGCCGTACGTCATGTCGGCTGTCGACCCGTCCTGCCGCAGCGTGCCGTTCACGCTGCAGCGCAGGCGAACTCCGGCTACCGGGTCGAGGTCCGTTTCGATCCACGGTCCGACGGGACAGAACGTGTCGAACCCCTTGCCGCGCGTGGGATGCGGGTCGCCACGCTGGAGGTCGCGGGCGCTGACATCGTTGGCGCAGGTGTAGCCGAGGATGTAGTCCGTGGCCTCTGCGGCGCTGACGAACCGGGCGGGCTTGCCGATGACGATGGCCAGCTCGGCCTCGTGCTCGACGTGGGTGCTCATGCTCCGTGGTGGCAGCACGATGTTCTCCCCGGGCCCGATGATGGTCGACGGTCCCTTCATGAAGACCGAGGGAGCATCGTCGTGTTCGTACCCCATCTCGGAGCGGTGGGCGGCGTAGTTCCTGCCGAGGCAGAAGATCTTCGACGGTGTCACCGGGGCGAGCAGGCGGACGCCGTCGAGGGGCCGCTCAGGTCCGTCGGGTCGGCCGCCGTCATACGGGGTGCCGTCGAGGAGTTGAACGGCGCCGTCGCGCACGGTGCCCCATCTCGTCGTTCCGTCGACCTCGACACGGGCATACTTCATCGGCTGTTCCTAATCGTTTCGTAGGGTTGAATTACCGGTCGAGTTGACCGGGGCTGTTCCCGCCTCCGCCATGAAGGCTTCGCCGCCCTCCTGCCGGCAGGAGTACAGCCGGATGCGCTCGGCGTTGTCGTACAGCGCGTCGGTGACGGTGAGATAGCTTTCGCCGGCGACCGCAAAGATGACCGGGTCGACGAAAGCCGGTTCCTAACGCTTCGCTGCGCATCAACGGGTCCCGGTCAGCTCAGGCCGATGACGAGGCTGATCGGTCGGAGCGCTGCGCGTGAGTTAGTCGAGGACAGGGCCGACTCCGTTGCCGGTGAGGATGTCAATGGCGTGACGTCCGAGACTGTTGGCGACGTGGCGACGCATGTGCTCTTCCGCGGCGTCGGGGTCGCCGTCGAGGACAGCGCTCATCATGGCCTGGTGTTCCTGCTCAACGCGGGCCCGGTCGGCGGGGGAGTCCTCGCGGGCCTCGAGCGTGGCGCGCCGGTACCGGTCCGCCTTATCCCAGAGCCCATCCAGGAGGCTGATCAGCAGATCGTTGTGCGACGCCCGGTAGAGCGCCGCGTGGAAAGCGCGGTGCGCGTCGAGGGCATCCACGCTGCTACCCGCCACCAACGGTTCCAGCGAGGAGGCCGCGACTCGGATGCGCGCGCTGTCCGCCTCGCTGCGGCGTTCGGCGGCCAGTCGGACGGCGAGAGGGTCGAGTCGCTGGCGAACTTCGAACAGGCTGCGCGCCTCGTCGGCCGTCAGTGGGGCGACGCGGGCGTCACGGTGCGCGTCGAGGATCACAAGACCCTCGGAGGCCAGCCGCCGCATCGCTTCCCGGAGTGGCGTGGTGCTCACGTTGAGTTCCGCGGCCAGCGCCTCTTGGCTCACCGCCGACCCGTGCGGCAGGGCGCCGGACATGATCCGCTTGCGAAGCGCCGCGTATGCGTAGTCGGTCTTCGTGAACAGCGGGCCATCGAAGTCTCCAACGGCCATGCAGCCTTCTCCCTTCACCGCCAGGCTGGACAGTTGACACCAGCATAGAGCATCCTGGAGGCTACAGCCTATAAGTACGATGAAGGGACGCTCATGTCTTCCGCCGACAGCTTCGGTGCACAAAGGCGCCTGACCCTGGGCGATGTGTCCTACGACATCTGGGCGCTCGACGCCGTCCCTGACTGCGAGGGGCTGCCGTTCTCGCTGAAGCTGCTCCTGGAGAACCTGCTTCGTCATGAGGACGGAGAGTCGGTGACGGCGGAGTCGATCCAGCGGTTGGCGTCCGGAGCGGGGACCGGGGACGCGGTGTCGTTCGCGCCGGCGCGGGTCTTCCTGCACGACACCAATGGCATCCCGGTCCTGGTGGATCTCGCGGCGATGCGAGAGGCCGTCGGTGCGTTGGGTGGGGACCCGACCAGAGTGAACCCGGTCATTCCTGCGGAATTGACCGTCGACCATTCGGTGGTGACCGACGTCTTCGGCCGCCCGGATGCAATGGCCATCAATGTCGCGCACGAGTACGAGCGCAACGACGAGCGCTACCGCTTCCTCAAGTGGGGTCAGGAGCAGTTCCGGCAGCTGTCCGTGGTGCCGCCCGGGACCGGGATCATGCACCAGATCAATCTCGAGTATCTGGCCGACGTGGTCGTCCGCCGCGACGGCCGGGCGTTCCCCGACACGCTGGTCGGCACGGACTCGCACACCACGATGATCAACGGGCTGGGAGTGCTGGGCTGGGGTGTCGGGGGGATCGAGGCGGAGGCGGCGATGCTCGGCTTGCCGGTCTCGACCCTGATCCCGCCGGTCGTCGGGCTGGAGCTGATCGGCGAACTGCGGCCGGGCGTCACGGCGACGGATCTGGTGTTGACGATCGCGGAGATGTTGCGCGCTCACGGCGTCGTCGGCAGCTTCGTGGAGTTCACCGGCCCGTCGGTCGGAGCGGTTCCCCTCGCCGATCGGGCGACGTTGGCGAACATGAGCCCGGAGTTCGGGTCCACCTGCGCGATCTTCCCGATCGACCAGGTCACCCTGGACTACCTGCGCTTCACCGGCCGGGATGCCGAACTCGTCGACACTGTGGAGCGCTACGCCAAGGAGCAGGGCCTGTGGCACGACCCGCAGGCCACGCTGCGCTACACCGACCTGATCCGGCTCGATCTGTCGACGGTGGAACCGTCGCTGGCCGGCCCGCGTCGTCCGCAGGACCGCATTCCACTGGCCAGCGCCCGGAGTCGTTTCCAGGGGGTGCTGGCCGAGATGCTGGCTGACCGGTCCCCCGCGGAAAGCGGGGACGAGGTCGACGAGGCCAGCCAGGAGTCCTTTCCCGCCAGCGATGCTCCGGCGATCTCCCGCCACGCGACGCCGCGCAGGCGGCCCTCGGCGATCGAGCACGGGGCCGTGGCGATCGCGGCCATCACGTCGTGCACGAACACGTCGAACCCCTCGGTCATGGTCGCGGCCGGCCTGCTGGCCCGCAACGCGGTGGCCGCGGGCCTGGCCACGAAGCCGTGGGTGAAAACCAGCCTGGCGCCCGGGTCCAAGGTGGTCACCGACTATCTGAACCGGTCCGGACTGGACCGGCCGCTGGAGCAGCTCGGCTTTCATACCGTGGGTTACGGGTGCATGACCTGCATCGGGAACTCGGGCCCGTTGACGCCGGAGATCAGCAAGGAGATTGCCGAACGCGGCGTGCTGGTGGCGGCCGTGCTGTCGGGCAATCGGAACTTCGACGGGCGGATCAACAACGACGTCTCCCTGAACTACCTCGCGTCCCCACCCCTGGTGGTGGCCTACGCCCTGGCCGGTTCGATGGACGTGGACCTGATACATGAACCGCTGGGTGTCGACCGCTCGGGCGCCGCGATCTTCCTCAGCGATCTGTGGCCGTCGGACGCCGAGATCGAGGCGGTCATCCGGTCCAGCCTCGAGCCGGAGATGTTCACCCGCCGCTATGCCGATGTGTTCCGCGGGCGAGGAGCGCTGGGCGCAGCTGCCGGCGGGGGGAGGGTCCACGTTCGACTGGAACCCGAAGTCCACCTATGTCCGCCGACCGCCCTTCCTCGACGACATCCCACTGGACCCCGTGGATGTCGCTGACATCCACGGTGCGCGCGCGCTGCTGGTGCTCGGCGACTCCGTCACCACCGATCACATCTGCCCGGCCGGACGCATCCCCGCAGACAGTCCCGCGGGAGCATTCCTCCTTGATCAGGGCGAGCAGGACCTGAACACCTACGCCTCCCGACGAGGCAACCACGAGGTCATGATCCGCGGCGCGTTCGCCAACCAGCGCCTGCGCAACGGCCTGGTCCCTGATCGGCGGGGCGGCTGGACCCTCGACCATCTCGACGGTGTCGAACGGACGATCTACGACGCCACCGAACGCTACCGCTCAGCCGCAGTGCCGCTCGTCGTGCTCGCCGGGAAGGAATACGGCACCGGTTCGTCGCGGGACTGGGCGGCCAAGGGGACGGCCCTACTCGGTGTCCGCGCGGTGATCGCCGAGACGTACGAGCGCATCCACCGCTCGAATCTGATCGGACTGGGCGTGCTCCCGCTGCAGTTCCTGCCGGGCGACAGCGTGGCGGCCCTGCGCCTGACCGGTCACGAAACGTTCGACATCGAGGGCCTCGCCGGCCTGGACGAGCACACCTGGCCGCGGCGAGCTCGCATCCTCGCCGTCCGCGACGACGTCCGCGTTGCGTTCGAGGTCGACGTGAGACTCGACACGGCA
>CAVQSK010000004.1:0-507190 GCA_963715885.1 uncultured Actinomycetota bacterium
GGATGTGGCGATGGAATTTGAGAGGCGGCTGCGCGACCGGCACAAGTGGTCGATCGGTGATGGGTGCTCGGTGTCGAGGGTGCTCGATCTGCTGAGCACCAAGACGGTGTTCCTGGTTGTTCGTGAATGCTTTTACGGCACCACACGGTTTGAGGACTTCATGGAGCGGATCGGCACCTCGGCGCCGGCGGTATCGCGTGCGCTCAAACAATTGGAGTCGGCGCAGATCGTCACACGGGTGCCCTATCAGGAACCGGGGAAGCGGGTCCATGATGAGTACCGGCTGACCGAGGCGGGTGAGAATCTGCTGCCGGTGTTTCTGTCGCTGATGCAGTGGGGCGACAAGTACCTGCAAAACGGCCAGGCTCCGCTGTCATTCGTCGACGCCGACACCGGCCGCATGTTGGGCGTCCGCGTCACCCCTGACATCGATGAACCTGCGACGCGGTCAGACGATATCGAGATACGGTCTAACACGCCGTCGCGGCATCGGTCTTCTCTTCTTCATCGCCAATGACCCCGAAATTGGGGTCCCTGCCCATCAGCCGCCTGGCGCGCTTCCTTGGCCGTGGGCTCGCGAGGCGATCATAAGCCGGGGTGGGTGATGACGGTTCATGCGACGGCGCTGTGGTCCAGCGCGACCCTGTGATCGCGCAAGTCTGACGGTAGGTCTTCGAACCAGCTTTGTTCGTCTCCCGGTTTGGCCAACACGTGGCCGAACTCCAGCATGTCGTTGTGGGCGAGTTCATTCAGATACACCCACACCACCGATGGGGAACCTGCAGCAGTCGTGTGAGAGACCTGTCATACCGACCTGAGGTGGTTATTGCGCTCACTCGTCCGCTTGCCACGAATGTGCCCATACACCCTGCAGCCGGTCACCGGCGGAGTCGATCACGGTCACGTCGTGGGCGGTGCTGCCCCAATCCCAGCCAACGAACAACGGGCCATCTCCTTGAGCTCGATTCGTCACCTCTGCGGAATCGAGAGCCGCTGCCGGAAGCTCACTAATCAGCCCTCGCACGGGGCATGGCGCAGCGGTACGACGAGGTCGAGGACCACTGGCGGTATGGGTGAATCACCCACTCCTCGGTCCCGCGCGGCATTCTTTGCAGCGCCATCGCGTGTGCGCCGGCGACCCCGTTTGCCCTCGGGGGTGTTAGAGGTTTGCCGGGGGTGCAGGGGTGAGGGGAAGTGTTGCGGGGGGCAGTTGGAACCCCAGCTCGCTCGAGCATCTATCTCGAGCAGCTTCACGCGGTTTCCGAGCTGAACGCTCGCTGACGAGCTAGTCCCCGAAGCCCGAGAGGATCACCGCGTTGGAGTCTGCCGCCGCCTGCCGCTGCTTCGCCGCCTTCTGGTATCCCTCTGACTCGTACCAGGCCCGCGCGGCGTCTACCGACGCGAACTCGAGGACGACGGTTTGGCTGCCATGCCAATCACCCTCGAGGACTTCGGGTTTGGTGTCCACCACGAGGACCTTGCCGCCGCCCTCGCTTATCGTCCGCGATGCGAGTCGGTTATAGGCCTTCATACCCTCGGGATCGTGGATGGTCCCGGTGACGATGACGTATCCCTTCGGCATGTCAATCCCCCTCGCTGATCGCTTGTTCGGGACAACATTCAATGGCTTCGCGCGCCGCATCCTCCTGGCCGTCGGGAACCTCCGGCACCTGGACTTCGGCGTACCCGTCGTCGTTGATCGCGAACACCTCGGGGCACAGTGTCGTGCACATGCTGCGACCACGACACCGGCTGGGGCTGCGGGCCGAACTACGGATCTCGGCTTGCAGCTCGCTGCCCTCCTTGTAGCCGGGCATCTGGCGGATCAGGTTCTGCAGGTCGATTCTTTCGAAGCCCTTCAGTCTCATGCCCCCAGTTTGCCGTTACCGAATCAGCGCCGGGGTAATCACCAGTCCTCGGCCGGTACGGGCAGCGGGGTCGACTTCTTCCTCGCAGTGCTCCACATACCGGTCGGGCTGCGTCACGCGGTGCAGCGCGTACGTCACGCCGTTGGAAAGAGAGCAAACAATGAGCCGCGGACGCCGCGCTGCTGGCGTGGGCTGTGGCCAATGATCACGCCTCGGTGTCGGTCTCAGTGATCGCAGCCCGACCGAACGCACCGCACTGCGGCGCCTGCATGCGCTGGTGGGTCAACTGGCGGATCCGTCCACACCGAAGGTGATGTGGTCGAGCCTTGTGATGCGATCTCGCGGGAGATGGGCAGGCTGAGCACCGTCCCGACATCGTGGGATCACCTGTCTCGAGCATCGCAACCCCGCGGCGATCGAGTCCCCGGAGCAATAGGCAATCCCCCCGTCAGCGAGAATTACGGGGATGACCGCGACGCCCCTGACCGACATCCAGCTGCCCGAGCAGGCGCTCACCGAGCTCCGCGACGTCGACGTCGACGTCACAGAACGAATCCCGGCCGACGCAAACGCTCGGCAGCGGTTACGGGTGCTGCTGGGCAAGTCGGTGCGCAACCCGGTCTCAGCTCTCACCCGCGCTCTTCGGTGTCCACCGGAGGATGTCGCCGCGCTTCTGCCTCGCCGCGGCGAAAAGGAACTCCTCGCACTGCTCAACGAGTCAGCGCCGTGAGTCGCCGCCAGGGCGTGACGTGGGCGGCCACCAGCGTGCCCGAGATCCGCCGGCAGTGGTGCAATGCCCTGGACCAGATCATCGACCGGTTCAGTGAGGGCCTGGCGCCGCCGCAGCCCGGCACGGTTGGTGCGGGCAACCGCCGGCTGGAGCGCACGCGAGGCAAGCTGGCCACCGAGATTGAGATCATGAAGGCCGAGAACAACGCCCTACGTGGCGCCGAATTATTCTGGGTGGCAAGGGACATGGTTGATGTCTCGATGGACGCGGCGTCGACGCTGCCGGAGTGTTATGTGGCTGCGTTTAGCGAGCGTCAGTGATTGTCCGTTCTTTGATCCGCCGTAGCGGCTGACTTTTTGCGCAGTCGGTTGTCAGTGGTTGCTTGTAGCGTCGCGCGACATGACCGATCGGTTGCAGTACAGCATCGCCTCGGCGATCGACCCGACGACGGCGGAGCACCGATTTGTAGTGGTGGGGTCGGACGAAGTTCTTCACCAGGAAGCTTCGCAGTGGCTAGATTTCCTGCTGGCGTTGGGTCGCTCACCGAACACGGCTCGTGAATACGGACGCAGGGTTGCGTGGTTCCTGTCGTGGTGTTCCGGTGTGGTCGATTGGCGCGCTATCACGTTGGCGCACTTGGTGATGTGGCGGCGGGCGCTTGCTGGCCCTGAGGGGAAAGGTGCGGCGTCAGTAACTATTTGCATGGTGGCGGTGCGTTCGTTTTACGAGCAACGCCTTCGTGGACTGCCCTGCCGGTGGCGGCGGTCGGGGACCACGCGGCCGTCGGGCCGTCAAAGTTGATCTGTTCGATGCGGTCAGTTGAGTTCGACGACGCTAAGCGGCCCAAGCGCGGCCGTTCGGGACGTGTCCTTGAGATCCACACCCGAACGCCCCAATTCGTGCGCCCCGGCGACCAGACCTGCCGCGACGCGAGCTGCCTCCCGATAGCCCAGACCTTCGGGGGGATGAATGTTTGAGATGCAGTTGCGATCCGCGTCGGTGCGGCCGACCCGCGGCAAATGGGTCAGATAGATGCCAAGGCTGTCGGCCACGCTGAGACCGGGCCGCTCACCGATCACGACCAGCAGGGTGCGGACGTGTGCACGTTCAGCGATGTGGTCGCCCAAACCCACCCGGGCCTGCGTCGCGATCACCGGCGGGGCGAGGGTGTACCGGTCCCGCAGTTGTGCCACCAGTTCGGCCAGCAGCCCGGCTCCGTGCTTGGCCAGTGCGTACGGCGACAACCCATCCGCGAGCACGAACCCGATGTCGGCGGGCGTATCCGGTACCTGCATCGGCTCCTCGGGCAGTCGGCCCAGGTCCGGTCGGCGCAGATACTCGGCGCGTGACGTTGCACGGCTGCGCACCACCGCGGGCTCACCGATGCCGACCCGCCGCACTTCGGTGATGAACGACTCGACGTCCAGCGGCTCATGCACCGCGTCACGGGCGGCTGCATGGGCAGCAGCCAATTCGAGCACCTGCCTGGTGGGGAGTGCGTTGCCCGCGCGACCTAGGCCGATCCTGGCCTGGGTGGTCTTCCTCAACTCGTCCCAGAATTCCTGGGCGGCAAGCTCTTCCGTTGTCACAGCGCCTCCGCAGATGTCAGTGAGCGCAGCGGGGACCGTCGCACGTCGAATGCCGTCAGGTGCCCGGCGTCGTCGACCATGCCCACAGTGCGCAGCCAATATTCGAACTCGGGGGCCGGCCGCAGACCCAGCGTGCGGCGTGCCACCAAAACGTCGTGGAACGACAGGCTCTGGTAGCCAAGCATCACATCGTCGGCGCCCGGCACCGTGATAACGAACGCCACTCCGGCGGCCGCCAACAGCATCAGCAGCGTGTCCATGTCGTTCTGGTCGGCCTCAGCGTGGTTGGTGTAGCAGACGTCCACGCCCATCGGCAGGCCGAGCAGCTTCCCGCAGAAATGGTCCTCCAGCCCGGCGCGGATGATCTGCTTGCCGTCGTAGAGGTACTCCGGTCCGATGAACCCGACCACCGTGTTGACCAGAAGGGGTTGGAGCTCTCGTGCCACCGCGTAGGCGCGGGTTTCCAGCGTCTGCTGGTCGACCGGTTTGCCGCCGGTACCCAGATGCGTATGGGAGCTCAACGCCGAGCCCTGCCCGGTCTCCAGGTACATGACGTTGTCGCCCACGGTGCCGCGCCGCAGTGACCGGGCGGCCTCGTTGCCCTCGCGGAGCAGTGCGATGTCGACCCCGAACGCGGTGTTGGCGCCTTCGGTGCCGGCGATCGACTGGAACACCAGATCGACGGGAGCGCCGTCCTCGACCAGCCCGATCGTCGTCGTGATGTGCGAGAGCACGCAGGACTGCGTCGGAATGTCGTAGCGGGCGCGGATGGAGTCAAGTAGGTGCAGCAGATCGCTGGTGGCATGCGGGGAATCGGTGGCCGGATTGATGCCGATCACGGCGTCACCGCAGCCCAGGAGCAGTCCGTCGAGCACCGCCGCAGCGATACCGCGCGGGTCGTCGGTCGGATGGTTGGGCTGCAGCCGCGTGGCAAGTGTGCCGCGGGTCCCGATCGTGGTGCGAAACGCCGAGGACACCTGCACGGCCGCCGCGACGGCGATCAGATCCTGGTTGCGCATGATCTTGCTGGTGGCCGCCGCCATTTCGGGTGTCAGACCCGGTGCGATCGCGGCGATGCGTTCGGCGCTGTCGTCGCGGGAGGCGGTCTCCAGCAGCCAGTCCCGGAATCCTCCCACCGTCAGATGCGATATCGCCGAAAAGGCTTGGCGGTCATGGCTGTCGAAGATCAGCCTGGTGACTTCGTCGGTCTCGTAAGGAACGATCTCCTCTTTCAAGAAGGTGTCCAGCGGCAGGTCGGCGAGGACCCATGCGGCCGCGGCACGTTCGGCGTCGTGCTCGGCTGCGCATCCGGCCAGCTGGTCACCTGAGCGAAGCGGTGTGGCTTTCGCCATCAGCTCGACAAGTCCGTCGAAGGTGTAGTTGACACCCGAAACCTGTTGACGGTATGTCATTTCAGTTCGCTCTCGGCTTCGGCGAGCATGGCGAACTCCTCGTCGGGGGAATTGGCCACCAGGGGGTGACGGCTGTAGACGGCGAAGTAAAGCATGAATGCGCCGAACACCAGCAGGCAGCACATCGCCGCGACGCTATCGACCAGGAAGGCCGCGATGACGGCCAGAACCGCGATGACGAGGGCGAATCCGGTGGTCAGCGCTCCGCCGGGGGTGCGGTAAGGCCGCCGCATGTTCGGTTCGCGGCGCCGCAACACGATATGGCTGACCATCATCAGCACGTAGCTCAGCGCGGCTCCGAAGACCGCCATGTTCAGCAGCAGGGCGCCCTGCCCGGTCAGTGACAGGGCGAATCCGATGGCACCCGGAACGATGAGCGCCAGCGTGGGCGCTTTGCGCGAGTTCGTCACCGACAGCACGGTCGGCAGGTAGCCCGCCCGGGACAGCGCGAACAGCTGCCGCGAGTACGCGGAGATGATCGAGAAGAAACTCGCGATCAGGCCGGCCTGGCCGATGTAGTTCACCACCTTGGCGGCGGTGCCGTCGCCGAGCGCCTCGACCAGCGGATTACCCGACCCTGACATCTGTTCGGCACCACCGGTGCTCAGCCCGCCAGCCGGCGGGCAGGGTCGAAACCGAAGGGCTCGAGCACCGGTGGCTTCCGGCCGCTGATGACCATCTCGGCCAGCGCCGCTGCCGTCGTCGGGGCCAACGTCACGCCGAGCATCGCGTGCGCCGTGGCGACGTACGCGTTGTCGACGTTGGGCAGGCGGTCGATCAGGGGCAGACCGTCGGGGACCATCGGCCGCCCGCCCACCCACGGGCTGTCGATCCGCCCGATGAGCTCGTCGTGGTTGTCGAACCAGTCGCCGAGGTAGTGCCGGCTCGCGGTTGCGATCGCCTCGACCCTGCGCCAGTCCAGCCGGAGGTTGTTGCCGGAGAACTCCATCGTGCCGGCGATCCTCGTCGACGAGCCCAGCGGCGACACCGCGACGTGCTTGTCACCGAGGTAGAGCGGGCGCCGCGGGGCTACGGGAAGGTCCACGGAGAAGCTGTAGCCCTTCCCTGCCTGCATCCGCACCGAGACACCGAGCAGGGCCAGCAGGTCCGCCGACCAGGTGCCGCCGGCGACAACCACCCGTGAGCAGTCGAGCGGTCGGCCGTCCACCACAGCGGCTCGCACGCGGCCACGCTCGACGACGAAGCCCGAGACGGCGGTGCGCTCGGTCACCGCGACGTTGAGCGACCTCAACCGGGCGAGCAGCGACTCGAGTAGCGACGACGGGTCGACCAGGCCTTCGTCCTCGACCAGGTAGGCGGCGCGCACCTCGGTGCCCAGCAGCGCCGGCTCGAGGCTGGTGATCTCCGACCCGGTCAGCGGCTGTTCCGGGACGGCGAACCTGCCGCCGGCGACGGAGCGTTGCAGTGCGAGCGTGCGCGCGGCCTCACCCTCGTCGAGGAAGGCATGGACCAACCCGGGACGGGTCAGGGTCGTTTCGATCCCGTCGACCTGCCACTTCTCGTACTGCGCGACGGCCTGCTCCCCGAGGCTCGCCAACGCGGCTGCTCCCCTGGCGAAGGCGGCCGTGCCGCAGAACCTGCGGAACTCGTAGAGCCAGCGCAGGAACCGCGGCGAGAGCGACGGCCGCACGTAGAGCGGCGAGTCCGACCGCCCCACGGACCGGAGTCGCCGCGCGAACCGAGTCCGGGGAGGGCACCGGGAAGCAGTGGCTCTGGGTCACCCAGCCGGCGTTGCCCGCCGACGAGCCCGTCCCGATCGTCGACCGGTCGACCACGTGGACCTCCTGGCCCGCAGACGCGAGCTCGTAGGCACAGGCCAGCCCGACGATCCCACCGCCGACGACGACAGTTGCATGGGCACTCATCACGCGTGGCTGGTGGCGTTGAGAAACGCCTGGGTCCGCAGCTCCCGGGGCGCGCCGATCACCTCGCTGGGCGGACCCTGCTCGACGATGTAGCCGGCGTCGACGAACGCCACCTGGTCGGAGATCTGCTGAGCGAACGGCACCTCGTGGGTGACGATGACCATCGTCATGCCACCTTCGGCAAGTTCGCGCATCACGGTCAGCACCTCGCGAGTCGATTCGGGGTCGAGTGCCGAGGTCGGCTCGTCGAAGAGCAGAGCCGTCGGTTTCAGGGCAAGCGCCCGTGCGATCGCGACCCGCTGCTGCTCGCCGCCGGACATCTGGTCGGGGAAGGCCATCGCGCGGTGAGCGAGACCAACTCGACGGATGAGGCGTACGGCGGTCTCGATCGCCTGGTCCTCGGAGATGCCGGCAGCCTTCGTCTGCGCGAGGATGACGTTCTCGATGGCAGTGAGGTGAGGGAACAGGTTGAACCTCTGGAAGACCATCCCGACCTTCTGCCGCAGCCGGGCGAGATCCTTGACGACCACTCGACCGTCGGAGACGACCGGGTCTCCCGCGATCGTGATGTCGCCCCCGCTCGGGATCTCGAGCAGATTGATGCAGCGAAGCAGCGTGCTCTTGCCGCCACCACTCTGGCCCAGGATGGTGAGTATCTGGCCCGCTTGGACGTCGACATCGACGGAGTGCAGCACCGTCGCCGGGCCGAACGACTTGCTCAGGTTGCGGATCTCGATGAGTGCGCTCATGCGACCGCGCCTGCCGCGAGCAGTGCCCTGGTCTTGCGGACCCGGCGGCGACGCGCGAGCGTCAGCGGCGTTCCGGCGCGCACCTTGCGTTCGAGCAGCAGCAGCAGCTGGGACAGCGGATAGCACACGGCGAAGTAGATCGCGGCGATCACCAGGTAGACCTCCATCGCCCTGAACGTCTCCGACGCGATGAGCTGCGCCTGGCTCATCAGCTCGCCGGCGGCGATCGTCACCAGCAACGAGGTCGATTTGAGGAGGTCGACCCCCATCGTCGCGGTCCCTGGCAGGGCCAGCCGCAGCGCCTGCGGCATGATCACCTGGCGGAACGAGCGCATTCGGCTCATGCCGAGCGCCTGAGCACCCTCCTGCTGGCCGGGCGGCACCCCGCCGAGAGCCGCGCGGAAGATCTCCGAGAGGTAAGCCGCGTAGAAGATCACCAGACTGAGCGCGCCGGCAGCCAGCGCACTCAGGCGCAGGCCGATCGACCCCAGGCCGAAGTAGGTGATGAAGATGATGGCCAGCAACGGGATGTTCTTGAACAGCTCGGTGTAGATCCCCGCCGGGAGGCGAACGACTCGGGTCTGACTTCGCCGCATCAGCGCCAGGGCCAGTCCGAGCAACACGGCGCCGACGAATCCCAGGACCGTGTACTCCAACGTCTTCAGCAGCGCGGAGAACAGATCCGATGTGTAGAGACCCCACTGGACCTTCATGACGTCGACTCCGGGGCGGTCCAGTTTGCCGCACGGTCGACGCCCTGACGGGCCTTCGAGATCTCCGGCGTGGGCACGAGGAACTGCTCGGGATCCCCGCCGTACTTCGTGATGAGCTCGGCCAGCTTGCCGTTCTGGTACATCGCGTCGATCTCCTTCGATAGTGCGGCCTCGAGCTTGGGCTCCTGCTTGGCAACGTAGAAGCTCACCTGGTACGGGGCGAGGTATTCCAGGGCCGGCACGGCCTTGATCTGGTCCGCCGTCGGCGGGGTGAGGTACTGCGTCGTGAAGTCGAAGTCGGGACGCTTGGCCTTGGCGTCGATGATGATCAACGGGTCCAGGAAGCCCGCCTGGATCCGCCCGGACGACAGGTCGTTGAAGACGCCGTTCGCGTCGGGGTAGGCGTGCAACGCCGCGCCCGGAATCGCCTGGATCGCCTTGACCCACACGTACCCGGTGACCGTGCCGAGATCCTTGCCCTCCAGGTCGGCGATGGTGCTGTAGGTCTCGGACCCGTGCACGGCCATGGCTGGCGGCGAGTAGTAGGCGGGGTCGGTGAACAGGCCCTCCTTCTGTCGGGCCTCGGACCAGGCGATGCCGCCGATGGCGACGTCGACGCGGCGGGACTGGACGCCACCGAGCATGCCGTTGAAGTCGGTCAGTTGCGGCTGGACCTTGAGACCGAGGTTCTCCGCGGCGGCGTTCAGGATGTCGCTGTCGAGTCCGGTGAGCTTGTCCGCTTTGAGCGAGGTGTACGGCGCGTACGGTTGCACCGCGACCCGGATGACACCGGGGTCGATCGTGTCCAGACCTGCCGCCTCGGCGGAGACATCACCTCCCCCACAGGCCACCAACGCGGCGATGCAGACGCCGCTGGCCAGACCGAGACTGACTCGTCGGGAGAGACTGTTCAAGGGCATCGGGTCACCTTCTCGTGGAGGAGTTGGGCCCCGAGTCTAAGACCGCATGAGCGGGGCAAGCATCGGACGACCCGTACGAACATCCTGCGATATTTGGGTCCCGAAATGGTACGGTTCGTACATGTCAGTGCCCTTGACCGCCGCCGCAGGGTCGGCATTCCTGACGCCCGCGCTCGCCCAGGAGATCGCAGGCGACACCAGCGCCATCATCGGTCTCAACATCATCATCACCGACGCCGACGGCATCGTGATCGGCAGCGGAGACCAGTCCCGCGTGGGCACCTTCCACCAGGCGTCGGTCGAGGTGGTGAAGACCCAGAGTGCCGCCGCGCACACGGCCGAGGAGGCGCGTCGGCTCATCGGCGTGCGCCCCGGGATGACGTTGCCGATCGTGCACGAGGGCGCCGCGGTGGGGACGGTCGGGATCACCGGCCCTCCGGCCCAGGCCCGGAGGTTCGGACTGGTCGTCAAGCGGCAGACGGAGATCCTGCTCGAGGAAGCCGTGCTGCTGCGCACCCGGATGACCCGCGAGAGGGTGCTGGAGTCCCTGCTGCGCGACCTGCTGACCTACGACGCCGACGTCCCCGCCGACCTGCCGACCCGCGCCCGCGACTTCGGCTTCGACCTGGGCCTGCCCAGGCAGGCCATCGTGATCGAGGTCATGGCGCCCACCGGTCTGGGCAGTGCGGGCTCCTCGGCGCTGCGGCTCGTCCGCGAGGCCTTCCAGGATCCGCAGGACTTGTCCTGCGGACTGTCGTCCTCGATGTACGTCGTGCTGCGAAGCCAGCACGACGGGCGACCGCGGCTGGGCCGAGACGAACTCCTCGACCTGACCGGGCGCATCCACGACCTCGTCGGCGCAACCTGTCGGGTGGGAGTGGGCGGAGTCGCGCCGGACGAGCGTGGGATCGCGACGTCCTACTCCGAGGCGCTGATGGCGCTTCGCGTCGGCTCCTCCAACGGACAGCCCTCGCCCCACGACATCGCCGACCTCCGGGCAGAGCAGCTCATCTTGTCGGTGCCTCCCGCTGCCCGGGCCCGGATCACCGCCGAGACCCTGGGCGACCTGAGGTCCTCGGGCGACTGGGCCTCGACCCGGGCCACGGTGATCGCCTGGGTGGAGAGCGGGTTCGTCCTGGTAGACGCCGCGGCCGCACTCAACATCCACCGCAACACCCTCCTCTACCGCCTCGGGCGGATCTCGAAGCACACCGGCTGGCCCACGTCCGACCGCCGGCACTGGCTCGCCCTCTACCTCGCCTGCCTGGCGGACGCGCTGGGCGCCGAGTCGGCAGCCCGGAGCCGTGCGGGCTGACCCGGGCTACCTCGACCGTGGGATGCTGCGCGTCGTGATGCTGGACAGGACCGCTCCCAGGGACCCGGCCCGGTCATGACCCTGGCCGGGTGGAGCTGCCGCAAAATGCCCTTGCGGGTCCCGCAGGAGCCGATCATCACCGAGCAGAAGAACGGCGGCGTCACTACCCCGGCGCCGCTGGCCGTGCCCGACCAGGACGCCACCGTCAGAACGAATCCCATCACGGGCGAGTTGAACGTGCTTGGCGTCGTGGCAGCAAGTACGAACCGGTTCAGAACGAGGGAGTCCTGCGCTCTGCTGGATGCCCTCGTCGAGGGTGGGGCTTACTACGAAACCAGGCGCTCTGCGAGGTGGACGCGAGACCTTTGTGACGATGCGGCTGTCGGAGCCGATGACGTTCGACGGCGTCGATGGCTCCCAAGGACCGCACGGATTTCTACCTGGCCGCGCTCAACTCTCACTGTCATCGAAGTTTCGATTCCGCAAGCCTGTCATCTAAGCCGAGCGCCGCCCACGACTTTGCGACCGTCGGAGCCGTCACACCGCTGCCCGCGCACCTGGTGGTATGCGATCCGCCCGTCGGTCTTGCGCAGCGGCCTGAAGCCACCGCAGACCGGACTGGTGTCGGATGGCGGTTCCCTTGAATGGGTTCCTTCCACCCCCGCGACACTGGGAGCCGCCGGGCTGGTGCTCGGACAACGGTGCCGTCCCCTTTAAGTACCACCGGCCCTGTGAGCACCTGAGGGTGCAGCCACACGCCCAGATGGCCGCACAAATCCCGGTCTGCCGCCCGGGCCCGTAATCCGGCAGCTTGCCGTCCGCCTGCTCGCCGGTCCCATATCGGCGAGGACGCCGCCGAGCTGGTGAACAAAGCGCGGGAATGGTCGCCTGATCAAGCGCCACCTCATTCCGCAGCGTCTGACTTCCCGATCGGCTCTGAGTAAAGGACGTCTTCGACGTCACTACGTTGATGGCCGCCACCCTTGACGCATCCGATCGTCAGCGCAGGATCGCCGGGTATGAGGAAGCGCTGGGAGTGCCGCTGTTTCGCACTGTGAGCTGACGACAGTTCTGACGACAACGATGACGACAGTCGGGCTTCCCGACACCTCCACCTACACGACAATGGAACTCGCATCGCGCCTGGTCGCACCATCGGCCCGTGCCTACGGATCAGAAGGTTAGGGTTCGAATCCCTTCGGGCGCACCCTTTAGCTCCGCCAGGCAACCACTGCGGTTTGCCGGCGCTAAGCCGCCGCGGATGGGTGACCGGTCGGCGGGTAAGCGCGGTTTCACCTCTCATCGTGCGGACCCCGCTTCGCAGTGGGCGGCATCATCAGCGCCGTTCGATGACCGATGCGGTTCCGGCTGCGGTGTTGCTGGCGACAACGGTGTGCCTGGCGGGGTCGACGGTGACGGCGTGGGTTCCCCCCTCGGCCGAAATAACGGTCTGTGCACCGGTTCTGGTGTCGATGGCGATCACGGTGTTGTCGAGCGGGTGGCCACGTAGACGGTTTAGACACCGGCGTCCACCGCCAGACCGCTCGGCATTTTTCCAACCGGGATTGTGGTAGCCGCCTGGGTGCCCGGATCGATCATGCACGGCGTTGTCGTTGGGGCAGCTGAGATATCCCGCGCGACTGATGGAATCGACGGCAGGAGGCGGCGCGCCTCCGCAGCCCGCTAGCGATCCTTGGCCGCTAGAACGTTGAGAGTTGTCTTGAGTTTTCAGGCTGCGTTCGGTAGGAGTCGGGCCTGGTCGATGGTTTCTGTGATGTGAATGTCTATGGTGTGCAATGCCTTTCGCAATGGTGGCGGGGCGGGTGGCTGGTCGGTGGCGAGTAGGGGTCGTAGCAGCCGGTCGTGCAGTTTGGTGTAGAAGATCGCAAACCGCAGGCCGGCGCCGGTGAGCCGGTAGCGATTCTTGCCCGGGATGCGGGTGATGAGCCCGTTGACGCGTAGCCGGGCCAGGTCGTAGCTGGCCTGGTTCCTGGTGTAGGTCGCCCCGCCGAGCAGGCCGGTCATCAAGGCGCGCAGGCTCTTGTTGGTGATGCCGGTGACGGCGAGCACGCTGGTGCATAGGGCGCCGGCCAGGGCCTGGACCCGAGGGTCGCCGAACCGCAAGGCCGGGGCCCTGCGGCCATCCTCGGTGAGGGTGGGCTGCGCGATCCGCTCAAAGGCTGGACTCGCAAGGACGCAGCCCTGACCGACACGTTCAGTATCGAGCAGGGTGGTGTTGATCGCACGAGCGCGGGCCTGCAGTTCATCGAGATGGCACAGCCGGCGCCGACAGCCCACATCGTCGGGGTTGTTGATCACGGTCTCGATGCGCAGCGCCCGTCCGTCCTTCAAATATTGTTTGATGCGGGAGTGCCGGTAAAAGGCGTTGACGTTGACCTCGGTGCCGTAGGTGACGATCTTGGTCTTGTATTCGCCTCTGGCCTTGGCGCCGCGGCGTTGGCCGCGTTTGAAGATCAGCTCGATCACCTCTGGGCGGCCGATGTCGAGGTTGTCGGCCACCAAGGCCTCGAAGAACCCGCGGGCCCGCCGCGGTGCGTCGAACACCAGGGTGCGCGAGGTCTCGACTTGGCGCATCGACAGCTCCCACCAGTAGCCAGCGGCGCGGTCGTGGTCGGTCAGCGGCAAGGACCACCCGACTTACTACCGGTTTCGAGGACCTTTCGGCTGGGTTGAGGGCGTGGGCGCGCGGCCTGTTGTGTTTGCAGGCGGCTGTGGAGCTGTTGATCGGTCACCGACAGTGGTTGTGGCGTGGCGACTTCGGTGACGTCGCTCTGAGTTGGGCGGGGCACGTGTTCACCGGTGAGCGGTTGGTCACGGTGGATTTCGTGGCGGCGGTCGAGGCGCTGCGGGCCGGGGTGTTGCCGTGCTCGGCAGATGAGCGGCAGATCCTGCTGATCGCCGCGAGCATCGCCGAGGGGATCCCGGTGGATCTGCGGGACGCCCTGACCGGCCTCGACGAAGCGGGCGTCGGTTTGGTCGTTGGAGCCGTCGCCCATGCCGCCGGATATGCCACGACCCCGGCCGGGGCGGTGATGAGCCGATGACCACGACCGTGACGATCACGCGTTGCCGGCATGCGCTGGAAGGGCAGTCGTTGGTGGTGCTGGGCCATCTTCGCCGACACGGCCGATTGGAGTTGCTGGTCGTGTTGGGCGATGGCAGCAAGCGTCTCATCCCGGCGGAGTGGACCGACCATGATCAGCCTGAAACCACTGCGCCCGAGAGTGTTTGCGCTGCGGTGCCGCAGACGTTGGGGACAACGGCGGACCTGCTGGTCGTGTGCGGGCTGGTTTCGGCGCTTCTGGCCCGCCAGGCCGGGCACGGGGCGCAGGCTGCACGGCAGTCACCGTCCAAGGAGGACTTCCATGCAGCCCGCACAACTCAGTCTGCCCCTACTGCCCGACCACGCGCCCAAGACACCCCCGACAGCGATGATTGCGCTGCCCGAACCCGCATTGACGGCGGCGATCACCGTGTTGGCCGGTCTGATCGCCAAGGCATCGACACCCAACGCGACCCAGACCGGCCCCGCCGCGACCGACCCGGCCGGCACAAAGGACAGCGGCGATGAATGAATCGAAGATCACCGCCTCGCACCTGCGGCGAACCGCGGTCATCTATGTCCGCCAATCCAGCCTGACCCAGGTCGAGCGCAACACCGAATCGACCGCCCGCCAATACGACCTGGTCACCCGCGCACACGCGCTGGGCTGGCCGTCGTCGGCGATCAGCGTGATCGACGAAGACCTCGGCAGGTCCGGGTCCTCGTCGGCCGGGCGGTCCGGGTTCGCCGATCTGGTCGCCCGGGTCGGGCTCGGGCAGGTCGGGATGGTGTTGTCGCTGGAGTGTTCCCGATTGGCCCGCAACAACTCCGACTGGTATCGGCTGCTGGATCTGGCCGGAATGACCGACACCCTGATCGCCGACGCAGACGGCGTCTACCATCCGGGATTGTTCAACGACCGGCTGCTGCTCGGCATGAAAGGCACCATGTCAGAGGCCGAACTGCACATCCTGCGGGCCCGCCTCGACGGCGGCATCCGCAACAAGGCCGCACGCGGCGAACTGCGCATCGGATTGCCGATCGGGCTGGTCTGGGGCGAAGCCGACGGACAGATCCTCAAACACCCCGACGAGGCCGTCCGCGGCGTGATCGCCGCCATCTTCGAGCAGTTCTGCGCCCGTGGCTCGGTGCGGGCCGTGTGGTTGTGGCTGCGCGATCAGGGCCTCAAACTGCCGTTGAACACCAGCGGATACCTCGCCGCCACCGACGGGATCGTCTGGGTCGACCCGACCTATCACGCGGTCCACAACGTCTTGACCCATCCCGCCTACGGCGGCGCCTACACCTTCGGGCGCACCGGCCAACACCGATACGTCGGCCAAGACGGGACACCGCGAACACGGCGAAAAGTGCTGCCCCGCAACCAGTGGCAGGTCTGCATCATCGACCACCACGAGGGGTTCATCGACTGGGACACCTACCTGGCCAACCAGGACCGCATCGGCTCCAACATCCGCCCCCAAGCCCACCAGCCCGGCACCGGCGCGCTGCGGGAGGGCTGCGCCCTGCTGCAAGGGCTGGTCACCTGCGGAACCTGCGGCCGCAAACTGTCCATCTTCTACGACGGCGAACGCAAAGCCACGCCCGGCTACTACTGCACCGGCACCGGTCAACTCGTCGATGGCCGCGGCACCCGCCACCTGCGGGTCGGCGGTGTGGCGATCGACGCCGCGGTCACCGCCCTGTTCCTGACCGCGCTGGCCCCCGCGGCGGCGCAAGCCTGCCTGCAGGCGGCCCAACAACTCGAAGACGGCCACGACGCCGCCCTGCAGCAATGGCGCCGCCAGGTGGAAACCGCCCGCTACGCGGTCACCAAAGCCGAACGCCGTTATCAGGCGGTCGATCCGGAAAACCGGCTCGTCGCCCGCGGACTGGAGAACGCGTGGGAAACCGCGCTGCGCCACCTCGCCGACGCCGAAACCGAACTCTCACAGCGCCAAGCCGCACGACCGAAAAAACTGACACCACAAGAACAATCGGCAATCCTTGCCCTCGGCGACGACCTGCCGGCCGTGTGGGAGGCGGCTACCACCACCGACCGGGACCGCAAACAACTCCTGCACACCCTGCTCGACGAGGTCAATATCACCGTGCACCGCGACCACACCGACGCGCATGCCGAGCTGATCGTGCGGTGGAAGGGCGGCGCGATCACCGAACTGACCGTGCCAGTAAAACGCAAGCCACCCAACACCTTACGCACCGACGAAGACACCATCGACCTCATCGGGCGCCTCGCCGCCCACTACCCCGACGCAACGATCGCGCACATCCTCAACCGGCAGGGCCGCCGCACCGCCCGCGGACTGTCATACACCGCCGGTAGGGTCCAGTCACTGCGCCACCACTACGACATCGCCTGCCACCAACCCAGCCACGACCCGACCGAAGGAGAACCGCTCACCGTGGCCGACGCCGCCAAAGAACTCGGACTGGCCGCCTCCACCCTGCACCGCTGGCTCGGCGACGGGTTCATCGCCGGCGAACAACTCACCCCAGGCGCGCCCTGGCGCATCCGGCTCACCGACGACATCCGCGCCCTGTTCGTCGACGACGCCCCCAACGGCTGGCTGGCCATGCTGGAAGCCACCCTGGCCTACGGCGTGTCCCGCCAAACCATCATGCAACGTGTCAAGCGCGGCGAACTCAAAGCCGTGCACGTACGGACCGGACGCCGAAAAGGCCTGCGTATCCAACCCCCACCCACCCAAGGAGGACTGTTTTAACCATGACAATCAACGAAAACCGCAGTATGGCAATGCATCCAAGAAGTCGCGGATATCCGCATCGAGCACCCAGTTCACCTTCTTCCGCCAGACCCCGACCGTGAGCGCATCCAACGCATGATGCGGATTACGCCCCGGCCGAAACCCATAGGAGAAGCCCAGAAAGTCCACCTCGTAGACGGCGTTGAGCACCTCGACGACGGCCCGCTGGACGATCTTGTCCTCCAGCGTGGCGATGCCGAGCGGCCGTTGCCGCCCATCCGCCTTCGGGATGTACGCCCTGCGTGATGGTCTCGCCCGGTAACGCCCTGCGTGCACCCGCTCGTGCAGGTCCTGGAGGTTCGCCTCCAACTCCTGCCCGTAGGCATCCCACGTCACCCCGTCCACCCCCGGCGCGGCCTGCGGACGGATCGCCCAAAAGGCCGCCCGCAGACGAGCGACATCGACGTGGTGCAGCAGCGCCGTGAACCGCGCTTCCTTGTCCTTTCGTGCCACTTCACGCACACGGTCCAGCGCACTGAGCGCGCCTGATCCGGCACTATGTCCGGGACGCGTTTTGCTGGCCATGTTCCCCTCGGCTGGGCGCCTTTCCTCCACCGACTCCGCCGCCGCGACTGCGGCCTTGTTCGCCGGTTTCGCAGGTACTACGCGCCCATCTGACTTCCCGCGCTCGTTCATCCCAGGCTTACCGCCTCAACGTTCCCTGGGCGGCCCGCCCACGATCAACTGGACGGGCGAGCAGCGGGATCTCCCGGTTCTCGCGCATGAGGACTCCGTACATGCACAGGTTCTCAGACCGCGCGGGGTCCACCGGACGGCTCGCGCTAACGCCGCCGGCAGTGTGGCCTTCCGCCTCGTGAGACGACGTCGGCACCCCGAAACAGTGATTTCGCGGCTCAATAGCTGGCCTGCACGTACCCCTGTCAACGCTTCGCTGCGCCCTCGCGGGTCGCCAACGCATGACTCGGGGCCACCGTGGATCGCTACTCCTTCGATGTCGGGCGTTCTCATCCCTTTCCTCATGCCGGTTTATCCCGGCGCTTTCCCCACGTTCCGCGCAAAAGCCGCAGACCAGGCTCACGTCGCCTACATGCCGGGCACCGCCTGGCCAGTCAGCGGTTCTCCCGCCAGGCTCATCCCGGGACTAGCTACCTGCGGCCCGGTTTTGATGTCACCTACCTGAGTTACGACACGTCAACAGCGATCCCCGAAACCGAGGACTGCGCACCGTCTTTCCGATCCCCACCTGACGCATCACCGTGCGCCTTTTCCCACATCGCTCACCACGACGGTCTTCAACCAACGCAGCATGTGGGCGGTTTGAAGCCTCCCCCGCAGGGCGACTCCGAAGGGCCAAACCTTCATCTCCTGCACAGCACCACATCAAGAAGCTCTACCTACATCGAACTCCTCTCCACGTTCGTGGCACACGTAGCTTCTCAAACCCCGTGTCATATAGCGATCGTCTGACCTGCTGCGACGCCCGTTGTCTCACGATGTCATCTGGCTTCTGTCTCAGATTCGTGTCATTTCTTCAGAACTAGCCAAACCTGCACGTGCGGCGGCTACACCAGCTGTTCATGTCGGCGCGCTCACGCCTGCAGTAGCGGAACCGTTTTCGTCACCGTGACGGTAGACCGCGGCCGCTGCGCCGACCAGCTCGACCGTCGGCGTGGTTACGCGCGGCCCGCTGTCGGAAGCCGACCTCGATCGCGGGAAAACATGGTCGCAGTCAACGCCGATGCGCTCGTACGCCTCACCCGCGCTGTACTGCCAGCGATAAGCCCTACACCGCTCCGGTACCGACTGCCCCTCTGGAGTTCGACCACCGCGACAGCAATTGCGGATCGCCCTGCGAGGGCAAATTCGTCCTTCTCCCCTATCGCAGGGGCCAGTACACTCAATATGGCTGGGCCGCAATGGGTTTACGCCGTCTTTCATGGATGATCTCTACTGTCCACGATGAATCCACGAACAATCCCGCCGCGTCGACGCTGCGCTCGACCAACTTCGCGCTTTGCAGCGGCCAAATCCGCACCAGCCGGTGCTGCTGGACACCCTGGGCAAGGGGGAGAGTGCTAGCCGAACGTCTGCAGAAGGCTCTGGGCGTAGGACACCGTGACCGGATGCCCGAACAGGCCGGGAAGTCCACCGGTGTGCATGAAGACCGTCGTGCTGCCCGACGTGATATCGCCGTCGTCGACCGCGGCGATCAGCCCGGCCAGCGCCCGGCCGGTGTAGATCGGGTCGAGGACGATTCCCTCGGTCGTTGCGATGAGCGACATTGCGGCGGCCACGGATTCGACTAGATGAGTAATTCCAAGGGGTGTTACTGGTGTGGCTACTGTGAATTCGAGGTGAGGGTGTCCAGGATTGGCGTTGCTAACCCAACCTGGCACTGGAGGCCGAAGTGGACGCCGACCTGGACACCCTCGCTACCGCACTGTACGTCACCACCGATGATTTCCTGATCGACAATCCGCAGCATCGGCCGTGGCGTCCGAAGGTCGGGATCACGCCGCGCCTCGACGACGCCGAACTGGTCACCCTGGTAGTGCTGCAAGCGCTGCTCGGATTCACCTCAGAGGCGCGATGGTTGCGCTACGCGAACGGCCCGCTGCGCGGGCTGTTCCCTTATCTGCCAACACAATCGGGCTACAACAAGCGCGTCCGCGCGGCGACCGGAATGCTGCGCGCGGTCATCGCGCATCTGGTTGCATGCACCTCTCGGTGCACCGATGACGTGTGGGTGGTCGACTCGACGCCGGTCGAGTGCGGGCGATCGCGGGAGACCACGAAACGCTCCGACCTGGCCGGGTGGGCCGAGTACGGGTACTGTGCGTCGCACTCACGCTTCTTTTGGGGACTGCGGCTGCACCTGGTGTGCGCCCTGTCCGGGCTGCCGGTGGCGTTCGCGCTGACCGGCGCCAAGGCCGACGAGCGCGAAATTCTGCTCGGCATGCTCGACGCCGACCCGAACCTGCTCGCGACGCATCCCGGTCAGACGTTGATGGCCGACAAGAACTACTACGGCAGGCAATTCGAAGCCGCGCTCGCCGACGCCGGTATCGACCTGCTGCGCCCTGCCCGCAAGGGAGAGAAACCCCGCGCCGGACAACGCTTCTTCAAGCCGCTGCGGCAGGTCGTCGAATCGGTGAACAACACCCTCAAGACCCAACTCGACCTCGAGCGCCACGGAGGACGAACCATCGCCGGAGTCGCCGCACGCGTCCTGCAACGCATCCTCGCCCTCACCGCCGCCATCTGGCACAACGACAAAACCGACCAGTCGATCCTGCGATCACTGACCGCATACGACCACTGACCCCTTGGAATTACTCATCTAGTGTCCTGCGCCTGAAATTCGTTATATAATTGTAATCGATGGACATCGGCCGTGTTCCACGGCGAATCGTGTTGGCGGGTGGGATGATTCGCGTATGGCATCACGTGGGCGGCCGAAGGCGGAGCTGGTGTTGACCGAGGAGGAGCGCCAGACGCTGACGCGGTGGGCGCGGCGGCGTAAGAGTTCGCAGGCGCTGGCGTTGCGGTCGCGGATCGTGCTGGGCTGCGCCGAGGGCCTGTCGAACAAGGAGGTCGCAGCGCGGGAGCGGGTGGCGCAGCCGACGGTCGGGAAGTGGCGGCGCCGGTTCGTCGAGGCGCGGTGCGACGGGTTGGTCGACGACCCACGGCCGGGCCGGCCCGCGTCGGTGACCGCCGAGCAGGTCGAGGACGTGGTGGTGGCCACGCTGGAATCCATCCCCGCCAACGCCACGCACTGGTCGCGTAAATCGATGGCCGAGCGCTGCGGGCTGTCCAAGTCCACGATCGGGCGAATCTGGAAGGCCTTTGAGCTGCAGCCACATCGCAGCGAGGACTTCAAGCTGTCCAATGACCCGCTGTTTGTGGAGAAGGTCTATGACATCGTGGGGCTCTACCTCGACCCGCCCGAGGCCGCGGTGGTGCTGTGCGTGGACGAGAAGTCCCAGATCCAGGCGCTGGCGCGCAGCCAGCCGGCGTTCCCGATGATGCCCGGCATGCCCGAGAAACGCACCCACGACTACGTGCGCTCGGGCACCACCAGCCTGTTCGCCGCCTTCGACATCGCCGACGGCACCGTCATCACCGCCCTGCACCGGCGCCACCGCGCGATCGAGTTCCGCAAGTTCCTCACCACGATCGACGCCCAGGTCCCCGACCACCTCGATATCCACCTGGTCTGCGACAACTACGGCACCCACAAAGCGCCCACCGTGCAAAGCTGGCTGGCCAAGCACCCTCGCTTCCACATCCACTACACCCCAACCTATTCCAGCTGGATCAACCAGGTCGAACGCTGGTTCGCCGAACTGACCCGACAACTCATCGAACGCGGCGACCACCGCAGCGTGCATGCCCTCGAACGCGACATCCGCGCCTGGGTCGCCGCCTGGAACGACAACCCCATACCCTTCGTCTGGACCAAGACCGCCGAACAGATCCTCCAGTCCATCCAACGATTAATGAAACGAATTAATGGCGCGGTACACTAGGTCACCGTAGCCGCTGCCGACCTGGTCGAAGCGGGCACGCAGGGCGCCGCTGTCGACGGGTTCCTCGCCGGCCTCTGCGGCGAAGCGGGCCACCGCGGGCAGGGGATCCGGCATCGCACCGGTGTCGATGCCCAACACCTTGTCCGGTCCGAGTGCCGCGACGAGGCCGGCCATCGTGCCGCCGGATCCGAGGGCCACCACCACGGTATCGAGATCGGGTAGCTGTTGCTGCAATTCGCGCGCGCACGCGACGTAACCGCGCGCGCCGACGCCGCTCGACCCGCCGAACGGGATCAGAGCAGGTCGCCCTCCTTGCGCGCGAATCTGAGCCACCACGGCGTCCACCGCCTCGGCCAACCCGACGTCTCCTGCCCAGGCGATTCGGGCGCCGAGAAGGCCGTCCAGCGCGAGGTTTCCCGATTGCGCCCCACCCGGATCGCCGGGGAACACCAGCACCACCCGCAGTCCGAGGCGGGCGCCGGCCGCGGCGGTCAGGCGCGCGTGGTTGCTTTGCGGGGCTCCGGTGGTGACCAGCGCTTCGGCACCGGCGGCGATCGCCGCCGCGACGGTCCATTCCAGTTTGCGGATCTTGTTGCCGCCGCCGGCAAGGCCGGTGAGGTCATCTCGTTTGATCCACAGATCGTCGGGTCCAAGGCCAAGGGCTTCGGCCAATCGCGGCGCGGGCTCGAGAGGAGTGGGCCAACTGGCAAGCCTGATGCGATCAGATGGTTGGGTAGTCATAAGGGCCAGTCCTCGCGGTCGTGAGACGACAGGTTAGCGAAAGTGCCATGGTCGGCCTCGCCGAGGGTGACGATCAAGGCGGTCTCAGGCTCGAGGCCAGGAAGGAATGCCGATATGAGTCCCAAGGCGCAGGTGCAGACCGATAGGGCACCAGCTCCGGCGGCTGCTTACTCCCAGGGCGTTCGCAAGGGCTCGGTGGTGCAGATATCCGGTCAGGTCGCCATCGACCCCGAAACGGAGGAGTTGGTGCACAGCGATGATGTCGGCGCCCAGACGATCCAGGCGCTGAACAACGTCAACGCCGTCCTCGAGGCAAGCGGAGCGCGTTTCGACGACATCGTGATGCTGCGCGTCTACCTCGCCGACCGCAAGTACTTCGGCCCGATGAACGATGCGTTCGCGGATTTCGTCCGCACTCACTCACCCGGCGGTGTGCTGCCTGCGCGCACGACGGTGATCACCGGCCTGCCGGGTGAAGGCCTTCTCGTCGAAATCGATGCACTGGCGGTTACCGACTGAACATGCCGCCAGTGGGTTATGACATCACCGCGTACTTCGGCCGCGGCGGGATCGTCCACACGATGACCGAGCCGGGGAGCTGGGCGCCCCGACTGCGCCCGGCCATGGGAGACCACACCGCCGCGCTGGCACTGCTGTCCTCGGTGCTGGCGGCCCTGCGGCTCGTCGAGCGCACCGGCGTTGGCCAGGCCGTCGACGTGAGCCTGCTGGCGACCGCGGCCTGGACGATGGCGACCGACCTGGCACCCACCCTGGTCGACCGGCAGGATCCACCGGCGCAGGGGCGGCGCGCCCGGCCGCATGCCCTGCACGGCGCGTTCAAGACCGCCGACGACGGTGGGTCCTGCTGTTCATGCCCGAGCCGCGCTGGTGGCCGTCGTTCTGCGAGGCGGTCGGACGACCGCAGTGGGTGGGTCTACCAGCGGTGGGCCCGCAAAGCCGCGGCGCCGCGCGCTACCTGGGGTAGCCGTCGCGCTGAACGCATCCGCATCGCTCAGGCGCACCGCGCCATCTACGAAAGCGTCCTGCGGTAGACCGCGCCGCTACGGCTCGCCCTGATCGCGTGCAATCGGTTTCCCATCCGGCAACCGTTCGCCGGGGGGCTGGAGGCCCACGTCTGGCACCTGGCCCGCTCGCTGGCCGATCTTGGTCATCAAGTGGCGTTGTTTGCGGCGCCGGGTTCGGACCCCGACCTGGGATGCGCAGGGCTGGCCGTGCGGGAATTGGCGCTTTCCGATGCGGCGCAAGCGGATCCTTCGATGTCGCCGCTGTCGTTTATGGACGACCATCACGCCTACCTGGCGCTGATGATGCAGTTGGCCGAGCCGGGCGGCGCACCGTTCGACGTCATCCACAATCACAGCCTGCACCACCTTCCCGTCGCGATGGCCGCCCTGGTCCGCGCCCCGATGCTGACCACCGTCCACACCCCGCCGACGCCGTGGCTGGAGTCCGCGCTGCAGGTGACCGGCGGGGCGGTGACGCGGCTCGCGGCGGTCAGCCGGCACATCGCACGCGCATGGCGCCCCGTGGCCGGCGAGATCGCCGTGGTGCCCAACGGCGTGGAAAGCCGGCGCTGGCCGCTGGGACCCGGCGGCGCCGGTTTGGTGTGGTTCGGCCGTTTCACCCCGGAGAAGGCGCCCCACCTGGCGGTCGAGGCCGCACTTCGGGCGAATCGTCCCCTGGTGTTGGCCGGTCCGCTCTCAGACCCGGTTTACTTTGCCGACCGCATTGCTCCGCGGCTAGGCGACGAAATCCGCTACGCCGGGCACCTGGATCAAAACGCGCTGGCCCGGCTGGTCGGCGGATCAGCGGCCGCCCTGGTCACGCCAACCTGGGACGAACCCTACGGTCTGGTGATCGCCGAGGCGATGTCCTGCGGCACCCCGGTGGTGGCGTTCGCCTGCGGCGGCATTCCGGAAATCGTGGCACCACAAGGGGGCCGACTGGTGCCGCCCGGCGATGTCAATGCGATGGCCGCGGCGGTCCCAGCCGCGGTGGCGCTTCCACGGGTAGGCGTGCACCGACACGCGATCGCCCACTGCTCGGCGTCAGCGATGGTGACCGGATACCTGACCATCTACCACGACATGATCGAACACGGCAGCGACGGAGCCCATGATCGGCTATTACATTCACCACCACGGCCTCGGACACCTCAGTCGGGCTACCAGCATCTGCGCGCAGCTGCACCTCCCGGTTACCGCGCTGACGTCACTGAACGTCCCCGATCCGCACCCATTCGCCGCAGTCCTCAAGCTACCGCGTGACGACGAAGGCACCCTCGTCGCAGATCCGACGGCATACGGTGCTTTTCACTGGGCTCCGCATCATGACGCCGGATTGATGGACCGGATGCGGCTGATCGCGCAGTGGGTCGCCGAGACCCGGCCCGCCGCGGTGGTGATCGACGTGTCGGTCGAAGTCGCCACCTACATCCGGCTGCTCGGGGTGCCGGTGATCGTCGTCGCGGGGCCCGGCGAGCGCACCGACGCACCGCACCTGCTCCTCCACCGGTTGGCCGATCACATCGTGGCGGCGTGGCCACGCGAACTGCACGAGCCATCGTGGCTGCAGTCCTACGCCGACAAGACTAGCTACGTCGGTGGCATCAGCTGGTTCGACGGCCGGGAACCCGAGCAGCGCGAAAACGGTTCTAAGCCAACTGTCCTCGTGCTCGTCGGGGCGGGCGGCTCCGATGTCACCGTGGCCATGGTCAATGCGTGCGCGGAAGCACATCCCGCTTTCGAATGGACGGCGCTCGGTGTTCCCGGGTCCCCCTGGACGCCCGATCCGTGGGCCGCGATCTGCACCGCCGACGTCGTGGTCACCCATGCTGGACAGAACTGCATCGCCGATCTGGCCGCCGCTGAGCGGCCCGCGGTCGTCATCCCTCAGCCGCGCCCGTTCGATGAGCAGCGCGCGATAGCCGGTGTGCTGCGACGCCATAGCCTTGCCGTGACGGCTCGCAGCTGGCCGGATCTACGGGCGTGGCCCGCGCTGCTGACACACGCCCGCGCCGGTGACCCACACCGATGGCGACGCTGGGCCACCCGCGGAGCGGCGGCCCGCGCTGCTGACGCCATCGAGACGGTAGCCCGCCGGTGCGCCCCGGGCGGTGTGGTGTGAGGACCGCGGTGATTACCACGGTGCATGGACGCGCTACGCACCTGCGCGGTCAACTCGAGGGCCTCGCGCTCAGCGCCCACCCGGCCGATCTGCACGTGGTGGTGGCCGTCGACGACCTCAGCGCAGCCGACACCGTCGCGCGCAGCGGGGCCCCCGCGCACATCGTCTGCTGTGCGGGAGGATCTGCGGCCTTGCCAATCGCCGCCGCACGCAACACCGGTGCTGCTGCCGCACTGGAATACGGCGCCGATCTCCTCGTCTTTCTAGACGTCGACTGCATCCCGGGCCGGCGCCTTGTTGGGCGCTACCGCGAGGCGGCGTTACAGCCCCCACACCGCGACGCGCTGCTGTGCGGGCCCGTCACCTACTTACCGCCGCCGGGTCCGGGTGGCTACCCGGTGGGCGATGTGGATCTGCTGGCCGCTCCGCATCCGGGCCCCCCGCGCCGCGCGACGATGAGATCCTCGTCAGCACGGCCTACGAATTATTCTGGTCGCTGTCGTTTGCGTTGACGACGTCCACGTGGCGGCGCATCGGCGGGTTCTGCACGCTTTACCGCGGATACGGCGGGGAGGACACCGATTTCGCGCAGACAGCCCCCGCGTCGGGGGTAACAATGCGCTGGGTGGGCGGCGCTGACGCGTTTCATCAGTTCCACCCCGTGTCGGATCCACCCACCGAACATCTGGAGGACATCGTGCGAAACGCTGCGGTCTTTCACCGACGGTGGGGGTGGTGGCCGATGACCGGTTGGCTCCAAGCGTTCGAGGAACACGGGCTGATCACCCGAGACGATGTCGGTCGGCCGCAGCTCCTCTAGCATCCCGCTGCGATACGTCGACGTAGCTCAACGCGGCTGATCCGCCGGTATCTGTGTCCGGGCAGTCCGAATAGCTCCGACTTTGCATTTCGTGATAAGCGCGTTATTACGTGTCGGATCATCACCGAAGGATGGTTGGGTCGGGGGCTGGCGCGGTGACGCCGTAGCGTTCCGTTTCCAGTCCCCGCCCGTCGAACCGTGCGTGCGGTTCTCCCGCACACGGCTCACCGACGCCCTTCACCGGCGGTGTTCGATTTCTCCCGCCAGGCCCGGTGGGGCCTGGGTGCGACGACGATCCCGTTGAGACTGATCAGACCCAGATCGTCGCGCGAGCAATAGATCTGGACGAACCCCCAGGCGCGCCCACGCTGATGGCGCTTCGCGAGGAACAACGCGAGCCGCATCACCGCGTAGCGTCTGATCTGATCGAAGGCGTGGGCGGAGTTCCCGTAGCGGAAATAGCCCGCCCAGCCGCGCAGGAACAGGTTGATCTCCTGCACGACCTGCTCGACCGGGGCAGCCAGCCGGGCCCGCATCGTCATGAACCGGATGCGGTCTCGGGCATGCTGCATCGCCTTGCGTGCGGGCCAGCGGGCCAGGAAGGTGACCCCGGCGCGGCCGGGGACGGCCCGGGATCGCACCAGCCGATGATGGAAGCCCAGGAAGTCCACTCCCTCGCCCCCGACGGTCAGCCCCACGATCCGGGTCTTGGCCGGTTTCGGGCGCAACCCGAGTTCGGCCAGCAGCACGGTCAACCGCGCCAACGCGGCCACCGCCTGCCCCTTCGACCGGCACATCACCAGCGGGTGAGTAGCCGGGAGGGATCGCACCTCCCGGCTCTCGCAGAACCGGACTTGAACCTCTCGGCTCATCCGGCTCCCATCGCCCAGCCGTCAGGACGTGCGCCGAGACGCCAGTGCGCGAACAGGTGGGGAGATCGGCGGGCGATCTCGGCCAGCCATGTCATGGCGCGGCGTTCGCGGCGCTTGAGCCGTTTGTACTTCCGTGTGGCCCACCGCACCAGGTGCATGTTGAGCCGCCGGAGGAAGTAGAGCAACTGTGAGCGGTAGAAACGCCCGTGGTAGTTGATCCACCCTTGCACGATGCTGTTGAACATGCGGGCAAGGTCGTTGAGGGACTTGTCGCTGCGCCGGGCCAGATGCCAGGACCGGATCTCGATACCCATCGCCTTCTTCGCGTCCGTGCTGACCGCGGGCAGAAACGACACGAAGTGGTGTCCGGTCCTGCTTTTGGCCAACCGCGGCCGGAATTCGTAGCCCAGGAACACGAACGACGTGACCTCATGATCGTCGCGCCGGTCGGCGTCCTGGCAGTAGACGATGCGCGTCTTGTCTGGATGCAACTGCAGCCCAACCTGTTCCAGCCGACCCGCGATCGCATCCCGCACCTGGCGGGCTTGTTGTTCGCTGTCGCAGTGCACCACCGCATCGTCGCAGTAGCGTTCGAACGGGATGGTCGGGAATTCCCGCACCCTCCACGCGTCGAACGCGTAGTGCATGAACAGGTTCGCCAGCCACCGCGAGATCGCCGACCCCTGTGGGGTGCCGCGATCCCGGGCGACCAGGGTGCCGTCCGGCTGGGCCAGCGGCGCTTGCAGCCACCGCCGCACATACAGCAGGATCCACCGCTGGTCGGGTGAAATATGGTGGGCGACCGCCTTTTCCACGAGGTCCCAGGGCACGGTGTCGAAGAATTTCCGGATGTCGAGATCGATCACCCAGTCCGCTCGCCAGCACCGCTGGCGGCAGGTCCCGACCGCGTCCAACGCGGATTTGCCCGGCCGGTAGCCGTAGGAATCCGGGTGGAAGATCGGCTCGACCTTTTCCTCCAGATACATCCGCACCACCGTCTGGGCGATCCGGTCGGCCACGGTGGGGACGGATATTTCATATTGCCCTTCCTGCAGTCGTGTGTAGGGATCGGATCATTTTGGCTGGAACTGGGCTGGTCGATCTTCTCTGCAAGTCCATGATGCCGGGTGGCGCCGACATCATGGGGAATCGTTCAGGCTCGAGTCCGGGCTTTGGTGTGGCGGAGTCGCGGGGTTAGGTGGGCGGATTCAGCTACGCGGCAACGGCATTCGGCCTCGATCTGCTTGGTCCAGGGGATGCAGAGCCGGTTGCCGGATCCGCGTCGGGCGGCGAGTTTGCCGGTCTTGATCCAGTCGTAGACGGTGCCGGTGCCGACGCCGAGCCGTTTGGCGGTATCGGCGACGCTGATCTGTGCGTCGGTGTAGGGGTCCGGGGCGGGGATGTGGTAGGCGTGCCGGATCCATTGGACGGCTTTGGCGTCGAACGGGCGGCCGTGTCCGGTGGTCATCCCGGCGGCGTTGAGCAGGCCCGCCAGCTCGTTGGTGTCGGTGGTCGGGCCAAGCCGGGTCACCATCTCGACTGCCGGTGAGGGGCTGCGCACGGCTGTTCCGCGGTGAACGCAACGAGGAACCCGTAGTTCATCGGATGCGCCTGTGTGCCAACGGATCCCGATCCGCGCCTGGCCGTGTTCTGGTTCGGGGAGCAGGGTGATGTCGGCGATCACGGTGCGCAGCAGCCGTTTGCGGTCCTTGTTGCTGGTGGTGGGCGCGTGCCAGAGCCCGGGCAGATCGGCGGCGAGTCTCTCCAATTCCGGTCGCCCGGGTAGCGGCGGCAGCGTGTCCCGGGCCGCCTCGAGTGTCTGCTCCGCTTCGAGGAGGGCGGCGAGTTTGGTTTCCCACCGGGTTTCCAGGCTGCGGGCCACCAGCCGGTTGTCCGGCTCGACCGCGTGGAAGGCGCGTTCGGCCCGGTCGGCCTGGTAGCGGGCGCGTTCGACGGCGAGCTCGGCGGCCCGGCCGACCCGCTGATGCCGGTCGGCGACCTCGTCGGCGGCGGCTAGCGCGAGCGCGATCTCGTTGGGGTTCAACGCTTCCAACAATCGTTCGGTCACCGCCTCGTCCACCGTGGACGCGGCGACCGACCGGCAGTTCGGGGTGGTGAGCCGGTCGGCGCGCGAGGAACATTCGTAGGAGGGCCGCTGATCGGTGTGGTAGTTGGTGCGCATCGGCTTGCCGCACGATCCGCAGGCGATGATGCCCTGACACAGCGCGGACCCCTCGCGCGGTGGCCGGGCGCCGGCGTTGGTGCGGTTGGCCGCCAGCCTGGCCTCGTTGGCCAGGTAGTCGGCCCAGCCGATGTAGCCGTCGTGGTGATCGTGGATCAGCACCGGCCATTCGGTGCGGGGCCGCTCGATGAGTCCGGTGTGCACGATGCCGTCGGGATCGACCCGGCGGCGGGACGTGTAGCGGCCATGCACGTAGGCGCCGGCATAGCACGGGTTCTTCAGCACACCCAGCACGCGGGCGTGCGTGAGCTTGCCCCAGCGCAGCTGCCCGGCCCAGGCGCCGCCGTAGGCGCGCAGCGGGAACCGCCGGTCGGTGAACGCGGCGACCACCCCGTAGGCCGAGCCGCACGCGGCGAACGCGGCGAACAGGTCACCAACCGCGGCCTGGACCTCGGCATCGGGGTCGATGACGACCTCGCCGGCCTCGTCGTGGAGGTAGCCGACCGGCAGCGGGGTGCGCAGCTCGCCCCGCCCGGCCGCGGCACGCTTGCTGGCCTGCAGCCGCTGCGCCATCACATGCAGTTCTACCTCCCCGATGGTGCTCTTCATCCCGAGCAGCATCCGATCGTTGACATCGGCCGGATCGTAGACGCCGTCCGCGTCGATCAGCAGCGTCTCGGTGATCGCCGCGAACTCCATCAGCCTGGCCACCTCGGCATTCGAGCGGGCCAGCCGGGAGATCTCGATCCCGAAGATCGCTCCGACCTCGCCGGAACAGACCCGGGCCACCAGCTCGGTGAACCCCGCCCGGGCCACACCCCACCGGCCCGACACCCCCAGGTCGGTGTCGATCACCAGCACGTCGGGGCGGGCCCACCCGAGCCGGACCGCCTCCTCGGCCAGCCCGTACTGGCGCGTCGTGGACTCGGTGTGCTCGCGCACCTGCGCCATCGACGACTGGCGCAGATAGATCGCCGCCAGCCGGTCGCGGTGAATGCCGCTGATCTTCGCCTCGCCGTTCATCGCCGCCGCCTCCCAGGGCCGACATCGTCATGTTGGCCAGCACCGTCACCGCTTCGTCCCGAAAAGCGATGGCCAGCACGGGACTCGGCGCGGCGGCGGTCATCGGCTACCTCAGTTCCCGCCTGGCCAGCAGCTCGGCGTTGATCGCCGAAATCTCGGCCACCACCGCCTCGACCTCGGTACCGGTGTGCACGCAGCGCCGCACCACCTCGATCAGCGCCGCGGGCACATACCGCAGCCGCCCCCGACCGGCCGTCCTCGGCGCGAAGTAGAAATAGGGGCCATGCAGTTCGCCCTCCGCGCACCGGCAGCCAGCCTTGCCGCACCGCCGTGTCTGCTCCACCAGCGACCCGGCCAGCAGCTGCTCCGCGTCGCCGAGCCGGGCCACCAGCCGACGCCGCCGCGCCAACAACGACCGCGTGGACAGACTCGACAGATCGTTCTTCTTGTGTGTATCCATCACACAAGATAATGCCATCATCGGCCATGTCGATCAACAACTCCCAGTGCGCGTGTCACCGCGGTGAGCGCGGCCAGACCCGCCATCGACAATCGATGCTCCGCCGCTGGCTCACCACGATCGGTCCACGCCTGCGGCACCGTGATCTGGCCACCGACACCGCCGGAACACACGAATACCGTGTCCCCGGCCCGGCGCTTGACGTAGAGAACCTCCAGCCGCTGCCCGATCAGCGGGTGGAACGGATGAGTGACGACAACGAAACCCAAATCGTCACTGGACAACGCGGCACTATGCCGCCTCCGTCGGCACCCCGAGCACCCGCACCCCTTTGCCTCCCGGCTTGGGGATCTCCACCGCCTTCACCGGCGGCGGGAAATACGTGCCCGAGGACAGCCGGTTCCAGATCCTGTACAGATTCCGGTCCCGATTGACCTCGAACTGCGCGATCGACTCCTCATCGACCCCCGCCGCTCCCTTGTTCGCCTTGACCCTCTCAAACGCTTCCCAGACAACCCACTTCGAGATGTCGAACGGCTTGTCCTGCAACTTTGGTTCGCTCACCCGGCTCCTCCCGACACCAACATCGGTTGACCGCCAAGCGCACCCGGGCGACCCGTCCCCTTCGCTCCGCCCGCATTACCGGGCCTCACCGCTACTACGAGACGGTCCGCCCCTGTGCCCCGCACCGGTACTCGACCCCTCGCAGTTTCCGCTGCTTGGGGGCCTCCCTTCGACCGACCGGTCCAACACCCGGCCGGCACCGCTGGGGCGACAGGTTCCCACGTTTCGTGCCGATGCCCGATCCAAGCTCGCGCCACCTCTGCGCCGGTCACCACCTGGCCAATCAGCAGGCCCCCGCCAGGCTCATCCCGGGGCAACAACGGGACCCCGGTTTCGATGACGTCTGTACGCTTTCGACGTTTCAACAGCGGTTCACTCTCGTTCGCCTTCTCGGACCACACCTGACGCCATCACGGGCGCCTTTTCCGCGACGCTCACCACCACGGCTTTTAACCGCAGCAGCTCGCGGTGGTTTGAGATCTCCCCCTGCAGGGCGATCCCGGAGGACCTACCTCCATCACCAGCACAACACCGCATCCGAAGATCACGCAGCTTCTACATCGCAACCCCCATCAGCGTTCGTGGCACACCATCGTCGGCGTAGCGGAGGTAGGTCCCGTATGCGCCCCGCCACGCCCGGTCCAGCCGGTGCAGATAGACGTTGCACATCAACGGACTGATCACCCCGCCTTGCGCGGTGCCCGTCACCGGGCGCCGCACCGTGCCCTGTTCCATCACTCCCGCGCGCAGGAACGCGCGCAGCAGCGACAGCAGACGACGGTCACTGATGCGTTCCTCGACCGCGGACATCAACCCGGAGTGTGAAATCGCGCCGAAGCAGTCGGCCACGTCCGTCTCCACCACCCAGCGGGCACCCGCGAACGACTCGTTCACGAGCACCTGCAGCCCGTCGTGCGCCGCGCGCTTCGGGCGGAACCCGAACGAACACGGCAGAAAGTCGGCTTCAAAGACCGGCTCGAGCACGATCTTCACCGCAGCCTGCACGACTCGGTCCCGGACGGCGGGAATCGACAACGGCCTCCGCTCCTGGGTCCCCGGCTTGGGTATGAATACCCGCCGGGCCGGGATCGGACGGAACGTCTGCCCCCGCAGCTCCGCTTCCAGTTCATCGAGCAGCCGGGACACCCCGTACTGCTCGACCTCGGCCAGGGTGATCTGGTCGATGCCCGGCGCGCCGTCGTTGCGGCGCACCTGGCCCCACGCCCGCTGCAGAACGTCCCTGCGGTGGACCTTGTCATACAGCGCGTGGAATCGTCGTTCGGGATCGGCCTTGGCCGCCCGGTACAGCGCATGCTGCAGGGCACGGACCGCGTCGAGCCGACGCTCGACACCTGGGGCGGGACTAGCACATACGGCACTCACCGGCCACTCCTTGTCAATCTGCGCGTGGACGAAGCAGCGGCCCTTCCCTCACCGGCGGTTGTGTTGTCCGCCCGGCTCGACCGGTACTATGGCCGCCTCCGACGCCGTCCCGGCCGGTCGCCCACTTCCCGGCTCGACACCGGTTATAGGACGCCACCCTCCAGCGAATCTCCGCAGTCGCCGGGCCGGGGACGGCCTCCCCTGTTCCCGCCGTCACCTTCTGACCGTTCCACGCCCTCTACGCCGAGGAGTTCCTCGCGGCTGAATTCCAGGCTCTGCACCGCTTCCATGGCCTTCACCCTGAAGGACGGGGCTCGGCTCTCCCTTGATCCCGCTGCACACGGGCACATTCACGACGCGGCAGGCTTCGCTTAATGCTGCGGACCGCTCAGTTGCTCCCCCTCACAAGGGCTTTCGACACTGCACTTCGACGCCGGGCGTTTCCCCCCGACGCCGGCAGTCTGCTACCGGGCCCCCTGGCGGCTACCCGGACCGGACTCGCACCGGCTGGCAACGACGAGCTTCCAACCGAGTCAGATCACGTCATCACGCAACCCCTCTCGAATTGCAGGGCATACTCCCAAGTTCCGTAGAACCTTCGGTGGCCGACGGGTTCCGGAACTACCTCCCAACCGGAGAGAAGCAGCCGGCGGAGCGCCTGCTGCCGGCTCAAGGCCGTCAGTCCAGCGGCTAATTGCACCACGAGCGGTGCTCGTGTCGCCTCGACGACCGCACTGACGACGCGAGCAGCTGCTCCACCGAATGCATCCCCGGGTGAGAAGGTGCTACATGGTGAACCCAGTTTGACCATGGACACCCAAGAAACTCACCGTGGGTTTCTCGATTGAGATCTGCTGGGAGGATACGTAGCTGTCGTGGCCGATGTCTGCGGTTTCGGCGGCCAGTGAGTACAGTGCCCCATTGTCTTTTCGATGCGCCCGGTGCCGACCTTCTTGCCGTTGACGATGATCGAGCCGGTAGCACCTTTGTGCGAGCCGCCGCCGTCGTAGTCGAATTCGAAGACCGGGTGCACCCTGCCCGATCGCAGCGGCTCGGCACTGTCGATTTCGTAGCTTTCGCCCATCTTGTGAGCGAGAACGGATCTTGACCTTGCCCGAAATGATGATGTCCCTACTGGTCCTTTGTGTTCTCACTACTGGGTCGCTGTCGCAGCGCGTCGGGATGCTCGGCGTACCACCGCTTCTCGATGCCACGTACCCGCCGGTGCTCGACGGCCAGCCACACCAAGCCGATGACAAATCCACCGGCGGCCAGCCCCGCCAACGTCAAACCAACGTCATGGTGACGGGTGGCGAACGCCGTCAGGCACGCGACGAACAACACGAGAGCCACCCCGATCAAAACGAGCGCCGGCATGTTCGCGGTGTCCTTCATCGACTCGCCAGCATGCGGTCGCGTCGTCCGGGCATGGTCGACGGGATCCTCACCTGTGTCTCCCATGGGTACTCCTCTCTCGCCACACCTCTGCGCGTGATTCATGGGCTGACTGCCACGCACAACTACCCGAAACGCTCGTCGGCCAAACGAACATCACTGGTATGGCGACCGCGAAAGAAAATCCGCGGCGACAGCAGACCCCGTGGCATCAATTGTCGGTCACGATCTGTTGTCAGACATTGTTCGCCCGCTCAGATTGACGTTTCTGCTTCTCGAGGTTCGCCAATTCCTCGACCTGGTCCGCCTGTGCGCGCTTGCCTGCAGCGTCGCTCGCCGAACCAGAGAGTTCCGACCTCTGCGACACCGACCACCCGACCGGTTCGAAGCAGGCGGCCGAGAACGCCGCCAACGATCCACCAAGCTAGATCCGTACCTGGATAGTCCGGCGGATGCGAGCTGTGCTGCTGTTTGAAGCTGTCGCCAGCGGGCACCGTCCGTTCCAGAGAACTGCCGGGAGGCACATCTATGCGCGTCGTCATCACCGGAGCGAGTGGCAATGTAGGGACCGCGCTGCTCCGCGTGCTCCCCGCCGAGCACGACGTCGTCGGAGTGGTGCGCCGGCCCCCTGCGCAGCAGGGCGTCTACCAGCGGGCTGATTGGTGCTCGCTCGACCTCACTGAGCACGATGCCATCGCTGATCTGCGTCGGGTGTTTGAAGATGCAGACGTGGTCGTGCATCTCGCGTGGGGGTTTCAACCCACCCGCGACACGCGCTATCTGACTCGACTGGGCGTCGGTGGCACGGCCGCGGTGCTTCAGGCTGCTCATGCCAGCAGCGTCGGTCAGCTGGTGCATATGTCCTCGGTGGGAACCTATGCTCCCGGAAGTTATGGCAAGCGGGTGGATGAATCGTGGCCGACGACAGGAATCCATTCCTCGCCGTACAGCCGCGACAAGTCCGCAGCCGAAGCGCTTCTCGACGAATACGAACAACGGCTCGGCCGCGCGGCGATTCCGATCGCCCGGATGCGTCCCGGTTTCATCCTGCAGCGAGCGGCAGCCAGCGGACTGATGCGGTACGGACTGCCCGAATATGTACCGATGCAACTGGTTGCGTGGCTGCCGCTTCTGCCGCTTGATCGGCGCCTATGCATTCCGCTCATTCATGCCGATGACGTCGCCGACGCGATCTCGCGGGTGATCGATAAACGCGCCGCGGGCCCGTTTAACCTCGCCGCCGACCCGCCAGTCGGACGAGACGACGTAGCAACGGCGCTGGGCGCACGGCCCCTCCACATCCCGTCCGGTGTGCTCGGAGCGCTCGTGGATCTGAGCTGGCGGGCACGGCTGCACCATATCGACCGCGGCTGGCTCGACCTGGCGTTTACTGTGCCTCTACTGGACTGCTCCCGCGCCCGCGGCGAACTCGGCTGGGTCCCGAAATGGACCTCGACGGACGCCTTGGCCGATCTCCTCGATGGCGTAGCGCACCACGCTCACGCCGACAGCCCACCTTTGCGGCAACGCTCGATGCTCGATCTTCTACGACGCGACGTGACCGACGGATTGATCTCATCGCGTCGGCTACCCTGAACGCGCCAGCAGCACTTTCCCGACCAGCCGGCTTGATAGAACCGACCGCCCGAAAGAAAAAGGACGGCCGTATCAGGGGCCGTTCGTGGACGAGCGGCCGCGGAGCAAACCCGCGATCGGTAGTGGCGCCGTGGTGGCTGTAACCGGTTAGAACGCCTGCGATCTGGGTAGATGACCTGGCGTGACGTCAGCATCGACCCTGGTCGAACCGCAACTGCCCGACGCCCGCGGGCCGCTGTCGCTGGCCGTGCTGAGCCAGCTCACCGAACATGTGCCGCACCACCATCTAGCCCGGATCGAGGCGTCACTGGGTGATTCGGATCCCTACGGAATCGACCTGCAGTTGACGCTGTACGTCTGCTACGAACTGCACTACCGGGGCTTCGCCGGGGTCGATCCGCGCTGGGAGTGGAACGCAGGCCTGCTGCACCTACGGGGTCAGCTGGAGAACGCGTTCCTGGCCGCGGTGCGCCAGCAGGTCGGCGAGATCGGGCCGGACGAGACGGCCGCCGACGAGATGGACCGGCTCTCGGTCGAACCGATCGAGGGCACGGGGCCGTCGTATTACCTGCGCGACCAGGGCGATTGGGAACAGATGCGCGAGTACTTCGCGCTCCGCTCGTTGTATCACCTCAAGGAGGGTGATCCGCACGCGTGGGCGATCCCCCGGCTGACGGGTCAGGCCAAGGCGTCGTTCGTGGCCGTCGAGTTCGACGAATACGGCGGCGGCCGCGGCTCGAAGGTGCATCAGCAGTTGTTCGCCGACTTGCTGGACGCCGCCGGCCTGGACTCGTCGTATCTGGGCTACCTGAACGACGTCCCGGCCGACGCCTTGGCCGTGGTGAACTTGATGTCGCTGTTCGGGTTGCACCGCGAGTTACGCGGCGCGGCGATAGGGCATTTCGCGTCGACCGAGATCACCTCGTCGCCCGGCTCGGGCCGGTTGGTGGAGGCGCTGGAGCGAATGGGCGCGCCCGAACCGTGCATCGGCTTCTACCGCGAGCATGTCGAGGCCGACGCCGTTCACGAACAAGTGGTTCGGACCGACGTGGTCGGTGACATGGTCGCACGGGAACCGCATCTGGAGCGCGATGTGGTGTTCGGCATCCGGGCACGCGATCTGATCGAGGACCGGCTGGCGACACATCTGATGGAGTGCTGGACGACCGGTCGAACGTCGCTACGCCGACCGCTGAGCTGACGCACCGGGCGTGCGGCACCGTCGCCGATGGCTGGTGTCGCACAACGGATATACCTTGCTGCGCCGGCACGCGCAGATGGCCACCATGAAGCGATCGGATTCCACCACGCTGCCGTCGGGCAGCTCGATGCGCACCGGACCCTGCACCATCACCGGGCCGTTGGGTATCACCCGCACCAGGCGAGGACCGGAAGCGCTCATGGTTTGTCCGCCCTGATCACGAGCAGTTCCTCCTCGCGCCGACCGGGGTCAAGCCGACCGATCTCCTCCAGCCACTCGGCGCGCGACGTCAGCACTGGCCCGAACGGAATCCATTGCCAAGCAATGACCTCCGCATCCAATCCGGCGCTGGACGAGTGCGGCGAGGGTGCGCCGCGGGTCGGCGAATTCGGACTGCACCAGCAGCAGGCTGCCGCCGTGGGCCAACAGGTCGGACACGGTCCCGCACAACGGATCGAGCACCAGTCGCCCGTCGTAGCCGGCGTCCCAGGCGCGCGCCGGTCCAATTGTGGAGGGCAGCAGCGGGCTGTAGGCGTTCGGATCATGCGGCACGTACGGCGGATTGCAGACAATCAGGTCGAACGGCGCGAACTCGACCGCGCGCGCCCACGACCCCAGGTGCACATCCACGTCCACGGCTGCGCACACCGCGTTGACGCGTACGCAGCGCACGGCACGGGCACAGATGTCGAACGCGGTGACCGCCGAGGCACCCTGCTGAGCGGCGGTGATCGCCACCACACCGCTGCCGGTGCACAGGTCGGCCACCCGGCGCCCAATCGCCAGCCCGGTCTTCTCCATCACATCGATGAGCAACCGGGAGTCTTCCTGGGGGGCGTACACGCCCTCTGCCGCGACCACACCGTCGCGCTCGTCGGGGTATGCGGTGGTCACATCGGCCTTTCGACAGTGCTTGGCTGTGGTCTGACAGCGCTGTGGTGATTAATGCCCGGTATCGCCGGTGTTAAACGCCTCATGTGGTTTGCCTGGACATCGGGCCGGGCACCCGGGCCGGGTGAGGATCTCCGACATCGCCGCCCTGCCGGTTCAGGCCGGCGCCGCCATGCGCCACCGTCGGCTGTTCCACCCGATCGGGGTGCTGGCGAACGGCACCATCGAGCGGATCGCCGCCACCGGTGAAGGGCTGCCCATGGTGCCGGGGGAGGTGGTGGGCCGGGTCTCCAAGGGTGTCGGCCTGCCGGGCGCGCTGCCGGACATCGCCGGTGTGGCCTGGCGGATGCCGCCGCCGCTGCCACCGTCGATACCCTGGGACGTGCTGCTGGCGTCGACCGCCGGCGGGTCGCTGGGCCGTATCCTGCTGCGGCCGGTGACGTCTTGGTCGGGGGCGACATTCTCCAGCCTGATGCCGCTGGGATTTCGTGGCGGGGTGTGGTGGTTACGCGCCCGGTTGGCCACCATCATCGACGGACCGGGCCTTTCGCTGGACACCATCGCCGACCAAATCGGGCGCAGCGGAATCGATTTCGACATCGAGCAGGCCGCAGGCACCGGCGATTTCCGGCCGTTGGCGCGGCTGTCGTTGCGTGAGGTCGTCCCGCCCGGCCGGGACCTGGCGTTCGACCCGACGCTGCACAGCCCGCCAGGTGTGAAGTTGCTGCCGGGCTGGTTGACCGATTTTCGGCGGGCGGCCTACCGGCGCAGCCGGCAAGGTCGCGGCGCCGAGTGACCGCTCAGTCCGGTGGCTCAGCAGCGTCGTCGGCAGTGGTGATCTCGGGCGCGTTCTCCCGGGTCGCCATCCCGCCCTCGCGTGCCTGATCGGAGGGACCCGGACGGCCACCCTGGGCTCGTCAGCGTCTTCGCCGTCGGGCATGGCACACCCTTCCTTCACCGGTTGAACTACCCGCCGACCCCTGTTTCAACCTCCCGCCGCCAAGTATGCGCAGCCGTCCTATGGAAAACGCTTCTACGGAAAGGCAACGGTTAGGGACGCTTTGACGTTACGTTCTTCGCGCGGATCACAAGAACATGTTGGGGCGGTGTCGGAACTGCACGTCTCCACGTCGTGCCCGGTCCCGGTATGAGGACGTCGCCAAAGGTCCCACCCCGTCAGGACCGCCCAGAGCTCGGCGAACGCCCGGCTGTTTGGAGTTCGACGTTCGCGGCTACTTCTGATGCCGAGCCTGGCCGCAGAGTCGCGGCGGCGCCAAGGAGATGTCATGAGTGGTAATCCAGGTGAGCAGTTATCGGACGAACCGCAGTCCGAGCGTGGAGAGCCGGCGTCACGTGACAGCGGGTCCGACGAGCCCTTCGGCGGACCCGTGGACAGGCCGGAAGGGTCCATCGACGATGAAGCCGTTCCCTCCTATTCCGACACAGACGAGTCTGCGGTCGGCGAACTACGGAGGCATCGGGACCCGTCCGCCGACGACACCTAATCCGCGGTGCCGCCCTATGAGGGACGCAACGAGAGCACCAGCACCGGCTCTGGTGGCCGGGCCCATACCGCAGGAGCGAGGCACCCGGTCCCGGTCAACGCCACGGCCTCGACACGGTCGCCGACCCAGTGCAGTTGAAGGAACCGGCGGGCGAGACTCTCGTACGAATGATCGTTGATTCCGCCAGGCCCCGCTCCGCAACAAGCCATCGGCGGTAATCGAGCAGCAGCTGCTCCACCGGCGACTCAGGCTGGGTGGTTCTCCGAGCACACCCTCCGCCCGCAGAAACCGCACCAGCGGCTCAAGCTTTTGACGCTCGGAACCTTTCGCCTGCCCACGGCCAGACGATCGCTCCAGAATTCGGCGATCACGGCGGGGGCCAGCTGACTGGGCTGCAGGTCGCGTTCCTGCATCCACCGGCCCAGCGCGCCGACGTCCTTCCACATGTTACGAACCGCCAGAACCGAGTACCCCTGCTCGGACAAGCTGGTCTGGAAACCAAAGACCAACGGCCCCATACGACCGGGCTTCCTTCTCGTCCCCGACATGACCTCGCCTCCGTCCCGGAGCACCCTGCTCCGACACCAAAAGCGTCCGCACCTAATCGGAACTATGCCGACCAATCGAAACTGCTGGAACTCATCAACACGACCACCGCCGGGGTTTCCGGCTCACACGTCGCAGGCTCGGCCCAGTCACGGCGTCGGGATAGGTCGACCTATGCCGACGTCGGCATAGCCCGACGAGCTGGGGTATCTGCAGCTGGACCGGCGCGGAGCCGAGCTGCTGTTCCAAGTTCTCACCGGACGGCAAAGAGCGCTCGGCCATCGCTATTGCCTCCAACGAGCCATTCCCTAAAGCGCACTTGTTGCGCGAACGTGTGCATGTGCCGCCGAAACATCACTGGTTCGGGATAGCCCATAATGGTTTTGCCGCGGATTCTGGAGTCGTTCGACCACATATGCCGCAGTCATCGACGCTCGTAGCGCAGGTAGACGACGCCGGTGCCGAAGGTTCGCGTCTCTAGAAGTGCAAGCTCGATACTCTGCTCCAACCCGGTGAAGAAGTGCTTGCCGTCACCGAGGACAACGGGGCTGACGAAGAGGCGATACTCGTCGATCAAATCATGTCGCATCAAGGTCGCGGCGAGGGTCGCGCCACCCACCCCGAGGGGCTCCCCTGGCTGTTTCTTCAGCCTCGGGACCTCCGCAACCGGATCCTCGCTCGAGAGCCTCGTCTTGCCCTCGACCCTCGTGAGCGTGTTCGAGTAGACGATCTTGGGCAGGTCCTTCCAGATGCGAGCGAACTCGTGCGCGTATTGCGGGGCCGCCGGGTTGCGTTCCTCGGCCGTCTCCCAGTAGCTCATGACCTCATAGAGTCGCCGCCCGAGGAGATGCCCACCGAGCTCACGCACCTGGTCGTTGTGGAACCGATGTAGCTCCTCGTCCGGTGTCGTCCAGTCAAACTCTCCCTGGGGTCCGGAGATGTAGCCGTCGAGCGAGACCGTCATCGAGTAGATCAGTTGGCACATGCGACCTCCAGCCGGCTCTGTGGGTGATGCTCATGGATCGTCCATTCGCGCTCGGTCCTCCTGTTCGCAGGTCCACTACTTACGACCGTCGAGCGAACCAGAACTCATCGGCGCATGGCTCTCGATAGCCCGTGATGACGGGCTAGTGGCTTCCAAGTCCCAGTCAACGACTTCCGCCGCCGACGAGCGACTCCCGCGTGCATCAGCTTGGAGTGTCATTGGTCGGCAATCGGGTGGGGTGACGTGGTCGGCGAGGTAGATCATTGCGGGCCTCGGGTTCCATGCCGAACGCGACGGCCACCAGCTTGGGGTCCATGGTGTTGACGAGGTCGACCAGGCGGGTGCAGCGAACCGTTCGCGGCGTAAGGCCGCAGGCGTCGAGGACGTGGGAAAGGTAGGCGTCGATGCGACGCGTGCGCCGCCCCGCGCGAGTTGCTCGGCGTGATCGGTCGGCATCGCCAGACCCGCTCGGTGAAGAAGGTCTCCAGCGACCTGGCCAGCGGGCCCAACGAGCGGCCGGGCCTGCGGGCGCGGTCGAGCAGTGCCTGCGGATGATTGGGGTGCTCATCGATGAGCAGCCGACCCAGCGCCGTGAGCACGGTGCACGCTCGCGCGGAATACACCCCGGGGGCGTCTCTTGCGCTGATCGAAGCTGACCCAACGGGCGTGCAGGCGCCGATGGCAGCCTGGCCGCGTGCTCGGGCGGCAGGGGAGGCCCGTCCCAGCGTCGGCGCATCCTGTCCGGGCCGATACCGGGCTCGGTGATGCCAGGCGGCTTCGATCAGCAGCCGGCGGGGGTGGCTGTTGCCGGTTTTGGTGACCCCGCCCTGCACCCGGGTCGATCCCGAGGAGTATTCGGTGGGTACCAGCCCCAGGTAGTCGCCAATGGAGCGGCCCGGTGAGCCGTCCCCAGTCGACGATTTCAGCGACCAACCCGAACGCGGTCAGCGTGGAGACACGACGCAGGCACCCCAGCCGGGTGACCACTGGGGTGAGTATCGAATCGGGCCAGCGCGTCGATTGCGCGATCCACCCGCTCGCGGCGATCGAGGGTGTTCAGCATCGCGTCAAGGGACGTCGTAGGCCTGCTGCAGGCACGGAGTGTCGAACCGGTGCATGCGCAGCCACTGTTCATGCTTTCCCCATGCTCTGCCACCGTAATACACAATCCCTTGGCGTCGAAGCAGTTTCGACACGCGGTGCCGTGCGGTCATCACGTCACCGCGGCAATCCTCGCTGCGCACCAAGTCGCGGGCGGCTTCTTCCCCCACGATGGGAATCGCCACCGCCACGATCTCACCCAGATGCAGCAGCCGTGCAAATGCCGGGCACCACGCGCGTCGGTCTTGACCCGATCTCCCGCGGGCCGCTGCAGCTTCGACGGCGCGGCTACCAGACAATCGATCCCCGCGTCGATCAGCTAGCGAGCCAGCCCAAACCCGCTCAGGCCAGCCTCATTAGACCGCAACCGCCGGCGCGGGCAATGACCGGATCCAGTCGCGGATCTCGTCTCGGCCCGGCGTCAGCCGCCGCTGAAGAACCTCACTTGTTTCCGGGTCCAATCCGCACCCGACCACCGAGCGTGCGTGCACATCCAACCCGACACTCATACGCTGATACATCGCTGGGGCCTCCCACATGTTGTGTGCAACCGGCCAGGACCACCCTCACCGGCAAACCCACGGTCACACGTGAGGAAGCCCAGCCCCAGCCCTCATACCGTCTACAGTTGTTGCAGCGTCTCAAAATCGACGTCAAATGCGGTGTCGTGACCTGTGGTGATACAGGCTGTCTCACGCCATGTCACGTGGACTCTGGCAGATTCGTGTCATTTCCGCTGGAGCGCACGAGGGCCGCTACATTCTCAGTCCCCATGCGTAATCCCAGCCGAGTCTCGGCCTGATGTTCCGTCTATATGACGAGCCTCCGGGTTGCCCCACAGACCTACTTCCAGGCGAACACCGGTTGCTCGAGCTCGTCGACCGGGTCATGTCGGCCTTCCAGACACAGCCATCGCAGTTGCAGCAGGACAGCACCCGTGGGCGCGTGGATGAGATCGTTTCCCAACGGGATTTGCACCACCGGACGCGGGCTCTCCGGGATGGCGATGAACCGCGGCGAATCATCGCGTCGAAGTTGGTGCAGCCCCACCCGGTAGACCGCCGCCACCTCGTCGGCCGCAGGACGGGGGTCGAGCCGTCCGCCGCCCCAGATCACCACCGGGGTTATGACGTATCCCGATCGGGTCGGGTAGTCATCGAGTAGGCCCAGCACGGACGAATTCGACAGCTCGATGCCAATCTCTTCGTTCAGTTCCCGCAGCGCGGCGTCGACCGCGGTTTCGCCAGGGTCAACGCGGCCGCCAGGCAGCGCCCACTGCGCGGCGTGCGAGGTGAGGCGAGATGCCCTGCGGCACAGAAGGAAAGCCGCACCGCCCGACACGTCGATCATGCGGCCGTCGAGGCCGGTTTCCGACATCGGCCGCCCAGCCATCCAGTCGTCCACGGCCGCCGGATCAGCCCTGTCCTCACCGACCTCGGAGTCGACAAGCACCACCGCAACGGCCGCGCGGCGCTTCGTCGGGTCGGTCGCTTCGCGGCGGTCGTGCCCCGCCAAGTGTGCCCGGATCCGTCCGCGCAGCATCTCGTCATAGGTGATCGTCACAGCTCACCATAGGCGGGCCCTGCACATGCGTGGCCATCGGACGCCCACCGAGGACGGGTTGGGTGACCCGGCAGTAGTGAACCCTTTCAGTTGCTCCCGCGTCGGCGGCGCCGGTGGTTTCACGGCAGTTTCCCGACCTATTCGCCTCTATCAGTTGGTCTCTGACGTCCTCAATACGGTCGCCATCATCACCAGATCAAGCAGCTCGGCTACCACCGCGGGGCACCGGATGGGCGCCAAGCACTTCCGTGCGATCGGTCTGCAAACCGTCCAGGATCAGGCCCCGTGCGCGGTCAGCTCGATCGTGGACGTCGGCGCCGCACCGGCGTTCACTACCAGGTCGTAGAGCGGTGTGCCCCAGGCATGCGCACCGCTCACGGCGGGCGCGTACGAGGTGTGTATCGCGATGTCGGCGGCCGACACCTCGGTCGTGTCGGGGTCGTAGTCGCAGACCGGATCGCCCACATCGCAGACGCTGATGGTGCGCGCGCCGATCTCTGGTGGCAGCATCGAGGTGTCGGTGGACGCCAGGAACGAGTGCTCCTGAGCAACGCCCTTGCCCGGGTCGGACGCGGCGGCAGTCGATCCCATGTTGATGGCAGTGTCGACGGGCAGCCGGTCGCCGTCCGCGATCAGCAGCGCGGCCGCCACGTGCGGGTCGTCCGCCAGGTCGTACAGGTTGCGGTGGATCACCATGGCGCCCTGCGAATAGCCGGCGAGCACCACCTTGGTGTTTGGGCACTGTTCGGTGAACGCCTCGAACTGCTCGGCGGCCGCATCGGTGCCGTCGTCGACGGAATCCATGAAGTCGTGCCAGCCACCCAGCCCACCCTCCAGCGGGACCGGTGCCGCGGGGTATCGAACGGGTTCGGCGGTGATGGTCCGCCCGTTCGCGAGCAGGTCGGCGCGCAATTGCTGGTACGACTGGTAGACCACGTCGCCCATGCCGCCGTTGGCATCCAGGCCCGCGCCGTCACGCTGACCCGATCCGGCGGCGCCGATCCAGTGGAAGTCGGCGCACGCGGGTGCGGCCGCGGCGGTGCCGGTGGCCAGTCCGGCCAGCGCCATGCCGGCCACCAGAACGGCCAACCCCAGACGACGAATCACGACGAGTTCCATCCAACCATGCCGGCAGCGGGTGCTCGGTACCGCTACCGCGTCACCGGTTGATCGTTCCCTGGGCCCTCTCGCGTTACAACGGGGTGGCACGCTGCGCCTGCTTCATCGTTCCGCCTCACCCCAGCACCGGCGCGCCGAGAACATGCGCGGTGTGACACCGCCCATATTGCTAGTGCCCTAGCTATTAGCGTACGATTCAATTATGTCCGCACCGACCGCGCCTGATATCGACCCGCTCGCCCTCGAGCAGCAGGTGTGTTTCGCCCTGGCGGTCACCAACCGGGCCGTCCTGGCCGTCTACCGGCCACTGCTCGAGCCGCTGGGCCTGACCCATCCGCAGTACCTGGTGATGTTGGCGCTGTGGGATCACCAGAAGGTCCTCGCCGAGGGCCGGTCACCCCTGTCGGTCAAGCAGATCGCCACGGCATTGCAACTGGATTCGGCCACGCTGTCACCGATGCTGAAGCGTCTGCAGGCGCTCGGCCTGATAACCCGCACACGAAGCACCGCCGACGAGCGCTCGACCGATATCGAGCTCACCGACAAAGGAACCACCCTGCGCAACCGTGCACTAGAGATTCCGCCCGCCGTTGTCGCACGGCTCGGCGTCGACATGGCCGAACTCGAGCAACTGCGCCAGGTACTGACCCGCATCAATTCCGCCGCCCTGGCAGCCGGCGCACTCGACCTCTGAAACCCCGACTCACAGGAGCCACCATGGCCACCGCCCGACCCACCCTCTTGCAGTACCTCGCATACTCCTACGGACGACGCCTGCCCGACTCGATGCGCAGCTGGGTGTCCCACGATCTTGCCGGTGAGGGAGCCGTCCGTCGGCACATGATCCGCGCCGCGATACCCCCACTTCTGGTTCTTGCCCCCCTCTGGCTGCTCCCCGCCTCGCTGTATGTGCATCTTGAGATGACGGCGCCGATCTACATCTGGGCCCTGCTGATGTCGCTCGCGTTGAACAAGGTATGGCGCCGACACCGGCTGGCCCAGCACGGCCTGGACCCGAATCTGGTCGACGCGAACAGACGCAAGAAAGACGCGCACATCCACGAGGACTACATCCGACGCTACGGACAGCGCCCGGAGACAGCGAAGTGGCAGTCCAACAGCAGCCCCTTCTAGCCCCCACAGTCCGTACCAGCCGGCATGAGTGAACCGCCATGGATGTGTGAATGCCGGTGAGCGGCAAACTGGTAAGGGTACGTGCTTGGGAGGTGCCAGTTGTCGGCGCCGCCACAGGGCGCCTTGTCCGTGGTCAGCGGTGAGCCAAGGCTGGAGGACGGCCGTAGGCGTCAAACGACCCGTTGGAGCGCCGGCTCGCGGTCAACCACGACGAACGATGCTGCAGTCCGCACCGGTGCGTCGGGCCGTGAAACATAAGGCAGCACCCGGAAGTCGGCGCGCAGTTGCTGGGGAGTAATCACGCAACGGATGTAGCCGCGGCGGTTGTTGAAGAAGCGGATATGCGGGTTTTCCCGCAGCAGGTCAGCGGTTTCGGGGCGGGTCTCGCACCCGTCACCGCCGCAGGTGATCGACGTGGTGACCAGTTCGGTGGCCACCGTCGGCGACTTCGCGTCGTGAAATCCCTCCCGAACCTCGGCGGCCCAGTGCGACTGAACATTGCCGGTTAGAACCACAGCATTGCGTACGGGCGAATCCTTCAGTCCTGCAATGATGCGGTCACGGTTGCCGACGTAGCCGTCCCATGCATCAGGATTGAAGCCGCTGCCCGGCCCGCGTTTGAGGTCCAGCTGCGAGAAGAACACCTGCTGGCCCAGCAGGTCCCAGCGCGACGACGAGCGCCGGAACCCGTTGATGAGCCAACGCTCCTGCTCCGGGCCGGTGATCGATCGGACGGGATCGGTTCGGCTACGACAGTCGGACCCGAGCCGATCCCCGCAGGGCTGCACGCCCCGGTGCTGGCGGGTGTCGAGCATGTGGAACGTCGCCAGCGGACCCCACGGCACGCGGCGATACAACTGCATGTGGATGCCGTCCGGCACGGCCCACCGACGCAGCGGCATGTTCTCGTAGTAGGCCCGCAACGCCCAAGTCCGCTGATCGAGGAAGCCCGGTTGCGGCTTCGCCGGCGTCTCGGCGGCCCAGTGGTCAGCGAGCTCGTGATCATCAAACACCACCAGCCAGGGAGCGGCGGCGTGCGCCGCCTGCAGATTTGGGTCGGTCTTGTACTGCGCATAGCGCTGCCGATAGCTTGCCAGCGTCGCAGTCAGCGGACCGACGTGGTCGCGGACATTGCCGCCCGGGGCGGCGTGTTGCCCGGCGGGATACTCGTACTGGTAGTTGCCGAGATGCAGGACGAGATCCGGCCAGTCCTCGGCGAGGCTGCGGTATGCGGTGAACCAGCCGTGCTCGTACTGCGAGCAAGACGCGAAGCACATCCTTAGCGCCGGGCGAAGCGCGGTAGGTTCTGGCGCGGTGTGGGTGCGGCCGATCGGCGACTGGTAACCAGCGGTGCGGAAGCGGTAAAAGTAGTCGCGGCCCGGCCGCAGGCCGTTCAGTTCGACGTGCAGACTGTGCGCTGATTCCGGCACAGCCGTGCTGGTCCCGCGGCGCTCGATGCGCTGGAATCTGTTGTCGGCGGCGATTTCCCATTCCACGTTGACCGGCCGCGATGGCATGCCGCCGAGGCCGTCATCGGCTAATGGGTTGGGCGCCAAGCGGGTCCACAACACGACGCCGTCCGGGGCGGGGTCCCCGGAGGCCACCCCCAGCGTGAATGGGTCGGCCAGCGAGTGGTTGCCGGTCCGTGCGCATCCGAGCGGCGCCGCGGCCACCGCCAGTGCGCCGAGAAGAAACGTCCGCCGGCTAGTCTTCATTGTTTAACCGGGCGCAGTAAGAGGTTGGCGGCGTCTGGCGCCCGGTTTCGGCTGATCCGTGACGGTTTGACGGTCGTGCAGCACGGGAAGTCGAAGGTTCTCGCGCCGTCGCCGAGACGGGAGCTTGCGGCGCGGATTCGGTCAACCTGGAGCACCGGGTTGTTCATGAATGGCCTCCCGTTGTGGTTGGGTTGCGGCGATGAGCTCGCCACGCGTGGCGATCTGGTGGATCAAAGCGCGCGCGAATTCTGGTGTACAGACGGGGTTGACGAAGGTGAGTTTCAGCGCGACTCCTTCGGCGACTCGTGTCCTGCCGATCAATGCGTGTCCGTCGATCGCCAGTTGTTGGCGAATCATGGTGTTGAGGCGGTCGAGGGCGGCGGAGGTCATGGTGGGTGACGTCCATCGAATCAAGACGGTGTTGGTCGCGGCGGTGCCGATGACAAGCAACCGGTGATCCGCAGCGGCCGCACGGCTGGCGGCGTAGGCGGCCTCCACGGTGCTTTCAATCATCCGCGCGACGGTGTCGATGCCCAACGCGCGCAAGGTGATGAACACCTTCAAGGCATCGAAGCGCCGGGTCGTTTGCAGCGATTTGGCCACCAGATTTGGCGTTTCGTCGGGATCGTCCTCGGCCGGATTGAGGTAGTCCACGTGCTCGGCAAGGATTTCCAACCCCGATTTCCGCTTGACGAACAGCGCTCCACAGCTGATCGATTGGAAGAGCAACTTGTGGAAATCGACGGCGACGGAGTCGGCGGCGCTGATGCCGGCGAGCAGGCCGCGGTATCGGTCGCTAAGCATCAGGCATCCACCCGCCGCGGCGTCGACGTGCACCCAGATGCGGTGCTCGTGCGCGATCGTGCAGGACTCTGGAATCGGGTCGATGACACCCCGGTCGGTGGTTCCCGCATTTAGCACTACCGCGATCACCGGTCGGTGCGCATCGTGGCATTTCCGGATGGCGGTGCGCAGGGATGCAGGGTCGAGTCGTCCGTCGCCATCTGTCTCGACACGGACTAGTGCGGCTGTGCCCAGCCCAAGCAGCCGCGCGGCCGCCTCGACGGTGAAATGCGTCTGGGAGCTGCACAAGATCCGCCAATCTCGCGATGAATTCGGCAAGCCGTCTTCTGCGATGCTCCAACCCAGGCTGTCGCGTGCGTAGGTGTCACGGGCCAGCAGCAGAGCCTGCAGATTCGATTGTGTTCCGCCGCTGGTGAACACCCCGTCACCGGTGTCGTATCCGAGTAGGTCACACATCCAGTCGATGACGTACTGCTCGATGAGCGCAGCGGCCGGGCCTTGATCGTAGGAGTCCATCGACTGGTTGAGCGCGCTCAGTACGGTTTCAGCCGCCAGACTGCTGATGGTGGGCGGACAGTGCAGATGAGCCGCATACCCAGGATTGGATACCACCGTGGAGTTCGGAACGACCAGTTCAGCGACTTCGCTGAGAACCGCGTGCAATCCGACGCCGTCGCGCGGCGCCAGCTGCAGTTTCCGGATCTGTTGCCGCAGCGAGGATGACCCGGCAACAAGGCCAGGACGAGATGCGGTGCGGAACGCCGCAACGACGAGATGGGCTGCGGCGTTGACCGATTCGATGTAGTGATCGGCTCCGGACTCGGTAAGAAACTCGATATCGATGGCAGATTGGTTCATCCCGCGCTCCGCGTCGGTGTCAACCGCTCCCTGTACAGTGCCCGCTGGACTGTGTTCACGGCGCTGCTGAAGATTTCCAGGACAGTGGCGATTTCGGCATCGTCGATCGTCAGCGGCGGCAGGAACCGCACCACGTTTCCGTGCCGGCCCCCCCGCTCCACGATCAGACCCGAGGCCAGGCATTCGGCCTGAACCATCTCCGCCAATGTCGCGCTGGGCTGTTGAACGTTTCGCGGTCCCGCAGCGACGGTGGGGTCGACCATCTCGGCTCCCGCCATAAGCGCAACAGCGCGCACGTCCCCGATGATGTCGGCGTCGGCGGCAATGGCGGACAGCCCTTCCGCTAAAACCAGACCCATGGCGGTCACATGATCGCTGAGGTTGGAGCGCGCCGCGAAGCGCAATACTGCGCTGGCGACGGCGAACGCCATCGCGTTACCGCGGAAGGTTCCGGTGAACGCCCCTTGATCCCATACGTCGAAACGCCGCCGAATCACCAACACCGCGATCGGAACACCGGAGCCGAGCCCTTTGGAAATCGCGATCATGTCCGGTTCGACGTTGCATCGATCGAACGCCCAGGCCTGCCCCGTCCGGTAGACACCAGCCTGTACCTCATCGGCGATCAACGGGATGTCCGCTTGCGACGCCGCGTGTCGCAACGCCTGCGCCCACGCGGGCACGGCGGGTATCACGCCGCCTTCCCCCGACACGAACTCGGTCAACACCGCTGCAGGCGACGAGAGCCCGCATTGCGGGTTGGTGAACAAGTTGTCGATAGCCTTGACCGCAAGCTCTACGCCCCAGTCGCCGCCCATTCCGAACGGGCACCGGTAGTCCTGGGGGTAGGGCAGAAAATGCACGGCCGGTGACAACGTCACCGGCTGCATTCGTAGGTCCCCTCCGGAGCTGACAGATCTCGCCGCACGGCTGCATCCGTGAAAGCCGCCCTGCACCACGACGTGTTCGCGTCCTCGCGTGGCGATCTCGGCGAGCATCAACGCAGCCTCAATGGCATTGGCTCCGCTCGGCGAACAAAGATGGACCACGCAGTCGTTGGCCAGTCCCGCCGGCAGCGTCGCCAACAAATCCTCGACGAACGCGTCGCGCACCGGGGTGTGAAAGTCCAATGTCAGCAGCGGCTCACCTGAGTCCAGGGTTCTACGGATGGCCTCGGTCATCACCGGGTGATTCCACCCCAGCGACACCGCTCCGGCCCCGGCAAGGCAGTCGAGGTACCAGCGGCCCTGCACATCGCGAATATGAGAACCCCGGGCCTCAACCGGAGTGATCGGCAACCGTTTTGAATATGTTGATGCCCGAGACTCGTGGTATCTGCCCACCTCGGCTGGTGTGTTCATCATGCGATCCTCTTCCTGCACTCGGCGATGGCTGAACAGCAAGCGCTTTGTGGTCCGCTCTCGATCGGCGTATGGGCCAGGCGTGGGTTGAGCAGTACGTCGGCGTCTATCAGCTCGTGCCAACCCTTGGGAGCGGCGTGTGCCGACGGGGAATCAGGAGTCCGCAACGGTAGCGATGATCTCATCGCGGGAGCCCTCTCGTTTTGGGCGGCGACGCGCCACCAACGCGCCGAAACGCTCGTAGCTGAAGATCGCGCAGCAGTAGAATGTCACGTCAGCGGCCACTTTTGCGATGACAAAACCTACCGTCGCGTCTCCCACCAGGAGGGGGACCGTATAGTACGCGAGCGGCCGGATCAGCCCGCTGTCGATCACCTCGGCCGGGCCGAACTCGACCACGACACTGCGCATCGCCAGCAGGTTGGCGGCAACAAACCGGGACGGCCACGGTCGGTGTCGCTGCGATTGGACGGACCAGCGGACCGCGTAGATGTATGCCATCGCGTAGTAGCCGACCATGGCCCCGATCGTCGCCACGATCGCCGCGGCGGCCAGGGAATCAGTCAGCGCATAGGTGATGGCGGCGCCGCCCAATTCGCCTATGGTTCCGGTGATTTCGCATGGCAAATAGCGGCGGATCCACTCGGCCAGCTTGCGGTGGGCCCTCCGGATGCGGTCCATACCCGCGAAGTGTTCGGTGCCCGTCACAGCGGCTCCGACGTGGTGGGGCTAGTCAACGCCGGGCCGTCCGGGGCCCGGGTCCTGGAGGCCGCCCCCAGCGTGAACGAGGCGGCCAGCGATTTGCGGCCGGTCGGCTGTGCGTTCCCGAGCGGCGCCGCGACCACCGCGCGCCTGCCGATGAGGGTGGTTGTCATGTTTGACGACGTGCAGCCAGTCACGGCAACTTCACAACCCAAGCGACCGATCGGGCAGTACGGGCTGTAGGTGCCCATGTCGTGATCCTGCCTACTACGGGCTCGCCGGTCGAGTTCTAGATTCGTACTTCACGAGAGGTCTTCCGGCGTCGAGCATGTCGCTATGAGGACAGAACGAAGTGATCGATCAGCCGACGCGGCCGCCGGGCAAGTATCACGTGCAGCCGCTGAGGTGTACGAACAGTTCTTGGTGCCTGCGTTGTTCGGCCAGTGGGTCGGGCCGATGCTCGACGCGGTGAGCCATGTCGGCGGGCTCACCCCCGGGCTGGACCTGCGCCGGGGTACGGCGGAGTATCTACCAACGTGCCGACAACGTTCCGGGCGAACGGAAAAGCGATGACGGAGCAGGAAGGCTGGCAGGTCTCAGGAGCGGCGGCGGAAGTCTATGAGAAGTGCTTTGTCCCGGCCATTTTCGGTCAGTGGGCGCCGCGATTGGCTGGTACTGCCGGGCTGACCCCCGGAGATCGTGTGCTCGACGTCGGATGTGGGACTGGTGTGCTCGCCCGGGCGGCTGCCGACCGAGTCGCAACGGAAGGGCAGGTCACTGGTCTGGACATCAATGTGGGCATGCTGGCGGTAGCTCGACGCATCCGGCCGCAAATCGACTGGCGCGAGGGTGATGCGACGAAGCTGCCATTACCGGATGAGAGCTATGACGTTGTCATGAGCCAATATTCCCTGATGTACTTCCCTGATCGCATTGCTGCGCTCAAAGAGATGATGCGAGTCCTGAAGCCAGGTGGCCGGCTCGCAATCGCGGTGTGGGGACCATATGAGCGCGCGACGGGCTACGTGATGCTGACGGAGATCGCCCAGCGTCGTTGCGGTCAAGCAGCGGCAGATGTTCTAACGGCGCCGTTTGTGTTGGGCGGTCGGGACAAGTTGATTGAGCTTTTCCAGGAAGCGGGTGTCGACGAAGTAGCCGTCGAATTGCGGGACGGCACGATGACGTTCCCAACGATCAAAGTATTCGTGGAAACAGAGGTGAAAGGATCACCGCTAGAAGCCCTCCTGGATGAGGAGAGCTATCAAGGGGTGATAAAAGAGGCGGAGGAGAAGCTGCAGCAATTCTGCGCTGATGATGCAGTCACCATGCCAATGGACGCCTTCGTCATCACAGGAGCGAAGAAATAGGGCCGGCTGAAGACGCGAAACATGGCGCGCGACCCGCGGGTCAGCTTGCCGGTGCTTGATATCGAGACGGGTCGATACGTCGAAATCCGCGGCACCGTGGAGATCACGGAGGACCCGCAGAAGTGGCTCCTGTACGAGATGTACGACCGCAATGGACAGCGCGACGCCGCCGCCGGAGCGGGAGGCCGAGCAATTGTCATCAATACCCATTGATCAAGATCTTTTATGCGGCCTCCGTCGCGGTCGTTTCGTCCGTCGAACGACCCGACGAATCGGAAGGTGAGCAGCAAGTCGCGTGAAACGCCGATCCACAGGGATGACTATTCCTCTTCGCCGTCGACGCAGTAGTGGTAGTCGCTTGGACTCGTTCCTTGGGTGAGCTGCGTCGCGGCAAGGATTTTCATCACCCGCACGCTAGGGGCGGCCACCGACACCAAGCGTCGGCTACGCGAGCTCAACCAACACCGGGGCGTGGTCGCTAGGCGCCTTGCCCTTGCGTTCCTCGCGCACGATCTCGGCCTGGGTTACGCGTTCGGCCAGCGTGGGCGAACCGAGGATGAAGTCGATGCGCATGCCCCGGTTCTTCGGAAACCGCAGCTGGGTGTAGTCCCAGTAAGTGAAAACGGCCGGACCCGGCGTGAAAGGCCGTACCAAATCCGCGAATTGGGCGTCGACAATTGCCTTGAATGCCGCTCGCTCGGGCGCGGTGACATGGGTGCTGTCCTTGTAGAACTCCACGCTCCAGACGTCTTCGTCGGTGGGCGCGATGTTCCAGTCGCCGACCAATGCGATCTGCGCCGACGAATCGTCGGTCAGCCATTTGTGCGCCGTGTCCTTCAGCGCGGCAAGCCATTCCAGCTTGTACAGGTAGTGAGGCGAGCCGACGAATCGACCGTTCGGCACGTACAGGCTCCATACCCGCATACCGTCACAGGTGGCGCCCAGTGCCCGCGCTTCCGCCGCGGCTTGCACGTCGGGCTTGTCGCTCCACGTCGGTTGGCCGTCGAAACCGACCTGCACATCGTCGAGGCCGACCCGCGACGCGATCGCCACACCGTTCCACTGGTTGAAGCCGCAGTGCACTACGTCGTAGCCGGCCGCGACGAACGGCATGGTCGGAAATTGGTCGTCGGAGCACTTGGTCTCCTGCATGGCCAGCACGTCGACGTCGCCGCGCTCCATCCAGTCCACCACGCGGTCCACCCGTGCGCGAATGGAGTTGACGTTCCACGTGGCCAGCCGCATGCCCTACAGGCTACGAGCATCGACGTAGCGCGACCGGTGCTGGATTGTGAAACCCATCGACTCGTAGAGCGTGATCGCCGTGGCGTTGTCGGCCAAGACCTGCACATAGGCGCGGGTGGCGCCGCGCTCGCCGCCCCACGCCAGCAGCGCCGCGCACAGCGTTCGTGCATGGCCGCGGCGGCGCTGCTCCTCGACCACCCGCACTGCCGACATGCCCAGCCACCGACCGCTGTCGACAGTGGTGACGGCGCCCCTTCCCACTGCGGCATCCGCGATCGTCGCGAAGGCCACCTCGCCGTCGACCACCGCGGTCAGCACGTCGACCGGAACGTCACGTCGATACAGCCGAATCCATTGATCATCCGGCTGCGTCGCAAGCGTCACCGCCGAATCCGGTTCTCCTGACGTCAGTTCGCGGACCATCACCACCGTTTCGAGGTGCGGATCGACGCCGAAAGGAAACCGCAACAGCCGGTTCGGCACGGACAGCCACGGCGTCAACCCACGCGAGTCATACCACTCGACGATCGAAGGCACCGCACCAAGGTCGGCCTCGAACCCAAGCGGCACAGCAGAATTGCCGCGATGCGTGTGCCCGTCCGCGGCGCGCAGCAGCCACCCGTTCAGCCACTGGCGCTCAATGCCCGGCCACGCCAGCGCGGCGGCGTGCTCCGTCGCCCGGATCTGCGACGTCCGCACCGGCGCGTCGGTGAGCACCTTCACCGCCACCACGTCGTCGGGCGAGACCTCAACGACCGCACCAGTTTTCGTTTGCACCCTTATCTGCGGCTCGACCGCCAGCAAGTGCCCGATGACGTCGGTCAGCGGCGGCACCGATCCGGCGGGTAGCCGGTAGCGCAGAGTGACCCGGGTCCCGACCGAGGGCAACCGATCCACGACCTAGTGGCCGAACGGATCGGGATCCTTGCCGGGCGTCCACGACAGCCCAGGCACACCCCAGCCGTTCGACTTCACCGCCCGCTTGGCGCTGCGGGCATGCCGGCCGACCAAACGGTCCATATACAGGTAGCCATCGAGATGGCCGGTTTCATGCTGCAACATCCGCGCGAACAGCCCAGCGCCTTCCACCGTGATGGACGTGCCGTCGGCGTCCAGGCCGGTCACTCGCGCCCAGTCCGCCCGGCCGGTCGGAAACGACTCTCCGGGCACCGACAGGCAGCCCTCGTCATCGTCGTCGGGGTCGGGCATCGTCTCTGGCACGTCGGAGGTTTCCAGCACGGGGTTGATGACGACTCCGCGCCGACGGGTGGTTCGTCCGCGCGCGTCGGCGCAGTCGTAGACGAAGACTCGCTTGGAAACGCCGATCTGATTGGCGGCCAGCCCCACTCCGTTGGCGGCGTCCATCGTGTCGTACAGATCCTTGATCAAGTCCGCGAGATCGTCCGGCAGCGAACCGTCGTCGCCGACCGGTATCGGCTCGGTCGCGGTGCGCAAGACGGGATCTCCTACGATTCGGATGGGTACGACAGCCACGCGGGAAAGCTTAAGGCGGCAATCCTTATCACCCGACTCGCGGGGCTAGCTGACGCCTCAGCTTCCAAACCCGTGGTTGAATGAGCGCCGAAACACAGCGATGTCATTTCGAGTGTCGGAAGGGTCCAGGAGCGAGATGGACGGCGCGATTGCGCGGACTGAGCAATCCGGGGACGACTCTGATCTCAGCGATGGGCTGACCCGGCGCGAGCACGACATCCTGGCGTTCGAGCGTCAGTGGTGGAAGTATGCCGGCTCCAAAGAAGATGCCATCAAGGAACTGTTCTCGATGTCGGCCACGCGGTACTACCAGGTCCTCAACACGCTGGTCGACCGCCCCGAGGCGCTGGCGGCAGACCCGATGCTGGTCAAGCGGCTGCGGCGGTTGCGGGCCAGTCGGCAGAAGGCCCGGGCCGCGCGTCGGCTGGGCTTCGACGTCACCTGAGGTTTCGGGCCGAGCGGGCCCGCTCGATACAGTGGGCGGTAATGAACCAGCGAAATTCCTCCGGACTGCCCTTGCGCGCGATGGTGATGGTGCTGCTGTTCCTGGGGGTGGTGTTTCTGTTGGTCGGATTCCAGGCGATGGGTTCGGACGACGACTCCGCCGGTGAGCAGGCGCCGATCGCGACGACCACCATCGCCACCAGCTCTGCGAAGCCATCGCCTTCGCCCGAAGCGGCCAGGGCCGACGTGCGTGTGTACAACGTCTCGGAGACCGCAGGTGCCGCGGAAGGCACGGCCAACAGATTGCGTGACGCCGGCTGGAACGTCACCGAAACCGGCGACCTGAGCTTGCCGGAGGTGACCGCCACCACGGTGTATTTCAGCGACGCCCCAGGCGAGCGGGAGGCGGCCGACGAAGTGGGCAGGCTGCTCGAGGCGCCGGTGGAGCCGCGGGTGCCCGGATTGGCCGAGCAACCGCCGGGCGTGGTCGTGGTGGTCACCGGCTAGGCTCTTGCACATGCTCAAGACCGTTGCCGCCGCTTCCTTATTAGCTGTCCCCGTTCTCGCGTTGAGCGCTTGCAGCCCCAACGAGCCGGTGGCCACGCAACCGGGCACCACCCCGTCGATCTGGACAGGCTCGCCGTCACCGTCCGCGCCGCCCGGCGAAGCCGAGGGTGGACACGGCGGCGGTGAGGCCGCCAGCGGTGAGAAGCTCACGGCCCAGCTGAAACTGGCCGACGGCACCACGGTGGCCACCGCCGACTTCGAGTTCGCCAACGGCTACGCCACCGTCACGGTGCAGACCACCGCACCGGGTGAGCTGGCGCCGGGATTCCACGGCCTGCATGTCCACTCGGTCGGTAAGTGTGAGGCTAACTCGGTCGCCCCGACCGGTGGTGCGCCCGCTGACTTCAATTCCGCCGGTGGGCATTTCCAGGCAGCGGGCCACACCGGCCACCCCGCGAGCGGCGATCTGACCTCGCTGCAGGTCCGCGAGGACGGCTCGGCGAATCTGGTGACGACAACCGACGCGTTCACCGCCGAGGACCTCATCGGAGGTGCCAAGACGGCGATCATCATCCACGAGAAGGCCGACAACTTCGCGAACATCCCGCCGGAGCGCTACCAGCAGATCAACGGCGCGCCGCCGCCGGACGAGGCCACGCTGGCCACCGGTGACGCCGGAAAGCGCGTGGCCTGCGGTGTTATCGGCACCGGTTAGCAGCCACATCGACTTCGCCGGCTCGCCCCGGCCGAGCGTTGGTGTCGAATGGGAGTTCGCGCTCGTCGACACCGTGACCCGCGACCTGAGCAACGAGGCCGCCGCGGTCATCCTGGAACTCGGCGAGAACAACCCTCGTGTGCACAAGGAATTGCTGCGCAACACCGTCGAGATCGTCACCGGCGTCTGCGATTCGGTGCCGCAGGCGATGGACGATCTGCGGTCGACGCTGGCTACCACGCGCAAGATCGTGCGGGACCGCGGCATGGATCTGTTCTGTGCCGGCACGCATCCGTTCGCACAGTGGTCGGCGCAGAAGCTGACCGACGCGCCGCGCTACGCCGAGCTGATCAAGCGCACGCAGTGGTGGGGTCGGCAGATGCTGATCTGGGGTGTGCATGTGCACGTAGGCATCTCGTCGGCGCACAAGGTGATGCCGATCATCACCTCGATGCTCAACCACTACCCGCACCTGCTTGCATTGTCAGCGTCGTCGCCGTTCTGGGCGGGCGAGGACACCGGCTATGCGAGCAACCGCGCGATGATGTTCCAGCAGCTGCCGACCGCCGGACTGCCGTTCCACTTCCAGACGTGGACCGAGTTCGAAGGCTTCGTCCATGACCAGAAGAAGACCGGCATCATCGACCACATGAACGAAATCCGTTGGGACATAAGGCCTTCACCGCATCTGGGCACTGTGGAAGTCCGGATCTTCGACGGTGTCTCCAATATTCGCGAGCTGAGCGCGCTGGTCGCATTGACACATTGCCTGGTCGTCGACTTGGACCGGCGCCTCGACGCCGGCGAGCATCTGCCGAGCATGCCGCCGTGGCATGTGCAGGAAAACAAATGGCGGGCAGCCCGTTACGGCCTTGACGCCGTCATCATCCTGGACGCCGACAGCAACGAGCGGCTGGTCACCGAGGATCTCGACGCGCTGCTGATCCGCCTCGAGCCGGTGGCCAAGTCGCTGTCCTGCGCCGACGAGTTGGCGCGCGTCGCCGACATCTACCGGATGGGCGCGTCGTACCAACGTCAGCGACGAGTCGCCGAGGAACACGACGGGGATTTACGCGCGGTGGTCGACGCGCTGATCGGCGAGCTGGATATCTAGTGCCCCTCACGCCGATGTTCCCGCTGGAGGTGGCGATGCTGCCCGGCGAGGAACTGCCGCTGAGAATCTTTGAGCCGCGATACTCCGCATTGGTACAGCAGTGCCTGGCCGCCGAGGACCCGGCGTTCGGGGTGGTGCTGATCGCCGCGGGCCGAGAGGTCGGCGGCGGGGACACCCGCAGCGACGTCGGCGCGCTGGCCCACATCACCGAGTGCGCCGACTTCGGCGACGGCCGCTACCGCCTGCGATGCGTGATGGGCGAGCGAATCCGGGTGCTGGACTGGCGCACCGACGATCCCTACCCGCAGGCCGAGATCGAGCCATGGCCCGACGAGCCCGGTGACGCCGTCGACGTGGACGCAGTCAGGGATGTCGAGGACCGGATGATCGCGCTGTTCGAGCGGATCGCCGCCGCCCGTGGAGCGGATGTGAACGGGCGAGACATCGTGGTAGGCGCCGACGCGTCGGGGGACGCCGCGATGTGGTTGTACGCCTTGGCTTCCCGGCTTCCGATGGGGCAGGCCGACCGGTACGCGATACTTTCCGCGCCGACTGCGGCGGCGCGGCTGGTGGCGCTGAGCGACGCCGTCGATACGGTCACGGCGATGGTCGAGTTTCAGCTGTCGGAGTAGCTAACGCGCGAGCACGCACCACGGCGAGGCTGGAAAAGTGTAGGAACCGTCTTCGTTGTGGTAGGACGCAGCGTTCTCCATGATCTCCGCTCGCGTTGCGCCCCGCTCGTCTTGGGGGAGTGCGTTTATCACGAGCGCCAGCGGGCCGGCCAGTCGGATAAGAAAGTCCCAGATGTCGTCGAAGTCCCGGAAGGGGAATTCGAGGGCGACCTCCTCCACCTCAGGCTCACCGAAACCGGCGCCCGTGACAAGCTCGCGTATTCGGTCCGGTTCTGCCAAGGCGAAGATCCCCGGCGCTCCAGGCTCAGGCGCGGGCATGTGACCGCGCTGCACGAGGATCATCCCGGGCACGGCCGCCCACGGGTTGGCCGCGGAAGTCCCCCAGACCGCGAAGGCTAACGGCCCGCCGCCACGCAGCACCCGCCTTGTCTGGATGAGCGCCGCCGCCGGGTCGGCCATGAGCATGTAGCCAAATCGGCAGAGCACCCCGTCGACGCTGTCGTCGTCGAGGTCCATTCTTTCGGCGTCCAGCACCCGGTAGTCGACGTTGGTGAGGCCGCGGGACTCGCCCTGGCGTCGAGCGACGTCGACCATCTCCGGCGCGAAGTCGGTGGAGATCACGCGGCCCTGTTGGCCGACACGCTCCGCGACGCGGAGGCCCAAGTCGCCAGTCCCGGCCGCGATCTCGAGGATGGTCTCTCCGGGTTGCGGGTCCACCTTGTCGAGGAGCCAGGCGCTGACCGGTTCGGTCATATCCATCAGCCACTCGCGGCGGTCCTCCCAACCAGAGGCCATCTCGGCCCACGTGTCCAGGCTCTGCTTCCGATAAGTATCGCGATCGATCGGCATGGACCCGCCTCCTGTTCGTTGTGCTCGCTGCTTCCCTACCTAGCCGGATGCCATGGACGACGGGCTCGGCGGCGGGCCGTTGCCCACGTCGCTAATTGTGAGACGTGGTAGCGCTTCAATAGTTCATCGGCCATTGCCAGGGGATTCCCTGTTTTCGGCGAACTCACGCAATTCGTCCCTGGTCAGCAGGTCAACGCGGATGTTCTGCTCCCGGTACGCCAGCTGGCCGACGCGGTTGGCCACGACCGGAGCGGTGATCAAAGTGAACAAGCCCGTCAGAATCACCATGCCGACGTCGACGTTGCCGCGTAGCCGGATCGCAGCACCGGCCAGCACCAGCAGCAGGCCGAGCACCTGAGGTTTGGTCGCGGCATGCATTCGCGAGAGGGTGTCCGGGAAGCGGACCACACCGATCGCCGCGGTCAGCGCGAGTGTCGAGCCGCCCAGCACGAGCACGCCGGTGACGATGTCGAGGGTTCTCATCGCAGTCTCCTTCCGGACGGGGGTTTGTCGATGTCAGGAACTCGGAATCGCGCCACGCTGACCGAACCCACAAAGCTGATCAGCGCGAGTGCGGTCAGGCCGTACGTCACGGTGGTGTCGAGGCTGAAGGCCGCCCAGGTGCCGATCGCGCACATCGTCACTGCGACAAGGGTGTCCAGTGCGACAAGCCGGTCGAGCGTGCTGGGCCCCGCCAGCAGCCGGAACATCGTGATGACCGCAGCGGCGGTCAGCATCACCGCGGCAACGATCCAGACGACTGTCATGGGGTCTCCTCTCGAGCCGCGGGCCGCCAGTCATGTTCCCTCTCGAACGTCTTCACCAGTAGCCGCTCGACTTCGGCCACCTGGCGGTAGAAGCGGTTCACGGCGTGCTCGGAGCCGACGTCGATCACGTGCATGTAGAGCATCCGGCGGGCCTGGTCGATCTCGAGCACGATGGATCCCGGAATGAGGTTGAAGATGGTGACCGCCAGGGCCAGCAACAGATCCGACTTGACTGCCAGATGGGCTCGCAGTACCGCGGACAGGGGCGGTGGGCCTGGCTTGACCGCCAACCATGCCACTTGCGCCGACGACAGCACCAAGTAGTACGAGACGGTGCCGACGAGGCGCACCAGCGATAGCGGGTGAACCCTGCCTTCGACGGGTACCGCCGGCAGTGGCAGCAGCACCGTGATCACCAGTGCGATCGCCAGGCCGGAAAGGATATTGGCCGCAGAGAACGTGCCCCACAACAGAATCCACACGAGGATCAACCAGCACACCACCCAGGCCCGCAGCACGTAGCGTCTCATCTGGGACCCACCACCGCAGAGATGTACTGGCCGCGGTCGAGCACTTCGTCGGCGGCGCGGCCGCTGTAGGCAAAGATCGGGCCTGCCAGCACCGTCAAGGCCATGGCGACCGCGATGAGCGCGCCGGTCGGTACCACCATCCCGACCGGCATCCGCCCGACATGGTCGCGGTCGACGAACTGAATGTCTTCCGGTTCGTCGATGAGCGCCGAGGGTGCTGCGCCGGAGAGGTGGCCCTCGGGGGCGTCCTCCCGGGACCGCCAGAACGCCTTGGTCCACACCCGGGCGACCACGTACAGCGTCAGCAGACTGGTGAGCACACCGCCGCCCACCAGGATCCAGGCCAGCGCCGAGCCATTCTGCGCACCGGCCTCCAGCAGCGCCACCTTACCGATGAACCCCGAAAAGGGCGGTATACCACCAAGATTGAGCGCGGGCACGACAAAGACGAAGGCCAGCAGCGGGCTCGTTGCCGCCAGGCCACCCAACCGTTGCAGGGTCGACGCACCCGCCTGTCGCTCGATCAGCCCGACCACCAGGAACAGGGTGGTCTGCACCAGAATGTGATGCGCCACGTAGTAAATCGCGCCCGACATGCCGAGCTGGCTCGACAATGCGATGCCGAAAACCATGTAGCCGATGTGGCTGACCAGCGTGAAGGACAGCAGTCGTTTGATGTCGCTCTGGGCGATCGCGCCGAGGATGCCGATGAGCATGGTGAGCAGGGCAGCGACGAGCAGCAGGGGGTCAAGCCCTCCGGTGGGGAACAGCAACGAGTGTGACCGGATGATCGCGTACACACCGACTTTCGTCAGCAAGCCGGCAAACACTGCGGTGACAGGCGCGGGCGCGGTGGGGTAGGAGTCGGGCAGCCAGGTCGACAGTGGGAAGACAGCCGCCTTGATGCCGAAGGCGACCAGTAGCACCGCGAACAACGCGCTGCGGGTACCTTCCGCGACACCGTCAAGCCGCACCGCCAGCTCCGCCAAGTTCAGTGTTCCGGTGGCGGCGTACACAAGCGCGATACCGAACAGGAACACCAGCGACGACACCATCGACACCATCACGTAGGAGATGCCTGCGCGGACCCGGTCCTTGCTGGCGCCGATGGTCAACAACACAAAGCTCGCCGACAACAGCACCTCGAAGCCGACGAACAGGTTGAACAGGTCGCCGGCCAGAAACGCCGTGCACACCCCGGCCGACAGCACCAGATACGTCGGCAGGAAAATCGACACCGGTTGGCGTTCGTCGCCGTCGCGGATGCCCTGCCCGATGGCGTAGAGGACCACCGCCAACAGCACGATCGAGGACACCACCAACATCAGCGCCGAGAGCCGGTCCACCACCAACGTGATGCCCAGCGGTCCCATGCCGGCCACGGATTGACCCCAGCCGCCGACATTCAGGGCGAGCGTGCCGTCTCGATCGGCGAGGTAGAGCAGCGCCGCGCACACCGCGACGACGACGGACAGCGCGGCCAGCGCGATCGCCCGCTGCAGCCGCGGCCTGCGGCCGGCGATCAGTGTCAGCGCGGCGGCGATGGTCGGGATCAGCACGGGCAGCGGTGTCAGCACCGCGCCGATGTTCATGCCTCGACTCCCGCTCGCTCCGGTCCTCGCTGCGCTGTCATCGTGACCCCTCCAGTCCGGGCAGCGCGTCGAGTTCGTCGGGCAGATCGGTGTCGCGTGCCGCCTCGGGTCGCAAACGGTCCTCATCGATGGCGGTGGAGTCCGTCGCGGCCATCTCCGAGACCCTGGTGTCCTCGAGGTCGTTGCTGACTTCCTCTTCGGTGGTCAACCGATACGACCGGTAGGTCATCGCCAGTACGAACGCGGCGATGCCCAGGCTGATCACTATCGCGGTCAGAATCATGCCCTGCGCCAACGGATCTGCGGTGGTGGTCTCACCGTTGCTGGTGCGTCCCCTGATGGGCGGATTGCCCGAAGGGCCGCCGACCGTGAGAATGAGCAGATTGATCGCATTACCGATCAGCAACAACCCCAACAGCATTCGGGTCAGGTTCCGTTCCAGCAGCAGGTAAACCCCTGCACTTGTGAGTCCGCCGATAAGCACGAGTGGAACCAGATAGGCGGTCATCGCGCCACCACCGCCTTGCCCATCTCCACATCGATGCGGGCGCCGAGGCTGCGAAGCACGTCGAGGACGAGGCCGACGACGATCAGGTACACGCCCAAGTCGAAGAACAGCGCGGTGACGAACTTGACGGTGCCCAACACCGGCACGTCGATCTCGATCAACGCCGACGACAGCACCGGCGCGCCCGCCAGCAGCGAGGCCACCGCGGTGCCCGCCGAAAGGAACAGCCCGGCGCCGAGAATCTTGCCTGCGTCCAGCGGCAGTGTCTCGCCGAGTTCGTAACGCCCTCCGGCCAGATATCGCAACACCAAGGCCAGACCGGCCGTCAGGCCGCCGGCGAACCCGCCACCGGGGGTGTTGTGCCCGGCGAAGAAGAAGTACGCCGACAGCACCATGATGAGCGGGAAGATGATCCGCGTCGCTACCTCCAGCACGAGCGACCGGTGTCGCGGGTCGCGCAGCTCGCTGCCCCGCAGCCAGGTGATGTCGCCGACCGCTGGGCTGTTCTCGGCGGCGCTGTAGAGCCGCCCGTTGTCGGGCTGTCCCGCGTCGGAGACCCGCGGTGCGGCACCGAAACGTCGGTGCCGGAACACCATTGACGCCACACCGGTGGCCGCGACAAGCAACACCGAGATCTCGCCCATGGTGTCCCAGGCGCGGATGTCGACAAGCAGGACGTTGACGGCGTTGGCGCCGTGCCCGCGGTAATACGCGGCGTCGGGCAGCAACGCGGCGATCGGAATCCCGGTGCGGGCGGCCATCGCAAAAACCGCCAGCGTGGTGACGGTGCCGCCGACTGCCAGCGCCAGCACGGCTCGCGGTAACCGATGCCTGCGGATGTTCGCGCGATTCGCCTCGGCGGGCAGGGTCCGCAGCACCAGCACGAAGATCACCAGCATCAGCGTCTCGACCAGGAACTGGGTCAGCGCCAGGTCGGGTGCGCCGTGGAACGCGAAGATCGCGCCGCAGCCGTAGCCCGTCACGCCGACCAACAGCACGGCCGCCAGCCGGTTGCCCATCATCGTCGCGCTGAGCGCGGCCGCCAGCACAATCAGCCCGACCACGACCTGTATCGGCGAACCCCACAGCGCGAAGTCGGGACGATCGCGGGCGCCCATGGCCAGCACGAACAGCGGCACCAGAACCAACGTGGACAGGATCACCGACTGGGTCGCCGGGATCGAGCCCCGCTGCGTGGCCGCGGTGAGCCGCACCGACAGCAGATCCAGGCCGTGCACGGCCGCGTCGTAGATGCGGTCGGCGTTGCCCAGGGGCGTCCGCACCGTTCGCAGCCGCCGTAGTCGGGCCCGGCCGAAGAACGCCGCGGTGCCGACGGCCAGGACGAGAACCGACAGCAGCAGCGGCAGCCCTAGTCCGTGCCAGAGCGCGAGGTCGTAGTCCTGCCCGCCGGGCACCGTGTCCGCATAGTTGTCCAGCACGACGTCGAGCTGGGTGGGCCACAGCCCGAACAGCAGGCCTGCCGCAGCCAGAAGTGCGGGCGGGATCATGAAAGTGACTTCGGGGCGGTGCATTTCGGCGACCCGGGTACTGGGCTCCGGCCGCCCTTTGCGCCCGAACGCGCCGACCAGGAAGCGCAGGCTGTAGATGGTGGTGAACACCGAACCGAAGACGATGCCTGCGAGAACGAACGGTGCCGCCGAGCCCAGCGCCGGGCTGTGCAGCACGGTTTCGAAATCGGCCTCCTTGGCCACGAACCCGAGGAACGGCGGTAGCGCCGCCATACTCGCGGTAGCCGCGACGGCGATGACGAGCAGGCTTCTGCTGCGCGCTCCGAGCCACGCCAGCCTGCGGATGTCACGGGTGCCGGTGGCGTGGTCGATGACGCCGACGACCATGAAGAGCGATGCCTTGAACATGGCGTGCGCACACAGCATGGCCAGCCCGGCCAGCATCATGTCGCTGCCACCTCCGCCGACCATCACGGTGATGAGCCCGAGCTGGCTCACCGTCCCGAATGCGAGGATCAACTTGAGGTCGTATTCGCGCACCGCGCGCCACCCGGCCAGCAGCATCGTGAGCACACCGAGCGTGATGACGGTCGGGCGCCACGGTGGAGAATCGGCGAACCCCGGCGTCATCCGGGCGACGAGATACACACCGGCCTTGACCATCGCCGCGGCGTGCAGGTACGCGCTGACCGGAGTGGGCGCGGCCATCGCCCCCGGTAGCCAGAAGTGCATCGGCACGATGGCCGATTTGGACAGCGCGCCCACTAGTACGAGCACCACGCCGACCGACGCCGCTACACCCGTCGGCGGCGCGGCGATCAATTCGGACAGCAGATAGGTACCGGCCATGTTGCCGAGCACGATGATGCCGACCAGCATGGCCAGCCCGCCGAATGTCGTCACCAGCAGCGCCTGAGTGGCTGCGCGGCGACTGGTCGCGCGTTCCGCGTAGTGCCCCACCAGCAGGAACGACAGCACCGTGGTGAGCTCCCAGAACACATAGAGCACCAGCATGTTGTCGCTGACCACAAGTCCGAACATGGCGCCGGAGAATGCGACGAGCTCGGCGGCGAAAGAAGGCAGCCGTTTTTCGGTATGCCCGTCGTGGTGCTGGAAGTAGTCGGCACAGTAGAACAACACCAGCGCGCCGATGCCCAGCACCAGCACGCTCATGATCGCCGCCAGCGCATCGAAGCGCAACGTGATGTCCATCGACAGTTCAGACACCCACGAGACGTTGGCGGTCGGTGCCCGCCCGGGCTGTGGCCAGTTCAGTGCAACCCAGACGAGCGAACCCAGCGGCACCAGCGCCAGCGGGTAGAACGCCATCCGGCCCCACCGATAGACCAGCAGGGGAGCCAACGCGGTAGCGACCGCGTGGGCAAACAGGATGGCGAGCATGGCACTCCGATGGGAACCGCTTGGTCGGCGATGAGCCGTCAGGCGAAGAGCAAAGGGCGGGGTGTCAGCCGGTGTCAATGGCTTTTGGTTATTGACATTCTACGTGGGCGGATGCAGCTAACATGCGGCGTCGTGAGCATTCCGGATGTTGTGGTGGTCGGTGCAGGCCCTACCGGGCTGATGCTGGCGTGCGAGCTGGCGCTCGGTGGGGCGACGGTGCGGCTGCTCGAGGAGCGCACCGATATGCCGAACATCACCAGGGCATTCGCGGTGCATGCGCGCACGCTCGAGCTGCTTGACGCGCGCGGGCTTGCCGACCAGCTGTTGGGGCGGGGCATACCGGTGCACGAACTGGCCCCGCCGGGCGGCGCGACGGTAGACCTGCGTGAGCTGCCCACCCGGTTCGGGATGGTGCTCATCGTCCCGCAGAGTGGGACTGAGCATCTGCTGGCCGCGCGTGCGGACCAACTCGGCGTCGAGGTCATCCGCGGCGCCGAGGTGGTCGGGCTGACACAAGACGACGACGGCGTCACCCTCGAACTCGGCGGGGGCGACACGGTGACCGCCGGCTATGTGGTGGGTTGCGACGGCGCGCACAGCGCCGTGCGTCGGTTGCTCGGCATCGACTTCGTTGGCAAGCAGTACCAGACGCACATCCTGCTGGCCGATGTACGGCTCGCGTCCCCGCCCGCCGAAACGTTGTTCGCCGAGACGGGTTCGCAGGGTGTGGTGCTTTTCGTGCCGTTCGGCGACGGGTGGTTCCGCGCCATCGCCTGGGACCGGCTGCGCGAGCAGGCGCCGCTGCGCGAACCGGTTACGCTCGAGGAGATCCGCGACGCATTCCGCCGGATTGCGGGCGAGGACTTCGGTATGAGCGAGATGCGTTGGAGCTCAAGGTTTCTCAGTGAGCGTCGGCAGGCCCGGCACTACCGGTCCGGCCGGGCGTTTCTGGCCGGCGACGCTGCGCATGTGCATTCCCCGCTCGGGGGTCAGGGCATGAACACCGGACTCGGCGATGCGATGAACCTGGGCTGGAAGCTCGCGGCGGCCAGCCGCGGGTCGGCGCCACCCTGGCTGCTGGACACCTACGAGAAGGAACGCCACCCCGTCGGTGCCGGCGTGCTGCGGATGACCGACGCGTTCAACCAGTTGGTGCTCGCCACCTCGGCGGCGCGACGGGCGGTGCGAAGTGTCGCGCTCGGGGTGTTTCTCCGGATACCCCGCAGCCGCAAGATGATGGCCGAACGCCTCAGCGGCATCGGCATCGCCTACCCGCGCTCGCGCGACGAGGACTGGATGGTCGGCAGGCGGATGCCGGACATCGGAAGTGACGGCAAGCGAGTTTACGAGCTGCTCAGGGAAGGCAAGTTTGTCTTGGTGACGGCCGCGCCGGTTGAGCTGGAGCGCTCCGACATCGTGCACGCCGTCGACAAGCACCCGGAGCTACCCGACGCAGTGCTGATCCGTCCCGATGGCTACGTCGCGTGGGCGAGCGAACGGATGCCGAGCGAAGCCGAACTGGCTGCGGCTATCGACCATTGGAGCCCTCAGAAGTAGCGTAGCCACACGTAAATCCACGCCAGCGCGGTGGACAGTAGCGTCACGACGATACCGTAGCGGGTGAACCGCCAGAAGCTGATCGCGTGGCCCGCGCGTTGCGCGATGCCGATGGCGACGACGTTGGCGCTGGCCGCGATCGCGGTGCCGTTACCGGAAAAGCAGGCGCCCAGCGCGAATGCCCACCACAGCGCCCTGCCGGTCTCGGCGTCTGGCGCCTGGGCCGCCATGTCCTCGACGACGGGGGTCATCGTTGCGGTGTACGGGATGTTGTCGACGAACGCTCCGAGCACGGCGGACCCGAACAGCAATCCGGTTGCGGCAAGGAAGAAGTCGTCGCCGAACATCGCCACCGCGGCATCGCCGAGCCACCCGACCACCCCGGTGTGGACCAGCCCGGCGACCATCGCGAACAAGCCCATGAAGAACACCAGCGTCGGCCACTCCACTTCGGGGAGCACGTCGGCGACGTCGACGTTGGTGACCAACAACATCGTGCCGGCTCCGAGCAGCGCGACGATCGACGGGGCCACATGTAGCACCGAGTGCAGGCTGAATCCGACGACGATGAGTGCCAGCACCGCCATCGACCGCACGAGCAGGCGGGTGTCCTTGATGGCTCGCCGTTCCTGCAGGGCCATTACGTTGTCGAGGCAGATGTGGTTGGTGCGCAGATCCTTTCGGAACAGCACTTTGGTAAATAGCACGAACAGCGCGAAGATGACCACCACCGCGGGTGCCATGTTTACCAGGAAGTCGTTGAAGGTCAGCCCGGCCCGGCTGCCGATGATGATGTTGGGCGGGTCGCCGATCAACGTTGCGGCGCCACCGATGTTCGACGCCAGCACTTCCGCGATCAGAAACGGCTGGGCCGCGATCTCCAACCGGTCGCAGATGACCAGCGTCACCGGCGCGACGAGCATGATGATGGTCACGTTGTCGAGCACCGGTGAGGCTATCCCGGTAATGACCATCAGCATCACCATGAGCCGAAATGGCTTGCCCCTGGACCGCTTTGCGGCCCAGATCGCCAGGAAGTCGAAGACGCCGGTTTGTTTGATCACGCCGACGACGACCATCATGCCGAGCAGCAAGAAGATGACGTTCCAGTCGATGCCCTCGTGCTCCGAGTAGAACACCTTCTCGCCCGGGACCAGGCCGAGAAGGGTCATCAGGCCTGCGGCGACCAGAACCGTCTTGACCTTGTTCGCGCGCTCGGTGGCCAAAAACCAGAATGCGACAACGAATATCGCTAGCGCCAGCAGCGGAGCCAGCACGGGGCCGGTGGTTCAGTCGTTGGGTCCGGCCACGGCCAGGCTGGTGAGCAGCCGCTCCAGTGTCACCGCACCGAGGAGCTTGCCGCCGCGGTCCACAACGGCTATCAGCGGGCTCCTCTTGTTGGCCATTACGGTGGCGATCTCGAGCAGTGTGGCGTCCGGAGCCACGGTGGCGGGCTTGGGAACCGGGGTGGGTAGGCAGTCGCCGACGGTCAGATTGCCGGGTCCGTGCCAGAACAGGTCTGCGTGGATCTCATCGACGGTGCGCACCAGTGCCGGGTCGTCCCGATACGACTCCGGAATCGTCAGGCGCAGAACCTGAGTGCCGGGCAGAACCGCGACCGGGCGGTCCGAATCGTCGACCACGACCACCCCGGGCAGTCGATTGACGACCATCAGTTGCACGGCCTTGGACACCGGGTCGTCCATCCGGACCGTCGGCGGGGTCACGGCGATCTCGTGTGCTTGCATGACTTCGTCCCGTTGGGTACCGGCTGCGCTCGTGGTAATTGTCATCGTCCTCGTTCTCCGATCAGTTCGTCGACCCGTCGTTCCAGCGAGAGGAGGCGATCGGCAACCGGTCGGTTAGCCAGAAGCTCGGCCACCTGATCGGCCTCGTCGGGTTCGAGCACGATCGCTCGGGTGGGCTCATCGAGCTCGCCGCCGTAGGTGAACAGGTGCCGGTTGTGGGCGGCGTCCACAAGCAGGCAGAAACTCTCGCCGTCCCTGGTGAGGATCTGGTGCAGGACTCCACTGCCGGGCACCATCGTCCGATAGATATGCATCGCCGCTCCTACCGCCGTTGAGGAGAGTCTGTTCGGCGGATCGCCCGCTGCCTATCGGGTCTGACACCCATTCCCGGCGGGTAGTGACCTGTATGGACAAACGTCTATCCGGCGGACCACTCTGGTGGCTATGAACCGCGCGCGAACGCCCGCCGCCGCGCTGTTCCGGCGGGTCTTCTTCATCAACGGCCTGATCTTCACGCTCGGCACCCTGATCCTGGCGCTGTCCCCAGCGACGGTGTCTGCTCGCATCAAGCTCACCGAAATCCCGGTACTGGTTGTGGGATTGGCGGTCATGCTGACTGCGAATGCATTGTTGCTGCGATCGAGTCTTGCCCCCCTGGATCGGCTCGCCGCGTCAATGCGGCGGGTCGATCCGCCCAGGCGCAGCGACCGCGTCGACGACCGCGGCAACGGAGACCTGCACAATCTGATCACGTCGTTCAACGCCATGCTGGATCGGCTCGAGACGGAGCGGACGACGGCAAGCGCATCGGCGCTCGCCGCGCAGGAGAACGAGCGTCAGCGCATCGCGCGCGAACTACACGATGAGATAGGCCAGACCCTGACCGTCGCGCTGCTCACGCTCAAGCGCGCGGTCGACCGTGCCCCGACCGCGATACGGGGCGAGCTCGAAGACACGCAGGAGACGGTCCGAGCCAGCCTCGACGAAGTTCGCGGCATCGCGCGGCGGCTGCGCCCCGACGCTTTGGAAGATCTCGGCCTGCACAGCGCACTGAACGCGCTGTGCAGCGAGTTCACCCAGGCGACCGGGATCGCGGTCGTCAAACACGTTGCGCCCCAATCCGATCGGCTGAAACCCGATGTCGAGCTGGTCTGCTACCGCATCGCGCAGGAGAGCCTGACGAACGTCGCGCGACATGCCGGCGCCGGCAAGGTGTGGCTCGACCTGCACGCCACCGCCGATCAAGTCACGCTGCGGATCGCAGACGACGGCGTGGGTGGCGTGACGGCCGAGGGCGCGGGAATCAACGGCATGCGGGAGCGAGCGCTGCTGGTCAACGCCGACCTGACGATCACCTCACCCGACGGCGAGGGCACCGAGGTGCGGCTGGTCATCCCGGCTCGAGGACGGGGCGACTGATGCTCGCCCAGCCGGCGCGGATCCTGCTCGCCGACGACCATGCGCTGGTCCGCAGCGGGTTACGGATGATTCTCGATGCCGAACCCGACCTGCACGTCGTCGCCGAGGCCGCCGACGGGCACGAAGCGCTGGCCGCACTTGACCACACCCCGACGGATCTGGCCATTCTCGACATCGCCATGCCCCGCATGACCGGCCTGCAGGCCGCCAGGGAAATGAACCGCACGCACCCCCACGTTCGGATCCTGATCTTGTCGATGTACGACAACGAGCAGTACTTCTTCGAGGCGCTGAAGGCCGGGGCGTCCGGGTACGTGCTCAAGTCCGTGGCCGACCGCGACCTGCTCGAGGCGTGCCGGGCGACCTTGCGTGGGGAGCCGTTCCTGTATGCCGGTGCGGTCACTGCGCTGATTCGCGACTATCTACACCGCGCGCGACAGGGGGATGCCCTGCCGGACACGATCCTCACACCGCGCGAGGAAGAGGTACTCAAGCTGATCGCCGAGGGTCATTCGACCCGCGAGATCGCGGCCACCCTCGGCATCAGCGCCAAGACGGTGGACCGGCATAGAACGAACACGCTGGCCAAGCTCGGTCTTCGCGACCGACTTGCCTTGGCGCGCTACGCGATCCGCGCCGGGTTGATCGAGCCGTGAGGAGAGTGGCACGGACCGGGCATTGCGAATCGGATCGGTAACGCGTGGCCGACGATCCCGATCCCGGCGCCGAGAATGGGCCAGATCGGCCAGAAATACCAGGCGCCCGCGGAGAGGCCGACGACGAGCCACACCGTAAGGACGATGACGACCATCGCCAGATAGCCGGCCAGGTGGATCTGGACGCCTCGCCGCGCCGCGGCGCGCCGGGCGGCCTGACGCCGCGGATCGTTGCGACGCAGTCGCGCGAGTGGCAAGTCGGCGACGAGCTGATGCAGTTCCGCGGTGGTCTGGGCGGCAAACGCCGTTTGCAGTCGCGTCTCGTATTCGTCCATCGCGAGGTAGCCCTGAGCGAGTGCCTGGCCGAGTTGATTCGCGGTCCGCTCACGCTCGCGATCGCCTGCGCGGATGGCGGTTGGGGCGGTCATGGTTCCTCCCGTGCTGGATCTTGACACTGCCTAGTTCTATAGCAGACTATGCACTCTTAACTTGTCACTGTCAAGATCTATTCCAGCCCCGGTGGTCTTTACTGGCCGTTGACCATCCGTGTGCGCACGCCGGCCAACGCCTCGTCGAGCGTGGGATACATCGCGAAAACCTGGTCCAACCGCGTCAACTGAATCGGCCGACTGGTGATCGGACCGCTTGCCACGACAGCGAATTCACCCGATTTGCTCACCTTCTCGTGAGTGCTGACCAACAGTCTCAAACCCACCGACGCCAGAAAAGTGACCGCGGACAGGTCGACTATCAGCGCCTTCGGTTCTTCGGCGAGCAATCCGTCGATGGCTTCTTCCAGCGTCGGTGCGGTCGCCAGATCGACCACCTCACCGACGGCGAGCAACGTGACGTCATCGCGGCGCTCGACCGAGGTGGTGATCGCATCGGTTTCAGACAATGCCCATTCCTTATCCAGCAACTCACCGCGTACGGCGGACACCGTGGAGCCTAACCGTTACTGATGTGTTGTTGGCCGTTGTTGGCCGGTGCCGGGGTAACGGTTGCCCGGCCCAGGTGCCGCGTTCTTGCCCGGCTGGGCGGGCGGGATTTGGTTCCCCGTGTCCCTGGCCGGTGGCGGTTCCTGGTGGTCGCCTGTCGGTCATCGGGCGTGGTCTGGTCGGTAGCTCTCACGACGCGATCCTCTGGTCGCGTGCGTGTCACACCTTCCCGTCGTGCTCGTCCTCGAGTGTGGTCCGCAACCGGGTGGTGATCGCCATACCGCACGGACCGGCCACCGGCTTCACCCCACGCCACTCCCGCAACCTCACCGCCGTCACGCACCTGATCATCCCGGACAGGTATGACAAACTCGGCGCGTCCACTACTGGCCCACAAGACCGGTAGCTGTTTTTACCCGCGTTTGCATCCACCGATAATGAAACTTCGCCGGCTTCCGGCGGGACGCGCAAGCTAATGTCACCCGTAGCGACCCGCGCCCTCCGCAGCGCGGGCGTGAGCCGGGAGATCAGATGTCCGATTCGTCGACTGACTTTATCGCGACCACCGCTGCCGCGCCGACGGTCGGTATCTCCAGCGAGGGCCTGCTGCCTCAGCTGGTCAAACATCTTCGCCAGAACCGAACCGTGTTACGCGAGGAGTGGGCTCGCAGGATCACCGCGGCGGAACTGCTCACGGCCATGACCCCCGAGGAGGTCTTCTCCGAAGCAACCGCGGTGTACGACAACTACGTCGAGGTGCTCGAGACCGGCAGCGTCGAGGCGCTGCAGGACTACGCGCGTGACCTTTCCGAACGCATCATCCCGCGAGGCGTGGAAACGGACGAGGTCGTCGGCATCGTGCTGTTGCTCCGCGACGTGCTGGCGCGGTCGCTGTTCGAGAAGTACCAGTCGGACTTCGACCTCCTGAACCGAGTACTTGACGCGTACGAACCGGCGGCCAACCGAATCGCCAACACCGTGGCCGTCAGCTTCGTGCAGGAACGCGAACGCATCATCCGCCAACAGCAGGAGGCGATCCGCGAGCTGTCCACGCCGGTGCTGCAGGTGCGCGAGCAACTGCTGATCTTGCCGATCATCGGCATCCTCGACAGCCAGCGCGCCCGGCAGGTCACCGAGCAGCTGCTGCGGGCCATTCGGGCCAACCGTGCCAAGGTCGTCGTCATCGACATCACCGGTGTGCCGACCATCGATTCGACGGTGGCGAACCACCTTGTGCAGACTGTCGACGCATCTGGATTGATGGGCGCGAGCGTGATCATCACGGGACTGTCGTCGGAGATCGCGCTGACGCTGGTGACCATAGGCCTGGACCTGTCGAAGATGAACGCCGTGGGCGACCTGCAGGGCGGCATCGAGGAAGCCGAGCGCCTCCTGGGTTATGAGGTCACGCGCACTGGAGAGCAGAACGGCTGACCGGCCGCTAACTGCCCATGCCAGTACCCATCCTCAAACAGGGCGCCATCCTCATCGCCACGGTGCAGGCCGCGCTGACCGACTCCGACACCGAGCGGCTGCGGCAGGACCTCATGGAACAAGTGAGCCGCTTCCGTGCTCAGGGGATCATCGTCGACGTCACCGCGATTGACGTGATGGACTCCTACGCTGCCCGTTCACTGCGCACTGTCGCGCACATGACCCGACTGCGCGGCGCGGACACCGTCATCGTCGGACTCCAGCCCGAGGTCGCATTCGCGATGGTTCAGCTGGGGCTGGCCTTCGACGGCATGCACACCGCTCTGGATTTGGAAGAAGGGCTTGCGCTGCTCACCCGGCAACTGGCGCCACGCAAGCCGACGATCGGGCGCGAAAGTGACGACTGACTTCGTGGTCGACGTGAACCATCCCGACGACATCGTCATGGCACGCCAGGCAGGCCACGAACTCGCTCGCCAGCTCGGATTCTCTCTGACCGACGTCACGATGATCGCCACGGCGATCTCCGAAATCGCCCGCAACATAACAAGTTACGCAGGAAAGGGCGAGGTCCGGGTGGGCGTTCAATACCGCGATGGTCGACGAGCGTTGGTAGTACGTGCGGAGGACGACGGCCCAGGGATCGGCGACGTCGAGAGAGCGCTCGAGGACGGATATTCGACGGGCAGCGGGCTCGGCCTCGGGTTGCCGGGCGCTCGCCGGCTGATGGATCGGCTCGTGGTGGAGTCCACCCCCGGCGAGGGCACCGTCATCGAGATGTGGAAGTGGACCCCGTCCGATGAATGACCATGGTCGGCTCGGGCCGATCGAGTGGGCGACGGCATCTCGTCCAGTGGACGGCGAGGACGTCTGCGGTGACCAGCCGGTTGCGGTGGATGTGCTCGGCACCGCGGCCTTGTTCGGCGTGATCGACGGATTGGGCCACGGCGCGGCGGCGGAGATTGCCGCAACAAGTGCCGCGGGCGTGATCCACCGTGCCGCTGCTGAGCCACTGGACGTGCTGATCGGGCTGTGCCATCGACAGCTGGCCACCACCCGCGGGGCCGCGATGACGTTGGCCCGCATCGATTTCGGTCCCGAGACTCTGCAATGGATGGGTGTCGGAAACGTCGTCGCCAACCTGCTCACCAAGTCCCCGCGCGGCCTAGAGACACGATCCTCGGCGCGCCTGGCCGGCGGGATCGTCGGCTACCAGTTGCCCGACATCTCACCCCCGGACCGCATTCCGATCCGCCCCGGCTACCTGCTCGTCATCGCCACCGACGGCATTGCCGAAGGGCATTTGGACAGTGTCGATTTCACTGCATCGGCCATCGTGATCGCCGAGCGGATCCTGCGCGAGCACGGCAGAGAGACCGATGACGCGTCGGTGCTCGTCGCCCGTCATCGGGGCTTCTCGTGACGACGCCCGACGAAGACTTCCACAGTCGTTACACCGCAGCGCTGCTCACCCATTTGACCCAGCACGATGAGGCGAGCCTGGCAGTCGGGTATGAGCTCGGCCGGCAAGCGCTGCTGGAACAGATCAGCATGCTCGAAATCATCGAAAACCATTTCCGCTTGGTCGACGAACTCGCGGCCACCGCTGCGCATGACGGTTCAGCCCTGCTGCATTTCCTTCTGCAGACACTGGTTCCGCTCGACGTCGCCACTCGCGGATTCCTCGACGGCACAAGGCGTTACGCGGAGCAGCGGGCCCGCGCCGAAGACCTCGCCGACCGTGACGCGTTTCGCAGCGCCTTGGTGAATTCGCTGCAGGAAGGATTCTTTGTCGCCGATCGGGATGGTGCGGTCGTGGAGATCAACGATGCCTTCGCCGAGATCACCGGATATCGGGCCGACGGGTTGCCGTATCGGTGGCTTCATCCATGGCTGGTCGACGAGCAGACGGCCGGTGAGCAGCTAGTTGAGTTACTGCAGACGGGAAACATCGCCTACGAGACCCCGATCCGGCACAGCGATGGCCACCTTGTCTGGGTGGCGATCAGTGTCAACGCCGTCATCGAGGACGGCGCGGACCGGGGCGTCTACGTCGGGACCGTCCGGGACATCACCGGTGCGCGTGCTTCGTCGGTGAGGGACAGCGCGGTTGTCCGCCTGGCCACGGCGGCCGGCGTAGCGCGAAGCGTGGCCGAGGTGCTGGCCGTCCTGCTCGAGGAGTGTCGATCGGCCATCGATCTGCGGCGGGTGGTGGCCGTCATGTGGCCGAAGAACGACAGCGACCCGGCCATTCAGTCGGCGGGTGAGCCGCCCGCCTCGAGCTGGCGTGATCTCGATTCACAGCTGCGCCAGACCCTGTCGGACGCGCGCCACTTGAAGCCGCTGACCGTGCAGCCGGTTGAGCTGGCCGACTCGCCGGGCCGGGCGCGCGGGATCCTCACGGTGCTCTCCGGTGCGGGCGACATCGCACTGTGGTTGGAGCACAATGCTCCTCGACGGATCGACGCGGACGATCGGCTGCTTGTCAGAGCCCTGGTCGGGCACTTGAGTCTGGCCATGCAACATGTCCAGCAGTTCGAATCCGCGCGTGAGGCATCGCTGACGTTGCAGCGCGCGATGCTGCCGACCATGCAACCTCCGGCGGGCTTCGCCGTCCGTTACGAGCCCGCGCTGCCGCCGTTGGAGATCGGGGGCGACTGGTATGACGTGCTTGAGCTGCGCGATGGCCAGATCGGCATCATCGTCGGTGATTGTGTCGGGCGCGGACTGCCCGCTGCTGCCGTGATGGGGCAACTCCGCAGCTCGGCGCGTGCGCTATTGCTCACCGGCGCCGAGCCCGGGCAGCTGCTCGAAGAACTGGACTCGGTGGCGGCCCTGATTCCGGGTGCCCACTGCGCAACAGTGTTCGCGGCGCTCCTCGACACCGATTCTCAGACTTTGCAGTACAGCAGTGCCGGGCATCTGCCGGCGCTGCTTGCCTGGCCTGACTCTGCGATCGCGCTCGACGGCGCAGGCTCGGTGCCGCTGGCGGTGCACAGATCCCAACCCCGCCCGCAGGCCACCCATGAGCTGCCTGCCGGGGCAACCCTGATGCTTTTCACCGACGGCCTGGTCGAGCGCAAGGACCACTCGATCGACGACGGGATCACGAGCGTCACGGAAGTGCTGACCAAGACGCTCGGTTCGCCGGCCGAGACTGTTGCCGATGCGGTGCTGCGTGAACTCACCCCTCCGCAGGGGTACGACGACGACGTTGCGATCGTGATACACCGACGCCCGCCGACACCTCTTCAAATTCAGGTGCCCGCAACCCCGGATCGACTGAGAGATATCCGGAGACAGCTATCCGCGTGGTTGCCGGCGGCAGGGGCTTCCGAATCGCTCGCCGCCGACATCGTGCTGGCCGGCAACGAGGCCTGCACCAACAGCGCCGAGCATGCCTATCGCAGTGGCAACGTCGGCGCGATGAGGGTCGAGGCGCAGCTGAGCGGCGGCGAAATCATATTGAAGATAGTCGATTTCGGCACCTGGAAGCCGCCGAGCGGGGACAACCCGTTTCGTGGTCGCGGCATCCCCCTCATGCGCGCGGTAAGCGACCGAGTGCAGCTGGACCAGTCTGAGAGCGGAACGACCGTCGAAATGGCCTTCCGGGTGCCGGCGACGGATCAGCGCGCGGCCGAGAACGCGCGCAGCGACTCGACCTGAACCGGATCCAGCGACGGGCGAACCGTGTCGCGAGCCTTGGCGACATCGGCGGCGGTGACGTCGGCCGCGTCGATGGACCGCCTCATCGCCGTCAGCGCCGCTTCGCGCAGCAAGGCCACGCAGTCGGCGGCGCTGTAGCCCTCGAGCCCATCGGCCAGCCGTCGAGGTCGACGTCGTCGGACAGCGGGATGGATTTGCCTGCGGTTCTCAAGATTTCGCGGCGCGCTTCGGCATCGGGAGGTTCGACGAACACCAGCTTCTCCAGCCGTCCTGGCCGCAGGAGCGCGGGGTCGATCAGGTCGGGCCGGTTCGTCGCGCCGAGCACGACCACATCGCGCAGCGGGTCGATGCCGTCGAGCTCGGTCAGCAGTGACGCCACCACCCGATCGGTGACGCCGGAATCGAAACTCTGCCCGCGCCGGGGCGCCAGCGCGTCGATCTCGTCGAGGAAGACCAGGGACGGCGCCGAGTCACGGGCGCGGCGGAATAGCTCGCGCACCGCCTTTTCGGACGCGCCGACCCATTTGTCCATCAGCTCCGCGCCCTTGACCGCATGCACCGATAGCCGCCCCGAGCTGGCCAGCGCTCGCACCACGAACGTCTTGCCGCAGCCGGGCGGCCCGTAGAGCAGCACACCGCGCGGCGGTTCGACGCCGAGCCGCGCGAAGGTGTCGGGATGCTGCAGCGGCCACAGCACCGCCTCGGTGAGTGCCTGCTTGGTTTCGGTCATGTCGCCGACGTCGTCGAGCGTGATCGCGCCGACCGACACCTCTTCAGTCGCCGATCGCGACAGCGGCCGGATGACGCTAAGCGCACCGGTCAGGTCCTCCTGCGTCAGGGCAGGTGGCTTGCCGTCGGCGCTGGCGCGCGCCGCCGCGCGCAGAGCCGCCTCGCGCACCAGTGCTGACAGATCGGCAACCACGAAACCCGGTGTACGCTCGGCGATTTCGTCAAGCTTGAGGTTGTTGGCGGGAACATCGCGGAGCAGCACCTCCAGCAACTGCTTGCGGATCGCGGCGTCGGGCAGGCTGAGCCCGAGTTCCCGGTCGCACAGGTCGGGCGCCCGGAGACGCGTGTCCACGCTGTCGGGCACCGCCGAGGTAGCGACGAACGCCACGCCGGGGGTGGCGACCGCGGTGCGCAGTTCGGTGAGGATCAGCGTCGCGACAGGGTCAGCGGTGGACGGCAGCAGCGCATCGATGTCGGTGATGAGCAGCACGCCGCCCCCATCGCGCACGGTGGTCACCGCGGAGGCGACGCTCTTGAGCCGGTCCTCGGCGCGTAGCGCACCAACTTCCGGACCGTCGAGCTCGACCAGCCGCCGGTCGGCGCACACCGCCCGTACCAGCGCGGCCTTGCCGACCCCAGCGGGTCCGGACACCAGGACGCCGAGATTGGCTGTGGCGCCCAAGGTTTCGAGGAGCTCGGGTTGGTCGAGCGCGAGCTTTAGCCATTCGGTGAGGCGTTCGGCCTGAACTTGAGAACCCTTGAGGTCGTCAATGCTGACGGTCGGTTTGGTCGTCGTCCGCGACGGTGTGGTGACGACCGCCTGGCCCGCGGTCGACAACGGCGTCGGGGTGGCGCCATCTCGCGATGTCGCCGCCGAAGCGGCTCCGAAGCCCCACCTGACCGAGGAATTCGGCTGCACGCTGACGGGTCCGGCGGGATCCGTGCCGGTGACCGTCAGCAGTTCAGAAGTCCAGGTGATGCCGACCGACGAAGCCAGTGCCGAAGTGGCGCGTGAGGTCGGGATGTCGGGACCCAGCTCTCGCGGCAGCAGCGACACCGTGTCGCCGACCGTCATCACCTTGCCGAGCAGGGCCTGACGCAGGGTGGCGGACGAAATCGATTGTGTTGCCAGATTCGACCCGGTCACCGTCACCGACCGGGCGCCGTACACCGTCGTCGGCGCAACGATCACGGTGGTGTCCTCGCGCAGCCCGGCGTTGGACAGGGTCACGTCGTCAAGCAGCGCGGTACCCGCAGGCGTTCCAGCCGGGGCCACCCCGGCGACCGCCGCGGTGGTCCGCGAGCCGGTCAGCGAAACCGCGTCCCACTCTCGAATACCAAGCGCGGCTATGGCTTCCGGATGCAATCGCACCACGCCGCGCCGGGAGTCGAGCGCCGAGGTGTTCAGGCGCGCGGTCAACGTAAGCTGTTGCTTTGGCGCAGGCCGTTCGGCCACGTCGAATCCGGTCACGTCAGCGGCCCGGTCTGCGCAGTCCGAGCCGCATCATGGAACGACGGTGCGGCTGTGCCCGTCGAATCGCCCGTCGCGCCGCACGCTGTTGCCGTGGTTTGTCGTCCCAGACCTCCGGATGCTCCGCCAGGAATCGCCTGGTGCGGCTCGCGAATGGGATGTGGATGACGTAGGCGGCGATGACCGCCAGGATGACGATGTACCCGTAGAGGATCGACGCCGTGACGCCGATGGCCAGAAGCGCCAGCAGCGGGGCGACCATGTTCGGCGGCACCGAGAAGGTGTGAATCTTGCGCATCGGGAGGGTGCTGACCACCAGCAGCGAGACGCCGATCATCCAGATCACGACCGCCACTTCCGACGTCCACCAGCCCTCGCCGAACTGCATCTTCGCGGCTAATGGGCCGATCGCGCCGATGGCGCCGGCAGGGGCAGGCATGCCGACGAAATACTTCTTTTCGTAGTCGGGCTGAACCACGTCGAGCAGCGCATTGAAACGGGCCAACCGCAACACGATGCACACGGCATACAGCAGCACCACGATCCAACCCACGCGCGACTCCGACAACAGCGTCCCGTAAACGATGAATGCTGGCGCGACACCGAAATTGACCGCGTCGGCGAGCGAGTCGATCTCCTCGCCCATCCGGGAGGTGGCCTTCAGAGCCCGGGCGATGCGACCGTCGAGGCCGTCGAGAATCGCCGCGATCGCCAGGAATGCCATCGCCTCCGTCGGCCGGTTGTCGAGTGCGTACTTGACCGCGCTCAAGCCGAGGCAGATGGCCACGACCGTCATCGCGCTGGGCAGGATGCGCAGGCTGACAACCGGCTTCTTGAGGCGGGGTTTGATCACGGCAGCTCGGCCAATATGGTTTCGCCTGCGACAGCACGCTGTCCGGTTGCGACCAGGATGCGGGAGCCGGCGGGCAGGTAGGTGTCCAGCCGCGATCCATATCGGATCAGGCCGTACGTCTCGCCGATCGCCAGCTTGTCGCCGACCTTTGCCTCGCAGACGATGCGGCGCGCCACCAGACCGGCGATCTGTACGGCGATCACCTCGACGCCGTCGGGGGTGCGGATCACCACGCTGTTTCGTTCGTTGTCCTCGCTGGCCGCTTCCAGGTCCGCGGAGACGAACAGTCCGGGCCGATGCACGACAGTGACCACTTCGCCGCCGATCGGAACGCGCTGCACGTGGGCGTCCAGCACCGACAGGAAGATGCTGATGCGCGGCAACGGCGTTGCGGGCAGGCCGAGTTCGGCCGGGGGCGCCGCTGCTTCGATGAGGCAGATCAGTCCGTCGGCCGGCGCGACGACGACGCCGGGCCGGGTGGGCGGCACCCGCGGTGGATGCCGGAAGAACGCGGCGTTCGCAGCCGCGGACGTCAGCCCCGCGCGCCGCAGCCATCGGTTCCTGCGTCCGGCGAGCGCGACCGCCAGGCTCACCCCTACGAACGGTAGGCCCGCAGGGTGCATCGGGGGTATCGCGGAGCGCACCAGCGCCACGAGCCGCGCGGGGCCTGATTTGAGGTCGGGGCGTGTGGCCATCGTGCAGCGATTCTACGGGCGGTCCGTCCGGCCCATATGCCTATGCGAGGTCCCAAACCTGGACCTGCGACCCGGCGGTCACTTCGACGGCGTCCTCGTCGATCTCCAGCAGACAGTTCGCCGAGGCCAGCCAGCGCAGATGATGCGACGCGGGCGGCCCGTAACTGGTGACCGTGCCCGCGCTGCCGTCGAGCACGCCGCGGCGGAACTGCCGCTTGCCGCGCGGCGAGGTGAGGTCCTCGGTCAGCACGGCCGTGCGCCGCGGGCGCTCCGGGTTCGGCAGCCCCATCGCGGCGCGCAGCGGCGGGCGGATGAACACCTCGAAGGACACCAGTGCGCTGACCGGATTGCCAGGCAGGGTGATTATCGGGGTCCCGTTCACCGCGCCCGCGCCCTGCGGCATACCGGGCTGCATGGCGACCTTGACGAAGTCGACCTGCCCACTCACGCCCGTCCCCCGCAAGCGGGTGGGCTCACAGCCGGCTTGGGGAGTGCCCCCAGTCGCCGGCCCAGCGTCTCCGAAGGCATCCTTGACGACCTCATAGGCGCCTGCGCTGACACCGCCGGTGGTGATGATGAGGTCGGCGTGTCCGAAGTGGCGGCCAAGTACGTCGCGGAACACTTCGACGTCGTCACCGGCCATCGGGGCCGCCACGACTTCTGCGCCCGCATCCCGGATGGCGGCCGCCAGCATTACCGCGTTGGATTCGTAGATCTGGCCCGGCTGTAGCGGGGCTCCCGGAGCCACCAATTCCGTGCCCGTCGACATCACCAGAACGCGCAGCCGGGGACTGACGGTCAGCTCGCCGAGGCCGAGCGCGGCGGCCAGGCCCAGTGCCGCAGGCGTGACGACCTGACCCGCCCGCAGCACCGTGGTGCCGACGGTGACGTCCTCGCCCGCACGCCGGATGTGTTGGTTGGGTTTAGCGCCGGAGCGGATCGTGACGGCGTCGGTGGCGCCGTCGGTAACCTCGACGGGTACGACCGCCGTCGCACCCGCGGGAAGCGGCGCGCCCGTCATGATCCGGTGTGCCGTACCGGGTTTGAGCGTGAGCGCGTCGGTACGACCGGCTGGAATGTCTTCGGCGACGGGCAGCAGCACGGGCTGCTCGGGCGTCGCGGTGGCGACGTCGTCGGCGACGACGGCATACCCGTCCATCGCGGAGTTGTCGAAGCCGGGCAGCGACAGCGGGGCGACGACATCGTCGGCCAGCACCAGACCCAGCGTGTCGGCGAGCGGCAGGGTGACCGGCCGGCGGCGGGTGATCAGACCGGCGACGACGCGCCTGTGCTCATCGACGGAGCGCATCAGACCGGATAGGTGACGCCGGTCAGCTCCTCGGACATGGTCCACAGCCGACGTTGGATGTCCTCGTTGTGCGACTGTGCGCTGGACGCAACGACTTTCGGGTTGCCCTTCACTTCCCCGATGCCGTCCGGCCCGTAATACTGGCCGCCTTGCGCCCCGGGATCGGTCGCCGCACGAAGGGTCGGCAGCGCGCCCTTCTCGGCGGGTTGCGTGGCCATGCGCCAGAGGAAGTCGGGGATGAAACTGGGCAGATAGCGCATGAGTTCGGTGTCCGAAAAGCCAGGGTGCGCGGCGAGTGCGACGGTCGGGCTTCCGTTGGCTTTCAGCCGCCGCTGCAGTTCGTAGGTAAACAGCAGGTTGGCCAATTTGGACTGCCCATAGGCCTCGACGCGGTTGTACTTGCGCTCCAAGTGCGGGTCCTCGAAATGGATCCTGGCCAGGATTCGGTGGCCCACGCTGCTGATCGTGACCACTCGCGACCCTTCGACCGGCAATATGTTGTCGAGCAGCTGACCGGTCAACGCGAAGTGACCGAGGTGGTTGGTACCGAACTGCATTTCGAAGCCGTCGTTGGTGGTCTCCCGCGTCGGCACGTACATCACGCCCGCATTGTTGATCAGCAAGTCGATGCGCGGGTGGGCTGCGCGCAATTCGTCTGCGGCCTTGCGGACATTGTCCAGCGATGTCAGGTCGAGCTCCTGGGTTGAGACGACCGCGTTCGGGCTCGACTTCTTGATGCGGTCGGCGGCTTCGTTGCCCTTGTCGAGATTGCGCACCGCCAGCACTACCTGTGCACCCTTCTCGGCAAGAACGGCTGCGGTGTCGTATCCGAGGCCGGAATTGGCGCCGGTGACAATGGCGACCCGGCCGGACTGATCCGGCACGTCGGCCGCGGTCCATTTGGCACTCATTCGTTCAACATACTCAGGGCGTAGGAGGCCAGTGGTTACTTACGCTGGACGCGAATGGGAGGTTGCATGTCGAAACGGATCGCCGGCTTGGTGGCCGGCATGGTCGCTGTGCCGCTGGCACTGCTGGTGGTCGGAATGCGGTGGAAGCTGCAGCCGGTGCTCAATGCAGTCCGGCGCATCAACCGCTCGGTGACGAACCCACGGGTGATGCGAACCGCCGGATCGGCGGGGACGCAGACGTCGGTGATCCAGCACACCGGACGGAAGTCGGGACGGGCGTATCAGACGCCGGTCGACATCGTGCCGACGAGGACCGGCTTCCTGATCGGACTGCCGTACGGAACGCAGGCCGATTGGCTGCGAAACGTGCTCGCCGCCGGGTCGGCCACCGTCGTCACCAATGGTGAACGCCTGGACGTCGGCGAGCCGACGATCGTCGCCACCGCGGATGTCGCCGACCTCATCCCGGGTCGGATGCTGCGGACCCTGCGGGTGTTCGGTGTCGACGAATGTTTGCATCTGGAAAGGGAATCGTCGTCGACGTGACGAATCTCGCCGATCCCGCTTTTCCGCCGAGCCGAAAAGCGCCGCTGGTGTGGGCGATCGGCGCCGCGATCCCGTGGCTTCTGTTGACGATCGGCCAGCTGGTGTGGTTCGCGATCGACCGTCGTCTGACCTGGCTGCACTGGGTTGCGGCGGCGGTCACGGTGATTGGCATCGTGGTCTTCGTCTTCGTGGTCCCGATGTGGCGATACCGCGTGCACCGCTGGGAGATCGGCGCGCAGGCGGTATACACCCGAACGGGTTGGCTGGTGCAGGAACGCCGCATTGCGCCGATATCCCGCGTGCAGACCGTCGACACCTACCGCGGCCCGCTGGACCGATTGTTCGGGCTGGCCAATGTCACGGTGACAACGGCGTCGTCGGCCGGTGCGGTGCGCATCGCGGCGCTGGATTCCGAGGTCGCCGACCGCGTCGTCGCGCAGCTCACCGACATCGCCGCGCTCGGCGCCGAGGACGCGACGTGACGACTGCCCAGGACGCCGTGTGGCATCGGCTCAGCCCGCGCATGCTGCTGGTGCATCCGGTGCACGAGGTGCTGCGGCAGATCCCGGTGCTGATCGGATCGCTGGTGCTGGGTTCGGCAACGGGCAACCCGATGTGGGCGGTGGGTGCGTTGGTGCTGACGGTCGGGTACGGCATCGGGCGGTGGTTCACCACGGCCTACCGCATCGAGCCCGACGAGGTGCAACTCCGGAACGGCGTATTGCAGCGCAAGGTTCTCTCGGTGCCGCGCAACAGGATTCGGTCGGTCTCCACCGATGCCCGGCTGCTGCACCGGCTGCTCGGTCTGACGGTTCTGCGGCTGAGCACCGGGCAGGAGGCCAAGGGTGACGCCGCGTTCGCGCTCGACGCGGTGGAGGCCGAGCAGGTGCCGCGGCTGCGGGCCATCCTGCTGGCCGACTCGCTGGCGGTATCCGAGGAGGACGCCGAGGCGTCGTCGGGCCGGGAGTTGGCTCGCTGGCAACCGTCCTGGCTCCGGTACAGCCCGCTGAGCTTCACCGGCCTGGCGATGATCCTGGCCGCGGTCGGACTGGTGTATCAGGTGGGAGCCGGTGCGGCCGTGAGGGATTCGCAGCTTGCGCAGTCAGGGATCGACCTTGCCGAACGGCTCGGTGTCGTTGCGAGCGTGGTGATCGCCGCGGTGGTGGTGCTGGTCGCATCGGTGGTGTTGTCGGTGATGCGGTCGCTGCTGACGTATGGGAATCTGGTGCTGCGCCGTGATGCCGACGTGTTGCACTTGGAGCACGGCCTGCTGCGGGTGCGGGAGGACACCTTCGACATGCGTCGGCTTCGCGGCGGCACGCTGCGGGAGCCGTTGTTGGTTCGGCTGTTCGGCGGCGCCCGGCTGGACGCGGTGATGACCGGTGTCGACGGCGGGGGCGAGGCGTCGCTGCTGCTGCCTCCGTGCCCGTGTGCGACGGCCGAGGCGGTGCTGACCGATCTGATCGCCCGGCCGGACGCCGTCACGGGTCCGCTGCGCGCGCATGGTCCGGCGGCGACCCGTCGGAGATGGACACGGGCGCTGGCGCTGCCGGCGGTTCTTTTGGCGGTGCTGCTGGTCGTGGCGTTCACCGTGTCGGTGCCGGTCTGGGTGTGGCCGGCGTGGGTGGTATTGACAGTGGGCTGCGCGCTGCTGGCCGCTGACCGGTCACGGTCGCTGGGCCATCGGGTGGGCGACGGCTGGCTGGTCGCCCGGGCCGGCAGCGCCGAGCGCCGCCGTGACTGCATCGCCGCGCCGGGGATCATCGGCTGGACGGTGCGCCAGACGCTGCTGCAGCGGCGGGCGGGGGTGGCGACGCTGATCGCGGCCACCGCCGCGGGGGTGAAGCGTTATCAGGTCATCGACGTGCCGGCGGAGCTGGCGTGGACGATCGCCGCGGAGGCCTCACCCTGGGTTGCCGACACCGAGTGGGCGCGTAAATAGCCGGGTTCGAGTTGCGCTGAGAAGCTTGCCGTTTACTGTCGGGCAATGGCTATCGGTGGGGTGTTGTTCGACATCGATGGCGTGCTGGTGACCTCATGGAAGCCGATTGGCGGGGCGTCACAGGCATTGCGGACCCTGTCCGACAACCAGATTGCATGCTCGTACCTGACGAACACCACGACCCGCACCCGTATACAGATCGCCGACCTGCTAAACGAGGCCGGTATGGAGGTGCGTCCCGACGAGGTCATCACCGCGGCGGTGTTGACTGCGGAGTACGTCCGCAACCGCTACCCGGACGCCCGATGTTTCCTGGTCAACAGCGGGCAGATTGCCGAGGACATGGCCGGCATCGACATCGTCTATTCGAACGAGTTCAGCGGCCCCAAAGCACCCGAAACCCCCGATGTCGTGTTGCTCGGCGGTGCGGGCCCGGAGTACAGCCACCTGACGCTGTCCTGGGTCTACGACTGGATGGCGCAGGGAGTGCCGGTCGTCGCCATGCACCGCAGCACGGCGTGGACCACCACTGACGGGCTGCGCGTGGACACCGGTATGTATCTGATCGGGATGGAGGAGACCTCCGGCCGCAAGGCCACGGCCGTCGGCAAGCCGGCCCCGGAGGGTTTCGTGGCCGCCGCAGGGCGGCTGGGCGTTGAGCCCGACGAGATGTACATGATCGGCGACGATCTCAACAATGACGTGCTGGCGGCCCAGGTGGTCGGGATGGTCGGCGTGCTGGTGCGGACGGGCAAATTCCGCCAGGACACGCTGGACCGTTGGGCTGCAGACGAATTCGCGATGCAACCGAATCACGTGATCGATTCGGTGGCCGATCTGCCGGATCTGCTCGGGCTGTAGCGATTACTTCCGGCGTCCAGGCGGGTCTGTATTGGCGTGACTGAAGAACACATGGTCGTAACGACCAATATCAACGCGCCGGCCGAAACCGTGTTTCAGGTGCTCGCAGACCCGTCGACTCACTCCGCCATCGACGGCACGGGTTGGGTGCGGGAATCGCTCGACGGCAAGCGCCTGACCGAAACCGGTCAGATCTTCCGGATGGCGATGTATCACGAGAATCACCCCGACAAGGATTACGAAATGGCCAACCGGGTTGAGGTACTTGACCCGCCGCGTGCCATCGCATGGCGGCCCGGCCAAGGTCCTGACGACGCCAATCTCGAATTCGGCGGATGGTTCTGGCGCTACGACCTCAAGCCAGTCGGGCAGGCCCAAACCGAGGTCACGCTGACCTACGACTGGTCGCGGGTGCCGCCGGTTCTGCGTGAGCACATCCACTTCCCGCCGTTCGACGCTGCGCACCTCGACAACTCGCTGAAGCATCTGGCCGAGCTGGCCGAGGGCAGCAGCTAGGCATTGAGGCTTCGCGCCGCCTCGATACGGGCCTTGAGGTGATCGGTCGTCGCCGCCGCGACCGGTGGTCCGCCGCATATTCGCCGCAGCTCGTTGTGGATCCAGGCGTGCGGCTTGCCGGTGCGGTGGTGCGCGATCGAGACCAGCGTGTTGAGCTCGCGGCGGAGTTCGCGTAACTGACCATGTTTCGAGGCCCGTGAGGAAGAAGGAGTCGCCGTGCTCAATTGGATGTCGCCGACTGCGCGGCTTCGGCGGTCAAGCTGCTCTTCCTGCCTGCGCCGCAACAGGTCTCGCATCTGCTCGGGTCCAGCAGACCGGGGATGCCGAGATAGTCTGCCTCCTCCTCGCTTCCTGCGGGCGTGGCGGTGCCGAACGAGGAGCCGTCGAAGATGACCTGGTCCAGCTCGGCTTCTGCACCCAGAGACTCGAAGCCGTTGTCGTCCTCGGTCGGCTCGCTGCGGCGTCGTTCGACCGGCTCGTCGTTGCCAAGCGACTCGCGGTGCGGCTTGCCGAGCACGTGGTCGCGCTGGGCTTCCATCTGGCTGGCCAGGTCGAGCAGTGTCGGCACCGACGGAAGGAAGATGCTCGCGGTCTCACCGGGCCGACGCAACCGGACATATCGGCCGATCGCCTGCGCGAAGAACAGCGGCGTCGAGGAGCGTCGTCGCATACACGCCGACGGTGCCGGCGGTTCAGTCAGCCGACGGGAAGCACCACCGAAGTGAGCTCCTCGGAGACTGCCCAGAGCCGGCGCTGCGCGTCGGTGTCGTGAGACGCCGCGCTGGACGCCACGACCTTCGGGTAGCCCCGTTGTTCGCCGAACCCGTCGGGGCCGAAGTACTGCCCGCCGAGCACGCCAGGATCGGTTGCAGCGCGCAATGTCGGCAGCGCACCCATGTCGGCGTCCTGGAACAGCGGTTCCACGATCTTCGTCGCGGCCCCAACCAGCGGCGGCAGATTGCGGGTCAGCTCGGTCCTCGACCCGCCCGGGTGTGCGGCAGCGGCGATGGTGCTGGTGCCCGCCAGCCGGCGCTGAAGTTCGTAGGTGAACATCAGGTTGGCGAGCTTGGACTGCCCGTACGCGCGGACCCGGCTGTACTCGCGCTCCCATTGCAGGTCGTCGAAGCGGATGCCGCGAACGAAGCGATGGCCCAGGCTGCTGACCGTCACCACGCGTGAACCCGTCGCAGCCAGCACACGATCGAGCAGCAGGCTGGTGAACGCGAAATGGCCTAAATGGTTTGTGCCGAACTGCAATTCGAAGCCGTCTTTCGTCGTCGACCTCGGGGTGAACATCACGCCGGCGTTGTTGATCAGCAGGTCGATGGCGTCGTAGTTGGACTTCAACTGTTCGGCGGCGGCGCGCACGGAGTCCAACGAAGTCAGGTCGAGTTCCTGCAGCGCCACATGTGCGCCCGGAGTGGCCCGTTCGATGCGTAGCGCTGCTTCCTTTCCCTTGTCGGGGTTGCGGACGGCGAGCACGACATGCGCGCCCTTGGCCGCGAGCGCGGCCGCCGTCTCGTAGCCGAGGCCGGTGTTGGCGCCGGTTATGACGGCCGTGCGGCCGGTCTGGTCGGGAATGGCGGCGGTGGTCCACTTGGACATGTTGGTCTCCTGGTTAGAATGGCTAAACGGAGCGTGCGCCCCGGTTGTTTACGACTATACGGAACGCGCGCCCCGCTTTGTCAATTCCCGAGGTGGTGTGACTTGTCTCAACCGGCACGGCCGTTGCGCGCGGACGCAGCCCGCAACCGTGCTCGTGTACTCGAGGTCGCCTACCAGACGTTCGCGGCCGAGGGGCTGTCGGTGCCGATCGACGAGATCGCCCGGCGGGCCGGCGTCGGCGCCGGCACCGTCTACCGCCACTTCCCGACGAAAGACGAGCTGTTCCTGGCCGTTGTCGAGGACCGGATCCGTCGCATCGTCGAGGAGGGGCGCGCGCTGCTGGCCGCCGAGGATTCCGGCGAAGCGCTGTTCACGTTCCTGCGGTCCATGGTGCTGCAGTGGGGCGCGACCGATCGTGGTTTGGCCGACGCCCTCGGGGGTTTCGGAATCGATATCAAGACCGCTGCGCCGCAAGCCGAGGATGCCTTCTTGTCGTTGCTCGGTGAGATGTTGCGCACCGCGCAGGAAGCCGGGACTGTGCGGCGTGATGTCGACGTCCCGGACGTCAAGGCGATCGTGGTGGGATGCCAGGCGATGCAGGCCGCCAACCCCGACGCGGCCGAACGGCTCACAGAGGTGGTCTTGGACGGCCTACGGGCGTCGTGAGCGACCTTGCACTCACCATGGCCGAGTGCTAGAAATGCAGTTGGCACTCGCGACCAGTGAGTGCTAGGTCGGGACGGTGAGACCGAGCCGCACAGCTCATGGTCGTCCGTCGCGGGCACTGCACCGACCACAGACGTGCCATCCCCAATCCGGAGGAACACTTCGCAATGGCCAAGCAAATTGCGTATGACGAAGAGGCCCGCCGTGGCCTCGAGCGGGGCCTGAATGCCCTCGCCGACGCGGTAAAGGTGACGTTGGGTCCCAAGGGCCGCAACGTCGTCCTGGAGAAGAAGTGGGGCGCTCCCACGATCACCAACGATGGGGTTTCCATCGCCAAGGAGATCGAGCTGGAGGACCCGTACGAGAAGATCGGCGCCGAGCTGGTCAAGGAAGTCGCCAAGAAGACCGACGACGTCGCAGGCGACGGCACCACCACGGCCACCGTGCTGGCTCAGGCGCTAGTTCGCGAGGGCCTGCGCAACGTGGCGGCCGGCGCCAATCCGCTCGGCCTAAAGCGCGGCATCGAGAAGGCCGTCGAGAAGATCACCGAGGTGCTGCTGAAGTCGGCCAAGGAGGTCGAGACCAAGGAGCAGATCGCTGCCACGGCTGCGATCTCGGCCGGTGACACCCAGATCGGCGAGCTGATCGCCGAGGCCATGGACAAGGTCGGCAACGAGGGTGTCATCACCGTCGAGGAGTCCAACACCTTTGGCCTGCAGCTCGAGCTCACCGAGGGCATGCGCTTCGACAAGGGCTACATCTCGGGTTACTTCGTAACCGACGCTGAGCGTCAGGAAGCAGTCCTCGAGGATCCGTACATCCTACTGGTCAGCTCCAAGGTGTCGACCGTCAAGGATCTGCTGCCGCTGCTGGAGAAGGTCATTCAGTCTGGCAAGCCTCTGCTGATCATCGCCGAGGACGTCGAGGGCGAGGCGCTGTCCACCCTGGTCGTCAACAAGATCCGCGGCACCTTCAAGTCGGTTGCCGTCAAGGCCCCCGGCTTCGGTGACCGTCGCAAGGCCATGCTGCAGGACATCGCGATCCTCACCGGTGGCCAGGTTGTCAGCGAGGAGGTCGGCCTCTCGCTGGAGACTGCTGATGTCTCGCTGCTGGGCCAGGCTCGCAAGGTCGTCGTGACCAAGGACGAGACCACCATCGTCGAGGGCGCCGGTGACTCCGACGCCATCGCCGGACGGGTGGCGCAGATCCGCAGCGAGATCGAGAACAGCGACTCCGATTATGACCGCGAGAAGCTGCAGGAGCGCCTGGCCAAGCTGGCCGGCGGTGTTGCGGTGATCAAGGCCGGTGCTGCCACCGAGGTGGAGCTCAAGGAGCGCAAGCACCGTATCGAGGATGCGGTCCGCAACGCCAAGGCCGCCGTCGAGGAGGGCATCGTCGCCGGTGGCGGCGTGGCCCTGCTGCAGGCGGCTCCGACGCTGGACGATCTGAAGCTGTCCGGTGACGAGGCCACCGGTGCGAACATCGTTCGCGTTGCCCTCGAGGCTCCGCTGAAGCAGATCGCCTTCAACTCGGGTCTGGAGCCCGGCGTCGTCGCCGAGAAGGTGCGCAACCTTCCCGCCGGCCACGGCCTGAACGCTGACAACGGCGAGTACGAGGACCTGCTGAAAGCCGGCGTGGCCGATCCGGTCAAGGTGACGCGTTCGGCGCTGCAGAACGCGGCGTCCATCGCGGCGCTGTTCCTGACCACCGAGGCGGTTGTCGCCGACAAGCCGGAGAAGGCGACCGCAGCCGCGGGCGACCCGACCGGCGGCATGGGCGGCATGGACTTCTAAGTCTGGTCGACGAGAAAGCCCGGCTCTGAAAAGGAGCCGGGCTTTTTCATGCTCGGCTAGTGGGGCTTTCGAGCGGCAGGCAGTCGTCCTTGCAGCCGGGTTTGGTCGTGGCTCCAGGTAACGCCTTGCGGTGCAGCACAGCGCGACTTGGCGCGACGGTCAGCGCGTCTTCGGTGGGGCGGCCGATGCCGTCGACGATCAACGAGTATCCGCCTGGCTGGCTCGGGGGCCAGACGAGTGTCACGTCGGCATGTGCCGCCAGGTTCCTGCGTGTGCTGTTGCCAATCGAGCCGACCTCGAAGATGCCGTCGGAGAGCACCGGTTCGACAGCCACGGTGTGGGCGCGGTAATCGCCGCCGACGGTGATCAGGTAGGCGTACGTGAAGTCGGCCAGCGCCCCGGCGAGCTGGTTGAGATCCACTTCCACGCTCATGACGCGAGGATACGGCGGACGTCGCGTCGCGGGTGTGGGCGTTAAGTATGTCCACACATCGAAATTCGTCCACAGGGCCCACGATCGACGATCGTTCGCGACCGTGCATGGTCGGATTCGCTCTCGATCATCGCGGCATGGATGACATGCCATTTCTGGGAAGCGAAGCGCTTGAACGAGGGGACGTTACGCGCAACGACCTGCGCACGCGATACCGCGCCCTTTACCGCGACGCTTATCTACCCAAGGACGTCATCGTGACGCCGGCCATTGAGGCCCGTGCCGCCTGGCTTTCAACGGGTGCAACGCTGGCGGGCGTGTCAGCAGCGGCGGTCTTAGGCACCAAGTGGCTCGACGCCAGTGAACCCGTGCACCTCGTGCGCGCCGACCGCCACAATCCACCTGGGATCGTGGCGCACTCCTGGACCCTCGGACTCGACGAAATCTGGGTCGTCTCGGGAATGCGCGTCACTACGCCGACGCGGACCGCATTCGACATCGGACGGACCCGGCCGCTGCGCCAAGCAATTCCGATCCTCGATGCGCTCATGAATGCCACCGGGGTCAAGCCCGTCGACGTGACGACATTGGCCGACGCACGACCGGCAACTCGCGGCGTGCGGTGCCTCAGGGCCGCTCTGGAGCTGGTCGACGCCGGCGCAGAATCACCGCAGGAGACGCGGGTGCGTCTGCTGTTGGTACGCGCAGGACTACCGAAACCCGAGACCCAGATCGAGTTTCGCGATCTGCATATCCGCATCGACATGGGCTGGCGTGAGTGGAAGGTCGCCGTCGAGTACGACGGTGTTCAACACTGGACCGACAGCCGGCAGAGGTCGTGGGACATCGACCGGATCGCAATGCTGGAGGAACTCGGCTGGGTCGTCGTCCGGGTCAGCGCTGAGATGCTGTCGCGTCCAGATGTGGTCGTCGAGCGGGTACGTGCCAAGCTTCGTGCCGCCGGATGCCCTGTCTAATCGCTCGACGACATCAGAAGGGGCTGGGATCAAGGAACCGACGCAGGACGTTTTCGGTGATTCGCGACACGTTGTTGAGGTAGCCGTCTGCCGACAGGCTTCCCGCCCACGCGATCGAGCCGACAGCGAAAACCGCTCCTGCGTGTGGTGTCTCGAAGAACACCAGATCAGCGCGGGCGTTGGGGTTCTCGTCGCCGCCTAGGGCAGGTCCGGTCTCGAGGAACTCCTCCGGCACCAGCCAGTACGCATTCGTGTGTCCCTCGGAGGACGCGAGGATGTACGCGTTGGGCGGGGTGCCGAGTTCGGCGCCGGCGCGATCAAGCTCCAGGCCCGCGGCGCCGCGGCCGATCAAGCCGAAGTCGCCGATCAGCTCGTCGTCGCCGACGCCCTCGAAGACGAACGCGACCTCGGGTTTGAAGCTGTCTGGCTGCCTGCGGTAGTACGACGACAGATCGAAGCCCTGGGCCGAGAACCCGACACCCACCAGCTGCTGGGGTGGGCGGCCCTGCCTCAACCACAGGCCTCCGTAGCGGCCGTCGAAACCCTGGTAGTACTCGCCGGGTTCGGCCGCCCACGCGCGCACGCCTGTCTCCGCGCGGCGTAGCTCGATGATGCCGGGGAACTGCGGGTGATAGGCGATGCGCCAATAGAATCCGTCTCCGCCGAGGTACATGATGCGGCCGCCGCGGTTCTTGTAGGTGTCGTAGGCGTCCCGCATCTCTGTCGACGTGTACTCGGGGTGCGATCCCGTCAGCACCACCGTGTACGGCTCCAGCAGCGGGTACCCCTCGTAGTGCAGCTCCTCGTCGGTGAAGACATCGACGGCGAAACCCTTGGCGTCGAGCCAATCGACGATATGGGTGTCGGCGTTGAACTGCCACAGCTTCGACGAGCCGAAGCCGCCCAGCAGGCACTGCACCTTCGGGCGCATCTGCAGCAGCGGCCGCAGGCGCGACGAGTAGCAGATGCCGCTGCCGTCGGAGTGCTCGTCGTAAAGCGATCCGCCGTACTCCCAGTGTTCGTTCAGGAAGAGATCCGGCGGTGTGAGGACGTTGAGGATGTTGTTGAGCAGCTCGCCGTTTCCGCCGTCGGTGCCGAGATGGTCGTTGCCGTAAGCCATGTAGCTCGCGGTCGGCAGGATGAGTGCGATCTTGTTCTCGGCGCCGGGAGCGGGGCCGACGGTGAAGGGAATGTACTCCTCGGCCTGCTCGGCGCGAAGGCGCGCGGCGTAGAGACCGCTTTTCATCTCCGGCGGAATCGTCAGGGCGAAGTCCGTCTCCCAGCGCGCGTCGTAGATGTCGTCGTCGTGGAAGTGGATCGCCCCCCACTGGGACGGATCCTGCTTCCAGTCCATCACCTCGCCGGTCCAGTTCCAACCCGTCATGGCCCGCGCCGGAAAGATCACGACAGTGCCGTGCAGCTGGTTCGGCGCACGGTCGACCGCTGTCTGAGACGCGACGTCGACGCTGAAATCCCACGCCCCCACCACATATGGTGGATGGGGTTCGGGTCTCGGCATCGCAATAGCGACGCGTTGTGCCTGAGTCAGGGCGCTATCGCAGATCCGGGGGCTGTCGATCTTGCCGTTGAACAACCCCGCCGGCGGCGGCCACGACAGGGCCGCGAAGTACAGCGGGCTCGCGGCCTGCCTGGGCGCGAAGTCCAACGGTGCGGTCGCCTCACCGCCGTCGTCGATCCCCGTCACCGGGTGCAGCGGAACCTGCTCCACCGCAACGGTGCCCGAGCCGGCGTCGTAGCTGCCGCTGACCCTGTACCAACGGCGTTCCCGCATCGGCTTTCCGGCCGACACCGTCGTATCCCGTTGCCCATCAACGACTTTGAGTGCGATGGTGCCCGATTCATCGACGATCAGCGCGAAGCCGGTTCCCTCCGACCACTTCGTGATGATGCCCTGTACGCCCTTGCCCGGGGTCGTCGGCCACACGAAGGCCTGCACCGTGAGTGTCTCCGGGTCGGCCGTGGATGCGATCACTGTAACCGGTGAGTGTCAGCATTGGCCTCAGTCCGCGTCGAGGTCGTGGCCGGTGTGCTCCATCCAGCGCAGCCGGAAAACCGCGCGTTCGGCCGCGAGCAGGTCCGTGAACACCGTGTCCAAATGGAGCACCGGCCGTCCTCGCTCTCCGGTGAGCCTCGCCAGTCGCCACTGCCGGTGCGGTTCGATCTCGACCAGGACGTACTTTCCGGCGAGCGGTTCGCCGCGAAAGACGTTGAGCACTCGCTGCAGCCCCGCGCTGTGCAGCCCGACCGGTGTCTCCATGAACTCGCGCGCGAAGGACAGATCCTTGATCGGATCGACGCGATAGGTGGACTTGGTCATCCCACGGGTGCGGGTTGGCGGCCGCGGACCAGCTTGCCGGGACGGGCGTCGGTGGGCACGCCGTTCTCGGCGATGACCTCGCCCGAGACGATCGTCGCGACGTAGCCGTCGGCGGACTGGTCCAGGCGGCGGCCACCTGCGGGCAGGTCATAGGTGACGACCGGCTTGTGCAGCCGCATCGCAGCATGGTCGATGACATTGAGATCGGCCTTGCAGCCCAGCGCGATTCGACCTCGATCGGCCAGGCCCGAGACCCGGGCCGGCACCGACGTCAGCTCGCGAATCGCCTCGGCCACGCTCAGCCGGCCGCTCGCCCGGTCGCGCGCCCAGTGCGTCAGCAGGTACGTCGGAAAGCTTGAGTCGCAAATCATTCCGTAGTGTGCGCCGCCGTCGCCCAACCCAAGCACGACGTCGTCACGGCGCATCAGTCCGCCCACGGTGTCCAGCGAGTTGTTCTCGAAATTGGCCATCGCACCGAGCAGCATGGCGTGGCCGTCGTCGTCGAGCAGCCGGTCGTACGCCTCTTCCATTGGCGACACGCCACGCGCCTTGGCCCGGGCCAGGATGCTGTTCGAGCGGTCCGGTTCGTAGTCGGCGCGGTCGTCGAGCGGAAACATCCATTCCCAGGCCTGGGCCATGTACACCAGGGGATTCGCCGGGGCACCTCCCGGTTTGTCCGCCAAGATGCGTGCGCGCACTTCGGGTTTGCGCATCTGGGCTACCCGCTCGGCCAGCGGCAGGCGCGCGATCTCCTGATAGCTGGGGTAGAGCACAAACGGGTTTGCGGTCAATTCCAGACCGATCATCAGCCCGATCGGTCGCGGAAACACCTGCGCGGTGATATCGGCGCCTGCCCCATTCGCCTTCTCCACCATCGTGATTGCGTCCTGCCAGAGCGGATCGCCTGCGTTGAAGACGAGCAGCGTGAAGGTAACGGGCAGCCCGGTATCCGTCGCTGCGTCGAACACCTGCTGAAGCACCAGTTGATACCCGCCCGCCGGGATGTCGGGCACGAACTGGATCAGCCCCCCGCCGCCGTCGGCGATGCCGCGGGCGATCTCGAGGATCTCGTTCGGCCCGGCGTCGTAGCTGGGGATCTGCTGACCGCCCTCCGTGCGGTGGGTGGCCAGCCGCGACGACGCGAAGCCGAGCGCCCCTGCTTCGATCGCTTCGGTGGCCAGCGCCCGCATCTGGGCGAGGTCCTCGGCGGTCGCGGGCTCGCGGTCGGCACCGCGCTGACCCATCACGTACACCCGCAGCGGCGAATGCGGCAGATAGGCGGCGACGTCGATGTCGCGCTTACCGGCGTCGAGGGCGTCGAGGAACTGCGGGAAGGTTTCCCAGTCCCACGGCAAGCCGTCGACCATCACCACACCGGGGATGTCCTCGACGCCGGCCATCACGTCGACCAGCACGCCGTGATCGGCGGCCCGGCACGGTGCGAAGCCGACGCCACAGTTGCCCATCACGGCGGTCGTGACGCCGTGCGACGACGACGGATTCATCCGATCCGACCAGATCGCCTGCCCGTCGTAGTGAGTGTGCAGGTCGACGAAGCCTGGCGTGACGAGCAGCCCGGGCGCGTCGATCTCTCGGCTTCCGGGGCCGTCGACCGTCCCGACCGCCGCGATGACCCCGTCGGAGACCGCGACATCGCCGATGTAGGGTTCCCCGCCAAGTCCGTCGACGATGGTGGCGTCACGGATGACCAGGTCGTAGCTCATCTAATGAATCTACGACTGTGTCGGGGCGACATGCCAGGATGAGCCCGTGATAGACCACGTCGGAATTAACTGCGCAGATTGGGACAAGTCAAAAGCCTTTTACGACAACGTCCTCGGGATTCTCGGCTATACGCGGCAGATGGACTACCAGGTCGCGATCGGATACGGCAAGGATGGCAAGCCAGACTTCTGGATCGCCGACATGAATGCCGGCGACGCGGCCGGCCCGAACCGCGAGATTCACTTAGCCTTCCAGGCCGCCGATAGCGAGGCCGTGAAGTCGTTCTACGACGCCGCGTTGGAACTGGGCGCCGAGTCGCTGCATGCGCCGCGGCTCTGGCCGGAGTATCACCCCGGCTATTTCGGGGCGTTCGTACGCGACCCCGACGGCAACAACGTCGAGGCAGTCTTCCACGGCGCTCAGCCGCAGGGCTGAGTCAGATCCCGAGCCGTTCGGCGTAGACGTCGCGCAGCGACTCCCAGCCGTGTTGTTTTGCGTCCTGGCCCACCACGCGTCCTGACGCGGTGTCCGCAAGCGCGCTGTCGAGCACGTTGAGGCAGATGTGCCAGCTGGCCGCGTTCATCGCGGCCTGATTCCGCTCGCGCATGGTCTGCTCGAGTGTCAGCCGGCAACCGGTGTCGGTCGGCGCGAGGCGCCAGCGCACCACGTCGTCGCCCCACCGGTGCACCAATTCGTGAGGCGGCTCGACGGTGAGCACCTCGCCGGTCACCGGATCGTCGTGGGGGTTCTCCCGTACCTCACGTGGCCCGACGGAATCGAAGGGGCGGTCGGGAATGACGGGCGACCACTGACGCAGCCGGTCAGGATCGGTGAGCCACGGCCATACCTTCTCGGCCGGATGCGTGAATTCGCGGACAAGCGTCAAAACCCACGCGCCGTCGCGATTTTCCAGCGTGCCCGCCAGTGGTTGTGTCATGACTGCTCCTCGTCGATGAGTTGGGAAAGCCGGTCAAGGCTCGCGGACCATTTGCGGTGATACGGCGTCACCCAGGCCAGCACCGCCGGCAGGGGATCCTCGGCCAGCCGGTAGATACGCCGCTTGCCCTCGACCTGCACGTCGACAGAACCGGCGTCGCGCAGTACCCCGAGATGCTTGGACACCAACGGCTGCGAAATGCCAAGTCGCTCAACAAGAGTGCCGACATCTGTCGCGCCGTCGCGCAGCGTGTCGAGGATGCGCCGACGGGTCGGGTCGGCGATCACCGCGAATGCGTCCATCCCGTTCATATCACCACTGATTCATATAACTGTCAAGTTATGTCAGTGCCCGGGGGGTAGCGTCGGCCCTGTGGCTGACTCTTCTGATGTGGCGGCGGTTCGAGAACTGCTGCGCGACTCGTTCACCCGGCTCATCGAGCACGTCGAAGACCTCACCGACGAGTTGACCGATGCCATCGCGATCTTTCGACCGACCTCGACCGCCAACAGCATCGCCTGGCTGATCTGGCACAGCGCCCGCGTGCAGGACGCTCAGCTCTGCGACATCGCCGGGATCGAGGAGGTGTGGACCCGCGACGGATGGGTCGATCGGTTCGCCGTCGACCTCCCGCGCGGTGACACCGGCTACGGCCACGGTCCCGACGATGTCGACAAGGTCCGCGCGTCGGCCGACCTGCTCGCCGGTTACTACCACGGCGTGCACAAGGTGACGTTGGAGTACATCGCCTCGGTGACGGCCGACGAGTTGAGCCGCATCGTCGACAAACGGTGGAACCCGCCGGTGACTGCCAGCGCGCGGTTGGTCAGCATCATCGACGACTGCGCCCAGCACCTGGGCCAGGCCGCCTATGTCCGGGGCATCGCCTGAACCGCTGGGTTCGGATGTGGCCGCCGAGCGCGTGGCGGCGATGCTGCTGCTCGGCACGGCGATCGTGTGCATCGCCCCGCAGATCGTGCAACTTGACAGGTGTCAACCCCGCGTGCGATCTACGTCACAGCGGGAGTTAGCATGACCCCATGACAGCGATGCCCGAAGTTGACTCGCCAGACGTCACCACCATCCGCAACCCTGCTACCGGCGCGGTGGCGGGGCAGGTGCGTTGGACCGATCCCGCCGACGTGCCACGGATCGCGGCCGGGTTGAGGCAGGCGCAGATCCACTGGGAGGCCCGCGGCGCCACGGGGCGCGCGAAGGTGCTCGCGCGCTATGCGGTGTGGATGGGTGAACACCGCGACGAGATCGAGTCGCTGCTGATCAAGGAGACCGGCAAGTCGGCGACGGACGCCGCGCAAGAAGTGCCGCTGCTGATCATGATCGCGTCGTACTACATCAAGACGATGGAGAAGGCGCTCGCGCCGGAGAAGCGCCCGGCATCGCTGCCCTTCCTGGCGATCAAGAAGGTCGAGGTGCACTACCGGCCGCGTCCGGTGGTCGGCATCATCGCGCCGTGGAACTATCCCGTCGCCAACGCGCTGATGGACGCGATCGCCGCGCTGGCAGCCGGCTGCGCGGTGCTGCTGAAGCCGTCCGAGCGCACGCCCCTGACCGCTGAGCTGCTACTGCGGGGCTGGCTCGACTCGGGCGCGCCCGAGGTGCTGGCACTGGCGCAGGGTGCCCGAGAGGTGTCCGAGGCCGTGATCGACAACTCCGACTTCATCCAGTTCACCGGCTCCAGTGCGACGGGCGCCAAGGTGATGGAGCGGGCCGCCCGCCGGCTCACCCCGGTCTGCCTCGAGCTGGGCGGCAAGGATCCGATGATCGTGCTGGACGACGCCGACATCGACCTGGCCGCACATGCCGCGGTGTGGGGCGCGTTCTTCAACGCCGGCCAGACGTGCGTGTCCGTGGAGCGGGTCTACGTGCTTGAACCGGTATACGACCGGTTCGTCAAGGCGGTCGTCCGCGACGTCGAGAAGCTGAAAGTAGGCGCGGGCGAGGGCTACGACTTCGGCTCGCTGATCGGCGAGGGCCAGGTCGCCGTGACTGAGCGCCACGTCAGCGACGCCGTGGCCGCCGGCGCGAAGGTACTCACCGGGGGCAAGCGCCCGCACGGTCCGGGCAGCTTCTATCCGCCGACGGTGCTGGTCGACGTCGACCATTCGATGACGTGCATGACGGAGGAGACGTTCGGCCCGACGTTGCCGATCATGAAGGTGTCGACGGTCGAGGAGGCGATCCGGCTGGCCAACGACAGCCCGTATGGGCTCAGCGGTGCGGTGTTCTCCAAAGACATCGACCGCGCTAAAGCGGTTGCGGTGCAACTGGATTGCGGTGCCGTCAACATCAACGACGTGATCTCGAACCTGATGTGTACGACGGCGCCGATGGGTGGCTGGAAGACGTCGGGCCTTGGCGCGCGGTTTGGTGGCGCTGAGGGGTTGCGCAAATACTGCCGGCAGGAGGCGGTGGTCGCGCCTCGCACCAACGTCGGCGCGGGCGGTGCGTATTACAACAACTCGCCAAGGGCTCTCAAGCTGATGAACAAGCTGATGACACGCATGGCGCTGGCGCGCCCGCGTCGCGCCGCCAAGTAACGCATCAGCCGTTCACCGGCGCGTCACCTGGCTGTACCCGCAGGTCGATAAATTCTGCCGGTGCTGCTGGCCGACGAGAACCACAACTACAGCGTCCGCGACGACGACGATGACGATCCCGAGTTGCTGATACACCCGGGGGGCGAGGTCGTCGACACCTGGCGGGAGAACTATCCGTACGACGAGCGGATGAAGCGCGAGGATTACGAAACGCAGAAGCGGCTGCTGCAGATCGAGTTGCCGAAGCTGCAGAAGTGGAGCCAGGCCAACGGGCGTCGGCACGTCATCGTCTTCGAGGGGCGCGACGCCGCGGGCAAGGGCGGCATCATGGCTTCTGCACGCCGAAACAGCACGCCGAGTTCATCCGTCAGGTCCCGCTTTTCGAGCAGATGCTGGTCAACGATGGCATAAGCCTGAACAAGCTGTGGTTCTCGGTGTCACCGTCCGAGCAACGCACCCGGTTCACCATCCGCCAGGTCGACCCGGTGCGGCAGCGGAAACTGTCGCCGACGGACCTGGCCTCGCTGGACAAATGGGAGGCGTACACCGCGGCGAAGGAAGACATGTTTCGCGTGGACGGACACCGAGATCGCGCCATGGATGTTCGTGAAGAGCAACGACAAGAAGCGCGCCCGCGTCAACGCCATGCGTTACGTACTGAGTAAGTTCGATTACGACAACAAGGATCGTGAGGTGGTCGATAGACCGGACCCCCTCATCGTGGGACGCGCCCTGACCGACTGAAGCCGGCGTCCCCATCGCGAAGGAGGACGCGCGTGCGGTTGGTGGCGACCGTGTTCTTGTGGCTCGTCACCACGGTCGCGCTGGCGGTGGCGGTACCGACGATGTGGGCGCAGCGCAATGTGGCCAGCGAGGACGGGTACGCCGCTATGGCGGCGTCCGCGGCGAAGAACCCGCAACTGCAAAGCGCGATGGCGTCCGAGTTGACCACGCAGATAACGGCTTTGGCGGCCAAGAACGGCTACGACCTCAACAGTGACCTCGTTCGCGCGGTGGCCGTTGCCTACACCGCCAACGCGGGATTCCCCGGCCAGTTCGCCCAGGCCAACCGCATTGCGCATCGCTGGATGTTCACCAATTCGATTCAGCGCGAAGAGGGTTCCGACGGGCGGTGGCTGATCGACATTGCCCCGATGCTCAACGATTCGTCGCTCAAGCAGACCCTCGGCAATCTCAATCTCGAGGTTCCGCAGACGCTGACGGTGCCGATCACGGTTCCCGAGACAACGGGACTGCAACCCGGACAGCTGCGGCTCCTGTCCACATGGGGTCCGTGGGTCAGTGTCGGCGTGTCGATCTTGACGGCCGTGTTCGCGTTGCTGACCTTGGCGTCGGCGCGGGCGCGTGGCAAAGCACTTGCAGCGCTGGGGGTTTCGGCACTATTCGTGGGCGCCGCCGGCTGGGCGGGGCTGGAGGTCGCGCGGGGTTACATCAACGATGCGCTGAACCGGACGACGGGCGACATCCGGCAGGTCGCCGGCGTGATGGTCAACCACGCGGAAGACAGCCTGCATCAGTGGCTGAACCTGACGCTGGCCGCAGGCGGTGTTCTCGTGCTGCTCGGCGTGATCGCGTCGGTGCTGGGTGGGCTGCGCCGCAGGGATTAACCGCCTACCTACCCCGAATCAGACAGCCCACTCTTCACGTCGATACGCGGCGTCGAAGAACATCCACTCGTAGCGGGCGGTGGTCGCGAAGTGGGCACGAGCGGCGGTCTCCGCGGCCACGGTCAGCGTCGGCCCGGTGCGGTCGGTAAGTTCCAGAACTTGGGCGACAGTGGCTGCGAATTCGTCTCCGCCGTAACTGTCGATCCACAGTTGGTAGCGACGATCCGACGAACCCCGCGCGAGCAACGCGGCACCGACCTCGGCGTAAATCCAGTAGCACGGCAGAACGGCGGCCAGTCCGTCGGCGAAGCTGCCACCGTAGGCGGTGGCCAGGAGATAACTGGTGTACGCCAGGGTGGTCGGAGTCGATGGGATCGCCCCAAGAAGGGTGGGATCCAGACCGAGTTCGGGCAACAGCGTGGAGTGCAAGGCGAGTTCCACGTCGAACACCTCTGCAGCGTGCCGGGCGAACATCGCGGTGTCGACCAAAGTAGGGGCCTTGGCCCCGACGATGGCCAACGCGCGTGCATAGTCCCGCAGGTAGTGCACATCCTGTGCGATGTACCGCGCGAACGCGTCTTCGTCGAGACTGCCGTCAGTCAGCCCGGTGATGAATGGATGGGTGAGGATCGCGGCGAATATGGGCTCGATGTCGGTCCACAACCGGGCCGACCAGGAGCCGGGGTTCCTCGCCCCGATTGTCGGGCTCATGACGTGCTGTTCCACAGACGGCATCCTTGCATCTGGTCAGGGCTCGATGATGTGCGAGGGGTCCGGCCGCTTGTCTGGCGGGGCCTGGCTGTAGTCGCCCCACGGGCCGTCGCGGCGCTCGATCGCGGCGCGCACGCCCTGATTCGCTGCGGTGTCGATGAACTCGAGTGCGTCGGGCGTGTTGCGCATCAGGCCGTCGAGGATGACGCCGAGCGTCTGGGTGGACGCCAGGCCCATGTTCTCGTAGGCCTGGTTGACGATGAGCTTCTGCGCCTGCAACTGCGAGAGCGGGATGCTGGCCAGCTTGCCTGCGATCTCTCTGACCCGGGCTTCGAGGTTGTCGAATGGAACCGACTCGTTGATGAGTTCGACTGCGGCGGCTTGGATTCCGGTCAACGGCTCACCGGTCAGCGAATGCCACTTGACCTTCGAAAAGCCCAGGCGGTACAGCCACATTCCCGACAGGTACGTGCCCCACATGCGGGCATAGGGCGTTCCGATTACCGCGTCGTCGCTGGCGATGACGATGTCGGCGCACAAGGCGTAGTCGCTGGCGCCGCCCACACACCAGCCGTGCACCTGCGCGATCACCGGTTTGGACGCGCGCCAGATGGCCATGAACTTCTGGTTGGGGCTGGTGGAGCGGGACGTGGTGAACACGAAGTCCTTACCGGGATCCCAGTGGCCATCAGTGTTCATCGCGTCGCCCCAATGCTCGAAACCGCCGCCGAAGTCATAGCCGCCGGAGAACGCGCGTCCGGCGCCGCGCAAGACGATGACTTTGATGTTGGGGTCGCGTTCGGCGAGGCCGATGGCGTTTTCGATCTCGTCGGGCATCGGCGGAACGATGGTGTTGAGGTGCTCGGGCCGGTTCAGGGTGATGGTGCCGACGGGCGGCTCCGTCGTGTAGAGCAGCGTCTCGAACTCGTGCGTCGTCGGCATAGCAGCAGTCGAGTCACTTCCGTCCCAGAAGTCAATAGTTCAGGACTGTCGATGCGCCCGAAGTGGGACGTTCGACCGAATACGTTGACTACCAATACAACGATGGCCGCAACACAAACCATCAACCTTCGATCACCGAGCGCCCATCGCAATCCCTACCCCGGTTGCCACGATGATGGCAGGCTGGGTTGGGCCATGTGTTCAAGACACAAGGAGCTTTCGATGGCAGTTCAAGTGGAGCGCCGCACTATCGACGTGGTTCCGGACAGTGAGCGGCACGGAACGCCTCGCGATCAGTTCACGCTGTGGTTCGGCGCAAATATGCAGATCACCGCCATCGTCGACGGCGCTCTCGCGGTGGTGTTCGGTGCCGACCCGCTGTGGGCGATCATCGGGCTGCTGATCGGCAACATCTGCGGGGGTGTGGTGATGGCACTGCACTCGGCGCAAGGTCCGAAAATGGGTATCCCACAGATGATTTCCAGCCGCGCCCAATTCGGTGTGTGGGGAGCGTGTCTGCCGTTGTTCCTGGTGGTACTCATGTATCTGGGCTTCGCGGCCACCGGCACAGTGCTATCGGGTCAGGCGATCAACGAGATACTCAACGTCGACGCCCCGGCGATCGGCATCGTCATCTTCGGCGCCCTGACGCTGACCGTCGCCATCATCGGTTACCGCATGATCCACTTGTTGGGTCGGATCGCCACTGTTGTCTGCGCCATCGGCTTCACCTACATCGGGATCCGAATGCTGATGGAGTACGACGTACCGGCACTGCTTGGTGCCAAGCCGTTCGACATCGTCACGTTCCTGTTGGCGGTGTCTCTCAGCGCCGGATGGCAGCTGACCTTCGGTCCCTATGTTGCGGACTATTCCCGCTACCTGCCCCGCTCGACTTCGGAATCGAGCACGTTCTGGGGCACCTTCCTCGGCTCGGTGATCGGGTCACAGTGGTCGATGACGCTTGGCGCGATCGTTGCCGCGGGCGCCGGGGAAGCATTCTTGGCCTCCCAGGTCACCTTCATCGGAGACCTCGCCGGCGGCGTGCTGATCGCGACCGCGATGTATGTCGTGATCGTCACCGGCAAGCTGGCGGTCAACTGCCTGAACGCATACGGCGGCTTGATGACGATCCTCACCACGGCGACGGCCTTTACGAAGACCGCGCGTGTGCCGCAATGGATCCGGACGGCTTGCGTTGGCGCATTCATTCTGATCTCGGTGGTTATCGCCCTGCTCGCCACCAAGGACTTTCTGGAGAACTTCCGGAACTTCGTCCTGTTGATTCTGATGGCGTTCACGCCGTGGAGCGCTGTCAACCTGGTCGACTACTACCTGATCTCCAAGGAGCGGGTGGATATCCCGGCTCTCTACGATCCGAATGGGCGCTACGGCCGCTGGAACGCCACCGCGCTGGTGAGCTATGTGATCGGCATCGTGATCCAGCTGCCGTTCCTGTCACAAGCGCTTTACACCGGCCCATTGGTGGACGATCTCGGAGGCGCCGACATCTCGTGGATCGTCGGACTGCTCGGGACCGCGGTCGTCTACTACCTGTGGGCGAGACGGACCACGAACCCGCCGCCGCAGATGATCTACCCCGACGATGCCGAGATTGTTCCGGAGGCGGACCCCTCCTCGCAACGCCACTGATTGCGCCTGCTCCTAGCCTTCGATCGATCCAATCGTTGGCACCGCTGATGCTGCTTGCCGCTGCGCCGGGAATACGGACGTTCCTTGACCTCCCGATGGTCGAGGGTCGAGGTGTGCTTACGAGCCGCTGAGCGTCCGGTGCAGGAACTCGAAGATCAACGCCGAGCGGAACGCGGTCTGCGCGTTGTCGGCTGCCCCGGCATGCCCACCCTCGATGTTCTCGTAGTAGTGGACCGGGTGGCCGGCCGCCTCCAGCGCCGCGGTCATCTTGCGGGCATGCCCCGGATGCACCCGGTCGTCGCGGGTTGACGTCGTGATCAACACCGGCGGGTAACGCCGCTCGGCTGAGATGTTCTGATACGGCGAGTATTTCGAGATGAACTCCCAATCGTCGGGGTTGTCCGGGTCGCCGTACTCGGCTACCCACGACGCGCCAGCCAGCAGCAGATGGAACCGTCGCATGTCCAGCAGCGGCACACTGCACACCAGTGCGCCGAACAGCTCCGGGTATTTGGTCAGCATGATGCCCATCAGCAGGCCGCCGTTGCTACCACCCTGCGCACCGAGCTGTTCGACGGTCGTGATGCCACGCTGAACCAGATCCCTTGCCACAGCGCCGAAGTCCTCGTCGACCAGATGCCTGCCCTCCCGCATCGCCTGCGTGTGCCAGCGCGGGCCGTACTCGCCACCGCCCCGGATATTGGCAAGCACATACGTTCCGCCACGCGAAAGCCACAGCCGGCCCAGCACACCGCCGTAGCCCGGCGTGCTCGAATTCTCGAAACCGCCGTAACCGCCCAACAGGGTCTTGCCGGGTCCCGTCGAACTACGATGCCTCACGACGAAGTACGGGATCATCGTGCCGTCAGCCGACGCGACGAAGTTCTGCGTTACCTCGATGTCGGACGCGTCGAAGAACGCCGGTGCGCTCTTGATCTCGGTCACGTCACCGCCGGCTCGGCCCCACAACAGCCGGGACGGGAAGTCGAAACTGCTGGAATCCAGGAACATCTCGTCGCCGTACTCGTCGACGTCGACCAATACGGTGTGGGTGTTCGGCGGGATGCCCCCGATCGGGACGGCGTCCCACGAGCCGGGGGAGACGACCTCCACCCGGTTCGCGACGTCGACGAGAGTGACGAGCACGAGATGGTCCCGCGTCCACGCGTAGTCCTCCAGGCTGGAGTGTTCGTCGGGTTCGAAAACCACACTCAATTCGGCGGCGCCCGCGAGGAATTCGTCGTACTTTGCGGCCAGCAGGGATCCCGCCGGGTATATCGTCGTCCCGACGGCCCAATCGGTGCGGGGCCGAATCAGCAACCACTCACGGTGTAGGGAGATGCCGGCGTCAGTGGGCACATCGATCCGGATCAGCTCGCTGCCGCGCAGCTCGTAGCGTTCCCAGTTGAAGAAATCGAGGGACCGCGTGATCAGGAGCCGCTCGAACCCCGGCGTCCGGTCGTAACCGCCGCTCACGCTCACGTCCGACGTGTCGCCCGAGAACAGCGTCTGTGCATCGCCCAATGGCTGTCCGCGCCGCCACCGCTTGACGACGCGCGGGTAGCCGGAGTCGGTCAGCGAGCCGCTGCCGAAGTCGGTGCCCACCAGCACGGTGTCGTGGTCCTCCCACGAAATGCTCGACTTGGCCTCCGGCAGCTGGAAGCCGTCAGTGACGAATTCGCGCTTTTGCATGTCGAATTCGCGCGCGACCGCGGCGTCGGCACCGCCACGCGACAGTTCGATCAGGGCCAGGGTGAAGTCGGGCTCGATGACGTCGGCGCCGGCCCACACCCAGTTCTCGTCATCGGCGGCGGCGAGCGCATCGACGTCGATGACGACGTCCCACTCCGGCTGTTCGGTCCGGTATCTCTCCAATGTCGTGCGCCGCCACAGCCCGCGCGGGTTGGCCGCGTCGCGCCAGAAGTTGTACAGATAGTCGCCGCGGCGCCGCACGTAAGGGATGCGGGCGTCGGTGTCGAGCACCTCCAGCGCCTCGTTGCGCATCTGCTCGAACCCGTCGCCGCCGAGCTCCGAGAGGGTGGGCTCGTTGTGCTTGCGCACCCAGGCCAGCGCGTCGTCGCCGGTGATGTCCTCCAGCCACAGATACGTGTCGTCCACGCCAGCCATTGTGGCCGTAGACGCTGCGGTCAGCTCAGGTGGTGCACCTCGCCGAGGCCGTAGACCGGGGTGGGCAGACCCTCGAAACGCGCCTTGATCTGCAACGCCAGATACAGGGAGTAATGCCGCGACTGATGCAGGTTGCCGCCGTGGAACCACAGGTGGTCCTGCTGGGTGGGCTTCCACATGTTGCGCTGTTCTCCCTCCCACGGCCCGGGGTCCTTGGCGGTGTCGGAGCCGAGACCCCAGACCTTGCCCACCTTGTCGGCGACGTCCTGGCCCATGAGATCGGCGGCCCAGCCGTTCATCGACCCGTAGCCCGTCGCATACACCACCAGGTCGGCGGGCAGCTCCGTGCCGTCTGCCAGCACGACCGAGTTTTCGGTCAGCCGGTCGACCTGACCGTGGGCGAGTTTGATCCTGCCGTCGGCGACGAGATCACAGGCCCCGACATCGATGTAATAGCCCGACCCCCGGCGCAGGTACTTCATGAACAGTCCCGACTCGTCGTCACCCCAGTCGAGCTCGAAGCCCGCCGCGGCCAGCTGCTCGTAGAAGTCCTTGTCCCGCTCGCGAATAGCGTTGTAGATCGGGATCTGGAATTCGTGCATGATCCGGTACGGCAGCGAGGCGAACGTGAGGTCTGCCTTCTCCGTCGTCATCCCCGACGCCACCGCGCGTTCGGAGTAGAGGTCACCGAGTCCGAGGTCCATCAGCGAATCGGATCTGACGATGTGAGTCGATGACCGCTGCACCATCGTCACGTCGACGCCGTTCTCGTGCAGCGCCTTGCAGATGTCGTGCGCGGAATTGTTGGACCCGATCACCACAGCCCGCTTACCGACGTAGCGGTCGGGACCGGGGTGCGCGCTGGAGTGATGTTGGTCGCCGGCGAAGACGTCCTGCCCCGCCAATGTGGGCACACTCGGCTTGCCCGACATGCCGGTGGCCAGGATCAGCTGCGTCGGATGCAGGGTGAGACGCTCGCCGTCCCGGTCGAGCTCGACGGTCCACCGCTTCTCGGCCTCGTCAAATGAGGCCGACAGGCAGGTGGTCTTGGACCAGTACGGGACCTCCATGACCCTGGTGTAGAACTCCAGCCAGTCGCCGATCTTGTCCTTGGGTGCGAACACCGGCCAGTTCTGCGGGAAGGGCATGTACGGCAGGTGGTCGTACCAGACCGGGTCGTGCAGGCACAGCGACTTGTAGCGCTTGCGCCACTGGTCGCCCGGTCGCTCGTGCTTGTCGACGACGATGGCGGGCACCCCCAGCTGGCGCAGCCGGGCGCCGAGCGCGATGCCACCCTGGCCGCCGCCGACCACCAGCGCGTAGGGCTGCGTGGTGTGACCGAGTGCGGCCTCCTCGTCGGCGCGCTTCTCGGCCCACGATCGCGTGTCGGGGTCGTCGCCGTGCACCGCCCCGAGCACGCGGGTGGAACCCTTGCGCTCCTCGTGTCCCTTCAGTTCCTGCATCGCCGTCAACAGTGTCCACGCCTGATCGCCGTCGTCGTTCGCCTTGAGCCGCAGATGCCCGGTGCCGCGGCCGACGGCCGTGTCGAACTCGATGAACGCCGATACGACCCCGCCGCCGTCATCGCTCGGGGTCTCCCGGGTGCGGAACCGGGACGGGTCGGTCTCGGCCAGCCGAAGGGTCAGCATGTCGGCGATGGCCTCGCGGCCTTCGAGTGTCTTTATGTTCCACGTGAAGGAGACGAGGTCACGCCAGAAGCTGTCTACGGCGAACTTGGCGACGATCCGCTCGATATCGCGCACGGCCAGCGCGGCTTCGAAGTCGGCGAGCCAGGCGTTGATGCGCTCCGTCGGCGAAGGGGTGGTGGTGGTGGATTCCAGCGTCTGCGTCATGTGACACAGCACACACCCGCCCTGCATCGATGAGCAAGAGTTGCAAAGGGTTGCCCCACGACCCCCCGGCGGGCACGCAACCCCTTGCAACTCTTTCGCGTGTGGCGGCGGTCACACCATGCTGGCCATATGAGAGCAGCTGTGTATTACGGGCCGAACAAACTCGAGGTCGAAGACGTCGCGGAGCCCGCGCCAAGACCAGGCACCGTCAAGGTGAAGGTCGGCTTCAACGGCATCTGCGGCACCGACCTGCACGAGTACTACGCAGGGCCGATCTTCATTCCCACCGAACCCCACCCGCTGACCGGCCAGCGGATGCCGCTGACCCTGGGTCACGAATTCTCCGGTGTCATCACCGACGTCGGGGCGGGCGTCACCGACTACGCCGCGGGCGACCGGGTGGCCATCATGCCGCTGTACCGGTGCGGGCACTGCGGGCCGTGCCGGGCGGGCAACTACAACATCTGTCAGCAGATCGGATTCCACGGGCTGATGTCCGACGGCGGGATGGCCGAATACACCGTCGTGCCGACCGACATGCTGCACCGGCTGCCCGACAACGTGTCACTCGAACTGGGCGCACTGGTCGAACCGATGTCGGTGGCCTACCACGCCGCGACGCTCGGCGAGCCCAACGCAGAGGGCACCTCGATGGTGTTCGGCGCGGGGCCGATCGGCATCGGACTGTGGTTCGCGTTGCGCGGCAAGGGTGTTGAGGATGTGTTCGTGGTCGAGCCGTCGGCCACCCGGCGGGCGTCCATCGAGGCGCTCGGTGCGCGGACCCTGGACCCGACGACCGTCGACGTGCCCGCGTTCATCGCGGATCACACCGGCGGCGCAGGCGCCGACGCGGTCTTTGACGCCGCCGGAGTCGCGCCGGCCGTGGAGACGGCGCTGGCGTGCGTGGGTGCCCGCCGACCGATGGTCAGCGTGGCGATCTACGAAAAGCCGCTGACCACTCCACTGCTCAATCTGGTGATGAACGAGTCGCGAATCCAGGGTTCGCTCTGCTACACCGCTGCCGACTTCGAGGCCGTCATCGCGCTGATGGCCAGAGAAGCGTACGACCCGACCGGCTGGGTCACCGCGATCGCCCTCGACGACGTCATCGACGAGGGCTTCGAGGCACTGCACTCCGGCACCAAGATGAAGGTTCTCGTCGACCCGACCATGCAAGGAGCGAAGGCGTCATGACATCACCACTGGACCTCGGACCGACCGGCCCGTCCGGGCTGATCGACGGCGGGTTGGTTTATCGGTGACTGCCCGTTGGCGCATGGATGTGATGGGGAGCACAATCGCCAGTGATGCCCCGTCCGCCCGTTCCTGAGCCCGCTGTCGCAGTGGGCGAGGATCCGCGGAGCTACGCCCGGCTGATGACCGCGGTTTACGACGCCACAATGGCCGGCGACCGCGCCCCGGCGCGGCCGCGCAAGGTCATCGAGGATTCGTGGCGCAGGTTGATGGCGCGCGGCGTCGATCCCGAGGCTATGCCGGCGCCCGAGGTCGCCGACAACGCGCTCGAGGAACTGCGGCGGTCCTCGGGCCTGATGACCGTGCTCGACGAACTCTCGCGCGGGCTGGAATCGCTGGTCGCCGAGGGCGACAACATCCTCGTCGTCGCCGACGCCACCGGACGGGTGTTGTGGCGCGCCGGCGCGCGGGGTGTGCTCGGCTCGGCCGACCGGCTCGGGTTCGTCGAGGGCGCGAACTGGGGTGAGCACGCGGTCGGCACCAACGCCATCGGAACCGCGCTGATGTCGAACAGTGCCGTGCAGGTGTTCTCCGCGGAGCACTACTCCCGCAGCCACCATCCGTGGACGTGCGCGGGCGCGCCGATCAAGGATCCGAGGACGGGCCATGTCATCGGGGTGGTGGACGTGTCCGGCCCGGCCGCGACGGTGCATCCAACGACCGTTGCGCTCGTCGACGCAGTGGCCCGGCTCGCCGAGTCGCATCTACGCGAACAGCACAACCGGATCCTGAACAATCTCCGGACGGTCGCTGCTCCGATCCTCGCGCGGATCGGCAGCCCCGCGCTCGCGGTCGATCCCGACGGCTGGGTCGCCGCGGTGGATTCGCTGCCGCCGCACAACCGGATCGCGCTGCCCCGCAACGTCGCGCCGGGCCGGCAGCTGTTCCCCACCTTGGGCCTGTGCGATGTCGAGCCGTTGCCAGGAGGCTGGCTCATTCGGTTGGCCTCGAACGGGCTTGGTGGCGTCGAGAGCATCACGCGGGCGACGCTCGACCTGTGCGACCCGGATACCCCGTCGCTGCAAGTGGTCGGCCAATCCGGTTGCTGGCGTGACGACCTGACGCTGCGGCACGCGGAAATTCTTCTGGCGCTGACGATTTCCACTGCAGGACGAACAGCGCCGGATTTGGCCGATGCCCTTTACGGCGACCCGTCCCGCGTCGTGACCGTGCGGGCGGAGTTGTCACGGCTGCGCAAGCAGTACGTCGGCCTGCTCGCCGCCCAGCCGTACCGGATCGCCGGCTCGGCCGAGGTCGAGGTGCGCTATCCCGATGACGCGACGAAGCTCCTGCCTTCGTCGACCGCTCCGTTCGTCCGTTCTATCCGTTCAGGCCTCGTTCATTCGAAATCCCATATAGGAGGCGCCAAATGACCGTATACACCCGACCGGGTTCCGCCGATTCCCTGATGTCGTACGAGTCGCGGTACGCCAACTTCATCGGCGGCGAGTGGGTGGCCCCTGTCGGCGGCGAGTACTTCGAGAACCCGACGCCCGTGACGGGCCAGACATTCTGCGAGATCCCGCGCTCGACCGATGCCGACATCGACAAGGCCCTCGATGCGGCGCACGGCGCTGCCACCGCATGGGGGAAGACCGCGCCTGCCGAGCGCGCCGGGATTCTCAACAAGATCGCCGACCGCATCGAGGAGAACCTGGAGTCCATCGCGCTGGCTGAGGCGTGGGACAACGGCAAGCCGATCCGGGAAACGCTGAACGCCGATCTGCCGCTCGCGGTGGATCACTTCCGGTATTTCGCCGGCGCGATCCGCGCGCAGGAGGGTTCACTGTCCCAGATCGACGAGGACACCGTCGCCTACCACTTCCATGAACCGCTCGGCGTGGTCGGTCAGATCATCCCGTGGAACTTCCCGATCCTGATGGCGACCTGGAAGCTGGCGCCGGCACTGGCAGCCGGCAACGCCGTCGTGCTGAAACCCGCCGAACAGACCCCGGCGTCGATCCTGTATCTGATGAGCCTGATCGGCGACCTGCTGCCCGCCGGTGTGCTGAATGTGGTCAACGGGTTCGGATTCGAGGTGGGCAAGCCGCTGGCGTCGAGCAACCGCATCGCCAAGATCGCCTTCACTGGTGAAACCACCACAGGCCGGCTGATCATGCAGTACGCGAGCCAGAATCTGATCCCGCTCACACTGGAGCTCGGCGGCAAGAGCCCCAACGTCTTCTTCTCCGATGTGATGGCCGCGAATGACGACTACCAGGACAAGGCGCTGGAGGGCTTCACCATGTTCGCCCTGAATCAGGGCGAAGTCTGCACGTGCCCGTCGCGGTCGCTGATCCAGTCCGACATCTACGACGAGTTCCTCGAACTCGCCGCGATCCGCACCAAGGCCGTACGCCAGGGCGATCCGCTGGACACCGAGACGATGATCGGTTCGCAGGCCTCCAACGACCAGCTGGAAAAGGTGTTGTCCTACATCGAGATCGGCAAGGACGAGGGCGCGCGCGTCGTCACCGGAGGCGAGCGCGCCGAACTCGGCGGCGACCTCAACGGCGGGTACTACGTGCAGCCGACCATCTTCGAGGGCAACAACAAGATGCGGATCTTCCAGGAGGAGATCTTCGGTCCGGTGGTCGCGGTGACGTCGTTCAAGGACTATGACGACGCGATCGGCATCGCCAACGACACCCTCTACGGTCTCGGAGCCGGGGTGTGGAGCCGGGACGGCAACACCGCCTACCGCGCCGGACGCGACATCAAGGCCGGCCGGGTGTGGACCAACTGCTATCACGCCTATCCGGCACACGCTGCGTTCGGTGGTTACAAGCAGTCCGGCATCGGCCGCGAGAACCACAAGATGATGCTCGACCACTACCAGCAGACCAAGAACCTGCTGGTGTCCTACAGCGACCAGGCCCTCGGGTTCTTCTGATGGAGCCGCCGTCGCGGGCATTGATCACGCAGGCCGCCGCGGACTTGCTGCGGCGGCTGTCCGACCGGCACGGCGCGTTGATGTTTCACCAGTCCGGCGGCTGCTGCGACGGGTCATCGCCGATGTGTTACCCCGACGGTGAGTTCATCGTCGGGGACCGCGACATCCTGCTCGCCATCCTCGATGTCGACGACGGGGTGCCCGTATGGATCTCGGGTCCGCAGTTCGAGGCGTGGAAACACACCCAACTGGTGATCGACGTGGTGCCCGGCCGGGGCGGTGGGTTCAGCCTCGAAGCACCTGAGGGTATGCGGTTTCTGTCACGGGGCCGAGCGTTCACCGACGACGAGAACCAGTCGCTGACCGAGAATCCGCCAGTCACCGGTGCCGACTATGCCAACGGCCAACGTCCCGAGCGGAGCGCGTCGCACATCGTCGCGGAAGCGGTTGACGCGTGCCCGGTACCTGGTGGGCCCCAAGTTTTCTAGGGAGCACGCCGCGCGCGTAAAGCCGTCCCGGCCGGACGCCGCGTTATCGTCTAAGCGTGATACCCCTGCCGCGTGCGTGGTTGCTGACCAGCGCAATGCTTGTCGGCACCGCGGTCGGGCTGATCGCCGCAATCGCGTCGACCCTGCTGGTGACGGCCACCATTCGGCCTGATGTCGTCGTCGCGCTTGTCGTCGGTCTGCCGAGCGCGATCGGAATGTTGATGATCCTGTTGTCGGGTCGGCGCTGGGTGACGACGCTGGGCGCGTTCATCCTCGCCATCGCGCCGGGGTGGTTCGGTGCGCTTGTCGCAATTCAGGTGGTCCACGGTGCCTGACCAGTCGTACCAGGGAACGCATCGCCATCGCCCGCCGGTGGGGTGGCATCCCCCGCGCAATGAGCCGGAGACGAGAGATACCGACCGCGAGACGCAGCCCACTGAGCCGACCCAGCCGTTCACGCCAACCTTCACCGGTGAGTTGCGCGCCCCACCCGATCCGGTGCAGCTGTTGGCCCGCGAACGCGAACCCGTCCTAAACGGGGAAGCGCCATCCGAGCCGCTACCCGCCCCGGTCCAACCGGCCGTCGTCCCGGGCGCCCACCAGCACCTCAAGCGCTGGAAGTTCGTGCTTGTCGTAGCGGGGGTGTGGATCGTCGCGGCGGCCATCGGGGTGGGGCTCTACTACTGGTGGTTCCACTCCCTGAACAAGACGCCGCCCGTCTTCGTGGTGCTGATCTTCCTAGTCGTGTGCACAGTCGCCAGCCTGATCATCGCGATGGTGCAGAACAAGCCACTCGTCTCCGCGGTGTCCGTCGCGCTGATGTCCGCACCGCTGGCAGCGGTCGGCGCCGCCGCGGTGCTGCACGGCCTTTACTTCTGCGATCGAGCGGGCCGCTGTCTGATGGGACTCATACCCTACTGAAGCGTGTCGGAACGACTCTTGGTTGAGTGTTCGGCACCGCCCTTCTCGGGCGTCCGTAGTTCAGCTGCGTCGCGCAGTGTGACCGTCTGTTCCCGCGTCTTTCGGGCTGGTTTCACCGGCACACCTAGGGTGCTGGTCAGCGCCTTCCCGTCGGCGGGCGTTGGTGGCCCGGCCTCTGTGCTTGGGGGTCCGGGGTTCGAGGTGATGTACGTGATGGGATTGGCCCCAGCGGGCCAGATTGACCCGCGGCGTTGAGGTCACGATCAGCGGTGTGTCCGCACGCGCAAGCGAACACCCGGTCTGCGAGTGTTAAATCACTGTTGATGTCCCCGCATTGTGAGCTTGCTCGACGGATACCAACGGTCGGCAACGTACAACTCGCCATGCCGCCAGGCCTGTTTGTAGCGCACTAGCCGAGAGAACTCAGCCCACCCTGCATCCGAGATTGCTTGTGCAAGCTGGTGGTTGCGCAGCATTCCGGACACATTCAGATCTTCGAGGACGAGCCGGTCGTGGGTCTTGACCAGCGTGTTCGACACTTGGTGTAGGAAATGGCGGCGCACGTTAGCCACGTGGCCGTGGTGGCGCGCCAGCCTGGCAGCAGCCTGGTTTCGGTTGCGGGAACCTTTCTGCTTGCGCGACAACAATTTCTCAAGCCGGTGCTGCCGTTTCAGGCCACGAGCCAGAGCTTTGGGCCCATTTGCGAAGCGATCGACTTCACGGCCGTCGGCGGTGGCGGCGACGAGGAACACCGACAAGCCTCGGTCCAAGCCGACCCAGCCGGCGCTATCGGCCTGCTCGCGAGGCACATGGTGGCGACCAACGTGCAGATCTGCGGCTTGGACGTTCAAAGACACCCACCACCGACCGGCGCGGCGGGTAACCGTCGCGAACAAGACCTTGGCCCGATCTTTGGCGAGCATGCGCCGCAACCGGCGAGTGTCGTCATGCACCGATACCGTGCCAATTCGGGGCAGCGTCACCGACCGAGGATTGCCGTGTCCGACGCGTATGACGGGCTTGCCACCTGTTGGGTGTCTGTTGCGCAAGCGGAACGACCGCGCGGTCGCGGTCTTCTTCTTGAAGCGGGGGAACCCTACGCGCGGACCTTTGCGGTTACCCGATCGCGATTCCGACCAGGCTGCCAACGCTGTCCCACAATCGACAGCGGCCTCCTCGAACACCTGCTGATACACCTCGCCCCGCCATGAAAGCCCGGTGATCACCGTCTCGGCGATACCGTCGGCATCGACGGCGAAGATCCTGCCCGCGTCCTCGGTCTTCTTCCATGCGTTGAACGCATTTATCAAATCGAACCCGGTCCACGGCACGTCAACGTTCGGGTCGGCGCGGCTTTGGTCGAGTGCAGATTTCACGATGCGCAAGCACTGGTTGAACGCGAACCGGGAGGCCCCGACATGCCGCTCTAATGCTTCCTGCTGCTCGACGGTCGGATCGAGGCAGAACCTGAACGTGGTGCGCCGGGTCATCGCACCCGCAGTCTCGCACCACGCACCGACACCACCGCCGGGCATGCCAAGTTGTCTGGCTGCGCGGTGACCGTTGGCGGTCTTGTGCCCCGATTGCCGATATCACCGCCAAGAGATCGTCCTGCCCAGCCGCCAAGGACTCTCGTCCGGTAACAGATCGTCCAGCCCTAACTCATACTCGACTCCAGCCAGTTGTGCGAACGCACTAGGGTTGGCCGGGTGACCCACTATGACGTCGTCGTTCTAGGAGCCGGCCCCGGCGGATACGTCGCGGCCATTCGTGCCGCTCAGCTCGGGCTGAGCACTGCAGTCGTCGAACCCAAGTACTGGGGCGGCGTATGCCTCAATGTCGGCTGCATCCCGTCGAAGGCGTTGCTGCGCAATGCCGAACTCGCGCACATCTTTACGAAGGAAGCCAAGCAGTTCGGCATCAGCGGCGAAGCGACATTCGACTACGGGATTGCTTTCGACCGGAGTCGCAAGGTCGCCGACGGCCGCGTCGTCGGCGTGCACTTCCTGATGAAGAAGAACAAGATCACCGAGATTCACGGCTACGGGAAGTTCAAGGACGACCACACGCTCGAGGTCGACCTGAACGAGGGCGGCACCGAGACGGTGACCTTCGACAACATCATCATCGCGACGGGCAGCAGCACCCGGCTGGTCCCGGGGACGTCGCTGTCGGAGAACGTGGTCACCTACGAAGAGCTGATCATGTCCCGTGAGCTGCCGTCCTCGATCGTCATCGCAGGCGCCGGCGCGATCGGCATGGAGTTCGGTTATGTGCTGAAGAACTACGGCGTCGACGTCACCATCGTCGAGTTCCTGCCGCGGGCACTGCCCAACGAAGACGCCGAAGTCTCCAAGGAGATCGAGAAGCAGTTCAAGAAGCTCGGTGTCAAGGTGCTCACCGGCACCAAGGTCGAGTCGATCCAAGATGATGGGTCGACGGTTTCGGTCCGGGTCAGCAAGGACGGCAAGTCCGAGGAGCTGAAGACCGACAAGGTGCTGCAGGCCATCGGCTTCGCCCCGAATGTCGACGGTTATGGCCTGGACAACGCCGGGGTGCAGGTCAGCGAGCGCAAGGCGATCGGCATCGACGACTACATGCGCACCAACGTTCCGCACATCTACGCCATCGGCGACGTGACGGGCTTGCTGCAGCTCGCGCACGTGGCCGAGGCACAGGGCGTGGTCGCGGCCGAAACCATCGGCGGCGCAGAGACTTTGCCGCTCGGAGACTACCGGATGCTGCCGCGCGCGACGTTCTGCCAGCCCCAGGTCGCAAGCTTTGGACTGACCGAGGAACAAGCCCGTGAAGAAGGCTATGACGTCAAGGTCGCCAAGTTCCCGTTCACGGCCAACGCCAAGGCGCACGGCGTCGGTGACCCGAGCGGCTTCGTCAAGCTGATCGCCGACGGCAAGTACGGCGAGCTGATCGGCGGCCACCTCATCGGCCATGACGTGTCCGAGCTACTGCCCGAGCTGACCCTGGCGCAGAAGTGGGACCTGACGGCCACCGAGTTGGCCCGAAACGTGCACACCCACCCGACGATGTCCGAAGCGCTGCAGGAATGCTTCCACGGCCTAATCGGCCACATGATCAACTTTTGAGAGCGATCTGGGTCGCCGGTATCGGCGGATTGGTAGTCGGCCATATCCTGTGGTTGGCCGGCATTTCCCTGGCAGGCGCGACGCGCACCGTCAGCAGTTGGGTGTTGGTCGTCGCCGCGGCGTCGTTCGTGCTGGGCGTCGCGGCGGTTCTGCTCGGCTGGCGCTCCTACCGACGCAAGTCTGATGTATCGGCGGCGTTTCTCTGGGGCCTTCCCGTCTCGCCGGTGTTGTTGTCGCTGACCGTCCTCGGCGTCACGTATCTATAGTCAGACGATGGGGCCCGCACGACGGCGGCTGATCATCGCCAACGGGGTCTTTCTCGTCGTGGTCGGCGGCGTCCAGGTCGTCCTGGAGCTGCTCAGTCACTACGCCGGAATCGGGCCCTACGCCGACGTATTCGACGACTCGCCCTACACCATCGGTTGGGTTGAGGCGCACGGCCTTGCGTTCATCTTCGGCGTGCTGCTGCTCACCGTCGCCGCACGCGACGGCCGCCGCTTCTGGCACGTCATGGCCGCGTCAGTGCACACGCTGCTCGGTACGGCGAATCTGCTGTTCTGGGACAGCTTCATTGTCTTCGGCATGGTGCCGATGGGCATCGCGGCCACGGTGGTACACGGGGCGCTCGTGGTCGCGCAAGTCAGCGCATTCGTCGCATCTCGTGAGCGCGCGTCGGCCTGAATGGTCACCGGCCGGGCGCGCGCTGCCGCACTTCCTGAAGCACCCACCCGTTGCCGTCGGGGTCGCTGAAGGACGCGAAGGAGGCGTAGTCCCCGCGGTCGGGATCCGGTCCCGATAACCGGTGGTCGGTCCCGGCGTGCTCGAACAGTCCACCCGCGTCGTGGTACACCTCCGAAATATCGATGCCACGAGCGATGAGGTCCTCCCGCGCGGCCTCGATGTCGTACACCACCAAATAGAGTCCTTGCACCGAACCCGGTGCGGCCGACGTGACACCAGCGCCGAAGATGATCGACGCCTCCGAGCCGGGCGGGGTCAACTGAACCACCCGAAAACCACCGTCGGCGCTGAAGTCGGCATCCAACCGGAAACCCATGGCTTCGTAGAAGCCCTTTGCGCGGTCGACGTCTGCGACGGGCAACACGATCACTTCGAGTTTCATGTCCATTTTCAGGACTCCTTCGACACGTTCGAGTTCTCAGTCCGGGAAGTCCAGCGGAATCTTCAGTGTCGCCATGGTGGCGGCCAGCGCATCGTATTGCCCTGCGAGCGTGCAGAATTCGATGAGCTGCGGCTTGGTTAGCAAGCTCGACAGCGCTGCCCAAGTCTCCGGTGACATCGAACGGGTGATCACGAACTCGTCTGTCGCCGTGATCAGCACACGCTGCTGTTCGGTGAGCCCTTCGGCGTCGGGGCCCTCGAAGATCTTGGCCTGAAGCTCTGAGCCCACGCCTCGGGTCTTTGCCAGCCGACGGTGCTGTTGCAGCTCGTACTCGCAGGCACGCAGATGCCCGACTCGCAGGATCACCAGTTCCGTGTCCTGGCGCGACAGCTTCCCGGAGTAGAGCAGATAGGCGGAGAACGGCAACCAGCTCAGAAACAGCAGCCGGTGCTGGCCGAGCACGTTGAACAGATGGAACTTCGGTGCGCGAATTCCGCGGGCGCCCAGCTTCGCGATCGCCCAGTTGATCGGTCCCAGCTCGCGGAAGCCGCCCGGTGCGATCCGGGCCGGCGCGCTCATGGCTGCTTCACGAGGTATGGAGACACCGTGCTGCGGTGCTCGTTGATGTCCAGCGCGCGGCCCAGCGCGGGAAACGCCCGCTGCGGACAGTTGTCGCGTTCGCAGACCCGGCAGCCCGCGCCGATCGGCGTCGCGTTGTCACCGGTCAAGTCCAGTCCCTCCGAGTACACCAGCCGTTGTGCGTGCCGAAGTTCGCAGCCCAGGCCGATCGCGAACGTCTTACCTGGCTGACCATAGCGCGACGCTCGACGCTCTACCGTGCGCGCCACCCACATGTAGTTACGCCCGTCGGGCATCTGGGCGATCTGCACCAGGATCTTTCCTGGATTGGCGAACGTCTCGTAGACGTTCCACAGCGGGCACGTGCCTCCGGATGACGAGAAGTGAAAACCCGTGGCGGACTGCCGTTTCGACATGTTGCCGGCACGGTCGACGCGGATGAACGAGAAGGGCACGCCCCTCATCGACGGCCGCTGCAGCGTCGAGAGCCGGTGCCCGATGGTCTCGTAGCTGACCGAGTAGAAGGCCGAAAGCCGTTCGATGTCGTAGCGGAAGTTCTCCGCGACATCGTGGAATTGCCGGTACGGCAACACCGTTGCGGCGGCGAAGTAGTTCGCCAGCCCGAGCCGGGCCAGCGTCGTCGATTCCTCGCTGGTGAACTTGCCCTCGTCGACGAGCTTGTCGACGAGCTCACCGAACTCCAGGTAGGCCAGCTCGGCGGCCATCTTGAAGACCGTTTGCCCCGAGGAGAGGTGTCCGCTGATCTCGAGGGACTTGGACGCGGGATTGTATCGATGAAGCACCGTGTCGCCCAGATCGATGCGCCTGACGATGTTGACGCCGTGTACGATCTGTAGCCGGTCGGCGAGCTCGCCGGCCAGGTCGCCGCGATGCATGCGCATCCGGACGGTGAGATCCTCGGCGGCGGTATCCAGCTCGTGCAGATAGTTCTGGCGCTGATAGAAGTAGTCGCGCACTTCCTCGTGCGGCATTGTGATCGAGCCGCTGCCGCTGCCGTCCGAATAGCGGTCCTCGGTAGCGGCGGCCAGCTGTGTGGTGGTCAACCGGTAACGCCGGTGCAGGTTGACCATGGCCCGAGCCAGCGCCGGATGCGAGCCGACCATGTCCGCGACCTCGGCAAGGTCGACATCGATGTCGAGGTCGCGATCCATGGTCACCTCACGCAGCTCGGCGACCAGGCGGGTGTCGTCCTGCGAAGCGAAGAACGTCGCGTCGACACCGAACACCTCGGTGATCCGCAGCAGCACGGCGACGGTCAACGGCCGGACGTCGTGTTCGATCTGATTGAGGTAGCTCGGCGAAATTTCCAGCATTTGCGCCAGTGCAGCCTGACTGAATCCACGTTCGCTGCGAAGCTGGCGCACTCGCGAGCCGACGAACGTTCTTGCCACGTCAGCCAGCGTAACAATGATGCGAAGCACCCCTTCGCATTGTTGGCAGATCGACGGCTGTGGCAGGATCGTCCCGGTTGAGTGACAGGGGAGTAAGCAATCATGGCGGGAATCGCGGGTAACACCGGTTTGGCGAAGGTGATGATGCCTGTGCCCGACCCGCACCCCGACGTTTTCGACAAACAGTGGCCGCTGCGGGTCGCCGATATCGACCGCGAAGGCCGGCTGCGCTTCGACGCGGCCACGCGGCACGTTCAGGATGTCGGCTCTGACCACCTGCGCGAACTCGGCTTCGAGGAAACCCATCCGCTGTGGATCGTCCGGCGCACGATGATCGACCTGATCGAGCCGATCAAGTTTCAGGACATGCTGCGGCTGCGTCGGTGGTGCTCCGGCACATCGAACCGGTGGTGCGAGATGCGGGTACGCATAGATGGGCGGCGCGGCCGCGGCCTCATGGAATCCGAGGCGTTCTGGATCAATATCAACCGCGAAACCCAGGGGCCGGCACGCATCGCCGACGACTTCATCGAAGGTCTGCAGCGCACGACGGACGTTGACCGGTTGAGGTGGAAGGCCTATCTGAAGGCCGGCGGCCGCGAGGACGCCTCAGAGATCCGCGAGTACCCGGTTCGCGTCAGCGACATCGACATCTTCGACCACATGAACAACTCCGTGTACTGGAGCGTGGTCGAGGATTACCTGTTTGGTAATCCCGAGCTGCTGCACAAGCCGGTCCGGGTGACTCTCGAACACGATGCTCCGGTGGCGCTCGGTGACAAGTTGGAGATCATTTCGCACGTGCATCCCGCCGGATCCACCGAGCAATTCGGTCCTGAACTGGCGGATCGCACTGTTACGACGCTCACATATGCGGTCGGCGACGAGACCAAAGCCGTCGCATGCATCTTCGCCCTCTGACTCTCAGGTTTAACAGTACGAGCGTACTGACCTGCGTAAACCCGGTTACCGGCGAGTAGCTACTGAACCGGTTAAGTAATAGCAATCTTCACAATCTTCGCAAGTTAAGCTGGGACGTTGGCGAATATTCGCAATTGAAACGAGTGGACCTGCGGATATGTGTTGGTGCATGCTCGAGTTAGCACATCAGTGAAGTTGCTGGGGCGTTAACAACCACGAGGCTCGCAACGCCACCGCGACTTGCAAACAAAGGAGCACCGATGTCGACCGTTGGCACGCCGAAATCACCCGAACAGATCCAGCACGACTGGGACACCAACCCGCGGTGGAAGGACATCACCCGTACCTACACCCCCGCCGACGTGGTGGCGCTGCAGGGCTCGGTGGTCGAGGAGAGCACGCTGGCTCGCCGCGGCGCCGAGGTGCTGTGGGAGCAGCTCCATGACATGGAGTGGGTGAACGCGCTCGGTGCGCTGACCGGCAACATGGCGGTGCAGCAGGTGCGCGCGGGCCTGAAGGCCATCTACCTGTCCGGTTGGCAGGTCGCAGGTGACGCCAATCTGTCCGGCCACACCTACCCCGACCAGAGCCTGTACCCGGCCAACTCGGTGCCGCAGGTGGTGCGCCGGATCAACAACGCGCTGCTGCGCGCCGACGAGATCGCCAAGGTCGAAGGCGACCGGTCGGTGGAGAACTGGCTGGTGCCGATCGTCGCCGACGGTGAAGCCGGCTTCGGTGGTGCGCTCAACGTCTACGAGCTCCAGAAGGCCATGATCGCCGCGGGCGTTGCAGGGTCGCACTGGGAAGATCAGCTGGCGTCGGAGAAGAAGTGCGGTCACCTCGGTGGCAAGGTGCTGATCCCGACCCAGCAGCACATCCGCACTTTGACCTCGGCGCGGTTGGCGGCTGACGTCGCCGACGTGCCGACGGTCGTGATTGCCCGCACCGACGCCGAGGCGGCGACGCTGATCACCTCCGACGTCGACGAGCGTGACCAGCCGTTCATCACCGGCGAGCGGACCAAGGAAGGCTTCTACCGGGTCAAGAACGGCATCGAGCCGTGTATCGCCCGTGCCAAGGCCTACGCTCCGTTCTCCGATCTGATCTGGATGGAGACCGGCACGCCGGACCTCGAGGTCGCCAAGAATTTCGCCGAGGGCGTGAAGGCCGAGTTCCCCGACCAGATGCTGTCCTACAACTGCTCGCCGTCGTTCAACTGGCGCAAGCACCTCGACGACGCGACGATCGCGAAGTTCCAGAAGGAGCTGGCGTCGATGGGCTTCAAGTTCCAGTTCATCACGCTGGCCGGATTCCACGCCCTGAACTACTCGATGTTCGATCTGGCCTACGGCTACGCCCGCAATCAGATGACCGCGTACGTCGAATTGCAGGAGCGCGAGTTCGCCGCCGAGGAGCGGGGTTACACCGCGACGAAGCACCAGCGCGAGGTCGGCGCCGGCTACTTCGACCGGATCGCCACCACGGTGGACCCGACCTCGTCGACGACCGCCCTGGCCGGTTCGACCGAAGAGGGGCAGTTCCACTGACGATCAAGCGGGCGTAGCCCGGCGTTGAGGAAGTGGAACCGACAACCTGGGCCACTGACGATCAAGCGGGCGTAGCCCGGCGTTGAGGAAGTGGAACCGACAACCTGGGCCACTGATCCATTCGGCCTTGAGAAGTTGACAGCACAGGCCCCGCCCGCCATCTTGGGCGGGGCCTGATGCTGTGTGGAGAGGAAGTTCAGCAGTGAGTAATCCAATTGAACGAGTGGGCGTCGTCGGCGCGGGCCAGATGGGCTCCGGCATCGCCGAGGTGTCCGCCCGGGCCGGCGTCGACGTCATCGTCTACGAACCCACCGAGGCACTGACCACCGCGGGCCGCAACCGCATCGCCAAGTCACTCGAGCGCGGCGTCAGCGCGGGCAAGGTCACCGAGCGTGAGCGGTCTGCGGCGCTGGGCCGGCTGAAGTTCACCACCAGCCTGTCCGATCTGTCGGATCGGCAACTCGTCATCGAGGCGGTCATTGAAGATGACGCCGTCAAGGGCAAGATCTTCGCCGAGCTCGACGAGATCATCAGTGATCCTGACGCCGTCTTGGCGTCGAACACTTCCAGCATCCCGATCATGAAAATCGCTGCAGCGACGAAGAACCCGGGCCGCGTGCTCGGTCTGCACTTCTTCAACCCCGTGCCGGTGTTGCCGCTGGTCGAACTTGTCAACACGCTTGTCACATCGGACGCCGCGATCGCACGCACGGAGCAGTTCGCGAGTTCGGTGCTGGGCAAGCAGGTAGTGCGCTGCTCCGACCGGTCCGGCTTCGTCGTCAACGCACTGCTGGTGCCGTATCTGCTCTCGGCGATCCGGATGGTGGAGGCGGGCTTCGCCACCATCGAGGATGTCGACAAGGCGATCGTCGCCGGGCTGTCTCATCCGATGGGGCCGCTGCGGTTATGCGACCTCGTCGGGCTCGACACGCTAAAGCTGATCGCGGACAAGATGTTTGAAGAGTTCAAGGAACCCTCGTACGCGGCACCGCCGCTACTGCTTCGGATGGTCGAAGCCGGCCAGCTCGGCAAGAAGTCGGGCCAGGGCTTCTACAAGTACTGAGCGAGCGCTCGTCGGACCCGCATCACGATGCCGGGACGGTCGTATCGGAGTTGCCGGGCGCTGACCCGAATAATGGTCCAGCCCTGCCCGGCAAGGAATTCCAGTCGCTCGATGTCTTCGGCGTGCCGCCTGGGATCGGTCCAATGTTGCTCGCCGTCGTACTCGACTCCAACCTTGCATTCGGGCCATCCCATGTCGATACGGCGGCGACCGACCTTGATTTGAGTAGCGGGCCGAGGTAGTCCGTCGCGTACGAGCAGCAGCCGCAGCTCGGTCTCCTTCGGCGATTCGGCGCCACCGTCGACCAACGCCAACGTCGAGCGCAGTTGCCGCACACCGTGCGCACCGGTATAGCGATCGGCAACGCACTCGACCTCAGCCATCGTGCAGCCGGTTGCGTTGAGCAGCGCGTCGATACGCGCGATGGCGGTGTCGCCCGATCGCCGTTGGCCAAGCTCGTAGGCCGTGCGAGCGGGCGTTGTGCAGCCGATGCTCGCGCATAGATTCGGTTCCCGAGAGTAGGGAATATGACGACAATCGTGCGAGATCCGTCATATACCCGACGCTCGGCGACTAAGCGCCGGCTTAGGCGTCTTTGAGACGCTTAAGCTCGGTCTCGACGTCGAAATCGGCTGGCGGCCAAGACAAGTTGAGGCCTTCTAGCGCCTCGATCAGCAGTTCCAGGATAGCCAGCCGGCTGTACCACTTGCGGTCGCACGGCACGACATGCCACGGCGCGTAGTCCGTCGACGTGCGTTCCAGCAGCGCCTGATATGCCTCCTGGTACTTCGGCCACAGCAGTCGCTCGTCGACGTCACCGGGGTTGTACTTCCAGTACTTGTCCGGTCGCTCCAGCCGCTGGGTCAGGCGCAGCTTCTGCTCCTCCAGCGAGACGAACATCGCCACCTTGATGATGGTCGTGCCGCCGTCGACGAGCTTCTTCTCGAACTTGTTGATCTCGTCGTAGCGCTTGCCCCACACCTCGGGCGGCACGATGTTGTGCACCCTGACTATGAGCACATCCTCGTAGTGCGAACGGTCGAACACTCCGATGTGCCCTGCCGGCGGCAGCGCCCTTCGGATGCGCCACAGGTAGTGGTGCTTGCGCTCTTCCTCGGTCGGCGCACCGAAGCCGGTGTACTTAATGCCCTGTGGATTGGCTGCTCCCACAACATGTTTGACGATGCCGCCCTTGCCTGCGGTGTCCATGCCCTGCAACACCAGTAATGCCGAACGGGTGTCGTCGGCCGCCCTGCTATTGGCGTAGAGCATCTCCTGCAACTGCGCGAATCGCTCGTTGCGCTCGGGCTGCAGTGCGCGGGCGGCATTCTTATTGCCCTTGAAGCCGGGAGTGGCGCTGGTGTCGATGTTGGCGACATTGTCGCCCGGCTTGAATACCAAGTAGTCGTGCGGCTCATGCGTCCACAGCTTGGGCAGATCCGCGGGCTCAGTCATGCACCCAGCCGCGGCGGCACGATCGGGGACGGATGCGGCTCTTGCCTGAACTTCTCCAACGACCCGCCGACCTCAACGATGCCGCACAGCGCGCTCCACGACAGCATCGTCAGATAGTCGATCAGCTCATCGGCGCTCGTCCGCGGGTTCGACATCCACGAGTGCGTGGCCAGCTGCACCCCGCCGACGATCAGGAAGGCCCACGGCTCGACCCCGTGGGTGTCCATGCCGACCACGACCATTCGGCGGCGCAGCATCACCGCGAGCATGCGGGCGATGATCTGCTCGGAATCGGCGACCACCTTGTTCTTGCTCGCCGAGTTGTTCGTCATCACGAACCGGTATGTCTCCGGCTCGGCGGCGACGGTGTCGACGTAGACGCGGATGATCTCGCGGGTGAGGTCATAGCCGTCCAGGTTCGACGACAACGCGTCGGCCATGTTGGGGATCAGGGTGGTCTGCGCGAACCGCATCATCACCGCGGTCGTCAGGTCGTTCTTGTCGACGAAGTAGCGGTACAGAACCGTCTTGGACACTCCGATCTCTGCCGCGATCTCGTCCATGCTGACGTTGCTGCCGCGCCGCCGGATGGCCTCGAGTGTGCCGTCCACAAGCTCATTGCGGCGCTCCACCTTGTGTTGGTGCCAGCGCCGTTTGCGTCCGTCGGTCTTGACCGCCACCGCCGGGGTCTGTTGTGCCACTATCGCCGTGATCCGTTCCCTAGTCCCCCTTGATAGTACGGCCGATCTTGACAGCAAGGGTCGTCGTCGGACCGCCCGGCCGTGGCGCCGTGGCGGATGATGGAGGAATGGCACATAGACCGAACGACGGCGGACGCGCCATCACGGCACTGCCGGCGGCTTCGCGGACGAGCTTCGCTGAGTCACTGGCCGGGGCCGACTCCGCCGCCGACGCGGAACGCCTCCGAGGGCTGCGGCGGATGAAGGTCGTCGCGCTGAGCTTCCTGGTCGGTGCGACCGTGGTCTTTCTGCTCTGCAGCTGGGCGCAAGCCGACGGCGCCGCCCCGTGGGTCGGATACGTCCGTGCTGCCGCGGAGGCGGGCATGGTCGGGGCACTCGCCGACTGGTTCGCCGTCACCGCGCTCTTCAAGCATCCGCTCGGGATCCCCATCCCGCACACCGCGATCATCAAGCGCAAGAAGGACCAGCTCGGCGAGGGCCTCGGCGCCTTCGTCCGGGAGAACTTCATGTCTCCGCAGGTCGTGGAGGCCAAACTGCGCGACGCGCAGGTCGCGGGTCGGCTCGGTAAATGGCTCTCGGAGCCGTCGCACGCCGAGCGGGTGGCCGGCGAGGCCTCCACTGTGCTGCGGGTACTGGTGGAAATGCTGCGTGACGAGGACGTTCAGGCCGTGCTGGACCGGATGATCGTCAAGCGTGTCGCCGAACCGAAGTGGGGACCGCCGATCGGGCGGGTACTGGCAACACTGCTGGCCGAGGGCCGGCAGGAAGCGCTGATCCAGCTGCTCGCCGACCGGGCCTTCCAATGGTCGCTCAACGCGGGCGAGATCATCGAGCGCGTGGTCGAGCGCGACTCGCCCACCTGGTCGCCGCGCTGGGTGGACCACCTCGTCGGCGACCGCATCCACCGTGAGCTGATGGACTTCACCGACAAAGTGCGCCGCAACCCCGACCACGAACTGCGTCGATCGGCGACCCGGTTCTTGTTCGAGTTCGCCGACGACCTCCAGCACGACGAGTCCACGATTCAGCGTGCCGAGAACGTCAAAGAGCAGATCATGGCCCGCGATGAGGTCGCCAGGGCCGCCGAGACGGCCTGGAACGCCGCCAAGCGGATATTCCTCGAGTCCGTCGACGACCCGTCGTCGGCCTTGCGCACCCGCATCGCGGACTCGGCGGTGCACATCGGCGAGTCGCTGCGCGACGACGCCGACCTCCGCGACAAGGTCGACAACTGGATCATTCGAGCCGCCCAACACCTGGTTGCCGAATATGGGGTGGAGATCACAGCGATCATCACCGAGACCATCGAGCGGTGGGACGCCGACGAGGCCAGCCGCCGCATCGAGCTGCACGTGGGCCGTGACCTGCAATTCATCCGAATCAACGGCACCGTAGTGGGCGCGCTTGCAGGGCTGATCATCTATTCGGTAGCCCAGCTCCTCTTCTGACCTGCGCTAACTAGTGCTTGCAAAAGTTAGCACCCCGTCGTACGGTTGTTCTTGTCGCACACCGGATAACCCGACGCAACCAGGGGGCTATGCATGCCGCAGGACGAAAATCTTGCCGCTGTGGTCACCAACGCTGCGCAGGACATCGGGAGCTTCATCCGGACGCAGCGCGAGGCAGCGCAGGTGTCAGTGCGGCAGTTGGCCGAGAAGGCCGGCGTCAGTAATCCCTATCTCAGCCAGATCGAGCGGGGATTGCGGAAACCGTCCGCAGACGTGCTCAACCAGATCGCCAAGGCGCTGCGGGTATCCGCGGAAGTGCTCTACGTGCGGGCCGGGATCCTGGAACCCAGCGAGACCAGCGAAGTCCGCGACGCGATCATCACCGACAGCGCGATCACCGAGCGGCAGAAGCAGGTGCTGCTCGACATTTACACGTCGTTTTGCCAACAGAACGAAGCCGCAGGTGAGGAGCCGACGACTGACCAAGCCCAGATCAACAGCTCGCGAGAAATTCATCGAAAGAACACCGGAAAGGAACTAGAACATGGCCAAGAAGACCCAGAAGAACCAGCCGACCGCTGACGACCTCAAGGCCCCGCTGCTTGCCGCGGTGGGCGCCGCTGATCTGGCCCTTGAGCGGGTCAACGAGATCGTCGCCGCCCTGCGCGAGCGTGCCGGCGAGGCCCGCACCGACGCCGAGGCGCGCGTCGAGGAGACCCGCGCCCGCGTGACCAAGCTGCAGGAAGACCTGCCGACCCAGTTCGGCGACCTGCGCGATCGGCTGAACAGCGACGAGCTGCGCAAGTTCGCCGAGACCTACGCGGATGCCGCGCAGACCACCTACAACAATCTCGTCGAGCGTGGCGAGGCCGCCTTGGAGCGGCTGCGCACCGCGCCCGCGCTTGAGGACGGCCGCGAACGCGTCGAGAGCTACCGCGAGCTGACCGAGGAAGCGCTGGGCAACGTCGCGACGCAGACCCGTGCGGTCGGCGAGCGTGCCGCCAAGCTCGTCGGCGTCGAGCTGCCGAAGAAGGCCGCGCCGGCCAAGAAGGCCCCCGCCAAGAAGGTCCCGGCCAAGAAGGCCCCGGCCAAGAAGGCGGCGGCCAAGAAGATCACCCAGAAGTAATTCGACGCAAACGATGCCGCCCGCTTAGGCTGGTGATGTGATACTTGCCGACCTAGCGGGCGTCATTGTGCTTGGCCTCGTCTTTCTCGCCTTTGTCGTGGGCGTGTATTCATTCGTGCACGCAGCGATGCAGCGCCGCGACGCGTATACAGCGGCAGGCAAGCTGACCAAGCCGGTGTGGCTCGCGATCCTGGGCGTCAGCGTCCTTCTCCTGCTGTTGTTCCGCGACCCGTTCGGGGCAGCGATCGCGGCGGTCGCGTCGGGTATTTATCTCGTCGACGTCAGACCCAAGCTCCTGGAGATCCAGGGAAAGTCGCGATAGTCCCGACATGCCCAAGGTGCACCGTGCGATCGCCGCTGCGGTGGTGGCCTTGAGTGTCCCGCTGGCTCTTGCCGGTCCTGCTAGCGCCGACACCACGCTGCCTCCTCCCTACATCGATCACGTGGAGTGGGCGAAGTGGGGCGACCTGTCGAGCCTGAGGGTGTATCCGACGCATGCCGGCAGGGTCGCGTCCACTGACTTCGCCTCCCCCGACGAGGCCTGGACCGAGGTGCTGACGCTGTCACCCGACGCCGACATCCCGGGCATGAAGGCCCAGTTCATCTGCCACTGGCAACTCGCCGAATTCGCCTACCCCGGCAAGGTCAGCTGGAATCTCGAGCCGTGGCGACCGGAGGTCGACGACAACGAGATGGTGAGCGCGGGGTGTAACCCCGGCGGCACCGAAGAACCGTTTTAGTAGGCCGGCGGGCAGGGCCCACGGCCGAAGGGCAGGGGAGAGTGGAACGACCCCGGGATCGGCGCCGCTACAGCCGCGACGAGGTGGCCGCGCTCGTCGATCACACGCTGCTCAAGCCGGAAGCCACCGTGGCCGATGTGCGTGCGCTGGCATCCGAAGCCGCAGATCTCGAGGTGTACGCGGTATGCGTGTCGCCGTCGATGATCCCGGTCGTAGGGCAGTCACTTTCCCTCGGCCAGACGATTGTCGCGGTGGTGGGATTCCCGTCAGGGAAACACTTTTCGGCCGTGAAAGTCGAAGAGGCACGGCTTGCCGTCGCGGCCGGGGCGAAGGAAGTCGACATGGTGATCGACATCGGCGCCGCCCTGTACGGCGACTTCGATGCCGTGCGCGCCGACATCGCCGCAGTGCGTGAAGCCATACCGGACACCGTCATTCTCAAGGTGATCATCGAATCGGCGGCGCTGCTGAGCCTCGGCGATGAGCAGACATTGGTCGACGCGTGCCGCGCCGCCGACAACGCCGGCGCGGATTTCGTGAAGACCTCAACCGGTTTTCATCCGTGCGGCGGCGCATCGGTCCACGCAGTGGAGCTGATGGCCACGACTGTCGCACCCCGGCTAGAGGTCAAGGCCAGCGGCGGCATCCGCACGGCCGCCGACGCCGTCGCCATGCTGAATGCCGGGGCGACGCGGCTCGGGCTATCGGGCACCCGCGCGGTGCTCGCCGGGCTGGATCAGTCGGACGACGATCAAGCGGCGAGGTACGAGCCGCGTTGAGGAGTCCGACCCACGACTAAAGCCCTGAGAAGCAGGGGTCGTCCCCGCCCTTGGGGATCTCGGCGTTCTGCGTCGAGAACTGGCTCACCACACCGGTATCGGTGACCTGCACGCTGTCGGCGTGGATGCCCAACGGATAGTTCTTCGTCAGCTGCGACGTGAACACGTCCAAAGCAGGCTGGACCGTCTCGCGGGGAAGCGTGAAGCCCAACCCGGTCAGTTCCGACACCTGCAGCGAGAGCCCGTTGTCGACCACCTCCGGCTTGGCGACGATGCTGCCCAGCGCGCCCACCAACTCGATGGTGCCGGCCGACGGATCGGTCTTCACGTCGGTGACGAAGCTGCCGATGAGCGGGATCCCGTCCTGGATCGTCTGCTTGATGCCCTCGGCGCTCCAGGTGATGTTCGCGACCAACGAGCCGATCGAGCCGCTCGAGGTCGAGGTGTCCTCGAGCCGGACATCCTTGATGTCCAGGGTGACCTTCATGCCCTTGGCGTCGCGGATCTGATTGCCCGCGGTCTCGATGTTGATGTTCGTGTAGTGGCCGGTCATGTGCTGCAACAGGAACGGCGGCAACGCGTCGAAGGACGCCTTCGCCTCGTCCTGGACCACACACGAGGTGGCCCTGGCCACGATGGTGTCCGCGCGGCTGCGGGCGTAAAGCTCACCCACCAGCAGACCGGCCAGCGCGAGCGCCACGACAATGACGACGACCAAGACGATGGACAGCGGGTCCCGGAAGAGTTTCTTGGTCTTCACCAGCGGTGACGCGCCCTTCTGCGGGGGAGCGGCCTGCGGTCGCCCTGCGGGCGCCGGTGGCACCGCTCCGTAGCCCTGCGGTGGCGGGGGAGGCGCGCCGTGGCCCCGCGGGAACTGTGGCGGCGGTCGCGGCTGATTGGCCGGGTGGGCCCAGGGATCGGTCACGCCAGCGATTCTGCCCTACCGGCGTGAGCGAACTCTGAGCGGTTGCGCAACACCGCGACGGTCTTGCGCGCTTGGTCGACCTCGTCCAGGTCGAGGTCGACGACGAGCAGTCGCGGGTTGGCTTCGGCCGCTGCCAGCACCTCACCGAGCGGAGAGGCGACAAGGCTGCCGCCCACACCGGTGGGCCCGACGGCGGCGATCTCGTTGCCCGGATAGGCCTGACCGACCGCTGCGACGAAGCCCGCCGTGTCGATCGCGCGGGCGCGGGCCAGCAACGTCCACTGGTCGAGCTTGCCGGGGCCGGTGCCCCACGATGCGTGCACCGTGATGAGTTGCGCTCCGCGCTGGGCCAATTCGACGTACAGCTCGGGGAATCGGACGTCATAACACAGGGTCAGGCCGACATGAACCGGTCCCGAGTCGCCGTCGACGCTGATGACGACGGGCTCGCGGCCCGGTGCGACCGTGTTCGACTCGGTGAAGCCGAACGCGTCGTAGAGGTGGATCTTGTCGTAGTGCGTATCGACGCCGGGGCCGGTCGCGATCAGCGTGTTGGTCACCCGTCCGTCGTCGGCGGGGACGAACATGCCGGCGACGACGACAATGCCCGCCCGCTCTGCGATCGCGCGCACTCCGGATGCCCACGAGCCGTCCAGCGGCTCGGCGATCGGGGCCAGTGGTACCCCGAACCGGCACATCGTCGCCTCCGGGAACAACATCAGCCGCGCGCCCGCATCCGCTGCCAGCCGGGTGTAGTCCTCGACAAGGCCGAGGTTGGCCGCCGGCTCGGTACCGGCAAGAATCTGTGCCAGGGCAATCCGCATGACCAACAGCCTAGGAGGGTTTGGCTACGGCCCCCAAGCGCGCCGGGGCAGTGACGCCGCCTTTCGACCAAGCTTGCCGGACCGCACCTGCGTCGCCAGACTGTCCAGAATCACGCGCGAGCTGAGCAGCGCGGTCTGCTCGGCCCAGTCGTATGGCGGCGAACACTCCACCACCTCGACGCCGGCCAGACCGGGTTCGGAGACCATTCGGACCAGGTTGAGTGCCTCACGTGGCAGCAGCCCGCCGGGCTCTGGCCAGCCGGTACCCGGCACGAAGCCGGCGTCGATCACGTCGATGTCGAACGACAGGTACACCGCCTTGGCGTCCTTCCACGCGATCTCCAGGGCCATCTCGGCGATCGTCTCCACGCCGACCCGTTCCACGTCGCCGACGGTGATGACAGTGGACTTGCGTTCACGGCCCACCTTGACGCCGGCCCGCGGAGACTGCCAGCCGCCGATGCCGATCTGCACCAGGTTGGTCGCCGGAGCGTTTTTGATGTTGGTGGCGTGGAACCACGGCGTGGTGTGCATGCGCTCGTCCAGGTCGGTCTCTTGGGTGTCGACGTGGCGGTCGAAATGGATGATGCCGATGTTGCCGTCCAGGTACGGCGCCATCCCGCGGATAGTCGGGAAGCCGATGGAATGGTCGCCGCCGAGCACAATCGGCATCACGCCCTTCTGCACGACGTGCGCCATGGCCTGGCTGATCTGGTCGAACGACTTTTCGAGGTTGCCGGGGATGGTGAATACGTCGCCGATGTCGACCATGTTGAGCTGCTCGCGCAGATCGACACCCATCTCGTAGTTGTAGGTGCCGAACAGGTTCGTCGACCGCCGAATGCCCTGAGGGCCGAACCGTGTACCCGGGCGGTAGGTGGCGCCGGCGTCGAGCGGAACGCCGAAGATCGCCACCTCGGCATCGTCGACCTGGTTCACATCCTCCACATACGGACACTTGAGGAAGGTTCCGCGTTCGCCGGCGAAGTGAGGCAGCTCGCCCCGGACGAACGTCGAGATCCGGCGGTCGTTGATGGCCGGGGCGGCTTCCAGCCCGTACGTCAGCGATCGCTCGATCTCTTCGCGTTCCCGGCGGTCGGGCAGTTCGGCCTCGGCCTGCTGAGCCCAGGCGCCTTCGGAGTTGAGCGGCTCGGACTGATCGGTCATGGTGCTCCTCACGCGCCGTCTTGTCGCTGACCGGGTACGACGCACCTCGTCCGGGAAGCCAATGCAGGCTCCTGCGGACCATTCTTTGCTTCCCGCCGAAGGACTGTCCACCGATGCGCGAACCGCGCAATCCGCAACACCGAGTTAACGCGGGACGCGTACTGCCGGTGTCGCAGTCAGCATTGCCGTCGTCGTTCTCGTCGGTTTCTACGTTTCCAAACGAATCGAAGGCGACAGTTCCAACTTTCTGGTCGGCGGGCGCATGCTGCCCTTCTGGCTGGTGGGCGGGGCGCCGCATGGCCAACATCCACGGCCTCACCATCGCCGAGGGCACCGGCCCGCTGGCCCTCGATGACCCTGCTTTCCATCGCGTTCGCGATCTACGTCAAGCAGACCGGCATCCTGCTCACCCTGGCCTTCGACTTGCTGTTGGCCTGTCTGGCCGTGCCGTTCATCCTGGGGTTGGTGTGGCGCAGGGGCACAATGCGCGCCGCCATCGCCCCGACCAGACCGTCGAGGCCGTCGAGCATAGTGACCCGGTCCTGGCAGGCAGGGCCGAGCCGGAGCCCGTTAAGCCGGCGCCACTGCTTCCCAGTTCACGGTGAGCACACCGTCGCGCAGGCGGCGGCGCGGCGGCTCGACCGGAAATCCCTCGGTGCGCAACAGATCCAGCATGGCCCGCCAGCGCACTCGCGGACCGAACACACCGTGGCCGGCGACGCTGGCCCATGCGCGGTCGGCGGCGGTCAGCAGCGCGCAGATCGGCTGGCCGGCGATGTTGTGGTGGATCAGCACCTTGGGCAGTCGTTCGGCAAGGTCGGATGGACGGTCGATGGCGAACGGGTCGCAGGCCAGCGTCAGGCTGACCGGCCCTTCGGAGTCCAGCAGCACCCAACTGCAGCGGCGGCCGAGTTCGTCGCAGGTGCCGTCGACGACGAGCCCGCCCGGCGCCAGCCCTGCCTGCATCACCGACCAGGCCTCGGGCACCGATTCGACCGGGTATTGACGCAACACGTTGAACGCCCGCACCAGCACTGGCCGTCTCCCTGCCAATTCGAAACCGCCTAGCCCGAATTCCACAGTGTTCGTTGCCGCACCGCGAGCTGCACTGACGCGTTCGGGATGGATCTCCAGGCCGACGATGCGAACGTCGGCGCGCACCACCCGCAACCTCGCCGCCAACTCAAGCGTGGTCACCGGCAGCGCACCGTACCCAAGGTCGATCACCAGCGGGTCGGCCGCCGCCTGCAGTGCGGTGCGAACCCGCCGCGAATGCACCAGCCAGCGGTCGCTGCGGCGCAGGTGGTTGTGACCCGTGGTGCCACGGGTGATGGCACCGACCGGTCTAGTGATGCTTGGAGATCCAGTCAGCGGTGAACGCCTCCTCGTCGTCTAACAGGTACTTGATGTTGTGCAGGATCAAGTCTGCGAGCGGGCCGGCTGCCGGTGTCGGTGCCGCTCTCGCCGGTCGCCATCAGGGTTTGCCAGTACTCGCGGCTGGTGAAATTTTGATAGATCTTTTCCGGCGGTGCGCCGAAGGCAACCGAGTAGTCCATACGCCGCGACATGGCCGTAATTTTACTTAAGGTTCAGGCATTCTCGGTGATCCACACCGTGGTGAAGCGCTGTTCTGCGATCAGCAGGTCGACCAGTTGGTTGCCGATTAAGTTCTCGATCTTGCCGCCGACCAGCGGCACGCGGACCTCGACGGTGGCCTTGAGCTCCAGCCGCGAGCCGCTGTCCGATTTTGCCGCGGCCAATAATGCAACGCCGGTCAAGGTGGCCGGGGCGCCGCGAATCGAGCCTTTGATTGTCGCTGTGGACTGCCCGTCGCGGATCGCGCTCCAGGTCTCTTCGCGGACGAAACTCAGGTCGCCGCGGTGGAACTGGGTCACCACGCCGGGCAGCCGGTCAACGCGCAACGTCTGCGTCGTGACAACGTCGATGCCGTTCGCGTCGACGGTCATCGAATCCAGCGAGTAGTCGTCGGCGCCAGAATCGGCCAACCGCGCCAGCCAATACTGTTCGTCGCTGAATGCCCGATGAACCTGTTCGACGCTGCCGCCGTATTCGGCGGCCATGTCGAATGAACGCGGCATAGCTGGCCAGGCTACCGTTACCGCCCGTGAGCGGTGAGGAAGTAGGGGGCGCGGGCGTCGCCCATGCCGTGCCGCTCGCGCCACTGACCACCCTGCGCGTCGGACCCGTTGCGCGCCGTCTGATCACGTGTGAAACCACGGCGACGGTCGTCGACGTGATGCGTGCCCTGGGGTCCGACGACCCGCTGATTCTCGCCGGCGGCTCCAACGTCGTGCTTGGCGACGACCTCGCGGACGTGACCGTCGTGTTGCTCGCCAACAACGAGATCACCGTCGAGGGCAGCATCGTGCGCGCCGAAGCCGGGGCGGTGTGGGACGACGTCGTGGTCACCTCGCTGGCGCACGGTCTTGGCGGGCTGGAATGTCTGTCGGGCATCCCCGGCTCGGCCGGGGCGACGCCGGTGCAAAACGTTGGCGCGTATGGCGCCGAAGTCGCCGACACCATCCGCCGGGTGCGGCTGCTGGACCGCCGCAGCGGCGAGGACCGCTGGGTATTGCCGGACGTGCTCCAGTTCGGCTACCGCAGCAGCATCCTCAGGAATTCGCAGAGCGCGATCGTCCTCGAGGTGGAGTTCGCGTTGGATGCCGAGGGGCGCAGCGCTCCGCTGCGCTACGGCGAGCTGGCGACCGCGCTGGCCGCCGAAGTGGGGTCGCGCGCCGACCCGTTGTTAGTGCGGGAGGCGGTGCTGTCGCTGCGCACCCGCAAGGGCATGGTGCTCGACGACGCCGACCACGACACCTGGAGCGTCGGGTCCTTCTTCACCAACCCCGTCGTGAGCACGGGAGAGTTCGACCGGCTACAGAACAAGGTCGACGGGCCGGTCCCGAACTACCCCGCGTCCGACGGGGTGAAGCTGGCCGCGGGCTGGCTGGTGGAGCGGGCGGGCTTTCACAAGGGCTACCCGGGTGAGGATGCGCCGGTCCGGTTGTCGACCAAGCATGCGCTGGCGTTGACCAACCGCGGTTCAGCTACCGCCGCGGACGTGATTGGGCTGGCCAGGACCGTACGTGACGGTGTTAGAACGACATTCGGGATCGAACTCACACCCGAGCCGTCGCTGATCGGGTGCGCGCTGTAGGTACGCTGGGTCCACGTGAGCCCAGCCAATCCAATGCCGTCGATCAACCGACGGCGGGCGCTTACCGCGTTCGCGGTCGGCGTCGTCGCGCCGGGCGCACTGGCCGCCTGTGCCGGCAGGTCCAGCAAAACATCCGGTGAAGCAACCGCGCCCCCGGCTCCGTCGCTGACATTCGAGCCGGCCCACGCAGCCACCGATGTGTCCCCGACTGCGCCGGTCGGTCTCGAGGTGAAGGACGGCTGGTTCCAGCGGGTCGCCCTGACCAATCCCGAGGGCAAGGTCGTCGCGGGCGCCCTCAACCGCGACCGCACCGCATTCAACACCACCGAGCCACTCGGCTACGGCGTCGTCTACAGCTGGGCCGGCTCGATGGTCGGCCGCGATGGCAAGGCCGTTCCGGTGCAGGGCGACTTCACCACCATCAACCCCGAAACCCAGGTCAGCGGTCAGTTCCAGCTCGCCGACGGTCAGGTCGTCGGCGTCGCGGCGCCGATCATCCTGCAGTTCGACGCGTCGATCAGCGACAAGGCCGCGGTCGAGAAGGCGCTCAAGGTCACCACCGATCCGCCGGTCGAGGGCAGCTGGGCGTGGCTGCCCGACGAGGTTGGCGGTTCGCGGGCGCACTGGCGCACCCGCGAGTACTACCCGGCCGGCGCCAAAGTCCACGTCGACGCGAAGCTCTACGGGGTGTCGTTCGGCGACGGCGCCTACGGCGCCCAGGACTCGACGCTGACCTTCGAGATCGGACGGCGCCAGGTCGTCAGGGCCGAGGCGTCGTCGCACCGCATTCAGGTGCTAAACGCCGAGGGCGCCGTGATCATGGACTTCCCCTGCAGCTACGGGGAAGGCGACCTGGACCGCAACGTCACCCGCAGCGGTGTCCACGTCGTCACCGAAAGGTACGAAGACTTCTACATGACCAACCCGGCCGCCGGCTACGCCAACGTCCGCGAACGCTTCGCGGTTCGTATCTCCAACAACGGCGAGTTCATCCACGCCAATCCGGCCAGTTCCGGCGCACAGGGCAACACCAACGTGACCAATGGCTGCATCAACCTGTCCGAGTCCGATGCCCAGCAGTACTTCAACAGCGCGATCTACGGCGATCCGGTTGAGGTGACCGGGACACGTGTCCAGCTGTCCTACGCCGACGGCGACGTCTGGGACTGGGCAGTGTCATGGGACGAGTGGGTATCAATGTCAGCGTTGTCGGCCCAACCCGGACCATCGGAGATTCCCAGCACCGCGCCGGCGACGCCATCGGGTGCGCCTCAGCCGGTCAACGAGCGGCCTGGCGGTTAAACCTCGAAGCACTGGCCTGGTCGCGCGGCTGGATCACGATAAGGTCCAGATTGACGTGTGACGGCCGGGATGCGACGAAGCCGATCACCTCGGCGACGTCCTCGGCCACCAGCGGGGTGACGCCCCGATATACCTTGTCGGCGCGCTCTTCGTCGCCGGAGAACCTGCGCAGCGAGAAGTCGGTTTTCACCATTCCCGGTGCAATCTCGGTGAGTCGCACGGGTTTTCCCAACAACTCGCCGCGCAGCGTGCGGTGCAGCGCGCCTTGGGCGTGCTTCGCGGAGGTGTAGCCGGAGCCGTTGTCATAGGTCTCGATCGCAGCGATCGAGGTGACGGTGACGATCAAGCCGTCGCCTGACTCGATCAGCTTGGGCAGCAACGCGCGGGTCACACGCAGAGTGCCAAGCACGTTGGCCTCCCACATCCACCGCCAGTTGTCGAGGTCGGCATCGGCGACCGGTTCCAGGCCCCTGGCGCCCCCGGCATTGTTGATCAACACGTCGACCCGCTCCAGGCTGTTGACCAGGGCCGCCACAGCATCATCGTCAGTGACGTCCGTCACAATGGCGGTGCCGCCTATCTCTGCAGCAAGCGCCTTGATCGGGCCCTGCCGACGGGCCGCGCAAACGACGTGAAAGCCTTGTGCGGCAAGGGTTCTCGCTGTTGTCTGACCTATACCGGCACTTGCACCCGTGACCACCGCGATCCGTTTGTCCCGTGAAGGCGTCGTCATCTGGCCAACTGTAGTGGCGTGCTAAGTTCACCGTGTGTACCGGAATGGTCAGGCAGCCCTCGATGCGCGGCACTGTTGTTGTCGCGCACTTCGCCGCGCCTGACTGAACCCGGACAATCTCTATGTCCTGCTGAGTCGCAGGTGTGGCCAGGACCCACCAGCCGACTTCAACAAAGGACAGCACCGTGCGCACTTCCACCGCCATCCTTCGTCAGCCCGGCGCTGCCGGCCACGCCAAGCGGGCGCTACTTGCCCGGCACCACATCGTCGCCCCGTCGCTGCGGGTCGCTGACGGTGCCGCGGCCTCGGTGTTCGGAGCGGCGCGGCTGCGTGGTCCGATCGCCCGTGACGTCATCGCCCAAGTCACCCAGCTGAGCATTGCGACGGTGAACCGGCAGGTCACCGCCCTGCTGGACGCCGGGGTGCTGCGCGAACGCGCCGACCTCGCCGTCTCCGGTGCGATCGGCCGGCCGCGGGTGCCGGTCGAGGTCAACCACGAGCCGTTCCTCACGCTCGGCATCCACATCGGTGCACGCACCACCAGCATCGTGGCGACCGACCTGTTCGGGCGCACGCTCGACGTAGTCGAGACGCCGACGCCGCGGGGCCCGCAGGCCGCCGCGCTGGCATCGCTTGCCGGCAGCGCCCGCCGCTACCTCAGTCGCTGGCACCGTCGCCGCCCACTCTGGGTGGGGGTAGCCGCCGGCGGCGTCGTCGACGCCATCACGGGACACCTCGACCACCCGCGGCTGGGCTGGTCGGATGCGCCGGTCGGCCCGGTGCTGGCCGAGACGCTCGGCCTGCCGGTGTCGGTCGCTTCGCACGTCGACGCGATGGCTGGCGCCGAACTGCTGCTTGGTGTGCGCCGGCTGCCCGCCAATTGGTCGACCAGCCTCTACGTGTACGCCCGTGAGACGGTCGGTTTCGCGCTGTCCATCGGTGGCCAGGTGCACTCGCCGGCCAGCGGGCCGGGCACCATCTCCGCGCTGCCGGCCCATTCTGAGCTGCTCGGCGGCAGTGGGCAGCTGGAGTCCACCGTGAGCGACGAGGCCGTGCTGATCGCTGCGCGCAAGGCCCGGATCATCCCCGCGGAGGGTCCGGCGTCGACGATGACGGCGGTGCTGCGGGCGGCCCGACAGGGCAGCCAGCAGGCGCGTGCGCTGTTGGCCGAGCGGGCCCGCGTGCTCGGCGAAGCGGTCGCCCTGTTGCGCGACATGCTCAATCCCGACGACTTGGTGGTCGGTGGGCAGGCCTTCACCGAGTATCCGGAGGGCATGGATCTCGTCGAGGCCGCGTTCACCGAGCGGTCGGTGCTGGCGCCCCGCGACATCCGGGTCACCGCGTTCGGCAACCGGGTGCAGGAAGCGGGTGCGGGGGTGGTCTCGCTGGGCGGGCTTTATGCCGATCCGATCGGCGCGATGCGGCGCGCCCAGGCCCGGCGTCCCGAAGTCAGCGCCTAGGAGGGCTTGACGAGGCCATTTGCGCGTCGGTGCAAAGATGGCTGGGTGCGTCTTGTCACCGATCGGACCGGCGTTCTGCCCAGACGAGTAGCCGTGTTGTCGGTGCATACCTCCCCGCTGGCCCAGCCGGGCACCGGCGATGCCGGCGGGATGAACGTCTACGTGCTGCAGAGTGCACTGCAGATGGCTCGCCGCGGCGTCGAGGTGGAGATCTTCACCCGCGCCACGTCGTCGGCCGATTCACCCGTCGTGCGGGTCGCGCCCGGCGTGGTGGTGCGCAACGTCGTGGCCGGGCCATTCGAGGGTCTGGACAAGTACGACCTACCCACGCAGCTGTGTGCGTTCACGGCAGGCGTGCTGCGCGCGGAAGCCACCCACGAGCCCGGCTATTACGACATCGTGCATTCGCACTACTGGCTGTCCGGCCAGGTCGGCTGGCTGGCCCGCGATCGGTGGGCGGTGCCGTTGGTGCACACCGCGCACACGCTTGCCGCGGTGAAGAACGCCGCACTTGCCGACGGCGATTCGCCCGAGCCGCCATTGCGCGCGGTCGGCGAGCAACAGGTGGTCGACGAGGCGGATCGATTGATCGTCAACACCGAACACGAAGCGCGACAATTGGTTTCGCTTCACCACGCCGACCCGGCGCGCATCGACGTCGTACATCCCGGCGTCGATCTCGAGATGTTCACCGCCGGCGATCGGCGCGCCGCCCGGGCGGCGCTCGGGCTGGCTGCCGACGAACAAGTGCTGGCGTTCGTCGGCCGTATCCAGCCGCTCAAGGCACCCGATGTGCTGCTGCGCGCCGCGGCGAAGTTGCCCGGTGTCCGCGTGGTCATCGCAGGAGGGCCGTCGGGGAGCGGCCTGCAGGCGCCAGACACGTTGATTGGGCTGGCCGCCGAGTTGGGTATCACCGACCGGGTGACGTTCCTGCCGCCGCAATCGCGCGATGACTTGGTCAAGGTCTATCGCGCCGCCGACCTGGTCGCGGTGCCGAGCTACTCGGAATCCTTCGGCCTGGTCGCCATCGAGGCGCAGGCCTGCGGCACGCCGGTGGTCGCCGCCGCGGTCGGCGGGTTGCCGGTCGCCGTGCGCGACGGGGTGAGCGGGACGCTGGTCGACGGCCACGACGTCGACGACTGGGCGAGCGCGATCGGCGCGCTGCTCCAGCGCGGGCCCGAGACCATGAGCGCCGCTGCGGTCGAGCATGCCGCCACGTTCTCCTGGGCGCACACCGTCGATGCGCTGCTGGTCAGCTACGGGCGGGCGATCACCGACTATCGCGCCCGTCACCAGGACCCGGGTGCGACCGCGCGACGCAACGGGCGCCGCTTCTCGATGCGGTGGGGCGTGCGGGCATGAGTGATGAGTCGCTTGCGCGAAGAGCCGAAGGCAGTGATGAGTCGCTTGCGCGAAGAGCCGAAGGCAGTGATGAGTCGCTTGCGCGAAGAGCCGAAGGCAGTGATGAGCCGCTTGCGCGAAGAGCCGAAGGAAGTGACGTTGCGAAGGTCATCGAGGAAACCTGCAAGGAGCACGGCCTCGCTTGCACGCCCCACGAGGGCGCACACGGCGGATTGCCGGGCATCATCGTCGAGCTCCCTGGCGAGCGGCGGCTGAAGACCAACACGATCATGTCCATCGGGGAGCACTCGGTGCGCGTCGAGGCATTCGTGTGCCGCAAGCCGGACGAGAACCACGAGGGCGTCTACAGGTTCCTGCTCAAGCGCAACCGCAGGCTCTACGGCGTGGCCTACACGCTCGACAACGTCGGCGACATCTATCTGATCGGCCGGATGGCGTTGGCTTCGGTCACCGCCGACGAGATCGACCGGGTGCTTGGTCAGGTGCTCGAGGCCGTCGACTCCGACTTCAACACGTTGCTGGAGTTGGGTTTTCGGTCGTCGATCCAGAAGGAATGGGAGTGGCGGTTGTCGCGCGGCGAATCGCTGAAGAACCTGCAGGCCTTCCGCCACCTGATCGAGGACGACGACTGATCTGCATCGTGAGAGGATCGACGGCATGGCTTCAGACTCTTCGGCAACAATGATCCTGCTGCGCCACGGCGAGAGCGAATGGAATGCGCTGAACCTGTTCACCGGGTGGGTCGACGTAGATCTCAACGAAAAGGGCAGGACCGAGGCGCTCCGCAGCGGTGAGCTGCTGGTCGAGCACGGCCTGCTGCCCGACGTGCTGTACACGTCGGTGCTGCGGCGCGCCATCAACACCGCAAACCTGGCGCTGGACAAGGCCGAGCGGCACTGGATCCCCGTGCGCCGCGATTGGCGGCTCAACGAGCGCCACTACGGGGCGCTCCAGGGCCTGGACAAGGCCGAGACGAAGGCCAAGTACGGCGACGAGCAGTTCATGGCATGGCGGCGGAGTTATGACACACCGCCACCGCCGATCGAACCGGGCAGCGAGTACAGCCAGGATTCCGATCCGCGCTACGCCGACATCGGGGGCGGTCCGTTGACCGAATGCCTCAAAGACGTCGTGGAGCGGTTCGTGCCGTACTACACCGGCACCATCGAGCCCGACCTGCGGGCAGGCAAGACGGTGTTGATCGCCGCCCACGGCAACTCGCTGCGGGCGCTGGTGAAGTATCTCGATGGAATGTCGGACGAGGATGTGGTGGGGCTGAACATTCCGACAGGCATTCCGCTGCGCTACGACCTGGATGGCGATCTCAAACCGACGGTCATCGGTGGCACATATCTGGATCCCGAAGCCGCCGCGGCGGGTGCGGCGGCGGTCGCGGCCCAAGGTGCGAAATAGCCCGGCAAGTTGTGCCGAACGGCAAACACTGGGTAAACAGGGAAAGGCCTGAGTCCAAATTTCCTCGTTTCCTTCTGTGACATGTCCCGTTTTGGCCGCACGCTGCTGGGATGACGTTCACCGGATGCGTACGATTTTCGCGTGAGTGTGGTATCGGCGCTGCTGCTCGCGGCAGTCGTGGCACTGCTTGCACTGGTGATCGGTGTCGGGCTGGGGGCCGGACTCACCCCACGCATTCTCGAGCGAAGACAACGCCAGGCGGCCGAGGAGGCCGGCCTCACCGTCTCCCAAATGCTCGATCACATCGTTTCGCAGTCGCCGGTGGGGATAGTCGTGGTCGACACCTACCGTGACGTCGTCTACACCAACGACCGCGCTCGTGAGCTGGGCCTGGTCCGGGACCGGCTGCTCGACGACCGGGCCTGGCTCGCGGCCGAGCGCACACTGGCCACCGGTGAGGACGGCGAGGTCGACCTGTCGCCGCGGAAACGCTGGAATCCAGGGCGGTCGGGGCTGTCGGTGCGCGGACACGTGCGGCTGCTGACCGAGGCCGATCGCCGCTTCGCTGTCGTCTACGTCGACGACCAATCCGAGCACGCGAGGATGGAAGCGACGCGCCGCGACTTCGTGGCAAACGTCAGCCATGAGCTCAAGACCCCGGTCGGTGCGATGGGCGTGCTGGCCGAGGCGCTGCTGGCTTCGGCCGACGACCCCGACACCGTGCACCGGTTCGCGGAGAAGATGCTGACCGAATCCACGCGACTGGCCAACATGGTTGGTGAGCTGATCGATCTGTCGCGACTGCAGGGCGCCGAACCTCTTCCGGATCTGGAGGCCGTCGACGTCGACACCGTAGTCTCCGAGGCGCTGTCGCGTTACAAGGTGGCCGCCGACAACGCCGACATCGCCATCACCACCGACTCGCCGACCGGGTACCGGGTGCTCGGCGACCAGTCGTTGCTGGTGACTGGGCTGGCCAACCTGGTATCCAACGCGATCGCTTACTCGCCCAACGGATCTGGAGTGTCGATCAGCCGGCGCCGCCGAGGCGACAACATCGAGATCGCCGTCACCGACCGCGGTATCGGCATCGCAGGCGCCGACCAGGAGCGGGTGTTCGAACGGTTCTTCCGCGTCGACAAGGCGCGCTCGCGGGCCACGGGCGGTACCGGGCTCGGGCTGGCGATCGTCAAGCACGTCGCCGCTAATCACAACGGATCTATCCGGCTGTGGAGTCAGCCGGGAACGGGATCGACGTTCACCCTTTCGATTCCGGCGTACCCCGATCATGAAGATGAATCGGACGAGCGAGAGGACTTGCTAGACCAATGACCAGTGTGTTGATCGTGGAGGACGAAGAGTCCCTGGCCGATCCGCTGGCCTTTCTGCTTCGCAAAGAGGGCTTCGAGACCACCGTGGTGGCCGATGGGCCTTCGGCGCTGGCAGAATTCGAGCGAGCCGGCGCGGACATCGTGTTGTTGGATCTGATGCTGCCGGGAATGAGCGGGACCGATGTGTGCAAGCAATTGCGTTCCCGCTCCAGCGTTCCCGTCATCATGGTGACGGCGCGGGATAGCGAGATCGACAAGGTCGTGGGGCTTGAGCTTGGTGCCGACGACTACGTCACCAAGCCGTACTCGGCGCGCGAACTGATCGCACGCATCCGCGCGGTGCTGCGCCGCGGCAACGACAACGACGACTCCGGCATGGGCGACGGCGTGCTGGAGGCCGGCCCGGTGCGGATGGACGTCGAGCGTCACGTCGTCAGCGTGAACGGTGAAGCAATCACACTGCCGCTCAAGGAGTTCGACCTACTTGAGTACCTGATGCGCAATAGCGGTCGGGTGCTCACACGTGGGCAGCTCATCGACCGGGTGTGGGGCGCAGACTACGTCGGAGATACCAAGACCCTTGATGTGCACGTCAAGCGGCTGCGCAGCAAGATCGAGGCCGATCCGGCCAACCCCGTGCACCTGGTCACGGTCCGAGGCCTGGGCTACAAACTGGAGGGCTAGGGCGTTAATCCGCCCATGATCTCGAACACCTCAAAGGTGTTGACACCGGCCACGATTGACGGGTCGCGACTGCCGATCTCGAGCACCTCGGCGCGGTCGGCGGCGCGTAGCACGCCCATGCCCCACACGCCTTCGGGGTCGGCGACGGGTCCGTAGACCACCACCCGCCCGTCACGCAGCAGTTGCTGCCAGTAGTCCGTGTGCTCGGTCATCGCCCGCTGCTCGTCGGGCGTCATGGTTTGGGCGAAGTCCGCCCGCGGCGGAATGAGTCTGAACAGGAACAGCGATGAGCGCTCGCGCGAAGAGCCGACAGCGGTCGCCTCGCTCATTCGGCTGCGCGCGTCGCGGGATGTACGGCGATCAGGCCTAAACCACTGCGCCGCTTGCACATTGCGGCTAATTCGGCGTACGCCTTCTCGCCCAGCAGCTCGGTGAGCTCGGGGCCGTACGACTGCCAAACCTGCTTGGTGCCGATGTGCGCGGCCGGGTCTCCGGTGCAGTACCAATGCAAGTCCGCACCGCCCTCGCCCCAACCGCGCCGGTCGTACTCGGTTATCCAAGTCTTGAGAATCTCCGAGCCGTCCGGCCGGGTCACCCATTCCTGCGTGCGGCGAATCGGCAACTGCCAGCACACGTCCGGCTTCATCGTCAGTGGCTCGACGCCCAGCTTGAGCGCCTTGGTGTGCAGCGCGCAGCCGATGCCTCCGGGAAATCCGGGACGATTGAGAAAGATGCAGGCGCCCTTGTACTTTCGGGTGCGCGGGTTGGGCTTACCGTCGTACTCGTCGTCCTCGAGGTAGCCCTTCCTGCCCAGCCCTTTCTCCCGGAACTGCCAGTCATCGTCGGTCAGTTGCTTGACCGCATCGTCGAGCCTGGCGCGATCGTCGTCGTCGGAAAGGAACGCCCCGTGCGAGCAACATCCGTCGTCCGGCCGGCCCGCCACTGTGCCCTGGCAAGCCGGCGTGCCGAACACGCACGTCCACCGCGACAGCAGCCACGTCAGGTCGGCGGCGATGAGATGCTCGGGATTGTCCGGGTCATAGAACTCCACCCACTCGCGGGCGAAATCCAATTCGACCTCACCAGGATGCGATGCACTCACAGTAGTCAACGGTAAACCCATTAGGTTGGGTGAGTGCGATTAGGCGTGCTGGATGTCGGCAGCAACACCGTCCACCTATTAATCGTGGACGCGCGTCGTGGGGGCCATCCGACACCAATGAGCTCCACCAAGGCGTCGCTGCGGCTCGCAGAGACCATCGACGGCTCCGGCAAGCTCACGCGCAGGGGCGCCGACAAATTGATCAGCACCCTCGACGAGCTCGCGAAGATCGCCGCCAGCTCTGGATGCGCCGAACTGATGGCGTTCGCCACATCCGCGGTACGCGACGCCACCAACTCCGAGGACGTGCTAGCCAGGGTGCTGGCCGAGACAGGTGTGGCGCTGCAGGTGCTCAGTGGAGTCGACGAGTCCCGGTTGACCTTTCTGGCCGTGCGCCGCTGGTACGGGTGGAGCGCCGGGCGCATCATCAACATCGACATCGGCGGCGGTTCGCTGGAATTGTCCAACGGCGTCGATGAGGAGCCCGAGGTGGCGCTCTCGCTGCCGCTGGGCGCGGGCCGGCTGACTCGCGAGTGGCTGCCCGACGATCCGCCGGGCCGCCGGCGCGTGGCGATGCTGCGCGACTGGCTGGCGACGGAGCTGGCCGATGCCGGCGCGACTATGCTCAAGGCCGGCAGCCCCGAGCTAGCCGTGGCAACGTCGAAGACATTCCGCTCGCTGGCCCGCCTCACCGGCGCCGCGCCATCGGGGGCGGGACCGCGGGTGAAGAGAACACTCACAGCGACCGGGCTTCGGCAGCTCATAGCTTTCATCTCTAGGATGACCGCGGCTGACCGTGCCGAGTTGGAAGGGGTGAGTGCCGAGCGGGCACCACAGATCGTGGCCGGAGCTTTGGTAGCTGAGGCGAGCATGAAGGCTCTCGCCGTCGAGAGCGTGGATATCTGTCCTTGGGCGTTGCGAGAAGGGCTGATTCTGCGGAAACTCGACAGCGAAGCAGACGGAACGGCTTTGGTTGAGACGTCCGTGCGAGATGCTAGAGGAGGACCGGAGGCGCGGTCAGCGCCGACTTTCGGCACCGCGAGGCCCAGAGGCAACACACGATGACAGGACCAGACGATAGCCACAGCAGCACGCGCCCGATCTCGGTCGCGGAGTTGCTGGCGAGGAACGGCACAATCGGTGCCCCGCCCGTCGGCGGCCGGCGCCGGCGGCGTCGTGGAAACACCGACTCGGTCACTGTCGCCGAGCTGACCGGCGAGATCCCGATCGTCGCCGCTCCCGACGTCGACGAAAAGCCCGAAACCGCAGTTCAAAGCGCTGTTGTTGGCGACGAGCCCGTCGATGTCACCGACTCGGTGGCGACCAACGGCGTGGTGCACCACGACGACGAGGTCGAAACCGACGACAAGGTCGAAACCGACGGCGAGGTCGAAACCGGCGACGAGGTTGAAGCCGTCGACGAGGTCGAAGCCGGCGGCGAGGTTGAAGCCGGCGACGAGGTTGAAGCCGTCGACGAGGTTGAAGCCGTCGACGAGGTTGAAGCCGTCGACGAGGTTGAAGCCGGCGACGAGGACGTCGACGACGACTACGCCGACGCGGTCGCCGATTACGCCGCCTACCTCGAGCGCCGCGAGACCGATCCCGACTTGGACTTCTTCGAGCCACCGCGCCGCTCGCACTATGCGCCGCGCCGCTTCAACAAAGCGCCCGTAGGGTCTGACGCCGAGCAGATGAGCCCGGATCCGCTCGACGACGAGGAAGACCTCCTGAACTCCTCGGTCGATGTTGACGAGCCGCCCGAGATCGAAGACCTGGACACCGAGGCCGCGCTCGACACCGAGGACCGCGACCCGCTGCCGTCGTACCTGCGCTCCACCGACGGCCCGCTGTTCGGCGGCCAGACCGTCGCCGACGACCTGGCCCGCCGCGGTGTGCAGCCGAACCCGGACGACATCGATGTCGACGACGAGGCCGATACCGCCGCGCCGTCGTCGACCATGTCGTCGTTCATACGCGGCGCCTGGATCGTCGGGCAGTGCATCATCGCGGTCGCGTTCGGTGCGGGCCTGTTCATCGCGTTCGACCAGCTGTGGAAGTGGAACAACATCGTCGCACTGGTGCTGTCGGTCCTGGTGATCCTCGGTCTCGTGGTCGGTGTGCGGGTGGTGCGCAAGACCGAGGACATCGGCAGCACGCTGATCGCGGTGGCGGTCGGAGCGCTCGTGACGCTGGGGCCGTTGGCGCTGCTGCAATCGGGCTAGGGCGCCCAACGACATAGTGCGCCCCGCCATCAAGGTCGGTCTGTCGACGGCCTCGGTATACCCCCTGAGGACCGAGGCCGCTTTCGAGTACGCGGCCCGGCTCGGCTACGACGGGGTCGAGTTGATGGTGTGGGCCGAAACGGTCAGCCAAGACGTTGACGCGATCGCGAAGATGTCCAAGCGGTATGCAATGCCAGTGCTGTCGGTGCACGCGCCGTGCCTGCTGATCTCGCAGCGGGTATGGGGCGCCAACCCGATCCCGAAACTGGAGCGCAGCGTGCGCGCCGCCGAAAAGCTCGGGGCACAAACGGCCGTCGTTCATCCGCCGTTCCGCTGGCAGCGCCGCTACGCCGAGGGCTTTTCCGAGCAGGTCGCCGAACTGGAGGCGTCCAGCGACGTGATGGTCGCCGTGGAGAACATGTTTCCGTTCCGGGCCGACCGGTTCTTCGGCGCGGGACAGACGTCGATCCAGCGGATGCGCAAACGCGGTGGCAGGCCCGGCCCCGGCATCTCGGCCTTCGCGCCGTCCTACGACCCGCTCGACGGCGACCACGCCCATTACACGCTGGACCTGTCACACACCGCGACGGCGGGCACCGACGCGGTCGACATGGCCCGCCGAATGGGCGACGGTCTGGTGCACCTGCACCTATGCGACGGCAGCGGCGCCTCGACCGACGAGCATCTGGTGCCCGGCCGCGGCACGCAGCCCACCGTCGAGATCTGCGAGATGCTGGCCGGCGGCGGCTTTTCCGGTCATGTGATCCTCGAGGTGACCACATCGGGTGCGCGGAACGCGAACGAACGCGAAGCGCTGCTGGCCGAGTCGTTGCAGTTCGCCAGGGCGCATCTGCTGCGCTGACGACACGAATTTCCGAGTAGGAAACAACCTATGAAAGTCAACGCTGCTCACCGACGCGATCGCGATGGTGCCGCCCCCGCAGTAACGGTTGCGCTGGCGTGCAATGCTTTCCCGCATGGCCAGAATCGCGATCATCGGTGGTGGAAGCATCGGCGAGGCACTGCTGTCCGGGCTGCTGCGAGCGGGGCGGCAGGTCAAGGACATGGTGGTGGCCGAGAAGGACCCCGACCGCGGGAAGTATCTGTCCGAGACGTATTCGGTGTTGGTGACGACGGTGGCCGAGGCGGTTGATACCGCGAACTACGTCATCGTCGCGGTCAAACCCTCGGATGTGCAGAAAGTCATCGAGGACGTCGTCGACGCCGCGGCGAAGGCGGAAAGCGACGCGGCCGAACAGGTTTTCGTGACGGTCGCGGCCGGCGTCAACACCGCGTACTACGAGAACAAGCTGCCTGCCGGATCACCGGTCATCCGGGTGATGCCCAATGCGCCGGTGGTCGTCGGCGGGGGCGTCAGCGCGCTGGCCCGCGGTCGCTTCGCAACCCCGGATCACCTCAAGGCGGTGTCCGCCATCTTCGACGCGGTCGGCGGCGTGCTGAGCGTGCCCGAGTCGCAACTCGACGCCGTCACCGCGGTCTCGGGGTCCGGCCCGGCCTATTTCTTCCTGATGGTCGAGGCGCTCGTGGACGCAGGCGTCGCAGCCGGGCTGTCGCGCCCAGTGGCCACCGATCTCGTCGTGCAAACGATGGCCGGCTCGGCCGCGATGTTGCTGGAGCGGCTCGACGACGTGCAGCCGGCAGGGGACGCCGCGATGGGTACCGCGATCGACACGACGGCCGCTCAGCTGCGCGCGACTGTTACCTCGCCGGGCGGTACCACCGCCGCTGGTCTGCGGGAACTCGAGCGAGGCGGTTTGCGGGCGGCGGTCGCCGAGGCCGTCGAGGCGGCAAGAAGGCGCTCTGAGCAGCTAGGAGTTACATCAGAGTAGTTCGACGATTTCGAATTGATTACCCCACACCCGTCGCAGTAACCCCATTGGCCACGCTATTCTCCCAGTGGTAAGCACGGGTCGGTGCCAGCGGTGGGGAAGCCGCTGGAACTGCTCGTGCCTGATGGATTGGGTTGCGATGACGTCTATGAACGGACCATCGGCGCGGGATTCGGCTAGCGGAAAGGCGGCGCGAGACGCCGGCACAGGCGGTGCCGGTGACGGGCAACCGCCACGCGCTCAATTCCTGACTGTGGCCGAAGTTGCCAGTCTGATGAGGGTCAGCAAGATGACGGTGTACCGACTGGTGCACAACGGCGAGCTGCCCGCCGTCCGGGTCGGCCGCTCGTTTCGGGTGCACGCCAAGGCCGTCCACGAGATGCTGGAGAGCTCTTACTTCGACGCAGGCTAGCGACTACGTGTGTGCGCGGGTCGGAATCGCTTCTCCGGCCCGTCCAGCGACCAATGTCGCGCGTAGGTCGGCAACACGGCATAACCCTGTCAGCCGATGGAGCGTTTACCGTTCACCGACGTGGCCCGGGTAAGGTGGCCGGGTCAAGAGGCAAAAAACTTAGGTAGCGGAGTTCATGGGTTCAGTCATCAAGAAGCGGCGTAAGCGCATGTCGAAGAAGAAGCACCGCAAGCTGCTTCGTCGCACCAGGGTGCAGCGCAGAAAGCTTGGCAAGTAGCTTTCACGCTCGGCCGCTAGGCTGACCGGATGGATTCTGAGGGGCGTTCCGGGGGGCACGCGAACGGGTCCGACTCACGAGACACCGTGCACTACCCGAAGGTCGTGCTGGTCACGGGGGCATGCCGGTTCCTGGGCGGATATCTCACCGCCCGGCTCGCACAGAACCCGTTGATCAATCACGTCATTGCGGTCGATGCGATTGCGCCGAGCAAGGATCTGTTGCGGCGGATGGGCCGCGCCGAGTTCGTGCGGGCCGACATCCGCAACCCGTTCATCGCCAAGGTCATTCGCAACGGCGACGTCGACACTGTGGTGCACGCCTCTGCGGCGTCCTACGCCCCGCGCTCCGGCGGGCGGGCGGCGCTGAAGGAACTCAACGTGATGGGCGCGATCCAGTTGTTCGCGGCCTGTCAGAAGGCGCCGTCGGTGCGCCGCGTCATCCTCAAGTCGACCTCCGAGGTGTATGGCTCGAGCGCGCGCGATCCGGTGCTGTTCACCGAGAACAACAGCGCCCGCCGCCCGCCGGGCGAGGGCTTCGCCCGCGACAGCATCGACATCGAGGGTTACGGGCGCGGCCTGGGTCGGCGCAGGCCAGAGGTCGCAGTGACGATCCTGCGGCTGGCCAACATGATCGGCCCCGCGATGGACACCGCGTTGTCGCGGTATTTGGCTGGGCCGGTGGTGCCGACGGTCGTCGGCCAGGATGCGCGGTTGCAGCTGCTGCACGAGCAGGATGCGTTGGGCGCGCTTGAGCGCGCGACGATGGCGGGCAAGGCGGGCACGTTCAACATCGGCGCGCCGGGGATCATCATGATGAGTCAGGCCATCCGGCGATCCGGTCGGGTCCCGCTGCCGGTGCCACGGTCGGCGTTGTGGGCTGTGGATTCGCTGAGGCGCGCAACTCGCTACACTGAACTCGATCGCGAGCAGCTTGATTACTTGAGCTACGGCCGGGTCATGGACACCTCGCGGATGCGAAACGACCTTGGCTATAGCCCGAAATGGACAACTGCCGAGGCTTTTGACGATTACGTCCGGGGTCGCGGTTTGACTCCGATCATCGACCCTCGATGGGTAAGCTCAATGGAGAGTCGCGCCGTGTCGGCGGCGCAGCGCTGGGGACGTTAGATTCAAAGTATTACACCGGGTGGGGAGAAGGTAACGACGTGGCTGGCGAGCCAAAAGCGAAAGTCATTCCGCTGCACTCTAATTCGAGCCGAACTGCGGCTCAGCGGCGCGCTGCTGCGCGCATCGAAGGTGCGCGCCGACATCCCTCGCTGCTCTCTGATCCTGGCGGTCGCGCGTCGGCCGACCAGATCGCTGCCGTCGTTCGTGAGATCGATCAGCGTCGAAGCGCCGCGGGTATGCAGACGGCCGATGACACCCCGAACGAACTCGCAACACGCGTAGCTTCAGTGGCCGAGTTCGTCCGCAAGCGGATGATGGGCGACTACACCGTCGACGAGTTCGGGTTCGATCCGCACCTCAACAACGCAATCTTCTTGCCTTTGCTGAGAGTGCCTTTCAAGTCGTGGTTCCGGGTTGAGGTCAGCGGAATTGAAAACCTGCCGGAGTCCGGCGCCGCGCTCGTGGTGGCTAACCACGCAGGCGTGCTGCCGTTCGACGGACTGATGACGTCGGTGGCGGTGCACGACCACCATCCCACGCACCGGGATCTGCGGCTGCTGGCCGCTGACATGGTCTTCGACATGCCGATGCTCGGCCAGGCCGCACGCAAAGCCGGCCACACCATGGCGTGCACCGCCGACGCGCACCGGCTGCTGGCGGCCGGCGAGCTGACCGCGGTCTTCCCGGAGGGTTACAAGGGTCTGGGCAAGCCGTTCAAGGACCGCTACAAGCTTCAGCGGTTCGGTCGCGGCGGTTTCGTGTCGGCCGCGCTACGGACCAAGGCCCCCATCGTGCCGTGCTCGATCGTTGGCTCCGAAGAGATCTATCCGATGATCGCCGATGTCAAGCTGTTGGCCCGGCTGCTCGGGGTGCCGTATTTCCCGATCACGCCGCTGTTCCCGCTGGCCGGGCCCGCCGGGCTGCTGCCGCTGCCGTCGAAGTGGCACATCCAGTTCGGGGAGCCGATCGAAACCGCCGACTACGAAGAGTCGGCCGCCGAGGATCCGATGGTCACCTTCGAGCTGACCGACCAGGTTCGCGAAACCATCCAGCAGACGCTGTATCAGCTGCTGGCGAATCGACGCAACATGTTCCTCGGCTGAATCTCAGCACCTGCGCGACGACGTTTAGTCCGGCTTCTGGTTTTGCCCAGCAACGAATTTCGCCAGCGCGGCGTCACGCGCCGCGGCAATCTGGGCGCTGACTTCGTTCGCCTCGTCCGGGTGGGCGGCTTCGCCGAGCACGGTCACGACGCTGGTGATCACCGGCTTGCCTTCGGCATCCGTTACCTCACCGCGGATCTCGCTGACCACGGTGCCGTGTGACTCGATCACCGAATCAAGGTAGGAGTCGAAGAACAGCTTGTCGCCGGCCAGGATGGGGCGGTGAAACGTCAGCTTCTGGTCGCGGTGCAGCACCCGTTCCATGTTGATCGGCACGTCGAAGTGGTTGAAGATCTCCGCCTGCACGCGCCGGCCTGCCACCGCCAAAAACGTCAGCGAGGCGATCAGCGCGTCCTGACCGCACTCCTTGGCGGCGTCCTCGCTGTAGTGGGCGGGATGTTCGTCCTTGACGGCCCGGGCGAATTCACGGATCTTCTCCCGGTCGACCTCGAAAAAGTCCGGGTACCGGTAGTGCGTTCCGATGATGTCTTCCGCGATGCCCATGCTTGGCCGATCTCCCCCAAAGACGTTTTTGCGGCGCGAGCCTATCAGCGACTCCTCAGCTGTCGTCTTGGCGTCGCGAAACGATCGCTGCCAGGGCGCCACCGACCGCGCCGAGCGCCAGCGCCGACGGCACCCCGATCCGGGCGGCCTTACGTGCGGTGCGGAAATCGCGGATCTCCCAGCCGCGCTCGCGGGCCACGTCACGCAGGGCGCCATCGGGATTGATGGCGACGGCCGTACCGACAAGCGACAGCATCGGCACGTCGTTGAAGCTGTCCGAGTAGGCCGTGCAGCGACGCAGGTTCAGGCCCTCGCGAATGGCCAGAGACCGCACCGCGTGCGCCTTACCGGTGCCGTGCAGGATGTCGCCGACGAGCCGGCCGGTGAACACACCGTCGACGGATTCGGCGACGGTGCCCAGCGCCCCGGTCAGCCCCAGCCGCTTGGCGATGGTGGCGGCCAGCTCGCAGGGCGTCGCGGTGACCAGCCACACCTGCTGGCCGGCGTCGAGGTGCATCTGCGCCAGCGCGCGGGTGCCCGGCCAGATCTTGTCGGCAATGATCTCGTCGTAGATCTCCTCGCCGAGCGCCTCCAGCTCGGCCGTCGCGCGGCCCTCGATGAACGCCAGCGCCTTGCGCTTGCCGGCGGCCACGTCGTCGCTGTTCTCGCGGCCGACGAGCTGAAACTTGGCCTGCGCGTATGCAAATCGGGCCAAATCGCTGTACCGGAAGTACTTCCGGGCGGCCAGGCCGCGGGCGAAGTGCACCAGAGACGAGCCGTGCACGAGCGTGTTGTCGATGTCGAAGAACGCCGCCGCGGTCAGATCCGGCGGCGGGGGAGGCGGCGTGGTGATCGCCTCGATGGCCAAGTCCGTGACGGCGGCCTCCGCGCTGGCCTCACCCGCGAGCTGCTGTCCCGCTGCGCTTCGCGCGGGTGGTGCCCCCAGCTCGGGGGTGGACGGTCCCGCCAGCTGTTCGGCCTCGATACGACCGGACTCCGACACGAGGACAACCCTAGGTCACCGGCCGGGGATACTTGCGTGGTGGATCGGCAGGTCGAGTTGATGACGCGCAACGGGTGCAGCTTGTGCGAACGTGCGGCCCAGCGCCTTGCGCAGTTGGCCGACGAGCTGAAGTTCGAGCTGACGATCACCGATGTCGACGCCGTAGCGGCGGCAGGGGATTCCGCGCTGCGCGCCGAGTTCGGCGACCGGCTTCCGGTGGTGCTGCTGGACGGTGCCGAGCACAGTTACTGGGACGTCGACGAGCCCAGGCTGCGGGCGGATCTGGCGGATCCATAGAGACCTGAGCAAATTTGGTAGCCCAGCTGGTAAACGACTACCTTTGATGACGTGGTGATGAAGCCGTGAGCGTGCTGCTTTTCGGGGTTTCGCACCGCAGCGCGCCGGTGTCGGTGCTGGAGCAATTGAGCACCGACGAGTCCGATCAAGCCAAGATCGTCGACCAGGTGCTGCAGTCTTCGCTGGTCACCGAGGCCATGGTGCTGTCCACCTGCAACCGCGTCGAGGTCTACGCCGTGGTCGAGGCGTTCCACGGCGGCCTGTCGGTGATCGGGCAGGTGCTCTCCGAGCATTCCGGTATGTCGCTGAACGACCTGACGAAATACGCCTACGTCCGCTACGCCGAGGCGGCCGTCGAGCACCTGTTCGCAGTGGCCAGCGGTCTGGATTCCGCGGTCGTCGGCGAGCAGCAGGTGCTCGGCCAGGTCCGTCGCGCGTACGCCGCCGCCGAGGCCAACCACACCGTCGGCCGCACTCTGCACGAGTTGTCCCAGCGCGCGCTGTCGGTCGGCAAGCGGGTGCACTCCGAGACCGGCATCGACGCCGCTGGCGCGTCGGTGGTATCGGTGGCGCTGGGTATGGCCGAAACCAAGCTCGGATCGTTGGCGGGCCGCACCGCGGTCGTCATCGGCGCCGGCTCCATGGGCTCGCTGTCGGCCAAGCACCTGGTCCGCGCCGGCATCGAGCGAGTTCACGTGGTGAACCGGTCGCTCCCCCGGGCCCGCCGGTTGGCGCACAGCATCCGTGATCAGAGCGTGGCCGCCGACGCATATCCGCTCGACCACATCGCGGGCGTGCTGGGCGACGCCGACGTGGTGGTGTCCTGCACCGGCGCGGTGCGACCGGTGGTCTCGCTGGCCGACGCGCACCGCGGCTTGATGGGCCGTTCCGAGCGGGAAGAGCTCGTGATCTGTGATCTCGGCATGCCCCGCGACGTCGACCCGGCCATCGCCGGCCTCCCGGGTGTCTTCGTGGTCGACATGGACCGGATCCAGCGCGAGCCGTCGGCACGCGCCGCCGCCTCCGACGCCGAGGCTGCTCGCTCGATCGTCGCCGCTGAGGTTGCCAACTACCTGGCCGGACAGCGGATGGCCGAGGTCACTCCGACCGTCACCGCACTGCGGCAGCGGGCCGCCGACGTGGTCGAGGCGGAGTTGCTGCGGCTGGACAACCGGCTGCCCGGGCTCGACGCGGTGCACCGCGACGAGGTCGCCAAGACGGTGCGGCGCGTCGTCGACAAGCTGCTGCACGCGCCGACGGTGCGGGTCAAACAGCTGGCCAGCGCGCCCGGCGGCGACAGCTACGCCGAGGCCCTGCGCGAGCTCTTCGAACTCGACCAGCAGGCCGTCGACGCCGTCGCCGCTGGCGAATTACCTTTGGTGACAACCGATCTCGACAAGGCCGAGTAACGCTTGAAGCAAAGCCACGCAGTAATCCGGATAGGCACCCGGGGCAGCCTGTTGGCGACGACCCAGGCCGGTGCGATAAAAGACGCTCTGACCGCCAATGGTCATCCCGCCGAGCTCGTCATCATCTCCACCGAAGGTGACGAATCCACCGAGCCGATCGCCAACATCGGCGTGGGGGTGTTCACCGCCGCGCTGCGCGAGGCGATCAGCGACGGTCGCATCGACATGGCAGTGCACTCCTATAAAGATTTGCCGACCGCGCCTGACCCGCGGTTCAACATCGCCGCAATACCGCCGCGCGAAGACGCCCGTGACGCCTTGGTGGCCCGCGACGGAATGGTGCTCGGGGAGTTGCCGACGGGCTCGGTGATCGGCACGTCGAGCCCGCGACGGGCGGCACAGCTTAGAGCACTGGGTCTTGGTTTGGAAATCCGCCCCCTAAGAGGCAACCTTGATACCAGGTTGAACAGGGTTAGCAACGGTGATCTCGACGGCATCGTGGTCGCCCGGGCGGGACTGGCCCGCATCGGACGACTCGCCGATGTCACAGAGACTCTCGAGCCAGTGCAGATGTTGCCAGCGCCGGCTCAGGGTGCGCTCGCGGTCGAGTGCCGCGCGGACGACACCGAGCTCGCCGCGCTGCTGGCGGAGTTGGACGACGCCGACACACGCGCTGCAGTCACCGCTGAACGAGCCCTGCTCGCCGAACTGGAGGCGGGTTGTTCCGCACCGGTGGGCGCGATCGCTGAGGTGGTCGAGTCCATCGATGAGGATGGCCGCGTCTTCGAAGAGCTGTCGCTGCGCGGCTGCGTGGCGGCGCTGGACGGATCCGACGTGATCCGTGCGTCCGGCATCGGGACTCCCGGTCGGGCCCGAGAGCTTGGTCTCTCGTTGGCCGAGGAGTTGTTCGAGTTGGGGGCACGCGATCTGTTGGTAGAAGCTGGGAGAGACAGATGACTGGGCATGGAGGCCGAGGGCGTAAGACAAAGCCTGGCCGCATCACGTTCGTGGGCTCGGGGCCCGGTGATCCGGGTCTGCTGACGACGCGGGCGCGCACGGTGCTGGCCAACGCCGCCCTGGTGTTCACCGATCCCGACGTCCCCGAAGCGGTGCTGGCCCTCGCGGGCTCCGAGCTGCCGCCTCCTTCGGGACCCGAACCTGCCGAGGTGGCGGCCTCGGCTGACGGAGACGAATCTGAGGCAGCGCCAGCGATTCCGGGTGGCCCCGAGATCCGGCCGGCGTTGGGTGACCCGGCCGAGGTCGCCAAGACCTTGGCCACCGAGGCCCGCACCGGCCTCGACGTGGTCCGGCTGGTGGCCGGTGATCCGCTGTCGCTGGACGCGGTGATCACCGAGGTGAACGCACTGGCGAAGACGCACCTGAATTTCGAGATCGTGCCCGGGCTGCCGGACACCACCGCGGTGCCGACCTACGCGGGGCTGCCGCTGGGGTCGGCGCACACCGTGGCCGACGTCCGCGGCGACGTGGATTGGGCGGCGCTGGCCGCCGCGCCCGGCCCGCTGATCCTGCTTGCCACCGCGTCTCATCTGCCCGACGCGGCGCGCACGCTGATCGAGTACGGGCTGGCCGACACCACGCCGACCGTGGTCACCGCGAACGGCACGACATGCCAGCAGCGTTCGATCGAGACCACGCTGGCGGGTCTGCTCGACAAGGCCACGCTGGCCGGTACCGAGCCTGCGGGTCCGGTATCCGGGCCGTTGGTGGTGACGATCGGCAAGACCGTGACCAACCGAGCCAAGCTGAACTGGTGGGAAAGCCGCGCCCTGTACGGCTGGACGGTGCTGGTGCCGCGCACCAAGGACCAGGCCGGCGAGATGAGCGAAAAGCTGGTCTCCCACGGCGCATTGCCGATCGAGGTGCCGACCATCGCCGTCGAGCCACCGCGCAGCCCCGCGCAGATGGAGCGTGCGGTCAAGGGTCTGGTCGACGGCCGCTTTCAGTGGGTGGTGTTCACCTCCACCAACGCGGTGCGCGCGGTGTGGGAGAAATTCAACGAGTTCGGTCTGGACGCGCGCGCGTTCTCCGGTGTGAAGATCGCCTGCGTCGGGCAGGCCACCGCCGATCGGGTACGCGCGTTCGGCATCAACCCCGAGCTGGTGCCGTCGGGAGAACAATCGTCGCTCGGCTTGCTTGATGAGTTCCCGCCCTACGACAACGTTTTCGACCCGGTGAACCGGGTGCTGTTGCCGCGGGCCGACATCGCCACCGAGACGCTCGCCGAAGGCCTGCGCGAACGCGGCTGGGAGATCGAGGACGTCACCGCATATCGCACGGTGCGGGCGGCGCCGCCTCCGGCGCACACCCGCGAGATGATCAAGACCGGTGGCTTCGACGCGGTGTGCTTCACGTCGAGTTCGACTGTGCGCAACCTGGTGGGCATCGCGGGCAAGCCGCACGCGCGCACCATCGTCGCGTGCATCGGGCCGAAAACCGCCGAAACCGCAGCGGAATTCGGTCTGCGCGTCGACGTGCAGCCGGAGGTCGCGGCGGTGGGTCCGCTCGTCGAGGCGCTGGCTGAGCACGCCGCCCGGTTGCGTGCCGAGGGTGCGCTGCCGCCGCCCCGCAAGAAGAGCCGTCGCCGCTAGCCCGAGCTGAGGAGCCGAGAGTGGCTTATCCCCGTCACCGCCCGCGTCGACTGCGGTCGACGCCGGCGATGCGCCGACTTGTAGCGCAAACCTCGTTGGAGCCGAGGCATTTGGTGCTGCCGATGTTCGTCGCCGACGGAATAACGGAATCGCGGCCCATCCGTTCGATGCCCGGTGTCGTTGCGCACACCCGTGATTCGTTGCGCCAGGCGGCCGCCGATGCCGTGGCCGCGGGAGTGGGCGGCCTGATGTTGTTCGGGGTGCCGCGTGACGCGGACAAGGACGCGACGGGGTCGGTCGGCGTCTCCGAAGACGGCATCCTCAACGTCGCGCTGCGGGATCTGGCCAAGGACATCGGTGACGACGCCGTGCTGATGGCCGACACCTGCCTCGACGAGTTCACCGATCACGGACACTGCGGAATTGTCGACGGGTCTGGCAGGGTCGACAACGACGCCACCAACGCCAGGTACGTGGAACTGGCTGTGGCGCAAGCGGAATCGGGTGCAGATGTGGTCGGCCCGAGCGGGATGATGGACGGCCAGGTCGCGGCGATCCGCGACGGGCTCGACGCCGCGGGCCACACCGACACCGTGATTCTCGCGTACGCCGCGAAGTTCGCATCGGGGTTCTACGGCCCGTTCCGCGAGGCGGTGGCGTCCAGCCTGAGCGGCGACCGGCGCACGTATCAGCAGGATCCGGGCAATGCCCGCGAGGCGTTGCACGAAGTCGAGCTGGACATCGACGAGGGCGCAGACATCGTGATGGTCAAGCCGGCGATGGGCTACCTCGACGTGGTCCGCGCCGCGGCCGACATCTCACCGGTGCCGGTCGCCGCCTACCAGGTTTCCGGCGAGTACTCGATGATCAGCGCCGCGGCGGCCAACGGCTGGATCGACCTGCAGACCGTGGCGCTGGAGACGCTGACCAGTATCCGGCGCGCCGGCGCCGACATCGTGCTTACGTACTGGGCGGCCGATGTGGCCGGCTGGCTGGCGTGACGGACGAGCAAGCCCAGCCGACTGCCCGGCCGCTGGACGTCGACACCGGGTTCTGGCTGTGGGTGGCGGCGCTGCCGCTGATGGTGGTCGGATATTTCGTCGACCTGGTGGCCACCGCGGACCGACACCTGCCGATGGCCGTGATCGCCATGTCGGCGGTGTTCGTGTTCATCTTGTCCTCGGTCGTTTTGACCTTCCTTATCCTGATGCGGCACGGCTACCGGTGGACACGCACGCTGCTGACGGGCGGCGGCGTCGCGTCGGTGGTGTACTTCGCGACCAGTCTGTTCACCGTCGACCGGCCCACCGCCGCCGCGATCACCTACGCCATCACCGCGATCGTCGGTTCGGTGCTGATCGCCGGTGGTGTGTTCCTGTTGCACCGCAAGGACGCCCACGCGTTCTTCACCAGGTGACGCGTTAGGCTGACCCGACCATGACAGCTCCGCACCAGCGACCGCGTGTCGTGACCGCCGCGTTCTGGTGCTGGGTGGTCGCGTCCGTGCTGCTGGTGATGTTCGGGCTATTGCTCGCGTTCTCTCAGGACAATCTGCCGGTGCTCTTCCACGGCGCAGGCGCACTTTTCGCGTTATCGGGACTTGGCCTCGGATATTTGTCCGGGCAGACCCGCCTTGGATATGCACGCTTTCGGCGCGCGGCTGTCGCGCTCGCACTTGCGGTAGTGGTGCTTCTAGCGGTTTTCGCTTTGATAAGTCGTGGGCCCGTCTGGCTGCTCGTGATGATTCTGACGATGGTCGGCGCAGTCCTGATGATGCGGCCGTCCGCTCAAGGTTGGTTTGATCAAGAGGAAGCGCAGTGACCGAGAGCAGCGCGGCCGCGGAACAGGTCTTGTTCTACGAGCCGGGTGCGACCTGGTGGTGGGTGCTGGCGGGGCCGGCGGCGGGGATCGCCATGGCACTGATCCAGATGTCCGCCGGATACGGCTTCCAGTTGCTGGTTCCAGGGGTCTTTTTCCTGCTGGTAAGTGGCTTTCTGACGATCCAGGTGAAGGCGGCGCGCATCCACACGTCGGTGGAGCTGACCCCCGAGCATCTGCGGCAGGGCACAGAACAAATTCGCACCGATGACATCGTGCGGATCTACCCGGAACCCTCCGGCCCGGAAGCGCCGAAGTGGCAGTCGGCGCGTGCGCTCGGCGAACTCACCGGCGTACCGCGCGGCCGCACCGGCATCGGCCTCAAGCTCACCAACGACCGCGCGGCCCAAGCCTGGGCGCGGCGACACAAGCAGCTGCGGACCGTCCTCACCCAGTTGGTGGAAGAGCGCATACCCCCAGAGCTGGCGTCATGAGTGCACGGCCTCGCGCGACACTCGAACTGCTGCTGGCCCTCGTCGCGGCGGCAGGCTGCGTGCTCAGCTGGTTGGCGGCCCGGTCGACCGTGGCGGTCGCGCCGGTGCTGGAAAGCGAACCCATGACCACGTCGGTCGTGTACAGCGCACCGTTGCTGGGGCTGTCGTTGCTGCTGGCGACGGTGTCCGGGGTCCTGACCGTCTTCGGCGCAGCACGCCTGCGGCGTGGCTAACGGGCGTCGACGCCCTCGCCGCTGGACGGGATCGCATCGCGTGGGCGCACGGCTGGCGATTGCCCGTCGTAATCGACTGGCGCACAACGGAAGACGTGACCTGGCTAATTCCCAGCGATGGCGGGTGTGCCCGCGGGCGGACTCGCGTCGCCCACCCGACGGCCAAGTACGGCGTCGGGTATGTCACCAAAGGCTTTCCGTGCCCGAAGGGGGTGCCGCCGGTGCTGTGGCGTGTGATCGCACCGGTCTTCAATCCGGTGGCCGCGTTCCTGACCACAGGCGGCATGCCACCGCGGACGCGCGAGATGCTCGGCCTGCCGTGGAGCGACCGCAAGGAGCGTCGCTATCAGCGCTTCGCCGCGCTGTGGCGGTCGCGGCCGGTGAACTGGCTATGGGATCATCTGCCAATGACTTTGCGCTACAACAAGTTCGCTCAATCCGGCTATGCCAGCGGCTGACCCCACCACCGAAGCCATCCTCGACGCCGCTGTCGTCGAGTTCGAGCGGCACGGGTTCCGGCGAGTTGCGCTCGACGACGTCGCCCGCCGCGCCGGGGTCAGCCGCACAACGATCTACCGGCGCTTCTCCAACAAAGACGAACTGATCGGTGCCGTCATCGAGCGCGAGAACGTGAAGCTGTTCGCCGACATCGCCAACCAACTGAAACAGGCCGGGCCGCAGTCGAATTACTACGTCGAGGCGTTCACGCTGTCGATCCTGAAGTTCCGCAGGCAGCGGGTGCTGGACCGGATGATCAGAGGCGAGCCGGGATTGGTGATCGAGCGAGCCGAACAGCACTATGGCGCAGCCATCGTTCGGATGGCCGAGGCACTGCGGGTGATCTTCCCGGAAGGGTTCGCCGAGCGGTTCGAAGAGCAGACGGTGAACGAGCTCGCCGACACCATCCTGCGCTATGCGGCGATGGCGCTGCTGCTGCGAGTGCGCAGCCATTGGAAACCGCCGACGACATCCGCGCATTCGCGGCCAAGCACTCTCTGCCGAGCCTGCCCACCGCGTTGCGGGCGATGCCAGCTGGTTAGCCGTCCTCTGTTTCGTAGCTCACATGTTCGGGCAGCCCTAGGACATGAGTAGCGACCAGCAGCAAACGCAGGGGATGACCGAGAAACCCGAGGTCACCGAGGAGCACAAGCAGAAGGCCAAGGAGATGGCGAGGGCCTACGACGAGGACCGCCCGACCACCACGCTGCCCGGCAGCGACGGCACGGTCGTCGGCACCGCCGTCACCGACTGGGTCGACGACAAGGACAAGGGCAACATCGAAACCACCGGCGAAGAGGGCAAGGTGGAGTACCGCAAGACCGAAGAATTCCGCAAAACGCAGGAGGAGTAGACCGGGCGTATGCGTCGAAACTGAAAGGTTTGCAGCGCGCGTCGGCGTTTCCTCGCAACCAACTCAGTGTCGCGGCATCAGCCGCGTAAGCGCTTGAATCGCAAGCGACCAACAACCAATTCGCGCAGCGACACTTGCCTAGGGTAGGCACTTGTGACCTCGCTCGAGCAGATCGCTCCCGTCTTCGTCGGCATGGCTCACTCGATCGTGTGGGCCTCGGTCGCCACCGTCGACGGCGACGGCCGTCCGCGCAGCCGCATCCTGCATCCGATCTGGGAGTGGGACGGCACGGACCTGTTCGGATGGGTCGCCACGGTGCCCAGCCCCGTCAAGCGGGCGCACTTGGCCGTCCACCCCGAAGTATCGGTCAGTTATTGGACAACCAATCACGACACCTGCAGCGCCGAATGTCTGGTGGAGTGGTATCTCGACGACGAAACCCGCACGGCGGTGTGGGAAAAGTTCGCAACGGCGCCCGAACCCGTCGGCTACGACCCGCACATCATCCCGATGTGGAAGGACGGCCCCACCTCTGATCAGTTTGCGGTGCTCCGGCTAAGCCCGTATCGGCTGCGCGTTATGGCGGGCACGGTCATGATGAAAGGCGAAGGCGCACCCCTGCGCTGGACCGCGAAGTGAGTCAGACAATAACCGAGGCGACCGACGTCAGCACATTGCCGCTGGCGCCGCGCAACCCGCTGCCCATCGGGCAGTTGGTGAAGGCGGTGCGCAATCTCGACGCGGGGCAGGAAGTGATACGCGACGCCGGCGGCCCCGTAACCCGCGTGCAGTTCGGCCCGAAGTGGATGTTCCCGCCGCTTGTGGCGGTCTTCTCACCCGACGGGATCCGCGATGTGTTGGGAGGCAACGACGCCTTCTCCGAGCGATGCATCGTCCATGAGGAAGTCCAGCACACGGCGGGCGACAGCCTGTTCGTCCTGCCCAACGAGCAATGGCGTCCGCGCAAGCGCGCACTGCAGCCGGTGTTCACCAAACAAAACGTCCGCTGTTTCGGTGGCCAGATGTCCCGGGCGGCGCAGATGTTCGTCGACCGCTGGCGCGATGGCGGTGACGTTGACCTCGACATGGAGTGCCGCCGGCTGACCATGCAGTCGCTGGGCCGCTCCGTTCTGGGTATCGATCTGAAAGAAAGCGCGGACGTGATCGCAGAACACATGCATGTCGCGTCCGCCTACACCGCCGATCGCGCACTACGGCCGGTGCGGGCACCGGGATGGTTGCCGACCCCGGCGCGCCGCCGCGCTCGCGCCGCGGTCGCGTCGATGCGCCAGGTCACCAACGACATCCTCCAGGACTGTCGCGCCGATCCGACCCGTGATGCACCACTGGTTCACGCGTTGATCGCGGCCACCGACCCAGAGACCGGGCAGCCGATCTCCGATGACGACATCTCCGATGACCTGCTGATTTTCATACTGGCCGGTCACGACACGACCGCAACGGCGCTCACGTACGCGTTGTGGGCGCTGGGGCACCATCCTGACGTGCAGGACCGTGTCGCCGCAGAGGCAACCGATATCGGCCCTCGGGAGCTGACACCCGACGATGTGCCCCGGCTCGGGTACACAGTGCAGGTGCTGCACGAGGCATTGAGGTTGTGCCCGCCTGCCGCGGGGGTCGGCCGGTTGGCGGTGCGTGACTTCGCGGTCGACGGCTACCGCGTCGAGGCGGGCAGCCTGCTGGCCGTGGGGATCTACGCCCTGCATCGGGATCCTGCCTTGTGGGACCGGCCGCTGGTCTTCGACCCCGACCGGTTCAGCCCGGAGAATTCCGAGGGTCGTGACCGCTGGCACTTCGTCCCGTTCGCCGGCGGAGCACGCTCGTGCATCGGAGAACACTTCGCGCGGCTGGAAACAACCCTCGCACTGGCCACCATCATCCGGTCTACCGAGATCCGTTCGACCGCCAAGGATTTCCCTGTCGATGTGCCGTTCACCACCGTCGCCAGAGGGCCCGTCTGGGCCCGTATCGATGCGCGGAGTCAATCTGTCGGAGCCGCTTGATATGCAGTCGGCCAGGAGGTTGGCATGGACAGTGAAGACATAGGCCCGAGGGATCTCGAGAATCTGCGGGTGCCCGCGATCGCGCGGGTCGGCCGAGACGAGGCGCACGCCTGGCAGCTGTTTGATGCCGGCGGTTCACCTGTCTCGGGCGTGCGTCAATTTCTGGCTCACCTCGACGCATCGGACACCGCGGACTCGACACTGCGTTCCTACGCTTACGACCTGCTGCGCTGGTTCCGGTTCCTTGCCGCCGTTGAAGTCGAGTGGCCACAGCAAGCCGCCGAGAGGTCAGCGGCTTCGTCCGATGCCTCCGCGCAGCCGACAACACCCAACGAACCCGAAGTCAGCAGTCCACTACCCGCCCAGCGCCAGGAACACTCAATCCATACACGGGCAAGTCGTACCTAGCCGGCGGATACGCACCGCGGACGATCAATCACGCCCTGAGCGTAATCTCCGAGTTCTACGCATTCGCAATAGATGCCGATCTCGGGCGCTTGAAAACCCCGTTCCGACAACGCGATCAGACACATACGGCGGATCCGAGCAGGCGGCGCGGCGCCGAGCTCAACTGCGCCAAAAGGAACCACGCCATCAGCCGCGCGACCTCTCTGAGTTACCGGCCCGGATTCGCGTCGAAGACACTGGGGCACATCTCCCCAGCAGGCGAACAGCGCCGAGCAAACGCAGCCGCACCTGATCCAACGTCGCCGATGCCTGGCGACCCGTGCCGTCAGGCGTCGGCCACAACTCGGAAGTGGGTCATGGCGGGATCGGCGGCGCCGCGCACGTGGCCGAACGGGGAGGCGGCGGTGCTGCGCAGGAAGTTGAGCACCTCGACGGTGATGACTTCGCCGGGCAGCACGTTGGGGATGCCGGGCGGGTAGGCCGCAAGCGAGTCGGCCGAGATGCGGCCGACGGCCTGCTCGGCGGGCACCAGCTCCGCGGGCGCGAAGTAGGCCTGCCGGAGGGTCATTGCCGTGGGCCCGGATTCGGGCAGCCCGACCAGCGGGCTGTTCGCGGCGCCCTGGTCGGGCAGGTCGTGCAGAGCACGCAGCACGCGGGGGATGTCGGGTGCGGCGCCGGCGCCGATCACCGCGACCACCGCGGAGTCGGTGGCCATTTCGGTGTGGATCCGATGCTCGTGGAACAACAGCTGCCGGGCGGCGTGGCCGCCGATCCCGCCGACGCGAGTGTCGATGGCGATCCGCAGTGGATCGATGCCGACCACGGCGGGACTGCGCAGGAACCGCTCGGACAGGTCGACGAAGCGGCCTTCCGCCGCGATGCCGGCGCGCAGCTCGGCGGCAACGTCGAGGGATCGCTGGATGCGTTCGCGTCCGTACACGGCCAGGGCGTGGCGGGCGACATCCAGCGACATCATCAGCAGGGAGCTGGCGCTGGTCGACTGCATCGACCGGAACGCGCGGTTGACCAGAGGTTCCAGCCTGTCGGCCGACGGTCCGTTGCCCAGGTGCAGCATCGCGGACTGGGTCAGGCTGCCGCCGAGCTTGTGGGTGCTCGAGATGACCAGGTCCGCCCCCTGCTTCAGGGCGTTGTCGGGAACATCGGGGTGGAACCCGAAGTGCGCCGCCCACGCCTGGTCGACGACCAGCAGCACATCCCGGTCATGGGCGACCTTCGCCAGCGCCGCCACGTCGGCGACGGCGCCGAAGTAACTGGGGGTCACCACATAGGCCGCGACCACCTCGGGGTGGGCGTCCAGCGCGGCGGCCAGCGCGTCCGGCCGCAACCCATGGGCCGCGCCGATCTCGGCGTCCACATCCGGTTGCACGTAGTGACCGATCAGGCCGCCGAGCACCATGCCGTCCATCACGGAGGAATGCATGGTGCGTTGCACCACGATGTGTTCTCCGAGGTGACGCAGCGCCAGGCAAGCGACCAGGTTGCCCTTCGACGCGCCGTTGGTCATCAGCCAGGTGCGCCGCGCACCCCATGCCTGCGCCGCCAGCCGGGCGGATCGCTGCAGCGCCGTGGGCGCGGGTCCCTGGTCGACGCCGTCCACCAGCGGCGGCAGGTCCAACTTCAATACCCGCTCGCCGAACAACTCGGCGAGCTCCGGCTGGGCCAGCGCAGACCCCGAATGCCCCGGCACATCCAAACGCACGAAGTCCTCGTCCGCGTACCGCCGGATGGCGTCGGTGTAGGGCATCTCCAGCTGGGACGGGTCCACTGCCCTGGTCATTTGGCGTTGTGGCCAGAGGCGGCGGCGTGACCGATGCGCAGCAGGATCGGCTCGAGTGCGTCGAACAAGTTGGCGGCCGATTCCGCGGCGTCGTCGCTGTCGGGTTCGGCTTCGAACTCGCCGATCTCGATGCCGACGATCTCGCTTTCGGCCAGGACTTCGGCGGTCTGGCGCAGGTCGGCGAGCGTAAGGCCGTCCGGCACAATGTAATCGGTCAGCACTGCGCCGGGTTCAAGGACGTCACAGTCGATGTGCACATAAGCCGGACGGTCCGCCACCGCCCGACGCAACTCCTCCGATTGGTTGGGGCCGACCTTGACCCACTGCACCGGACTGTCGGCGATGAGCTGTTCCTCGTCGGCGTCGACGTCGCGCACGCCGACCAGGACACCGTTGTGGGCGTGCAGGCCAGCACCCAGGCCGGAATCCCACCAGCCCATCGGGCCACTGAACGCCAAACCACCGAGGTACCCGGTTGTCGTGGTCTCCGGTGTGTTCAGGTCGGCGTGCGCATCGAACCACACCACCACCGCGTCGGGCCGGTGCGCGGCAACCACCGGCAGGGTCACCAAGGCCACGGCGCACCGACTCAACGCCGTCACCGGAACAACACCCTCGTCGAACAACCGTTGGTAGCGCCGGGACATCTCCCGCAGCTCGGGCAGCGCAGAGGCAAGCTCTTCCTCCCAACCGACCGACAACGCCGGCCGCGGCGAGCCGATCACCGCTGGCTCGACAGCGAAACGAGCGGCGAGGCTGGCGGATACGAATCGTGAGCCGACCATGGCGCGATCGTTGTGATCCCCGGCCCGACCCGCGAAATGGGTCAGCGCGACCGAGGTGCCGACAGGATCGGTGACAGCCATCGTGATACCTCCACATGCAACGAATGTTCCGACCGACGAGCCTAGGAACAACCGATGTGGTTGCACAATCGCCAGAATGCCTAACATGTGGCGTAAGCAGTCGGCATTCTGATCACCGGCTTTAGGCTCTCTGTATGATCGATGACTCAGCCGGTCGGCGATCTCCTTTTCGATAGTCCTTGTACGGCAAGCGATATGATTTCGCGCTGACGGCTTAGGCGGCGTCGGCGGCGGGCGCGCGGGTGGCGTAGCGCCCCGACGGAACTGGGGTTGTCGATCACCCCAGCCGGCGTGCGGCAGCGGACTTAATTTTTCTGCAAACACCGCAAACGCCGCGGCATCGGCCAAGTCTTGCAGTCCGGTGTGAGAACCCGTCAGGTTGCCGTGCACAGGAGGGCTGCGTTGTTGGGATCGGTAGCGAACCAGCCCCCGTGTACTTGCCACGACGCCGCCTGAAGCTAAGCGGTCCGAGCGAGGAGAGGGTAATCATGAGTTCGGCGAAATACATCGGCCGCGTTGGTGCGTTGGCGGTCGCGCTAGGCATCGGGACTGCGGTGGCCACCACGCCGTGGGTCGCGGTGGCCGACCCGTCGGCGGAATCGCCGTCAGCCTCTGACTCATCGTCATCGAGTGCATCGGCTGCCGACACGGAGTCCACGTCGACGGACAACTCGAAACCCCCAACGTCAGTGGACAATTCGAGCGTTGCCGACGCGGCGGCGGACACCACGGTATCGAGTGACGACCCGCGATCGGGGATCGTGCAGAGCTCGGGTGGGGACCGCACCAGCTCAACACCTTCCGCGGATGACACCGCCGCACCAGATACCGACGACCAAGACTTGGTCACGACCGCACCGGAACCGAGCGAGCCGGCGCAGACGCCCAGCGAGCCAGCCGGGACACCGGCGCTGGATGAACCGGCGGCCGGTTCGGACACGCCGGCCACCGACGACCTACAGGACCATGCGGCCCCGGTGATGACGGCGGCCGAGTCGACCGGCGGATCCGATCACACACCGCATCCTGCGGCCACTGCGACGCCGCCGGATTCGCCAAGCACCGATATGGAACCCGCAGACACGGACACCGTCGACCCAGTCGCCGGGCTGCGCGTAGCCGGCGGTGCGGGTGGTGTCGACGAACCCACCACTACGGTGTCGGTTACATCGGCGAGCAGCACCGCCACGGACTCGGCCACATCCGTGCCCACACTGCTGCTTCCCGCCGCGCAGGCGATGCCCGCCCCGACTCACCCGGTCAGCGTGGTTTCGGGCCTGCTGTCAGGACTGCTGGCCTGGGTGGGGTTGGGTCCGGGGCTGACCAACGCGCCGGCCGCGCCGGTGCAGCCGCCGCTGTTGTGGGGCCTGCTGGAGTGGGTGCGCCGCCAGGTCCAGCACACGTTCTTCAACCGGACCCCGACCACCACATATGACCCGTTCGAGAACAGTTACTCGGCGGACGGGGTGATCACCGGAGATCTGCGCGCCGTCGATCCCGACGGCGATCCGCTGACGTTCACCGTCGCCCAGGCCCCCGACCACGGCAGCGTGGTGGTCAACCCCGACGGCACGTTCACCTACACGCCGAATTCCGAGTTCGCCCGCGTCCGTACCGACACGTTCACCATCACTGTCGACGACAGCGCCGCTTACCGGCTGCCCGGGTTCGCCGGGCAGGTCCAGGATTTGCTGCACCGCGGTGCCCAGAGGCTGGGATTCAGTGGAGCGGACGGCATCGATTCCCATCCCATCGTCGTCGCCATGCCTTCCGTCGTCGCCACCATTGCCGTCGGCGACGGCCCGGGTGGCATCGCGTTGAGCCCCGACGGCAGCCGCGCCTATGTGACCCGCTTCGACGACGACCTGGTCTCGGTGATCGACACCACCACCAACGCCGTCATCGCCACCATCCCGGTCGGCGATTACCCGGTCCAGGTGGTGGTCACCCCCGACGGTGGCTACGCCTACGTCAGCAACCCCGTCGGTGACACGGTGTCGGTGATCGATACCGCCACCAACACCGTCGTCGCCACGGTGCCCGGTGGCGGCCAAGCTCCGAACGGCGTGGCGGTCAGCCCTGACGGCGCCTACGTGTACTTCTCCAGCGCAGTCGCCAGTTTGAACGCCGGCAAGTCGGTGTCAGTGATCGAGACCGCCACCAACATCGTCGTCGACGTCATTACCGTCGGCGACTCTCCGACCAGCGTGGCGGTCAGCCCCGACGGCGCGACCATCTACGTCGCCAACTCCGCCGACGGCACCGTGTCGGTGATCGACGCCGCGAGCAACTCCGTCACCGACACCATCACCGTCGGAGGCGGTCCAGTCGGGCTGGCGGTCAGCCCCGACGGCGCGCGGGTGTACGTCACCCACTTCGACAGCTTCACCGGCGACACCGTCTCGGTGATCAATACGGCCACCAATGCCGTAATCGCCACCATCGCCGTCGGCCAAGGCCCAGCCGGGGTGGCGTTCACGCCCGGCGGTGGCACCGCACTCGTCGCCAATAGCGCCGATGACACGGTGTCGGTGATCAGGAGGTTGACCAATTCCGTCATCGCCACCATCGACGTCGGCGACGGTCCGGGCCAAGTCGTGGTCAGCCCCGACGGCACCCGCGCCTACGTCGTCAATAGCTTCGACGGCACCGTGTCGGTCATTGCCCTGTGAATCACGGAACTAGACGCGCTTCAGCAGCACCGCCTGCTCGAACGGCAGCCGCGCGAAGATCGGCCGCCACAGGCCGTTGACCGCCGGTGCCGCCTCGGCCTTGGGCATCACCCGCGGTTCGGTCAGCTCGAACGTCTTGCCGTAGCGCTTCATTTGCCCGCCGTCTGCGGACGCGATGTTCTTCAGCCAGTCACGGTTGGGGCCGTAGGTGAGCAGGATGGCCACGCCGTCGTCCGTGCTGAACACCGTCAAGGGCGTGCGGTACGGCTTGCCCGACTTGCGGCCCACGTGCTCGAGAATGCCGAACGTCGGCGCCCAGCCGGCCCACAGCCTCTGAATCGGGTTGGTGAAGTGCCGATTGAACCGCGCCAGCCATTGCGGTAGTTGCATGCCAACCATCAAACTCGTAGCTCATGGCCTACCTCAAGCCTCCGTGGTTCACCGCGAAGATCTTCAACAAGATTGCGATGACGACGGGCATCGGCAACAGCGAGACCCTGATCGTGACCAAGCGCGTCAGCAGGCAGCCTCAACAGATCCCGGTGGTCGTGCCCGAGCTCGACGGGGTGAAGTACCTCGTGTCCACCCGGGGCGAGACCGAGTGGGTTAAGAACGTGCGTGCCACCCCGGATGTAATGGTCGGCGGCCAGAAGTACGTGGCGACGGAGATCCCGGTCGAACAGCGGGCGCCGATCCTCGCTGTGTACAAGCCCAAAGCCGGCAAGATCGTCGACGGCTACTGGCGCAAGCTGCCCGACGACGCCGACCACCCAGTCTTTGCGCTCACCTCCAAGGGGTGACCACTACACCCTGTAGTTGACGCTTGGCGACCGGCTGGGACACTGGTGGCCATGCGCAGCACCGACGACTCCGCGAAGCTCTTCGCCGACGCGTGCGCCGTCATCCCCGGCGGGGTGAACTCGCCGGTGCGGGCGTTCACCTCGGTCGGCGGCACCCCGCGGTTCATCACCTCGGCGAAGGGCTACTGGCTGACGGATGCCGACGGCAACCGCTACGTCGACCTGGTGTGCTCCTGGGGCCCGATGATCCTCGGCCATGCCCACCCGGCGGTCGTCGACGCCGTGCAGCGGGTCGCGGCCGACGGCCTGTCGTTCGGCGCCCCGACGCCGTCGGAGACCGAACTGGCGAAGGAGATCATCGACCGCGTCGCCCCCGTCGAACGGCTCAGGATGGTCAACTCCGGCACCGAGGCCACCATGAGCGCGATCCGGCTGGCCCGCGGCTACACCGGCCGCGCCAAAATCGTCAAGTTCTCCGGCTGCTACCACGGCCACAGCGACGCGCTGCTGGCCGACGCGGGCTCGGGCGTTGCAACATTGGGCCTGCCCTCGTCGCCGGGTGTCACCGGCGCCGCGACGGCCGACACGATCGTGTTGCCGTACAACAACATCCCCGCGCTCGAAGAAGTCTTCACCCGGTTCGGCGCCGAGATTGCTGCGATCATCACCGAGGCCAGCCCGGGCAACATGGGCACCGTCGCGCCTGCGCCCGACTACAACGCCGCGCTGAGGCGTATCACCGCCGACCACGGCGCGCTACTGATCTCCGACGAGGTGATGACAGGCTTCCGGGTCAGCCGATCCGGTTGGTACGGAGTCGATCCCGTCGATGCTGACCTGTTCACCTTCGGCAAGGTGATGAGCGGCGGCTTGCCCGCCGCGGCGTTCGGCGGCCGCGCCGAGGTCATGCAGCGGCTGGCCCCGCTCGGCCCGGTGTATCAGGCCGGTACGCTGTCGGGTAATCCTGTCGCGATGGCGGCCGGCCTGGCAACGCTGCGCGCCGCCGACGATGCGGCCTACACCAAGCTGGACACGGCCGCCGACCGCCTGGCCGGGTTACTGTCATCAGCGTTGACGGATGCCGGTGTGGCGCACCAGGTTCAGCGGGCCGGGAACATGCTGTCGGTGTTCTTCTCCGACGAGCCGGTGACGGACTTCGCCGCGGCGCGAGCCACCGAGACGTGGCGCTTCCCGCCGTTCTTCCACGGCCTGCTCGACGCCGGCGTCTACCCACCACCGAGCGCATTCGAAACATGGTTCGTGTCAACTGCTTTGGATGACGAAGCCTTCGACCGCATCGCCGCCGCCCTGCCCGACGCCGCGCGCGCCGCCGCGGAAGCGACAAAGCCGGCATGACCGAGAAGACGATCGTGCACGTGATGCGGCACGGCGAGGTGTACAACCCCGACAAGATCCTCTACGGCCGACTGCCCGACTACCACCTGTCGGAAGGGGGCTGCGCGCAGGCGCAGAGGGTCGCCGATTGGCTGGCAGACCGCGACATCGTGTACGTGGTGTCCTCACCGTTGGAGCGCGCACAGGAGACCGCGACACCGATTGCGGAGCGCTGCGGCTTGCCGATCGACACCGACGAGGACCTGATCGAGTCGCTGAACATCTTTCAGGGTCAACGCGTCTCGCCCGGTGACGGTGCATTGCGCGACCCCCGCAACTGGTGGTATCTGCGGAACCCGCGCACGCCGTCTTGGGGCGAGCCCTATGCCGAGATCGCGATGCGGATGACGGCCGCGCTGCACCGCGCCCGGATCAAGGCAGCCGGGCATGAGGCGGTGTGTGTCAGCCACCAGCTGCCCGTCGAGACGCTGCGGCGGGCGATGACGAAGAAGCCGCTACACCACTTCCCGACCCGACGCCTGTGCAACCTGGCCTCGCTGACGTCGTTCTACTTCCACGGGGAGACCTACGTCGGCTGGGGCTACGCGGAGCTGGCCGGGCAGTGAAGCAACTGGTGGCCCTGGCAAGCGCGGCGGTGGTCGCGCTCGCCGCCTGCTCGACTGGGACCGACGCCGTCGCGCAGGGCGGCACCTTCGAATTCGTCGCGCCGGGCGGAAAGACCGACATCTTCTACGATCCGCCCGAAAGCCGCGGCCGCCCAGGCCCGTTGGCCGGTCCCGACCTTATGGATCCCGCCGGGGCGATTTCGCTCGACGACTTCGCGGGCAAGATCGTGGTGATCAACGTGTGGGGGCAGTGGTGCGGCCCGTGCCGCACCGAGATCACCCAGCTGCAGAAGGTGTACGACGCGACCCGCGGCGAGGGCGTCGCGTTCCTCGGCATCGACGTTCGCGACAACAACCGCGACGCCGCCCGCGATTTCATCCTCGACCGCAAAATCACCTTTCCGTCCATCTATGACCCGCCGATGCGCACCATGATCGCCTTCGGCGGCAAGTATCCGACCACCGTCATCCCATCGACTGTGGTGCTGGACCGCCAGCACCGGGTCGCGGCGGTGTTCCTGCGCGAACTGCTGGCCGAGGACCTGCAGCCGGTGGTGCAGCGGCTGGCTGCCGAACCGGAGCCGAGGACATGACCGGCTTCACCGAGATAGCCGCCGCGGGACCGGTGGTCGTGGCGCTGGGTGTATGCGTGCTTGCCGGGTTGGTCTCGTTCGCCTCGCCCTGCGTTGTGCCGTTGGTGCCGGGGTACCTGTCCTACCTGGCGGCCGTCGTCGGGGTCGACGGCGATGACCCCTCGCCCGGTCCCGTCGCGGTCCGCACCGCGCGACTGCGGGTCGCCGGCGCGGCGGCGTTGTTCGTCGCGGGGTTCACCGCGGTGTTCGTGCTCGGCACCGTGGCGGTGCTGGGCATGACGACGACGTTGATCACCAACCAGCTTCTGCTGCAACGTATCGGCGGGGTGATCACGATCGTGATGGGCCTGGTGTTCGTCGGGTTCATCCCGGCGCTGCAACGGCAGGCCCGGTTCACGCCGCGTCACCTGTCCACTATCGGCGGCGCGCCGCTGCTCGGCGCGGTGTTCGCGCTGGGCTGGACGCCGTGCCTCGGTCCCACCCTGACCGGGGTGATCGCGGTGGCCTCGGCGACCGACGGCGCCAACGTGGTGCGCGGCGTGGCGTTGGTCATCGCGTACTGTCTCGGGCTGGGAATCCCGTTTGTGCTCTTGGCCTTTGGATCAGCCCGCGCAGTGCAGGGGTTGGGCTGGCTGCGCCGTCACACCCGGGCGATTCAGATCTTCGGTGGCGTGCTACTGATTCTGGTCGGCGCCGCGCTGGTAACAGGGGTGTGGAACGACTTCGTGTCCTGGGTGCGCGACGCGTTCGTCACCGACGTGAGGTTACCCATCTGATGACTGCGCGAGCAGACGCAAAAGTGCCCGAAACACGGCGTGTCGGGGCACTTTTGCGTCTGCTCGCGCTGGGCCGCAACACCTGGCGCACGTTGACCTCGATGGGCACGGCGCTAGTGCTGCTGTTCCTGCTGGCGCTGGCCGCCATTCCCGGCGCCCTGCTGCCGCAGCGCAGCCTCAACGAGTTCAAGGTCCGGCAGTACATCGCCGAGCATCCGACCATCGGGCCGTGGCTGGACCGGATACAGGCCTTCGAGGTGTTCTCCAGCTTCTGGTTCACCGCTATCTACGCGCTGCTGTTCCTCTCGCTGGTGGGTTGCTTGACGCCGCGGCTCATCGAGCACGCGCGCAGCATGCGGGCCACCCCCGTCGCCGCGCCGCGGAACCTGAGTCGGCTGCCCAAACACCACACCGCCGAGGCGTCGGGCGATCCCGAGGCCGTCGCCGCCACCGTGTCCGAGCGACTGCGTGGCTGGCGGAAGACCACCCGCGTCGGTGAGGACGAAATCACCGAGATCTCCGCGGAGAAAGGCTATCTGCGCGAGTTCGGCAACATCGTCTTCCACTTCTCGCTGCTCGGCCTGCTCGTCGCGGTCGCCGCAGGGAAGCTGTTCGGCTACGAGGGCAACGTCATCGTCATCGCCGATGGCGGTCCCGGATTCTGCTCGGCGTCACCGGCCGCGTTCGACTCGTTCCGGGCGGGCAACACCGTGGACGGCACCTCGCTGTACCCGATCTGCCTGCGGGTCAACAACTTTGATGCCCACTATCTGCCGACCGGGCAGGCCACGTCGTTCGCCGCAGACATTGATTACCAGGCCGGTGCCTCCCTGGCCAACGGCGTTTGGCGGCCGTACCGGCTGAAGGTGAACGAACCGCTGCGGGTCGGCGGTGACCGGGTGTACCTGCAGGGCCACGGCTACGCCCCGACGTTCACCGTGACCTTCCCCGACGGCCAGACCCGGACGCAGACGCTTCAGTGGCGCCCCGAGGATCAGATCACGTTCCTGTCGTCGGGTGTGATGCGGTTCGATCCACCGGGCGGCACGTATCCCGACCCGGACGAACGCCGCAAGAACCAGATTGTGGTTCAGGGCCTGTTCGCCCCGACGGCGCAGCTTGACGGCACGCTGCTGTCGTCGAGCTTCCCGGCCGTGAACGATCCCGCCGTGGCCGTCGACATCTACAAGGGTGACAGCGGGTTGGATACGGGGCGGCCCCAATCGCTGTTCGACTTGGACCCGCGGCTCCTCGAGCAGGGCCGGCTGACCAAGAAAGCGCGGGTCAATCTGCGCTCAGGCGACCAGACCCGCCTCGATGACGGCACCGTCGTCCGGTTCGACGGTGCCGTGCCGTTCATCAACGTGCAGGTATCCCACGACCCCGCCCAGGTATGGGTGCTGGTGTTCGCCCTGACGATGATGGCCGGCCTGCTGGTGTCTCTGGTGGTGCGCCGCCGACGGGTCTGGGTTCGGGTAGGAGCCGCTCGGGCGGCGACATCAGACGCAGGGCCGCTTCCTCCAGAAGGTACGGTGAGCGTCGAGCTGGGCGGCCTGGCCCGCACCGACAACTCCGGGTGGGGCGACGAGTTCGAGCGACTGACGCATCGCCTGTTAGACGGGCTCGATGCGCCGTCACGAGAGGAACGTGACATGGACTATCAGCGAGAAGCGAAAGCGGATCGCGCATGAACACCGAGCACATCGACATAGGGCTGGCCCGCTACTCGGACTGGGCCTTCACCTCGTCGGTGGTGGTGCTGGTGGCCGCCCTGCTGCTGCTCGCCGTCGAGCTGGCCTACAACCGCAGCCGCCGCGATGAGCGCTTGCGCGAAGAGCAGATGGTTGGGGCGAAAGTCCAACTCGGAGCCGGAGCGCCGGCGACATTCGGCAAGAGCGCCACGGTAGGAGCCGACAGTGCGACGCCGGGCGTCGTCGCCGACGCGCCCCGGCGCACCCTCGACGAGCGCGCAGGCAGGGCCGGGGTGGCGCTGACATACCTCGGCATCGGGCTGCTCCTCTCCTGCATCGTGCTGCGCGGCCTGGCCACCGCGCGGGTGCCGTGGGGCAACATGTACGAGTTCATCAACCTGACCTGCTTCTGCGGTCTGGTCGCCGCCGCGGTGGTGCTGCGCCGCGCGCAGTACCGCGCGTTGTGGGTCTTCGTGTTGGTGCCGGTGTTGATCCTGCTGACGGTGTCGGGCCGCTGGCTCTACACCAACGCCGCACCCGTCATGCCCGCCCTGCAGTCCTATTGGCTGCCGATCCACGTGTCGGTGGTCAGCCTCGGCTCGGGGGTGTTCCTGGTCGCCGGTGTGGCCAGCATCCTGTTTCTGCTCAAGATGTCCAGGTTCGGGTCGCCTTCCGAGAACATTTCAGCGGACGGCGCCCTGGCGCGCATTGTCCAGCGGTTGCCCGATGGCCAGACCCTGGACCGGATCGCCTACCGGACAACAATTTTCGCGTTCCCGGTGTTCGGGTTCGGCGTGATATTCGGTGCGATCTGGGCGGAAGAGGCCTGGGGACGGTACTGGGGCTGGGATCCCAAGGAGACGGTGTCGTTCATCGCGTGGGTGATCTACGCCGCCTACCTGCATGCACGCTCGACCGCGGGCTGGCGCGACCGCAAGGCCGCCTGGATCAACGTCGCCGGATTCGTCGCGATGGTGTTCAACCTGTTCTTCATCAACCTGGTGACCGTGGGGTTCCATTCCTACGCTGGGGTCGGCTGACCGGGTCCATACAGCCAACGAATTACCACCGAGAGGGGATTAGCCCGTTGCCCGATCAACCGGCTGGTTTTCGCGCCCAGCAGCGGTTCACCGACCCGGCGGAGTCCCCGCCGCCGGAGTGGGCCGCCCTGACGCCGCCCAACGGGTCCTTTGCTCCCGCACCCAGCGGCTCGCGGGACGACGATCCGCCGCCCTACTTGGATCTGTCGACGGTGGCGCTGCTGGGCCAGGCGAAGCGGGCGCCGTCGCAGGGCTGGCGCAAGTGGTTGTACCTGGCGTCGTTCAAGCAGATCAACGTCGGCGAAAGCCCGAAGGTCACGCGCCACAACGGCCTCGTCGCGCAGGTGCAGAAGCCGCTGCGCGGTTGCTATCGGATTGCGCTGCTGTCGCTGAAGGGCGGTGTCGGTAAGACCACGATCACCGCGACGCTGGGTGCGACGCTCGCGTCCGTCCGCGGTGACCGGGTGGTCGCCGTGGACGCCAACCCCGACCGCGGCACGCTGAGCCAGAAGGTGCCGTTGGAAACGTCGTCCACCGTGCGGCACCTGCTACGCGACGCCGAGGGCATCGAGGCCTACAGCGACGTCCGCGGGTACACCTCACAGGGCCCGAGCCGGCTGGAGGTTCTCGCATCAGAAAGCGACCCGGCGGTGTCGGAGGCATTTAGTTCCGACGACTACACCCGCACACTGGAAGTACTCGAGCGGTTCTACAGTGTGGTGCTCACCGACTGCGGCACCGGCATGTTGCACTCGGCGATGTCGGCGGTGCTGGAGAAGGCCGACGTGCTCGTCGTGATCAGCTCGGGATCCGTCGACGGCGCCAGAAGCGCGGCGGCCACCCTGGACTGGCTGGATGCGCACGGCCACCAGGACATGGTTCGCAACTCGATCGCCGTCATCAACGCGGTGCGACCGCGCTCCGGCAAGGTGGATTTGAAGAAGGTCGTCGACCACTTCGCCCGGCGGTGCCGCGCGGTACGGCAGGTGCCGTTCGATCCGCACCTGGAAGAGGGCGCCGAGATCAGCCTGGAGCGGCTCAAGCCGGAAACCCGTGAGGCGTTGCTCGAACTCGCGGCCGCGGTTGCCGAGGGTTTTTCGGGCGCGCGACGACCCGGCGACCTACAAGGCTCGCGCCGCTACGGACGGGGTTTTTGATCCCCCGGGCCGAGTCGCCGCAAGAAATCCGGATCGTCATCCGGGCCGATCACACGCGTCTGGCGGGCCGGGGTCAGACGCGTCAGCCGCCAGCCGGCGTAACCCAGGCCGACCAAGATGAGCGTGAGGAGCAAATACGCCACTGAGAAAACCTCCTTGATCTGAATATACGCGCCGTCGGTAGGCTCGGGCCGTGTCTGACAGCCGGCCCGGATCCCGCCTCGTGGTTGACGTGCTGGGCTATGTCCTGGCCCGGCTGCTGCTCGTCGTCGTTTTGACCGCGGTGATCTTCGGCGCGGGACATCTGCTCGGCCTGCGCGATTTTCCCCTTGTGGTGGCGCTACTGTTCGCGTTGGTGATCGCGCTGCCGCTGGGCATCTGGATATTCGCCCCGCTGCGGCGTCGTGCCACCGCCAGTATCGCGGCCTTCGACGAACGCAGGCGCGAGGACCGAGAGCAGCTGCAGGCCAGGCTGCGCGGCGAAGAACCGCCCACACAATGACGGCCGTGTTGGCGCGGGAGGCGTTCGGGGCCGAATTCGTCGGCGCCGACGGATTTCTCAATTCGCCGACGTATGGGCTGCCGCCGCGGTTCATGGTAGACGCCCTGCAGGACTGCATTGCCCGGTGGCAGGCCGGGACGATGGATGTGCCGCTGTTCGACGAAGACGTGCGTGCCGGGCGGACCGGCTATGCCGCGCTGACCGGGGTCCCCGTCGATTCGGTGGCGATGGGCGGCACCGTTTCCGCCTTGCTTGGGCTGGTCGCCGCCGCGGTTCCGGACGGAAGCCGCGTGGCCACCCTGGCCGGTGAGTTCACCAGCACCACATTCCCGTTCGCCGCCCAGGCCGCCCGTGGCGTCACGCTCACCGAGCTCACCGCCGACGAGCTGGTGTCGGCCGCCGCCGATTTCGACGTCGTGACGGTCAGCCTGGTTCAATCGGCCAACGGTGCGGTGCTGGACACCAACGCTTTACGAGAGACCGTGACGGGCACCGACACGCTGACCGTCATCGACATCACCCAGGCCCTCGGCTGGAAACGCGTCGACCTGGCATGGGCCGACGTTACCGCCGCGGCGGTCTACAAATGGCTGCTGGCGCCTCGCGGCACGTCGTGGATATCGTTGAGCGACAGGGTGAGTCGCATCATGACCCCACACGCTGCGAATTGGTATGCGGGGGAGGACCCGTGGCAGACGATCTATGGCCTGCCGCTGCGCCTGGTCGACAGTGCACGGCGCTTCGACGCGTCGCCGACCTGGTTCAGCGCGCTGGGCGCCGGCCTGACGCTGCCGTGGCTGGCCTCGCTGGACCGTGCCGCCGTTGAAGCGCACGCGCTTGGATTGGCAAACCGCGTTCGTACTGAACTGCAACTGCCACAGCAGGATTCGGCGATCGTGTCGATACCGATCGCGGACGCCTCGGAGAAACTTCGGCGGGCCGGCATTCGCGCCTCGGTGCGGGCTGGAGCGGTGCGGGTGGGGTTCCACCTCTACAACAACGAGAGCGACCTCGACCGATTGCTCGACGCGCTGGGGGTTAGCGGGTAACCGGCGACTCCTGTTGCCTGGTGCCGACGGGTGGGTGTCAGCATTGACGACATCCCTTGGCGCAAGTGCGATCCTGGTAACTGTCAACAAAGGACGCCAGCAAGGAGAAGCGCCATCATGATTATCCGGACCATCGTTGCACAGGTGCTGGCAGCGGGCGCAAGCGTCGTCGCGATTGCGGTTGCACCGACGGCACAGGCCGCACCTACGGGACCAAACTGTACCTCCACGGGAACGGTAACCCAGTGCCAGTCGCCGGGGAACAGCCAAATCAGCGCCACCCCTCCGCCGGTCAACTATCAGCCTCAGTACCCGTTCTTCGGGCAGTACGGGCTCTTGTTCCACCACGGTGGACCGAACCGCTGAAAAAGACAGCCTGGCACGGCTATTCGGTCTGAAGCGGGATGGTGACCACCAACGTCGTCCCGCTCCCGGCCGGACTCGAGACGTGCAAACCGCCTGCGAGGGCAGCGACACGGTCCTTGAGGCCGATCAACCCCGAGCCGCTGCCTGCGACAGCGCCGCCGACCCCGTCGTCAGTGATCACGAGGCGGAGCTTGTCCTCCACGGTTGCGCATATGGTGACCGCGGATGCTTGGGCATGCTTCGCGACATTGGTCAGGGCTTCTGCGACGACGTAATACGCAGCGACCTCAACCGATTCCGGTAGTCGGCAATCGACGTTGAGTTCGAGGTCGACCGGAACGGCTGACCGGCGGGCGAGCGCCTTGATCGCCGGGCCGAGGCCACCCCTGGACAGGATCGCCGGATGGATTCCTCGCGAGATCTCCTGCAAATCCGCCGACACACCGGCCAGACCCGCGACGACACGAGCGAGGCGGTCGCAAAGCTCCTGATTCTCCGCCGGTATTGACGCCTCGATCTCGCGTAGTTCGAGGCCGAGCGACACCACCCGCTGTTGAGCGCCGTCGTGCAGATCACGTTCGAATCGGCGGCGGGCCTGGTCGCCGGCGGCCACGATGCGGGCGCGGGATGCCGTGAGCTCCGCGCGGGTTTCAGCATTGGAGATGGCGGTCGCGACAAGGTCGGCGAAATCCCCGATGCGCGCCTCGGTGTCAGGCGCCAGGGGTTCGGCCTGCGACGAGCCGATTACCAGTGCACCCCACACCCGGCCGTCCACGACGATGGGCGCACCTACCGCCGAAACCAGCCCGAGCGCGCGGATGCGCGCAGCCGTCTTGCCGGTGGCGCCGTCAAAGCTGTCCATCCGCGCGGGGGCGCCGGTATCCCGGATCATTGCGGCCACGTTCTCACCGCAGAGCGAAAGACGCTCCCCGATGGACATTTTCGCCAGCTCTTTCTTGTCACGGGTGGCCAAAAGAACCAGCGCGTCGTCTGCTTCGTAACGCAGCAAAGCCACATTGTCCACGCCGAGGCCCCGGGACAACTCGGCCACCGCCACCGGATACACGTCAGACGGTTTGGTCCCGCGCGCGACCAGCGTCGCAACGCGACGCAACGCCGCCTGCTGCTCGGCCAGCGCGTGGGCCAGCTCGGCGGCGAGGTCGGCCTCCCGGCGGCGTTGTTCGGCCTCGGCCGCGCGGAGGCGGGCCTGGCCCGCGAGGATGTTGGCCAGGAGCGCCACCGGCAGAAAGATTGCCAGCGCGTACGCGTCCTGCGCCTGTATCTGCAGGAGGGTCGCACCGATCCCCAGGTGGAAATAGACGTAGACGAGGGCGCTCGCCAGCGACATGGCGAGCGCGAGCAAGAAATCCCATCCCGCTGAGACGACCAGAACCCCGAGCAGGAAGACCGCGCCGAAGGCGTTGGTGCCGGCCGAAATCTCGTGCAGCCGGTAGACCAGCAATGTTTCACCGGTGAGGAACCCCGCGGCGACTACGAGGCCGAGCCACACGGGTGGTGTGGTCGGCCGCAGCAGCAACGCCAGCAACCGGTCACGAAGCGACCGCCGGCCACCGTCGGCGTCCGGCGTCGAAACGGTAATGCGGTGCTCGCTCATCCTCACTCATTGAACGCGGGACGGACCGGCATTTATTGCGTCAGCCAGGCAAATCCGTGATACCCACCATAAACGCCGATTCCTGGTAACTACCTTCGCAGAGTTCCAGGTAGCCGGGATGCAAGGTCATCCAGCTTCTGCGACGCTGATCTGGTGTCCTGCCGCGGGTTGCGCCGTGCGCTGTCTGATCGTTGATGACAGCGCTGATTTCCGCAACGCTGCGAGCGCGTTGCTCGCACGTGCGGGTATCAGCGTCGTCGGTGTGGCATCCAATAGCGCTGAGGCGCTTAGGCTTTACCAGGATTTGCACCCAGACGTCGCGCTTGTCGATGTCGACCTGGGCGCGGAGAGCGGCTTCGAGCTCGCCGAACAGCTTCACGTGATTGCCACGTCGCAACCGCTAGCTGTGATCCTCGTCTCCACCTACGCCGAGACAGACCTCGCCGAAATGATCGCCGTCAGTCCGGCTGTGGGTTTCCTGCAGAAGTTCACCCTGTCACCCGACGCCATCCGCGATCTGCTCGAGATTACCGGGCCTCAAGGTAGGTGATGACGGCCAGAACCCGCCGATGATCGTCGCCGGTTTCGGGCAGGTTGAGCTTGGTCAGAATGCTGCGGACGTGCTTTTCGACAGTGCCCTCGGTGACCCACAACCGTCGGGCGATACCCGCATTCGATCGGCCCTCGGCCATCAACATCAACACTTCCTGCTCGCGCGCGGACAGCGCCGCCAACGGGTCGTCGCGACGGCGCGCCGAAACCAATTCCTGAACGAGGGCCGGGTCGACCACCGATGCGCCCTTGGCGATGCGTTCCAGCGTGTCGACGAAATCGGCCACATCGGTGACGCGGGTCTTGAGCAGGTAACCGATCGCGTGCCCGCTAGCCAGCAGCTCCGTCGCGTGCTCGACGTCCACGTGCGCGGACAGCACCAGAATGGCCGTGTCGGGTGCCTCGGTCCGGATCACGCGGGCGGCATCGAGGCCTTCGGTGGTGTGGCTCGGTGGCATCCGGATGTCGACGATCACCAACTGCGGCTTGCGGTCACGCACGAGCGTAAGCAACTCCGCGGCGTCGGCCGCCTGCCCCACCACATCGAAACCCGACCGGTCGAGCAGACTGGCCAGTCCCTCGCGGAGCAGGACATCGTCATCAGCGACGACAACCTGCACGGCACTCATATCAATCCTCTCGCCGCGGACAACCGGCTCAACCCCAACAATCTTCCAAGAAATTCACAGTTGGAACAGGGGTCCGTTGGATTGCAGCCAGGAGGTATCGCCTTGGTGGGGTCAGCGGGACCCTCGGATGGCGGTCAGCGTTGACGACTTCGCCCCGCCGACCCGCGAGGGTGTAACCCATGATCGCAGAACCGTGGGGGGTAGTCGTGGTCGACGCCTTCGACGGGTGGACCGCACGTCGACGCCCTAGCCCGCGGCATCTTCCAGCAGCTGTTGCAGCTTCTCGATCGGATCGCCGGCACCGGGATTCAACCGCAGCGGCGTCTGCGGACCCTCGGGTTCGGGCGGTGTGGCCGCGACCGGCGGCGGTAGCGGTGGCGGGGGAGGTGCCGGACGCGGCGGCGGAGGTGGCAGCGCGGCGCGCAACCCGGCGATCTTGGCGGACAGTCGGACGGCGGCGTCGTTGCGGATCGCCCTGCGTTCGACATCGGCGTCGGTGTTGCCCGCAAAGCATCCCTCGGGAGCGGCCTCGACGATCGCCAACGCGTTGGTGTAGCGCTCCCGGGCCCGATCCAGGCGGCCCTCCCAGGCGTCCACATCGCCTTGCCTCTCGCGGACCAGTTCGAGATTGACCCGTACCGGACACGATTGCGCTACGTCGGTGCGCGAGAGCGCCTCGGAGAACCGTGCATCGGCTTCATCGAGCCGACCCTCCCGCACCGCCAGCGCACCCGCGGCGAACGGCGCCTTCGCCGGCTCGATCACGTTGAGGACGTTCAACGCCGACACATCGTCACGCAACGCCGTCACCTCGCCGTCGGCGTAGTGCGAGGCCGCCGAATTACCGGCGACCACAACAGAAATCATCTTGACGATCGCGATCAGGGTTACGATCACGACCGGCGCCGAGAACACCAGCAATCGTCGGCGCAGCCGGAGCCGGGATGTTGACTTCATAGCGCCACATCTCGGCGAGCCATGCGAGTGCGGCGGAACTCGCGGACGGTCAGATAGATCTCGAACAGCAGCAGCACCGCTGCCAGCGCGGTGAACACCCAGTACAACTCCGTGCGGGCGACGACATCCGAAGAAGCGATTGGGTTCTCGGCCGGCTGAGCGGCGGCATCGGGACTCGGCGCCGCCTGGGCCAACGGCTGACCAGCGTCTCGATGCTCGTAGGGGACGCCGAGTTGTTGAGCGATGCGTTGCAGACCCGGTTCGTTGAGCGCCGTTCCGTAGCCGAGCACCGCTCCGCCGTCCACCGAGCCTGGCAGCGGGTTGAACTCACCCTGCGGCGCGCGTGAACCACCCGCGCCCGATCCGAAGTAGTACACCAGGCTCTGCGACTCGGGATACTGCTGGCCCGCCGCAATGAGTTGATAGCGCAGCACATTCGCCGCAGCCGCCGAGTTGACCTGACTGCTGTCGTCGGGCGACCCGTCGTATGGAGTCAGACGTGCGACCACCGGCTCGAGGCTCCACGCATCGTCGGAAAGCGACCAGTCCAACGAGGGCCGAGACGCGAACGCAATCACCGCGAAGCGGGCCTGCGGATACCGCCCGATCACCGCGGCGATGTCTGTGCGGATTCCCGACATCCGTGGCTGTCCGTCGCCGAAGTCCTCGACACCGGAATCCACGGAGCGGTCGACGATTAGGAACACGTTGGTGTTCACGCCCGACTGTTTGGCCGCGGCGGCTTGCTTCTCGACGGGGTCGACCCCCGGTCGGGCGGCGGCGAGCAACACCAGCAGCGCCACAAGCGTCAACCCGGACCAGCGCCACACCGTCGCCCATCGGGTCCTGGTTTTCATCAACTGCCGCATCGTGATCAGCCGCATGACGATGACCGCCAAGGCGATCACGATCAGGATCACCGGCGGTAACACAGGCTGAAGGGTCATCGGCGCAGCACCATCAGCGACAGACACAGCAACACGGATGTCGCCACCGCCACCGCCAGCGGGATCGTCGGCGAGTCGCCGAACCAGCCGGACAGTGTGGTGCCGTCAGGCAACGCGGTATCCGGTGCATTGCTACGGATGCTGTCCAACTGGGCCGACAGGTCGGCGCCGCTCGGATAGATCCGGAAATACTGCCCGCCAGTCGATTCGCTGGTCGTCCGTAAGGTGTTGTTCTCCTGCCCCGACGGGCTGATCACGTTGATCTGGATGCCGGCTGTGGCAGCCATGTCGGTGGCCCGTTGATCGGTGAACATCGACGGGCGCGTCTCGCCGGGGCTGCGAATCGTGCTGGGGCCCAGATAGATCAGTGAACGACGATGGGTGCTCTTGTGCTCGAACGACGGGAATCCCGTCATGCACAACGCCAGGATGTCCTCCACGCTGGGCGCATAGTCCACATAGCGCACCGGCGGCGAGAACGAAGCGGCCATGTCCTCGGCGGCATCCTCGGGCATCTCGACGGCCTGCGCGAAGTCGCCGAACTTCCCGGCCGCGTACTGATAATCGCGGGTCAGCGGTACCACTCGGCGGTTGGCTGAGGTCAGCCCGATGCGTTGAGTGCCATAGGTTGTGGCCTGCCGTGCGAAGTAGGTGAGGAACTCCCCGGTGGTCCGTTCGGTCACCGGCTCAGCGACGCACAGCATGATGTCTTCTGGAGCTTCGGAAGTGCCAAGCGACGACCAGCCGGCCGGGCGGGCGGTGGCCAGCACGGCGGCGCCGAACATGAGCACGAGCAGCGCGATCGTGACGATCGTCGACAGTGATCGGGCTCGGGCCACCCGGGCGTATTCGGGCAGCCGCGTCAGACGTGCAGTGTTCGCCAGCGGCCGCAACCGACGACGGACCTGCTCCATCGGCAGCAGCATCGCCAGCGCGAAAGCGATTCCCAGACAAACCAATCCGGCGACGGCTACCGGCCACCATCTCAGGTCCATGTGCGGATCATTTCCTCCGCCGCAGACCCGACCTCACTGACGTTCACCTGCGAGGCGGTGTTGAACTGCGCATCGTTGAGCTCCGAGAACAGCGGCGCTGTCTTGGCGAGCGGGCTCGCGTTGATGTCGCCGACGTGCATGTACTGCGCCCGCGCACCGGTCGCCTGGTGCAGGAAGCCGCGCAGCGTGCGGCTCATCTGGGCGCAGGCCTGCGCAGCCGAAAGCTCACCGGCGCGGTACTGCGCGTCAACGGAGCGGATTGCGCGGGTGAATCGGCGCCGCAGCAAGGCGGCGTGCAGGGAGCGGACGACAGGGATGCGGCGTAGCCGGTGGGACGACAGCGTCCACACGAAAACACCGGTACACCACACAATTACGAGGACCAACAGAAACAACCCGAGCCACAGCCACCACGGGGAATACGGCATCGGTCCGCCCACGTAGCGCAGCAGGTCATCCGGCACGGGCGAAAACCTCGGTCATGAATCCCTCTCGAACTGGGGTTTGCGCGCGTCGCATACCCGGCAAGCCAGATTCGCACACACCGGACGTGATCAGTTGTCAACTTTCTTGACACTCGTGACGTGTCAAGTTATGTTGACAATTCGTGACCGAACTCGACGCGCTTACCGACGACGTGGGCAGCTCCGATCCGGCCGCCGGCCTGCGTGCGGTGCGCGCATTGCAGCGGTTGCAGGAACGACTGGAGGCCATTCACGTCACCAATGCCCGGGATCAGGGCTGGAGTTGGCAGGCCATCGCCGACGCACTCGGTGTCAGCCGTCAGGCGGTGCATCAGAAGTACAACCGGAGGAGATGACGATGTTCGAGCGGTTCAGCCGCAACGCTCGGGTCTCGGTGGTGTTGGCCCAGGAGGAGGCGCGCGAACTGGACGCCGACGAGATCCGGCCGGAGCACCTGCTCGTGGGCGTGCTGCAGAGCGCAGGGCGCGACCTGTCGAGTCTGCTTGGGGGCTATGGCTTGACGGCCGATGCGATCCGCGACCGGCTGGCCGCCGCGGATTCGCCGGGCGATGAATCCTTCGACGACGACGCGGAGGCCCTGCGATCGATCGGCATCGACCTGCGTGCGGTCCGCGACAGTGTGGCCCGCACCTTCGGCGCGCACGCGTTCGACAACGCGCTGCGAAAGTCCGGCCGGCGCAGGCGTCGACGCGGACACATCCCGTTCACCAAGCCGGCCAAGAAGGTGCTCGAGCTGGCATTGCGGGAAGCGCTGGCGCACAAGGACAGTCGGATCGGCTGCGAGCACATCATGCTCGGCATCCTGCGCTGCGGTGACAAATTCACGCTCGGCTTGATCACTGAGCACGTTGGGACTTTAGTGCTGCGCGCAGGCATTGTCGGCCTGCTCGACGAGGCAGCGTAAACGCGCAGGACCAGATATCAACGCCTGCTAGTCGAAGAGGTCCGGTTGTTCGCGGGTGATGCGTGCGTACAGCGGCTGAAAACTGAACCAGCCGGCGAAATGTGTGCCGACCTGTCCCGCCGTGTGCTTGGCCATGGATGATTCGATCAGAACCGGCGTCCCCGCGGCTTCGGCCATCAGCTGCGCGTGGCACGAGCGCTCCATGGTGATGAACCACCATGCTGCTTCTTCGACCGAGTGACCGACCGTCAGGAGGCCGTGGTTGCGCAGGATCACCGCCTTGCGATCACCGAGTTCGTGCGCGATGCGTTTGCCTTCCTCGATGTCGAGCACGACGCCGGAGTAACTGTCGAACAATGCGTGATCGTCGTAGAACGCACATGCGTCCTGCGTGATCGGGTCGAGCAGCCGGGCCAACGTGGACCATGTCTTGCCGTAGACGGAGTGAGAGTGGGCGGCGCTGATCACGTCCGGGCGGGCGGAGTGAACTTGGGAATGTATGGCGAATGCGGCCTGGTTCAGTGGGAGGTTGCCGTGCACGATCTCGCCGTCGTGCCGCACGAGCAGCAGGTCGCTCACCCGGATGTGCCCGAAATGCATGCCGAACGGGTTGACCCAGAAATGGTCGGTCAGCTCGGGATCGCGTGCGGTGATGTGCCCGGCGACTCCCTCGTCGAAGCCGAAGCGGCTGAAAAGCCGGAACGCGGCCGCGAGGTTCTGTTTGCGGTGCAGCCGCTCTTCCTCGATGCTGCGACCCTCCTGCGGCAGCATCGCGGCAACATTGCCGCCCGCGAGTCGCTCGGCCTGTTGGGCGTCGGTGTCGGTCATGACTCCCCCTAAAAACCACTCGTTCTGGCAGGCAGGCGAATCAACGCTACTCCCGGGCAGGTCGGCTCACGTGCTCGAAAGCCAAAGCCGCTGCAACCGCGACCGCCCACACCAGCATCGTCAAGCCGGTGTCACGCAGCACCGGGATGAGGTCCTTGCCGCCGAGCCCTTTGCGCACCGGTCCCGCGGCGCGCACCGCCAGCGGCAGGGCAACCAGTCCGACCGCGCACCACGGCGTCGCGAACATCAACACCAGCGTCACGACGAACGCCACCAACACCAGCGCTTGGTACAGCAGCCGGGTGCGGGCATCGCCGAGCCGCACCGCCAGGGTGATCTTGCCGGACTCCTTGTCGGTGGGGATGTCCCGCAAATTGTTGGCCACCAGCACCGCCGACGACAGCGATCCGATCGCCACCGCCGCCGCGACGCCCACCCAGTCGATCCGCAGTGCCTGGGTGTATTGCGTGCCCAGCACCGCGACCAAGCCGAAGAACACGAAGACCGCGACCTCGCCCAGTCCCAGATAGCCGTACGGCTTCGACCCGCCGGTGTACAGCCACGCGCCCGCGATGCACGCCGCGCCGACGGCGATCAGCCACGGCTCGCTGAACCACGCCAGCACGACGCCGGCGGCCGCCGCGACTCCCAGGCTTGCCACCGCGGCCGTCAACACCGAACGCGGCGTGGCCAACCGCGATCCGACCAGCCGCAGCGGGCCCGCCCGGACGTCGTCGGTGCCGCGAATGCCGTCGGAGTAGTCGTTGGCGTAGTTGACCCCGATGATCATCGCCACCGCGACGACCAACGCCAGCAGCGCCTTCCACCAGCAGGCGGCCTCCAACCACGCCGCGGCGCCGGTGCCGGCGATCACCGGGGCGATCGCGTTGGGCAGCGTCCGCGGGCGGGCGCCCTCGACCCATTGGGCGAAACTGGCCACGAGCGTCAGTCTTGCACGGGCGATCACCGTGGCAGACTGAGCGCATGGAGGACCGACTCAGCAAGGCGGAGATCCGCAAGGATGCCGTGCAGGAGATCGTGGAGGCCGGCGCATCGACGGTCGGGCAGGTGGCCTCGATCATCACGACCGCGGTCCGCGACGTCGCGAAAGCCATTGGCGGGTTTGCAACCGACGCGTTCGAGATTCGCGACGGGGTCCGGCGCGCGTCCAGACAACTCGAAGACGAGACCGAGGACGAGTAGCGGCCCTTGCTCGGAGTCATCGGCGGAAGCGGCTTCTACTCGTTCTTCGGTTCCGGGGCACGCACCATCAGCCTGGATACTCCGTACGGTGCGCCCAGCGCACCGATCACCGTCGGCACCGTCGGCGACCACGAGGTCGCGTTCCTCCCGCGGCACGGCGTCAAGCACGAATTCTCGCCGCACGCTGTGCCGTATCGCGCCAACATGTGGGCGCTGCGCGCGTTGGGCGTGCGCCGAATCTTCGGGCCGTGCGCGGTTGGCAGCCTCACACCCGGACTACCCACCGGCGCGATGGTGGTGCCCGATCAACTGGTCGACCGCACGACGGGCCGCGACGACACCTACTTCGACTCGGGCGGCATCCACGTCGGGTTCGCCGACCCGTACTGCCCGACGCTGCGCGCCGCCGCCGCGGATCTGCCGGGTGTGGTCGACGGCGGCACCATGGTGGTGATCCAGGGCCCGCGGTTCTCCACCCGGGCCGAGAGCCGATGGTTCGCAAGCCAGGGGTTCACGCTGGTGAACATGACCGGCTATCCCGAGGCGGTGCTGGCCCGCGAGCTCGAGATGTGTTATGCCGCTATCGCTTTGGTGACCGACCTGGACGCGGGCATCGATGCGGGAACAGCCGTCAGGGCCGTTGACGTGTTCGCCGAGTTCGAACGCAACCTGGTGCCGTTCAAGAAGCTGGTGCACGAGGCCATAGAGAACGTGGCTCAGGTCTCCTCATGTACGCATTGCCTGCCGCACGAGGGCGTCGAGCTGCCCTTCGATCTGCCGTGAGAGTTCTGCTGACCGGTGCGGCGGGCTTCATCGGAGCCCGGGTCGCCGCGCGGCTCGCCCAGGCGGACCACGACGTCGTCGCGGTCGACGCGATGCTCGCCGCCGCGCACGGACCGAACGCCGAAGTTCCTGCCGGGGTACAGCTGATCGATATCCGCGACGCATCCGCGGTGGCGCCGCTGCTCAAGGGCGTCGACGTGGTGTGTCACCAGGCCGCGGTGGTGGGGGCGGGGGTGGATGCCGCCGACGCGCCGTCATACGGCAGCCACAACGACTACGCCACCGCAGTCCTGCTTGCCGAGATGTTCGCGGCCGGATGCCAACGCATGGTGCTGGCGTCGTCGATGGTGGTCTACGGGCAGGGGCGGTTCGAATGCCCGGAGCACGGGACGGTGGATCCGCTGCCGCGCACTCGCGAGGATCTGGATGCCGGCATCTTCGAGCATCGCTGCCCGGTCGGTGGCGAGCAGGTGCAGTGGCGGCTGGTCGATGAGGATGCGCCGTTGCGGCCGCGCAGCCTGTACGCGGCCAGCAAGGTCGCGCAGGAGAACTACGCGCTCGCGTGGGCTGAGTCGACGGGCGGTTCTGTGGTCGCGCTGCGGTATCACAATGTCTACGGTCCGCACATGCCGCGGGACACCCCGTACTCCGGGGTGGCGGCAATCTTCCGTTCAGAGCTCGAAGCCGGCGACGTGCCAAGGGTTTTCGAAGACGGCGGACAGATGCGGGACTTCGTTCACGTCGACGACATCGCCGCGGCCAACCTGACGGCCGTCGAGGGCGGGCCGGTCGGCTTCTCGGCGTTCAACGTCTGTTCCGGGCGGCCGATCTCGCTCCTGGAGATGGCCACCGAACTGTGTGAGGCGCGTGGCGACGTGCCGCCGCTGGTCACCGGCCAGTACCGCAGCGGCGACGTCCGCCATATCGTCGCCGATCCCGCTCGCGCCGCCGAGGTGCTCGGATTTCGCGCCGTCGTCGACCCGCGCGACGGGTTGCGCGAGTTCGCGTTCGCGCCGCTGCGGGCCTAGATGCGCCGGGCGGCCGTCGTTGTCGTTATCGTCACGCTCGTGGCATCGGGCCTGCTCGCGTTGATGTGGTCACAGCAGCGGCGGTTGATCTACTTCCCGTCGCCGGGTCCGCTGCCGCCTGCCGCGGCCGTGCTGCCAAATGGCCGGGATGTAGTCGTCGAAACCGAGGACGGAATCCGGTTGGGCGCTTGGTATTTCCCGGTGCCCGGCGGCGGGCCCGCTGTGCTGGTGTGCAACGGCAACGGCGGCGACCGGTCGCTGCGCGCTGAACTGGCCGACGCGCTGAACCGTGCCGGGCTGTCGGTGCTGTTGTTCGACTACCGCGGGTATGGCGGCAACCCGGGCCGCCCGACCGAGGACGGCCTCGCCGCCGATGCCCGAGCCGCCCAGGAGTGGCTGGCCGCGCAGCCCGACGTCGACCCCAATCGGATCGTCTACTTCGGCGAGTCCCTCGGCGCCGCAGTGGCGGTCGGACTTGCCGTGCAGCGGCCACCCGCGGCATTGGTGTTGCGGTCGCCGTTCACGTCGTTGCCCGACGTGGGCGCGGTGCATTACCCGTGGTTGCCGGTGCGGCGGCTGCTGCTCGACCGATACCCGTCGATCGATCGCATCGCGTCGGTGCAGTCGCCGGTGTTGGTGATCGCCGGTGACCGCGACGACATCGTGCCGGCATCGCTGAGCAAGCGGCTCTACGACGCGGCGGACGAGCCCAAGCGCTGGCTGTTGGTTCCCGGCGCCGGCCACAACGACCGCGAGCTGCTCGATGGTCGGCAGATGAAGGATGCAATCGCGAGGTTCCTGTCGGAGACAGGTGTGACCTAGTAATACTGGTGGCGTGAAACGCGCGATCTGTGAGCAGTTCGGCATCGACTTCCCGCTCTTCGCATTCAGCCACTGCCGTGACGTCGTGGCTGCGGTGACCAATGCGGGCGGGTTCGGTGTGCTCGGCGCGACGGCGTTCACACCCCGGCAGCTGGACCAGGAGCTGTCGTGGATCGACGAGCACGTCGGCGGCAAACCGTATGGCGCCGACATCATCGTGCCTGCCAAGTTCGAGGGCAAGGGCGAAAACCTCTCGCGGGGCGAGCTGGCGGGCCGGATACCCGAGGACTATCGCGGCTTCATCGCCGACCTACTCTTGGCGCACGACATCGAACCTGAGGCGTCGCCACGCACTGGTCCATCGTTCCTGTCCGGCGACACCGGTCAGGACCTGCTCGAGGTGGCGTTCGACCACCCGATCAAGTTGATCGCCAACGCTCTGGGGGTTCCGCCGAACTACATGATTGAGGCTGGCAAGGAGCGCGGCATCCCGGTCGCCGCGCTGGTCGGCGCCAAGGAGCACGCCGTCAAGCAGGTGCAGGCCGGCGTCGACCTGATCGTCGCGCAGGGCACCGAGGCGGGTGGCCACTGCGGCCAGGTGACGACGATGGTGCTCATACCCGAAGTGATCGAGGCGGTCGATGCAGCGGTGCCGGTGTTGGCGGCCGGCGGCATCATGACCGGCAGGCAGATGGCCGGCGCCGTCGCGATGGGCGCTGACGGCGCCTGGACCGGATCGGTGTGGCTGACCACCGAGGAGGCCGAGACAGCGCCGCACACCGTGCAGAAGATGTTGGCGGCGACGTCGCGCGACACCATCCGGTCGGCGGGGCGGACGGGAAAGCCGGCGCGGCAGTTGGTGTCGGACTGGACCGATGCTTGGCTGCCGCACGAGGGGGGCCGGCGACCGTTGCCCTTGCCGCTGCAGTCGATGCTCTCCGAGCCGGTCATCCGCAGGGTGGATGTGCTTGCTTCGCAGGGACATCCGGGCGCGCAGGCGTTGGCGACCTACTTCGTCGGCCAGGGCGTCGGGCTGATGAACAAGGTCAAGCCCGCCCGCGAGGTGGTGCGCGAGTTCATCGAGGACTACCTGGCGGCGACGGAGCGGCTCAGTAACTCGCTGCCGGACTAGTGTCCTGCGCCAGAAATTAGCTGAGTAATTGTAGACTTAGTGGGTGGCGAAACGGGGCAGGCCGGTGACGGCGGTGGTGTTGACCGACGAGGAGCGTGACACGCTGCAGCGCTGGGCGCGGCGGCCGAAGTCGGCGCAGGCGCTGGCGCAGCGGTGTCGGATCGTGTTGGGCTGTGCGGCAGGTAAATCCAACAAGGAAGTTGCCGCCGAGTTGGGTGTGTCGCAGCAGATGGTGTGCAAGTGGCGGGGACGGTTTGTGGCCAACCGGTTAAACGGGCTGGCCGACGAACCGCGCCCCGGTGCTCCGCGCGCGATCGGCGACGAGCAGATCGAGGCGGTGGTGGTGGCCACGCTGGAGCGCCAGCCCCAGGACGCGACGCACTGGTCGCGGACGTCGATGGCCAAAGAATCTGGACTGTCCAAGTCGACGGTGGGCCGGATCTGGAAGGCGTTCGGGCTCAAACCGCATCTGGTCGACACCTTCAAGATCAGCAACGATCCTCAGTTCATCGACAAGGTCCGCGACGTCGTCGGGTTGTATCTGGATCCGCCGGAAAAGGCGCTGGTGCTCTGCGTGGACGAGAAATCCCAGATCCAGGCCCTCGATCGGTCCGCGCCGGTGCTGCCGATGATGCCCGGGCTGCCTGAGCGGCGCACGCATGACTACCTGCGCCATGGCATCACCACCTTGTTCGCCGCCCTGGACGTGGCCACCGGCCAGATCTACGGATCCATCCACCGCCGGCACCGGGCAGCGGAATTCAAGAAGTTCCTGACCAAGCTCGACAGCCAGATCCCGGCCGACCTGGATGTGCACCTGATCTGCGACAACTACGCCACCCACAAGGCCCCTGCGGTGGCCACATGGCTTGAAGCCCATCCGCGCTTCCACATGCACCACACCCCGACCTACGCCTCCTGGCTCAACCAGGTCGAGCGGTGGTTCGCCCTGCTGGCCGACAAGAAGCTTCGCCGCGGCGCCCACCGGTCAATCCAGGCCCTGGAGAAGGACATTCGCGACTGGATCACCAACTGGAACGACAACCCGAAACCCTTCACCTGGACCAAGGCCGCCGACGAGATCCTCGAACGCCTCAACTCATATCTTCAACGAATTCCTGGCGCAGGATACTAGCAGATGATGCCCTTGCCTCCAGCGCGTCGAGCACGGGAACATGCTCCGGCGGAACGCTGACGTGCATCACCACATCCGTTCCGGCCGACTCGAACTGGAAGTCGAAGAACGCGCAACAGGCCGTCTCCCGTTCGGCCAGATCACGCGCCGTCGCTTCGGCACTGCGGGGGATGACCAGATCGAGGCGCGTGGGAGCGGGCCGCCCTGACCGCGTCACGGCGGACAGGAAATCGTCGAATTCGGTCACCCGCAGCGGGCGCTGCTTCGTGGGCAGAGTGCACGCGTCGGGCACCCACCCTGCGGTCCACCGGATCTGCGGTGGCCGTACGCGCGCGCAGACCGGGTTGCCCTTGGCGTCGGTCAGAGCGAGAGTCCCGATCAGTAGGCCGGTCTGGGCCGCCGACTCGAGGACATCGGCGGGCACATCCTCGAACATCAGCTTCGCTCGCCTGAACATGTTGAATTGGCCGCCGTCGTCGACCGCGCCCCAGCTGAGGTAGATGAACCGGCCGCCCGGAGGGCCCTGGATGTAGGGCCCGCGCACGTCCGTGCCGTCGATAGTGCAGTCGAGGCTCCAGCCCACCTGGCAATCGCGGCCCGGCAGCGTCGTTCCGACGATCTGGAGCTGCACGTACCCATCCTGGCAGTCGGACGACGCGGTGGGAATCAGTCCGTGTAGGTGATCCGCACTGAGATCGGGTCGCTTTCCATCGCGCGCATGGTCAGTGCGGTGGCGGACTGGCTGATCTTGCCGTTGCCGCCGAAGCTGCGCGCTCGGGCACGCACGTCGTCATCGGGCTCGAAAGTGGCTTTCCCGCTGCGCCATTGGTTATCCACCCGCACGCGCACATCTGGGTCGGCGGCGATGTTGTGGGCCCAGCCCGCGCGACGACCGTGCTGCGAGATCACCCAGACGCCCGTGTCGTCGGCGCGTCCGGCCAGGGGTACGCGCCGCGGCTCCCCCGACTTACGGCCGGTGGTCTCCATGTCGACCACCAGGGATGACCGGACGCCGACCTTGTCGAGCGCGGCGACCACTGGATTCATGACGATGCGGCCCATTCGCCGCTCGAACTTGAACTTGCGCAGGGCCTTGCGGGTATTCACAGCGGCCATCGACGACCTCCAGCTAGATGTAGTGATTAACGACGTTAATAGAACATTCGCTCAATAACAAGAAGTGCGATGACGACTGCCGGGGGTCACTACCTGCCGTGTCCACCTACCAGCGACAAAGTCGCTGGTAGCGACAGTGTCGCTCGGAGGTGGACACACCGGTATCAGCACGGCGCCTGCCCTAGTCCGCCCCGGCCAGCGGCAGCCGCACCTCGAACCGCGCACCCGTGCCCAGATTGTGCGCCGAGAGCGTGCCGCGATGCGCCTGCACCAAACCGGCAGCGATGGCCAGGCCCAGCCCCGAACCGCTGGGCAGCGACGAGTCCGCCCGCGGCACCCGATCATTGGAGCCGCGATAGGCGACGTCGAACACCCGGGGCAGGTCGGCCTCATCGATGCCGACGCCGGTGTCGTCGACGCGGGCCCACGCACCGTTCTCGTCCTCGCCCAGCGCCAGCGAAACCTTGCCGCCTGCGGGCGTGTGCGCGATCGCGTTGGCAACGAGGTTCGACAGCACGCGCACCAACGCGCGGTCACTCCCTAGCACCCGCACCGGCTTCTCCGGCAGCTCCGCCTTCAGCTGCACACCCGCCCGCTCCGCGGCGATCTTGTGCGCGGCCAGCACGTCGTCGACGACCTCGTCCAGCGCCACCTTGTCGAAGGTGGGCTGAATCGCGCCGGCGTTGATCTTCGACATCTCGAACAGGTCGTCCACCATTTCTGCGAGCCGAATCGACTCCTGTTCAATGGTTTTGGCGTGTACACGCACTTCATCGTCGGGCACCACGCCGTCGGCGATCGCCTCCGAGACCGCCCGTATCCCGGCAAGCGGCGTGCGTAGATCGTGGCTGACGAACGCGACCAGCCGGCGCCGCGACTGCTCGGCCATCTGCTCGGAGTCCCGGATCTCCTGCTCCCACACCGTGCGGCGGGCCTGGTAACGCGCCAGCATCACCGCAGCGGGAATCGTCACCACGGAGACGATGACCAGCACGACGACCGTACGCTCGAACGTCTCGGTGACCATGAACCCGCTGGCCCCGAGCACACCGGTGAACGTCGCCACCGTCGGAATCAGCACCAGCGCCACCATGCTGACCGCCAGCGACCAGGACCGCGCGAGCCGGATGATGATCGCTCCGGCCAGCACGACCGGCACCGAGCACGCCAGCGCCCACCCGACGATCTCCCAGAAGTCAGTCGCCTGCACTTGGGCCGCTCCACAGGTAGCCGCGGCCCCACACCGTCTGCACGCGATGGTGGTCGCCGAGCTTGGACCGAAGCCGCTTCACGTGCACCGTGACCGTCGACAAATCGCCAAAGTCCCAGCGCCACACCTGTTTCAGCAGTTCCTCGCGGGAGAATACGGCATCGGCGTGGGTGATGAAGAACAGCAACAGGTCGAACTCGCGGTTGGTCAGGCTCACCGGCTCGCCGTTGATCGTCACCGAACGTGCGGCCGTGGATACGGTGAGATCGCCGACGGTGATGTTCAGCGGCAGCACACCCGCAGGCGACGGCGCGCGACGCAGCACAGACCGCACCCGCAGCGCCAATTCACGCGGGCTGAACGGCTTGGTCAGATAGTCGTCGGCGCCGGCCTCCAGCCCCGCGATGCGGTCATCCTCCTCACCGAGGGCGGTCAACAGGATCACCGGGACGGCGTAGTCGCCGCGCTGACGCAGGCTGCGGCACAGCGACAGGCCGTCCGGGCCGGGCATCATCACATCGAGCACCGCGACGTCGATACGCTGCGAGCCGAGCAGCCGCAGCGCCTCGGTGCCGTCGTGCGCAATCGAGACATCGAGACCGTCGCGTTCGAGATACCGGCGCACGACATCGCGCACGACGGAATCGTCATCGGCAATCAGCACCCGCGTCACAATTCTCGAGGTTAGCCCTGCACAGCCGCTACCTGCGCCGATGTCACCGTTTTGTCACCGTTGATTTGCGAGTGCGCGGTCGGGAGCTGGCCTACCGTGAACCGATATGCCCGACGTCACGGTGGTGTTGCCCTGCCTCAATGAAGCGGCATCACTGCCGGGGGTGCTTGCCGCCATACCCGAGGGGTATCGGCCTCTGGTGGTCGACAACAACAGCACCGACGACACGGCCGACGTCGCGCGCCGCCACGGCGCCGAGGTGGTGGCCGAGCGGCGGGCGGGTTACGGCTCGGCGGTGCACGCCGGGGTGACGGCAGCGGCGACGCCGATCGTGGCGGTTCTCGACGCCGACGGCTCACTCGACCCCCGTGACCTACCGGCGTTGGTCGACGAGCTCGGCCGCGGCGCGGACATGGCGATCGGACGCCGGCGCCCGGTTGCCGGGCTGCGCTGGCCGTGGCACGCCCGGCTCGGCACCGCGGCGGTCTGCTGGAGGTTGAGGAACCGCTACCGCCTGCCGGTGCACGACATCGCGCCGATGCGGGTCGCCCGCCGTGACGCATTGCTCGCACTCGGTGTGACCGATCGCAGAACCGGTTACCCGGTGGAGCTGATGGTGCGCGCCGCACAGGCGGGTTGGCGGGTGGTCGAACGTGACGTCGACTATGGGCCGCGCACCGGCGGCAAGTCGAAGGTCAGTGGGTCGCTGCGCGGCAGTGTCATTGCGGGGCTGGATTTTTGGCGGGCGATTTCGTGATACCCGTGACCTTGTTGGTGGTTTCCAAGGCGCCGGTGCCCGGCCTCGCGAAGACCCGGCTCGCCGTGGCCGTCGGCGAAGTCGCGGCCGCCGACATCGCCGCCGCGACACTGCTGGACACGCTCGACGCGGTCGCTGCGACGCCCGTTCAGGCACGGGTGGTGGCGTTGACCGGCGATCTGGACCAGGCCAGTAGCAGCGCCGAAATTCGCTCGCGGATAGGCGCATTCACCGTCATCGAGCAGCGCGGCGCCGACTTCGCCGAGCGGTTGGCCAATGCGAGCGCGGATGCCGCGGCGGCCGACGGCGCTCGTCCGATTCTGCTGATCGCCTCGGACACCCCCCAGGTAACCGCTGACCTGCTCACCGAATGTGCCCAGGCCCTGGTGAGCACTGACGCCGTGTTCGGGCTCGCCCGCGACGGCGGGTGGTGGTTATTCGGGATGACCGACGCCACCATGGCCGACGTCCTGCGCGCGATTCCGACGTCCACTTCGGACACCGGCGCCGTGACGCTTTCGGCGCTGCGCGACACGGGTATAGACGTGATCCTGGTGGCGGAGCTGGCCGACGTGGACACGATCGACGATGTCGACGCCGTCCGTCGCGTGTGCGCGCCAGACAGTCGGTTCGTGCGAACCACCCAGGCGGCGGGGATCTGACGTGCTAGGCAACCTCTACGACCGCGCCCTGGACGGCGAACGCTGCTGGATTCGCTACGACGACGGCCGCGTGCAGCGACTTCCGGTGCGCAGCTGGCTCGGCGGGCGCCGCTGCGACAGGAATTTCGACCATGCGGTGGTCAGCCTGTGTGACGGCCCGACGATCGACTTGGGGTGCGGCCCCGGTCGTTTGGTGGCACACCTGGTCCAGCGCGGCGTTCCGGCGCTGGGTGTCGACCAGTCGGCTACCGCGGTCGAACTGGCCCGTCGTAGCGGCGCCCCGGCCTTGCGCCGCGATGTGTTCGCACCGCTGCCTGGCACTGGCCGCTGGCGCACGGTGCTGTTGGCCGACGGCAATGTCGGACTCGGCGGAGATCCGTGGCGCATCCTGCGACGGGCGGGCGATCTGCTGTGCCGCGGTGGCCGATGCGTGGCCGAATTCGATTCGGCCGTCGACGGAGTCCACGCGGAGTGGGTGCGTCTGGAGTCATCGCGAACCATTGGTCCGTGGTTCCGGTGGGCGTCGGTCGGCGTCGACTGCGTGAGCGGGCTGGCCGAGGATGTCGGCCTGGCGGTGACGGGTATCCACCCCGTCGGCGATCGTGTCGTCGCGAGTCTGGCGGCGACATGAAGACCACCAGCCTGCGCGGCACCGCCGTCACCGCGCGCGTCGGACTGTGGCTCGGTGTGACCGTCGCCGTCTGCTTCGTCACCGGACTGATCAGCCACTTCATCCAGCACCCGCAACCCTGGTTCTTCTGGCCCACTCGGCCGGTCTGGCTGTATCGAGTGACGCAGGGTCTGCATGTCATCTCGGGTATCGCGGCGATACCGCTGATCGTCGTGAAGCTGTGGTCGGTATGGCCAAAGCTGTTCGAGCGCCCGCTGATTGGCGGACTGGTCCGTCAGATTGAACGATTGTCGATCCTGGTGCTGGTCGGCTCGATGTTGTTTCAGCTGTCCACTGGGTTGCTGAACATCGCGCAGTGGTACGCGTTCAAGTTCTTCTTCACCACGAGCCACTATGCGATGTCCTACGTCGCCGCAGGCGCGGTGTTGGTGCATATCGGCGTGAAGCTGCCGATCATCCGCCGCGCCCTGGGCGAACCGGTCGACGACATCAAGGCGGGGGCGCTGGGGCCCACGCGGCGCACGGTGCTGCGCGGCACCTGGCTGGCCGTCGCCCTTGCGACCGTGGTCACGGCCGGTCAGACGATCCCGTTGCTGCGCAAGGCGTCGGTGCTGTCTCCGCGCTCCGGTCAAGGGCCGCAAGGGGTTCCGGTGAACCGGTCGGCGATTGCGGCCGGTGTGCTGCGCAGTGCGCGATCACCCGAGTACCGATTGACGGTGACGAACGGGTCGACGACCCGGGCATTCACCACCGCCGAACTGGCGGCCATGCCGCAGGCCACGCACCGGCTGCCGATCGCCTGCGTCGAAGGGTGGAGCGCCGACGCCGAGTGGACCGGTGTCGTGCTGGCCGATCTCGTCGCCGCTGTCGGCGGCTCGCCCGAAGCCGACGTGCGGATGATCTCGCTGGAGCCGCCCGGCCCGTATTCACGCACGGTGGTGCCGGCCCGGCACGCCCGCGACACCAAGACGCTGATCGCGCTCAAGCTCAACGGCGAAGCGCTGCACATCGACCACGGGTACCCCTGCCGACTGATAGCACCCACCAGACCCGGTGTGCTGCAGACGAAATGGCTAACCAGAATCGAAGTCGTCCCGTGACCGCCATGCGGGTGGTCCTGGTTGTGGTCGGTGTGGTGCTCGGGGCATACGGGGCGGTCCTTCTGTGGGACAACCCGCCGGTGATCATCATCCGGATCCTGGTGTGGGCGCTGGTCGGGGTGGTGCTGCACGACCTGGTGTTCGCGCCGCTGTGCGTGGCACTCGGGTTCGCAGGCCGACGACTGATTCCCGGCAAGTGGTGGCCACCGGTCACGGTTGCCGCGTTCTGCACTGTGGTGCTCGTCTTCCTGGCGATCCCGGTGTACGGCAAGCCAGGCATGCGGCCCGACAACATGACGGTTCTTGACCGCAATTACCCACTCGGGCTGTGGATTTCACTGACCATCGTGTGGGCATGTGTGCCGCTGTACTACCTGGCGAAGCGGCTGCTACCAGTTCGTCAGGATGAGGTGGTTCAGCAGCAGGGCGCCGATGATGTTGAGCGTCAGCCACCATCGATGTGACCGCGGCGGTAACAGCGCCGCGGCAGCGGTCAGCCACACCGTGAACGGTAGCCAGATGCGTTCGGTCTCCGCCTTGCTCAGCATGGACAGATCCGCGCACGTGACCGCGAGCAGCGCGCCGATCACGACTAGGTACAGGCCGCAGCGCCGCTTGATCGCCCCGATGTCGAACACCCGGCCGATACCGGCCACGCTGCCCAGCCCGATCGCGCACACCGTCGACGCGAGGTTCGCCCACGACCAGTACTGGAACGGCCTGTCGTTGGCGATGCCCTGCCAATAGCGTTCCTGCACCAGTAAGTAGCCGTCGAACCACCAGAAGCCGGCGATGACGAAGACGGCGGCCACCCCAAGCGCGACAAGGACGGCCGGGACGAGAGCGCTTATTGCCGACCGCCAGTCGGCGGCCGAGAGCAGCACCGCGACCGCCGGCAGCGCCATCAGCACCAGGCCGTAGTTCAGGAATATGCCCCAGCCGAGTAGCAGGCCGGAGCCGGCCGCGGCGAGCACCGGCCAGCGCACGGTACGACGGGCAGCGAGTGCCAGCAGCGCGATGCCCCACGCAGCCACGCCGGCGAAATAACCGTCCGCCGACACCGCGACCCAGATGGCCGTCGGCGCCACCGCGACGAACGGTGCCGCCAGGCGTGCGGTGCTCTCATCGGTCAGGGCGCGCACCGCCACGACGATCGCGGCCGCGGCGCTGGATCCGACCAGCATGCACAGCAGTGCGGCCCAGGCGCCGCCGCCCAGCCCGATGCGGTCCAGCCAGACGAACGTCAGCAATGCGCCGGGCGGATGCCCCGACACGTGGGTCATCCACGAATCCGGTTGAAAATCCAGGATTCTGCCGGCGAAAGTGCGGACGGCTTCGGGGATGTCGGTGACGGTGGGGACCTGCCGCAGGTATTCGTGGCGTGCCGTGAGTCGGCCGGCGAACCCGCGTCGCCAGCCGTCGACCATGGCCAACGAGAACGCCCACGCGCACGCCGTCGCCCACGTCGCCCAGGGAAGGAAACGCCACGGCAGCCGCTGCGCAATCGCCTGTCCGTAGACGACGGCCGCCACTGCGATGACGATCGCCGGGATGGTGCCCCACCCAACGTGGGCGTTCCACCAGCCGAAGATGGGCGCCGTATCAGCGAAGCTGTAGAGCCGTCCCGCCGACGCATTGATCAGCGGGGTGACGATGCCAAGGTGCAGATGCGGTACGACGAACGCCGCGGCGACCAGGAGCACGCCGATGGTGACCGCTACCGCCTCCCTGCGACCGACACGCACGATCGCCAGCCTATGCCCGCCGGATTCTTGCTCGGCGGAGCTCGATCGACCGCGGCCGAGCGCTCGCGCAATCGATAGCGCTATCGGTTGATCGGTGTTCGCCTGCACGACCGTGGAGAGGAGTTCTGTTTCTAGATAGAGGTTTTGACACGGTGCTGTGCAGGAGATGGAGTGGAAAAGGCGCACGGGATGCGTTAGGTCAGGATCGGAAAGACGGTGCGCAGTCCTCGCTTTCGGACTAATCCAGGTCGAGCGCCGGCAGTAGGCGGTTGAGAACCGGGTTCTCGTTGTTGATACGCCAGACGAGGTCGAGTTCGACGTGTACCGGCCGGGCCAATGTCAAGGGGCGGCACACGACGTTGTCGAAGCGCATTTTGCTTGCCGACTCCGGGACCACGGCGACTCCCCACGCGAAGTGGACCAGCGACAGGATGGTGTGGATCTGGGTCAGGTGTTGAACGATGACCGGCGCGACCGAGGCTTCGTGAAACACCGAGGACAGCAGTTCGAAGAAGTAGTGCGAGTCGATCGGGCTGTACATGACGAGGTCGACGCCGTGCAGGTCGGTGATGTCGACCGGCCGGTCGAGGCCAGCGAGGGGATGATTCTTCGGCAATGCCGCGACGAGCGGCTCGCGAATCAGTGGGCGCGAGACGAGATCCGGCCTCGTCACCGGAGGGCGAACCATGCCGATGTCGAGCGAACCGTCGTCGGTCAGGGCTTCCACCTGAGCGCGGCTGACCATCTCGCGCAGGTCGAGTTCGACGTCGGGGATGACCGTTCGTGCTGTGGTGACGAGAGCGGCGAGTCCGGAGAGCACGCTGCCGCCGGTGAACCCGACCCGGCACACTCCTGAATGGCCGGTTGCGGTCTTGTGCACCGACAGGGCCGCGCGTTCGGATTGCTGCAGCAGGCGACGCGCGTCGGCGAGGAACGCCTTACCGGCCGGCGTCAGCTTGATCGCGCGGCTCGACCGGTCGAACAGCAGGACGTTGAGATCTTTCTCCAGCAATTGAATCTGTCGACTCAGCGGCGGTTGTGTCATGTTCAAACGTTTGGCGGCCCGTCCGTAGTGAAGCTCCTCGGCCACCGCAACGAACTGGTTGAGCTGCACCAACGAAAACATCCAATACCTTCCACGTATCAAATCTTCCTAATGACGTGTTGGACTTGAATCATAAGTGCTCATAGCGTTAAGACACAACGCACAAACCTTGCCGCGGAGAACCCGACCAGAAGGACTCCCCGCCTCCGCTGGGTTAGCCCGGCAGCACCTTCCCGGGGTTCATCAGCCCCCGCGGATCGAACAACTGCTTGATCCCCCGCATCAGTTCCAGCTCGTAGCTGTCCTTATAGTCGGCGATGATTCCGCGCTTCGACTGCCCGAGCCCGTGTTCGGCGCTGATGCTGCCGTCCAGGGCTGACGTCTGGTCGTAGATGACGCGGGCGAGATCGCTTGCGCGCGCGCGAAATTCGTCGTCGTCGCCACCCACCGGTTTGCTGAGGTTGTAGTGCAGGTTGCCGTCGCCGATGTGGCCGTACGTCACAACTCGGACGCCCGGGACAGCCTCGTCGAGCGCCCGGTCGGTGCGTTCTACCAAAGCCGGGATGCGACTGACCGGCACGGTGACGTCGTGCTTGAGGCTGGGGCCCTCGTGGTTCTGCGCCTCCGAGATGCCTTCCCGCAGTGCCCACAGGGCGGCCGCCTGCGCCGCAGACGAGGCGACGACCGCGTCCACCACCAGGCCGCGCTCAACCGCCTCTCCCAGCGCCGTTTCGATCACTTCGTCGAGACCCGCGACCGGCAGTGAGTCGCTCAGCTCCACGAGTGCGTACCAGAGATGGCGATCGCCGAACGGGTCGCGTGCACCCGACACGTGGCGCAGCACGAAGTCCACGCTTTGCCGGGACATGATCTCAAAACCGGTCAGCCGATCGCCGGCCACCGCCCTCAGGATGCCGATCAGGTCGACCGCCGCCTGAGGGCCCGGCAGGGCAACCCATGCCGTCACGCGGCTCCGGACGGCGGGAAAAAGCTTCAGCACGGCGGCGGTGATGACCCCGAGCGTGCCCTCCGCACCGATGAACAGGTGCTTGAGGTCGTAGCCGGTGTTGTCCTTGCGGAGCCCGCGCAGCCCGTTCCAAATGCGCCCGTCCGGTAACACGACCTCCAGCCCGAGAGTCAGGTCACGCATCGTCCCATAGCGGAGCACGCCCGTTCCGCCCGCGTTGGTCGCGAGGTTGCCGCCGATCGTGCAGCTTCCTTCAGCGCCCAGGGAGAGGGGGAAGAGCTGGCCGGCGGCCACCGCGGCGTCCTGTACCGACTGCAGGATCGCCCCGGCCTCCACGGTGATGGTCTGGTTGGCGACGTCGAGGTCACGGATGCGGCGCATGCGCGTCAAGGAGAGCACCAGCTGTCGACCCGAGGAGTCCGGGACGGCCCCGCCGCACAGCCCAGTGTTGCCGCCCTGTGGGACCACCGCGACACCCGCCTGATGGCAGAGCTTGACGACCGCGGCCACCTCCTCGGTGCTGCCCGGACGCACCACGGCCGCCGCGGTTCCCGTGTACGCGTTGCGCCAGTCGGTGAGGTAGCCGGCCATCTCATCCGGGTCGCTGATCACACCAGACGACCCGACCGCGTGCCGCAGCCGGCCGATGAGATTTCCGGTCACGGGCTACTCGTCGACAGGATCACGGACCGAGGTTAGCGGTGCCCGACGAGCCGCCCGGCGGCGCGTCCGAAGTACAGGTCCTCAGCGACCGCAATGAAGCAGCGCACCTGGTCCAACGTCACCGCCATGCAGTCAAAGTATCGAGCAATGCTGGATGAGTGTTGGACAGGTATCAAACCGATCACTACTTTTTAGTGACGGCGGCCACATCGGTCGCCCTGTGCAACCCCGATCACACGACTCAGGAGTGATTCCCATGGTGACCCACGCCGCCCTCCGCGGTACCCGCTTCCGCGCCGGCCTGGTGGCAACCGCCGCCGCGAGCCTCGTCCTGACCGCCTGTGGCGGTGGTGTCCAGACCAGCACCGGCGGCAGTGGTGGCGACACCTGGCCCTCGGGCGCGGTCGAGATGTATGTCGGTGCCTCCGCCGGAGGGTCCAGCGACCTGATCAGCCGCGCGGTGTCCAAAGGTCTCAGCGATGAGCTGGGGGGGACGTTCCCGGTGATCAACCGGGAGGGCGCCAACGGCGCTCTCGCGGCGGCCGAGGTTGGCAAGGCCGAACCGAACGGCTCGGTGATCGCGATCCAGAACGCCTCGCTGTTCACCATCACCCCGCTGGCTGTGAGCCCCGATGAGGTCACCAAGATCGACGACTTCGACATCGTGCAGGGCGTGTCGCGCGATGACTACGTGCTGGTCACCAGCCCCGAGAGCGGCTTCAAGACGCTCGCCGACGTCAAGGCCGCCAACAGGACCATTCGGTACGGCACCACCGGCGTGGGCACCGGCGCGCAGCTGTCGGCGGCGTTGTTGTTCAAGACCAGCGCGGTGGAATCCCAGGCGGTGCCGTTCGACGGGGGCGCCCCGGCGCTGGCCGCGGTGTTGGGCAACCAGGTCGACATGGCTTCCATTCAGGTCGGCGAGGCAATCGAGAACATCCAGTCGGGGAAGCTGGTGCCGGTGGCCGTCTTCGGTCCCGAGCGCATTGAGTACCTGCCCGACGTCGCGACCGCGAAAGAGCAGGGTGTGGATGTCGAGGTGACCCAGTACCGGTTCATGACGGTGCCCAAGGGCACCCCGGAGGACATCCAGACCAAGATCGCCGACGCGATGAAGGCGACCTTTGCGACCGAGGACTATAAGGCGTTCAACAAGCAGAACAGCCTGACCCCGATGGAGGTGCCCGGCGACGAGGTGCTCGCCCAGCTGCAGGCGGACCAGAAGCGCTACGCCGACTTGGTCAAGCAGTACGGCATCAGCCTCGGCCAGGACTGAAACCGGCCACGCGCGGGATTTGAGGAGCCGACGATGAACGAAACGCGCGACCAGGATTCCGGTGGGACGAAACAGCCGCCGACCAACGAGGCGCACGATGAGCATCCGCACCCGCATACGCGGGACATCCTGGCCGAGATCGAGGCCGAGTTCGCCCACGAGCTGGAGGAGGAACGCCCGCCCGCGGGCGGGCCCGCCTATCAGATGGTGGGTGCCCTGGTCGCGCTGGCCATCGGTGTGGGCGGGGCGGTACTCGCCTACGGCTACGGCCTGGGCTCCCTTCGGGAGCCCGGCCCGGGCCTGTGGCCGTTCGTCCTCTGTGTGGTGATCACCGCGCTATCGCTGATCCTGCTGGTGACCGGCCGTCGACTCACCGACAGCGAGGCGTTCACCCGCAGCAGTACGCTGCCCCTGATCGGCCTGATCACCTTCATCGCCTTCGGCCTGCTGATGCCGGTGATCGGGTTCGAGATTCCCGCGCTGGCGCTGGGCGTGATCTGGTTGCGTTTCCTGGGACATGAGAGCTGGCGCAGCACGATCGTGATCAGCGTGGCGACCACGGCGGTCTTTTACTTCCTGTTCCTGTACGCGCTGGGGATCCCGCTGCCCCACCTGTTGGCATTCTGAGGCCTCCATGAACATCTCCGCATTCCTAGAGGGGTTCGCCGTCGTCGTCGAGCCCCACAATCTGCTGTATTGCCTTGTCGGTGTGCTGATCGGCATGATCATCGGCGTGCTGCCCGGGCTCGGCCCGGCGGCCACCATCGCGATCCTGCTGCCGATCACCTACGGCATCGACCCGGTATCGGCGATCATCATGCTCGCCGGCATCTACTACGGCGCCCAGTACGGCGGCACCATCACCTCGGTGCTGCTGCGCCTGCCCGGGGAGGCATCCTCGGTGGTCACCGTCTTCGACGGGTTCGCGCTGGCCAAACAGGGCAAAGCGGGAACGGCCCTGGGTATCGCGGCGATCGGCTCGTTTGTGGGCGCGACCATCTCGATCATCGGGCTCACCTTGCTGGCCCCCGTCGTCGCCAGCGTCGCTTTGGACTTCGGTCCACCGGAGTACGCCGCCCTGGCGCTGCTGGGTGTGCTGCTGGTGGCCACCATCGGCAGCGGAAACAAGCTCAAGGCCATGATCGCCGGAGCCATCGGTCTGCTGCTGGCCACCGTGGGCCGCGACAACTTCAGCGGCGCCTCCCGGTTCACCTTCGACAGCCTGCAGCTCGCCGACGGCATCGACTTCGTCGTCGTGGCGATGGGCCTGTTCGGTGTCGGGGAGATCCTCTACAACCTCGAGGAGCGGCACGGCAAGCCGCACGTGCCGGCCAAGGTCGGCAACGTGTGGCCGTCCCGCAAAGACCTGCGGCAGTCCTCGGGAGCCATCGGGCGCGGCTCGGTGATCGGCTTTCTGCTCGGCGTGCTGCCCGGTGGCGGCGCGGTGCTGTCCTCCATCGTGGCCTACGCCGTGGAAAAGCGCCGCTCCAAGACGCCGGAGCGGTTCGGCCGCGGCGCGGTGGAGGGCGTGGCGGCCCCCGAGACGGCCAACAACGCCGCGGCCACGTCGTCGTTCATCCCGCTGCTCACCATCGGCCTGCCCGCCAACGCGACGCTGGCGATGCTGTTCGGCGCGCTGCTGATCCTCGGCGTCACGCCCGGCCCACAACTGATCGAAGAACACCCCGACATCTTCTGGGGCGTGATCAACTCGATGTACATCGGCAACCTGCTGCTGCTGATCCTGTCCATCCCGCTGGTCGGCATCTTCGTCCGAATCCTTCGCATCCGCCCCGCGATCCTGGCGCCGATCACCGCCCTGATCACCCTGCTGGGCGTCTACACGATCAACAACTCCACCTTCGACATCTTCATGATGATCGCCTTCGGCATCATCGGATACTTGATGAAAAAGGCCGGTTTCGACCCCGGCCCCCTGGTGCTGGCCTTCGTCCTGGGCTCCATCATCGAGGCGAGCACCCGCCGGTCGCTGCTGATCTTCGACGGCGACCCGACGGGCTTCCTCACCCGGCCGATCTCGGGCACCATCCTGGCGATCTTCGTCCTGCTGCTGCTGATGCCCGGAATCCAAGCCCTGATCAGGGGTCGCAAGAGCCGCACCGCGGCCAAGACCCCAGACGCGTCAGAGGAAGTGGGCGATGAGGCTAGACAGCCTCTCGAACCGAAGTGAGGCAGACGCCTTGAGCGGCCGTTTCGTCGAGACACCACACCTAGCCCGAACAGGAGACACCACCCAATGACCACCGCTTCCCCGCACGAGATCGCCCGCAAGCTCGGTTCGGGTCTGTTGTCCTTCCCGGTGACACACCTCCGGGAGGACGGTAGCTTCGACGAGCCCGCCTATCGCGAGAACATCGGCTGGCTGGGTCAGTTCGATGCATCCGGCCTGTTCGCCGCGGGCGGCACCGGCGAATTTTTCTCGCTCACCCCGGCCGAGGTGGAGCAGGTCGTCACCGCCGCCGTCCAGGAGGCACCGGAGGGCGTACCGGTGATCGCCCCCGCCGGCTACGGCACCGCCATCGCGGTAGAGATGGCCAAGTCGGCCGAACGCGCCGGCGCACACGGCATCCTGTTGCTGCCGCCATACCTGACCGAAACCAGCCAGGAGGGCTTGGTCGCGCACGTCAGACAGGTCTGCGCCGCAACCGAGCTCGGGGTGACGATCTACTCCCGTGCCAACGCCGCCTACTCGGAGACGGCCGTGGCCGAACTGGTCGACAGCTGCCCGACCCTGGTCGGGTTCAAGGATGGCATCGGCAACATCGAACAGATGACGCGCATCTACGCCCGCATCGGCGACCGGCTCACCTACATCGGGGGCCTGCCCACCGCCGAGATGTTCGCCCTGCCGTATCTGGCGCTGGGCGTGACCACGTACTCGTCGGCGATCTACAACTTCGTGCCGCAGTTCGCTTTGGACTTCTACGCGGCGCTGCGCCGCGGCGACACCCGGTTCGTGATCGACGCACTCAACGAGTTCGTCATCCCGTACTGCAACCTGCGCAACCGCAAGCCCGGCTACGCGGTGAGCATCATCAAGGCCGGCATGAAGGTCATCGGCCGCCCTGCCGGCCCGGTGCGCTGCCCGCTCACCGACCTCGACGACGCCGAAGTCGCCGAGCTCGCCATCCTGGTGAAGAAGGTGAGCCGAGCATGAGCGAGGCTTGCGAGCGAATCATGGGCGCTGAATGCGGCGTCCGAGCCTGCGAGGCCGCCGCATGAGCACCGCACACACCGTCGAACCCACCGGAGCCTCCCTGATCGGCGCGGACGACGTGCCCGGCGGCACGGCACCATTTCAGGCCGTCGACCCGGCCACCGGCGAACGATTGGAACCCGTCTACCACGAGGCCGACGAAGCGACGGTCGCCCGCGCCGCGCAGCTGGCCTGGGAGGCGTTCCTGCGCTACCGGCACACCGGCTTCGAGCAGCGCGCCGCATTCCTCGAGACGATCGCCGACGAGCTGGAAAACCTCGGCTCCGTGCTTGTCGACCGGGTCAACGCCGAAACCGGTATCCCGGTGCCGCGAGTGCAGGGCGAACTGGCCCGCACCACCGGCCAGCTGCGGCTCTTCGCCAACGTGGTGCGGGAAGGCAGCTGGACCGGCGCCCGCCTGGACACCGCGGATCCCGACCGTAGCCCGTTGCCCAAACCCGACCTGCGCCAACGCAAGATCCCGCTCGGCCCGGTCGCCGTGTTCTCGGCCAGTAACTTCCCGCTCGCCTTCTCGGTCGCCGGCGGCGACACCGCCTCGGCCCTTGCCGCCGGGGCCCCTGTGATCGTCAAGGCGCACTCGGCCCATCCCGGGTCCTCGGAACTGGTCGGCCGCGCCATCCGGACGGCGGTCCAAGCCCACGACCTGCCAGAGGGCACCTTCTCGCTCTTGTTCGGGTCCGGCCGGACGACCGGCATCGCGCTGGTCACCGATCCCCACATCCGCGCGGTCGGGTTCACCGGATCCCGGCAGGCCGGAGTCGCGTTGACCGCGGCCGCCGCCGCCCGCCCGGTTCCGATCCCGGTCTATGCGGAGATGTCGAGCATCAACCCGGTCTTCGTTCTGCCCGGCGCGCTCGCCGACCGCGGCGAGAAACTCGGCGCCGGCTTCATCGCCTCGATGATGACCGGCGTGGGCCAACTGTGCACCAGTCCGGGGCTGGTATTCGTGGTCGACGGCCCGGGGGCGCCCGAGTTCGTTCAGGCCGCCGCGGACGCCGTTCGCGCCGCGGAACCGGGAGCCATGCTCTCCTCGGGCATCGCCTCGTCGTTCGCCGAGGGCGCGGACCGCCTATCGGCGAAGGAGAGCATCGGCATGGTCGCTGTCGCGAACGACGACGCGTCGATCGCCTATCGCGGTGTGCCACAGCTCTTCGTCACCACCGACGAGGAGTTTCTCGCCGATCACCGGCTCCAGGAGGAGGTTTTCGGCCCGGCCTCGCTGATCGTCCGGGTCGACGACGTCGCCCGGCTGGCAACGATCGTCGACCGTCTCGAAGGACAGCTCACCGCCACCGTGCATGCTGCCCCATCCGACAACGCCGACGCGCGTCCGTTGGTCGACAAGCTGGAACTGATTGCCGGGCGAGTGTTGTTCAACGGCTGGCCCACCGGCGTCGAGGTCGGGCACGCGGTCGTGCACGGCGGACCGTTCCCCGCCACCTCGGCACCGTCGACCACCTCGGTCGGCAGCCTCGCGATCGAACGATTCCTGCGCCCGGTCGCCTACCAGAACGTGCCAGAAGAACTGCTTGCCGACGAAGTCCGCACCGACAATCCACTGCGAATCTGGCGACGCGTCGACGGCGCGCTTCAGCAGACCTGACCGACGACCGCACTCGAAGCCTCAACCCACCCTTAGGAGTTCTCATGCCCACCAACACATTCGCCGACCGGCCGGCCAGCGCGTTGGCCGCTCCCGACGCCGCGCTGAAGGCCCTTGCCGCTGGCGAAGCGACGTTGGACGGGATCGAGTCGGTCAAGCTGTCCTCGATCACGCTGCCGTTGAAGAACCCGATCAGCGATGCCAAGGTGCTCACCGGCCGGCAGAAGGCGATGACCGAGGTCGCCTTCCTGTTCGCCGAGATCCGCACCGAACAGGGCCACGAGGGCATCGGGTTCAGCTATTCCAAGCGTGCAGGCGGCCCGGCTCAGTTCGCCCACGCCAAGGAGATCGCGCCGGTGCTCATCGGAGAGGATCCCAACGACATCGCCAAGATCTGGACCAAGCTGGTGTGGGCCGGGGCGTCGGTGGGCCGCAGCGGCGTCGCCACCCAGGCGATCGCGGCCATCGACATCGCGTTGTGGGACCTCAAAGCCAAGCGTGCGAACCTACCGATGGCGAAATTGCTGGGTTCGCACCGCGACTCGGTCCAGTGCTACAACACCTCCGGTGGCTTCCTGCATACCCCTATCGAGGAGGTGCTGGAGAACGCCTCCGCGTCGTTGGCCAGCGGCATCGGCGGGATCAAGATCAAGGTCGGGCAGCCGGACTGGAAGACCGACATCGCCCGGCTGGAGAAGGTCCGTGAGCACCTCGGTGACGACGTGCCGCTGATGGTGGACGCCAACCAGCAGTGGGACCGCCCCACCGCGATGCGACTCGGTCGTATCTTCGAGCAGTTCAACCTGGTGTGGATCGAGGAGCCGCTCGACGCCTATGACGCCGAGGGCCACGCGCACCTCGCCCGCAGCCTCGACACCGCCATCGCCACCGGGGAGATGCTGGCCAGCGTGGGCGAGCACCTGCGGTTGATCGAGGTCGACGCCGTCGACATCATCCAGCCCGACGCGCCGCGCATCGGTGGCTTCACCCAGTTTCTTCGGCTGGCTCCGCTCGCTGAGCAGAAGAATCTGCAGCTCGCGCCGCACTTCGCGATGGAGATCCATCTGCATCTCGCGGCGACCTATCCCCATGGGGCGTGGGTGGAGCACTTCGACTGGCTCGACCCGCTGTTCAACGAGCACCTCCAGATCCGCGACGGACGCATGCATCTGTCCGCACGGCCGGGGCTTGGATTCACCCTCAGCGAGCAGGCCCACGCCTGGACGGTCGCCACCGCCGAATTCGGCCGCTGACCGAGCGCTTTCGCCGTCCGGCGTGGCCGCCATTGCAATGCAGACCGACTTTGATCGAGGAGCCACCGTGGCCGATAGAACCGAACGCCCACCGTTGCCGCTTCCCCCACGTGCGGTGGTTGCCGTGCTACGAGCGCCGACCGCTAAGTACTTCCTCGCCGCATGCGAAGTGCTCCGGAACGCGGGCATCACCTGCTTCGAGTTCACGCTCACCACTGAGGGCGCCGTGGAGGCGCTAGTCGAGACTCGCGCGGCGCTTCCGGATGCCATCGTCGGATTGGGTACGGTCCGGACCCCGCAACATCTCGAAGCGGCCGCCGAGGTTGGTGCGGCATTCGCCGTCAGTCAGGTGTTTCTCCCGGAATTGGTCGCCGCCGCAAGTACGCACCAGATCCCTTATGTGCCAGGCACCCTGACACCAACCGAGGTGGTCTCGGCGTGGAACACCGGGGTGCCCGCGGTCAAGGTGTCACCGATCGGCCCGGTTGGTGGTGTCACCTACCTGACCGAGCTACTTGCGCCGATGCCCGACGTCGCGATCATGCCGACGGGTGGCGTGACGCTCGAAGCGGCGGGTGAGTACCTCGATGCCGGGGCGGTTGCGGTCGGAGTCAGTGGTGCGCTGTTCGGAGACGCCCTGCTCGGTGGCGACCTTGATGCGCTGAAACGACGTGCAACACAACTGGTTTCGTCGGTGTGACCGTTACGGACCCACAGAGCCGTATTAGGAAGGACAATTCATGAAGGTCGGTTTCATCGGCTTGGGCATCATGGGCAAGCCCATGGCCAAGAACCTGCTCGCCGCCGGGCACCAGGTGGTGGTCAGCTCACACAACCAGACAACGGCCGCCGAGCTGGCCGCCGCGGGAGCGACCGTCGCGGACACGCCGAAACAGGTTGCCGAACAAGCGGATCTGGTGATCACCATGCTGCCGAACTCACCCGACGTGAAGGCCGTCGCGCTCGGTGCGGACGGCATCATCGAGGGGGCGCATACCGGCCTGTTATTCGTGGACATGAGCTCCATTGCGCCCCTGGTGGCTCGCGAAGTCTCCGACGCCCTCGCCGACAAGGGCATCGCCATGCTCGATGCGCCGGTCAGCGGTGGTGAACCCAAAGCGATCGACGGCACCCTTTCGGTCATGGTCGGTGGCGACGAGCCGGTTTTCGACAAAGTGAAGGATGTGCTCAGCGCCATGGCCGCCTCGGTGGTCTACGTCGGTGAGATCGGTGCCGGCAACATCGCGAAACTGGCCAACCAGGTCATCGTCGCCTTGAACATCGCCGCGGTGTCGGAGGCACTGGTGCTCGCCGGCAAGGCCGGGGTGTCCCCGGACGCTGTATTCGCGGCGATCCGGGGCGGATTGGCGGGCAGCACGGTGCTCGAAGCCAAAGCGCCGATGATGATGGACCACAACTTCAAACCGGGGTTCCGCATCAAGCTGCACATGAAGGATCTCGTGAATGCGCTTGACACCTCGCATGGCGTCGGAGCGTCGCTGCCGCTGACAGCTTCCGTACTGGAAATGCTCACCGCCCTCGAAACCGCCGGGCACGGCGGTGATGACCACAGCGGTTTGGTTCAGTACTACGAAACCTCGCCAAGACCTCGGTCGAAACGGACCGCGCACGACCAGGACGAATCCCCATCGACCGATACACCTCGATCAGAGAGGCTCAGAAAAGCATGAGAACACCCAGGATTGCCAAGTGCAGCGTGTTTCCGGTGGCCGGTCACGACTCGATGGAATTGAATCTCAGCGGTGCCCACGCACCGTATTTCACGCGAAACATCTTGGTACTCGAAGACACTCAGGGAAACATCGGGGTCGGCGAGGTGCCGGGCGGGGAGAAGATCACCAACACGCTGCAGGACTGCGCACCGATCGTGACGGGGGCGAGCATCGCGGACTACCGCAGCATCCTCAACCAGGTCCGCACCACCTTCGCTGACCGCGACGCCACCGGTCGCGGCCTTCAAACGTTCGACCTGCGCACCACCATCCACGTGGTCACCGCGGTCGAGTCGGCGTTTCTGGACCTGCTGGGCCAGTACCTGGAACTTCCGGTCGCTGCGCTGCTCGGCGGTGACGGCCAGCAACGCGACTCGGTGAAGATGCTGGGTTACTTGTTCTACATCGGTGACCGCAAGAAAACCGATCTCGAGTACCTGGGAGACGAGAAGTCCGATATCGCCTGGTACCGGCTCCGCCACGACGAGGCACTCACGCCGGCGACGATCGTGGCACTCGCCGAAGCCGCCCAGCAGCGCTACGGCTTCAAGGACTTCAAACTCAAGGGCGGCGTTCTCGAAGGTTCGGAAGAGGTCAAGGCCGTCACCGCCTTGAAGGAACGGTTCCCCGACGCACGGATCACGCTGGACCCCAACGGCGCCTGGTCGTTGAAAGAGGCTGTCGCACTGTGCAAGAACCTGCATCACGTCCTCACCTACGCCGAAGACCCGTGCGGTGCCGAAGAAGGGATTCTCCGGGCGGGAGATCATGGCCGAGTTCCGTAAGGCCACCGGCTTGCCGACCGCGACCAACATGGTCGCCACCGATTGGCGCCAGCTCCAGCACTCCCTGGAGCTGCACAGCGTCGATATCCCGCTTGCCGATCCACATTTCTGGACCATGCAAGGCTCGGTCCGGGTCGCGCAGATCTGCAAGGACTTCGACCTGACCTGGGGCTCGCACTCCAACAACCACTTCGATATCTCCCTGGCGATGTTCACCCATGTCGGCGCGGCGGCGCCCGGCAACTACACCGCCCTTGACACGCATTGGATCTGGCAGGAGGGGATCGACCGCCTCACCAAGGAACCCCTGAAGATCGAGGGCGGTGAAGTGCGGAGTTCCGGACAAGCCGGGGCTGGGCATCGAGCTCGACTTCGACCGGGTCGAGGCCGCGCACCAGCTGTACCTGGACAAGGGCCTCGGCGGACGCGACGACGCGGCCGGCATGCAATACCTCATCCCGGACTGGCAATTCGACAACAAAAAACCGGCGCTCGTCCGGTAACGGACGCTCAACGGCCGCGAGGGCCCGGTCTGCCTCATCGGCAACTCATCCGACGGCGTTACGGACCGTTTATTCCATAACCGGGTAGTCTGAACGTATGCCCCGGCCACGCGAGTTCGATGAAGCCGACGTCGTCGCCGCCGCGCGCGACGAGTTCTGGACGAGCGGATACGCGGCGACGTCGGTCGACGACCTGACCACGGTCACGGGCCTGGGCAAGGGCAGCCTTTACGGAGCGTTCGGCGACAAGCACGGGTTGTTCCTGCGTGCGCTCGACGATTACATCGGCTCTGCGCTCGAGAGCGTGCTGATGCAGCTTCGCGATCCCACCCGAAGCGCCCACGACCGCCTGACCCGTCACATCCGCGCCCAGGCAAGGGCAGTCACCGCCGATACCAGCAGGCGCGGATGCATGATGGCCAAGAGCGCCGCCGAGTTGGGCGCCACCGACGACGCCGTCGAGCGGACGGTCGAGCGCGCATATGGGGCCTGGCGCGCCGAGATTGTCGACTGCATCAAGCAGGCGCAGCGCGACGGAGCGATCGACGGCAAGACGAATCCGCAGGCACTCGCCACCACGCTGCTGGCGTTCATGCGCGGGCTGGAGGCGCTGCACAAGGCCGGCGCCAAACCCGCACAGATCAAGTCTGCGGCCGACGAGATGATCGCGTTGATTCCGACCGGCTGACCGGCGCGGAATAGAACCGGGGCGTCCGGCGTCCGTAATTCTTGACCGAACGGTCCAAAACTAGGAAGGGCACCACAATGACACTCTTGAAGGACAAGACAGCGGTAATCACCGGCGGGTCGGCCGGCATCGGTCTGGCGACGGCGAAGCGATTCGTCGACGAGGGCGCACACGTCTTCATCACCGGGCGCAGGCAGGCCGAACTCGAGGCAGCGGTCAAGGAACTCGGCGATAATGCCACCGGGATCCAAGGCGATGTCAGCAAGCCGGAAGATCTCGACCAGCTGTATGAAGCGGTGGCCGACAGCGGGCGCCGCCTGGACGTGGTGTTCGCAAACGCCGCGATCCTCGAGGCCGCACGCATCGGCGAGATCACCGAGGAGCAGCTTGACTATCAGCTCGGCGTGGATCTCAAGGGCGTGGTCTTCACGGTGCAGAAGGCGCTGCCGCTGCTCAACGACGGCGGCTCGATCATTCTCAATGCGTCAAATGTCGCCGCCCGCGGCGCGGACGGCATCGGGGTGTACGCGGCGATCAAGGCGGCCGTGCGTTCCTTCGCCCGCACGTGGGCAAGTGAGTTACGGGACCGCAAGATTCGCGTCAACGCCGTCAGCCCGGGTGCGACCGCCACTCCCGGAATCGACTCCCTGGCGCGTATGTTGTTCCCCGGACCGAACGCAGAGCGTCAGTTCGAGGACTACCAGCGCAGCATCGTCCCGCTCGCTCGCTACGGCACGCCCGAAGAGGTGGCCAACGCGGTGCTGTTCCTGGCCTCGGATCTGAGCAGCTTCACCACCGGCGCCGACATCCCCGTCGACGGAGGCATCAACCAGATCTAGCAGGGCGCGAAAACGACGACGAAGCAGAGTAATCGGACATAATATTGCGACGCGTCAATGACTCTGCTTGGTCTACGAACCACCCACCGGGGGATCCCGTGGAACCTTTGGTATTGCGCGTACTTCGCCGAGCCGACCTGCTGGTGATCGAGTTCCAGCTTTTCAATCTCGAGCTGTCGGACGACGGAACACTGGTTCGTGTCGACAGCGACGTGTGGGCCGTCATCGTCGTCGTCTTTCCGCCGCAATATGTTGCTGAACAGATCTTTCCTATCGCTTCTTCGGGCGCGGGCACGTTACCGAAGCCTCCGATCCGCACGGCCAGCGTCGCGGCGCCGTCCAGGCCGTGGAAATGCTGAGCAGCGCCCCGCCGCCGACCCCGGCCGTGATCGATGTCGTCCCAATCCTGAGCTGGAAGGACAACGGAGAGCTGGCGACCGGCCGCACCAGCATCAGACATGGTGTCGGCCTGCGGGTTTGGCTTCGCCGTCCGTGGTTTGCTTCGGGCGCGGGCGAATTGCTTGGCGTGGTCTGCAGGAACGATGGGATCGTTGGTACGAACTCGCCGGAGTACCGGGAGATCACCTACATCGCGCGCGACCCCGCGCACGGCGGGATCGTGCCGCACCCACTTGGTACCGACAGTCTGGCCGGGGCCGCTGTCCGGGTCGAGAGCATTACGGTGCAGACCTCCGGGGGACCGGCGACGGCATCACTGGCCGGATTCAAGCCGCGCTACGACCGCGGCCGCGACGCCTGGTATTGCGACCTCAAGTTCGACACCGGCATGGCCTATCTTCCGTTCGTCCGTCTGGGCCTCGTCCGCTACCAGCCGAAGTCCATACCGGGCTGCGAGGCGTCGCACCTCATCGCGACCTCGTTCGTGCAGACATTGCCCGATCGAACGCTCACCGTGATCCGGCAGAACGACACGCTGACCGTCCGGATGCACGGACCCGCGCCGCAGTCGCGTCGCAAGTACGACGGCACCGTTGTCGAAGACACCAACGTAGTCGCAGCGGTGATCGAGGAGCAGGATCCGCGCGTGCGCGACGTCGCGCTGGGTTGGCTCGCGCTGGGCCCGGAGACCATCTTGACCGCCGAGATTGCGGAGGACGGATCGGCTGTCTGGAGCGGCGGCGTTCCCGTCAGCGACGCAGAGTCGGGTGGAGTGAGACGGCTCTGCGTGCGTGAATTCGAGCTGCACCCGGCCGACGACAGGAACGCGGGCGCTCCGGCCGGCACTCTGGTCGAGGGCCGGCGTCTTGTGCATGCCGACGTGATCGCTCTCGACGCCTGACCGCCTGGTTCGATCTCGTCGGCTACGGGTAAGTAGTTGTGGTCGTTGATGTCACGGCGCCGTTGTGCTTGACGATCTCCAACCGGACCAAATGGTCACCCTCGTGAGTCACCGTGATATCCGTTTCGTCGACGTCGCCTGCAGCGTTGGTCACCTACTCATTGCTGTGCAGGCCTTCGCCCGGAGTCGTTTCCGAGGTCTCCGATGTCTTCGTGCCGTTCACGCTGTCCTCGGTGAACCTGCTTCGCTTAATCCTCCCCGTAGATGCGTTGGTGGATGACGTTGTGGTCGCGGACTTCTCCACCGTCCCGTCAGGGCTATACCAGGTCATGGTTCCGTCGGCCGTGCTGTTATCTGTTGTGATGTCGACGGTGAACGCTCCGTCGGCGGCGTAGATGACGTTATCGTCCGATCGTCGAGGTCTCCACTGTTCCGCCAAACCTGGGCTCCGGCGGGACGAATGTCGCGTAACCAGTCACGGAGCGGCCTGCCTACGGCGCGAGCGAGTTCAATTATCGACGCCGGGAACTCCGCACGGTGGGTATTTGATTGCGCCGTTCAATCCGGGAGTTAATACAGGACCTTCCGCATGTTCTCTTCGCTGTAGTACTCGACGAGCTGCGCCTGGCTCCAGTCGTACCTGATGGCCTTGGCGATCTGCGCCACGCTCGGCACAGCGGCAGGGTTCCAGGTCTCGGGGCTCCACGCGTCTGACCGCAGAAATGCCTTGGCGCAGTGGAAGAACACCTCTTCGATGTCGATCTCCAGCGCAAGGATGGGCCGTTTGCCCTGAACTGTCATCGCGTCGAAGTAGTCGGCGTCGGCGAGGATCCGCGCGGTTCCGTTGATCCGCAAGGTGTCTCCGCGTCCGGGAATGAGGAACAGTGTGCCGACGTGCGGCCGCTCCAACACGTTGAGGTAGCCGTCCACCCGCTTGTTGCCGGGCCGTTCGGGGATAGCGATCGTGGTGTCGTCGATGACATGGACGAACCCCGGTGGGTCACCCTTCGGCGAGACGTCGACGCGTCCCTGCGCGTCGGTCGTCGCCACGAAGCCCAGCGGTGAATGCGCAAGCCAGTTCTGCTGGACGGCCGACAGCCGCTTGCCCACCTTGTTCGCGACGTACTTGTTTGGATGCCCGACGATCGAGCGGAGCTCATCGACGGTAGTCACTTCACAACGCATTACTCCATCATGCATGCGCGCCCTCGCCGATGCGTGGGCACGTGTGGACTACCCGACGTCTAAGAGCCGAAACGCGCGGCAAGCATGCGCCGGTCGACTTTACCGATGCCGAGGCGCGGCAATTCGTCGACGACGTGGATCTCCCGCGGCGTTGCCGTGGCGTCCAAAGTCTGTTCGACGTGTGATCGCAGCTCGGCGGGCGTGGGCGCCGCGCAGCCGGGCGCCAGCACCAGAGCCGCGACCACCCGTTGCCCCAGCCGCTCGTCGGGCACGCCGAACACCGCGCAGTCGGCCACCCCCGGATGCCCGGCCAGTACCGCCTCGACCAAGTGCGGCAATACAGTCAGGCCGCCAGTGCTGATCGCGTCATCGACCCGGCCCAGCACCGTCAACATCCCTGAGTCATCCACGGCGCCAAGGTCATCGGTGCAAAACCAGCCCGGCTCCGAGAATGGGTCCGGCGACACCGGGTTGCGGTAACCCTTCGCCACCGTCGCGCCACCCAGTACAACCCGACCGTCATCGATGCGTACCCGCACCCCGTCCAGCGGAACCCCGTCGTACACGCAGCCGCCGGCTGTCTCGCTCATCCCGTATGTCCGAACCACGGAAATGCCTGCCGCCGCAGCCTTTTCGGCCAACCCGGCTGGCATAGGCCCGCCGCCGATCAGGACCGCGTCCAGGGAGGCCAGCGCGGCGGAAGCACCCGGGTCTCTCAACGCCTTGTCCAACTGCGCTGTCACCAGCGAGGCAAACCGTCGGCTCGACCCCAATGACGCCACCGCGGAGGCTAGTTCGCCAGTATCAAAGCTCGCTGAGACCGCAATCGGCTCAACACCCGCGACCACGCTCCGCACCAGCACCTGAAGCCCGGCCACGTGGTAGGCGGGTAGCGCCAGCAGCCAGCGCCCCGGGCCGCCAAGCCTGGCGTAGGTGGCTTCCGCGCTCGCCATCAGCGCGGCAGCTGTGAGCATCGCCCCTTTGGGTACACCCGTCGTGCCCGACGTCGGCATCACGACCGCGACGTCGTCGTCGATCTCCTCGCCGGCGCGCAACGACGTTGTCAGCACTGAGGTTTGGCGCTCGTCATCGGCCGGTACCGGAAGCACACACGCCCGCCCGGCGAGCGCGTCTTCCACCACAGCCAACACCGACAGCGCCGAAGCGCCAGACGGGACGGCGACGGGGCGCAGGACGGCTATTCGGCCTCCTGGGTGTCACGCGGATCGTCGAGCGGCCAGCCTTTGGTGGCCAAGCGGTTTCGTACTCGGTCGATGTCCCCGGGTCCGGGCAATTCGTCGGTGATCTGCGTGATCAGCACCCCGATGTCGACCTCGTCGAACTCCCCCCGGTCCATCAACTCCTTCGCGACGGTCTTCACCTCGTCGTCGGTGAGCCGGCGTTTGAGGAGCGCGAACAGTGGGACGCGATCAGATCCCGGTACTCCTTCCGGGTAGCCGTCAGTAATCCACGCAACGATCTTGGCGAGAAACTTCGTCAACTGTGTCAACTCCCCACGGACAGCCCGATGGCCCTCCAGAACTCGTCCGATCGTAGCGGTCGAGCGGCCTTGTCGGTCGGGGCAAACGCGGACAAGCCAGCGGATGAACAGTCAATGAACACCTCGCCGGGCCGGTCAAAGTACCAGGTCAGGAGGTTCTGTTAGGGTAGCTATGCGCTGGTCAAATCCGCGGCCGAACCCCCAGAATTAGCTCCCATGAGCGCAGAGCTGATCATCCTGGTGCTGCTGATTGCAACGGCACTGGCATTCGACTTCACCAACGGGTTCCACGACACAGGCAATGCCATGGCGACGTCAATCGCCACCGGTGCGCTGAAGCCCAAGACGGCCGTCTTGCTGGCCGGCGTGCTGAACCTGGTGGGCGCTTTCCTCTCGGTTGAGGTCGCGGTAACGGTCACCACGTCGGTCCTCAAGGTCCAGGACGGCAAGACCGGTCATCTGCTCCCATCGATCGATGCATCGACGGGGCTCACGATCATCTTCGCCGGCCTCATCGGCGGCATCCTGTGGAACCTGCTGACGTGGCTGTTCGGCATCCCGTCCAGCTCGTCGCACGCGCTCTTCGGCGGACTGATGGGCGCCGGGCTGGCCGCGCTCGGCACCGCCGGTGTCAACTGGACGGGGCTCACGCAGAAGGTGTTGATCCCCGCGGTGGCAGCCCCGGTGATCGCCGGACTCGTCGCCGCAACGGGAACCTGGCTCGTCTACCGGATCACCCGCAACGTTGTGAAAAAGCGCCGTGAAGACGGCTTCCGGTGGGGACAGATCGCCACTGCCTCGCTGGTCGCGTTGTCCCACGGCACCAACGACGCGCAGAAGACCATGGGCGTCATCGCGCTCGCGCTCATCACCACCGGCCACCTCACCGGCGATGTGAAGGAACAAGGCCTGCCGTTCTGGATCATCTTCAGCTGCGCAGTCGCGATCGGGCTCGGCACCTACCTCGGTGGCTGGCGCGTGATCCGCACTCTCGGCAAGGGTTTGGTCGAGATCGAGTCGCCGCAGGGTTTTGCCGCCGAGGCGTCGTCGGCGGCCATCATCCTGAGCTCGAGCGCCGCGGGAATGGCGCTGTCCACCACTCACGTTGTAACCGGCTCGATCCTGGGCAGCGGCGTCGGCAAGCCCGGTGCCGAGGTGCGCTGGGCGGTCGCCGGTCGCATGGCCCTGGCCTGGCTGGTCACCCTGCCGGCAGCGGGAATCGTTGGCGCGCTGGCATTTTGGCTCTCTCACGGCATCGCGGGCCTCACCACTCCGCTGGTGGGCGATGGCCTGATCTTTTTCATCCTGATTGGCCTGTCCTTCTACATGTGGTGGCGTGCCCAGCAGCAGAAGGTGGACCACAAGAACGTCAACGCCGATTGGGACTCATCGACCAACTCCGTCGTCCCCGCCGATGTCCGTGAGGCCGCGAAGGCGACCAAGGACAAGGCGACGGTCTAACCCGGCCAGCCGCGACAAACAAAGGAAACGTAAATGGTTTACGCAGAAAGCATCCTGAAAGTGCTCGTGGTGGGGCTGCTCCTGGGGGCCGGCCTGCCCGCGGTCTTCGCGGCCGGACTGGTGGCCTACTCGCGCGGAGCCGGCGGTGACGGGACCGACGGCGCCGCGTACGCGCCCAACCCGGCACTGAGATACTTCGGGGTCTTGCTTTTCGTGTTCGTCGGCTGGGTGATCGTGACGGCGATCTTCTGGATCACCAGGACAACGATCATCCACCACTTCGGTGTGGACCTGTTCCCCTTCATGCCCACGAAATGAGCTGACGACACATGACCGAAAACCACAGAGTTATGGATAACGTCCTGGCGTGGCTGCACGACGGCTACCCGGAGGGAGTTCCGCCGAAGGATTACTTCCCGCTGCTGGCGCTACTGAAGCGTTCACTCAGCGAGGATGACGTGGTCAAGGCGGCGCAGACGGTCCTCAAGGGAAGCGAATCCGACACCGTGACGTCCGACGAAATCCGCAAGGCGATCGAAGAGGTCACCGCCAAGGAGCCCAACCCGGAGGAGATCCACCAGGTCGCGTCGCGGTTGGCGTCCGTCGGCTGGCCGCTCGCAGCGCCGATTCGCTGAAATAGGACCTCTTTTCAGCTTCTGGTGTCGCGGCGCAGCGGATGGTTCTCCGGGACCTGGACGAAGATCAGAAGGACGCCGTCGGGATCGACGACGTGCAACTCGTGCAACCCCCACGGTTCCTGGTGGGCTTCGCGAGCGATGGCGACGCCGCGGTCGGCCAGCTCCTTCTCGGCGGCGTAGACGTCGCGGATCTGAAGCCACATCGTGCCGCCCGCGCTTGGCGTGCCGTGGCCTGCCAGTTCGATCAGCGACTGGCCCGCGAAAAAGACTGTGCCAGCGCCGTAGTCGCGTGCGATCGCCAGGCCGAGCTCGTCACGGTAGAACCTCAGCGAGCGCTCGTAATCCGCCGGCCGGATGAGCATCCGACTGGCCAGGATCTCCATGGATTCGTGTCTATCACGTCAGTCAGCTGATCCGGCGGCCGACACCCTCCCGGTACGGCTGGCGGACCGAGCGCTTCAGCACGAGTGTCTCTAGGTCAGTCTTTCGGCTGGACGCGCTGCCGCTTCATGACGGCGTCGACAGCGCCGGGCGCGACGCTGTTGAGGGCATGGGCGGTAAGTGCCATCCGTGGGGCGATGCGCACCGGCCGGGTCCGCGCCGCGGTGACCATCCAATCGGCGGCCTCCTCCGCGCTCAACCCCGGCAGGCCGTCGTATGCCCGGGTTGGCGCGATCATCGGTGTGATCACCAGTGGATAGAACAGCGTCGTCGAATGAACCCCCTGCTCGGCCCACTCCGCTTCGATCACCCGGCTGACCGCCGTGAGCGCTGCCTTCGACGCGTTGTAGACCGCGAACAGCGGGGAAGATTCGCTCAACACGCCCCACGTCGACACGTTGATGATGTGGCCGTCGCGGCGCTCGCGCATGCCCGGTGCAAGGCCGCGAATCAGCCGCAGCGGTGAGTAGTAATTCAGGGCGATGGTGCGCTCGACGTCATGCCAGCGTTCGAGCGATTCGGCCAGCGGCCGGCGGATGGACCGGCCGGCGTTGTTGATCAGGATGTCGATCCCGCCCGAGTCTCGCTGCACCTTGGCGACGAGTTCGTCGACGGCGTCAAGATCGGACAGGTCGCAGGCGTGGGCTTGCGCTTGGCCTCCCGCTGCGGTGATCCGGTCGACGAGCCGGTCCAGCAGCTGCTGGCGGCGCGCGGCAACCACGACGGTGGCGCCGCGGCGGGCGAACTTCTGGGCGGCGGCCTCGCCGATCCCTGACGACGCCCCGGTGAGCAGAATCCGCTTGCCCTTCAGGTCGACCTCGTCGCGGTTGGGCCGGTAGAGCATCAGTTGCGGGGCAAGGGGCGGACGCATGCTGGCCAGCAGGACTTGATCGGCCAGCCGCCGCAGCGGGTTCCTACTCACGAATCGAGAGTTTAGGAGGCCCACTTTTTCGACCTTCCCGCGATGAGTTGGGAGCTGCCATACGGTCGGTATCTATATGACGATCACAGGCAAGCTCGACAAGCGGTTCGGTGAGACAGATCACGCCGTCGATTGGGGCACGGTGTCGAACGGCCTGGCCGGTGCCGAGCTGTACTGGCTAACCACCGTCCGGGGCGACGGGCGCCCGCACGTCACCCCGCTGGTCGGAGTCTGGTTCGACGACAGCTTCGTGTTCTGCACCGGCAGCGACGAGCAGAAGGCGCGCAACCTCGATCGGAACGCCACCGTCGCCGTCACGACCGGCGTCAACTCCTGGAAGGACGGGCTCGACGTCGTGGTCGAGGGCTCGACCACGCGGCTCACCGGCGGGGAGACGCTGAAGCAGGTAGCCGACGCCTATCGCGAAAAATACGACGGCGAATGGGATTTCGCCAACGACGACGAGGTTTTCGACCCGGAGGGCAACCGCGCACACGTGTTCCGCGTGACACCGATCAAGGTCATCGCGTTCGCGAAGTCACCCCACGGCCAGACGACGTTCCGGTTCTAGCCGCGCGCTGGGTCCCGACGCGGGCTGCCGGACTACCGCAGTGCCACCGTGACGCCATCGGCACGGCGCGGCGCCAGTCGTCCCACCACCGGGTAGCCGGGCACTTCCCCGGCGACGAGAAGGCCGCCCGAGGTCTGCGCGTCGGCGAGCAAGAGAAGTTCGTCTTCGCCGACGCCGCCGAAGTCACCGGTCGGTCGAACCCATTCGAGATTGCGTCGCGTGCCGCCGCTGACGTACCCGTCGGCCACCGCATCTCGCGCGCCATCGAGGTACGGGACCGCCGCACTGTCGATGACGGCGCTCACCCCGCTCGCTCGGGCGAGCTTGTGCAGGTGACCGAGTAGACCAAAACCCGTGACGTCCGTCGCACACGTGACTCCCACGTCGAGTGCCGCGGCGGATGCCTCGCGGTTCAACGCGGTCATCGCCGCGACAGCCTGCGGGAACGGCTCACCCGTCGCCTTATGGCGGCTGTTGAGGACCCCGATGCCGAGCGGCTTGGTGAGCGTCAGTGGCAGTCCGGCCACACCGGCGTCGTTTCGCAGCAATCGCGCGGGGTCGGCGACGCCGGTAACCGCCATTCCGTACTTGGGTTCGGAGTCGTCAACGCTGTGCCCTCCAGCGACGTGGCAGCCGGCCTCGTTGGCAATGTCGAGACCGCCGCGCAACACCTCCGCGGCCAACTCGAGTGGCAGCAGTGTTCGCGGCCAGGCGAGTAGGTTCACCGCGACCACGGGAGTGCCGCCCATGGCGTACACGTCTGATAGGGCGTTGGCAGCGGCGATCCGGCCCCAGTCGTACGGGTCGTCGACGACTGGTGTGAAGAAGTCGGCCGTTGCGACGATCGCTATGCCCTCGGCGATGCGCACAACGGCGGCGTCGTCGCCGTGTTCGAGGCCGACGAGGAGTTCGCCGGATCCGATTGGGGCATAGGGCAGCAAAGCGACGAGGCCTTCCAACTCGCCGGGCGGGATCTTGCACGCGCATCCTCCGCCCCGCGCGTACTCGGTGAGGCGAATCGCCGACTCTGGGCGGTTAGTGACCTCGGCCATGCCTGGTTCCCCCTCGACATTTGTGTGACCGTCGACTTGGAAGACGTTATCTCGCCAACTTGTACGTCGGTATAAGGTCCCCGATGGAGGCGTTCAGGTGGCTGGTGCCCCTCCTGGTCTTCAAAACCGGTGTGGCCCGGAAGCCGGGTCAGGCGGGTTCGATTCCCGTCCGCCTCCGCCGACGGTCGCCGGAGGGGGCGTGCCGAATTGTTCTCTGCGAGCCATCGTGACGCCGCCGTCGGGACAGATTGGCGGGCTGCCGTTCGATCGTGGATAACTAATGCAACGGCATTATCTGCTTCTAGGCACCTCCATCGGGACCCGGCAAAGGGCTCGAGGGCATATCACAACTGATGTAATTCAATGCGAATCACACTAAATGTAATTACAGCCAGTGGTATGTCGGATGAGCCTCGCTGAGCTGCTCGCCATCGGCATCGGCCTGGTGGCCGGGCTGTCACTGTCCGGGTCGGTTTGAAGCCTCAACAGCGCGGCCGTGTTGCTGCGCCCGGAGCGTCGTCGCTCGCTGCACGACGGCAAGATCGTTGCGGCCTTCCTGGCTGGAACGGTGTCAGGCGCGATTCCCACTGCGCTTGCGGCTTGGCTGCTTGCCGGCTTCACCGAACCTCTCAACGACGGCTGGAGGATCGGAATACTGGTCGGCGGTGCTGTTTTCGTCTGGATGTGCAAGCATGGCCCACTTGTGGGTGTTGTCACCCTGCCGGAGACTCAGCGCCAGATTCCGGCCGAAGTCTTCGGCGGCAGCCTCGTCCGGGGTGCGTATCGATTCGGATTCGAGCTAGCGACCGGCGTTCGCACGTATGCGGGAGTAGCAGCGCCGTACGTGTTGTTCCTCGCGATCGTGCTTGTCCGGCCGACGCTCGGCCAAGCCTTGCTGATCGGTGGTGGCTTCGGGCTTGGTCGCGCGGTTCCACTGGTGGCCCGGCTCATGAGAACAGACGGGTGGCGCTCTCGCGCGTTCTGGCGCCGGATGAGTCCGGTCACCCAAACGGTGGCCGCGCTGCTCGTACTGATTGGAGGGTTGACCCTTGTCTGACACGCTGAATTCGGTGAACTCAAAGCATGCGTGCCCGCCGATGCGCACCAGACACGTACGGCTGCACACGATTACCGATCGGGACGCCATGTTCCTCTACGATCTGATGACGTCCCCAGCGGCCGGCGGACGGGTGCGTTTCGCCGGCGCCACGCCGAGCCCTGAGAAGGTCGCATCTTCGTTGTGGGACAGTGTCCTTGCGCAATTCGTTGTCGAAGGGGTAACCGCACGGCGACCGCTGGGTCTGGTCTCCATCACGTCGCCGAATTTTCGTGACGGTTATGCCTATCTGTCCGCAGTTGGAACCCCGGAAGCCCAGGGATCGGGCCTGATCGCTCAAGGTGTGCTGCTCGGGTTCAACTACGCGTTCTTGACATGGCCGTTCAGAAAGATCTACATGGAGGTGAGTGAGACCAGCTATGAAGCATTCCGCAGCGGTCTCAGAAACTTCTTCACCGAAGAAGGACACCTGCGTGAACACGCCTTCTGGGACGGGCGGTACGTGGATGTGTTTGTTCTCGCGGTGTACCGAGCGACATGGGCAGACCGTGGACCACGCCTGGTGAAACGCCTTTGCGTCGAGGATGAAGACCCCGAACCAGTCGACGCACGCCAAAACTGATGCTACGCAGGTCAATCGAGAATTGGACTCCAAAGCCCCAACGAGTCACGCGTAATGTGTTGCAGCATTTGCGTCTTGCGCGACGTTCAGAGGTGCTCCCGCGGCGATAGCTTCAGAAGTACCGCGGGAAGCGTGACCAGTCGGGGTCGCGTTTCTCCAGGAACGCGTCGCGGCCCTCGACGGCCTCGTCGGTCATGTACGCCAATCGGGTTGCCTCACCTGCGAATATCTGCTGCCCGACCAACCCGTCGTCAATGAGGTTGAACGAGAACTTCAGCATCCGCACGGCCTGCGGCGACTTGCCATTGATGTCGCCGGCCCACTCCACCGCCACCGATTCCAGGTCGGCATGGTCGACGACCTCATTGACCGCACCCATCGCGTGCATCTCCTCGGCGCTGTACGCTCGACCGCGGAAAAAGATCTCCCGCGCGAACTTCTGGCCGACCTGCCGCGCCAGATACGCGCTCCCATACCCACCGTCGAAGCTGCCGACGTCCGCGTCGGTCTGCTTGAACCGCGCATGTTCGCGGCTGGCCAACGTCAGATCGCACACCACGTGCAGGCTGTGCCCGCCGCCGGCGGCCCAGCCATTCACCAGGCAGATGACGACCTTCGGCATGAACCGGATCAGCCGCTGCACCTCGAGGATGTGCAGCCGCCCGGCGCGGGCCACGTCAACGGTGTCGGCGGTCTCGCCGGACGCGTACTGGTAGCCGGTGCGCCCGCGGATGCGCTGGTCGCCGCCCGAGCAGAACGCCCACACACCGTCCTTCGGTGACGGCCCGTTGCCGGTCAGCAGCACGACGCCGACGTCCGGCGACATCCGGGCGTGGTCCATCACGCGGTACAGCTCGTCAACCGTGTGCGGCCGGAACGCATTGCGCACCTCCGGCCGGTCGAACGCCACCCGCACCGTCGGCTGCGACACACCATCGACGATGTGGCGGTGATAGGTGATGTCCGTCAGCTTGAAACCCTCGACGGGCTGCCACACCGACGGGTCAAACGGGTTGTCGCTCATGCGTTTACCGCGTCGAAGCGAAAGACCGCGCAGCGGCCCGCGAGGGACTCGAACTCGTCGGGGTTTGGTCCGGTGACCAGGCCGGCGTTCTTCATGAAGCCGACGCCCGTGGGCACCTTCACCGGGAACGCCCGCAACAGGGGCCGGGCCTCGTCGACGGGGATCTCCACCATGCGGACCCGTTCGGTGTGACGGCCCCGTCGTAGCGTGGCCTCCCCGGCAGCCCGGGCGTTCGCGGTCCAGTCCGCGCCGGGCAGGCCGCCGACCACATACCGCTTGCCGTCGATGGTCATCGGCGAGACGGGCGTCGAGCGCGGCCTGCCGGTCTTGCGGCCGGGAACCGTCAGGACCACCGGCCCCTTTTCGCCGAAGCTCAATCCGAGCTTCTGAGCGCCGATCATGAGTTTGTTGACGTACTTCAGCCACCACGGCGGCCGGATGCGCTCGCTGTCGGACATAGACGCGACGCTACGTGACCGGGTCGATGCGGAACACCGGCAGCCTGCCCGCCAGACCCGCCAACTCGTCGGGTGTGCCCTCGGTGAGGACGCCGGACTGCTTCATCAAATCGACGCCGGTCGGCGCCAACCCGGGGAACGCTCGCAAAACAGGGCCGGCCTCGTCCTGCGGCAGCTCGACCATCCGCACCCGCTCCGAGCGTCGCCCGTGAGTCAGCATCGCGTCGTCGGCGGCACGGACGTTGCCGACCCAGTCCGCTCCGGGATAGGCACCGACGACGTAGCGTTTGCCATCGACATGCATCGGCGTGATCGGCGTCGACCGCGGCTTGCCGGACTTGCGGCCAGGAACGGTCAACACGACGGGCGACTCGTGACGCGAGATCGGCACGCCCATCCGCAGCAGCACGATGAGCACCTTGTTGGCCGGCTTGAGCCATCGCGGCGGCGGGATGCGCTCAGGCACAGCCGCGACGTTACTGCTTAGACGGCGAGGCCGTATTCGGTTAGCGCCCTTCGCAGCCCGTCGGTTCGCTGGGCCGTGGGCAGCGGGTCCACGAGGATGAAACCGCAACCGATCGCGCGTGCGCCGCCGTCGGCCTCGTCGCTGTCGCCGACCATGACCGCGTGCTCGGCGGCGACGCCAAGCCGTGACAGTGTGGTTTCGAAGATGGCGGCGTCGGGCTTGACCGCACCGACTTCGAAGGACAGCACGAACTCGTCGACGTGTTCAGACGCCCCGACGGCCTGGAAGGCCGGCCGCACGTCGAAAGCGATGTTGGAGACCACCGCCGTCTTGATGCCCTGCTGATGAAGGCCCTTGAGTACGTCCGCGGTATCTGGGTAGGGCGTCCAGCTCGACGGGTTGATCACCCGGTCGTACAGCGACTCGGCGTGGTGGTCGGCGAGGCCGGACTCGCGCAGCACGTGCAGGTAGGCCTCGCGGTGTAGGTGCGGTGCGAGGTCGCGGTTGACCCATGCGTGGTAGGCCTCCGGCGTCATCTCCACGGAGCGTCCGGTCGGCGCCGTCAGCCGGCGCATCAGCTCGGCCTGGACGTGGCCGTCGATCTCGCGCTCGTCGGCTTGGATCCCCTCGAACCAGCTCTCGTCCTCCTCGAGGCGGAACAGCGTGCCGGAGTAGTCGAACAAGACAGCGTTGATTAGTCCCACAACCGCAATCGTGCCAGGTGTGAGAAGTCGTGCTTTTGGCTAATTAACCGGGGTGACGGATTTCGAGCACGCCGCCGTAGTCGTTCCTGCTCATAACGAGCTGACGCATCTGCCGGACTGCCTCCGCGCGTTGACGTCGGCGGCACTGTGCCTACCGGTGCCGGTGTTGATCGTCGTGGTGCTCGACTCCAGCGATGACGGCAGCGACGGCTTGGCGGGCCAGTTCGGTCCAGATGTGCATTTCGTCTCGGTCGAGGCAGGCAATGTCGGTGCCGCCCGGGCCGCCGGGTTCGAGTACGTGCGGTCGGCCTGCGCCGGCATCGATCTGGAACGGGCCTGGTACGCCACCACGGATGCCGACAGCGCGGTCGATGCCAACTGGCTGCTGCGGATGACCCAAGCTGACGCCGACATGGTCCTGGGCGTCGTGCGCATACCTGCCTGGCGCCATTTCCCCGCTGCGGTTGCCCGCCGCTACTTGCGCGGGTACCACTCGAAAGGGCAGGGGCACAACCACATCCACGGTGCGAACATGGGATTCCGCGCCGACAGGTACTGGCATGTTGGCGGTTTCCGGGCGTTGGCGACGGGCGAGGATGTCGAGTTGGTCGAGCGCTTCGAGTCCGCAGGCATGCGCATTCACCGGGACGCCAGGTTGTCGGTGGCCACGTCGGACCGCCGTGATAGCCGCGCTCCGGGCGGGTTCGCAAGCCATTTGCGTGAATTGGCAGGTTCTGGGCTCAGACGCAGAGCGACGCGATCATGACGCCGGCGTTGTTGAGGGAATGGCTCGCCTCGGGCGTGTTGAAACTGCCGTTGCCGGGTAGAGGTGAGACCGCTCGGCGGTTTCATCGGCTTGCCGCGCTTGCTGAGATCGACATCGTAGCCGGGCGGCTCGCCGAGGCCCACGCCGACGCCGTCGCGATTCTGGCCGAACTCAACGGACCTGATGCGCAAGCCGACCAAATGTGGGGGGTGTGGGCAGCCGAGGCCCGCGACGCTGCCCTGTGCGTGCGCGGCGACGGGGAACGCCTGGTCCTCGACGGCACCAAGGTGTGGTGTTCGGGCGCCGGACTGTGCACGCACGCGCTGGTCACCGCACGGTTGGAGTCTGGCCAGCGCGGCTTGTTCGCCGTCGAACTGAACCAGCCGGGAGTGCAACCGCTACCGAGCACATGGCGCAACGTCGGGATGGCCGAATCCGACACGCGCTCGGTACAATTCACCGCAGCGGACACCGTAGCGGTAGGAAGACCGGACGAGTACTTGACCCGACCGGGATTCTGGCACGGCGCGATCGGCGTCAGCGCATGCTGGCTGGGCGGGGCGCGCGCGGTGGCGGCGCCGCTGTACGAGCGTGCCCTCGACGATCGCGTCGACGCACACACCTTGGCCCACCTTGGGGCGGTGGATGCCGCTCTCGCCGCCGGCGAAGCGATGCTGCTATGGGCGGCCGCGGAAATCGACGCCGACCCCGAAAACCGGAAAGGGTCGGCCGAACTCGTCGCTCGGCGGACCCGTGCGGTGACGGAGATCGCCGTCGACGAGGCGATCAGCCGCACCGCCCGTGCGCTCGGCCCGGCGCCACTGTGTCAAGACGCCCAGCATGCGAAGCGCGTGGCCGATCTGGCGATTTACGTCCGTCAGAGCCACGCCGAACGGGACCTCGAGCGGCTGGGCCTGCTGGCGGGAGCAGCCCGATGACGGCCGCGGTCGACCCGACCGGTAACTGCGCTCGATTTGCTGCCCGGCCGTTGACAGTTGGCGGGACGCCGGCACCGGTCTGGCTTGACGCGTTGGCGGGTGCGCGTGAGCTGGATCTAACGGATTGCGACGAAATCGTCGTCGTGGCAGCGCATCCGGATGACGAGACGCTCGGGTTCGGCGCCACGGCCGTCACGCTCGCCGGCCTCGGTGTGCGGGTTCAGGTGGTCTCGGCGAGCGACGGCGGCGCGTCGCATCCTGGTCTCTCGGCGCTGGAGCGCTACCGAATGGAACAGACTCGTCGTGTGGAACTGCACCGGGCCACCGCGGTTTTGGGTGTCCCGCCGCCGATATTCCTCGGCCTGCCAGACGGCGATCTGAGCGGCCATGAGGAACGGCTGACCGACCTGCTCACCGAGATTCTGGCAACCCATCCCAGGGGAACCTGGTGCGCCGCGAACTGGCGCGGCGACGGTCATCCCGATCACGAAGCCGTCGGCCGTGCAGCGGCCGCCGCAACCCAGCGAGGCGGCACAGTCCTGGTGGAGTATCCGGTGTGGATGTGGCACTGGGCTTCACCCGGTGACGGCGCGGTGCCTTGGGACCGGCTATACGCGATGCCGTTGGCGGACAACGCTGTAGAACGCAAGGCCGCTGCGGCGCGGTGCTACCGCACCCAGTTCGAGTCGCCCGCCGCCGACGGGGCGCCGGTACTGCCGCCGTTCGTGGAGGAGCGACTGCTCTCGGTTCGGGAGGTGGTCTTCCGCTGACTCCTCGGCTCTCCGACGGCTATTTCGACCGGATGTACTCCGAGTCGGCTGACCCCTGGCAACTGGGGGACCGGTGGTACGAGCGGCGAAAGTATGCCATCACGATGGCGTTGTTGCCCTATGAGCGCTACCGGCACGCGTTCGAACCCGGCTGCTCGATCGGTGTTCTCACCGAGCAGCTGGCCGGCAGGTGCGACCACGTCACAAGTACCGATGTCGCTACGGCAGCCTTGGACGCCACCCACCAACGGCTGGTCAACGCTGGTCGGCGCGGTCAGGTGACGCTGCTTCGAAGTTCACTCGATGAGCCCTGGCCGCAGGGACCGTTCGATCTGGTCGTGCTTTCGGAGCTCTGCTACTACCTGAATCCGCGGGCTCTGCGCGAGGTGTTGGACCGGGAGGTGCCGCGGCTGGCGCCGGCCGCGACCGTCATCGCGGCGCATTGGCGGCATCCGGTAGCTGATTACCCGATGACCGGCGATCACGCGAGCCACGTCATCGGTGCGACGTCGGGATTGCACCACCTCGGGGGTTACCGGGACGCGGACGTGGCCGTCGACGTGTTCGACAACGCGTCACCGGCTTCGGTGGGCGCGCGAACGGGCGTGCCGGGGGCCTAACGATCTCGTGCGCGGGCGGCCTTGTCCGCCAACACTTCTCGTTCGCGTTCGTTATCGGTCAACGACGCGGCACGGTCGAACTCATCGGCGGCCTCGTCGTTACGGCCCAGCCGGGCCAGCAGCTCGCCGCGCACACTGGGCAGCAAGTACGAGCCGTCGAGCCCGTTGATGTCGTCGACGATCTCCAGTGCAGACGCGGGTCCGGAAGCCATCGCGACCGCCACCGCGCGGTTCAGCTCAACCACGGGTGAGGGCGCCACTTGCAGCAGCCCGTCGTACAGCACGACGATGTGGTTCCAGTCGGTGTCCGCCGCGGTCGGGGCGACGGCGTGGCATTCGGCCAGCGCGGCCTGCAGCGCGTAAGGGCCCCAGCCGATGCCCTTGCGCTGCAGAGCATTACCGGCGCGCTCCAGCGCGGCGACACCGCGTTGGATCTGCGCTCGGTCCCACTTGGTCCGGTTCTGGTCCTCCAGCAGGATGGGCTTGCCGTCGGGGTCGGTGCGCGCCGCGAACCGCGACGACTGAAACTCCATCAGCGCCACCAGCCCGTATACCTCCGCCTCCTCGGGCACCAGTGCCGCTAGCACGCGTCCCAGCCGCAGCGCCTCGCTGCACAGCTCGTCACGGATCCAGCGCTGCCCGAACGATGCCGAGTAGCCCTCGTTGTAGATCAGGTAGATCACGCTCAGCACGGCGGACAGCCGCTGCGGATACTCCGATCGATCCGGCACCTCGAACGGCACATTGGCGTCGGCCAGAGTTTTCTTCGCGCGGGTGATGCGCGCCGCGATCGTCGGCTTCGACGTCAGGAAGGCGCGGGCGATCTCCTCGGTCGTCAGGCCGCCGACCACCCGAAGCGTCAACGCAATCTGCCCTTCCCGCGGCAGCACCGGGTGCGTCGAGATGAACACCAACCGCAGCACATCGTCGTCGATGCGGTCGGGATCCCAGGCCTCGTCGACCTGCGTCTCGAGCTCCCGTGCCATCACCGCGTACTTGGTGTCGAGGTTTTCCTGCCGACGCCAGTAGTCGATCGCCTTGCGCTTGGCCACCGTGGTCAGCCACGCGCCCGCATTACGGGGCACGCCCGATGACGGCCACTGGGTCAGCGCGTCGATTAGCGCCTCCTGTGCGAGGTCCTCGGCGAGCCCGATGTCGCCGACGGCCCGCGTCAGCGTCGCGACGATCTTCGCGGCCTCCATCCGCCACACCGCGTCGACGGTCTGCTGCAGATCGGTGGCGGCCACGGTCACCCATTCTGCCGACCTGCGCCCACGCGCCAGTTGGGGAACGCAAACTGTCACGACACGCCGAGGTAATAGAGCACTTTGCGTCTGCTCGCGCAGGAAAGTTAGGAACGTGACCCACAGGCTCGTGACCGCGTACTTCGCGGGCCGTCGCGCGTTCCCCAACACACTTCTGAACCCGTACGCCGGGACCGGCGACCGCACCGCCGCCCGGATATGGCGATTGGGATGGCACCGCGCCCGCGATGAGTACCGGGGGACCCCCAGCGAACAAGAACGCATCGAGCACCTGGCTGCCGAGATCGATGCCCTCCTGGACTAGCCGCGTCGAGGCGCTGCTGGACCGCGAGCGCCGCGTCATTCTGGGCATCATCGGGCCGCCGGGCGCGGGCAAATCAACGCTGGCCGAGTCGGTCGTCGCCGCGCTCGACGGCGCCGTGTACCTGCCGATGGACGGTTTCCATCTCGCGGACGTCGAGCTGCGACGGCTGGGGCGCCTACACCGTAAGGGCGCGATCGACACGTTCGACAGCCACGGGTATCTCGCGCTCCTCCAACGTCTCCGCGCGCGGCCGTCGCACATCATCTACGCGCCTGGGTTCGATCGTGATATCGAACAGCCGATCGCGGCCAGCATCCCGGTGTTCCCGGAAACCCGTCTGGTGGTCACCGAGGGCAACTATCTGCTCGACGACGACGAGCCATGGCCGTCCGTACAGACCCTGCTGTCGGAAACGTGGTTCATCGACGTCCCGCGTGACGAACGGCATCGCCGCCTCGTCGCCCGCCACATCGAGTTCGGGAAGTCAGCGGAGCAGGCCGAGGCCTGGGTGTGCGATGTCGACGAACGCAATGCCGACCGCATCGAAATGTCCCGCCACAAGGCCGATCTGCTGGTCACCCTCTAGCGCGAGCGACCGTGTCTGTACGCCGACACACCGCAAATCGCTTACAAAAGTGGTCGCTCGCGGAGCGGCTAGCCGACCGCGCGGCCGGCGCCCTCCCAGAACTGCGCGCGCACCGACTTCTTGTCCGGCTTGCCCAGCGCGGTCACCGGCACCGAATCGACGACGATCACCTGCTTCGGCGACTGCACCGAGCCCTTGCGCTCTTTGACCGCAGCCTGGATCTCGTCGGTCAGCTTGGCGACCGCCGCGTCGTCGCTCGGCGCATCGGGACGCAGAACGATGACCGCGGTGACCGCCTCGCCCCATTTCTCGTCTGGCGTGCCGATCACGCATACCTGGGCGACCGAAGGATGTTCGGCGACAACGTCCTCGACCTCGCGGGGAAACACGTTGAAGCCGCCGGTAACGATCATGTCTTTGGTCCGGTCGACGATGTACCAGAAGCCGTCCTGGTCCTCGCGGGCCAGATCACCCGTGTGCATCCAGCCGTCATGAAAAGTTCGCGACGTCTCGTCCGGTAAATTCCAGTAGCCGCCGGACAACAGCGGGCCGGAAACGCAGATTTCGCCGACCTCACCCTGCTTCACCGGGATGCCGTCCTCGCCCAGCAGCGCGGTGCGCGCGAACAACGTCGGCCGCCCGCACGACGTCAGCCGTTTCTCGTCGTGGTCGCCCTTGGCCAGGTAGCTGATCACCATCGGCGCCTCGGACTGTCCGTAGTACTGGGCGAAGATCGGCCCGAACCGCTCGATCGCCTCCTTCAACCGCACCGGGTTCATCGCCGATGCGCCGTAGTACACGGTCTCCAGCGACGACAGGTCGCGGGTGTGTGAGTCCGGGTGGTCCATCAGCGCGTAGATCATCGACGGCACCAGCATGGTCGCCGTGATCTTCTGCTCCTCAATGGTTTTCAGCACCTCGGCCGGATCGAACTTGCTCAGCACGACCATCTCGCCGCCCTTGACGATCGTCGGCACGAAGAACGCCGCGCCGGCGTGCGACAGTGGTGTACACATCAGGAACTTCGGCTGCTCGGGCCACTCCCACTCCGCGAGCTGAATCGTCGTCATCGTGGAAATCGACTGCACGGTGCCGATGACCCCCTTCGGCTTGCCGGTGGTGCCGCCGGTGTAGGCCATGCCGCCGATGTGATCCGGTGGGAGATCCGCGGCCTTCAACGGCTTCGGCTGGTACTTCGCCGCCTCGGCGCTCAGGTCCGTCGCCACATCCGCGAGTGCTTCCGGCACCTGGCCGATGGTCAGGATCTGCCTGAGGCCGTCGACGCTCTCCATCAGGCCGAGCGCGCGCTCGACGAACATCGGGTTCGGGTCGATGATCAGCGACGTGATGCCCGCGTCGTTCAGCACGTACGCGTGGTCGTCCAGCGAGCCGAGAGGGTGTAGTGCGGTGCGCCGATAGCCCTGGGTCTGGCCGGCGCCGATGATCATCAGCACCTCGGGCCGGTTCAGCGACAACAGGCCGACGGCGGCGCCGGTGCCCGCGCCCAACGCCTCGAACGCCTGAATGTACTGGCTGATGCGGTCGGCCAGCTGGCCGCCGGTCAGCGTGGTGTCGCCGAGGAACAGCACCGGCTTGTCCTTGTTCCGCTTGAGAGCCCCGACGGTGAGGTGGCCGGAGTGGATGGGATGACGCAGCAGCTCGCCTGACGAGCGCTCGCGTGTGGGGGCACCACCCGCCCGAAGGGCAGGGGGAGAAGCATCAGTCATGACCACCAGATTAGAACGTGTTACAGATTTGGTGGCCGAGCCCTCGGGATTCGTCTTGACTCAGCGCCATGAGACAGGAGAGGTTGCGCGCGTCGATCCTTGAACTGGCACGGCGACGGGGGCCGTCCAGCAGCATCTGCCCATCGGATGCGGCGCGGGCCGTCGGCGGCGAGCACTGGCGAGATCTGATGGACCAGGCCCGCGACGCCGCTCGGGAGCTGGCCAAGGAGGGTGAGGTCGTCATCACCCAGGGCGGCGATGTTCTCGATCCGAACGCCACCTGGCGCGGACCCATACGGATCCGCGCTAGGTAATCCGCCATTTGCCGAGTCAGCGGCCCGCGGCCTTTCTGGCCTGCTCGGCTGCCTTCTCGGCGAGGTCGGCTCGCCATTGGATCTCCTTCTCGATCCACGGGTTCTCCTGCGGGAACTCCTCGGATTCGGACACCCGGCGCACCTCGAGTTTGACGCCAGTACCCAACGGGCATTTCTGCGCCCACTGCTTGGCCTCATCCTTCGACGACACATCGAGGATCCAAAAGCCGTTGAACAGTTCCTTGGCCTCGGTGTACGGGCCGTCGGTGACCACCGGCGGATCGGAGTTGAAATCGACGACGAAGCCCTCGTCGGGTCCCGTCAGGCCCTCGCCGGCCAGCATCACGCCGGCCTTGATGAGCTCCTCGTTGTAGCGGCCCATCGACTCGATGACCTCGTTGAAGTCGATGTTCTGCTCCTGCATGGCCTTCTCGGCCTCGGGGGTCGACCGCATGATCAGCATGTAACGCGACATCCTGGTGTCTCCTTCTATCTGGGGTGAAGGGGCCCGTCCATCGTGCCCTCGTTGACACGTCGAACGGCAACCCCCCGAAATCGACACGAGGCCCGAAATTTCTTCAAACTTTTTTCCGGGCTGAAAGGATGGCCCATTGCCAGCCGCTGACCTGGTCATTTCCGGGACCGTTCTGACCGTCGATGACCTACAACCCACCGCCGAGGCGCTCGCGGTGTCCGATGGCCGCATCGTCGCGGTCGGCAGTCGGACGGACATCGAGAGCTGGATCGGCCCCGGAACGCAACGCATCGACATCGGCGACGGCTGTGTGATGCCCGGCCTTGTCGAGGCGCACGGGCACCCGCTGATGGAGGCGGTCGTGCTGTCCGACCGGATGGTCGACATCCGGCCGGTCACCATGCGCAACGCGGACGACGTCGTCGACGCGATCCGGCGCGAGGTCGCCAACCGCGGACCACAAGGTGCGTACCTCAACGGCTGGGATCCGCTGCTGCAACAAGGGCTTCCCGAACCCACGCTGGCCTGGCTCGACGGCGAAGCCCCCGACACGCCGCTGGTGATCGCGCACAATTCCGGCCACAAGGCGTACTTCAACTCCGCGGCCGCCGCGCGCGTCGGACTGACCCGCGACACGCCGGATCCCAAGGGCGCCAAGTACGGCCGCGACCCCAATGGTGAGCTCGACGGCACCGCCGAGGAGACCGCCGCGGTGTTCTCCCTGCTGGGCGGTGCCATCGCGCCCAGCGACTATCCGGCGATGCTGCACGCCGAACTGGCCCGGCTCAACCGCGTCGGGCTGACCACCTGCTCGGAGATGGCATTCGATCCGGTGTTTCGCCCGGTGGTCGAGCAGATGCGTGACGAGCTGACCGTGCGGTTGCGCGTCTACGAGATCTCCACTGCACAGATGGCCACCGACATGTCGCCCGACAACGGCGACGACATGTTCCGTCAGGTCGGCATCAAGATCTGGGTCGACGGTTCACCGTGGATCGGCAACATCGACCTGTCCTTCCCGTATCTCGACACCGACGCCACCCGGACCATCGGCGTCACGCCCGGATCGTGCGGCCACGCGAACTACACCCCCGAGCAGCTCACCGAGATCGTCGGCGCCTATTTCCCGAAAGGCTGGCCGATGGCCTGCCATGTCCACGGCGACGCGGGCGTCGACACCATCCTCGACATCTACGAGGAAGCACTGCGCCAGCATCCGCGCCCGGATCACCGGCTACGGCTCGAGCACGTCGGCGCTATCAGGAATGAGCAGCTGCAACGCGCCCACGACCTCGGCGTCACCTGCAGCCTGTTCGTCGACCAGATCCACTACTGGGGCGACATCATCGTCGACGGCCTGTTCGGGCCCGAGCACGGAACCCGATGGATGCCGTGCGGCTCGGCCGTCGCCACGGGGATGCGCATCTCGCTGCACAACGACCCGCCAGTGACGCCCGAGGAGCCGCTGCGCAACATCGGCGTCGCCGTCACGCGCACCGCGCCGAGCGGCCGGGTGCTGGGGCCGGAAGAGAGGCTGACCGTCGAGCAGGCCATCCGCGCCCAGACCATCGACGCGGCGTACCAGCTGTTCGCCGACGACGTCATCGGCTCGCTGGAAGTGGGCAAGTACGCCGACATGGTGGTGCTGTCGGCCGATCCGCGGACCGTGCCGCCGGAAGAGATCGCCGAGCTCGAGGTGCGGGCCACTTTCCTGGCTGGCAGGCAGGTTCACCCGAAAGACGACTGACACGGCGGCGGCCATGGCACGCTCGGGTCATGTCCGACCTGGCTGAACCGCGCTTTCTCGACGAACGAACCGCCCACTGGGCGCAGACCAAACCCGACTCCGAGGCGTTCACCTATTTCGAACGAACGTGGACATGGGCGGAGTGGAACGACAGGGTGCGCCGACTGGCCGGCGCGCTCAAAGAACGAGGCGTCAAACGCGGTGACGTGGTCGCGTTCCTGGACAAGAACCACCCCGCTTGCGTGGAGCTGACCCTGGCCGCTGCCTCGCTGGGCGCCGCCACCGCGATCATCAACTTCCGGCTGGCCGCCGATGAGCTCGACTACGTGCTCAACGACTCGGGCGCCAAGCTGCTGATCGTCGGCGCGGAGCTGAAGCCGGCCATCGACAAGATCCGCGACAAGCTCACCAACGTTGAGCACATCATCGAGGTCACCCCCGAAGGCGGCGACGCCGACGAGTACGAGGCACTGCTGGCCAATGCGACGCCGACGGATCGCGCCGCCGACGTCGAGCCAGACGACGTGTGCATCATCATGTACTCGTCGGGCACGACCGGTCGCCCCAAGGGTGTGCAGCTGACGCAGGCCAACCTGATTGCGCACACCGTCAACGCCCATGAGGGATTCGAGTTCGACGAGGGCGACAAGAACATGGTGTCGATGCCGCTCTTCCACGTCGGCGGCTCGTCGTACGTGCAGTTCGGGCTCCACGACGGTTTTCCCAGCGTGGTGACGCGCGAGGTGGACGGCATGTCGCTGGCCGGCGCAATCCTCAAGGGCGCCAACAGAACATTCTTGGTGCCGGCCGTGCTGGCCAAGGTGCTGGAGTCCGGCGAGGACGCCGTCAAGCTGTTCGGCGCGTTGAAGACGTATGCCTACGGGGCGTCGCCGATGCCGTTGCCGCTGCTGCGCGCGGCGCTGAAGGCCTGGCCGAACACCGACTTCATTCAGGCCTACGGCCTCACCGAGGTCGGTGGCGTCATCAGTCACCTGCTACCCGACGCCCACCGCGACGACGAGCGCCCGGAGCGGCTGACGAGCGCAGGGACGCTGGTGCCCAACGCAGAGGTCAAGGTCGTCGACCCGGACACCCTCGAGGAGATGCCCACGGGTGAGCAGGGTGAATTGTGGTTCCGCACACCGCAATTGATGAAGGGCTACCACAACAAGCCCGAGGCGACGGCCGAATCAGTCACCGAAGACGGCTGGTTCCGGACCGGCGACATCGGCCGCGTCGACGACGGCGGTTTCATCTTCGTCGAAGACCGGCTGAAGGACATGATCATCTCCGGTGGAGAGAACATCTACTCGATCGAGGTGGAGCGAGTGATGGCGGAGCACCCCGCGGTGGCGGACGTCGCCGTCATCGGCGTGCCCGACGACAAGTGGGGCGAAGTGGTGAAAGCCGTTGTCTCACTGGAAGGTGACGCCAGCGAGAAGGAACTGATCGCGTGGTGCCGCGAACGGCTGGCCGCCTACAAATGCCCGAAATCTGTCGACATCACCGACGAGCTGCCGCGCAACCCGACCGGCAAGATCCTGAAGAAGGATCTGCGCAAGCAGTTCTGGGAGGGCCGCGACCGCGCGACGGTTTAACGCGTCGCGCTGAACGGCGCCGGAGGCGGTGGCGGCGGCGCAGCCGGGAGGCACAATCCGGTGTGCTGGTAGTCCCACACCAACCCCGGCAGGCAGAACGGAGCGCAGGTAGTGGCCGCGGCCGTTTCACCCGGCGCGCACGCCGAGCTGACCGCGGGGGAGACGACGGTGATGGCTGCCATCGGCACGAGCAGGAACTCCACAAGACGAAACACCAAGCCCACGAGGTCAGGATGCCACCACCACTGCGCGCTGCAGCGCTCGGTCGCGTTTCCCACCGGATGCCATCTCAGGCTGCTGAGCCTGGGACGTCAACCCGAAGAGCCAACGACCTCGATGCGGCAGGCTCGATCCGTGCGCGCGGACAAGACGAGCGTCCCCGCAGATGCTGCGCTCGTATCGCTCCGAGAACCTCGACGTGCGCCAAAACTCCGACATGTACGCGATGTCAGGTTTTGGCCGTTCAGGAGGCGCCGAAATCGTGCGCCTCGTCGTATCCATAGTCCCCGCCGGCGCCGAGGTTCATCTCTGGCGGATCGACACGATGTGGCGCAGGAGTTTCTCGCAGCGGCCCAGCCGGCACGTCGTGTGCTTCGTCGTACTGATAGTCGTCGCCCGAGGCGATGTTCGCGTTCGCGGCACCGAGGTCGCGAGCGGGCGGGTTTTTTCCCACGTCCAGCCTCCGTTGATGGGTGCTCGACTGGCTGCCGAGCGGTCAGGAACGGTTAGCAAACAACTCAGGCGCAGCGGGTGGGTGCGGCCCTTCGTTTAGCCGTCGACAGTCCGACAGGTCCCAGGCCGCTGCGCGAGAAGGTACAGCCACGAAACTATCGAGACGCGTAGACGTCCCGCTCGAAGTTGGCGTACAGCTCAAGCGCCTCCGGCGGACCAAATGGCAGGAAGTTGCTGTAGATCGAGCCGCAGACCCCACTGGCCGGGTCCACCCAGAAGTGGGTGTTGCACAGCCCGGCCCAGGCACCGCTGTACGCCCGGCGCATTCCCGGGATGTCGGTGGTGTTGAGCAGCAGGCCGTAGCCCCACTTGTATCCGGGGCCGGCCGCGAATGTGTACGTCGACGCCGCGTCGGCGGTCGGGATCTCCGCCGGGAAGTCCAGGTCGCCGATCTGGTTGGTGAACGCGGCGTCGACGGTGGACTGGGTCAGGATGCGGACACCGTCGAGCTCGCCGCCGCCGAGTAGCGCCCGCTGGAACTTGATGTAGTCGCGTGGGGTGGAGTACAGGCCGTGCCCGCCTGCCCAGTACTCCGGCTCCTCGACCAGGTTGATGTCACTGGTCGCCCAGGTGCCGTCCGCCCCCTTGACCTGGATCGGGGTGGTGCCCGCGGCCTGGTCCGAGCTGCGCAGGAAGGTGGTCGCGTCCATCCCGAGTGGGCCGGTGATGCCGTCTTTGACTGCGACGTCGAGCGTCACCCCGCTGGCCGCCTCGATGACTTTGCCCAGCCAGTCGGTGTTGATGCCGTACTCGAACTTGGTGCCCGGGTCGGCAACCAGCGGCGCAGCGAAGATCGAGTTGACGCCCGAGAGGATGTTGGGGGTGCCGGTTACCGCCTCCCACCGCACGATGTCGGCGTTCCAGAACCAGTACGACAGGCCGGCGGTGTGGGTGATTAACTGCTTGACGGTGGCTTGGCTGGTCGGCGGGCGCAGCCGTGGCGTGTCGCCGTCGAAGCCCTCCAGCACCTGCAGGTCTGCGAACTCCGGACGGTAGTCGGCGACGGGCGCGTCGAAGTCGAGGTTGCCCTTTTCCTTCAGCTGCAGGGCCGCGACGGTGGCCACCATCTTGGTCATCGACATGATCCGGAAGTGGGTGTCGACGCCGATCGGATCGCGGCCACCGGCCACCGTCGAGCCCGCGCCACCCTCGTAGATCACGCCGTTGCGGTCGGCGGCGATCGCGGCGACGCTCGGTACCGCGCCGGAGTCCACCGCCTCCTGAAGGGTTTTGTCGATCGTCGAGGTCACGGGATCTTCTCCTCGCCATCGGGGAAGTGCGGGTCGGCTAACACCCTGGCCCGCCGGTCGAGGCGAATTGACGCGGGCGGGCGCTGGCGTAGCGAGTCGATGGTATGGGACCAGAATCTGTTCGTCGAGGCCGTCTTACCAGCAGCTGTCCAGGGCCAACGGAGCGACAAGGAGCCGAACCACTACCGCGAACCCTCCTGCAATCCCAGCGAAGACCGGCGGCCGACGCTGTCGTGGCCACGAAGCATTCCGATCGACGGCGAGCCAGCCGACGTCGTCGCGGTGGTGACGAAGACGGTAAGTGGCTTGCGAAAAGCGATGTGCCGAAGCTGTTCATCAACGGCCACCCCGGCGCTCGTGCAGGGTCGGGTTCGCGATTTCGTCCGCAGCTGGCCGAACCAGACCGAATCACCGTTCCCAAAGGGCATTTCATCCAGGAGGACAGCCCAGATGAGATCGCCGCGGCAGTGGCGCAGTTGGTTGAGGGCGCTCAAACAGCTGGCCGAAGCCTTCAGGGCCGAGCCTCGAAAACCAGGTTGAACGGAGTCTCCGCAGCACGTCGGAACCGCGTGAAGCCGCCATCGTTCACCATCACCTTCGTCAGCCGCTGTTCACCCGCCTGCGCGCCGAGTGCCGGTCCTTGCTGCGCGAGTGAAACGGGTACGCAGATGAGCGACGACGCCCCGTAGAACACCCGACCTACGGGATTGAGGTTGTCCGAGAGGCTATCCCCCGCGAAAGGCTCGACCAGCATGCAGTGCCCATCGGGATCAAGCGCCTGCCTCGCGTGACGGGCGGCGCCGGACGGATTCGCCATGTCGTGCAGACAGTCGAAAAAGGCGATGAGGTCGTAGCCACTGCCCTGATACGACGTCGCGTCGGCCACCTCGAAACTTGCATTGGTGACGCCCGCTTGCGCGGCATGCTCGCGGGCGGTCTCGATCGACGCGTCGTGATAGTCGATGCCGACGAACTGCGAGTTCGGGAAGGTCTGTGCCATAAGAATTGTCGTCACACCGTGCCCGCATCCGACGTCGGCGACGCGGCCGCCCGCTGTGAGCTTCTCTACGACGCCATCAAGTGCGGGCAGCCACGCGGACACCAGGTTCGCGTTGTACCCGGCCCTGAAGAACCGTTCGGTGCCCTGGAACAGACACCGATGATGCTCCCCCCATTCCATGCCGGCGCCGCTGCGGAAGTTCTCGACCGCCTGCTGCTTGACGTGGAACAGGTCCTCGACGACCGAGTATCCGCCGGGTAGATCCATGGGCCCGTTCGGGTTCGCCAGGCAGAGCGCCTGCTCCTCGCTCAGGTAGTACTTTTCATTCTCGCTGTCATAGTCGACGTATCCGCCTGCGGCCTGATTGGCGAGCCACTCGCGCACATATCGCTCGGTCGTACCTGTACGTTCAGCCAGCTCCGCGGACGTCAATCGCTCCTCGGCCAGGGCCGAATACAGTCCGAGCTCGTCGCCGACCAGGATCAGCGCGGCGCTCATCGACGCCCCGAGATCGCCTAGCGCCTTCCCAGAAACATTAGTTCTCTTCATCGACGGCCATCGCCGCTCCTCCATCGCGCGGCCCAAGTCGCCTAGCTACTCGCACGGGAGAACAGGTCGGCGACCAGTCCTTCGGTGAGGATATGGAAGTCTGGTGCCGTCACTCGGTTCAACTTCGACATCCACGCGCGGACTGATCGTCCGGACGCACACGAGATCACGCCAACGGCGTCATGAAAGACCATAGAGCGCCTTGGCTGTTGTGGGCGCTGTACTCGCGATAGCCGTAGGGCTGGTCGACCGGTCTACCGACAATTAGTAAGGCCCTTGCGTTGCAAGGGAAGCGGCGTCGTCCGTGCGACCCACCAACGACGAAAGTCGTCGGCCTGCCTAGGTGATTCGGCTAGCGATCGGCAACGGCCTAATTGCAGCTGGAGGCGTTGACCCACCGGCCGTTGTAGCTGACACACCCGCTGACGTTCGGGGGCGGCGGTGGGTCGTACGGCATGGGTGCGTAGTAGGCCGGCGGCGGAATGTACGGCGCAACCGCGTCGGCGATGTTCGCGCAGCCACTCACCGATATCCGTCGGCCGCCGCCCACGCACACGTCGGCGTTGGCGATCCCGGGGGCGTGAATAGTGACGATCGCCCCGGGGACGGCCGCGAGGGCGAAGACGCTGGCCGCCGCGACGGCCCATGACCGTGTCCAATGAGTCATCTGGTTTGTCTCCTCACCGGCGTGATTGGCGTATCGAGCCGAAGACCGTTGTGGGGCGTGGCACCGCTGAGGTGACTACTGACCCGAAGGGGCTGGGGCATCGCAGCGATTCCTCAGATCGGTGACCGGCTGGCGGATCCCGTTGATCTCGGCTTCAACCTGGGGGTTGGCGTCCATATAGGTCTGGACCCTGCCGCGAAGTTCCTCGTTCGGCAGCCCACGCAGGCTGGTGAAGAAGTTGTTGACCTCCGGGTGGCTAAACATATACGCCGCCATCGCCGTTCCGACGATGCCCGACGCCTGGGCCAGGTCGGCGGCCGTGCAGCCAAGAGGCGGTGCCGCTGGGGCGGGGGGTGGCGGAGGGGCGGGCGGCGGGGGTTGAGCAAACGCCAGTGCGGCGCCCCCAAACAGCATCGCACCGGCCACCGCCGCACTACCGATCAATCGGGCCACCGCACGGCGCGTGGAAAAGCCCGACAGCATCATGCGTTAGCTCTTTTCGTCTGGTCTGGGGCCGTAACCGGGACGGTTATCGACACTGAAGCTAAGCACAACCGACGAAGGCCCGGCTGGTAATGATCGATTGTCAGAAAAGTGCAGATTCCGGTCGGTCATACGTCGTGCGTCGGATGGGGTGGATTGAGAACGGCGGCCGGCGCGACCTTAGATGGCCAGACCGAAGTCGGTGCCGATCGCGGCCACACAGACCGCGATCAGCACCGAACCGAACCCGATCAACCAAGCGCGCACCCGCACATTGTTGCCCAGCCGGTCGCCGCCTACGGCCGCGTGCCGCGCTGCCGACGGTCGGCTTCTGTGCGGACGACTCGAGTAGTCGACTACTCATGACACCGGCCGAGACCGGCTGGCATGCTCAGCGCGCTATAGCTCCTGCATGGAGAAAGAGCCCAATTGGGCACAACTCTGAATGCGCCAGCGCGCATCGATTGAGGGCCGAGTGATGGCGATGTTCTATACCGGAGTGCTCTACGGAGTCACCCCGGCCGGGTATCTGCTCTGGTATCGCCACGACGGATGGGCTGATGGCACGGATGCGTGGGCCAACGGCGGCGGCGGCAAGATCGTCGGATATCCGGCGACGGCTGGGAGACTTACCCAAAGATCGTGCCCGCCTTTGCCGGGCTGATGTACGCACTCGCGCCGAGTCAGCTCAACCCTGCCTACTATCACAGCGGGTGGGCCGACGGTTCCGACGCGTGGAACCCGGATTCGCCGCACCGACTCGATGCCGGCATCGGTACACAGGTCAAACTGTTCCCGAGGATCAGCCCCGCCTGGCTGGTTGGACACGAATTAGACAAGTATTCCGCCTTTTTCGTGACAGGCGCTTCGAACGCCTATTTCTTTGCGCCCGACGGGGTTTTGACGGTCAATCCCGCCCAAGAGGCGACGAAAACCTTCGTCATCGGTTCTGGTTGGAATGTCTACTCGCAGGTGTTTCCGATGGGCGACCGTGGCGTGTTCTACGGCATCACTTCGGACGGAGAGCTGCGCTGGTATCGCCACGACGGTTGGTTCATCGGCGCCAACGTCTGGACCGCCGGTGATGGTGGGCAGTTGGTCGGCACCGGATGGAACAGGTTCGAGCAGGTGCTGCCCGCGATGGACGGCGTGATCTACGGCATCACCGGTGAAGGTGAACTGCATTGGCACCGCCATACGGGATGGACCGACGGCACCGACAGCTGGCACCAACAAAGCGGCGCCAGCGTCGGCTCTGGTTGGAAGATCTTCAAGACCGCCTTCGCGATGCCCGGCGGGGATGGGACCAGGCCCGCGCCGAGCCCTCTCCAACTCGCGCTACTCAGTCAGCACAGTCGAGTCTGAGCTAGCGGTCACGCCCGTAATACGCCCGCACCGTGCGCGACTGGGTCACCGCCTACGCCCACGGCCACCACACTGCGGCAGCAGACGTTGATCGGCGGTCGAGGGACTCGACCGCTAAACCGAAAAGCTCACCAAGGCCCCACCGAACTGCTGTGTCCCATGGCGCGCCGCGCATCCAGCAGGGCGCACGATCTCCTCACCGCCACGGCCCGATTGCTGGGCGGATCTGGACGCCGTCCAACGACGGCATTCGGATGTAGTGGGGCTCCTCGGTGCCGTATCGAATTCCAACGACAGACAACACCGATTCGACGATCTGTCTTAACAACTTGGTGATTCGCGTCAGCGTCGGTTGAGAACCCAGATGTGTGCGGACAACGCGGTGGCGAACGCACACCAGAGCGGATACAGGCCCAACGGCACCGCCTGTTTGCCGCGGACGGCGACTGCGCGTCGGGTCAGGTCAACGCTGCTGGCCGTCAGGGCGGCGGCCGCCAACGCCGAGATACCCAAGCGTCGTCTGTTGAAGAACAGCCATGACCAACTGCCGTTGAGCACGAGGTTAACCGCGAGCGCCGCGATATACCCACGACGCGCACTGTGCTTTCCGCGCTCGTCCATGTCATCAAGCGTGGATGCGGACACGACCGCGATGTCTGCGTACAGAATGGGCCACACCACCGGAAACGTTTGTCGGGGCGGCTGATACGGCGGCTTCTTGAGCGCCTGGTACCACAGGGACTCGGCGGGCCGGCTCGCCAATCCCCCGACGACCGCGGTCGCCAAGACCGCCAACGACGTCGGAACCAGTGTTCGAAGTTGCACGGCTGCTCCTAGCGTCGGTCGCTGCCGGACTTCGGCTCGCGGTCCGAGCCGTTGTCGTCGCCGTTCTTCGCGTTGTCTGCGCTACCGGCGTTATCTTCAGTCCTCGCATCGTCACCCGTTGAAGCCTGCGCTTCGGTGGTCCGGGATGCCTTCCGGTCACCCGTCCCCGGTTTCTCGGAAGCGGCGGCCACAGAAGGTTCGCCCTTATTGTCCGTCGCGGTGACACTGGAACGGCGCGCCGATGCGTCGGGCCTAACATCATCGGTCGCCTGCGTCGGAGACTCCGTCTGAACGGTTGCAGGCGGGTCGGCGGCGTACTTGAGACCGATGTTGGCGACGCCGATCGTGTAGTTGCCGGTATTGAAGAACCCGATGTTGCCGACGCCGAAATTGCGGACGCCGTTGTTGGCGAGGCCCACGTTGAAATCGCCGGTGTTGCCGACGCCGATGTTGAAGTCCCCGTTGTTGTTCACACCGATGTTGAAGTCGCCGACGTTCTTGGCGCCGGTATTGAAGTCGCCGTTGTTGGCAATGCCGGTGTTGAAGTTGCCGACGTTGTCGAAACCGAGATTGGGGGTCCCGGTGAGAAGGCTGAGCTGTAAGCCCGGCCCGGCCTGCGCCGCCGCGAGCGGTTCAGCCCGGGTGACTGGTGATGCGCTCGGCGCGGCCACCGGTGATGCAGCCGGCGCGGCCACCGATGATGCTGGGTTGGCCGGCCCGTCGGGGCGGCTGGGCACAAGAACCGCCGCCAAGGTGGAATCCGGCACTGCCGTTGGTGGGGGCGGCGCGGTGGGCCCGGCGGCGATGACGCCAGCGCCGATGACGGCAATGCCGGCGATGCCGGCGATGAGATATGAGCGGACAGATACGACCATGCCCAACCCGCTTTCAGAGGAATATTTCAGTAACTGAAACTTATCCCCGCATCGCGGTACTCAGAACCGAACGGATGATTACCGAACTATGACGTCCGCCGCCGCGAGCGAACGTTGTGGCCATCGCCGGCCCCGCGCGTCAATGCTCGCCGTTTGTCTGTCCGTTCGACGAGCCGTTGCGTCCCTGATGCTCACGTAATGCGGTGAGCGCCTTGCGTTCTGCGGCATGAGAGGCCTCGGTCAGCGCCTCGTCCTCGGAGACCGGATCGGCGAACAGGAAGCTGCCGCGGCCGGGCGTGCCGGCCGAGCCCAGCTTGTTCATCCGCTTCGGCAGCGCAGCACCCTGGTACTCCAGCGGGATCGGATGGCCGTGCTCGTCGACCGGGCCCAGCGGCTGATGCAGCTCGACGTAGGCGCCGTGCGGCAGCCGCCTGATGATGCCCGTTTCGATGCCATGCTCGAGCACCGCGCGGTCACTGCGCTGCAGACCGACACACCACCGGTAGGTGATGTAGTTGACGATCGCCGGCAGCACCACCATGCCGATACGCCCGATCCACGTCGTCGCGTTGAGCGACACACTGAACTTGTAGGCGATGATGTCGTTCATCGCGCTGAAGGTCAGCACGATGTACAGCGAAATCGCCGTGGCGCCGACGGCGGTGCGCACCGGGGCGTCTCGGGGACGCTGCAACAGATTGTGGTGAGCGTTGTCGCCGGTGACCTTCTTCTCGATCCACGGGTAGACGATCAGAAGCGTGAAGACCAGCCCCATCAACAGCGCGACGGCGACAGCCGCGGGCACGGTGTGATTACCGATGTAGAGCTCCCACGCCGGCCACAACCGAATCAAGCCGTCGGTCCACATCATGTAGAAGTCGGGTTGGCTGCCCGCCGACACCTGCGACGGCTTGTAAGGACCCAGCTGCCAGATCGGGTTGATCTGCAGCAGCCCGCCCATCAGCCCAAGGATGGCGGTGGTCATCGCGAAGAACGCTCCGGACTTGACCGCGAACACCGGCATGACGCGCACACCGACGACGTTGCGCTCGGTGCGACCTGGCCCCGGGAATTGGGTGTGCTTCTGAAACCACACCATTGCCAGGTGAACACCGATGAGCGCCAGCATGATGCCCGGAAACAGCAGAATATGGATGGCGTACAAGCGGGGGATCAGGATGTCGCCGGGAAAGTCCCCACTGAACAATGCCCAGTGCAGCCAGGTGCCGACTATCGGGATGCCCAGCGTGATCGATGACAGCGCCGCGCGGATTCCCGTTCCGGACAGCAGGTCGTCGGGCAGCGAGTAGCCGAAGAATCCCTCGAACATCGCCAGGATCAGCAGCAGCGAGCCGATCACCCAATTGGCTTCGCGTGGCCGGCGGAAGGCACCGGTGAAGAAGATGCGGGCCAGGTGCACCATGATCGACGCGGCGAACATCAATGCCGCCCAGTGGTGGACTTGGCGGACGAAAAGCCCGCCGCGCACCTCGAAGGTGATGTCGAGGGTCGACGCGTAGGCCTTCGACATCTGCACACCGCGCAATGGTTGGTACACGCCGTCGTAGGTCACCTCGGCCATCGACGGGTCGAAGAACAGCGTCAACCACACACCGGTGATCAACAGCACGATGAAGCTGTACAGCGCGATTTCGCCCAGCAGGAACGACCAGTGGGTCGGGAACACCTTGTTCAACTGCCGGCGGACCGCCGCCGACGGGTGATAGCGCGAATCGATCGCATCGCCTTGTGCGACCGCGACGTTCGTTGGTTTAGGACTCAATTCACCGCTCCCGCCGACGCTTCACCGTCCCGGAGGTTTCCGGGCCGTGTTCTGTTAGCGGGGCGATTTCGACGCTACCGGCCCGCGGTGGCGCCGGGCCCGTCGAATTCTTACGTCTTGGTGACACCTGATCCAGCCACGCGCGGGCGCGGCCGAACACGCAGATCATCAGAACAGTGACTGCAGTCGACACCGAGGTTGTGGTGATCGGTGCCGGGTTGGCCGGATTGCGCTGTGCGTCGGTGCTCGCCGAACAAGGCCGCGATATCCGGGTATGGGAGGCCGCCGACGACGTCGGCGGTCGGATCCGCACCGATGTCATCGACGGCTTCCGCTGCGACCGGGGCTTCCAGGTGCTGAACCCTGCTTACCCGGAACTCGAACGAGCGATCGACCTGGCAGCGCTGCGCTTGCAGCCGTTCGGTGCAGGTGTGGCGGTTCGCCGCACGCACGACGCGACAGTGTGGGTGCACCCACTTCGCGCTCCCGCGAGAGTGCCGAAAATGCTGGCCCGCAATAGGATTCGGTCCAAGGACCTGTTGGCCGTCGCCAGGTGGGCCGGCCCGGCCCTGCGGCCCAAGGCGCTGAAAGCGACCGATCACGCCGACATGGCGTTGCGGGAGGCAGTTGTCCGGTCAGGGATCCGTGGCGAACTACGGCGGGTGATCAACCGCTTCCTGACAGGTGTATTTCTCGAGGACGACGGGGCGACGTCCAACGCGTTCGCGCTACTGCTGGCCCGGATGTTCGCGCTCGGTGTGCCGTCGCTACCCGCCGAGGGCATTCAGGCACTGCCCCGTCAACTCGCTGACGGCCTGCAGTATCGAATTGAACTGCGGCGCAGGGTGGTCGACATTCGCCGCAGCGAAAACGGATGGCATGTCTCGGATGGCGACCAGACACTCTGCGCGCGCCACGTGGTGGTCGCCACCGATCCGGTGACCGCGACGGGGCTGACCGGTGTGACGACTCCACCCATGAAAGGCGTTGTGACCGATTGGTGGGCCACCGATCAGGAGCCGGCCGGACCGCCGATGTTGTGGGTCGACGGCCGGGTCGACCCGCCCGGCCCGGTGCTGAACACCGCGGTCGTCAGCGCCGTCGCGCCGTCTTACGCGCCCGCGGGCCGGCACCTGATCGAGGCGTCGGCACTGTTGACTCCCGACGGACAGCCACCGCAGGAGCAGGTGATGCGACGACACGCCGCCGACATCCTCGGCGTCGACATGCGCGCGTGGACACGGGTGACCCGGCACGTGGTTCCCCATGCGCTGCCCGTGCAGCCGCCGCCCCTGTCAGTTCGTCGCCCCGTCCGCGTCTCCGACGGCCTGTGGCTGTGCGGCGACCACCGCGACACCGCCTCCATCCAGGGCGCGCTGGTCAGTGGGCGTCGTACCGCCGAGGCTGTGTTACGCGACTAGCCACGTCCGCCTCGGACATGTGGTCACGGCCTCAAGAATCGGTAAGCACCGTGGGGATCCGCTCGATGGCCTCACCATGGAGGCTGTGGTGGAGCTGGCGGACATCCTCGATCGATTGCACGTGGTCGCGCTACCGATGCGGGTACGGTTTCGCGGCATCACGATTCGTGAGGTCGCGTTGATCGACGGCCCGGCCGGGTGGGGTGAGTTCGGCGCGTTCGTCGAGTACGCACCGGGCGAGGCGTCGGCGTGGCTGGCCGCGGGCATCGAGGGCGCCTACGAGCCGCCGCCGGAGGTCCGTCGTGACCGGATTCCGATCAACGCCACGGTGCCGGCCGTGGGCGCCGCCGAGGTGCCCGACGTGCTGATTCGCTTTCCCGGTGCGCGCACCGCGAAGGTGAAGGTCGCCGAGCCGGGGCAGTCGTTGGCGGAGGACGTGGCGCGGGTCAACGCGGTTCGCGCGCTGGTGCCGACGGTGCGGGTGGACGCCAACGGCGGTTGGAACGTTGCCGAGGCGGTCGAGGCGGCCAAAGCTTTGACGGCCGACGGCCCGCTGGAGTACCTCGAACAGCCGTGCGCGTCGGTGCCCGAACTGGCCGAGCTGCGGCGCCGGGTCGACGTGCCGATCGCCGCCGACGAAAGCATCCGCAAGGCCGACGACCCGTTGCATGTCGTGCGTTCGGGGGCCGCAGATATCGCGGTGCTCAAGGTCGCCCCGCTGGGCGGCGTGCGCAAGCTGCTGGACATCGCCGCACAGATCGACATCCCGATCGTGGTGTCGAGCGCATTGGACTCTGCGGTCGGCATTGGGCGAGGGCTGCTGGCCGCCGCGGCGCTGCCGGAGTTGCGGCATGCCTGCGGTCTGGGCACAGGCGGGCTGTTCGTCGAGGACGTCGCCGAGCCGGCGAGTCCCGTCGATGGGTACCTGCCCGTCGTGCCCGTGACCCCGGATCCGGCGCGGCTGGCGACCCTCGCCGCTCCGCCGGAGCGCCGGCAGTGGTGGGTCGACCGGGTGACGGCCTGCTACTCGCGAATAGTCGAGTAGCCGCATACGCTATGCCGCCCGGCCGGCCGGCGAGAGGCTGAACATCGACAACGTCGTCAAAGAAGGGACTCAGCCATGTCCGGACTGCGTGTAGGCCTATTGGACTTCATCATCGCCGGCCGTCCTGCGGTCGACACGTTCACCCGGGCCAACTATCTGGGCGCCCTCGCCGCTCGCGTCGATGCTTCGGCTTCACGGGTGCGCAGGACATCCTGCCCCAGGACTGGGACGAGCAGACGGCGCTGTCCTATATCAAGGGCATCCCGCCGTCGTTGCTCCGGAACATGGCGCTCGTCGGGACCGCGAGTGAGGTCATCGAGCAGGCGGTGCAGTGGCGCGATGCCGGAGTCCGCCACGTCGTCCTGCTGCACTGCAGCATCATGCAGCGCAGCCTCCGCAACGGCCTGGCCGCGATGGGACCGTTCCTCAAGATCGTGCGGGGACTCAGGCGGCTCTAGCTTCCCCCTACTCATCCCAGTGCGGTGAGCACCCCGCTCATGTTAATCACTATTCTGCGTCGGAAGTTGATGTTTACAGCGTTCACAGTCAAATTTGTTTCTCAGTGTTCTCATATGACCAGCGATGTCCTAATGTGTGGGGTCGACGGCATAGACGCCACGGGTTTGATCGCCAACACTGGACTCATGGCCCGGACGGTGCTGATCCTCGGATATCCGGGCGTCCAGGCACTCGATCTGGTCGGCCCGTCGGAGGTGTTCACCGGCGCGACGCTGTACCTGCAAAGCCAGAATCGCGCCGACGACGGCTACACCGTCTCCGTCGTCTCGCAGAACGGTGAGCCGGCCACCACCGGCACCGGGCTCGCGCTCGTCGCTCAGCCGCTGCCCGACCCGCGCCGGCGCATCGACACCGTCATCCTGCCCGGCGGTATGGGCGTCGACGATGCCCGGCAGAACCCCGACGTCATCGCGTGGGTCCAGGCAGCCGCCCAGAACGCGCGGCGCGTCGTCAGCGTCTGCACCGGCGCGTTTCTTGCCGCGCAGGCCGGGCTGCTCGACGGGTGTCCGGCGACCACGCATTGGGCGTTCGCAGGCCGGATGGCCCGCGAATTCGCCTCTATCACAGTCGATCCGGAGCCAATTTTCGTGCGCAGTTCGGAGAAGGTTTGGACCGCGGCGGGCGTCACCGCCGGCATCGACCTGGCCCTGTCGCTGGTCGAGGACGACTACGGCACCGACGTCGCGCAGACCGTCGCCCGCTGGCTGGTGATGTACCTGCGCAGGCCCGGCGGCCAGACGCAGTTCGCCGCCCCGGTGTGGATGCCGCGCGCCAAGCGGGCACCGATTCGCGACGTGCAGGAGGCCATCGAATCCGAACCCGGTGGCGCACACAGTATTCCGGAGTTGGCCCGCCGCGCCGCGATGAGCCCGCGCCACTTCACTCGCGTCTTCACCGACGAAGTCGGCGAGGCGCCCGGCGCGTATGTCGAACGGATCCGCACCGAAGCCGCCCGACGCCAGCTCGAACAGACCGACGACACCGTCACCGTCATCGCGTCGCGCTGCGGATTCGGCACCGCAGAAACCCTGCGCCGTAACTTCGTTCGACGACTCGGCGTCTCGCCCGACCAGTACCGCAAGACATTCGCCTAACACAAGGAGATGGCAATGACCCAGATCGCGATCGTGGTGTACCCCGGCTACACGGCACTCGACTTCATCGGCCCCTACGAGGTGCTGCGCAACCTTCCCGACGCCGAGGTGCGGTTCCTGTGGCACGAGCCCGGCCCCATTGCCGCCGACTCCGGTGTGTTGCTTGTCGGCGCCACGCATTCCTTCGAGGAGACACCGTCGCCCGACGTGATCCTGATTCCGGGCGGCATGACGACGATGGAGCACGCCCGCGACGAGAAGCTGCTCGACTGGGTGCGCCAGGCTCATCAGACCGCTACCTGGACGGCGTCGGTGTGCTCGGGTTCGGTCATCCTCGCCGCGGCCGGGCTGTTGGACGGCAAGCGGGCGACGTCGCACTGGCTGGCGTTGACCGCGCTGAAGGCACTCGGCGCCACGCCGGTCAGCGACGAGCGGATCGTAGTGGAAGGGGGACCCGAAAAAAGAATCGTCACCAGCGCGGGCGTGTCGGCGGGCATCGACCTGGCGATGTGGCTGGCCGGGCAGATCGCCGGCGAGGGCCGCGCCAAGACCATCCAGCTGGCCATCGAATACGACCCGCAGCCGCCGTTCGACTCCGGCCACATGTCCAAGGCCTCCACCGCGACCAAGGCGGCGGCCACGGCGCTGCTGAGCAGGGACATGATCAAGCCCACACAGCTCAAGGCCACGACTGCGCTGATCTGGGAGGGCGCCATCCGCACTGCGCGCAGCCGCCGCCGTCGGCGGTTTGTGGAGCCTCAGCCGCGCTGAGCGCTGAGCGCGGTTATAACTCCACAAGTCGTTCTCTAGTACGGTCGTCCAGGTGAATCTGGCCTACGACGACCGCGGAAGCGGCGACTCGGTGCTGTTCATCGCGGGTCGCGGCGGCGCCGGGCGCACCTGGCACCTGCAGCAGGTGCCAGAGTTCCAACGGGCCGGTTACCGCACCATCACGTTCGACAACCGCGGCGTCGGTGAGACCGAAAACGCCAGCGACTTCACCACCGAGACGATGGTGGCCGACACCGCTGCGCTGATCGAGAAGCTCGACGCCGCGCCGGTACGCATCGTGGCGGTGTCGATGGGCGCGTTCATCGCCCAGGAGCTGATGCTGGCCCGTCCCGAGCTGGTCAGCCAGGCGGTGCTGATGGCCACGCGCGGCCGCCAGGACCGCGCCCGCGACTTCTTCCGTACGGCCGATCGGGAGTTCGCCGAGTCGGGTGTCCGGGTACCACCCAGCTTCGACGCGAAAATTCGCCTCCTGGAGAGCTTTTCACCGCGGACGCTGAATGACGACCGCGCCGTCGCGGACTGGATCGACATGTTCACCATGTGGCCGACCAAGCCGACGCCGGGCCTGCGCACCCAGCTGGCCATCAGCCCTCAGGGCAACCGGCTGCCCGCCTACCGAAGTATTACGGCCGCCGTGCTCGTGATTGGGTTCGCCGACGACGTGGTGCTGCCGCCGCACCTGGGCCGCGAGGTCGCCGACGCCATTCCGAGCGGCCACTACCTGGAGATTCCCGACACCGGCCACCTCGGCTTCATCGAAAAGCCGCAGGAGGTCAACTCCGCGGCCCTGAAATTCTTCGCCGATAGTCTGTAGTGGTGAACCCATCGACGGCGCAGGCCCGTGTAGTCGTCGACGAGCTGATTCGCGGCGGCGTACGCGACGTCGTGTTGTGCCCGGGTTCGCGCAACGCGCCGCTGGCGTTTGCGCTGCAAGCCGCCGACCGCGTGGGCCGGATCCGGCTGCACGTCCGTATTGACGAGCGCACCGCGGGCTACCTGGCGATCGGGTTGGCGGTGGCCGAGCGGGCCCCGGTGTGTGTGGCGATGACTTCGGGCACCGCGGTGGCCAACCTCGGGCCTGCAGTGGTGGAGGCCAACTACGCTCGCGTGCCGCTGATCGTACTGTCGGCCAACCGGCCGTACGAGCTGCTGGGCACCGGCGCGAACCAGACTTTCGAGCAGCTGGGCTATTTCGGCACTCAGGTGCGGGCGTCGATCAGCCTCGGGCTGTCCGAGGATGCGCCCGAGCGGATGGACGCGCTGAACGCTCAGTGGCGATCGGCGACGTGTCGAGTTCTGGTGGCCGCCACGGGATCTCGTAGTGCCAACGCCGGCCCCGTGCAGTTCGACATCCCGCTGCGCGAGCCGCTGGTGCCGGATCCCGAGTCCGATCCGATGGCGGGGTATGTCCCCGAGGGACGCCCGAACGGCAAGCCATGGACCTACACGCCGCCGGTCACGTTCGACCAGCCGCTCGACATCGACCTGACGCCCGACACGATCGTCATCGCGGGGCACGGCGCGGGTGTGCACCCCAATCTCGCGGCGCTGCCCACCGTCGCCGAACCGACCGCACCGCCTGCCGCGAACCAGTTGCACCCATTCGCGTTGCGGCTGCTTCGTCCGCACCAGGTCATCATGCTCGGCCGCCCGACGCTGCACCGGCCGGTGTCGGCGCTGCTCGCCGACTCGTCGGTGCCGGTCTACGCGCTCACGACGGGGCCACGCTGGCCCGATGTGTCCGGAAACTCGCAGGCCACGGGCACCCGCGCAGTCACAAGCGGTGAGCCGAACCCCGCCTGGCTGCATCGCTGCGCAGAGGTGAACCGCCACGCCATTGAGGCGGTCTGCAGCCAGCTCAAGGCGCACCCGCTGACGACGGGACTGCACGTGGCCGCGGCGGTGGCCGACGCGATGCGGCCGGGGGACCAGCTGGTGCTCGGCGCGTCGAACCCCGTGCGCGACGCCGCGCTGGTGGGGCTGAAAACCCAGGGCATCAAGGTCCGGTCGAACCGCGGCGTCGCGGGGATCGACGGCACGGTGTCGACAGCGATCGGCGCGGCGCTGGCCCACGACGGTCGAACCGTTGCACTGATCGGCGACCTGACCTTCGTGCACGATAGCTCCGGCCTGCTGATCGGCCCGACGGAGCCGACGCCGCGAAACCTTACGATCGTCGTCTCCAACGACAACGGCGGCGGCATCTTCGAACTGCTCGAGCAGGGCGACCCGCGGTTCTCAGATGTGTCGTCGCGGATCTTCGGCACACCTCACGATGTCGACGTCGGCGCGCTGTGCCGGGCCTATCACGTGGAGAGCCGGCAGATCGAGGCCGATGACCTCGTCGGGGCGCTGGACGAACCGTTCGACGGAATGCGGGTGCTGGAGGTGAAGGCCGACCGGTCGTCGTTGCGCGCATTGCACGCGTCGATCAAGGCCGCATTGTGAGCGGAGCGAACAAGACGGCCGCAGCGAAGCTTCCGATCGATCTGGCGCGCAAGCTGTTTCCGCGACTGTCCGTCGAGCCCAGCGAGACACGATCGCAGCGGATTCTGCGGCGGGTGCGCGTCGGTATCGTGATCGCCGCGTGTTTGGTGACGCTGCAGTCGGTGCTGCTGGTGCTCGGCGCGTGGCGCAACGATCGGCAAATCGAACGTCACATGGGCATCGCCGAGGCGAACGTGCTCAGCGCGGGACCGCGGCGTTCGACGATCGAGTTCGTTACGCCCGACCGCGTCACATACCGCCCCGAACTCGGGGTGTTGTACCCGTCCGAGTTGGACGAGGGGATGCGGATCTACGTCGAGTACGACCAGAACAATCCGGACTTGGTGCGGGTGCAGGACCGCGACGCGTCGCTGGCGATCATCCCGGCGGGCTCGATCGCGGTGGTCGGCTGGCTAGTCGCCTGGGCAGCGCTATTCGGGACCGCCCTCGTCGAACGCCGCCTCGCCCAAACCAACGTTTCGGCGCAAAAGAGCGAGTAGAACCCCGCCGTTTCGTCGATCTCGGACGTGCCTTCGGCACACCCAAGAAGGGGAACGATGGGCATTAGGGTGTGTTTTGTGTGGCGTGCTGCTCGCTGCGCCTGAGCTGGGCCTGGCGGCGGTTCGGCTCGGCGACGTCTGCTGGGGTAGTAGCGCGACGACCGTGCCCCGTGCGGGCGACGCTCACGCGCCGAGGTGCCCAGTCACGGCGTCACTCGGCCGGACAAACGTTCGCGTTCGACCTGGTGTTTGCCCCGACACAGGTTGCGTGGAAGAGCGTGCCCGTGGCCCTGGCGCAGCGACCGCAGCGTTTCCGGGTTTCGGCCAACCATCTTCGCCCCGCTGAGACGGTCGTCCGACCAGAGGGCGTGGCGCGACCCTGGAGCCGCACTCCTGGCCGGCCTGCCTGTACCTGCTCTCGAGGGGTCGCTCCGTGAGCTGCGTGGCTCGCCGGTGCTGGCAACCACGCGTCTCGACTGGGGATGGCCCACGCCGCGCGCCCACCCAACGCGGCCGCGCCGGAGGGCCAGGTCGTCTGCCGGGCGAGGAGCTGGCCGATGCGGGAACTCTGGGACTCGAGCGAGCCACACTCCAGCTGACGGACACCGCCCGCCGCGATCGCCGCTGGCCTTCCGTTCCGCTTCTGCGGATCTACGTCGAGTACGACCAGAACAATCCGGACTTGGTGCGGGTGCAGGACCGCGACGCGTCGCTGGCGATCATCCCGGCGGGCTCGATCGCGGTGGTCGGCTGGCTAGTCGCCTGGGCAGCGCTATTCGGGACCGCCCTCGTCGAACGCCGCCTCGCCCAAGCCAACGTTTCGGCGCAAAAGAGCGAGTAGAACCCACCATTTCGTCTCAGCTGCTGGTCGAGTGGTGGGCCGTCAGGACTGAACGAGCTTGTTCAGCCAGTCGTTGTCGTAGATGTCGATCTTCTCATCCTTGGCGGGGTCGTAAACCGTTGGCGTGCCGGTGTCTAACACATCGATCTCGAATAGATACCCGAAGTTCGCCTCGTCCATATCGGAGACGTTCACCGCAGATCCGCCGTCGGCGATCTTGGACGCGACGTTCTCCGGGATGCCCGCCTGCCTGGCCATGTCGGCCATTTCGTCGTCGCTGGGACCGGGGCCGCCGGGTTCCTGATTGGCCCACAGCTCCTCGGCGAACCGCTGGAATTCGGTGCCCGTCGCCTTCTGTCCGTCGGCGCCTTCGGCGGCAAGGAACAGTGCGTTGCTCACCCGCGCCGAGTGGCCGCCGGACTCCTCGTCGAGGAACGTCACCGGGCGGTAGGTGACCTTCAGCGCGCCGACGCCGATGTAGTAGGCGAGCTGGTCGCCGAAATCGGCCTGCAGGTCGGCACAGTGACTGCATTGCGGCTCGGTGAATATCTCGATCTTGACCGGGGCATTGTCGAAGCCGGCCACGATGCCGAAGCCGTCTTCACTCACCTCGAGCGGTGCCTTATCGGGGTCGGGCAACGCCGCGCCAGATACCTGCTTGGTACAGCCGACCGCGCCGAGCAGCAGCGCTATCGTCAACACCACCACAGCCCGGAATAGCCGCATGTCAACCGTCCTTCTTTGGTGCGCACGATACTGGATACGCACTGGGTGGATCAGTGGTTCACCGGCACGAGATTTTCGCGTGTCGTATCCCCGCAGGCAACCTTCGCGAAAGTCGCTGCTGGCACGATCATGGTGTGCGCGTTGCAATCGTCGCGGAGTCTTTCCTCCCGAATGTCAACGGCGTCACCAACTCGGTGCTTCGGGTGATCGAGCATTTCCGCCGCACCGGTCACGAAGCTCTCGTCATCGCACCGGACACGCCGCGGGGCCAACCATCGGCCGACAAGGTCCACGACGGAATCCGCGTGCATCGGGTGCCGTCGCTGATGTTCCCGAAGATCTCCTCGCTGCCGCTCGGTGTGCCGCGACCACGGATGGTGGGCGTGCTGCGTGGATTCGAGCCCGACGTAGTGCATTTGGCGTCGCCGGCGCTGCTCGGCTACGGCGGCCTGCACGCCGCTCGTTACCTCGGTGTGCCGACCGTCGCCGTATTCCAAACCGACGTAGCGGGTTTCGCGGAGAGCTATGGTATCGGCGTGGCGTCGCGGTCAGCGTGGACGTGGACTCGTCATCTACACAGTCGCGCTGACCGCACGCTTGCTCCATCCACATCGGCGATGGAAAACCTTGCTGCTCACCGCATCCCGCGGGTGTACAAGTGGGCCCGCGGCGTCGACATCACCGGCTATGCCCCGTCGGCGCGTGACGATATCTTGCGCCGGCGGTGGTCCCCGGACGGCAAGCCAATCGTCGGGTTCGTGGGCCGGCTCGCGCCGGAGAAGCATGTCGAGCGTCTGCGGGTGCTGGCACATCGAGAGGATCTGCAGCTGGTGATCGTCGGCGACGGCGTCGATCAGGCCAAGCTCCAATCCGCGCTGCCGTCAGCGGTTTTCACCGGTGCCCTGTACGGGGCGCACCTCGCGACCGCCTACGCCAGCATGGACGTCTTCGTGCACCCCGGCGAGCACGAGACGTTCTGCCAGGCCGTGCAGGAGGCGATGGCGTCCGGCGTGCCGGTAATAGCTCCCGACGCCGGGGGTCCGCGAGACCTGGTTGCCCCGTACCGCACTGGGCTGCTGCTGCCGGTCGACGGGTTCGAGGCCAAGCTGCCGGAGTCCGTCGACCACCTTATCGTCGAACGTCAGCGCTACTCGGTGGCCGCCCGCCGCAGCGTGCTGGGCCGGACGTGGCCCGCGATCTGCGACGAGCTGCTCGGCCACTACGAGGCCGTGCAAGGCGCGCGGCGGCTCAAGGCCGCCTAACCTCCCCGCGAGTGACCGTGTTTGTACGTCGACACGCCGTGAATCGGTAGCATTTTCGGGTCATTCGCGGGCCAGCGGGAGTCCGGTGGTTGATCAGCCCTGCGCCTCGACCGCGACGGGCTGCCACTCCTCCCAGTTCCTGAGCCGGCTCTCGTAATCGGCCCTGGCCAGCTGCAGCGGCAGCTCCCCGAAGAACACGCGCAGCGGCGGGTTCTCGGCGTCGACGATCTTGAGCACGGCGCGTGCCGACGCGCGCGGGTCGCCTGACTTGGCGACGCGCTGGCCGCGCAGCCGCTCCGCTTCGGCATGAACGTCCGCGTAGGCGGGCAGTGGCTCGGAGCGCCGCGACGACGTGCCGGCCCAGTCGGTGGAGAACCCGCCCGGCTCGATCAGCGTCACATGGATGCCAAACGACGCGACCTCCTGCGCGAGCGCCTGTGAGAAGCCCTCCAGCGCCCACTTCGACGCGTGGTAGATGCCGACGTTCTGGAACGCCGTAACGCCGCCGATCGACGACACCTGGAGGATGTGCCCGCTGCGCTGGGCACGTAAGAAAGGCAACGCGGCCTGGGTGATCCACAGCGCACCGAACACATTGGTCTCGATCTGGTCGCGTGCTTCCTGTTCGGACAGCTCCTCGATGAAGCCGAAGTGGCCGTAGCCGGCGTTGTTGACGACGATGTCGAGCCGACCGAAGTGGTCGTGCGCCTGCTTGACGGCGGCGAAGTCCGCGTCGCGGTCGGTCACGTCGAGCGGAATCGGCAGCAGCGCGTCGCCGAACTTCTCCGTCAGGTCGTCGAGTGTCGAGGTGTTGCGCGCGGTGGCCGCGACCTTGTCGCCGCGCTCGAGGGCCGCGATCGCCCACTCCCGGCCGAAGCCGCGCGATGTACCGGTAATGAACCAAACTTTTTCAGTCACGTGCGGATACAACCAGTGCCCGTCGCGCCCATTCCCGGATTGAGCACATTCACAGGTACCGTCGGCCTCGTGAGCCGGGCGACGCTGGACAAGGACCCACACGAGGTGGCGTCGATGTTCGACGCCGTGGCCCGCCGCTACGACCTGACCAACACCGTGCTGTCGCTCGGGCAGGACCGGTTCTGGCGGCGGGCGACGCGCTCTGCACTGCGGATCGGACCGGGCGACAAGGTTCTGGATCTCGCGGCGGGCACGGCGGTGTCCACGGTGGAGCTGGCGGCGTCGGGGGCGTGGTGTGTCGCCGCTGACTTCTCGGTCGGCATGCTGGCGGCCGGCGCGGGCCGGCGGGTGCCGAAGGTCGCGGGCGATGCGACGCGGCTGCCGTTCGATGACGGGGTGTTCGACGCGGTGACGATCAGCTTCGGGCTGCGCAATGTGGTCGACAATGCGGAGGCGCTACGGGAGATGGTGCGGGTGACCCGGCCGGGCGGGCGGCTGGTGGTGTGCGAGTTCTCGACGCCGACGAACCGGCTGTTCGCGACGGCCTACAAGGAGTACTTGATGCAAGCGCTGCCGCGGATCGCGCACACCGTGTCGTCCAACCCGGAGGCCTACGTTTATCTGGCGGAGTCGATCCGCGCGTGGCCGGACCAAGCCCAACTGGCGCACCGGATTTCAGACGCCGGCTGGTCGGCGGTGCGGTGGCGCAACCTGTCCGGCGGCATCGTCGCGCTGCATGCGGCGACGAAGCGACTGCGCTAGTTGAGGGGGTGGATGCCAGTGCTGGTATCCGGAGCCAGCACGACGTCGCCAAAGCTGTGTTGCGATGGGGGAGAGGGCTGTTCGCTGACCGGAGCGCATACGCCGACGTAGAGCAGTTCTTCGCAGGGCCCGGCGGGCTCGGTGGCATCTGGATGGATGTAATGTCGCTCTGAGGCGGGCTTGTCGCTGTGAGAGGTTGGCAACCGCGGGTCCGACGGTGCGGGCGAAATCGCGTCGCCTGCTCGGTTTGCCGGCCTACATGCGGTCGTGGGTCTGTTGGACGTTGCGTTCACCGCGGCCAAAGGTGGCGACGACAGTGAGGCATTTGGCAAGTGAGCACCCACGGTCGCGCGCGCTATGCTGCAGCCGGCCCAACTCACTTATGAGGGAGCGATGTCGACGTTCTGGCGTTACGTCCGCATCCAGTTGATGGTGTTCGTGTTCGGGTGCGTCGGGCCGATTTTCTTGGCCATTTACTTTGCGACACAGCCGGATCCGACCATGAAATGGGCTTACTGGGCCGGCCTGTTCATCACGGCGGCTGACGTGCTCATCGCCCTGGGCCTAACCAGCGCCAGCGACCCGGAGAAGGCGCCCGCAGATGTCCGGGTCGCGTTGGCCGTCGCCAAGCGGATGCAGTCAGGACGCAGCAGCGCCCACGAGTCGTACTCGTCGTCCGACTAGACGAACGGTGGGCGGCCGTCGATCCGCCGCGATCCCGCGCCGGCACGCCGCCACAGGCGGGCGATCCAATCGGCGTCGTCGTCCGTCACGAAGTTCCCCATAACCCGCACCGCGATGTTCATCAGAAATTCCGATCGCATCGCGATCGGTCCCGTCGACGGCAGGAACCGTGGAATCGTGAGCAGCAGCGCCAGCCGGCGCGCGACGGAGAACCCCTGCGCATAATGCTGCTGCAACACAGAAGGCCACGCCGAAGACACATCGCCCCTTCCGAGCAGTTCGGCGGCCAACCGTCCTGTCTCCAGGCCGTAGTCGATGCCCTCGCCGTTGAGCGGATTGACGCAGGCCGCCGCATCGCCGATCAGCATCCAATTCGGTCCGGCCACCCCGGACACGGCGCCGCCCATCGGCAATAAAGCGGACAGCCCGGCACGGGGCTCTCCAGCGAAGCCCCACTCCTCGCTACGCAGCCCGGTGTAGTAGGACATCAGCGGCCGCAACGCCGCATCGGCCGGCCGCTTCGACGTCGCCAGCGCCCCGACGCCTATATTCACCTCGCCGTTGCCGAGCGGGAAGATCCAGCCGTAGCCCGGCAGCACCTCGCCTTCCGGCGAGCGCAGCTCCAGATGAGACGTGATCCACGGCTCGTTGCTGCGCGGCGTCGCGATGTACCCGCGGATCGCCACCCCGTACACCGTCTGCTTATGCCACTGACGGCCCAATGCCCGGCCAAGCGGCGACCGCGCACCGTCGGCGACGATCAGATCCTCACACCCGACCTCCGCGCCGGAATCCAGAAGCAACGACGACACCCGGCCCGACGAATCATGGCGCACATCAATTGCTTTCACGCCCAGCAGCATCTTGGCACCCTCGTCGACCGCCACCATGCGGATGCGATCGTCGAGCTCGGTGCGCGGCACCGCGCTGCTGACAGGAGGGAACGACGGGCCCGGCCACTCGACTTCCACGTCGGCGCCGAACCCCGACAGTCGCAGCCCGCGGTGCATGATGCGGCCGTCGAGCCAGGGGCCGAGGCCCAGTAGCTGCATCTCGGCTACTGCGCGCGGGGTCAGCCCGTCGCCGCAGGCCTTGTCGCGCGGGAACTGCGCGGAATCGACCACCAGCACGTCGCGCCCGGCCCGACAAGCCCACGCGGCCGCCGCGGAACCGGCTGGCCCGGCCCCGACGACGACCACGTCGGCCCTGGTGTTCATGGTTCCCAGTATGTTGGCAGGGTGAGGACACCAGCGAGTGTGGTGGCGGGAGTGGATTTCGGGGATCCCGCCTTTGCGCAGGATGTCCGCGACGGGGTGGCTCGCATCGAGGACCTGATGGCCACTGAGCTGGGCAAAGCCGACGAGCTGATGTCCGAGGCGGTCCAGCATCTTTTCCAGGCGGGCGGCAAGAGATTCCGCCCGCTGTTCACGGTGCTGTCTGCGCGGCTGGGGCCCGAACCCGACGCCTGGCAGATCAGCGTCGCCGGCGCCGTCATCGAGCTGGTGCACCTGGCGACGCTGTACCACGACGACGTGATGGACGAGGCACAGGTGCGACGCGGCGCCCCGAGCGCCAACGCCCGCTGGAGCAACAACATCGCGATCCTGGCCGGCGACTACCTGTTCGCGACGGCATCACGCCTGGTGTCGCGGCTGGGCCCGGAGGCGGTGCGGGTCATCGCCGACACCTTCGCCCTGTTGGTGACGGGGCAGATGCGCGAGACGCGGGGCTTCGTCGAGGGCGTGGACTCCGTCGAGCACTACCTGAAGGTCGTTTACGAGAAGACCGCCTGTCTGATCGCGGCGTCGGGCCGGTTCGGCGCGACGTTCTCCGGCGCCGACGAAGAGCAGATCGAGCGGTTGAGCCGACTCGGCGGAATCGTCGGCACGGCGTTCCAGATCTCCGACGACATCATCGACATCGACAGCGACCCCGACGAATCCGGCAAGGTGCCGGGCACGGATCTGCGTGAAGGCGTGCACACCTTGCCGGTGCTGTACGCCCTGCGTGAAACCGGGCCGGACGCCGACCGGTTGCGCGAGCTGCTGGCCGGGCCCGTCGAGAACGACGACGACCTGGCCGAGGCGCTGCGGCTGCTGCGCACGTCGCCGGGCATGGCACGGGCCAAGGACACCGTCGCGCAGTACGCGGCTCAGGCGCGTGACGAGCTGGCCGATCTGCCGGAAGGCCCGGGTCGCCAAGCGCTGGCCACGCTGGTGGACTACACGGTGAACCGGCACGGCTGAGGAACCCAGTGTGGCGAGTTGTGCGTTAGATCAGCGATGACTTCGTAGGAGGAAGCTGATGACCTGGCATCCGCACGCCAACAGGCTCAAGACGTTCCTGTTGCTGGCGGGATTCTCGGTGCTGATCGTGTTCATCGGTGCACTGTTCCGCAACACGGCGATTCTGGGCCTGGCGGTGCTGCTCGCCCTCGGCTTCAACGCCTACATCTACTACAACAGCGACAAGATGTCCCTACGGGCGATGCATGCACAGCCGGTCAACGAGATGCAGGCGCCGGTGATGTACAAGATCGTGCGCGAGTTGGCGACGACGGCTCGGCAACCGATGCCGCGGCTGTACATCAGCGACACCGCCGCCCCGAACGCGTTCGCGACGGGCCGCAACCCGCGCAACGCCGCGGTGTGCTGCACCACGGGCATCCTGCAGATCCTCAACGAGCGGGAGTTGCGGGCGGTGCTCGGCCATGAGCTCTCGCATGTGTACAACCGCGACATTCTCGTCTCCAGCGTCGCGGGTGCGATGGCGTCGGTGATCACCGCGCTGGCCTTCGTCGCCCACTTCGCCGGGTTGTTCGGCGGCAACCGAGAGGGCGGCGCGAATCCTTTTGCGCTGCTCCTGATTGCACTCTTGGGTCCGATCGCGGCGACGGTGATCAAGCTGGCGGTGTCGCGGACGCGGGAGTATCAGGCCGACCAGTCGGGCGCGGAGCTGACGGGTGATCCGTTGGCGCTGGCGAGCGCGCTGCGCAAGATCAGCGCGGGCGTGCAGCTGGCACCGCTGCCGCCGGAGCCGCGTCTGGCCGACCAGGCGCACCTGATGATCGCCAACCCGTTCCGCTCAGGCGAGAAGATCGGCAAGTTGTTCTCGACGCACCCGCCGATGGAGGACCGGATCCGCCGCCTGGAGGAGATGGCCGGCGGGGGCCCGGACCGGTACTGAGCGCAGCTGCGGCGGGAACCGCCGATGGCGTGGGGTAACGCGCGGCGAGGTCGTGCCGATGTGTAGGGCATGCTGCAAGTCACATCCGCACCATCTAGGGTGTGGACCGTGCTGAACAGAATGCTGATCGGCGTTGTGGGGGCCGCGGGGGCGGCAGTGGTCGGAGTGCCGGGTCTTGCGGCGGCTCAGCCGCAACCCGCGCCGCCGCCGCCACCGCCCAATGTCAACGCTCTCGCGCCGGTGAAGCTGTCCGAGTACTCGGTGATGGACAACAACTGGTACGCGTTCGGCACCCCGGAAGGGGTGACCTGCGTGCTGCAGAGAACTGGTAGCTACGGGTGCAGCGGGCCGATCCCGGCCGCCCCGAACGGTGCGAACCTCGTTAGCGGTGGCCCAGGCCCAGCCTCGTTCGCCAACACGCCCGCGCCGGTTTTCGCTGTCGCAGGTGCAGCCAAGCCGTTGCCGCCGGGTTCGCGGATCAGCTACCAGACGGTCAGCTGCGGCAACGACGGCGTGACGACGACGTGCGTCGATAACCGCAACCAGTCGGGCTTCGTGCTCAGTCCGGCGGGAAGCTTCATCTTCGGTGAGTCCAACCCGCTGCTGGACCGGCCGGAAGGAACCAACCCGTTCATCAACTGACGGCGGCGGCGCTGGTCGTCCGGTGCCGCTTAGAACCCCGCGCCGTGCACTTCGTGGCCGGGCTTCTCGGCGGCCAGACCGCGGTACGCGTCTTCGACGGTGGAGCCGTGGTTGATGACGCCGTCGACCTCGCGCGCGATCGGCGTGGAAATGCCGTACTTCTCGCCGAATTCCATGATCACGCTGGCGGCCTTGACGCCCTCGGCCACCTGATTCATCGACGCGATGATCTCCTCGATCGGCTTGCCCGCCCCCAGCTGCTCGCCGACGTGACGATTCCGGCTGCGTTGTGAAGTGCACGTGACGATCAGATCGCCGATGCCGGCCAGGCCGGCGAACGTGTCGCGGTGTCCGCCCATCGCCTCGCCGAGCTTGGACATCTCGCGCACCGCTCGGGTCATCACCATCGCTCGGGTGTTCTCACCGATGCCCAGCGAGTACCCCATGCCGACTGCGATCGCATACACGTTCTTCAACGCACCGGCCATCTCCACACCGACGACATCGTCGGTCGTGTAGGTCCGAAATCGCTTGGTGCGGAACAGTTCCGCCAACTTGGCGGCCAAGTGCTGGTCGGGCATCGCCAGCACTGCCGCGGCGGCATACCCCTCGGCCACCTCGCGGGCGATGTTCGGCCCTGCCAGGATGCCGGCCGGATGCCCGGGCAGCACCTCGTCGACGATCTCGCTCATCCGGTCGTTGGTGCCCTGCTCGAGACCTTTGACCAGCGACACCACCGGCACCCACGGCCGCAGCTCCTTCGCAAGCTCCGTCAGTACCCCACGGAAGCCGTGCGACGGCACCCCCATGACGATGACGTCGGCGCAGTTGGCCGCCTCCGAGAAGTCGTTGGTGGCCTTCAGGCTCGACGGCAGCACGACCTCGTCGCCGAGGTAGCGCGAGTTGCGGTGGTTCTCGTTGATGTCCTTGGCGGTGTCCTCCGAGCGCACCCATTGCAGCGTCGGGCCACGCCGGGCGCAAATGGACGCCACGGTGGTGCCCCAGGATCCTCCGCCGAGGACGACGACATTGGGTTCACGATGCGCGGGTGCCATGTCGATCAGGGTATTGCCGACACCTGTCGTTTCACCGGCAGTTGACGAAGTGCAATTCGATGGTCGCGACTAGCGGCCGTTCTGGCGGCGCCGGAAGCATGCCCAGCACCGATGGATGCCGTTGATGGTCTCGACGAGGCCACCGCACTCCTTGCATCTCTTAACGGAGTCGTTGTAGCGGCCGGGCGCCGTAACCTCCGGCGGCAAGGCCGTCCACGCTGTCTCCCGAGCGTTGGCCCCCCGCTTCCATTCGGTCTCTTGCTCCGCGATCGCCTTCGCGTCGTGTGCCATCTCCTCGAACTCCGCTGTTCTCGACTTTTGTTGCCGAGGAGTCAAGGAGGCATAGCTCTGGCGCTCGTCCTGTGCGCTGCACAGGTCGTTGCTGATGTGTTCGATCCTCTGTGTGAGGTCGTGGAGGACGTCATACGCAGTGTCGTCGAACGGGTGGCGCGAAAACGTGTGGACGTTGAATTCGTCGGTGCCGGCGTAGTTCATGTCGGCGATGTGCTTTTCCAGTTCGCCGGTGATTATCTCCAGCGCAGAGATCAACGACCCGATCGTGGCCGGGGGCTGGTCAGCGCCGCATTCGGTGCAGGCTGCGAGGGGGGGCTTAGCCCCAGGATCCGCCAGAACTGTCGCCTCAGCGTTTCTTCGTCGGATGTAACAAGGCCTCGGTCGACGAGGTGTGGTCCGCCTTCGCCCGCTTGGCGGCGCGTTTCTCTTTCAAAGACTTGCCGGACTTCTTGGCCATGGTTTGCCGGGGAGACTTGTCAGACATCGCTGGCCCTTTGATATGGGGGCCTGTATTGGTCCCGGTGCCTCAACCTTACGCCGGCGACGCCGGCGTCGGGGTGTACCGTGAAAGAGGTTGGGAACCCAGCCAGTCCGGGATGAGTCAGCCGCTGTCGCTGACCGCACCGAGCAACCGCTCACGCCGGACACACCGGTGACAACCGCAAGTCGGGACCACCTTGAAAACCTTATCCACCCTTCCATCGTTGACCTTTCCAGTTGTAAGCCAAGGGTTTTCCGGCTCCCCAAGCGTCGGCATTCTGAGTACGCATCCACCGACACGGTGCGGGCTGGCGACGTTCAGTGCCGCCTTGTCCGACGGCTTGACCGTGAATGGCGCCGACGTCAGCGTCGTGCGGGTGGCCGACCAGTCACCAACTTCGAGCGCCCGCGTCATCGGAGAGCTGGTCAACGGCTCAACGACATCCGTAGCGGCAACCTCTGAGTTGCTCAATCAGAGCGACGTCGCCGTCATCCAGCACGAGTACGGCATCTACGGCGGTGTCGACGGTGACGAGGTGGTGGACATCATCGGCGGGCTGCGGATCCCGTCAATCGTAGTGGCGCACACGGTCCTCAAAGACCCAACGCCGCACCAGCGTTCGGTGCTCGAGGAGGTCGCGGCGCGGGCGGATCAGGTGGTCGTCATGTCCGAAGCGGCCAGCCACCGGCTGTGTCGTGTGTTTGACATCGACCGCCGCAAAGTCACCACGATCCCGCACGGCGCGACCGTCCCGACAAATCCCTCCGCGAAGCGTCCGAGTCGACCGACCGTGTTGACCTGGGGCCTGATGGGCCCGGGAAAGGGCATCGAGCGGGTGATCGAGGCGATGGTGTCGCTCAACGGACTACCCGGCCGGCCGCAGTACCTGGTTGCCGGTAGGACGCATCCGAAGGTCTTCGCCGCCGACGGCGAGGCGTACCGCGATGCCCGGATGGAACAGGCGCGGCGCAGCGGAGTCGCCGATTCGGTGTATTTCGACGCCGGTTACCGCGACGTGCCGATGCTGAATGCCCTTGTCCAGTCGTGCTCCGTGGTCGTCCTGCCCTACGACTCCACCGATCAAGTCACTTCCGGTGTTCTGGTCGATGCCATCGCGTGTGGTCGACCAGTGGTCGCCACCGCATTCCCGCACGCCGTCGAGCTCCTTGCGACCGGCGCGGGCGTCGTCGTCGGCCATGACGACCCGGACGCGCTGGCGGCCGCCCTTCGCCGGATCCTGACGCAGCCGTGCCTTGCCGGCTCGATGGCGGCCGAGGCCCGCCGGTTGGCGCCAGAGATGGCATGGCCGGTGGTGGCCAAGGCGTATCTGGGTCTGGCCAAGCATCTCCTCACCGAACGGGCGGTGGCATGACCGTGACCACGCCACCTCCCAACTTCGACCATCTGCTGCGTCTGACAGACCGTCGCGGCACCTTCGAGCACGCCTGTCTCGCCGAGCCTCAGCCTGAGCACGGCTACTGCACCGACGACGTGGCCCGGGTGCTCGTTGTCGCCACCCGAGAACCCGACCCTGAGCAGACGCTGAACGGTCTCGTCGGTGGCGCCGTGCGATTCTTGAACGACGCGCAGGCACTCACCGGCGCCTGCCGTAACCGGATGGACAGCACCGGCCGCTGGACAGACGAGCCGTCCACGGAGGATTGCTGGGGGAGATGCGTCTGGGGACTCGGAACGGCCGCGGCCCACAGTCACGTGGGCATTGTTCGCAAGTTGGCCGTCATCCAGTTCGAGCGCGCCGCACAGGAGCGGTCGGTACATCCGCGGGCGATGGCATTCGCGGCACTGGGCGCTGCGGAGCTCCTTTCCGTCGACCCGGACCATCGCGCGGCGCGCGAACTCCTCACCGACTACGCCGGTTCGATCGCCGCACCGAGCGGCGACACCGCCTGGCCGTGGCCCGAGCCGCGACTCACCTACGCGAACGCGGTCCTTGCCGAGGCGATGATCGCCGCAGGGGTTGCGCTCGACGACTCGACGCTGCGGCAGCGCGGCCTGGATCTGTTGGCCTGGCTGGTCGACTTCGAAACGGCCGACGGCCACCTGTCTCCGACCCCCGTCGCGGGCAGAGGCGCCGAGGACGCCCGGCCCGGGTTCGATCAGCAGCCGATCGAGGTGTCGACGCTCGCCGACGCGTGCGCACGTGCCGCTGCCGTCGACGCTGACCCGATCTGGCCCGACGGTATCCGCGCCGCAGCGGCCTGGTTCATGGGCGACAACGATGCAGGACTGCTCATGTGGGACCCGGAAACAGGCGGTGGATTCGACGGTCTGCATGCCGACCGGGTGAATCTCAACCAGGGCGCGGAATCGACTCTGGCGGTGATCTCGACCTTGCAGCACGCTCGACGGTTCTCGACTGTGCCGCAATGACTTCGGTGCAGGCCGAGCTCGTCACACGTAGCACCCAGCGGCTCGCGGCCGACCCGTCGCGGGTCATCACCCGGCTGTTCGTACCAGGCCAGGAAGGTTTCGAGCACCGGGAGTCGCGAGCGGGAGCGGTGCTGGCGCGGATCATGGCCCTTGGCGAGGACGATGTGCGTGCGTCGCTGGACGACGTAGCCGCCCGATTCGATGGTCGTCACCGCGATCTCGCTGGCACGTTCCGCCGACACGCCCGTGAGCTCGCCGATCGTCTGGATCCCGACAGGGAACTTTCCGAAACGCGAATGTTGTTGCTAGGCGCGACATTCACCAGCGAGTACGCGATCGAAGGTGCAGCGTTGTGTAATCCCAGCATCGTCGCGCATCCCGACCAGTCGGCAACACCGGCAGGCAGCCTGCGATTTGTGATGAGCGTGCGGGCGATCGGGGAAGGGCATCGGTCGTCGATCGGATTCCGGACCGGCGCCGTCGACGCGGCAGGCCGCGCCACCGTCGATGTGGCGGCTCGGTTCGCCACCGGGGGAACCGTCGTGCCGTCTCTGCTCGACGGAGTCGTGTTCCGTAGTGAGCTCGCCCGACTCCATGACGCAGGCGAGGCCGCCGACTACGTCCTCGACGCGCTCGGCGACCGGTTCACCCGAGCCGACCTCGACGAGCAATTGGACAAGCTTCAGACCCACCGGAGCACCCGCGGACATGCAGGCGAAACGATGTCGCTGATCCGGACGATCGCTGCACGCTCCTATGCCGTCGAATTCTCCGATGACGCACCGCTTTCCGAGTACGTCTTGTGGCCCGCGATGGCGGCCGAGGCGGTTGGTATGGAGGACGCACGCTTCGTCCGCTTCGTCGACGACGACGGCTCCGTCACGTTCTATGCCACCTACACGGCGTACAGCGGATCCCACATCAGCCAGCAACTGCTCGAGACCAAGGACTTCCGGTCCTTCACTTCCACACCGCTGGTCGGACCCGCGGCGGCGAATAAAGGTCTGGCGTTGTTTCCGCGCCGGATTCACGGTCGCTTCGCTGCCATGTCGCGATCCGACCGCGAGTCGAACACGATCGCCTTCTCGGATCATCTCTCTGCTTGGCCGAGTGCACAGCCCTGCCAGCGGCCGACTGAAGCGTGGGAGGCGTTACAACTCGGCAACTGCGGTCCGCCCATCGAGACCGACGCCGGATGGCTGGTCCTCACTCACGGGGTCGGTCCCATGCGCACGTACCGCATCGGGGCGATCCTGCTCGATCTCGACGATCCAACACGGATTCTCGGTCGGTTACGGCAACCGCTCCTCAGCCCCGCCGCCGACGAGCGGGACGGCTACGTGCCCAATGTCGTCTACTCGTGCGGTGCACTCGTGCACGCCGAGACCCTGGTGCTCCCGTACGGCATCGCGGACTCTGCCATCGGCGTCGCGACCGTGCCGCTGGCCGACCTCCTCGATGCACTGAGTCCCTAGGCGCACCAACGGCGTACGTCAACGATGTTGACAATGCGTCTACCTGCGTGTTTACTAAAGGCCTAGCCCGGAAGCCGCGGTCGAAATCAATGCGCTTCCGGTCCTGTTCCCCGGAGATCGGGTTCAGACCACCGCGCGCGTCGCGACAACGCGACAACGCGCGCTTATCAAAGGAGAACGAACACGATGAAGACGTACAACCGCATGCTGGCTCTGGCGGCCGGCGCCATCGCCACTCTTGGCATGCTGCCCGTGGCATCGCTTGCCCACGCCGCTCCGCTAGTCGGCGAGGCGGTCGCATTTCCAGAATCGGGGAGATACATCGCCGACATACCAAGCCCGAACGGCATGACCATGACGATGGCCATCACCGTGGACGGTGACAACGTCGCCGGCTACGCCACCAATGGTGTCAACGACGAGGCGTACTTCTCCGGTACCGAGCAGGACGGCTCGATCGACCTGACCTCGACCTACCAGGATCGCCTGACGGCGGCGTTTGACGGCTCCACGGTCAACGGCACCGTGACCATGAACGATGTCGCTCAATCCTTTGCGGCACCGGCGGTTTCGGTTCCGGCGGGAATGTACACGGCCGAGATCGGTGACACCCGAGCCTCGTGGGTGGTGCGGCCCGACCAGTCGATGATGGGCACGCAGGTCAGGATGTCGCGCCACGACGACGAACTGATTGGCCAGATCCTGCAGGACCAGCAGAACTTCCAGGATGACCTGCGGCAGATGCGCGTTGATCGGCAACTGCAACCCGCGCCGCCGATGATGTACGGCACCTGGCATGTCGATATGAATGGCACGCCGATGACAGCGGTCCTCGTCACCGGCAACATGACGTTCTGATCTAGCCGGATGCCACGATGAACAAGTCTTACGACGAGCAACGAATTCTTATTGACGAGAACGTGATTCACGTCGGTGCGGGTTTCGCGGCGAAAGAACGTCCTCACGTGGTGGCGGCGTTGTCGACGCTCACACCGCATCTGGGGAGGTGGGAACCACGCGACGTGGATGTAGAGGTCTCCCTGCAGGATCGCGGCGGCAACGAACAACGCGTCACGTTGCGCACGAGCCTGCCCGGATTTCCGCCACTGGTGGCGGTTGCCGACAACCCGGACATCACCCGCGCGCTCTCCGAGGCGAAACGCGAACTGATCAGACAGATTGAACACCAGAAGTCGGCACGTGAACCCATGAACAACCGCCGGCTGCGGCGCAGGACGATCCGGCGTCCGAGCACCTCGTGGGATTCCGAAGGCGGGGCAGCCCAGCGGGAGGCAACCGCCTAAGGTGGGTCGGCGTCCGGCGGTGCCGAGGGTTTACCGCAGACGCCGACTCGTCTTGACCCCTGATCCCATATCATCGGCGCCATGAAACGAGACGTGGGCGCAGAGCTCGAAGTCGAGATCATTGCGCCGACGACTTTGGAGTTTCAGATTGCGGTCGCTCCGCACCCAAATACCGAGGTGTCCGAGTCGCTGTCCTTCGTCCTGGACGGAAAACCCCTCCAGCCGTTAGAGATCACCGGTACCCACGGCAACCGCATCCACAAACTGGACGCTCCGGTGGGCAACCTGAAGGTCGACTACACGGCGACGATCGTCGGCCAGACCGACCCGGCGCCGGTGAGTGAGTACGACCTGTCCATGTACTTGCGCCCGAGCCGCTACGCCGAGGCTGACAAGTTTTACGGCTTCGCCGCAACAGAATTCGGCAACTACATCGATTCGACGACGCTGCTGGAGAAGGTGTCCTCGTGGGTGGGCACGCGGCTGAACTATGTGCCGGGATCCAGCGACCCGATCGATGGGGCAGTGGACACCTTGCTCGCCGGCGCAGGAGTGTGCCGCGACTACGCGCATCTCGTGGTGGCGCTGCTACGGGCTGTCAACGTGCCGGCGCGCGTCGTGTCGGTGTATGCGCCGGGCCTGTTTCCGATGGACTTCCATGCGGTCGCCGAGGCGTTCGTCGAGGGGAAGTGGCGGGTGGTCGATGGCACCCTCCTGGCACCGCGACAAACGTTGGTGCGCATCGCCACCGGACGCGACGCCGCCGACACCGCGTTCCTGGACAACCACAAGGGCCAGATCACCCTGCACAAACTGTCGGTGACCGCTGTGGTTGACGGGGACCTGCCCACCGACTCGATCGATGAGTTGGTGTCGATCGGCTAGGACCGGTCCTCGCCTTCGCGCCGGTTCGTCCCCGCGGCCGCGGGCCGCCGGGATACGGTCCCCGCACAGCGATGAATTGCCGGCGCCACGTGCGAGGGGGCCGAGGGATGGCAGATCCGAAAGATCGGGCCGGCGGTGAACCCGCTCTGCAGGCGGGTTCCCCGGCGGACGCAGATACTTCGCCGGCTATGGGTGTGCACCACCACGCGAGCCTCGAGGCACTGCGAGAGCCCGTGTTTTTCGCGCTGATTGTGCTGCTCGCGGCCGCAGCCGGATGGATGCTGCTCGAACGATCCACTGATCGGCCACCGCTGAAGCGGTACTCCGGGTTCGAACTCGACATCGGCTCGCCGACCGAGCTTCCGCACTACGCCCCCACTTTCGACGCCGCCGGGCAACTGCGCGTCACCGATGTCGAGTACAGCGAAGACCACGGCGGCACCGCTGACTATTTCCCCTACGACGGGGGTGTGGAGGCACACATCGGTGTCCGCTTCCACCGGCCGGTGGTGGGAGACGCGCCGGTCCAGGTGGTGCTGGAACTCCCGGCGCCCGTCGGGCAGCCGGACGCGACCGATTGCCGCCCCAGTAGCCCCATCGAGCCGCTGGACCTGACTTGTTCGGTGGAACGGTTGCCTGACTACGCGCCCTACCGAGACGCCGTGGTGATGCGTGGAACACTTCGGGGGCAATCTGCGCCGCTGGCTCAAGCCACTGTTCAAAGGTTCGGTTTCACAGTGCATCTGAGCAACCTCGACGGTATCGGATTTCGAGCGTCGCGATCCCGGGTGGAGGCCGGCTTTCCCAGCGTTCCCGTCATCGACGACCGCACGCCCGCCGGCGGGCGCTCCGGCGAATCGGCGGCCGAAGATGATGGTGCGGTGCACGTACAGTATTGGATCCCGGGTGCTGGCCAGATGACCTGGTCGGGGTTGCCCCCTGTTCGGGTGGGCGAGTATGTGGCGGAGTGGCGACCCCGATCCAACAGTTGGACAGTGCACAGCACAGCCAGTGGCGTCCGCGACGACCTCATCCCAAGGAGCAGCCGGTACACATTCATCGCCGGTGTGCTTCTCGGCATCGCTGGTGGCGCGCTGATTCCTTTCGCCCAAGCGCTTCTGCGCTCCTCGGCGACGCGAGCGACCGCTCGGGCGCCCGGATAAGACACAGCCAAGGCGGGTTGAGCCAGGTCGTAGCGGCGGTGGTGCGGATGCTCGCACAGACCGAGGTGGTGCACTCCGAGACGTGCTGACCTATGACGAGCTCGATGATGCGATCGCGTTGAGGGCTCCCGAGATTAGGGAATATGACGAAATTCGGCCGGAATCCGTCATATCCGTACTCTCGGCGAGCTATTCGCCCGGATCGGCGGTGTCGACGACCTAGTGAGGTCGCTGACGCCGAACCGCACCGCCGACTTGACGGATGGCGAAGACCGCGCTGGCGCGCCCCTGCGACTGTTCCGTTGACCGCGAGTGTGATGACCTTTCACATCGAGGGCCTGCCGGGCGGCAAGAAGGCACATGAATTTGGCTTGGGCGGCCCGCCACAAGATCTCAGCCCCGACGGTCAGTTCATCCGGCTCTGGAGCCGGAACCCGGTCGCTAGTGAGACAACCGGCCCGGAATTGCCGTGAGAGAGGCGTGCGGGCCCAAGGTCAGCACTCGCCGGAGAAGTCATTAAGGTGACTACTCCTGGCCAAACTCGTGCTCAGCTGACGATTCGGGCGCACAATTGCGGTGTCCGTCTGAAATCTGGGGAGCCGCGATGAGCGAGCAACTGTACGACTTTTTCGGCGAGATGTTCCAGCGGCATTTCAGACCCGCCATCGACGCATATCCGCGAATGGGTGGAGCACTCGTCGAAAGGTTGTTCACGCTGACTGACGACGTCTCGGCTCGATTGGCACAGACCCGGGGCGCCGCAATGGCATGGGGCAAAGCCGAGACCCCCAACGCCAGGATCACCTCGGAACTCTTCGTGATAACCCAACACGGACTGATGTATGCCGCCGGGTTCAACGAGTCGCGCCGGGCGCTGTATTACCTGGCCACGCCGTCCGCGTTGTTCGATCCGTTCGTCGATCAGGTCGACACCGCCGAACTGCGTGAGGGCGCTGTAGTCGTGGTGGACAGCCGGTTGGGCCGCGACCTCGCATCCGCTCACCCGATGGACGCCGCGCTGCGCCGGATACTCGACGAGCACCTGGCGCTGCGGGTCGATCTGCCCGCGTAGCTATGTCTTCGCCGCGGTCTTCTTGGCGGGCGTTTCTCCGTCGGTATCGTCGCGGCCGGAACGCCGCGCCTTTAGCCCTGGCCTCGCGGCGACTGTAGCGCGCGGCGCGCTCGCCGAGCGTCGTGGTGGCGCATAAGCCGTTGACGAGTTACGACCGTGGGATGCCTACATGGGGGTAGGCGTCGTCGCGCTGCTGAAACGACAGGATGCTGGGATTGAGAACGGTGCCATCGCGAATCTCGACAGCACGGGAAATCGTCGGGGTTGAATTCCAGGCCGCCGGCCCGGAAAGAACTGTGTCGAGGTGCGGCAACAACGCCTCGCTGATCTCCCACGTGGCCGAGTTCCATAGATAGGACGGGCTGTGGTCCACGGCGTAGTAGTGCACGCCGTTTGCTACCTCGATGACCGGCTGGGTGAACGAGGTCGGGTGCGCCCAGCTGAAGCCCATGCCTGTGTCACAGGAGACATCGACGATCAGGCTGCCCGGCGTGAAGGAGGGCAGGTCGTCCTCATTGAGGAAGATCAGGGGCACGGCTGGATCCTGAAGCACACAGTTGACGACGATGTCGTTGTCCGCGAGGAATTGTGCCACCGGGATGACGCCAATCTCCGGCGTATCCGCCCATGTCCGCTCCGGGGTTTCCTCGTCCTGTCCCATCTGGACGATCTGGGTGGAGTGAATGGGCGAACCGACGGCGGCGACGTCGCGGTTGGTCAGAACGCGCACGTCGTCAACGCCGTGAGCGTTCAGGGCGGTGACCGCGCCGCGGGCGGTTGCACCGAACCCGATGACGGCGGCGCGCAACCGGCGACCGTAGCTGCCGGTGATTCCGGCCAGTTGCATGGCGTGCAGTACGGAGCAGTAGCCCGCCAGCTCGTTGTTCTTGTGAAAGACGTGCAGCCCGAATCCGCCGTCAGCTTGCCAGTGATTCATTGCCTCGAAGGCGATCAGCGTCAACCGCCGATCAATGGCTACCTGGGTCAGGGCCGCATCCTGCACGCAGTGTGGCCAGCCCCAGACGACCTGTCCCATATTGAGTTCGGTTAGATCCTCGGCCTGGACTTTGGGCAACAGAATGATGTCGCAGCCGGCGATGAGCTGTTCACGTGTCCTGATTCCGCCTACGAGTTCGGCCAGGGCGTCGTCAGTGGCGCCGAACTCCGCGCCGTAGCCATGCTCGAGAAAAATCCGCTTCCGGATCCGACGGTCGATCTTGGCGAAGTGCGCCGGGTGAATCGGCAGTCTGCGCTCATTCACCTTGCGCGAGCCAGCCGGTACTCCAAGCGAAAGTTGTTGCACCTCAGCGCTTCTTGTCATGGAGCAATGCCAGACATCACTGGCCCCTTGTTGTATTGGAGGCATGGTTGGTCCCGATTCATCGACCTTACCCCTTGGGTTTGGCACCGAGCAGACCGTAGACACACAGCGTTGACCTACAACGTTGGCAGCACTACGATTGAGGGAGCGCGCCGACGCGCTGCCGTCGTTCCTCTCGATCAATTTCGACCGGTCGTCCGCGCCCCCTTCGGGTTCTCGCAAGAGCCCACAGCCCTCGCCTGCACGGCCGGATCGACCCAGGACCCCTGATGGCAATCACCGATGTTGCTGCGTATGCCCATCTGAGCGAGACGGACATCGAGAGCCTCGGGTACGAACTGGACACTATTCGCCGCGACGTCTATGAGTCACTTGGCGAGAGCGACGCGGCCTATATCCGGCGCACCATCAGCTTCCAAAGAACGCTCGACGTGGTGTCGCGCCTGCTCATCGGCGCCAGCCGGGCACGGGCCGGCTGGGTGTTGGGGACCGCGTCGCTGGCGTTTGCGAAGAGTGTCGAGAACATGGAAATTGGCCACAACGTGAGCCATGGCCAATGGGATTGGATGAACGACCCGGAGATTCACTCGAGCACGTGGGAGTGGGACATGGTCGCGGTGTCCTCGCAGTGGAGGTCTGCGCACAACTACCGCCACCATGTGTTCAGCAACGTTCTCGGCATGGACGATGATCTCGGCTTCGGCGTGATGCGGGTAACCCGCGACCAGCCCTGGCGACCGTCGCATCTGTTGCAGCCAATTCAGAACCTGTTATTGGCGGCCACATTCGAATGGGGCATCGCCCTGCATGATGTCGATCTGGATCGGTCAAAGGCCGAAAAAGTTACTCAGGCAAAGGCGCTGCTCGGAAAGATTGCCCGCCAGGCCGTCAAGGACTACGTGCTCTTTCCGGCGCTCAGCCGATCTCGCTGGCGCAGAACCCTGGTCGCAAACGCGACAGCCAACCTGCTGCGCAACCTGTGGGCGTACATGGTGATCTTCTGTGGGCATTTCCCCGACGGCGCAGAGAAATTCACCGCGGATGCACTGGAACATGAAACCAGTGCCGAGTGGTACTTGCGACAGATGCTTGGCGCCGCCAACTTCAAAGCTGGCCCACTGCTGGCGTTCTCGAGCGGCAACTTGTGTTACCAGATCGAGCACCACCTGTTCCCCGACCTGCCCAGTAACCGCTACGCGCAGATCGCCGTGCGTGTTCGAGCGCTGTGTGACAAGTACGACCTGCCATACACCAGTGGTTCGCTTGTGCACCAATATCTTTTGACGCTGCGAACCATCCACAAACTGGCGCTTCCCGACGGATTCCTGGTGGCCACGTGCGACGACGCGCCGGAAACTGCCTCGGAACGGAAGTTCTGCACCGGCGCTACGCCAGCTACCCGATTGGGTGGCCCGATAGTGGGGCTGCGAACGGCGTTGCAGGCTCGCGTGCGCCGACACCGACGCTGAACAGACCTGAACCGGATACCACCTGTCGGTCAGTCCCTGGGTGTCGAATGTCCATCGGGCTGGGGCGCTTCGCCTGTCTTCGCAGCCGTACCGAAATTGTCCGCGCTGTCCGTCTGCCCGTTCAGTTGCTCGCGAGATGCGGCTGCCTCGCTGCGATGGACGGTCGCTTGCTGTTGCAATAGGCACGCCCGGATCGTCTTGATGTCGATCTCGACCTGGGCCGCGTGGGCCCTCGCGGCATACTCGTCGGCGAGGGCTTGCTGCCGTCGAAGGCGGTGCGCATCTTCGTCGGCCTGATCATGGAACGTCTCGCCGTTGACGTGACGCTGTATGGTGCGTGTCTTGTACACCACTCCCGCGATCATGCCGGCGAGCACAAGCGCCGCTATTGCGGTGACGACGATCAAAACGATTGTGTTGGTAGCGATGTCGGCCCCTTAGTTCTGTAGAGCTTGGCTGCAGATCCGGATGGCGTTCTTGGCGCTCAAAGCCCGCGACTGCGGGCCGACTACCCGGCGCTCGTTAGTTGTCGATCGCGTGACCTGTAACCATCAACGGATGTCGGCGCCGGTCCGGCGCGCCTCACCGGAGGTGGCCGTTGGGGCCGCGTCGGCTCGTTGTTGGTGTTCGAGCCGGGTGTCGCGGTCTCGGTTGATAAACGCCAATTCGCGTCGGAACCGGGCGGCGGCGCGTCGGGCGTCGGCGGCGCGGCTCGCGCTGCGCCGCGCGCCAACGAACAGACCGCTGAATTCGAGCGGGGCCACCACGCCGACCACGATCCTCAAGAGGAACAGCGTGCCGGTAGACCCCGTGGGGTGATAGCCGAACACGGCGAATTTATCGGTCGGCGGGTGGCCCGCCCCAGCATTGCTCAGCACGCCGGCAATCGCGACGAGGCCAGCGACCAGGAAGACAATCAGTCCGGCGATGACAAGCATTCAACGCCTCTCATCTGTAGCTAGACCTCCAGTACACGCTTGTTCAGCCCATCTGTCAACGCTGTTGACAGATGCCGTTAACATACGATGTGCGTCCAAGTTCCAACCGGAAGGAGGTGCTGTCGCGATGACGAAACAGCCGACCGTGCCCGATACGCGCGCCGACGGCATCGACCCCGCCGCCTCCATCAGTCCGGTCAGCCGGGCGGTGATCTTGCAGTGCGCGCTGAGGATCGTCGATAGTCACGGTATCGACGGCTTGTCCATGCGGCGCCTCAGCGCAGAGGTGGGTCGGGATCCGACGGTGCTTTATCGACACGTCCCGAACAAGGCGGCTCTGCTCGATGGCGTCGCCGAGATCGTGCTCAGGCAACTGCGGGTGGATGCCGCGGATCCGGACTGGGCGGGACAGCTGCGCACCGTGGCAAAGGATTTCCGACGGTTGGCCCTTGAGCACCCAAACGTGTTGCCGCTGTTGGTAACTCGGCCGCTAGCCACGCCGTTGGGTCAGCGCCCACCGGGGATGCTGCGGCCGCTGGAGGACGTCCTGACGCTGCTCACGTCGGCCGGCTTCAGCGGGGTCGACGCCCTGCACATCTACCGCGTGCTGTTCGGCTACCTGCACGGCCACATCCTCACCGAGCTGCAGGAGGTCATCGAGCGACCCGAGGAGACCGACGACGTGCTGCGCCTGGGCCTGCACCGCCTCGCCGTCACCGAGTTCCCACAGGTGCGCGCGCTGGCGTCGGCCTTGGCGTCCTACGACGGCGCGGCCGAACTCGACCGTGCGCTCGATCTCCTGTTCATCGGTCTGGCAGCCACCCTGTCATCGCCCGACGGGCGCGTCAGCGGTAATTGACGAACTGCAACGCCACGTCGAGGTCGGCCTTCTTCAGCAGTGCGATTACGGCCTGCAGGTCGTCGCGCTTCTTGGAGGAGACACGGACCTCGTCGCCCTGGATCTGAGACCTGACGCCCTTGGGGCCCTCGTCGCGGATGAGCTTGGTGATCTTCTTGGCGTCCTCACTGCCGATGCCTTGCTTGATTGTGCCGCTGACCTTGTAGGTCTTGCCGCTGGCCTGCGGATCGCCGGCGTCGAAGGCCTTCATCGAGATGTCGCGGCGGATGAGCTTCTCCTTGAAGACGTCGATGGCTGCCTTGGCGCGCTCCTCGGTGGAGGAGGTGATCACGATGGTCTCCTCGCCTTGCCAGGCGATGCCGGTGTCGGTGCCGCGGAAGTCGAAACGGGTGGCCAGCTCTTTGGCGGCCTGGTTCAGGGCGTTGTCGACCTCCTGCCGGTCGACCTTGCTGACGACGTCGAATGATGAATCCGCCATTGGATCCGTTCCTCCTGGATGGTTGGCTCGGTTTGTGTCTGGGGTACATCCTCGTTGTATCCTGCGATGCGCACTTGACGCACCCCCGGCAGGTTGCCCGAGCGGCCAATGGGAGCGGACTGTAAATCCGTCGGCTTACGCCTACGCAGGTTCGAATCCTGCACCTGCCACCCTGGTCAGAGCCTTTTTCTGACCCCCACACCACCGGCTTGCGGACGCCCGCCGTCCGCAGACCCTCCGCAGCGGCGTCGAAGGCGTCCGCCACTGCGTCCAGATCATCGGGGAACAGGTGGCCGTACCGGTCCAGCGTCAGCACCGCAGTCTTGTGCCCTAGCAGCTTTTGCACGACCTTGACGTTCGCGCCCTCGCTGATCGCCAACGATGCACAGGTGTGGCGCAGATCGTGCAGCCGCACTCCGTCGCATCCCTCGACTGCCCGGCGTCGCCTTGGTGAAGGTGTAGCGCGCCTGGCCAAGCGTCAGGTAACCGCCGCGCGCGGACTCGAACACCAGCGCGCTGCCATCGCGGCCTGGCTGGCCGACCCGACCGACCTCGCGTTCAACGAGGACCACCTCGACGACCCCGACGCCCTGGCCGCCGCCGTCGACGACCTGCTGGCCCGCAAGCCTCACCTGGCATCCCGCAAGCCCATGGGGGAGATCGGGCAGGGCGCCACACCCTCGACCGCCACGGTTGACCTGGCCGCCATTCTGCGGCGACGAGCCCAATGAGAAACGGCAATCGTGGCAAGGAGTCACATAGTTGCTGTCGGGGACCTAGCCAACCCAAGATGAAGAGTTCGTTTTTACTGTGATATTACTAACCACCTGGTAGTCTTCAGCCAGAGACGTTCCAACGAAAGAGCAGTTATGGGTATTAAAACGGAGTTGCCTGACATCGAGGCGCAAACCTGCCAGGCTGCCAACCCAGAAACAAGTACTCGCCTTCGTGAACTTGTCGATGAATACCTGGCCGTGCTAGACGTGGCCAGGGAAGTACGTCTGAAGCTCAGCCGGGAGATTGAGGCCGCGAGGGCTGACGGCCATTCGTTCCCTCAACTGAACGAGGAGTCTGGCCTGTCCATCGCAACTATCCAGAAAATCCTCGTAGCCGTGGCCGTTGAGAGAGCTTCATTGAAGTCCTGATGGGTAAGCTGAAGGTGTCGCGCCCGGTGTGCGGCCCCTTCACCGTCCTGACGACGTGGGCACCGAATCCACTTCCCCCGTTAGGACTTCACCATGGTTAGCGAGGACATGTTCGATCGCCACGTGACCTGGGCGGGTTCGAACGCCGAATAGCTTGGCGGTCGCCATCGGGGTGCACGCCGAGGTGGCGGGGGCCGAGCTAATGGAGGCTCAGCGATTCCGAGACGGCCCTGTCGCACAACAGGTCACGTCGGTTCCTCGATCACGTGCGCGACCGGCAGAAAACTCCGACGTGGATATCTTCAGCACCGCGTCGGACATTGCGGCGGTATCCTAGCCAACACAACGACCGGCGCGGTCGACTAGGTGTTCAGCCGCCCTCCGTTTGGGTAAACTCGCGCGGCGGAATCGCCAAATCCACACTTGAACTTCCACTCCCTGTCCGTCGTCTTTCTTAGACACGAGGAGGTGCAGACAGGATGCGTAACTCAGACCGAGCCTGGCTGGCACTGGCCGTTGGGGTGGCCGCCTACGACCTGATCGCCACCGATAACGAGCGGCTGTCCGACGCGGCCCGCCGGTATTTCAAGTCCCAGCCGGTCGTCACCGCGTCGATGATCCTGATGACCGGCCTGCATCTGATTGGCGGCCTACCGCACTGGTGCGATCCGTTCGCGCTGTTGTTCGCCACGCATCGACGACTACGGCTGCTGCGGCTCTGACCGCACGAAGAAGGGGCCGAGCGGGACGCCCTATGCGGCAGCGATACTCGTTCGCAACGTGCCGCCGCCTATTGGGGTCCTGGCGCAAAGAAAGGCAGTGCCACATCACCATTCCGATGCGCTGGTGAGAAGGTCCTCCGGAATGACCATCCGCCCATCGCTTGACAGATCACACTTGTCGGCGTTGCGTCTGCTGCCAATAGGGCAGCCATCGCTCCTCGAGGAACCGGTTGAGATCCGAACTCCCCTCGGGGGCTGGCTTGGTGGTTCGCCATGCGACATGGCCATCAGGGCGTACCAGGACGGCGCCTTCATGACCGACCTCGAATAGCGCCAGCAGTTCACCCTCATCGCGCGCATCCGCGGCGGCAAGGCACGTCACCACGATCGGAAGTACGGCCGTGTGCCGCTGCGTGCGCAGCGCAGCGCTCCATTGCGGTGCACTTGAGGTGAGGAGGGTGAGCCCGTCGGGGCAGAGTATGTCGTGAATCGGTACCGGCCGACCCTCGTGAAGGACGGCGGCGTGCGGCAGGCGTGCACCGGGCCTTGTGGTAGGGCGGTACGTAACGATGTCGGACTGCTCGAGCGGAGGGTCATCGGACCCGGGGGCTATCAATGGGCCGTGGTATATGTAGCCAAATTCAAGCCCCTGGAATACGAAGTGTTCGAGCTGACCTGGGATGGCGGCTGAAATCTGTGCACGGAGGCGCCGGGCGCGGGCATCTCCGCCCAACAGCAACTTGGTGCGCCTGGTTTGTAGCTGCGTCGCTCGATCACAGGCCAATCCCAAGAGCCGTCCCGGCAGCCAAGAGAGGGGCCGGCGGGCGACAGCCCCGGTGGCCTTGCAGATTGCCCGGTTGGTGATACCAAGTGGAGCAGTGACCTCGTCGAGGCGGAAAAAGTTCTTGACGCTTTGCTGCGCGAACCGCTCAACGACTGGTCGCCGCTCGGGATCATATGTATCGAGCAAGGCGTCGTCCGCGTGTCCGTTGATAATCGCTGTGATTTTCCAGGCCAGGTTCTGCGCATCCTGCACGCCGCCATTGAGACCGAAGCCTCCTGCGGGCGGGAACCGGTGAGCGGCGTCACCCGCGAGTAGCAGTTGCCCACGCCGAAAGCGGCTTGCGATCTGCGAGGTCATGGTCCACGTGCCGGTGGAGCGGACGGTGAAGCCGTGGCTCTTTCCCAGCACCTGGGGGAGCATGCGGTTCCAGAACGCGTCGCTATCCCGTGCAACCACTTGGTCCCGGTGGAGGTACGGGGTCATCAGCACGTAGTGATCGGCGGCGTGCGAGACAAGCGCGCCACAAAACCGCGGCTCGTATATCCAAGCCAGCAATGGCCTGGGCGTGTCGGCACCAAACAACCGAGGGGCATGGAAGAAGACGCTGCCTATGTGGGTCAGGATCTTGCCTTGCATCCCGATGCCGGCGCGATCGCGGACGGCGCTGTTAGCTCCATCCGCTGCGACCACGTAACGGGCACCTAGGCACTCAACCGGCCCTAGCCGAGGGCGGATGTCGACGACCATGCGGCCGGCCGTCTCGCAGACCCGTTCGACTAACGTGCCGCGCCGAAAATCCACTAATGGTTCGCGTTCCAGTGCCGCCCAGAAGACCGGCATGAGGAGATGCTGCCCAATGTGGGATATGAGGAACGGGCTGTAGGTTCGCAGCCGCTCCTGTAGTTCAGGATCCGCTGCCACATCTATCTCGCCCAGCGGCGCGTCACCCAACCCGCAGCACCAGCGGATGCTTCCCAACTTCTCGGTAGGTGTCGCGAGTGCACAAATCTCTTCCGCAAGGGAGGGCGATGCCTGATGCCAGATCTCGAGGGAGCGTGCGTTAATGACGTGGGCGGCAGGATGGACCAGGGGTTCCTCGCGACGCTCGAGGACGATGGAGGATATGCCTCGTCGGGCCAGGAGCAAGGCAAGGGTGCAGCCGGTCGAACCGCCGCCCACGATAACAATGTGATCGTCGGTCATCGCTCAGCGCTTTGTCCAGCTGTGGAACGCGCTCCTACAGAAAGTGCGGTGCGGGATGCCTCCGGCGTGCATCTGCATCCCCTATCCCCAGAGAGCCGACAGCCTCAAAACCAGGATGAGACCGTAAAGCTGCCGCAGTCAATGGCGCGCGTTGACGTCCACCAAGAATGCGTCGCCCGGGACTCGGCAGGCGTGTGACGCGAGGCTGGCGCTGGGAGCCACTGAGTGACCAGGCACGTGAAAGATCAAGTCTGCAGGGCATCCCGCTCGATTCGTGAGGCCTCGATTACGCAGACCGGCGAGACGGTCTGGACAATTCGGGTTACGTGAAAGCCGCTGCGCCGCAGAAGTTCACGATGCTGCGCCGCGGTGCGTTCATGGCCTTCACTGAGTACCAGCATGTCCAGGTCGGCCCAGTTGCCGGTGAACTCGCGGTGATGTTGGGGAATCACCATCTCCACCAGTAACAGCGTGGCCTGATCGTGCGCCGCTGCCGCGACGTTGCGCAGGATCGTCTGAGCAGCTTCATCGCCCCAGTCGTGGATGACGAATTGAAGGACGTACGCGTCGCCGCCGGTGGGCACACTCTCGAAGAACGAGCCGCCCTCGACGCGCACCCGGCTACTGACACCGGCGTGGTCGAGCACTTCCGGTGCACCGGTGACGACGTTGGGCAGGTCATAGAGCACGCCGCGGGGGCTCGGAGTAGCAGCAAGTATCGCTGCGAGCAGACGGCCGTGTCCGCCACCGACATCGACGATGACGGGAAACCTCCCGAAGTCGTAGGCATCCACCACCGAAGCCGCGGTCACCTCGGAGATGGCCGTCATGCCGTCGTTGAACATCGAGGCCAAATCGGGGTTCTCAGCCAGGTAGGAGAAGGCGTCGGTGCCCGTCACTGAAGGGACGACCGACTGTCCGGTCCGCACCGCGTCAATCAGCAAAGACCAGAATTCGCGGTATTGATGTGATCCGTAATACCGCGCCCAGCCAGCCACCGAGAGGGGTGCATCCGAGCGCAATGTGCCGGCCAGCGGAGTCAGCGCGTATCGGCCGTCGCGCAGCTCGCGGAAGATGCCGCGGCTGATCAACGCCCGCAGCAGTCGCGCCAGCGCCACGGGGTTCGCGCCGACCCGGCGAGCCAATTCGTCGCGGGGCAGTGGCCCATTCGCAAGGGCGTCGGCCAGCCGCAGTTCGGCGGCCACCGCAATGCCTTGCGACACCATGTGACCCATGAGCAGTTCGGTCATGGCTACCGGGGCCGGGACGAGTTTTTGATGCAGGCGGTAAAGATAGTGACGGGTACGTTCCAGCGCGCGCACCAGCGGAACCGGAGGTGTGGGAAAAGGTAGCGGGGCGCTCCGCTCGTCCATGGCTGTGTCCTTCCCCGGCTGGACGTGGCCGCGTCATGTGGGATCGGACCCGTTCAGTGCGACGGGCACGTCGGTGAGATGCGCAGCAAGGTTACCGCCTGCGCGGGCACCGCGGACCCGCTGATCGTTCAGGCGCTGGTGGTGCCGTTGTGGGTCTCGCGAGGCACATGGGAACACAGTGTTGCGGTGACAGACACTGTTCGTGGTCTACAGCGCCCGCGTTGCCGCGTGAACTAATTAAGGGGCTAACGCGTGAACCAATAAAGGGGTGAGTTCGTATAACCCACCAGGAGGTCAGAGCCGATGACAAAACCATCTCGACTGCCCGATGCGCTGAGTCCCCCGACTCAGCTCAACGGGGCCTTTCGCAGCCCGCCGAGCGGGGTCTGCGGTAAGGGCCACTCAGCAAAGGGTCGGGCGAGAGCGACACGGCGACTGTCTCAGAGACTGTTATGTCAATAGCAAACGACGTGGAACGCGACATCATCGAGTACCTGCGTGTGCACCACGGCGTCGAAGCCGATGAAATCTCCGATGAATCCACGCTTTCCGATCTGGGACTGGATTCGCTTGGAGTTTTCGCCATCGGCGACATCCTCCAGATGAAGTACGGCATCTCGCTAAACGACGAGCGCATCGCGGGGGTCCGCACATTTTCCGATTTCAAGAAGTTCATCTTCTTGAACCGGGCCAAGCGGCCTAAGGCCGAGCAATCTGGTGACAACTCGATCATCGGACGGACACCGACATGAGTGCCTACATCACGGCCACCGGCGCGTTTCTTCCCGGCTACCCGGTGCCCAACGACGAAATCGAAGACTACATCGGAAAAGCCGGACGCGCGTCCTCCGATCTCAAGGACCTCATTCTCGCGAACTGCGGGATCAAGACGCGCCACTACGCGATCGACAAGTGTCAGCGAACCGTGGTCTCGAATGCGACGATGGCGGCTGCTGCGGTGCGCAACGCCGCCGAGCGCGCCGGGCTGGGCCCCGACGACGTCGAACTGCTGTCGGCGGCGACGACGATGCCGGACGTGATGGGTCCCGGGCATGCCAGCATGGTGCATGGCGAGTTGGGCTACGGTCCGCTCGAGATCGCGACCGCGCACGGTATCTGCAGTAGCGGGATGATGGCGTTGAAGAACGCCTATCTTCAGGTGGCGATCGGCGAGAAGCGCAATGCGATCTGCGTGGCCAGCGAGTTGGCCTCACGGGGATTCAAGAGCACCCGTTACGAGGAGATGGAAGCGATCGATGACGACGGGTCGCTGCCCATGGAAACCGCTTTTTTGCGCTACATGCTCTCCGATGGCGCCGGTGCCGTGGTAGTCGAGAGCGCGCCCGCAACATCCGGGATCAGCCTTCGCATCGACTGGATCTCGCTGACGTCCTTTGCGAACACCGAGAAGGCGTGCATGTATTTCGGCAGCAACGACAACGCGTGCGCGAAGACCTGGGGTGACTACCCCAGCGTCGCCGCGGCCGCCGCCGACGGTGCGTTCGCTCTGCGGCAGAAGCTCTCCCTGCTGCCGCACCTGGTACGCGTAGGAATCGATGAGTATGAACGTCTGCTCGCCATGGGCAAGTTCGACCCGGAGACAGTGACCTGGTTTCCCGCGCACTATTCGAGCGAACGGATGAAGTCCATGATGATGGGCGAGTTCACTCGGCGCGGCGTCCCCGCGGGGGGTCCGGAAACGTGGTACAGCAACCTTACGAGAGTCGGAAACATCGGCAGCGCAGCCGTTTTCGTTATTCTCGACGAGATGATGACGGAGGGCCTGATCAGGGACGGCGACACGCTGCTGTGCATGGTCCCGGAGTCGGGCCGGTTCGTGGTCTCGTTCATGCATCTGACCGCGGTGACGGCAGCTACGGTCTCGGACACCCAGCCATGACTACTGCGACCGAGGTCGTCTCGGCCGACCAGCCTCACCCTCGCGCGGTGGTGTACTGGTATTCGCAGACCGGGCAGCTGCGCGAGGTCGCCGATGCATTGACCGCTCCCCTGGTCGCCCGTGGGTGGGACATCCGGTGGGTGCAGGTAAAACCGCGCGTCGAGTTCCCGTTTCCGTGGCCGATCCGGCGATTCTTCGGGGTGTTCCCCGCGGCGGTGGATCCGGAGTCGCTCGTGGAGCTCATCGAGCCGGCGGGCGGCTTCTGTACCGACCCAGAGCAATTGGTGATCCTGGCCTATCAGGTGTGGTATCTGGCACCCTCGCTTCCCATCCGGTCACTGCTAAAAGCGCATCCCGAGGCGGTCCGCAACCGGTCGGTCGTCTCGCTGGTCGCCTGCCGCAACATGTGGTACTCGGCGGCGATCGAAGTGTCCGCGCTGCTGCGATCCGCGGGTGCTCGACACATCGGGGTCATCGCCGCGACCGACACACGGCCACAGGCGACGACATTTGTGACCACGCTGCGTTGGCTGCTGACCGGCCATCGCGAACCCTTCCTGTGGTTCGGGAGGGCCGGGATCGGCGAGGCGGAACTGGCTCGGATCGGGGATGTGGGGCGATGCATCGGCGAGTCGAGGCGGTGCCCGGAAGACGCGGCGCCCATCGTGCCCACCCTGGCTGCGGCGGATCTCCTTGCCGGGACGGTGTTCCGGAGGTGGGGCGCAACAGTCAGGTCGGCTCAGCGCTTCGGCGCCATTGTCCACGCCGCGAGCTTGGCATCGTTCGTGCTCGGCTTGGCGATCGGTATCGTGGTCGGTCTGCCGCTGATCGGATGTGCGGCGCTCGCCGGCGGCGCGCGCTTCGGCGGGATGGTGGATGGCTTCGTGCGTCGGCGGATCTCTTTCGGCGGGGCAGCTGTCTACGAGGCGGTGACCCCGTGATGGCCCGCCCAGCGATCCGGATGTGAGATCCCCGTGACCGCTGACGCTTCGGAGTATCAGGAACTTGTCGACTGGCTGACCATAAAGGTCGCCGGATATGTCAACGTTCCTCCGGACACGATCGGCATCGACATACCGTTGGCCGACTGTGGGATCGACTCCACCTCCGGCCTGACGTTGTGCGCGGACCTGCTGGACGAGAAGGGATTCGACGTCGAAACCACCATTGTCTGGGACTACCCGACCATCGAGGCCATCGCGGCATATCTGGTCGCCGAGACAGCGGCGCCGTGATACCGATCGCCGTGGTCGGCATCGACTGCCGCTTCCCGGGTGCCCCCGACAAGGAGGCGTTCTGGCGACTACTCATGGACGGCGTCGTCACCGACACCGAAGTGCCCTCGCAGCGGTGGGACATTGACACCTACTACCACCCCGACGGTGTCGCCGGATCGATGAACACCCGACGCGCCCATTTCATCGACGAAGTGGACGCATTCGACAACGACTTTTTCGGCATCGCGCCGATCGAGGCGGCGGCGCTCGACCCGCAGCAGCGACTGCTACTGCAGGCATCGTGGCGCGCACTAGAAGATGGTGGAATCGATCCGCGTTCGCTGGCCGGCACGCCAACCGGGGTCTTCGTCGGAATGATGTCCAGCGAGTGGGGCATCCGTCAGATGAACGACTTCGCCGGGGTCACCGTATTTCGTGGTACGGGCAGCGGCTATTTCATGACGGCGAACCGCATCTCATACCACCTGAACCTCACCGGGCCGAGCATGGCCATCGATTCCGCCTGCTCTTCATCATTGATGGCCGTGCACCAAGGCTGTGCCGCGCTGGTGTCCGGGGAAACCGACACTGTCATTGCTGCCGGTGCGAATCTGCTTCTGACGCCTGCACTTTCGATCTTTTACACCCAGGCTGGGCTGTCCGCGCCGGATGGTCGCTGCAAACCGTTCGGGCAGTGCGCCGACGGCATTGGCCGGGGTGACGGCGTGGCCGCGGTAGTGCTGCGGCGAATGGACGACGCCGTTGCCGATGGCCAGCCGATCTACGCCGTCGTGAAGAGTTCGGTTGCCAACCACGACGGCCGCAGCAACGGGATCACCGCCCCGAACCGTCAATCCCAGGTGAGGCTGATGCGCCGCGCGCTCGACCTCGCAGAACTTGAGGCCGGACAGATCGACTTCGTGGAAGCACACGGCACCGGCACGGTTCTCGGCGACATGATTGAGGCCAACGCGCTGGGCGATATTCACAAGACGCGGCGCGGCGAGCCATGCCTGCTGGGTTCGGTTAAGGGAAACATTGGGCACACCGAGGGCTGCGCGGGGATCGCGGCGTTTGTCAAGGCGTGCCTGGCGCTGCACCACCGCATGCTGCCGCCGACGGTGTTCGGCGACAGGGCCAATCCGAGATTGCGGCTGGAAGCACATGGACTGCACCTGGCCGAAGGTCCGCAGGAACTGTCTGCCAGCGGCGCATTGGGCGCGGTGAGCTCATTCGGATTGGGCGGCAGCAACGCCCACGCGGTGCTGGAGTCGGCGCCCGCCGCAGTAGCGCCCCATCCGGGTGCGACCGGTGTCCTGACCCTGTCGGCGCCCTCCGAGCAGGCGCTGCGGCGCAACGTCGCGTCGATCGCCACCGTGCTGCAGACCGTCGACGAGCAACGGCTGGCGTCCTGGTGCCGCGCCACCAACGTCGTGAAGCGATCGCATCGATGTCGCTTTGCGCTGGAAGGTAACCGCGCCGAATTGATCGATGGGCTGCGGGAGTTTCTCGCCGGCGCGCGTGCCGACCTGGCGTCGTCCGCCCCGATGCGCAAGGTCCCAGCCGAAGTGGGGCTCTTGTGCTCAGGGCAGGGCACCCAGTACCCGGGCATGACGCGGCCGCTCTACTACGCCAATCCCACGTACCGGGAACATCTCGATGCCGTGACCTCCGCCGTCGACCCCCACCTATCGTCGGACCTTCGCTCGATGATATTCGGCGACGATCCCGGCCTCCATCACACCTGCCTCGCGCAGCCGGCGTTGTTCGCGGTCTCCTACGCGCTGGGAAAGACATTGCTGCAGAGCGGGATCCGTCCAGCCTTCGCCATCGGCCACAGTGTCGGCGAGCTCGCCGCCGCCTGCCTGGCCGCCGTGTTGTCCCTCGACGATGCGGCAAGGCTCATCGCGATCAGAGGACGTCTGATCGGCTCCTTGCCTCCCGGTGGCGCGATGATCGCGGTCGACCTCGGTGTCGAGCAGGCCGAGGCACTCGTCGCTGACGAGCCCGAGTGCGCGATCGCAGCCGTCAACGGGCCACGCTCGGTGACCATCTCCGGTGCCGCCGACGCGGTGGCGCGTGCCCATGCCGCGGTTTGCGAACAGGGTGGACGCGCGGTGAACCTCAGGGTGTCCCATGCCTTTCACTCGCCGCTGATGGAGCCCATCGTGGCCGAATTCCGGCGCGAGCTGTCGGGGCTGGTGCCGGGTCCCTCGGAGTTCCCGCTGTTCTCCACCGTGCTCGGCAGAGAAGTCGAGGGCCACGAAATGGACAGCGACTACTGGGCCAACCAGATCTGTTCACCGGTACGGTTTTTCGACGCAGTTCAGGCTGCCAGGAGTGCTGCAAATGCCGCCTATGTCGCCGAGGCCGGCCCGCGGTCGACGCTGCTCGCCCTGGCCATGCAGTGCGGACTGCCGTCGCAAATTCGGTCGCTGCCATTGTGCGGCGGACCAGATTCAGACGGAACGGAGCTGCTGGTCGTCGCTGCGTCGATGCTGCGCGATGGGTACTCGCCCGACCTGTCGCCGTTATATGGCACGCCGGCTGACCCGCAGCAGCGGATTCCGCCGTACGTCTTCGACACCTCCAGTCGGTTCTGGTTCGACGGCGGGGTCGCCGCTGTGCGGCCGACGGCCCAGCCCCCGATAGTCACGCCCGTCGCCGAGCGAGAGCATCGCGCGCCGGTGCCGGCCGGCCGAGAGGGAGCCGTACTGGCGGTGATCGCCGATGTCGGCGGCTATCCGGTCGCTGAGCTTGGCCGGTCCAGCCGGCTCGCTGAAGACCTGGGATACGACTCGTTGCTGCAACTTCGTCTCATCGATCGGCTGCGGGCGGAATATCCCCAACTTGAGCACATCACCGTCGCCGAGGTGCTGCCGAAGATTCAGAGCGTCGGCGATCTCGTCGACTTTGTGACGCAGTGGTTCGATAGGGCCGGCGTGACCCGATGACGCCCATCGAATTGCTGTGCTTTCACCACGCTGACGACAGGTCAGCGTCATTCCATCGGTTGCGCCCGGCTGTGGCGGCACCGGGTGCGGAGGAGGCGCAGGAGCTGATCCTATGAGCATCTTTACCCGCGAAATACTTGCGTCTGCGGCATCGTCGCCGCATGGCTTGACCGCTGGCACTGTCGCAGATCCCATCCGGTTGAGCTGGAGCGAAGTCCACGACCAGGCGAAGCGGATGGCCGGTAGCCTCGCCGCCAAGGGAGTTGGCCGCCACGGCTCGGTCGCGGTGCTGGCCACCGACGCGGCGGATGTCGCACCGCTCGCGCAGGCGATCTGGCTGCGCGGCGCCGCGCTGACAATGCTTCAGCAACCGACACCACGCACCGACCTGGCGGTCTGGCTGGCCGACACCGTGCGGGCGATCCTGATGATCCATGCAGACCTGGTCGTCGTCGGGGAACCCTTCTCAATGGTGCGGGATCATTTGCTGGCAGACAACCTGGCCATCTGCACGGTCGAGTCGCTGCGCGGTGCCAAGCCGATCGAGCCCGACGACGAGGACGAGGCCGACGAGGCGGATATCGCGATGCGCCAGCTGACGTCCGGGTCAACGGGCGTACCCAAGGCCGTCGAAATCAGTCACGCCAACCTCGCCGCGAACACCGTCGCAATTTGCCATGCGCTGGCCATTGAAACCGACAAGGACGTAATGGCCAGCTGGCTGCCGCTCTCACACGACATGGGCATGATCGGTTTCGTGCAGTTCCCCATGCAGGTGGGTGTGGAAACCGTCGTCGTCACGGCGGACCAGTTCCTGCGGCGACCACTCACATGGGCCGAGTTGATCAGCAGGCACCGCGCGACCATCACCTCGGGCCCCAACTTCGCGTACTCGGTGCTGGCCCGCGTCCTGCAACGGGCCGACCCCACCGATATCGACCTCTCATCGCTGCGGGTCGCGGTGAATGGGGCCGAACCCATCGATCACCGCGATCTGGTGAACTTCGCCGCCGTCGGCGCCCGATTTGGCCTGAGACCCAGCGCACCGACGGTCGCCTATGGGCTCGCCGAGGCCACCCTGATCGTCTCAATGGGGGCACCGCAAGACAAGGCGATCGTCGACTCGGTCTCCCGGCAGGCCGTGATGGAGGCACACCGCGCGCAGCCGGTTCCGGATGACTCGGAGAACGTGCAGCACGTCGTGTGCGTGGGATTCGCGGTCACGGGCATGGACGTCCGCATCGTCCGGGACGGAACGGCGCAGGGGCCCAGAGAAATCGGCGCCATCGAACTTCGCGGTCCTGCGGTCTCCAGCAGCTATCTCACGTCGGACGGGGTCTTTCCACTCGCCCGCCAGGATGGCTGGCTCGATACCGGGGACCTGGGTTACCTCGACGAGGAGGGGCGGATCTACGTGTGCGGCCGCACCAAGGATCTCATTGTGGTGGCCGGGACGAATCTGCATCCCCACGATATCGAGCGTGCCGCCGAGACCGTCGACGGTGTGCGCAAGGGCTGCGTGATCGCGCTGCGTGTCGACGCCGAGCGAGAGGGCTTCGCGGTGCTCGCCGAAGTGCATGACGCGGACCAACAGGACGAGCGCCTGCGTATCAGCCGCGACATCATCGCCAGGGTGAACCGACAAGTTGGGCACGCCCCGCGGGAGGTTCGATTGTTCCCCGCCCGAACCTTGCCGAAGACCGCTTCAGGCAAGCTGCGCCGCAGCGACGCTCGAGAACTGTTGTCCCAAGAAACACGCGGCGCAGACACTACGAGGCCAACCTCACTAACTGAAGCCGAGCCCGCAGCCTTCGTCAATTCCGGTAAACCAGCCTGATACCGGCTGGGCCGCACTGCAATCCGCTTAAGCCGTCAACCAAAAATCCGACGCCCGAGGATCCAGAACAACGGGCGGACCCAGCGCCGGAGACGAAATCACTGTTGGGTTGGGGTGTTTGAGGGGTGGTTTGCGATGCAGGTACCCCTACGCGGGCTCGCGCGGTCGCGAAGCGTCGGGTGCGCCATGCCTTGCAGACTCGCTGAGGCCGATCCGGTCATGGAGCCGGGCAAGCGGTTTGGGTGCCCACCAGTTGAGGCGGCCAACCACCCGCATGAAGGCAGGCACGAGCAGCATCCGAACCAGGGTCGCGTCCATCAGCACTGCCAGCGTGAGCCCGAGGCCGAACATCCGCACGAAGGACACCTGCGCTGCCATCAACGCGGCGAACGAGATCGCCATCACCAGCGCGGCCGCAGTGATCACCCGGCCGGTGCGCGCGACGCCAAGCGCGACGCTCTCGTTATTGGCGGCCGGTGTGCGGTCCGATTGGATCCAGTACTCACGGATCCGCGAGATCAGAAAGACTTCGTAATCCATGGATAGCCCAAATGCGATGCAGAACAACAACACCGGCAGGTCTACCTCAAGCGTGCCCGTCACCGTTGAGCCGAGCGCGCCGAGATGCCCGTCTTGGAAGACCCATACCAGCGCACCGAATGTGGCGGTCAGCGACAAGATATTGAGCAACACGGCCTTGACTGGCAACACCGCGCTGCCGGTCAACAAGAACAACAGGACCAGCGTGATGCCGGCGATGATCCCCAGCACCAGGGGCAGGCGACTGGTGATCGCGTACACGCTGTCGTGATTGCCCTGCGCGACGCCTCCAAGCTGCACGGTATTGTCGGCCGAGGTAGCTACGGCGTGCAGCTCGTCGAGCTGGTCCGCCGACGCATCCGAGAACAGCGGCGCGGTGCTGGTCACGGTCAAGAACGCACTGCCGTCCTTGACGCCAGTTGGTGCCGTCGGCGGACCGGCGAGGCGGCCGTCGACGAAGGTACCGCCGGGTGAGGACACCGACGATACGTCGGACACTTTCGACAGCGCTGCCGCGTAGCGGCTGAAGTCAGCAGCGCTGACCCCGCCCGCATCGGGCATCATGACGGTGATGTTGGTCAGCGGGTTGACGGCAAAGTCGTTGCGCAGCTGATCGCCGAGCTGGCGCGCGGACACCGAGGAGGGCAGCATCCTGTCGTCGGGAAAGCCCCACTTGACTCCGAGGAACGGCGCTCCAAGCACCAGCAGAAGGGCGATCACTGCGGCTCCGATCGGTACCGCGTGACGCATGACGAACGTCGACAAGCGGTACCAGAACGTCTGCTCGACTGGCTTGGGTGGCGGGGTCGGGCGACCTAGCATCCGGCGTAACAGCCTACGTATTTCCAGCGAGTCGAGACGGTCGCCGAGCAGGACGATCGCGGCTGGGGTCACCACGATCGAAGCCGTGGCCGCCAAGGTGACTACGGCCACGCCCGCGTATGCGAAGGACTTCAGGAAGTATTGCGGAAAAAGCACCATCGGCACCATGGACGACGCAACCGTCATCGCGGAGAACAGCACAGTGCGGCCCGCAGTCGTCATGGTGCGCTCCAGCGCCTTATACCGGTTGGCGCCCGTGGCCATCTCGTCTCGATACCGACTGAGGATCAGCAGGGTGTAATCGATCGCCAGTGCCACGCCCAGGGCGATGGTCAGGTTCAACGCAAAGATCGAAACACTCGTGAACAGCTCAATCAGGCGCAGTACCGCCATCGTGCCGAGGATCGCGAAGATGCCGATTGCCATCGGCAACGCGGCCGCGACGAGGCCGCCGAACACCCAGACCAGCACCAAGAAACTCAGTGGCAGCGCGAGCGATTCGATGAGCACCAGATCCTTCCGGGTCTGGTCGGTGGTCTGCGTATAGATCATGGGCTCGCCGCCGGCACGCACCGTGACGCCTTCGCCGTCGTGCGCGAATTCGTCGGCCAGTTGTTTGGCGTACTTCGGTGCCTCGTTATCGTCGCCCAAGATGCCGGCCACGATCAGCCCCGTCTTACCGTCCTCACTGACCAGTGCGGTGGAGGGGGCGGTCCATGCAGACGTCACCTCGCCGACGTGCGATGAGTTCTGCAGCTGTCGGACGATGTCGGTGCCCACCGCTCGGGCCGCGTGACTCTCGGCGCCTTCGTTCGATGTGACGCTGACGACCATCGTCATGTCGCCCTGACCGAACTTGTCCGACAGCAATTTTGCGGCCTGCGACGACTCAGATGTCGGGTCGCGCATGCCGCCGCCCGACAGACTCTCCGCTACCGGGATGCCGACGATCGCGGTGCCGACCAAGACGAGCAATGTCACAGCGATAATGCGCCGCGGTGCATGGATAGCGATTCGAGTGGCTCCCAGCAGCACGTCGCGCCCCCATCGGTCTTTCTCCGTGGTTGCTGCAGTCTATGCGCCCTCCGGCGATCGCCCGTAGGCTCTGCCCTACGAGCTCACGCAGGGCAGCGACGCGATGCCGCCACCCGGATCAGAGATTGGCCGCGTCGCGTGAACTCAATCCTGTCGTGGTCGTGTCATTCACGGTCGCCTTGAACTGCATCGCGCGGTACGGCCAGCCCCTTGAAGTGTCCCACTGGGAAACGACGAGACCGACACCGCCTGACACATCGAGTTGGGAACCCCGCAGCACATATCCGCCGTACAGCTGGGCCACCCGATTGTTTGCATGGTCTTCGTGGTCCCATGACGTACCGACCACCGGCATCTGAACCGGCGCCTCGTAAAGGTTGGCGACGGGCGAGTCGATTGTGCGGTACCCCAACGCGTATCGGGAGGACAGGAACCCGCCGAGGATCCACTTGCCCTGCTCCAGTCGACGCAAACACAGCTCGCCCCACGTTTCCCCGCCAGGTGTGATCGGCGTCGGTTCGTTCCTCCATGACCACCGGTTATTGGCCCATCCCCAGCCTGAGTACTTCCACATGTCGCCGATGTCTTCGGGGCGAACACGTCTCAGGATCATGCCTCTGTCTCGCTGGAACCCCGTTGAGACGATGTACACCCAACCGTCGTCGGGGTCGTAATCCCACGACCAGCACTGCGCGTAGCCGTTGTGCAATGCGCCAGGAAATTTGGCTTTTTCACCCATGTGCTGCCACGAGACGCCGTTATCGGCGGAGGACCAGATCTCAGTCCAGATCACATTTCCGAACCCGCGGTTGACGATCGCGTGCAGGTATAACGATTGGCCCAACCGCAGCAAGTCGGAGGGGATCACCGTGCTGATGCCGCCGTGGGTCCAGCCTGTGCTCGCGTCGTCGTGGACGTAATCCCACAACTGCCGCGCATAATTCGGGTCCCCACCGCCGGCATACTCGTACCGGATCTTGTGATCGGCGTCCCCGGTACCGATCAGGACGACAGGTGAACGCCAATCGCCCTCCCCTACCCTGTTGCCGGAGAAGGTGTCTCCGAACACCGACACCAGTTTGCCGTTGGGCGCCAGAACCGACGGGCCGAGGTCCGCGCATGTCACACCCCATCGGTCGGTGATGCCGGGGCCGGTCATGTCGGCCACTTTGCCGTCGACCGCGGCAACCTTCGGCACCGACACCGCTGCCGATGTCGTCGTCGGCCGCCGTCGCGCCGGCACAGGAGCCTTTGTTGCCGCGCGCGCACCTTCACGTTTCCACCGATACAACGTCGAACGGCTGACCCCGGTCTCGGCGGCGATCGCGGCGACCTTCTCGCCGGATCGCAGTCGCCGCAGTATTTGACGGCGCACGGTCGCCGCATCGGGGTTCGGCATGTGCCCTCCTTGTATGGCTCATGACCACCCGCACATTGTCTGGCAACGTGCCCGAGAAGTGAATAGACTTGCGCATCAGAAGACTTCATATCTCCCTGCGCTTGATGTGCGATCGGCTGGAGCGTTCCTGACCTGACGGAGTATCCATTGCTGGTCAGCTGCTCCATCATGTAGGCGCCATCGACGTCATGCTTGGTGGCATGGCCTAGAGTCTGCAGCGGCACCGCGCCGCGTTGGAACGCGTGCACGTCGACGCCGCTGCGGTCAAAAGCAATGTCGCTGTTGAGATCTAACGGCATAGTGGCAAAGGGCTGGGTGGATCGCGCGGCGGCGAACGTCGGATCGCGGCTCATTCCCGCGTGATGATCCGTCCCCCGGCCGATCAGCCCCGACCCCGAGGCATCCGATGGTCAGCGCGGTTCCGGAGGGCTTCGCCTCTCGCGTCAATCCTTAGCCGGTTTGCTTGGACACATGCCTGCAGTTGCTTACTTGATCAACACTTCATCGTTTCCGGGAGCCTGACCCGGCAGCGCGGACACCGTTTCTGAGGCGGTTGGTCGCCAAGACTCGGCGTGGACAGCCTGGTGCCGCACCATCGATGAATCCCTGATCGAAGTCATCAAATTCAGGGCGGCCGATCCTGCGGCCGTCGGCGAGCACGAACTGAGTCATATGCGCACGATCCCAGCGAGCGAAAGCGGTATCAATCGCATCGGCAAGCTGACTGAATCGATGGGAACGGGCCGCCGCGAAGATCCGCCAGACCAGATCCACCCGAATCGACAACCACGTACACGCCACGACTAGCCATACTGCCAGCGGTTAGGACACAATCAATTGCCACACAACCACTGTCCGTGGAATCGGGTCAGGCTCCTCGCCGCGCGAAGTCAACTAGCTTATGCTGGGTGCCTAGATACCGCATTCAAGGCATCCAGTGGAGGGTCATGCCGGTGAATAGGTATATGCCGCTGAAGGCGGGAACATATCACCTGTCCTCACCATTTGGTCCGCGCGACCGTCAGATGCATTGGGGGCAGGATTTCGCGGCCAACGACGGCACGCCCATCTACGCGGCGCAAGCCGGATTCGTCCAATACATCGGAGCAGCAAGGGGTTTCGGCCAATGGATCGTGATCGACCACCCTGCTCCAGCAGGAGGCGGCACAACCGTCTACGGCCACATGTGGGACGCCTTTGCGACGGGTCTGAGGCTAGGCGACAGCGTCGCCGCCGGTCAGCACATTGCCTATGTAGGAAGCAACGGCCAATCGACTGGTCCGCACTTGCACTTCGAAGTGCACCCCACAATCTGGCGGGCGGGCTCTCAAATTGATCCGATGCCGTGGCTGGACGGGGCGCTGGATCCAGTAACCATGCTCGCGGTCGCGACGGCCCCGGTAACCGACACCCTGTATGCCGACGTATCGGAATGGCAACGCCCAGTGGATAATTCCTACCCATATCGAGTCATCGCCATCAGGTCCAACGATGGCACTTATCGGGACAGGAACTGGGCGCGGAACTACTCCTGGTGCAAGAGATACTCCGACGAGAATGCGCTGGTCTTTTTCATCGTCTACTTCGTCTGGCGGCAGAACTGGCAGCAGACCGTTGACACGCTCAAGGACCTTGTTGGACAGCCCCATCCACGGATGGCGGTGATGATCGATGTGGAGAGCTGGCAGGGACAAATCACCGGTAACCAGTCCGATGGATTGAATAAGGCCTACCGGGCGATCGCGGATTGGCTGGGTGATCGGCGACGAGTCATCGCCTACGGCAACAGGGGCGACCTGAACAGTCTCTGGCCGTACAAGCCGGATGGACTTCGCATCGTTCTCGCCAGCTACGGCTCAAACCCCGACTACCCCGGCAAAATTGCCCACCAATACACGAACGGGGAGGGTTACGGCGGCGGCCTGCCGGAGGGCTGTCCGCCATTCGGCAAGTGCTGCATGGACTCCGCCGACGGGCTCACCCCCGAACAGTACGCAGCTGCCTGCGGTATCGGTGCCGCGGTAGCGGGCGCGCCTAGAGGCGACGATGTGTTCACCGACGACGATCGCGTCATGCTCGCCGCCGTGTACGAGCTTCTGTTGAAGACCGTTCCCAACCGGCCAGCTGCCGCGGAACGGAAGCCAACAAAAACAGCCCGCTCCCAAGCCAAGCCAGCGAAGAAGACCCGCTCAGAGCGTGCGGCCAAGGCCGGCTCCTCAAGGGCGCCGCAAGCGGCAGCCGACGGCGACCAACATGACTGAGGATGTGCTCAGGCGCCTGAAGGACGCAACCGGTGGAGGGTGACCGGCGACCATGGGCTGGCCCCACAGCAGGCCGATCGGGAACGTCGCGGTCGGGACGAAGAGCAGATCCGGCCCGCCGCCCACGCTGGTAGCGAGGTGGACGTCGCCGTCCCGCGCGTACACCGTCTCCGGGGCCGCCATGTCATGAGCTTGCCACTCGGGCCCACACTGCTTGTGCGGGTCAAGACACGTCGCTTCATCGGCTACACAATCCAATCCCGGCTTGGACACCGGCTCGGCTACCAACCCCGCCCACCTGGCCACCGATCCCGTGAGACTTTGCGCACAGATGTTGCCGGCGCGGCCCTGTTCTTGCACTCATATGGCGTCAGCGATCAGCCGCCCGCTTGCCGGTTCCAGCGTCGGGCCGTCGCACGTCGTGCGCGATTGCCATCGTGTCGCCAACTTCAAGTTCTTCTGCAGAATGGTTGAGCAGGATCCGGCTTCGGCTGGGCGACAACAGGATTGAGAGTAGTGGTGGGATCGGTCGCCAGCCGTGAATGCGAGCCTGTTGACGCGCACCAGTGCGGCGCCGATGGCGATGTCGAGGAGCCGGGCGGTGCGGGGGCCGGCGATCTCGGCGGTGAACTCGTGTTGCACGTGCTCGAGGGTGACGGCGTCGGCAAGAAGGCGATATAGCCGTGTGCCCGAGCTCTTCGCTCACAAGGACGCAACCCACCGCTCCGGTCGCCGTCCCGCCGCGGTCACACGAAGCCTGCCGGACCACCCACGCGCACGGGCCGAGCGAGTGCACTCCGCTCTGCCGGAGACGGGTGCCGCGGAAAACCTGGATCTGACCGAGGTGCTATCGGAGATCCGCGGCTGGACGATGCGGCGCGCCAGCGACAGCAGGGCACGCTTCCACGAGAACCGGCAGAGAGGGCAGCAAATCTCGAAGACCTTGCGTCCGGGCACATCGCAGAACCGCGAGTGAAAGCCTTGAGCCCGGGTCGGTTTGGTTTCCGGTGACGGGATCGTCCCAGCGGCGCGTCCCTTAGAGGACTACACGTTGGCACCGGGTGGAGCAGCGAAGTTAGCGGCTGCGGCAAGTCTCATCCCAGCGCCATCCCAGCACCCAGGGCTTAACGCTGGTTTCCCGCAAACCTACGGAAGTCAACCGATAGTCTGCGCTGGTCGTCATCTTCGCCTGAGAAGCGTTGCGGCACAACGCCAATTTGGACTAGCCCAAGCTCTCTACCAGCCGGAACGTCGATGAGCTGCACCAGCCGCAAACACCGGGATGGACTGTAAATCCGTCGGCTTACGCCTACGCAGGTCGAATCCTGCACCTGCCACCGTGTCGGCCCGACCAAGAGTAAGTCTGACCAGAGTGTTCGCTTCCGGCGTCGGTAGCACGAGGGTTCGACAAGCCAAAAAATGTCGTCGCCGGGTTAGCCACGCGCGAGCAACTGGTACCGCAACTCAAGCCCGTCGAGCACGGCCTGCAGGCCCGCGTCGAACGCTCTCCGATCTACCCGCTGCTGCCGGGCGGCTAGCAGGTGGGCACCATCGAGATGCGGGTAGTTGTTGCTATAGACCGCCGCGTCCGCGGGGAAAGCTGAGGCGAACGACCCGAGCGTCGAGCCGAGCACGAAGTAGCGCATCACGGCGCCCACGTTGATCGCCTCGCGGCGCGGCCACCCCGCTGACACCAGTCCACCGAACACTGCGTTGGCAATTCGCAACCCATTGGGGCGGCGGCCCAGCCCGGTGGCCAGCGCCGGCACGATGTTCGGGTGTGCGGCGATCGCCGCCCGGTAGGTGCGGGCCCACTTCTCCAGCGCCGCCCGCCACTCGGGGTTAGTCGTGCTCAACTTGGCGAACATCGACGTTTCCACCCGGGCCAGCACCGCGTCGACCATGTCGTCGAGCAGTTCCTCCTTGGTGCCGACGTGGTTGTAGAGCGAGGGCCCTGCGACCCCAAGTTCGGCAGCTAGCCGACGGGTCGACACAGCTTCCAAGCCCTCGGAGTCAGCCAGCGCCAGCGCGGTAGACACGATCCGGTCGCGGCTGAGCAGCGGATGCGGTGGCCGTCCCACCTCACCTCCTCATCGTCGACGCCACGATACCTTGCACCGCTAGTTTTCACGCCGTGGCGCGGATCACGTTGTTAAACTAGCAGTGCTAGTTTAACTTATTTCTAAGCCGGACGATTCGGTACCGCCTTGAAGGGAAGTAGCCCGACGACATCGACGGTGGTGTCCTTCCCTCGCCGACGACGACGCCGCGTTCGTCACCGGTCAACCCCTACGTCGACGGTGGTCGGCGGCTCTAACCAAAGGAGGTGGCGCGATGCGCCGCACGAATTTCAACGACGATCACGAGACGTTCCGGAAGACTCTGCGCGCGTTCATCGAGACCGAGGTGGTTCCGGTGTTCGACGAATGGTTCGCCGCCGGGCAGGCGCCGCGCGAGTTCTACTACAAGCTCGGCGAGCTGGGCGTGTTCGGCATCGAGGTGCCCGAGGAGTACGGCGGCGCCGGCGAGGAGTCGTTCAAGTATCAGGCGATCATGTACGAGGAGGTCGCCCGCGCCGGTGTGGCGCTGGGCGGCAGCGGGGTGCATGTCGGGCTGTGCCTGCCCTATCTGAAGGCATACGCGACGTCGGAGCAGAAGCAGCGGTGGCTGCCCGGGTTCGTCACCGGCGAGATCATGTTCGCGATCGCCATGACCGAGCCCGGCACCGGCTCGGATCTGGCCGGCATGAAGACCACCGCAAAGCTGTCCGCCGACGGCACCCACTACGTGCTGAACGGCGCAAAGACGTTCATCACCGGCGGCGTGCACGCGGATCGGGTCATCGTCTGCGCCCGCACCGCGCCGCCCAAGCCGGACGATCGCCGCTACGGCATCTCGCTGTTGGTGGTGGACACCAAGTCTGACGGTTACAGCGTCGGCCGCAAGCTTGACAAGCTGGGCCTGCGCACCTCCGACACCGCCGAGCTGTCCTTTACCGACGTCAAGGTGCCAGTGGAGGACCTGCTCGGCGAGGAGAACATGGGCTTTGGCTACCTCGGCCAGAACCTGCCCCAGGAGCGGCTGGGCATCGCGATCGGCGCCTACGCCCAAGCCAAGGCCGCTGTCCGGTTCGCCCAGCAATACGTCGTCGAGCGCACGGTGTTCGGCAAGCCGGTGGCTGCGTTCCAGAACACCAAGTTCGAACTGGCCGCCTGCAAATCCGACGTCGACGCTTTGGAGGCGGTTGTCGACCGCGCGTTGCAGGCGCACGACGACGGCGAACTGACCGCCGCCGAGGCCGCCGCGACCAAGCTGTTCTGCGCCGAGACCGCCGCCCGGGTCATCGACCGCTGCCTGCAACTGCACGGCGGCTACGGCTACATCAACGAATATCCGATCGCCCGCCTGTACGCCGACAACCGTGTCACGCGTATCTACGGCGGCACCAGCGAGGTGATGAAGATGATCATCGCCAAGGACATGGGTCTGTGATTTCGCAGATCCATCCGCAAAGGAGAAGAAAATGAGATACGCCGTCGATCACATCACGGCAACGGGCGCCGCGCTCGAGGACACCGCCCGCGCGCTCAGTGCCGCGGGAATGAGCGCTGCACGAACGTTGCCCTTCGCCGGGCGCGTGTTCGGCGCCGCGCCGCGCCTCGAGCTGGACGGTCGTGTCGTGTTCGTCACCGGCGCGGCCCGCGGCATCGGCGCCGAGGTCGCTCGCCAGGCCCACGCGCGCGGCGCGCGGGTCGCTCTGGTCGGCCGGAGGCTGGAACCACTGCAACAGTTGGCCGCCGAGCTCGGCGAGGGCGCGGCCGCGTTCCAGGCCGACGTGCGCGACCTGGACGCGCTCCAGCGCGCCGCCGACGCCACGGTCGCCCGGTTCGGCGGCATCGACGTCGTGATCGCCAATGCCGGCATCGCGCCGCCGTCGGAGCCGATGCTGACCATCGATCCCGGCGAGTTCGAGCGGACCGTCGACATCGACCTGCTCGGCCAGTGGCGCACGGTCCGCGCCACACTGCCTGCGGTGATCGAGCGGCGCGGCCACATCCTCGTCGTCGCGTCGATCTACGCGTTCGTCAACGGCACGCTCAACGCGTCCTACGCGGCGAGCAAGGCAGGCGTCGACCAGCTCACCCGGGCGTTGAGGGTCGAAATCGCCCACCACGGCGCCACTGCCGGCGTGGCCTACTTGGGGTTCGTCGACACCGACCTCGTGGGCGACGTGTTCGCGCAGCAGCAGATCGTCGAGGCACGCTCGATCGCGCCTTCATTCGTCACCAGGCCGATCCCGGTCACCAAAGCCGGTCGCACGCTGGTCGACGGCATCGAATCTCGTGCGGCGACAGTGGCCGCGCCGGGCTGGATCCGGCCGCTGCTCCCGCTGCGCGGCCTCGCCGGCACGCTGATGGATGAGTTCATGCTCGCCAACCCCGGCCTGTCCCGCGCGATCAGCCGCGCCGAGCGAAAAGCGAACGAGCAATGAGCTTGATCGCACCCCAGGACGCGGCGTTCCTGCTGGGGGAAACCGCGGCGCAGCCGACGCATGTGGCCGGCCTTGCCGTCTACGAGCTGCCGCCGGGCGCCGACCCCGACTATGTCGGCCGGCTGTACCACGAGCTGCTCACCCACACCGCGATCCACCCGCGGCTGCGACAGCGACCCGCCGACCCGGTCGGAAGCCTCGGCAACGTCTGGTGGACCGAGGAGCATGACCTCGACCTGGAGTACCACGTCCGGTTGGCGGCGCTGCCGCGGCCCGGCCGGGTGCGCGAGCTACTGGAGCTGGTGTCCCGGCTGCACGGCCAGATGCTCGACCGGCACCATCCGCTTTGGGAGTTCTACCTGATCGAGGGCCTCGAGGGCGGCCGCTTCGCCACCTACACGAAGATCCATCACTCGCTCTACGACGGTGTCGCGTCCACTCGGCTGCTGACCAGTTGGCTGTCGCCTGACCCGGACGCCCGTGGGACGATCCCGTGGTGGTCGGCCGCGCACCAGCGTCCCAGCGAAATGAAGACGGAGCAGGCCGGTGGCGGGCCGCTCGGCGCCGCGGGCCGGGTCACCCGCACCGCCGGGCAGACCGCGCGACTGGCCGTCGACGTGGCCGGCCTGGCCTCTTCGGTCGGCAAGATGGCCGCCCAGGGACTACGCGGGCACGCCGGAGGGCTGCCGTACCGCGCGCCGCGCACCATCCTTAACACGTCGATCACCGGCAGCCGCCGGTTCGCGGCCCAGCAGTGGCCGCTAGAGCGGATCAAGGACGCCGGGGCAGCGCACAACGCCACCGTCAACGACGTGGTGTTGGCTATGTGCGCCGGCGCGCTGCGCCGCTACCTGATCGAGCGAGACGCGCTTCCCGATCGCGCGCTTACCGCCGGAGTGCCGGTATCGCTGCGCTCGTTGGGCGCCTTCGGCGACAGCGGCAACGCGGTCGGGGTAGTGCCCTGCAGCCTGGCCACCCAACTCGCGGATCCACACGACCGGTTAACCGAGATCATCGCCTCGATGAACGCCGCCAAGGCGCAGCTGGCCACCCAGAGCACACTGCAGATCCAGTTGCTCACGGGCCTGATCGCCACCGGGCCGCTGCTGGCCACCCACGTCCCCGGCGTGGCAGACATCGCCCCGGCGTCCGTCAACCTGATCATCTCGAACGTGCCTGGACCGCGCGAGCCACTGTACTGGGACGGCGCACGAATGCAGGGCATGTACCCGTTGTCGGTCCCACAGCAGAGCCAGGCGCTGAACATCACTGTGGTCAGCTACGCCGGCCAGCTCAACTTGGGCCTCACCGGCTGCCGGCGCCGCCTGCCGCACCTGCAGCACATGCTCATCTACCTCGAGGAAAGCCTTGCCGAGCTCGAGACCGCGAAGGTATGAGCGCGCCGCTCGACCTCGATGTGATCGGTGTATGAAGTCGCCGTGGCCTGTTCAACCCGTGGTGGGCCGGGTCAGGAACGCCAGACGGAACTTGCCAATCTGGATCTCGTCGCCGTTGACCAGCACCGCGGAGTCGATCGGTTCATGATTGACGTAAGTGCTGTTGAGGCTGTCGAGGTCGACGAGCAGGAATTGTCCGTTCTCCAGCCGAAACTCGACGTGGCGGCGGCTGACTGTGACGTCGTCGAGGAAGATGTCGTTGTCCGGATGCCGGCCCGCAGATGTGACGGCTCGATCGAGCAGGAAGTGAGAACCCGCGTTGGGGCCGCGCAATACCAGTAGCAGGGCCGAGCGGCTCGGCGGGCCTTCCAGGGCCGAAACGCGGGATTCAACACCTTCGGCGGCCGGTGCGTCCAACTCGCCGAGAAGGTGAGCAGGGAACGCGTAGGTGGTGTCCCCTGTGCCTTCGTCCGACGTCTGGGCGTTGTCGTTGCTCACTTGCTGTCCTGGGCCGTTTTTGCGCTGTTTCAAGGCCAAAGCCCTGTTGGAGCGCTTCTTCGAAATTACCGCGCCATCCCGCGCGCTGTCGTCGCTTTGCCGCACTGCAGGGGCGGACCGTCGGCGCTGGGAGACAGCGAAGCCGACGGCGTAGAAACAGCGGCCCCAGCGCAAGCGGGGCTTCCTGCATAGCGGGGGCGAAAGGTGCGAGATCCCCCGTCCGGGCTGCGTCTCGCCGCCGTCCTTTCGCTGCTCAGGCGGCCGCCGTAGGCTCGTGGCGATGCTGGAGAAGTGCGAGATCCGGTTCTTTCCCGTTGGCGACCGCCGCGTGGCGTACGAAATACGCGGGGACGGTCCACCGCTCGTCGCTCCGGCGTGGTGGGTGAGCCACCTCGAACTTGACTGGCAGAGCGCGGCCTTTCGGCGATTCTGGGAAGGCGTCGCGGATGGATACGCACTGATCCGCTACGACCAGCTCGGCGTCGGCATGTCGGATCGCACAATGCGAGATTCGGATCTGACCCTCGACGGGGAAGTAGCGACGCTGCGCGCGCTCCTCGACGAGCTTGAGCTCGAGCGCGTGACGCTCATCGGGGGCTCCAGTGGGAGCTGCACCGCCATCGCATTTGCCGCGGCATTTCCGGAGCGCGTCGAGCGCCTGGTGCTGTACGGGTCGTATGCCGACGGCGCAGCGATCACGGCTCCGGACGTGGCGAACGCCATTCTTGCTGCGGTACAAGCGCATTGGGGACTCGGCTCGCGCCTGCTCAGTGACATCTTCCTCGGAGGTGCCGAACCTGCCGAGCACGAACGCTTCGCACGGTTCCAGCGCGAAGCGGCGACCGCCGACACCGCTGCCGCCTTGTTGGGTCTCGTCTATCGACTCGACGTACGAGTGCAGCTTCCCCTCGTCTGCCGGCCGACGCTGGTCGTGCATCGTCGCGACGACCGCGCCGTGCCGTACCGGCTCGGGCGTGAGGTCGCGGCCGCGATTCCAGGCGCGAAGTTCATCCCGCTGCAGGGCAGCGCGCACTTCCCCTGGCACGGTGATGTCGATTCCGTCGTCCGAGCCTGTCGCGAAGCGCTGGCACCGGTGCAGTCGTCACCTCACCATGCGAGCGAGCCGGGACCGGTCCTGCTGTCCAATCGTGAGCAGGAGATCCTCGCCTGCGTCGCGCGCGGTCTCAGCGATCGCGAGATCGCAGAGCATCTCGTGCTGAGCCCGCATACCGTTCACCGCCACGTCGCGAACATCCGCAGCAAGCTGGGTCGCACCTCACGGACGGCCGCCGTCGCGGAGGCCGCGCGCCTCGGACTCCTTTGAGGTAGCCGGATGGGGCCATCTTCGGAAGATGGCCGCTCCGAGCGATGCGCGGCTCATTCGGCCACTCGTACGTTCGCGGGATGACAGACATCGCCAGCACCGAAGTCCAGGCAAGCCCACCGTCCGCGGCGTGGCTGCGGATTTTCGCCCTGGTGTACGACCCGTTTCTCTGGCTGGGCGAGATCGCAGGCATGCGCCGCCGCCGCAGCACGATCGTGGGCGGCGCCCGCGGGCGGGTCGTCGAGATCGGCGCCGGGACCGGGCTCAACGTCGCGCACTATCCCGACGGGATCGCCGAGCTGGTACTGGCCGAGCCCGAGCCGGCGATGCGCCGACGACTCGCGCGTCGCCTGCAGCGGCATGCGCGCGTCGCGCGGATCGTCGACGCGCCTGCGGAGCGCCTGCCGCTACCCGATGCCTCCGTGGACACCGTCGTCTCGACGCTGGTCCTTTGCACCGTCGACGACCCCGAACGCGCGCTCCGCGAGATCGCGCGCGTGCTCCGCCCCGATGGGCAGTTGTTGTTCATCGAACACGTGCGCGCGAACTCGCGGTTCCTCGCGGCGTGGCAAGACAAGTTGCTTCAACCGTGGCGCCGCTTTGCAGGTGGCTGTCGCTGCAACCGGCCTACCGCGGAGCTGATGCGCGCCTGCGGCTTCGCCGTCACAGCCGACGACGTCGTGTGGCGCGGCATGCCGCCGATCGTCCATCCGCTCGCGGTGGGACGGGCGACTCGGTGAACTGGAGCCCTACGCGCAGTGGGCGGACATCGACGGACGACGGGCCGACCTGCGACATTCCGGGCAGTCTCGGCGGTGCATGCCCATCGCGCAATCGATCGCGGTGCTGACGCAATGCGGTGCTTCTTGGAGAAGCATGTGCCCGGCGGCGGGTCGGTGCACATGAGTAGCACCCGGGATTGCGGCGAGTAGGTCGTGCGCGTGGGAGGCGGGGGTCAGCACGTCCGCTCCGCCGCTGACGATGACGGTATTGGCGGTGATGGACGCGATCGTCTGGTACTGGTCGAAGTGCTTCAGGCTGGGCAGGAAGCCGGCTGCAGTCGTCAACGGCGTGGAAGAGACGGCGCCTGCGGCGACTGCGGCCAGGGCGTTCCGCTCGGCGCTGGCTTCGCCCGGATATCTCGTAATGGCTTCGCACATCGGCCGTATGAGAGCCTTGATTGCCTTCTCCGCAGCGCCTCCGGGCATGTGGTGGACGAGTTCAAACAGCATCCTTGTGGCGGGAGTGGCCAGCAAGCGGCCGATTCCTCGCTCGGCGATCCTGCCTGCCGCGGTTGCGATCAGGACGAGGCCTTGCGGCTCCACCGGACGGTCCGCGGTGGGACGGCCAAGGTATGCCAGCGCCGTCATGCCGCCCATTGAGTGTCCCGCCAAGGTGAGTGGGCCCTCAACATGCAGAGCGGTGAGGACCTCGGCGAGGTCGGCGGCAAGGCGGTCGATTCGGTAGGTACGCATCGGGGCGCCGGTCGAACGGCCGTGGCCACGGTGGTCGTAGGTGATGATTCGAATGGTGTTACCCCACCGACGCTGCAGCTGTCGGATTTGGGCTGCCCAGCTCGCTTGTGTCAGGCAAAGACCGTGCAGCAGAAGGACGGTATGGTCGCAAGCGCCGGCAGAGCCGTAGTCGCGGACCGCCAGCCGTACACCATCACTCGTGGCAACCGTTCGCTCGACACAGCCGTCCCGCCTCGCGTCCAATCGCCGCCAGCGCGCCGGGCTACCGAGACAGCCGCTGTCCGACGACGTCGTCGCACGGTACGCGGGAGTTGCCATCGTCGGACTTGGCCGAGCGAACATTGGGGACTCCTTGCCGGTGTCGATGTCGAGATGGCTCCCGATACCTTGAGGGGCGCGTAGCTGCCCACTCGCAGATGCGCTCGTGGCACGGCCGAATCCCTTGTGGCCCAACGTGCGTGGCCCGATCGGATTCGCTGTGCCGAAGCCGCCCGTCGTTCGATCCAGTGCAGACCGCGAATGGGGACGAGAACCGCGTCGATCCGGGCCCGAAGGCCGAAAGCGGCTGTGTCCGAGGGACTCCTCGAGGCGCCCGTTGCCGGGCGCCTCCTCGAGCTTGTACCTCGATCGGGTGTCAGCAGCTCAAATCGACGTAGACGGTCTTGTTGGTGACCGTTGTGACGAGGTCGTCGCCCGCTCCAGGCACACCGGTGTCGGTGCGCGAGAAGGTTTGGCCGGGGCGCACAGCGTCGAGCGTGCACTGGTCTGCCGGCGCGGTGCCGATGCGATTCACGATGACCTCAAAGCCCTGCGCGCGCAGCTGGCTGACCGTGGCGTTGACCGACGGCGAGCCGGACGGAGCGGCGTTAGCGATTCCGGCCAGTCCCAGCGCCGCCGAGGCCAGCGCTCCCGTGGCGAGACTGGTGACAAGGATGTTCTTCATTGATGTACCTTTCCTGTGTTCTTCTGATCGCAGCAGGTGTATCTGCTGTTGGGATTGGTTCCCGATTGGTCAGAGATGCGTTTCGTCAGTCTCTGCACCACTCCGTTGTCCGGACGCATTCGTTGCTGTAATTCGATTGCGTTCCAAGGCATAACCAGGACGCCGAAGTAACCATCAGCCCCGGATCGGTAATCATCGAACGCGCGGCCTTGCGTCATCTGCGCACGTCTCGGCGCAGGATGTTGAGGATTTTGCTCTCGTAGCGCGGGGATGCCCGGCGTGGTCACCAGGGCATGGATCGCCGACAGCCTGGCCTCGGCCTTATCTGCGCGGACGCGCTGAACATCGACAAGCTCACGTAGGGATTTGATGCTTCCCTGAAGGTTTGCCTCGACGGAGCATGGATCGATCCCACTGAAGTGAACAATCGCATCCGCGGCCCGATCTTGCACTGCCCAGGCCGGCGCCATGGCGAGCCGCGATGCGTGGCAGAGCGGTTTCGGTGCTTCCCGGTTCGGAGTCATGAAAACATGGTCGCGATCCAGCAGTGGTTCCGTAATCGCTGGAAAGCCAGACTCCATTACTGAATGGGGAAGGATTTCCTATCCGCCAGGTAAGCAACCCGAGTGCGATCGCCGAGGACGACCTTCGTCCGGTGGGTTCACGCTGGTGGCGTTCCTGGTCCAGTTCAGCGTGGCGGCGTTCCCCAGCAGCCACTCTGCAGAAGATTGTGCGCGCGTGATCCACGACGGTGCGCCGTCGAGCCTGCGCGAGGTCGTCGGGAACACCGCTGGTCCGCGATCGCGTCGGTCGAGGGCAGATGATTTCAGATGGAACCGATTGCGGTACAAGCTCGTTCGTGCTAGTCAGACTGGACTAGTTAGACAGCCAGCCGCCCTAGGCATCACCGACCGTGGAGCGGTCCGCCAGAGATTAGCTACTTCCCGCTATTTTCCCATTCCCTGGTACTCCGTGGTGAGCTCCGGGTATATCCACTCGGGCCCGCCGGACTGGAACAACATGTTGGCGGCGTTGTCGCCGTTGGCAGTGGTGACGAGGCCGCGCATCTGTGTGTACAGATTCGTGCTGGCCGTGGTGGCGAGTTGCGCTGCTACGTCGTACATATTCAAGTTCGTGCCAGGGACCGGCTGACTACCCCGCTGGGTGGTCGGGCCGTCCTTATTCAAGCCTAAGTGGCACTCCTGGAATGGGGGCGGGGGACCTCCCGGCGGGCAGCCCTCGAGGGGGAACTGCTGAGAGAAGTCCATGTTGAAAAATCCGGTGTGTAGATCAGCCGGAAAGTCGGCCGGGTTGCAGGTGGGGAAGATCTGAGGAGCGACCCTAAATGGGTCGCCCGCGGCGATGTTGTCTTCTACCCAGTTGGAGTGGGCGTAGAAGTCTTGTTGTGCGTGAAGCAGCGCGCCGAACGCCGCGCGGGCCGCTGGTCCGTTCGCCAAACCTCCGCCGGCGAGTTGCGATCCGCTTAACAGGACCGGTGAGAAGGTATCCCACGCTGTGCGCGCGCGGGCACAGATGTCTGCTGGAGTGATTGAGTTGTCAAGATGACGCCAATCATCAGTCGGGAAAGCATCGCTTCCTACGGCGCCACCTCCGGGCGGTGGACCGACGAGTATTTGGAGCGTGGCGTCACTGCTGACCTGATCAGCCGGCAGCGCATTTCGCGTGATCATCTCGTGGTTCTGGATGAAGAACGCCTGGGCTTTCGGTGCGGAGAAGCCGTAGAGGGTGGCAAGAGCGGTGGTCGCCACCGCCCAGATCGACAGGCCCACTCGAACTCGGCGCGACATGGTCAATGGAACCTCCTGCTGGGAGGGCGTGCTTGGACGAGGTTGCGCAAACGGACTCTACACCTGAAGAATCCCTGAAGAATCTTCAATTACCACAAATTCAACAAAGTTGGCGGCTACTGCGGTACGGGCAGGCAGTATTCAGATCAGTTCGCATACCCGCGTCCCCTCGGTTGACTGTTTCGGCGCATTCAAGCGGCGAGTTGGACATGGAACCGCTTGATGGCGCACGCTGGCGAGGTGGAGATCGTCGATGCCCATCTCCACCTGATCAACTTGACCGACCTCGTCTACCCCTGGATTGAAAGTCGCAAGCCTGCGCTGACCGCGTTGCTGCCCAACTTGGCTTGTGAATTCGGGGCAGTGGACGGTGTCGCGGAGGCTGTTCGGGTTCAGGGATGCGCCGACCGTGTGGTGTTTCAAACGCCCTTCATCGCGGCCGTGCAGCTCGAATCAGATGATTTGCCAAGCTTTCTCGCACGATATCGGGATCTTCGGATAGTCCGCGCGATCGGTAAGTGGATGGCGGTCAGCATCTTCGGCGCGCGGCGATGCATGTTCGCCACTCATTACCCGGTCGTCCATCTGCTATGGGATAGCCAAACCATCGTGTCCACAATCCAGGCAACCCTCGGTGATCTATCGTCCGGGTGTATCGGCGTACTTCATCGGGTTAGAGCAGCCTTTGACTTATCGAGTGCCTTAAGACGACCGATCGCCTGGGTTCAGACGCTGGCGTTGCTAGTGCGCCAATCGCCTTGGCGGCGAGAGTCTCTCGGCCTGCGACTGGGCGTGGCGTGCCATCCGCTCGCTGAGCGCAACGAGTGGATCCTCATGCCCACCAGGCATCGTGTATGCCAGCTTCCGCAACTCCACGGCGAACCCGTACAAGTCCTGGCTCAGCGACTCGACACTCATACGACGGTGCCCCCCAACATAAGGAATGAAAGACCATTTATCCGAATATCATGGACCGGCGGAGGCATGCGGACTGACGCACTAGATGCTCCGCCTGCGACAAGTGTGTCACCTATCGCCCAGGTTAGGAAGTTAGCATTTCCTGTTAATGCACTGAGAATTCGGCAAACGAGCGGTTAACCTGTCGGTGGGTGATTGACGTCAGGCCCGCCGAGTGGTACGCCGACCATGTCGTCGCCGATCCCGGATCCAATCGCGACGCGCAACCGATGTGGTTACACCGTCTTCTCGCTCGCATCGCGTACCCGTAACTGGAACTCGAGGTGTGCCGCGGCTTTTCGGGCAGAGTCCACCGCCTGCTCGGGCGTTGTCCCCACTGCGCGCACGTATGCGATTCGCGAATCCGAGGACTCCAAGTTGCCGACGGTGCTACCGGGCTGGACCAGCAGTCTGACCTCATTGACCCCCTCGGTTTGGCGAGCCTCGTGAAGACCGCTGACATCTGCGAGCACCCCAGCGGCCGGCACGGCGACAAACCAGATCGCCGAGCAGCGGGAGGGCCGATTCTTTGCCAGTACCGCGCGGATCTCGGGAAGTACCTTCTCGCCCACGGTCTGTCGCACGACACAGTCGGCGAGGTCGACATCGGTGGCATCGAAGGCCAGGGCCGGGATCTCGTCCCCGCCCATCCTGATGTGGGTTTCAATCACCCTTGGACCAGCGTCGCCCAGAACGATCTCGGTGTGGGTGGCGCCGAACTCCACACCAAGGGCGTCGAGCACCCGGTCCACGAAATACTGGACCTCTTTTTGATCCTGGGATGTGAGATCCGCGGGGGCCACATGCCCGAGCTCGACGAAGTTCGTCGGATCGGAGAACTTGCGGGTGATCGCGACGACCTGGTGCTCACCGCGCTCAGAGAACGCCTCCACGCTGAACTGGGGGCCTTCATGGAACTGCTCGACCAGCACTCCCGCGTAAGGCAGTCCTTCGAATCGGCCGCTGGCTCGCTCGAAGGCCGACGCGAGTGAGCCTTGGTCCCTGACCACCGCAACGCCCGCACTTCCGGAGCCGGCTACCGGCTTGACCACACAGGGGAATCCGTGTTCATCGACGAAGGCGGTCAAGTCGGCAAGGTCAGGCACTACGGCGGAAGCCGTTGTGTCGACTCCTGTTTCGCGAAGCCTGGCCCGCATCGCTTGCTTGTCGTGCACCAGCTGCACGGTGCGCGGTGAGTGGGTGGCGATACCAAGCGCCTCCCCGATCACGGCGCAGCGGTCCTGGTCGGTCTCGCCGAAGGTGGCGATCCGACTGAACGGATGCAGCTCGTGGGCGGCCATGGCAAGTGCCACCCACTCCTCGTCCGGGGCGTCGTCTCGCACCGCGATGACCCGGGTGTGCTCGGTCAGCTCGCGGAGCTTTGCGACGAATTCCAGGCGACAGATCACCGAGGTCTCTGTGCCGGGACGTGCCCGGCGAACGCGGGCCGGAAGGTCTCGGCCACTGCCGACGACGAGAACGTGCTCCCTCATGATTTCACCTCGATGGGTTGGTGGGTGGGTACAGACGAGCCGATGACAAAGTCGTCCGCTCGGCGAGACCGCGGCGTGCCGCTGTTCGCGAGATCAGGGCGGCGGCCCCGAAGGCCCCCGCCAGCGTCGGCCAGGCGATCAGGCCGGTCGGCATCAAGACAACGACGAGAAGGGTTGGGCCGATAACCTTCTGGCCGCTGAAACCCAGACTGAAAGCGCCAAGATAGCGAGCGCGGCCGGCCGCCGGTGACAGTTCCGCCGACAGCTCCCAGGCCGCGACCTCCTGGATGTTCTCTGCGACCGAAAGCACCACGACCGCAACCAATATCGCCAAGATCGCGAACGTGGCCGACGCCGCCTGAGCTATTGCGAAGAAACCACAGCAGATCGCCATCAAACCGCCCGACAACACCAGCAGCCGGATCGCCGCGGCCGGACTGTCGGCGAACCTGGCGACGTAGACCTGGAGCAGCACGGTCAGCACCGTGTTGACCGCCATCAAGACGGGCACCAACGCAACCGGTACCGCGGTGTGCTCGATGACCCAGATCGGCAGCAGAACGATGAGCACGGTGTCGTAGAGCGACAGGACACCATTGCCAACGGTGAAGACCATGAACCACCGATCGCGGAATGGGGATCGGACACCCGCGGCGGACGCGGTCGTCGCAGCGGGTGCGGGGCGTTCTAAGACTGCCTTTGTCAACACGCGGCGCACCATGACGGCGACCACGACGAACGAGAGTCCGTTGCTGACGAAGATTGCGATGAACACGGACGGCTGCGCCGCGGCGAAGGCCGCACCGGCGAGAAGAAAGCCGACGGTCAGGCCGATGTTGCGGACGGCCCGGATGGAGGCCATCGTCCGGGTGCGGTCCTGGCCTGAAATCACCGCCGTCACAACGGCCTGCTGGATCGGTGAACTCGACCGGTCCGCAGCAGTGAGCAACACGGTGAGCAAAAGGAAGCCGTTGAAGTCCGTGACGAACGCGAAGCAGCCGTAGCCGAGACCGCGCAACAGCAGCAGGGCGACGTAGAACCGTCCGGTGCCCAACCGGTCAGCGAGCCGACCCAGCGGCACCGGCGCAAGCAAGGCGACCGCTCCGGCGATAGTGGCCGCCAGGGCGACCTCGGTCGCGGCGATCCCGACGACACCGACGAAGTACAGCGCGAAGGAGGCGAAGAACATCCCCGTGCCCAGCGAGTCGATGCCGGCGCCGATCGCCAGCGTCCGGCCGGCCGGACTGCTGGGGAGCAGGATATGACCCAGCCGCTGCAGTGCGCTTGTCGTCACGACACGTCCCGTGGCAAAACCGCGCGCAAGAGGTCTGCGGATCGTTGCACATGGATTGGCGTGGCAGCTTCGGGCGCGGGACCGCGAAGGTGGTTCCACGCGTATCGGCGCGCCGCGTTCACCAACAGTTCCGTGGCGGCTGCCGGTCCGCCCCTTGCGGCCTCGGCTACCAGGGCGGCCGCGATGAGCAGTCTGCCCATCCGGTCGACGAGCACCCATCCCGCGGCGGCCACCGTCGCGGGGTCGGCGTCCACCCACTCGTGGCGGGTGGTCTCCAGCGTCTTCAGCGCGTCGTCCACGACCCGCCAGGCCATCGACAGCCGCCCCTCGGGTGCGGTGCCGAGCAGCTCCCTCGATCGGTCGACGACGGAATCGAAATGCCCCGCATGCGTGAGCAGGACTAGTGCTTCCCCGGTGAGTGCGAACCGATCCACCGCGCCGTCATGCAGACCCGACGCCGCATCGTCGGCGGCGGCCACGTAGGAGGCGCAGCACGCGGCGGCGATCTGGGCGGGGCCATGCGAGGATTCCGGAAGAGCGTGCCAGGCCCGAGCCGCGATCAGATCCACCGCCCGGTCGGCGGCCTCCTCGCGGCGGGCGACCGCAGCGGGACGGTTGTCATCGAAAAGTCTTGCCGCTTCGGCTGTTTGTGTGTTGACGCGCTCCTCGAGCATCCCAATGGCGTCGGTGACCCGGGGCGAGGCCGACTCTGAAACCCCAACGTATTCAAGCCAATGCCGGTAGCCGGGGTTGCGCCCGCGGACCACGTCATGGAAGGCGTCGCGCAGCCGCGCCGTCACCGGTCCGCAGCCGGCTGCGCCAGTCGGACGGTCATCGACCGAGGCGACCGGGATGATCTCCGCCGCGGTTCCGGTGAGGAACGCCTCGTCGGCGATGTACAGCTCGCTACGGGTCAGGCTCTGCTCCCGAACCAACAAGCCCATGTCCCGGGCGAGTGTGATGACTGTGTCGCGGGTGACCCCGGCCAGGATGTTGTCGCTGATCGGCGGCGTGATCAGCGCGCCGTCGCGGACCACGAAGATGTTGGCGGCGGAGGCCTCGGAAACATGCCCCGTAGGGGTGAGCATCAGGGCGTCGTCGTAGCCGGCTCGGACCGCGGCGACCTTGGCCAGCGCCGAGTTGACGTATGCGCCCGTCGCTTTCGCTAGCGGGGGCACCGAGTGAATACCGTTGCGCTGCCAGCTGCTGACCACGAGTCGGCAGCCCTCCTGGTCTGCTTTCGCGCCCAGATATGACCCCCAGGGCCAGGCCGCGATCGCCACCCGGGCGCTGTCCAGCGCGGGGGCGACGCCCATCGCGCCGTAGCCCAGATAGACGATCGGGCGCAGGTAGCCGGACTCCAGACCGGTGCGGCGCAGCAGTTCGAGTGAAGCCTCGGTGAGCTCGTCGACCGTCCAGCCGGGGTCCATCAGGTAGACCTTCGACGAGTCATGCAGCCGCTTCAGGTGGTCTCGCAGCCGGAAGACGGCCGGACCGTCCGGGGTCGGATAAGCCCGGATGCCCTCGTAGACACCCCACCCGTAATGCAGGCTGGGAGTCAGCACATGGATCTGCGCCCGGTCCCACGGGACGAACTCGCCGTCCATCCAGATGGTGTCTGTGGGGGTCAGCTTCATTGTCAGACTCCTGAATTCACGCGACCGCGTATCGGGAAGGGATGAACGCGTCGGGGTATCCCACGAGTGCGAGTTGGTGCTCGATACTTTGCGACTGGAGTGCGAGCACCTCGCGATAGGTGTCGGCCTGCGCGCCCTGGAACGAGAACCAGCCCCACCGGGGCCGCAGCTCGCAGCCCCGCGTGACCTTCGCTTCATAGGCGGCCATGCCGTAGTGGATTCGTCGTATCCCGTTTTCGACTGCCCATCGAGCCGTCTCGTGGTAGTCGACGGCGAAGTAGCAGCCCTTCGCATCAGGCAGCGTGCCGCCCGTCCGGGCGAACAGGGCGTCGCGGGTGCGCAGGTACAGGGTGAAGCTACCCATCTGGCCATCGCGCTCGGCGCTGAAAACGACGCAGCTCTCGCCCAATTCTGCGCGGACGGCGTCCAAGTCGCGGCGCACGCGGTCCTCGCCGCCGGGCAGGCCGTACTTGGCGCGGTGGGCGACCTGCAGGGCCACCAAGTCCTCGGTGAACGCATCTGGACCGGTGCGAACGACGGTGTGGAATCCGGCCGCCTCGTAAGTTCGCAGTTCCTTGCGCGTTTGGTACCGGCGACGCTTGCTGAGGCCGGCCAGGTACCCGTCCCAGCTTGTGTCGGGCAGTTCGAGCACCCCCTCGGCGCCAAGCAGAGTTGCTGCGTAGCCGGCGCGCGATGCGGCCTCGTCGACGTTTGCGGCCTCGGGTTCACCGACGTAAAGCATTGCGACGCTGCGGCAACCCAGCTCGGCGGCGGTCTGCAGCAGCAGTTCAGGGAGTGCGGCCATGACCGCGCTACGCTCTTCGACGGTGCGGCCAGGAGCATGCACGACGCCGTGGTGGTTACCGAAGGTGGCGAGCGCCAGCGACGGATACTGGTTCGCGGCGGGCAGGGGCGCCGTCAACTCGGCCCAGCGCTGTTGGTCGGCTGGGTCGAGCAGGTCGGGCTCGGCCAACGCGCCGGCCGTTCCGGCCAGTCTGGGCGGGTCGTAGAAGAGCAGGCCGCCAGGTTTCGGAGTGATCAGAAGCGGTGCGAGCGCGACGGCCCGATCGTCTTGACGCACTTCGAGATAACGCACCTCGTGTAGGTCGGTGTGCTCGGTGAACCGCCACCAACGCTCGTCCTCCCAGATGATGTCCGGGCCTGAAAGGCCGGCGTAGTCCTGCGCCGTCGGACGGGCGTCGGGCGGCAGCAGGTAGGCCGAGTAGGTCATCGCGCGCCACCGGCCGGCTCCAGGACGTCCCAGCCGAATCCGGCGGTCACCGCCGCTGCGGTCGAGCTCAGCTTCGCCCGCAGCGCGGCCGCGTCCACGTCGGTGACTACCCAGCTGGCGAGGAAGTCAGCGGACTTACGTTGCGCGTAACGATCGTCGCTCCATTCGTCACCGACAAAAGTACTCAGTGTGAAATCGACTGCGTTGGGCGGCTTTTCAGGCAGCCGCAGCACACGACCCTTCCTAGGCGGAACGCCGTAGAAGGCCGCGTGGGGAGCGGTGCGCACCCGCTCACGCACTGCCTGAAGGTCGGTCGGCAGGCCGCATTCCACCCGGGACCACAGTTCTCGCGGGTCGACGCCAAGGACATGGCGCAGCATCGTCGGTATCGGGCCGCCGGCGATGCGTGCGGCCACTTCGCAGAGCACGATCTTGCCGCTCGGGGTGACGAAGAACTCGGCGTGCACGCAGACGGTTCGGGGCGATGGTAGTGCATTCACGAGCCGCCAGGTCTCGTACACCAGCTCATCGCGCACGGGGTCGGCAGTGTCTATCGTCCGGGAGCCGAACGCGGCATCGGTCCAGTGTTCGAGGCAACCTTGGCCGGTATACCGGGATGGGACCGCTGCTACCGGAATCCGGTCTACCCGGATCGCGTCGACATGATGAAGAACACCGGTGACGAATTGCTCGACTTGGTATGGCTGGGCCGACACGACACCGGCGAGGTCGGCCGCCTGCGCCGGCGTGTCGAGTACATATACCCCGGTGGATCCCGAGCCGGCGCGGGGCTTGACAACGACCCGCCCCGGATGGCGCGTCATGAAGTCCGCGATGTCACCGGCAGAGGTCACCGGCGCGAACTCCGGCACCCGTATCCCCGCCGCGCGCGCGTACTTCTTCATGATGACCTTGTCGCGGTAGGCCGTCGCGGCGAACGTGTCGAGTCCGGGCAGGCTGAACTCGTGGCGCAGCCGGGCGGCCCGCACGACATCGACTTCGGCCAGCGCCAGGACGGCGCGCGGCGCGTGCCGCCGGGCAGCGTCTCTGGCGGCGTTGAGTACCGCGTTGTCGTTGGAGTAGTCAGCCACGGTGACGACCTCGGCGAACCCCTCGCCGACCGCGACGCCATCGGCAGTGACCGCCACCAGCCGACCGTTCTCCTCCGAAAGCCATTGCGCGAACGGCAAACCGGCGTGGCGGGGGCTGATCAACACGAGAATCACGACACCATCTCCTCATCCGTGACGACTGCTGCGCTGGGGCCAGGGAGACCGAGATTTGTGGCGAGCGCAGAAAAGACTTCGGCGGTCCGCGCGTCCAGCGGTACGCCGCAGAGGCGCCGCTGGCGCTCATGCGCGCGTTGCGGGTCGCCCGGAGCCAGTACCGGCTGACTGCGATCCGTGGGCGCGGCCGAGCGCACAACGCCCAACAGATCAGCAAGGCCAGCGTTGAAATCCCGTTGCCCACTGAAGGCGTGGGGGTCCAGGGCAAGTAGAAAATGACCGACCCCGCGTCCCTGCCCGGGCGTGCCCTCGCCGACCTGAGAGAGCTGCCAGTCCAACGGTGACCCGGTGAGCACACCCGCGAGCAGGGTTACCGCCATGGCGAGGCCCTGTCCCTTGTATCCACCTAGCGGCGACAGCGCGTAGGCGTCATCAGGGTCCGTCGTCGGTCGCCCGTCGGCATCGGTCACCCAACCGCGGTCCAGCGGCCACCGTTGTGCCCGGCGATGTTTGACCTCACCGAAGCAGACCTGGCTGGTGGCCATGTCGAGGGCGAACTCGTCGGCGTCGCCGCCCGCGGCGACGCTTATCGGGTTGGTGCCGAACAGCGGCTGGACGCCGCCGTACGGAGCTACCCGGGATGCCGCCGAAGTGACCGCCATGCCTACCAGCCCGTCGCGGGCGAGCCGCCGCGTGTAGACCGAGGCGGCGCCGAAGTGGTTGGAGTTACGGACACCGACGGCTGCGACGCCGAACTGCCGGGCGCGCTCAGCGGCGGTCCGCGCGGCAGCCAGGCCTGCCAGAACGCCGAGCGCGCCGTCGGCATCGATCAGCAGCCCCGCACCACGGTCCTTGATCACGCGGATACGGGCTTCCGGTTTGGCCACGCCCGTCGCGAGCTCGTCCAGATACTGCGGAAGCAGCCGCAAACCGTGCGTATCGATACCGCGCAGTGAGGTCTCGACCAGCGCGTCGGCCACGTCACTGGCGTGGCTGGCAGGCAGTCCGGCTTCTGTGAGGGCGATCCGGGTGAGCGAACGTGCCGCCTCTTCTGAAATCACCGGATTTTCTTGCTGCTGGCCGAAGTACGAAGTCATGAAAGAGATCGTCGCGGTCACGGACTGTATCCGTAATCGTTGCCAAGGCAGATTCCGCTGCTGGAAGGGGAGGGTTTCCTATCCCTCGGGTAAGTCCGAGGAAATCGGCCCGTCGTCGGCGGTGAGGTAGCGCTCCGGGTGGTGATAGTTGTTGACCCGCGCCTGGCCGTCCCCCGCAAGCGGGAGGTGCCCCCAGTCGAGCTGGGGTGGTGGGATCCACTCAGTGCGTCCATCTTTGCGTTTCCGGGTGCGCCAGCCGCCGGGTTTGACGCGGCGGTTGTCGGGGCCGCAGGCCAGGGTTTCATCGGTGATGTTGGTCTGGCCGCCCTCGTTCCAATCGGCGGTGGCGTGGTGGACCTGGCTGTGATAAGCCGGCGCGGTACAGCCGGGAAACGTACAGCCACGCTCCTTGGAATACAACACAATCCGCTGGGCTTTGGACGCCAGGCGGCGCGCCCGCCCCAGATACAGCGGCTCCTCGGTGTGCTTGTCGAACACCGCTAGGTAATGGTGGGCGCCCGCGGCCTGCCGGATCACCTCCGACATTGGCAACAGACTGCCGCCACCGGTCACCGCATGCCCCCTACTTGATTCCAGGTCCTGCAGCGTGGTGGAGATGACCATCGTCACGGGCAGGCCGTTGTGGCTGCCGAGTGCGCCCGATGCGAGCAGGGTGCGGCCCATAGCGGTGAGTGCGTCGTGATTGCGTTGCCCCTGCGACCGGCAATCGGCATGTTTGGCGTCAGTCGACGGGTCCCCGTCCAAACACGGTGATTCATCGTCGGGATTGCACATTCCCGGGGCGGCCAGTTTGGCCAACACCACATCCATCACAGCGCGGCCCTCGGGGTCGAGTCGGCCGCGGACCTCGCTCATCCCATCGGACTGCTGCTTACCGATGCTCAGATACCGCCGGCGGGCGCGATCACCATCGGTCAGCTCGCCGTCCTGGTCGAGCAACATCGCCAACCGGTCGGCGGCCTGCCGTAACTCCTCGGGTTTGACCCCGCACGCGATCTCGGCCAGCTGCGCCTCCGCCAGCACGCGGGTCTCGGGATCGACGAAAGACGGCAGCCGCTTGAAGAACCCCCGGATGATCGTGACGTGCTCGCCGCCGATCTGACCACGCTCCTGCGCGGCGGCCGTACATGGCAACATCGGCTCCAGCACCTCGCCGGTCAACGCCTGGCGCGGTGCCAGGTCCCGTGCCTCGTGAATACGGCGGCCTGCCTCGCTCTTCGAGATCCGCAACAACGTCGCCAAGGCGGTAGCGGCGTTGGTCTCGCCCAGCTCGGCGACCGGAGCAGTCGCAAGCTCGGCTACCAGCCGATGCCCGATCACCGCCTGACTGCGAGTCACGGTTTCCCACTGGGCGGCCAGCGCCAACTGCTCGGCGGTGGTCAGCGCGTCATACGGCTCAGCCATCAGTTCCGCCAACTCCGCGGCGATCCCCGCGATGCGCTTACGGATCCTCTCGCCGTCCATATTCCTACACTACGGCGGAGGTCCGACAAGTTCGGTCAGCCTGGAAATGTGTGAAACCTAAGTTACGCAGGTGATTTCGGGATTGGTCCAGTACATGAAGTGGTGCGGCCCGATCCCGGGCATCTCGAATTCCTCACCCACGGTGTGAAATCCGTACTTGCGGTAGAAGCCGGCCGCGGAGGTGCGGGCGTTGCACCAGACGGCCCCGGCGCCGGCGAGCACGGCGTGGGTGAGTGCGGTCCGCAACAGGGCGCTGCCCTCACCGGTGCCGCGAGTCTCATCGAGGGTGGCCATCCCGCGCAGCCGCCAGCCCCGGCCCGGCTTCAGGCCTGGCACAACGAATTCGGCGGGCGGATCCTCGTGATACACCGACGCCGCACCCACTGGACGGCCTTTGTCGAGCGCGGCGAAATGCCGGGCACCGGGCCTATCGTCTTCGGCGTAGCGGCTGCTTTCCACTGGCTGTCCGGGACGCAGCACCTCATGGCGGATAGGCCACAGCTCCGCGGCGGGGACTGGTCGCACGCGCCAGCCGGACGCGGCGGGCTCCGGCACGTAACCAGACCCCGGCCGGTCAGGCACCGTGATACCGCCGCGGCGATCGAGCGTCAGCCCATGCCCGGTGTCCACCGCCAGAAGATCGACGGCGTCGACGTCCAGATGGTCAGCGAGAGTGCCGAGGTGAGCAGTCGCGGAGATGCCCGCTGCGGACTCGGGCATGCAGCCCAGCATTGTGATCATGCCGCGCTCACGGGCGGCGCGCAGCAGGGCGAGGGAGGGCGTGATGCCTCCTGACTTCATCGGTTTGACGTTGATGCCGTGGAACGCCTCGGTGCAGCTGTCCAGGTCGGTCGGCGATGTGATGCTCTCGTCGGCGATCACCGGGATCGGACTGAGCCGCTTCAGGATTCGGGCGTCGTTCCAGTTCGCACGCGGGAAGGGTTGTTCGATCAGCGAAACCCCGAGCGCAGCCATCTCGTGAAGCACCGGAAGCAGCCGGAACAGTTCCCAGCCGCAGTTGCCGTCGACATAGAACGGCGCGTCTGTGTAGCGACGGAGTTCCCTGAGGATGGCCAGGTGGCACGGGTGGGCGAGCTTGACTTTGTACGCCGACCAGCCGAGTCGTTCGCGCAGCTTGGCGACCATCACCTCCGGCTTGTCGAGGCCGATGGAAAAGCTCGATCGGAGGCCCTGGGGCCGGTCCAGTCCGAGGGCCTGCCACATCGGCACGCCGAGCAGTCGGGCCCGCAGATCGTGCACGGCGGCGTCGATCGCGGCCAGCGCGAAAGGCGACCGGGGCAGCTCGGCGGAGAGCATTTCCCACACGGCGGACGGGTTGTCCGGGCGCAACGCGGCCAGCAGGGGCGCAACCCGCCGAAGGTCGCCGTGCAGCTGTTCCAGGCCGGAGTTGTAGTGGTTGGTCATGAACGCCGACGCCTCACCGAATCCGGTCACGCCGTCGTGTTCCACTTCGACGATCAAGGCGTGCTGAACGGGGATCGCTTCCCTGGCCGAGCGCCAGAGGTGACGCTGAGTGAGGCTGATCTCGTGGGCGGTGACCTTCACGCTGCGCCCGCCTCGATGATCGCGCCAGGGCCGAAGAATTCGCGGTCACGCGCGCCGTACGGACGAAGCTCGTCCCACCACTGGGCATGCGGGTCATAGGCGGCGAAGAACGGACGGCCCACCAGCTCGGGCCGGCGTGCCTGCAGCATGCGCAGCGCGAACGCGGGTCCACGATCCAGGTCGACCACACCGTCGATGGCGACCTTGCCGGGTGTCGCGGACATCACCGGACCCCGTGCGGTCCGCCCGAGGCCCGAAACCCGTTGCAGCGCACCGCGGTAGATGTCCACCGCTCTGGTGAGCGGCAGGCCGTAGTACTTGCGCGCGCCCGTGTCCCGTTCGACGAACATGTAGTAGGGCACAACGCCATTGCGAACCTCGGTCTGCCACAGGTCCGCCCAGGCGGATGGGTCGTCATTCACGTGCCGCACGACGGGGGCCTGAGCCCGCAACACCGCACCGGTCGACGCCAACCGGGACAGTGCCGCCCGGGCCGCGTCGGTCTTGAGCTCCGCCGCGTGCGACAGATGCAGCATCATCGCGACGTGCTTGCCTGCCGCGGTCAGCCGCTCGAGCAAGCGGAGCAGGTTGTCGGCCTCGGGTCCGGCCAGCAGCCGATACGGCCAGAACGAGACGGCCTTGGTGCCGATCCGGATCGTCTCGACGTGCTCCCGGCCCGTCTCGAGCAGCGGCTCCACGTAGCTGGCGAGCAGATCGGTGCGCATGACCAGGGGATCCCCTCCGGTCAAGAGCACGTCGGTGACCTCCGGGTGCTGGTCCAGATAGCGGGTCATCGTCTCCGGCCCGGGCACCGCCTGCTTCAGCTCGGGCCGGTCCACGAATTGCGCCCAGCGGAAGCAGTAACCGCAGTAACTGTGGCAGGTCTGACCCTGACGCGGGAACACCAGCAGCGTCTCCGGGTACTTGTGCTGCAAGCCCCAGGCGTCGAGGTCTCCGTCCTGCGGAACATTCAGGCTCAGCTGGTTGCTTGGGTGCGGGTTCAGCGCGTACTGCACCTTGGCGACGGCCTGCCGGACACCCTCCCGGTCGCCGGCCAGCACGGCCTGCTCGACCAATTCGAAATGTTCGGTCTCGAGCATGTCGCGGTGCGGGAAGGTCAGCCGGTAGATCGGGTCGTCGGGCGCCCTGCCCCAGTCGATCAGCTCGTCGATCACGTAACTGCTGACCTTGAACGGCAGGACCTGGGACACCACGCGCGCATCGTGTGCGAGATCGGTGTCGCCGGTGCGCTCGGCGACGAGGCGGCAGAGCCGGTCGCCGCTGACCGACCGGGGGGCAAGGGGGGCACGGTCGCCCAGGGAGAGCACGGTCATCGCTTCACCACCGCGAGTCCCCAGTCGAATTCGACCTCGTTGAGGACGTCCATCTCAGACATCAGTGAATGCAGGCCGCTGTAGTCGCGGACCAGGCGCGAACCGGATCTGTCGGCCCGGACGTCGGCGACCATGCGATCGGCGCCGGGCACGTTCTCGGCCTCAAGAATGGCTGTCCATGTCGCGTAGTCGGTCGCGACGAATGCGTCGAGCCCCGCAACGAGCATGTTCAGGAAGAAGCGGCGCTTCTCGGGGTCCAGCACGTCATAGACGAGTTTGGCCATCTCGTCGGAGATCGACGCGTGGCAGTACTCGTCGCGGTTGTGAAGCTTCGCCGTCGTCGAGTTCACCACCTGAATCTCACGGTCGTCGGCCAGCAGATCGAGATACGCGTTGATCGAGATCTCGGAGACGGTCGCGAACGCCAACGTGGTCAGGCTGCGCTGCCAGCGTTCGGCCCAATGGGCACGCAGCCGCTGATGTGTTCTCGCCGTGTGCGATTCGGGCAGGACATTGTCGGGGAATTCGTACTTGCGCTTGCGCCTCGTCAACGCGCTGGCGGTGATGTGCATCAGGCTGTGGTACTGCTCGTCGACCATCGCCTGGGCGAGTGCGATCTCCATCTGCTGGCCGCCCAGGCCGGGAAACTCACCCTCCATCACGAGCGCGAAAGCCGGGTTGGCGACGCGCTGCTCGGCGAGCACCGTGTGCCGGTTGTAGGCGATCCAGGCCCAGCTGAGCAGCCGCGAGCGCAACTCGTCCGGCAGCGCCTGCCAGGTGGGGTGGTCACGAAACGGGATGATCCGTTCGGGGTAGTCGGGCCGGTCGGCTTCGAATAGCACGTCGATGTCGGGTTCACCGCGCTTGACGGTCGCGCGCCGGTGCCAATTGCCCGCAAGGCGAAGGATGATCGCGCTCTCGGCAGTGTCGAGCGGATCGAACGACGGCAGTCCCGGCAGGTGCACCAGTCCGTCGGTGTCGGTGCGGTGGGCGAGATGGTCGATGGTCACGCCCGCCTCCAGTCGGTGCTCCAGAACCGGGTCAGATGACGGGAGCGATCGTGGTACTCCGACCGCGCGTGCAGCATGCGCTGGTTGTCCCAGATCAGCAGCGAGCCGTCCGGGATCAGCACACTTGTGCGCAGCTCGCGGAAGAGGTCGCTGACACGATGCGCCAGCCTGCGGCCGGCCTCGCCAAGCGGCAGCCGGGAGTGGTCGACATCGGCGCCGAGGGTTGGGTCGTAGTCGGATGTGGTCAGCAGGTTATAGCTGAAACGGACGACTGTATTGCCGTCGGCATCGGTGCTCAGCATGGTGCTGCGAACGCCGCCGTCCGGTCCCGGGAAGTGCAGCTCGGCATCGGTCATCAGGGCCAGCTCCTCGGCATCGAGTGCCCCGACCAATCTCCGCACGTCGAGGAGGTCGGTGTGGCCGCCACCGCAGCGAGCCTGGCGGTGACAGAACAGCGCCAGGTAGGCGGGACTGGGATGCCATCCGGGCGCCTCGGTATGGGCCAAGATCGTGTTCGCGCTTTGCGAATACGCCCGGTCGTCATTCCCCGGACGGTAGGTCACGTCATGAGTGAGGCGGCCGTTGTATTGCGGGATCAGGTCGCCCACTGAGCGAACGAGTTCCTCTGCGGCGGCTAGGTTTTCGACATTGTCGACGACAATATGGCCCCACTGATCCAGTCGCCGTTGGTCGGCATGGCCGAGAGAGTTGGGCGAAGCGTGCACGTGGTCGGGCGTGCGGGTCCGGCGATACCGGTCGAATTGAACGATCGCATCGTCCGCCTGCTCCGCAGAGCCCGGGCCGGCCAGCACCTCGGCGAGCCCCGATACATACCAGATGGCTTGCTGTTGTTCGGTGTTCGTGGTCATGAGGAAATAGTCGCGATCAAGCAGCGGTTCCATAATCGCTGCGAAGCGATATTTCACTCCTGCGGGGGAAGGGTTTCCTGTCCGCCCGGCAAGCAGCCAGGGCGGCTCAGATGGCCCCTCGCCGTCGCCGCCGCGCGGTGGTGATGCCGACCAGCCCGCACAGCGTGCCGAGCGTCAGCCACACCACGCTCGCACTGCCGGTGCCGACGAGGCCGACGCCGATGGCCGGTCCAAAGAACAAGCCGATGCCCATCATCGAGTTCGACAGCGCGTTCGCCCGCATCAGCTCGGCGTCGGGCACCCTGGAGATCAGCCACGGATGGTACGAACACGAATAGGCACACTCACCGAGGGCAAACAGCACCCCGTAGAGCAGCAGACCAGCCAGCCGCACCGGGGGCGGGGCGTACGCCAGCATGCCCACCACCAGGTAGCCGACCACCCACAGCGTGATCGCCACCCGCAGGCCGACCACCTCGGCATGGGGCTCCAGCAGCCTCGTCACCCAATGCTGCGCGGTCACGATCACAGCGACGTTGACCGCGATGAGCACCGAGATCAATCCCAGGCCGGTATGCATCAGCTTGTCCGCGACCAGCGGCGCCGTCGCCTCGAACTGGCTGTATCCGAACAGGTAGACACCGAACTGGAATAGCGACACCGCCAACGACGCCTTGACGAGCAGCGCCACCGGGAAAGCGGTGCTATCGGGCCGCTCCGCGGCCTGCGCCTGCTCGCCGGGCCTGGCGGAGGTGCGGGCTCTGAGCAGGGCCCAGGCGATCGGCAAGTAGCCGAGCGCGTTCACCACGAACAGCCAGGGGATCACATCGCGCGACAATGCGGTGATCGCCGCACCGGCCACCAGCGAGCCGAGGGCGAGGGTGGCATTGAGTACCTGGTAGCGGCGCGCGAAGACCCGGCGTCGATCAGCCTCCGGCACAAGGGAATTGACGATCGGTATGACCGCGGCGAGGAAACATCCCTGCCCCGCGCCGTTGACGGCGGCGGCCAGGCCGACCGCTGACAACGACCCGACCGAGGACAGCAGAAGATAACCGCCGAAGGACAACAGGTTGCCGATCACCCCTAGTGCCACCCGCGGCGGCCGCACGACACCCGTCGCGAGCACAAGCGCGACCGCCAGGTTCGCCATCCCTGCCACCGCGTAATACAGGGCGACCCCGTGTGTGCCGATGCCGGGCCGGTCGGACAGGAAGATCCCGGTGAAGGGGAAGACCAGGCCGTAGCAGAACGAGGACACGCCGTGCAGGGCAATGATCCGGTTCGCTGCACCGCGGCGAGGCGAAGTGGGCGCCGCCAGAGGCCGCGGAGACGCGGCCTCTGGCAGCTCGGTGATGTGGTCCATGCAGTTGGGTCCTCTCGGGCTCAACCGGCCAGCGGCGCTGCGAGCGGTTCCAGGTGGGCGACGACTGCGCGCTCGGCTTCGTCCAGTGCGCGAGCGCAGTCCCGCTCGTCACCCACCGCGACCAGCGCGGCCAGTCGCGGAATCGGATGGCGCGGGGGCAGGAGCAGGCGGCTGCCCCGCTCGGCGAGCACTGCGGCGTGCGTGATGCCCGATACCTGCGCGGCTCGGTCCACTTCGACCAATCCGACCACGCAGTCGTCCGGCGGGTAAACGAAGCGGACCTCCGCCGCCCGGGACCGGGTCGCTGCCAGCACCGGCCGCCGGCCGAGGGCCAGCTCCGCGGCCGCCGCGACGAGGTCTATCCCGGTGGCCATCGCACTGATGAACGGAATGAGGTCACCACCCAGGCGTCCGTTGAGCTCGACGAGGCGCGGCCCTTCGCGGGTCAGGCGGATCTCCGCGTGCGTGACGCCGTGCGTCACTGAAAGCGCGCGATGCGCCTGTGCAACCAGTTCGCGGACCGGCTGAGCCCAAGGCTCGTGTGACCACTCGGTGACCAGATGCCCCACCTCTTCGAAGTAGGGCTCGAAGCCGAGACGCTTGCGCGCCACGTGCACGCAATCCACCTGGCCTTGGAAGACCACGCTGTCGACGCTGATCTCCGGGCCGTCGAGGTACTCCTCGACGAGGACGCCGTGACCGGTCGGCAAGTCAGCGAACCGCGAGGACTCCGCCAGGGCGAACGCCCGGCGCACCGCGGTACCGTCCTCGGCCCGTACCACACCGAGGCTGCCCGCGAGCGCGCGTGGCTTGACCACGACGGGGTAACCGAACGAGTCCGCGGCAAAGACCGCCTCCTGCGCCGACGTCACCAGCCGGTGCCTCACGGACGCGAGCCCGGCCTGTTCCAGCAGTGTCCTGGTCGCGTACTTGTCCCGGCATCGTGCCGCCGCCTGGGCCGACATGTGCGGCAGCCCCAGCTTCTCGGCAGCCTGCGCGGTCGCTTCCAGCACCGTCTCGTCCCAGGTGAGCAGCCCGGTCTCGGGCCGCCCTCCGGCGAGCGCGCATACCGCGGCTGCGATGGCATCGGGGTCGGCCAGATCGGCCACGGCTGATTCGCTGATGTAGCGGTGCTGCCAGGTTGGCTCGCTCGGCAGCACCGCCGAGACCCGGTAGCGCCGCGCGAGGGTCGCGAAGGCGTACTCCCGGTAGGGCCGCCCTCCGCTGCCGACCACGATCACATGGGGCCTGCTCCTCGGACTGTTCATGATCTCCTCCTCAAATGCTCTGTGCCGCAACAGGTATCAAGCGCCACAGCTCGTCGAGCATCGCCTTCGCCGAGTTCGCCGTCGCCTCAGTTGCCACGAAGCGACCGCCTTCGATGCACCGACCCGCGTGGTCGATTGCGACCGACTGCGGGATCGGCGTGTTGGCGTCGTTGACGAAACCCAGAAGCTTGTACTGCCGCTCGAAGCGCAGGTCGTCGATGGCGCTCTTCGGCACAGCGTTGACCTCGTAGTTGTTTTCGGGCATGACGAACACCACGGCGTTGGCGCCGTGGACGGTCGTGCTCCCGTCCGACAGTGGAAACGCGACCTCGGCCAGGTCGACGAGTTGGGGTTCGAAGCCCGCATGTTGACGGGCACACCCGGCAAACCATTGGGCGACGGGCAGAGCCAGCCGGCCCGGGCGAATGCTGGCGATGACGATCTGCAGGACTGGCATGGGGGTGACTCTCCTAAAGGATGGGGCGACAGTGCTAAGCGAAAGGGATGGGGCGAGTCAGCCGGGACGGATCCAGCCGTAGACCCGCTGTACGGGCAGCCGTAGCACGAGCCGCCGGTCAGTGACCATTGCGCTGCGGTATTCCTGCCAGTCGGGGTGTTCACCCCGGATCGTGCGGAAGACGTCGATGAGTTCTTCCACCGTGGCGTCGGCGGGATCGGAGGCGACCGGGCTGAGTTCGGCGATGCCCTCGGCCACCGCATAGGACCAGCCGTTTGCGGTCGTGACATGGAAGCTGGCGCGCGGATCCCGCCGCAGGTTGACCGTCTTGGCTCTGCCGTCGGTGACCGAGAAGCGGAGCACGCGGGTGGCCGGGTCGTACGTGTAGTCCACGTTGGACAGCTGAGGCCCGCCGTCCCGTTTGATGGTGACGAGTACGCCCCGGTGTTCGCTGTTCAGCAGGTCCAGCAGAGCCTTCGCATCGGAGTCGTCGGTCATCGTTGCCCTCCCACCGACGCTTGGGTCCACGGACCGCCGTCGGCCGGCCGCAGCTCCACCAGCTGAAACTCGATGCTGGTCTCCAGTTGGCATCGCTGGGCGCGCAGCACCTCGGCGGTCAAGCCGGCGGCGCTGCACGCCGCACGCAGCCGCTCCCAGCTGCCCAAGTCGCTGAAACCGAGCAGCAGCCTGCCGCGCTCGGTCAGGTGGTATGGCGCCTGCAGGAGGTAGCGGCGGTGCGTGTCGTAGCCGGGATCGAAGAATGCGTGGTGCAGGTCGCTGGCGTTGACGAAGTCTTGCGGCGCCTCGACGAAGTTGGAGTTCCAGTAGATGACGTCGAACCGCTCGCCGGCGGACAGGGCGCCGAACAGGTCGCTCTGGCGCACATCCACCCGGTCGGCTACCCCGTGCCGCTCAACGTTGCGCCGCGTGTTCTCCACCGCGGCAGAGCTGATGTCCAAGGCCGTCACCCGCCGGCAACCGACCAGCGCGGCGCTGACCGCTGTGACTCCGGTGCCCGAGCCCATCTCCAGCAGCGTGCCGCCCACCGGGTACGGGATCCAGGCGGTGAACAGCTCGGTGACCGGAGTGTAGGTAGGCGCGAACACGCCCGGCAGCAGCGTCCACCGCCGGCCGGCCAGCGCGAACTCCGTCTGCCGGTCAAGGTCGTCCAGATGCCTGCGGAACAGCTGTTGCCCGCGGGCGAAGCCGCGCCCCGTCATGGCCGGCTCCCATCGCGTTCGACGAGTGCGAGCACGCGCGTTGGGCTACCCGAGCCGCCCACGATCGGCAGCGGACCGGCCAGCAGCACCGCGCCTTGCGGCGGGAGCTGGGCCAAGTTCTGCAGCTGGGTCAGTCCGTACTTGCCGGCACCCTGGAAGTACCAATGGCACGGGTAGGGCTGATCCTCGAAAGAAGCAGCGCCGCCAGCGTCCGTGCCGACGGTCTCCACACCGATACCGACGAGCGAGGTCTCCTCAGCCAGCCAGCGTGCGCATTCGGGCGCCACCCCGGGGGTGTGCCCGCCGTTGAGGAACTTCTCGGCGTCGCCGCATCGCGAGTCCCAGCCCGTGCGATACAGCAGCCAGCCGTGGTCCGGTAGCTGTCCGTGCTCGTCCTGCCACGCCTCGACGTGCTCACGACGCAGCAGGAAATCGGGGTCGGCCGTGGCCTCTGCGGAGAAGTCCAGCACGGCCGCCTGGGCCACCAGCTTCTGGGCCGGGACCTGTGAGACGTCCTGGAGGTCCCTGCCCGGCAACCAGTGCACGGGGGCGTCGAAGTGCGTTCCGGTGTGCTCGGACAGCCGGATGTTGTTCCAGTACACCGTCGGCCCGGCCGCGTCGTAATGGCTGATCACCTCGCGTCCGAAACGCCACGGCTGGCCACGTTCAGGCGGCAGCTCGATGACGGGTGTTTCCTCGGACAGCGGAGCGGTCAGGTCAATGACGTCGACCGTGGCTTGGCGCAACGCGGCGACCAGGGCCTTCAGCACTGTCATGCGTCGTTCCTCCTTACTTCTGGTCATGGATGTCAGGCCGGGATGGCCCGCAGTCGCGACTCGGATGTGCACACCGGCGTCGACCACTTGCGGTATGCCGGCTCTGCGCGGACCGCTGCCTCGTACAACTGCTGCAGCGTGCGGGTGAGCCGGCCGGGGACCCCGTCGCTCACCGGCAGGCGGTCGATCGAGACCACAGGCTGGATCTCGGCGAGTGTTCCGCACAGGAACAGCTCGTCGGCGACGTAGAGCTCGGTGCGGTCGATCTCGCGGTGTTCGACCGCGATGCCCAGGTGCTCGCGGGCGAGCTCGGCCACCGTGGCGAGCGTGATTCCCTCCAGCACGCCGCTGGTGCCGGGCGGGGTGATCAGCGCGCCGTCGCGGATCATCACCACGCATGAGCCCGGCGCTTCGGAGACGCTGCCCCGTTGGTTGAGCAGGAGCGCGGTGTTGAAGCCGTTGCGTACCGCTTCGTGATGCGCCAGCCGGCTGTTGTGGTAGTTCGCACCGGCCTTGATGCGCGGTGGCATCGAGTCGTCGCTTATGCGACGCCACGAGGAGATCGAGGCGGCCACGCCGTCGTGGTAGCCGCGTGAGCGGGGTGCCGGTGTCGACGTGATGTGCATACCGACGTCGTCGGTGTGGCTCATCGTTTCGAAGTTGGGCCCCATGCCGAAGTACGCGACGACGCACACGTGCATGTCCTCACGAAAGTCATTGGCGGCCAACAGCTCCAGGCAAGCCTGCCTGATCTCCTCGTCGGTGTACGCCGGCCGCATGTGCAGACTTTTCATCGAGCGGCCAAGCCGGGCTAGGTGGTCGTCGAGGCGGAAGACGGACACCTGCCCGTCCTGCTCGCGCCAGTACCCGCGCAGCCCCTCGAACACGTTGGCCCCCCAGAAGGCGCCCTGGGTGCGTGCGTGTACGACGCACTGGTCGAACGGGACGATGCGCCCGTTCAGCCAGGCGTAGGCCGGTGCTTGCTGCGCCGGTGTCGATACCGCTTCAGCCGGCGACATCGGTGACCTCCTTCTCTGTGATGGACTGGTGGCTGTCGGTGCGTGTGCAACGCAGCAGTGCCGCGTGCAGCAGCGCCCCTGGCGGCCGGCCGGCGCGCGCGGGGTCGCCGGCCGCCGCGATGTGCCCGTCGGGTCGGATGAGCATCCAGGTGGGCCGCCGGATGTGGTAATCCGTCCGCAGCGCAGCGTCTTCGTCGTGCACCACGGTGACCTGAGCGGGCAGGTCACCGATCTCGGTGCCGGCGGGCAGCACCAGCACCAGGTGGGTCGGCATCGCCGAAAGCCGGGGGAGGGTCTCGTTGACGAACCGCCGGGCCGCGCTCGCGTCCTTGCCGAAGTACACGACGACGAACTGCGCGCCGAACAGCCTGCGGATGCGTTCGCGGCGGCCTGCCGCCGACACCCAGCCATCGGGGGCGAAGTGACCGATGAGCGGGTGGCCGCTGGTGGCGTCCACGAGTGGTGAGTCGGCGTAGACGTACGGCTCGGCCATCCGCCCGCTGTTGATGTGCCGGCGGACCGCCCCGATCGGCTTGGCCAGCCGCAGCAGCACCGCTCGTATCCAGCGTCGTGACCGGCTCGGGGGCACCATGAAACGGATCGTCGCCTCGGTGACGGCCAGGTTTTCCCCGGCCGCGGCGTAGCGCTCGTCGTGGTAGGTCTCCAACAGACTGTGGTGCGCGCGGCCCCGCAGCACGAGCGCAAGCTTCCAGGCGAGGTTGTCGGCGTCTTGGATACCGCTGTTCATGCCGCGTGAGCCGTAGGGCGGCAGGGCGTGCGCCGCGTCGCCGGCGAAGAACACCCGGCCAACCACGAAGCGCTCGACGACGCGCTGGTGGAAGCGGTAAGTGCTCAACCAGTCGATCTCGTACGGGGTCTCGCCGATGACTGCCCTGACCCGCTTGTCGAACGCGCCGGTGCGCCGCTCGGTCTCGATGTCGGCGTCAGGCGGCAGCTGCCAGTCGATACGCCAGGTGTCGTTCGGCTGCGGATGGATCACCAGCTGCCGACCCGGATTGAACGACGGGTCGTAATGGAAATGCCGCTCCTTGGCCAGGGGCAACTGGGCCCGGATGTCGGTGATCAGGAACCGGTCGGCGTGGCTGTAGCCGGTCCACGCCACCCCGACCATGTCGCGCAGCGCGCTGCGCACCCCGTCGCAGGCCACCACGTATTGGAAGCGCAGCCCGACTTGGCCTTCTGGGGTCTGCGCCTGCACCCGCACACCGTCGGCGTCCTGCGAGATCCCCGTGACGCGGTGCGACCATCGCACCTGGCACAGCGGATCGGCCTCAACCCTCGTCAGCACTGTCTGTTCGACGCGGTATTGCGAAATGTTGACGAATGGGCCGAAGCCGATCCGCTGCGGGTACATGGTGGTGCGGATCTCTTTGTCGCGCACGTAGGTGCGAGCGATGTGCCAGGTGACGCCTTCGGCGTGGATCTGATCGGCGCAACCGAACTTGTCCAGCACCTCGAGGACGTCGCCTTGGATCAGGCATGCCTTCGAGCCCTGCTTGCGCAGGTGTGAGTCGGCCTCCAGCAGCACGCTGGGGATACCGAGGGAGGCCAGGCGGGCGGCGAGGCTCAGGCCTACCGGGCCGGCCCCGACGATGCCGACCGGGGGAATATCAAGCCGATTCAAGGTCGACATCTCCTTCTGCGTGTTCGACCGAGCGGAAGACCGGAATCGTCCGCACGGCCTTGAGGTAGGGAGTCCCTTCGGTGGCACCGGTGCCGGGGCGTTCGTCGCCGAGCATCCGCACCGCGAGGCTGTAGTGGGTCTGGCGCCATCGCCGCAGGGTGGCCGCGAAGCGGCCCATCGCCGCGGTCAGCTCTTCGCGTTCGGCGCAGGTGAGGTATCCGGAGGCGCACGCCGCCTCGAAAGCCTCGTCGAGGGTGAAGTTTCCGGTCAGCACCCGGTCGCGAACCTCGGGGACAGACAGGTAGGCCGCCGATGCGAGTCGATCGAGATCCGGTGTGCGGCACAGTGACTCAAGGATCTTGTAGTTGCGGGACTGGATCGCGCTTGCGCCGTCGGTGAAGTCCCGGAACGTCCGGAACGCCTCCACCTGCATGGTCGCCAGCAAGGAAAACAGTGGCGCTGATTCGCGGAGCAGCGTCGTAGCCACGTCGACACAGCGGGTGGCCGTGGTGCAGTCCTCATGCGCGGTCAGCGCGTACACCGCCCCGCGAAGCTCCACGGCGAGCAGCGCAAACGTGATCTCGAACAGCTGCAGAACCCGGATGAACATGTACTCGTCGTGCACGACGTAGACCGGCAGCATGCTCAGCTGCAGGATGCGTCGATCCAGCGCGGACTGCTCGGGTTGCACCGCCGCGCACAGATCGCGGGCGGCCTGCTCGGGGTCGGCGGCGGTGACCTCGCCGGCCAGACCGAGGCGCCGCAGCGCGGGGGCGGCGACTCTGCGGGCCAGGCGGTAGCGCTTGGCCGTGGTGCGCACGTCCGGTCGCATCCGCGGCAGCAGATCGGTGCGGCCGTCGCCGGCGGCCAGCTCGAAACCGAGCAGGTCGGCGATGAGTTGGACAACAAGCCGGTCCCTGCGCGGCAGCGCGTAGGGCAGTTGCTCAGGCGGGTCGTCCACGCTGGGCATCGGCAGCAGGGCCAGACCCGTGTAGGTCGGGTAGTCATAGCGACCGTCCCACTTGTCCAGGGCGATCTGCAGGAACCGGTGCAGCAGCGCCGAGCCCTGATCGGGAAGATCCTCGACCACATCGCGGGCCAGCGCTAGCGTCGCCAGCAGGTCCTCGGCGACGAAATGCTTTCCCACGCGGCGGTATTCATCAACCACCGCGTCGTAGGGAAACCGGTTCGGTTTCGGGTGGCCAAGCCACAAAGTCAGCTCTTTCATCGGTCGTGGTTTTCTTCTCGTGGGGACAGAGGTCGGGATAGCCGGCGGAACTGCCGGAGCGCGGCGCACAACAGCTCGACGTCGTGCGCGTCGTTGTAGTAGTGGAAGGACAGCCGGGCCACGGATCCGCGGGGACTCACCGCGATCCCGTGCTCGGCCAGCCAGGCCGCAAGCGACCGCGGGTCGGTGTCGGCCAGGCCGATGTGCGCACCGTGAGCGGCAGCCGCGGAAGCCTGCGGCAGGCGTTCCCCTTGTGCGGTGAGCTGCTGTGTGGCCAGCTCAATCAGGTCGGTGACATGCCGTCGTACCTGGTGCAGGTCCAGGCCGGCGATCAGGTCCAGACCGGCGTTGGCCGCGTACAGCGCCGGCACGGCCGGTATCCCGGTCTCGAAGCGGCGTGCGGTGGCGGGGAAGTCCAGCCGTCGCGGATCGAACGCGAACGGATCAATGCGCCCGAACCACCCGGTCAGCGCCGGATCCAAGCCACCGGCCACGCCATCACGCACGTACAGGAACGCCACGCCGGGAAGCCCGAGCAGGTACTTGCAGGTGCCGGCGACGAGGTAGTCGCAGCCCAGTTCGTCCACGTTTACCGGGAGCACCCCGACGGCCTGGTACGCGTCGACGAATACCCGCGCGCCGCGAGCATGTGCCAGCGCGGCCACCTCGGTGACCGGCAGAAGCCTGCCGTCCCCATAGGTGACCAGCGGCACCGAGACCAGCACGGTGCGGTCATCCACAGCAGCCCGGTAATGTCCGGCATCCACCGGATCGGCATCGGTGTCCGCGAAGACCACCTGCGCGCCGCGGGGGCGCTGGGCCAGCCACACGTGTGCGATCGAGGGGAATTCCTCGCTTGTGGTAACCACCCGGTCCCGGCAGCCGAACATGAGGGTGGAGGCCACCTGGTACGCGCCGACCGAGGCGTTGGGCACTATCGCCACCTGGTCCGGATCGGCGCCGATCAAGGCGGCGAACCGCCGCCGGGCGCCGTGGGCTTCTTGTTCGAACTCGGACCAGGCCGCCGGTCCGGCGCTCATCGTCTCCAGCATCCGGCCGAGCGCGGTGTCCAGCGCCGCCGAGCGCGCGCCTATCGAACAGCTCGCCAGGTGGACAACGCGCGTGAGCATGGGAAACCCGGCGCGGAATTCCGCGGCTGTGCACACCGGTGTCAACGTGGTCACGACGCACCGCCCGCACTGCAGACCAGAGGACTGGCCTCGTCGATTGGGCAGTGGGCGGCCATCGGGCCGCTCTCGGTCAGCACGGTGCGGACTCGCCACAGCTCGGGGAAGAACTTATGGCTGATCAGCCGGCTGAGTACGTCGACCGGGGTGCCCTTGGTGCCGACCGACCGGTGGCCGATGATCCGCGTGGCGATCTTGTAATGCCGCACCCGCCATACCGCGATGCGCTCATCCCACTCGATCATCGCCTCGGCCAACCGGTACAGGTCAGCGTCCGGGCTGCCCTGGTAGAGCTCCACCAGATCGACCCCACGCTGGGTAATCAACGCGTCGAAGGCAGTGCCGAGCCGCTGGCTGGTCCGCTGCACCGCGCGCCACCCCGGCGATTCGAAACCGGAGCCGTGCCCCAGCACGGTGCGGATCGTCTGAAAGCTCCACGGACTCAGGTGCCGCAGCATCTCCAGTTGCCCGGTGATGAGCTCGACCCCCAGCGCAGCGCGGGCCAGCAGCCGGGCGGCGGTGTCGACGGCCCCGGCGGCCACCTGGCCAGCGGCCTCCTCGACTTCGAAGCACGCGAGCTTGAGCCACAGCTCGGTGGACTGATGCACCGTCTGGAACAGCAGCTCGTCGCGGTGGATGACCTCGTCGGGCCTGCGCTGCAACGACAGCAGGGAATCGGTGCGCATGTACCGCGCGTAGTCGTTGTCGCCCGCACCGTCGAGCACGGGCACCGAGTAGTCCTTTGTCATTGGGGTTTCTCTCCTCATGCCGGGACCGGCTCGATGAGTTGCTGGGCCGACACCCGGTAGTGCGCAGCGGTGGTGACGATGGCGTGCTCGACCTCGGCACTGGTCGAGCCGCGGAACCGGAACCGGCCGCCGACATGCTCGTAGTAGGCGTCAGCCGCAGGCAGGACCTGTCCAGGGCGCAGGACGGATTCGGCGTAGGGGCCGGGCACGCGGCCGACCATGGGTGTGGCCACGGTGATCCGGCAGGGCCTGCTGGCCGGGGCCGGAACGAGCAGCCATCCGCCGACGGCGCCGGTGCCCGGTCCAGCCGATCGCACCGATGGGATGTCCCAGCCGAGCTGGGTGCGCATGGCCGCTTCCATCAGGTCGTAGCCGTGCAACTCGCGCCACACGAACGGGATCTCCGCGCCGCCGGTGCGGGCACCGACCTCAAGGAAGGTGCACGCGGGGCGGGACTGCGCGTCGGCACCGACGAAGATCTCCAGATGGAACACGGTGGGCGCATCCGACAGCGCGGCCAGGAAGCGCGCGGCCGCCTCACCGATCGCGCGGTGGAGCACAGGATCGTCCTCCTCAACAGAGCCCAGCACGCTGCCGCTGCGAAAGCCCAAGCAGGTGTTGAGATATCGGGAGCCCCGGTAGGTCACCACATCACTGCCGTCGAACACGCCGTCCACGTGGTAGATCGGGTCCGCGCAGTACGCCTGCACCAGCAGTGGCTCGGCGTCAAAGCACACCGCGGCAAGGTCCGCCGGCCCCTCCAGCCGTAGCACTCCGGCGCTGGAGCTTCCGATGCGTGGTTTCACGATCACCGGCCAGCCGTGGTCGGCGGCGAAGCCGCGCACGGCATCGGCATCGTGGGCCTCGGCGAACGCGGGGACCGCCAGTCCGGCCTCGTGTATGGCCTGGCACATCGCGCCCTTGTCGCGGAACACCAGTAAGTCGTGCGGGCGCGGCCCGCCCGGGCACTGCCACTCCTGCCGCAGCTCGGCGCCGACGAGTAGGTCGTCTTCCTTCAGCGCCACCACCGCGGCAGGCGCACCGTAGCGCACCGCCAGGTCACGGACGGCGGCACGCACAGCGGCGAGGTCGTCGGTGGCGTCCACCAGGACGGTCGCGCCGGCCACCGGCGGCACGGAAGCCAGCCCCACCGCAGTGGTGACGTAGCTGACTTGGTATCGCTTGTGGTCGAGGTAGCGACCGTACTCGGCGTAGCGCTCCTGCCAGCGGTTGATCATCACGATGTGCTGCCGATGACCGGCCCGATAGCCTTGGTGCTCAACGACTTTCATGTGGGTCGCGTTCTGGGTCATGCGGCACGCGCCTTTGCGGTACGAGGCGGATAGGTGTAGACGCAGGCACCACGGGTGCCCGGGTTCGAGTAGGAGATGACCGATCCGTCGTGGATCTGCAGAGCCCGGACGAAGGCGCCGGCGTAGCCGGCCCGGGTGGTGAAGATGCCCCAGTTGGCGCGCCAGTCCTCCAGCGCACCGGTGTCCGGATTGCACACCGGCTCCGAGGCGGGGGTGACGATGCGTTGCACGACGTAGTCCTGGTCCTTGACCGCGATCAAGATGTCCGACCACTCGCGGTCGCTGACCTCGCGGCCGAGCACCGCACCGACGCCGCCGTAGCCGACGCCCGGCTTGAGGATGAGTGCCTCGCGGTGGGCGCGGCAGGCATCGAGCAGCTCGTCACGGTTGGCCGCGATGCCGGCACCCACCACGCGTGTCCACGGCACGATCCGGTCGACGAGTCCGCGCTCGGCTACGGTCAACTCTTCGCGCAGGCGGGGGTCGTGTACGAGGCCAAGACAGGTCTTGCTGGCGAACAGGCCGCTCTCGAGCGGGGTGAACAGGACGGTGCCACCGGTGTGGTGCGCCCGCATGAGCATGTTCAGTGTGTCGCGACTGGTCGGGTGGTCGAGCAGTTGGCCTGCGGCGAAGTACCGCAACACCAGATCCACGGGGATGCCGTCCAGCATCACCTTGCCGTTGCGGAAACCGACCTGGTCGATCTCGCCGAGCAGCAGATCGATGCCGTGGCCATGCATGGCCTCCTGGATCGCGACGAAGACATGCTCGTGTTCTCTCAGGCCACCGGGGCCCTCCAGCAGCGCGACCACGGGTTCGCCGCCCGAGGTCACCCGGTGTGCGGCGGCACGCAGCGCAGCGGCAAGCACCGCGGCGGTATCGATGTAGGCCAGCTGATGGTCGTCGGCGAAGTCACGCAAGGAGTCGACGTTCAGGAAGGCGCGATTCACCTGGGCGGCATCTATGCCGCCCAGCTCACTGCCGACGTTGAACTCGAGCAGCTTGAATGAGGTGCCGTCGTGGTAGGCATCTGCGCGCCCGTACAGCTCAGGGTGGCCGGTGGCACCCAACCGCATCAGCTCGGCCAACCGCTCGTCCATGCCCAGCGCTGCGCAGTACCGTTGCAGATCCCCGTCGAAGATCCTCGCGGGCAACGACGTCAGCAAAGTCAACAGGGCCGTGAGGTCGTCGGCGAAGCCGGTGATCTCGTCGTGGTCGACGAACAGCGGGCGGGCGAGCATCAGCTTTCCGTACGACTGGGAGTATGTGGGCGGAAGAACGACATCGGCAGCCGCCCGACGCAACGAGCTGCTTTGCTCAAGGCATTCATCGACGTATGCGGTGGTCACCTGATTCGCCACCGCGAGGTCATCGGTAGTTGTGGGCCAACTCATAAGTGAAATGGTCCTGGTCAGGACGTGGTTCTGTAATCGCTGTGAAGCGAGATTCCACTCCTGAACGGGAAGGGTTTCCTATCCGCTTGGTAAGCAACTCCGGGGCGCTCGGTCACCGAGTCACGTTGGCGGTGGTGGGGGGCCGACCGGTTGCAGCGCACGATTTTGCGGGTCAGCGTCAAGGGCATGACGCGCAGGATCAGAATGGGCCTGACAGGAGGTCTGTATGTCTTCCCACTTGGAGATCTGGAAACCATCAGGACGGGAGCTGTTCGAACTGAGCGGCCAACGAGTGACCATCGGCAACGCCTCGACCAATCTCGTATCGCTCAATCACGACGCGACCGTCTCGCGTCTGCATGCCGTCTTGGAAAACCTCGGGTTTGCTTGGTCGATACGGGATGTCGGTAGTCGCAATGGCACCTATCTCAACGGAGAAAAGATCTCCGCCGAACGGGTCTTGCGGTCTGGAGACGAGTTGCGCATGGGCAGTTCACGGTTGATCTTCTTGGAGGTAAAGCAAACTGACCACGACGAGACGGAAACTGTCGAACCCGCCCAGCGGCCGCCGCGGCTGACCCCGCGCGAACTCGAGGTACTGGTAGTCCTGTGTCGCCCCTTGGTTTCCGGCGACCCGTTTCCCGAGCTGGCGTCCGTTCGCCAGATGGCGCTCGAGCTCTTCGTTACTGAGGCGGCCATCAAACAGCATCTGCAAAACTTGTACGACAAGTTCGCTGTGCCCGCGGAGGGAGAGCGCCGGGTCCGTCTGGCCAATGAGGCCATCAGGCGCGGGGCAGTCACCCTTGCCATGCTGCGCGACGGCGGTACCCGCTGACGGGTGAACGCACTCCGCCAGTCAGGCGCCGGCTACTTGAAGTCCAGGGCCTCGACAGTCGCGACAGGACCTTCGTGTGTCGGCCGATTCGCGCCGCCGATGCAGTACACGGTGTCGCCCACCGTGGCGACTACCTCGCCGTGCCGCGGCGTCGGTAACGGGGGCAGTGAGATCCACTTCTCCTCGGCGATGTCGTACATCTCTGCCGTTGCCAGTACCCGCGTCGGTTCCTCGCCACCGAGGGCGACGATCCGGCCGTCGATGAACGTAGCGCCGTAGCTGCCGCGCGGAGTCGGCATGTCCACCAACTTCGTCCATTCCCCGGATTGTGGGTCGAAGCGCTCGAACGCCGCGGAGTTCTTGTCGGCGGACAGGAACCGTCCACCGACCGTGTACACGTAGAACCCGTCCGACACCGCGCCCAGGTGTTCGCGCGGGGTGGGCAAGTCGGCTGCGTCCTTCCACGACTCGCCGTCGAACACCTCGGTCTGTGGGACGAGCTGCTTCGCGTTCTGCCCGCCGACGACCACGAGCTTGTCACCCACGACCGCTGCTGCCGCGGCCGCCCGGGCGTGCGTGAGGCTCGGTAGCTCCACCCAGCTACCTCCACGCAAGGCGTAAACCTTGTTCGACGCGTCCGCGAGTTCATCGCTGGCGCCCCCGATGACCACCATTTCACCGCGATAAGTTGCCGCGGTCGCGTGATGCAGGGGGACCGGCAGCGGAGGCTGAGCTTGCCATGCTCCGGTCGGTGGATCGTAGCTCTGCACTATCTGAAGCGTCGTTCCGTGACTCATGCCGCCCGCGATCCAGATCTTGTCGTCGAGCACTGTCCACGCCATCATCAGTCTGGGGGTCGGCGCATCCGGCAGCGACCGCCATTCCGATGCGGGCTGGAGCTTGCGTGGCGCCAGTTTCAGCGCCTCCGCCGTCGAGATCACCTGAGTGTTGTCGACACCGGTCGCGCCTCCGATCGCATACACCGACTTTTCCACCGCGGCGACGGCCATGCCGTGCCGCGCGGTGCTCATGTCCGGCAAACCAGCCCACGTGTTGGTGGCGACATCCATCACCGCCACGCTCTTCAGGACCTGCCCCGCGGACAGGCCCCCGACCGCCACGAGACGCGCGTCGGCGATGGCCACGCCGAGGTCGCTGCGCGGCTGGGGAAGGGCAGGCAACGACGTCCAGGAGTCGGCGGCCGGGTCGTACGCCTCGACCGTCGGAAGGTCGGCGGCCCCGTCGGTGCCGCCAACGGCGTACACCACCTTGCCGTCCGACGCAGCGCCCAGCATCTGTCGCGGCGTTGGCATTTCGGCGGCGAGCGTCCACGAATTGCCGTCGAAGACCTCGGTGGTGTTCAGCAGCCTGCCATTGGCACCCACACCACCGGTGACGACAAGGCGGTCCCCGACCACCGCCGCCGCGCCCGCCGCGCGCGGCTGCAACAGCGGTGGCAGCTCCAGCCAGCGACTATTGACGACCCGCCAGACCTTGTCGGTCGCGACCTCCGTGTCGGCGCCCTCGGCCCTCCAGCCGCCGAGCACAACCGGGGTCCCGTCCCACGTCACCGCCATCGCACGCTGCACCGGTACGGGTAGGTTGTCGCCGCCCTTCCAGTTGTCGATGGCAGGGTCATAGCCCTCGTGTCGGCCGCTGACCTGGCCATCCGCACCGATCCCGCCGAAAATCCAGATGGTGCCGTCGGCCTGGGTGGTTGCCGCCGCCTCGCGGGCAACGCGCGCATTGGTGATCGGCTGCCACCCGGCCTGAGTCTCGGTCGTTGGCTGACTCGCACCGGCCGTGGTGCCGCTGCCCTCGTCGCGCGATGAAACGAAGTAGATACCGCTGACCACCAACAGCAGCGCTACGACGGCGGCCGCGCCGGCGATCAGCATCGGTTTGCGATTCCACTTCTTCGGAGTGCCCCTCGCCGGCGCGGCGGAATGCTGGACCGGCCAAGGCATGCTCGACAGGTTCATGGCGAGCGGTGTCGGCGCATCCGCCATTGGTGGAAGCGCACCAGTCGGCGGTGGAGACGCACCAGTCGGCGGTGGGGGCGCACCCGTGTGACCGCCGGGCCCTGACAGTTGCATCGCTGTAGCGCCCAGTGTCTGCTCTTGTTCACCGGTAACCGGCTCGCTGAGCGCCATCGAATCCGGTATCAGCCCGTTGTGACGCTGCGCGGCCTGCAGTTCGCGGCCGAGGTCCGCCGCCGACGCCTGCCGATTCGCCGGGTCAAGCGACATCGCCTTCTCAATCGCTGAGCACACGTCGGCCGGGATTCCCCCAGGACGCATGTCCGGCACGGGCGTCGAACCGATCCGCAGGTAGTGCGCGATGAGGTCCTCGCCGGTCTTTCGGTCGTGTGCGGCGGTCCCGGCGATCAGCGCGTAAAGCGTGGCGCCAAGGGAGTACACGTCGGACGCGGTCGTCGGTGGGTTTCCGGCCAGCACCTCGGCTGCGGTGTAGGCAATGGTGCCCGTGAAGTACCCGGTCCTGGTTTCAAATCCCCCGGCGATACGCGCGATTCCGAAGTCGCTCAGCTGCGGTTCACCGTAATCGTTGACGAGCACATTCGCGGGCTTGATATCGCGGTGCAATGTGCCTGCCCGGTGCGCGGTTTCCAGCGCTCCGCACAATTTCACTCCGATTTTCAGCGCATCAGGCCACGCAATCGGGCCAACCCGACGTATTCGCTCCGCCAGGGAACTGGCCGCGTGGTAAGGCATCACTATGTATGGCCGGTTACTTTCGGTAACTCCGACCTGCAAGATGTTCACGATGTTCGGATGGCCGGAGAGCCCGCCCATCGCGTAACCCTCACGCAGAAAACGTTCTCGGTTGTCTTCGTCGAGATCAGACGCCATCACCTTGATGGCTACGCTTCGCGCGAGAGCCGTTTGGTAGCAGCGGTAGACAACGCCCGCGCCGCCCCTGCCGACTTCGACGGCGTGCATGAATCCGGCGGTTGCCAACTCATCAGCGATCCCGCCCCGTCCTGGGGGCGGAGTGTCGTCGGCCTTGCGCTTTCCGACCATAAGGGAGATCGTCCTCTATCTGAGGTGGATGATTTGCGATCTTAACCATTAGCGAGCAAAAAACGTCGCGGACGTTAGATTTGCGTTTCGATGGCATCCGCAGGCTCGGTCCTCGCCGGGAAGTGGCCAGTTACAGCTTCATGTCGTGGCCGTTCGATGGGCCCGCCGAAGGTGCTAAGGCAAAGACCGGCGCGATAGCCGCCACCAGTGGGCCGATAACGGCGCACCGCCCTGCGGCTCTTACGGCGCACAGCTTTGTCGGCAGGATGTAAGGCCGCGCTCCCCATGGCTCGTCGTACACCTGCCACGGTGTGTCATGTCAAGCCGCCGCGGTTATCGTCTCGCGGCTGGCGACGCCCACATTCACAATCACCCCCAGTACGAGTACGGCAACCACGGTTCCGTAGGCCGCCGCGAGATCCACGTCGACCATGTGTCCGACCACCGGAAGGGTCATCGCAGTCGTGAGGCCGATTACCGCTTGCCGCAAAGCACCGACTCTGCCAATCGTGGATGACTTGGCCCAGGTTTGAAGGATGCTGACTTGTTGGCTCGACGACACCGCCACGCCGAGCCCAAGGAGGACCGTGCCGAATGGCACACCCGATCGCCCCACGGCGCCACCCACTTCCGTCGCGAGCGCGATCATTGCGAATCCCGCAATCTGTATCGCGTAACCAGAGGTAACGGCCTGCCTACTCGACACCCCGGACGAGCACCGGGCCCACAAGAAAGGCGCTACTACCGCGCCGGCTGCAAAACATACGTCCAGAATTCCCAGCCAGCTCTCATTCCCGTACAGCCGGTGGACGAGCGGTGCCAGTGCCACATTGAACGCGGCGATGGTCAGGAAGTCGACACCGAGAAGCAGCAGTGACAGGACGGACCGGGCACTACCGGTGGCCTCACGCAACACCGGGATCCATCCCTCGCGGTCCGTCCCGCGGTCGGCGTCGTGGATCGCGGGCATCGTCGAACGCGCCGACGCCAGCGCGTAGGCGGCGAGAGCGTACGCGGCGGCGGCGGCGAGAAAAGCCCACTGCGGCCCCGCGGCCCAAAGGAAACCGCCGGCAACCGCACCACCAACGATCTGACCAGCTTGCACAGATACCGTCCACCGCATGTTGTACCGGGGGAGGTCGGCCGGATCGAGGGATCGCGGACCTACCGCGAAGATTCCCGCTCGATAGAAAGGGCGGGCGAGGTTGACGATCAGGCCGATCGCGACGCCTACGACCAGTAGGCCCGCCGGCGCGACGAGGTACGCCAGCAACGCCAGAGCGGGAATTATCGATGCGACCGCACACACCACGGCGGGGTTGACACGGTCCGCGATGCTGCCGGCGATTGCCCCCAGAACCACCGGCACCATGAATTCGATCACGATAATGCCGGTGAATGCCGAAACTGATCCCGACCACTCGAAGAGCGCCTGCCCGAGCGTGATGGTGAAGCAGCCCGACGCTACGTTGAACAGCATTGACCCAGTGAGCAGGCGGAGACCGGGCCACCGAGGAAACAACGAACCCATTACGCGGACTCCAGGACCGGTCTGGGCGTCAGCACAGCGGCGCGGGCCCGTTCGCACGCCTCGGCCGGGTCGTCCCCGTGGGCGAGCGCGCACACGGACCTCCCGTAGCTGGAATTGACCTCCGGCGACACTCGCTCTCCCACGTTTAGGAGGGTGGTGACGGCATCCACTCCGGGCATCGAGCGCGCCTCCTCGACACCGTCCCATCCCAAGATGACGCCGGCCTCGGTCGGGAACGCGAATTGGCTACTTGCAAAGGCGAAGTCGGTCGCCAGCGGGATCTCGTCGAGACCCTCGAGCATGTCCCGGACATAGAGCTCTGCAAGATCCAGGCCCGTGGACGACTGCACGAGGTCGAGAATGTTGTCGCCCCCGCCGCGAAGGTGGGTTTCGACCACGTGCGCCGCACCGGCGTCGTCGAGGATCACTTCGGTGTGTGACAGTCCGCGGTCGATGCCCAACGCCTGAAGACACGCGGTCGCGGCGGCCACGACGCGAGCCCGCTCCCCGGCCTCAAGCGGGGCCGGGTGAAGGTGTCCGGATTCGACCGCCCCGTTGGTGGTCTTGGCTGTCACTCCGTGCCATGCGTCGCCCGAACGCAGGATAAGAGACTCGACGCTGAATTCGCGGCCCAGCTTCCGCTCTTCCACCAAGTACCCCTCGACTTCGCCCCGATGGGCATCCAGCCACGTTTGGAGCTCGGCGGCCGAACGGTGGAAGGTGACGCCCCTGCTAGCCCGGCCATCGACCGGTTTCAGCACGATCTCCGACCCCGGCGCCCGTCCCGACCACTCGACCCTGCCGTCGACAACGACACCGTGGGCCACGAATCCGAGGCCGGCGTCGTCGAGGCGGGCGCGCATCGCGGATTTGTTGACCGTGCGGTGCGCCACCTCAGGACCGGCGAAAGACAGTCCCAGTTTCTGGGCGACGAGCGCACCGAGTTCAATGGCCTCGTCGTGAAGACAAAGTATTCCGTCAAATCTCGTCCCGGCGACAGCCTCCGTCACCTCCTCCGCCAGACGGACACGATCACTGCCTCCGGGATCGGAAACATCGATGATCCGTGCATATGCGTCAGGGGCGAGCATTGTCTGCGCCACCCCGGTCTTGACCAGCGTTAACTCGGCTCCGAGCCGACGGGCGATTTCGTGCACCGCTGAGATGCCGCCCACCACAAGTAGATGCGTCATGATGCGGACCCGCCCGCCCCAACCACCATCAGCGCCTTCGGGCCGACGGGAAGGAGGCGATGTCCCGCGCGCGCATCTGTGAGTTCACGACGGATGCCGCTGAAGTCGTTCACGTCGACGAGTGCGATGTCGTCGATGAGCGCGGTGTCTGTGCCACCGACGAGGTCGCGCTCGAGTAATAAGCGGCGCCGACCGTCGGGATAATCGACTGCACGTGTACACCGAAAGCCTTCGGCGAAATACGATCTGAGCGACCGGTGGTTCCGCGGTGATATTTGAGCCAAGCCGCGACGTGCCCCGAGTTCCTGCGCGACGGCAATGTGGCGGCGGATGCCGGCGCGATGCAACGAACGTCCTCGGTAGTCAGGCCGGACCATGGCCGCGGCGAATACAACATCATCCGGAGTCGGTGCGCACGCGGCGAATTCGACGTCCTCGCCAGACGACACCAGGTCGGTGGTCAGAGCGAGGTATGCGACCAGATCGTCTCCGTCGAAATACCCGACACACTCGCCGAACACGTTGAGGTGGCCGCGGACGAACATTTCCTCGTTGTCCTCGCGAACGTAATAGTCAGGGTCAGGGAGGCTACTGAGAACGGCCTCGCGTAGGGCGACAACCGCGTCGTAGTCATCCGGTCCGAGCAGGCGCCACATGGTCAGACACGCTCCCATCTCGTCGTTGCGTCGATGTGGTGGAGGAGCTTCAAGATCGTGTTCCGCCCGGACTTCACAGAGTCGGCACGGAATACCGCGCGGGCGAACTCGGCGTTGGTGTGAGTCATCGCGGAGAATCTCTGCCCCGGTGAAGCGATCTCCGACAGGACGACGTCCGGATGCTCGAAACGCTCCGGAGCTTCGGCGAGCATCCCCGACTCGGGAGACAAGTTCAGCTGCCCCGCGAGCGTGCGCTGGCGCCAAGACGTGTGACGGGAAGACTCCCCCCGCTGAGCGAGAATCGCCTCCTCGACGATGTTGACCCCGTAGGAGAGCTCGACTTCCTCTGGAATGGACCCGCCACCGATCCGAGCCCCGACTTCGCTGAAAACCGGACCCTCCGGGGTGAGGAACGCCTCGAGGTGAAATCCGCCGTCAAACGCGGGCAGGGCATCCTCCAGCACGGACCGCGCGAGTTCCATGACGGTCTGTGCCTCCTGGCTCTCCGCTGGAAGCATGACCGAGCCCATGTACCCCCCGCTGAGGAAGTCGAGGTGGGTGTTGACGTAGACCGCTGCGGCGGCGAACACGACACGACCGCTACGACACACTCCGTCCACCCGATACTGGTCGCCGTATTGAAAAGCCTCGACCAGCCACGGAATCGTTCGTCCCTGGTCGCTGAACGGACCGGTCCGCAGGAAGGCGCGCAGTGCCTCCGCGTCGTCGAGTACAGACACGCCACAGGATCCGCGGCCATGCGGAGGCTTGACCACGCACGGATAGCCGAGCTCGGCGACAGCATCGTGAAGCTCGAGCGCGGACCGAACCTCACGGTGCGGGGCCACCGCGATGTTGGCGGCGCTCACCGCGTGTTTCATCAACGTCTTGTCGCGGAAGAGGAGCGCGTCGTCGGGCAGTTGCCCGGGAATTCCTCGCCGGGAACGGATTTCAGCCGCGCGCAGGATATCTGCTTCGGCAAGCACGATGATGCGCTCCAGGCCGTGGCGGGCGATCATCTCATCGGCGACCAGCGGGATCAGGTCGTCGGTCGCGTAGTTCGCGAACTCCACGAGGGCGGCCAACCGGGCCGCGTCAACGTCCACGGGCCCCGACGTGACGAGGACCGATCCGACGGGAACGAGCGCGGCGAACCGCTCCCGACCGAAGTGATTGATTACCTTGGCCGGGCTCATGACTAGGATTGGGGCCTCAGTTGCCCTCTGCTCTTCGCGCAAGCGCTCATCGGTCATGCTTCTCTCCTTTTGCTGTGGCGCAAGACATTTCAGCCAGCTTCCAGACCTCCCGGACATCGTCGCCAACGGTCAGCACGTAACCGGTGAGGTCCGACGAATCCGCGACCGCAGTGACGTCCTCGGGGCGGTGCCGGCTTGGTCGCGCCACCCGCAGCACCCCCTCCCGCCGCTCGATCACATCGATGTGGTCCGGGTGGGCCCAGTCGAGCTTTCGCATGGCAGCGGCGCCGTGCCGGTCGCCAGGTTCGGGTGCGCTCAGACCGAGGAGGGCAAAGATGGTCTCGGTGGTGAAATGGCGCCCTGTCGTGAGTTGGGTGAGCTCCCAGATCTGGTCGCCTCCGAAGCGCGTATGAGTCTCAATGAGTCCGACGTTGAGGCCATCGACCATCACCTCGGTGTGACTCGGCCCTGTCCGGTGCCCGATCGCGTCGAGGATCTCTACCGTCCGGTTCACGACCGCGTCCCGTTGGTCGTCGCGGAGCTCCGCCGGCTGCCAGTGGCCGAGTTCAACAAACTCCGGTTCCCCGGTGGTGAACTTTCCTGTGATGGCGAGGATTTCGTGACGCCCCTCGACACTCATCGCCTCGACACTGAACTCAGAGCCAGTCAACACCGCCTCAGCGATCACAGCGTTCTCCGGATTGTCTAGGAGGGCCCACCACTTGAGCCCACCGATCGAGTCCCATGTGGCACGGAGATCGTCGTCGTTTCGGATCAATCGCACTCCCGCACTTCCGGCGCCTGTCACGGGCTTCATCACGATGGGGGCGCCCGCCAATGAGTTCCGGAATGCGACAACCTCTTTGAGGCTGCGGCACAGTCGCCACGGTGGTTGGGGAACGCCGTGTCGTTCCAGAGCCTGACGTGTGAGTGCCTTGTCACGGGCAGTGCGGACGGCATCGACCGGATTTGACGGAATGCTCAGCGCGTCGGCGGCGACTGCCGCCGCAAGGATGGCAGATTCCAGGAAGCACGCCAGCGCGGTGACGGGTGCCTCTCGGTGAATCGGCCGTAGCAGCTCGATGAGGGACTCCGCGGAGATCTCCGGCACTTCGATGAACCGATCCACCGAGGAGCGCTGGAAATCTGTGGCCCGGTCTGGCGTCTGGACCAGCGTGATGGTGGTGTTCGGCGGCTGCACCACCGGGAGGCTGGAGTCGTTGCCGCTGATCACGACCAGGTGTGAGGTCGCGGAGCTCATGTCAGGCCGCCTTACTCGCCACCGGCACACGGCGGCTTGTTCGGGTGTTGATGGCGTCGGCGATCGTCTGCGCAGCACGGCGGGCTTGTCCGACGACGACATCGAGCGCAGATACGGTGAAGTAGCTGCCCGCAGATACCTGTCCGACGAGCAAGAGATTGTCGCGCGGCCCTCCTCCGGGGGTGAGGGCCCGACACGTTGCAGGATCGACCAGGCCCTGGCCCGCGCCGTCACAGTCGACGAGACCGGACGCGGCTAGGTCAGCGACCAGTTCGGGGCCCTCCCAGAGGTTCGAGGACTGGCCGACAGCGGGGATCACGTGGTCAGTTCCCAGGTCGGCGAGAATGTCGTCAAGCCCTCCTTCGCGAGCGTCCACGCCGCCGTGGACCACCAGGCGGCCATCGACCTGCATGTCACGAAGCTGGCGCCATCGGCTCAGCGGCACCCTGACCCGGAATCGGAACCATTTCGACCCGAGCGACTCACGAAGCAAGATCCGCTCCGGCTCGGGGAGCAGTGTGAATGCGGTGTTGAGCGCGTGGTTGGTGGCACTGAGTGTGTGGTGGCAGGCGAGGTCCGCCGGATCGGCTAGCGGATCTGACCAGTGGTCGGCGTGGGCGACATCACAGAGAACGTCGAACCTGGAGAATCCAAAACGAGCGAGTTCGCGATCTAGCAACGCAAGCACCGACTCCGCTGTGAGATCGCTCCAAACCGCACGAGATATGACCGCATCCTCGGTGAGATGCTGTGGCACATCGCCATTTTGGGCGGCCTCGACCTGAACCCGGGGCAGGGTGCCGCTTCGGGAGAGCATGTGGACGCGCGTGTTGCCGTCGTCAAGCGCGCAGGCGACATCAACGGCGGTGAGACCGCTGCCGAGAACCGCGACCGAACGCTGATCACCGAGGCGAGTCCGCAGGCCACTGAGGGGGTAGGCCTCGACAATGTCGTGTGAAATCGCGGGCGGAGGGGGAGACCACACTCCGGGAGCAAGAACTGCGATGTCGGCCGGCGGCAGTTCGGCGGTATCGCCAAGTACAGCCATCCCATCTGCCTGGGGCCGTACTGATGTGGCGTGCATTGGATAAAAACGGACACGGACCCCGCAGTCGCGGAGACGGTCGATCGCCTTCGCCAGGGTCGCCGCTAGGTAATCGCCGTAAACGGATCGGGACATCGGCATTTCGTCGAGGTCAGTCGACGGGCTTTTGCACTCGTCAAGCCAGCTGCGAAACGAATGAAGCGAGGGAGAGAGCGCTTCGAGCCGGCGCTGGGAGGTGTTCACCGCAGCGGCGGGTGTGTCACTACCGAAAGCGCGTCCGCGCCCGAGGTTCTCTGGGCAGTCGACGATATCCAGCGCGGTTCCACGCCAGGACCTGTCTGCCTGCTCTGCGAGTCGACTGAGTGTGGCCGTGCCTCCGACGCCGACTCCGACCAGCGCGATGCGCGCGACGCTCGCTGCGTCTGCAATAGCAGGCCCCATAGTCATCTGTTGCCCTCGCGGCACATAGCCATGAGGGAAATAGTCCCGAGCAACTAGTGGCTCTGTAATCGCTGGGAAGCGAGATCCCACTCTTAAAGAGGAAGAGTTTCCTATCCGCCGAGTAAGCCCGGTGGTGCAGGTGCCCCGCTGGCGGCCAATCTATCCGCGCTGGTTGACGCTCACCGGCGGGCCCGGCGCCATGGCCTGGGCGGCCCATCCGGCGGCAGCGGCAGAGAGGACGTGCCAGGCGCCGTGGTACTGCCACAGGCTGTCGGGCCGGCACAGCGGCGACCCGGAGCGTCCCGCGGCGTAGGCGGCCAGTCCCAGCGCGAAGATTCCGGCCGGTGCCGCCCAGGCCGACCAACGCTGCCGGCGCCCGCTCCTGGCCAGGCCGGCAGCGTACACCGCTCCCAGGGCGACGATGGGCCAGTTGTGGGCGAGGTCCGCCCATGACGGCTGGGGCCCGTGGTAGGCGAAGCTCCCGGCGCCGACCGCCACGAGCGCCACTCCGGCAGCCCCAGCCAGCGGCGCCCTGACCCGCATGGCCCAGGACAGCACGACCACCCCGGCGGCGACGTAGGCCAGGCTGGTGACGGCCAGGACGGGCTGCGCCAGCGCGGCGTCTACGATGCGCTCGCAGTCCGTGTGACCGAAACTCGCGGGAGCGGTCAAGACGTGCATGGTGATCCACCGTAACGCGCCCGCCGCGGCGGACACGAGCCTGCCGACGCGGGCCGCTCCGGGTATAGCCAAGGGCAATGCGGGGGAACGGTTTGGGATTCAGCGATGTTTGAAAGCCACTGCAGTGCAGAAGGATTCGTCGCCGCGTGCGCATCGCCTGGAACTCGACATCTCCCGAGCACACTCCGGAAGATTCGTTGGACCGAAGGTCTTCAAATCGGCGGTAGAGGAGCAAGGGTGGGCCGAGGTGTCCCGATCTGGGGTGCGGTTACTCTGGCCTGGTGAGCAGCCAGCGAGTGCCCGGTGGGGTGGTGCACAAGCTGCCGATGGACCTGCGCGAGGCGCTGATCGCCAACGCCACGGCACTTGCTGCATGGAAGGACATCACGCCTTTGGCGCGCAACGAGTTCATCTGCTGGGTCGAGGATGCCAAGCAGGAAACGACCCGAAAGCGCCGCATTCGCCGGACCCAGGAGGAGCTGGAAGAAGGCCAACGCAGGCCCTGCTGCTGGCCGGGGTGCAAGCACCGCGAGCGCGCTGGCCGGTAGCGCCCGCCGCATGAGCTTGGTCTGGCCCTTCATTGATCGCATCAATCACTCCGCACCCAATTCACTTCACCCGGCATCGGCGGCCTGACCGTTGTGACGGCGGTGCCAAACCCGTCTCACTGTCAGTGCCGCCGAAGCCCACGCCGCCGTGCGTGACGCGCGGGCACGCACTAGAACCACCGGGTCCAACACTCTCGCCGGCTTGGCACCAAACGGACTGTACGGAAGCGTCTTTGGCGAAGGCGGACACCGAGGCGCACGCGACCGCGACCAGTGAAGCGATGCAATACCTCGCCGACCATGCCGGCTACACCCGTGCGCATGACCCGATGAACGACGGTACCGTGCTCGTCCACGAAGACGAGCGGGGAAGTCCGATGGGACCGGATGCGCGCAAGCCGTAACGCATTGTCCCGCAGCGACTTCGCAGTTGGTGGATTAGGCACAGTCCGTCACGGACCCGAAACAGTCTCGAAGTCAACAGGATCACTCATTGTGCGGCCCTGGGTCGCGACGCGCTGAGTCCACCGTGACCCGTCCCACCAACGGAACTCATGCCGTCGCGTCGGATCGGAGTACCAGGCCCCGGGCTTGTCGGGCGATTTGGTATCCCTGACAACAGTCTGCGCGACAGGCACGGTGCTTGCGGCGGGCTCGAGCAGCGGCACGCCATGTCGCAGCCGGACCGCGCCCGGCAGGTCGAACCGGCGCTGCCGCTTGGTGATCACGGTCTGCTGAATCGCGAGCGATCCGGTGACCGTGCAAGTCCCGGATCGGATCGCCGTCAGCCGGGCCTGCCGTACAACGGCGAGCATCCCGGCCATGGTGAAGGCGATTTGCAGCTCGATCTCGATGGTGGCGATCGACTTGCCGTCGATGAACAACTCGACGGTCGGATGGTGGCTGGACTGGATGTTGTGCGTCGCCAGCGCCACGACCTCCTGGGTTGTCGGGGCATCGCGGGTGCGTCGAGCGGCCTGCCTGAGCGCGTCATACTTCTTCCATCCCGCGGCGGCCACATCGGCCAGGTTCAGCGAGAGGAGTCCGTCCGTCGCGGCGGCTACCTCGCGGTCGACGGCAGCCGTGAGGCCGGGCAAGCCGGGGATGAGGGCTCTGATGGTGCCGTGCTCGCGCAGTGACTTTGCCAATACGTCAGTCGGTTCGTCGGGCACGTCACCGAACAAGAGGTCTCGCACGGTTGCAGTGTCATCTAGGGCGGCTGTAGTCATCGTCCACCTCTCTGATGGTTTGAATGCCGGGGTCGGAATGGGCCTGCAGCCGTATGGCATGGGTCGCCTCGCCACGGGCCGGTGTCTCGCACACCGTGACGACTGGGGGGCCGCCGGGACGTAGGACGGCCTGGGCATACAGGGCCGGGCGGGGGCGTAGTACCCGTCTGAGGATGTAGGCGACGACGAGCAGCACGCTGCCGACGATCAGAGCGATCAGCCATCCCGCAATCCCCGACGGCGGGGGCGGCGGTGTGGGCGGCGGTGGGGGCGGCGGCGGCCCGAGCACAACAGTGAAGTCGGCGGCCTGCACGGCCGACCCGTCCGAGCAGGAGGCGCGCAGCGTGAGGCGGCGGGCATCGGTGTTGGCTGGAACTGAAACCGAGGTGTCGAAATGGCCTGACGGGTCCAGGGATGCACCGGGCAGCTGTGTGCCGTCGTCCCAGGACAGCTTCGCGGTCCGAGACTGGTTCGCGCAGGAGAATCGATCGCCGGTGACCCGCACCTGGTCTCCGGGTCGTCCTCTGGTGGGCTGGAGCGTCAGTACAGCAGACCCGTTCACCGGGGTCGGTTCACTCGTCACGGTGAAGGGCTGACGGTCGGTGATGTCGGGATTGTTGCGGCAGGATGCCACCACGGTGTGGTCGCCGATGGACGTCTGCGAAGGGACCGTCAGCGGCACAGTGAATGTGTCGGATGGGGCCTCCCTCAACGGGCTCTCCCCGTCCCAAAGCAGCTGAACGGAGTCTGTCCCGCAGGCGAATCCGGTCCCAGATGCCGTCAGCTGTGAGCCTCGCAATCCGTTCCCGGTGTCGAGAGTGAGGGTGGGCTTCTCGGTCGCAGTGACCGTGAACGGGGCGGGGGCTTGTGTGCTTCCGCATGACGCGGTCACCGTGTGCGTATCGGTCGAGGCTTCGGCCGGCACCGTGAAGTTGAACGTGAGATTGTCCGTCTCGGCGGAGGAGGGTTGCAGCGGCTGGTCGTCCCACTGAAACGACATCGGGTGGCACGACTCGAAGCCCGTCGCCGAGGCCGTGAAGGACGTACCCGGACCGCCCTGCTCGGGCGAGAGCGTGAGGGTGGGCGGTTCGGTCGCGACGACCGTGAACGGGGCTTCGGCACGCGCGTCCACACATGTCGCGGTCACCGTGTGTGGACCGGTCGACGCGTCAGCCGGCACCTCGAAGGTGACCGACAGACTGTTGAGGTCGACGCTCGAGGGCTGCAGCGGCTGGTCGTCCCACCGGAACCACCCCGTCCGCCAGTTGGCGAGACAATTCCCGAAGCCCATGTCGAACATGAACGTGGCCGTGACTTCAGTTCCCGGACCGCCCTGATCGGGTGCCAGCGTGAGGGGGGCTCTAGGCTCGCCCAGACGTCGAACGGGGCGCTGGCTTTCGCGCCCTCGCACGATGCGGTCACGTGGTGCCAACCGGACGCGGCGTCAGCCGGCACCACGAGGTCGACCGAGGCAGTGCCGTCGACGGCTGCCGCGTTCTTGGGCTCCTCGCCGGCCCACTGAAACGACACTTCGCCGCACGTTCCGAAGTCAGTCGCGGTGGCTTCGAAAGACATACCAGGACCGCCCCGCGGCGGCGACAGCACGAGCGTCGGAACCGCTGCGGTGTCGTCGGGCGGCGGCTCGGGGGTGCTCACCGACGGTTCGGGGGTGCTCGGTGAAGACGGAGTCGTAGTCGGATCATCGGCGAGAGCCGTACCCGCGGAGAGCGTCGACAATAAGGTCAATAAGACTGCGCATCCCGAGGCCAGAACGACAGCTTTGGCGCGCCAAGGGAGCCGATGCCACACCGACCGGTGGGCAGCGAAGTCCGTTTCGACCCGGCGTCTTGAGGCGCCCGGTTCGACTGGTGCCACGCGAGCAGCATCGCGCCGTTCACGTCGGGTGTCGCGAGTACCCCACTACTCGAGTTGGGCGTGGCGACCACCTAGCCGCGACCGCTACTTGGACAGCAGAATGCGAACTTTCCTCGAGGCTGACAAGAGCAGATGCCCGCCGGCGGCTAGACCGATCCGGCCGTGTTGACCCGGAGCCGGGCGTCGGCGGCCCGGCGGAACGCACGAACCAGCGTGTCGAGTCCCGGATCTGCGTGCATCGTGGTACGTCGGGCTGCGGCGATGTGCCGTTCAATTTTCTGCCGTGGCCTCGCGAGCGTCACATCTGGTGGTAGTGCGGCAACGCTGAGTTGCGGGACGAGCGCCACGCCTGCGCCGGCACGGACCAGTTCGAATTGTGCGGCGAAGTCCATGGTCTCGGCGACGATCGCTGGCCGAAAGCCCGCGAGACCGCAGGCACGGTCGGTCATCTCGAAGCAGGTGAGATGTCGTTCTGGCGTGATCCACGGATGGCGGGCCAAGTCGGCCAGGTCGACCTCCTCGCCGGCGTGCGGGTCGTCGGATCGGATCGCCAGCCAGATCGGCTCGGTTGCAAGCGGTTCCGCCTCCACCCCGTTGGGCAGCTCGCGCGGAACGTTTGAGTAGCTGTGCACCAGTGCCAAGTCGGTTTCTCCCGCGACCAGCAGTGCAAGCGCTGTCTCCGGCTCCGGGGTGGTGAGGGTGAGCGCGACGCCGGCCTCGTCGGCCTGGATGGCACTCCACGCGTCGGAGACGAGTGTCCGAGCGGCGGAAGGAAAGGCCGCCACTCGGAATTTCCCGACCCTGCCGCCGCGGATCGCGTCGACTTCCATCTCCGCGAGCGCGAGTCGGTCGAGGATGTCTCGCCCATGGGCGGCAAGGACACGCCCGGCGGGGGTGAGCGCAAGTCTGCGCCCGTGCCGTTCGGTCAGCGATGCACCGAGTTCGCGCTCAAGCGCGCTGAGCTGCATCGAGATTCCCGGCGCAGCGAGGTGCAACTCCTCGGCGACGGCGGCGATCGTCCCGAGGCGCTCCAGCGCGGAGAGCATCCGTAGCTTGCGCACATCAAGCATAAATGGATCTTAGCATCAGGCTAAGAACAATTCACTTGTGCTGATGATTCGTCGTGTCCGATGCTGGTTGACATGAGGATCAACACGGCCCTGTTCGCAGGGCTCGGCGTAGTCGCCCTCTGGGCAAGTGCGTTTCCCGCCATCCGCGTCGCTGCACCGGATCTGGGCGTAATCGGGTTGTCTTTCATTCGCCTGGTCGTCGCCGCCATCTCATTGCTCGTGATCGCCGCCGCATGTCGGGTGCGCGTTCCGAAGCCGCGTGATCTCGGCTGGATCTTCGCGTGTGGCTTCTTTGGGATGACCGCGTATCAGTTGCTGCTCAACGAGAGCGAGCTGTACGTGCCGGCCGGCACGGCGAGCATCATTGTTGCTGCCGCTCCGCTGGTGTCGGTCGCTGTCGCACGCATTCTCTTCGACGAGCGGATCACACCGTCCACAATGGTTGGCAGCGCCGTCGCTCTCGGCGGAGTCGCCATCGTGTGCCTGGCCCGAGCCGGGCTGTCACTGTCTGCATCGGTGTGGATCGTCATCGCGGCAATGGTGGTGCAGGGCATTTACCATCCGCTTCAGCGGCCGTTGCTGAGGACTTACAACGGTCTCGAGGTGGCCACTTACTCGATGGTCGCCGGAACGATCATGACGCTCCCATTCGTCCCTTACGGATGGTCAGATCTCGTCGATTCATCTGGAGCGGGGTGGATCGCCGCCATCTACCTCGGCCTGCTGCCGTCCGCAGTCGGCTTCGTACTGTGGGGCTACGTCACCGCGCATCTGCCCGTCGCCGCGTCGACCTCGCTGTTGTACCTCGTGCCACCGATCGCTGTGCTGATCGCCTGGCTGTGGCTTGGCGAAGTCCCAGTTGCTGCCGAACTTGCCGGAGGTCTCGTCGTCATCGCCGGAGTCGTCGTCATCTCCCAGGGCGGCAAGATCGCCGCCAGGATCATTCGCACCATGGCGGCTCCGCACCGTCTCAACATGAGATTCGGTGCGCACTGGTCATCGTCTTCCAATCCGATAGGTGCTCAACGGAATTGAGTAACAACGCCTGTCTCGTGTGCGTTGAAGCTCACCACCATCATGGACTGGGGTGCGGCGCCTGCGACCGCAGTGCGCAGAAGGACCCGCATGTTCGGGCTGACGATACGGAGGAGTGCGGCCGGTGGATGCGAGAAAGTCGCGAAGCCCGAGGCGCGACGGGCTCTTGCCCGTAGGGTGGTTCAGTGACACTCTTGCTCGGTCCTACCCTGCGGCACGTTTCAGACACCACAGCGCTGGTGTGGGTGCAAACCGAGAGCGCGGCCAGGGTCGAGGTCCTCGGCTGCTCAGCGCGGACGTTCGAAGTGCAGGGTCATCACTACGCCCTCGTCACGGTGACCGGCCTGACCCCAGACACCGTTACCGAGTATGACGTCAAGGTCGACGGTGAACTGGTTTGGCCGCGCGCAGACTCGCCGTTCCCGCCCAGCGTCATCCGCACCCGCGGACCTGCCTCGACTCACCGGCTACAGGCGATATTCGGGTCGTGCCGGTACCCCAAGACCGACGACCAGAAGGTGGACTCCAAAATCGGGCTCGATGCGCTTGACGTGTACGCCAGCCGGATGGCCACGCAGCCGGTCGACGACTGGCCCGAGGTGCTGATCTTGCTCGGCGACCAGTTGTATGCCGACGAACTCACGCCGGAGTCGAGACGCCGCCTGGCTGGCCGTCGCACCCGGATGAAACGGCACGGCCAGCGGCCGCCGGACGAGGTGGTGAGCTTCGCCGAATACGAACGGCTGTACCGCCATTCGTGGGGCGACTCGGAGATCAGATGGCTCATGTCCACGGTTCCCACCGCGATGATCTTCGACGATCACGACATCAGGGACGACTGGAACACGTCGGCGTCCTGGCGCGCCGACATGAAGGACAAGCCGTGGTGGCGTGACCGGATCCGGGCCGGGCTGGCGTCCTACTGGGTATATCAGCACCTGGGCAATATGAGTCCGGCCGAGTTGGCCGACGACGAGGATTATCAGCGCCTGGTGGCGACAGACGGCGACACCTGGCTGCATCTCGTCGATTTGGCCGACCGGGCCGATGAAGAGGTGGACTGCAACAAGGGCATCAGATTCAGCTATCGGTGGGATCTCGGCCGCAGCCGGCTCATCATGATCGACTCACGTAACGGCCGAATCCTGGAGTCCGGCGAACGCATGATGATCGGGGAGCGCGAGTTCGCATGGCTGGAGACCCAGGCCACCGACGGCCTCGACGAGTTGGACCATCTGATGCTGGCCTCGTCGGTGCCGTGGCTGATGCCGCCCGCGATCGGAGACCTGGAGGCGGTCAATGAGCGAAACACCGACCGGCCCGGGCTACGCGGGAGACTTGCCGAAAAGACCCGCAGGGCAGGTGATTTCGAACATTGGCCGGCTTTCTACAAGTCGTTCTTACGGCTGGCCGAGATGATCGCCCGCGTGGCGAAGCATCCCAATGGACCCACAACCGTCAGCGTGCTGTCCGGAGATGTCCACCACAGCTATGCCGCGCGCGCCGAGTGGGCAGGTGATTCTGCCCGGCCGGCGGGTGCGACGGTGCATCAACTCGTGTGCTCGCCGGTGCACAATTATGTGCCGCTGTTGGTCAAACCGGCGTTCTCGCTGGGTTGGACGCGTCCCGCGGGCACGCTGACGCGATGGTGGGCACGCCGACGCGGCGTCCCCCCGCTTCCGCTGTCCTGGACGAACACCCGCGGTCCACTGTTCGGGAACACCATCGCCACCCTGCAAGTGGACGGCCGAAGCGCCGAGGTGCTTTTCGAGCAGCCGCGTGGCTCGGACGCGCTGGAAGAAGTCGCCCGCGTGCCGCTCAGTACACCGTCCTGACTGGTGTACTGAGCCGACGTCCGGGGAACAAGAGATGGCATGTCGACTCGGCTGGGGAAGGCGATCCACCGTCATCTGTCCGTCGCCGACGAGCGCTTCGGGCTGCGCCTCGGCGGGGGCTTGGTGGGCACGCTCGTCGCCGGGGTCACGTTCGCGCTCCTCCTGTTGCTCGTTCGCGCGGGCTGGGCGCCGCTGCGCAGTCTCGACACCGGTGCCGCGGAGGCCTTCAACCGGGTCGACGCCGCTCACCCCGAGTTGGTGACGGCGGCCGAAGTGGTCAGCGACGTCTTCGACCCGAACGTGTTTCGCGTCGGGCTCACGGTGGTTGCGGTGGTGTATGTGATCCGCGGCGAACGGCACCACGCGACGTGGCTCGTCGTCACGGTCTTCGGCGGTGCCGCGCTCGGTTTCGCGTTGAAGGAAATCGTCGGCCGGGCCCGCCCGGCGCTGCCGGATCCGGTTTCAACGGCGCCCGGGTTGTCGTTTCCGTCCGGCCATGCACTCGGGGCGTCTATCGGCTGCTGTCTGCTCCTGCTCATCACCCTCCGTTTCCTTTCGCGTCGCGGCCGCGTCGCCGCCGTGATCGCCGCCGTCTTGATCGTCGGCGCCGTCGCGCTCGCGCGTGTCGTGCTCGGCGTCCACTTCGTCAGCGATGTCCTGGCCGGCGTCGCGCTCGGCATCGGCTGGGTGGCCGTGACGACGTCGGCGTACATCGCGTGGCGGCGGGAGACGGGGCAGCCGGTGGACCGGCCGGCCGACGTCGGCACCACCGAGCAGCCCGTGGCGCGGCAGTGACCTGCGGGTTCTAGGGCCCAGGGAGTAATTGACGGCGCCGTGGGTATCCCAAAGTGTGCGTTCAGCAGGTGTTGGTCGAATCGTCCGGGACGTCGCGTGGCTCCTCGTTCCGGCCGCATGCCTCGTCGCGCTGATGGTGGGGTTGGGATATCTCGTCACCGACGTGCTCCCGTCCACGGCGATCGGCAAGTGGGACGCCGAAGTTCCGGGTCGGCTCGTAGGGCACCGCCAGCAAGAGGGTTTCTCGGAAAGCAAGCTCATCACGATGATGTCAGGGACGCCGACGATCATCGCTCTCACGGCCATCGCTGCAGCGGTGTTCCGGTGGACCTTCGGTCGGTGGCGGGAGTCGCTGTTGGTCATCTACGCGGTGGTCGGCGAGACGGGGATATTCGTGGCGACGACGCTTCTCACAGACCGCCCGCGGCCGAACGTGCCCAAACTCGATGAAGCCCCGCCAACCTCGTCGTTCCCCTCGGGGCACACCGCTGCTGCGGTGTGCTTTTACGGCTCGGTTGCCGCGATCATCGTCTGGCACAGCCGGCATCGGTGGATCAAAGTCGTCGCGGTTGTCCTCTGTGCAGCGGTGCCGCTGACCATCGCCGGCAGCCGCGTGTATCGCGGCATGCACTACCCGACCGACGTGCTCGTCGGCGCGCTGCTCGGCGCGATCTGGCTGACCATCGTCATCGTCTACATGCGCAACCATCACGCCGGCGGCCGACGCGACGCGACCGTCAACGCCGACAGGCGGCTGGTGATCCGATGATGCGCGCCGCGGTCATCATCAACCCGGCGGCGGCAGACGCGCCGGACCTGCGGGAGCGGGTGGAGGAGACGCTGGCCGCCGCCGGCTGGTCATCGACCATGTGGCTGGAGACCACGCCTGAGGATCCGGGCGCCGGCATGGCCGAAGCCGCCGTCGCGGCGGGCGTGCAGCTCGTCATGATCTGCGGCGGCGACGGCACGATAATGGCTTGCCTCGGTGCCCTTGTCGGTACCGACGTGCCGGTCGCGCTCCTCCCTCTCGGCACCGGCAACCTGCTGGCTCGCAACCTCGGCGTGCCGACCGGGTTCGCCGACGCACTCGCACTGGCCGTCAACGGTGCCGACCGGCGCATCGACCTCGGCCGGGTCGGCGACCAGCCATTTGCAGTCATGGCCGGCATCGGATTCGACGCGGCAATGATGGCCGATGCCTCGGCAGGAATGAAGCGACTTGCCGGATGGCCGGCCTACGTGGCCAGCGGCCTCCGGCACCTACGCGACCCAGTGATGCGTGTGCAGCTGCGCATCGACGACGGCCCGCCGCTCCGCCGGCCGGCCCGCACAGTGCTGGTCGGCAATGTCGGACGGCTGCAGGGTGGCCTCGAGCTGCTGCCGGACGCGGCGGTCGACGACGGACTGCTCGACGTCGTCGTCGTGGCGCCGCGGACGCTGCGCGACTGGATCCGGTTGGCGTGGCGGGTTTTTCGCCGCGATCGCACGCGACACCCGCACCTCGAACGCTTCTGTGGCCGCACAGTCCTGATCGAGGCCGACCGGGTCGTGCCCCGACAGATGGACGGCACAGTCATCGACGACGGGCGGAGTCTCGACACTCGGATCGAGCCCGGCGCTCTGGTCGTCCGCGCGCCGCGGCCAATGGCCACGGCTGCTTGACCTCGTGAGGAGCCTCAAATGAGCACCGCGATGCCCGTGCCGGAGACCCGAACCATCGCCGGCGACGAGCTCTCCGCCGACGACGCTGTTACGACCCTGCGCCGGTACGGCCGCTGGAAGCTGGTCAAGAACTCGTTTGTTCGCTTCAGGTACGCCGACGGCTTCACCAACGCGCGCGCCCTCGCGCTGCAGTTCTGCCTGTCGTTTATTCCGCTGATCATTGCGGTCGTCGGCCTGTCGAGCGCGTTGCATCAGGAGAAGGTCGGGCAGGTCATCATCCAGACCTTGGCCGGGGTGCTGCCGGGCAAGGACAAGGGAGACATGGTAGAGCAGGCCGCGCAGCGCACCCATGAGCAAGGGGCGACCGGAGGCCAACTCGCATTGTGGCTCGGTCTGCTCGCCGCGATCGTCGCGCTCACTACCGCCATGGGTCAGATCGAACGAGGCGCCAACCGCATTTACGGCATCGAACGCGACCGGCCGGCGCTGCGGAAGTACGGTCGGGCGCTGCTGATGGCGTTGACCGCCGGCCTGCTGTTACAGCTCGGATTCGTCGTCATCATCGCCGGCGACGCGCTCGGCGAGGCGCTTGCCGCGGCGTTCGGCTGGGGTCACACCGTCGAGTCGTTCTGGACCATCGGCTGCTGGCCGGTCGGCGTGGTTCTGGCCTGGGCGTCGTTCACCGTCGTCCTCGAGCGCGCGCCGCGCCGACGACAGCCGGGGTACTCGTGGCTGGCGTTCGGGTCCGGTGTATCGCTTGGGCTGTGGCTGCTGCTGACCGGCCTGTTCGCGCTCTACGTCGTCAAGAGCGCGTCCTTCGGCAGTACCTACGGCCCGTTGACCGGGATCTTCGCCCTGCTGCTCTGGGCGAACCTTTCGTCGGTGGCGCTGTTCCTCGGGGTGGCGTTCGCCGCACAGCTTGAGGCCGTCCGCGCGGGCACGTCGACCCCGGCATCGGCTGATCCGCTGACGGTAGGGACGCGGTCAGACGCGGCAGCGGCGCCTGTGGCGATGTCGGCAACCGCTACGCGGCCGGAGTGAACCGGATGCAGGCCTTGTCCCGACGCACAAGATCGATCGCCCGCACTGACGCGATTTCACCGCCAGCCTCTCCATCGCTCGCAGTTTGCAGGTCTTCGCTAGCTAAGCTAGCTCTGCCCATACAGGCTTGGTGATAGTCGGCGACCGCATGTCCGTCGGCGACTCTTCCCCGGAGTATTCCGACGCGCGTGCGACCCTCCACAACCTGTAAACCGGCATCCTGTTTCTCCGATCAGATCGCCGGTCGCGCGGCACTGAATCATCCTGTGCTGACGGCGGACCAAGGTCTCGGTGTGCGCGCCCGGCACCGCCACCGGCATCTGGCAGCCCAGCACCCACCGCTGGACCGGCGAAGATTCACAGCTGACCACCCACGGCACATTGAATCTGAAGAACAGCAGCACGATTGGCTTGCCGTAAACAGATTTCGGCCTGGGTCAACCGCTTCAAGGACCTATTCAATGAGCGGGTGGAGGAAGCGTCGATAACGAGAGAAGGTATTTCGGTTAGACGGCGCATTGGGGAGAGGCTGCAGAACGCCAAAGATGTCTTTGCCCGCGTAGCTGCTGCACATCCCCTCGTCAACTATTGTTTGGTGCCGCACATGATGAGGGTCGGCGTATTCGGAATCCGGCGTGGGCCGTCCACCTCGTCAAGCGGCAGGGGATCCCACAGGGCGCGCGCATCATCCAGATCCAGGGACTGTCCCGCTATGTACGTGCGGAAGTAAGCATGTAGAGCGGGTAGCAGCGGCCATGGCGTGCGGGTGTCTTGGGCCCAACTCCGCACATCGGCGAACCTGCACGACCGGTCTGCCTCCATCACCAGGAAGCGACCCCCGGGCCGCAGCACCCGAAGACATTCGTCGAGCCCTTGCCGCTGATCCGGCCAGTGCTTGATGGAACCCGCGCAGTACACGTGGTCAAAGTGCTGATCGGGAAAGGGCAGGTCGATCGCGTCGCCTTCGACGAACTCCACCCGGTCCGTGACACCGGCTTTCGCGGCCAAGCGCCGACACCGGCGAACGAGCTCCGCCGACAGATCCAGGCCGACGACGGAGACGTCAGGCCGCTGGTGGGCGATGTGCACCGCGTGCTGCCCTCCGCCGCATCCGACGTCGAGGACGCGCGAACCGGGCCCGACCCGCTCCATGAAACGCCCGTGCAGATCCGTTTCCAGCACCTTGAAGACGCCCGGCGCCATGTAGTGGTCGTACCAGGCTGAGTACATTGTGCCGAACGGCGTGGTGATGTTGAAAGCGGCTGTGTCCGTTGTTCGCATGATCGCTTACCTCCCAGTAGACGTCGCAAGTTCAATGCCGTCGGCCGCCCGGCGGCGGGACCCGAACAGTGCGCGTGCCACGGTGCCCGGCCGAAACAGCGCCTGCGGAGCGTCGATCATGTTGAGCACGCGCAGGAACGCGGCGTTCACGCTGGGATCGCCGGTGGCCGCGGCGGACACCAGATCTAGGTGGCGGTGCAGCAGCCGGGTGGCGACCGTGGCCTTGGCTCCGGCAGTGATCGGGTACCGCAGGTCCGAACCGGTCGCCACCAGCCAGGCACCCGTTGTGCATTTGGCCAGTGCCATCTGCATCGGGCGAGTGAGGGCGGGCAGGTCGGCGGGGCCTCGCAGGTGCCGCCGCAGAAACGCGCCAAGCGTTTCGGCCTGCACGGCGGCGATGGTCATGCCCTGCCCGTAAAGCGGGTTGAACGTGCACAGCCCGTCCCCGAGCGCCAGCAATCGCCCCGGCATGTCGGGCAGGCGCTCGTAGTGCCTGCGGCGGTTGGAGGTGTGCCGGAAACCCCAGACCGGCGAAGTCGGCTCGGCCGCGACGATCACGTCGTACAGTGCGCTGCTGCGCAGGCTCCGGGCGAACTCCAGGAAGCCCACGTCGTCAGTCGGCGGATAGTCACGGCCGCCACCGAGCATGGTGACGATCCAGCGGTTGCCCTCGATCGGCATCATGATCCCGCCGCGGGATTCCAGTGGCGGCGCCGCCTGAATGTAGGTGCTCTTCCAGTCGGCGCAGAAGTCGTCTGGGATCGCGTAGGTGCGGGAGGCGTAACCGAGGAAGGCGTCCACGGTGCTCTCCGGTGGGCGGCGCCGGTCCAATGCCTCCAGCCACTCGGGCAGCTCGGATCCGCGGCCGCTCGCATCGACGACCAGATCGGCGGGCAACTCGAAGCCGGCATGGTTGCCGCGGGCATGCACCGCCAGGCCGCTGACGTCGCCATGGCTGTCCAGCCGCAGCGAGCGCACCTCATGGCCAGCAAGGAACCGCACTTTCGGGGTCTGCTCGACCCGACGGCGGACCACCCACTCGATCAGGATGCGGCTGGCCGAAGCCAGGCGCTGGGTCGCCGGAAAGCGCCCCATCCACCGATCGACCGGGGTCAACCAGCGAACGTCTGTCGGAAACCGGACCGGGCAGGCACCCGCCGCGATCAGGTCCGCCTCGATGCCCGGCAGTAGCTGCTCGACCGCACGCAGCCCACCCGCCCAGAAGGTGTGCAGATGCCGTGCCTGAGGTACGCCCTTGCGGAAGACCGGCTGGTCGGGCAGCTGATCCCGTTCGACCACGGTGACCTCGGCAAAGTGGCTGCCGAGCGCTTGGGCGGCGAGGAGGCCGGCCATGCCGCCGCCGATCACGGCGGCGTGCCCGGCGCGGTGAGGGGTCATGTGTTTTTCTGACTGACAGGTGAGTACATTTCGTAGCTCTCGCAGGCGTGACGGGGTTATAGAGACACGTCAGAAAGCCGCGAATAGTTCGCCAGTTGTCCATGCCGCATAGCAGGCACCCGCGAGGTGGACAGCCTTCGGCTCGCGCCTGCCCATGATGGCTCCCTCGGTTGTTATCGCGACGGAGCATCGCATCGATATATGACAGCACGCGACATGTATCCCGGATAGACGATGAGATCCGACCGGCTCCTGTCGATACTCCTGCTGTTGCAAACCCATCAGCGGGTGCCCGCTTCCGAGTTGGCGGCACGCCTGGAAGTGTCGGCGCGCACCATCATGCGCGACGTCGAAGCGCTGTCGGCTGCGGGCGTACCCGTCTATGCCGAGCGTGGCCGTCATGGGGGAATCTGCCTGCTGCCGGTGTTTCGTACCGACGTGACCGGATTGACCGCCGACGAAGCGCGGGCACTGTTCGTTCTGGTCAACGACCGCAGCCACGCCGAACTGGGCCTCGGTCAGGCCATCGGCTCAGCCCTGCGCAAAGTCATGGCTGCTCTGCCCGAGGCGCACCGGGCGGCCGCGGATCTGATCAGCCGACGCATCCTGATCGACCCGTCGCGCTGGCGCTCAAGCGCTCAACCCGTCACCCTAGACGTGCTGCAACAAGCCGTCTTCGCCGATCACCGCGTCATGATGCGCTACCGGCGCAGCAGTGACCAACGCGTTCAGCGCTACACCGTGGACCCCTACGGCCTGGTCGACAAGGCCAGCGTCTGGTATCTCATCGCCGACCACCGGGCACAACCGAAGATGTTTCGCGTCGACCGCATCATCGACGCCGAATCAACCGACGAACCGGTGCAACGGCGCGCAGGCGTCGAACTCGCCGACGTGTGGGAGACATCTCCCTACGCCTTGCGCAACTCCGCGCTCACAGAACCTTGAGTTCCTGGGTGATTTCGGCGACCGAGGATTTTGCGTCACCGAAGAGCATCGCGGTCTTCGGGTCGAAGTACAGCTCGTTGTCGATGCCGGCGAACCCGGCGCTCATCGAGCGCTTGAGCACGATGACCGACTGCGCCTGGTCCACGTTGAGGATCGGCATCCCGTAGATCGGCGAGGCGGGATTCGAGCGGGCCGCCGGGTTCGTGACATCGTTGGCACCGATCACCAGTGCCACGTCGGCCCGGCTGAACTCGCCGTTGATCTCGTCCATCTCCTTGAGCTGCTCGTACGGCACATCGGCCTCGGCGAGCAGCACGTTCATGTGGCCCGGCATCCGTCCCGCGACGGGGTGAATGGCGTGTCTGACCTCCACGCCGCGTTCCTCGAGCAGCCCGGCCATCTCGCGCACCACATGCTGGGCCTGCGACACGGCCATGCCGTAGCCGGGGACGATGACCACCTGGCTCGCGTATCCCATCTGCAGCGCCGCGTCGGCCGCACTGGTCTGCCGAACGGTCTGGTCCACCGGAGCGCCGACCAGGCCCGCGGCCGCACTCGTCCCGCCGAACCCGCCGGCGACAATGGCGGGGATCGACCGGTTCATCGCCTTGGCCATCAGGTTGGTCAGGATCGTGCCCGAGGCGCCGACGATCATGCCTGCGACGATCATCGCGGTGTTGTCCAGCGCCAGCCCGGTTGCCGCGGCGGACAGTCCGGTGAACGCGTTGAGCAGCGAGATCACCACCGGCATGTCAGCACCGCCGATCGGCAGCACGACCATCACGCCGAGCACCGCCGCCGAGATCAGGACACCGATCATGAGCAGTTCGGATCGTTGGCCCACGCCGATCGCGACCGCACAGCCGATGGAGACGAGGAGTAGGAGCGCGTTGAGCGGTTGTTGTGCCCGGCCGAGGCTGATCGGCCTGCCTGGCAACACTTCCTGCAGCTTGCCGAAGGCGATCAGGGATCCCCAGAAGGAGATCGAGCCGACGATTGCGGCGAACAGCGAAGTGACGGTGACATATCCGGCCACGGTCGAGTACCCGTGGCTGTCCCGGAACTCCACCCAGGCCACCAGCGCCACCGCGCCGCCGCCCACTCCGTTGAACAGAGCGACCAACTGCGGCATCGCAGTCATCTTGACTTGCTTCGCCGACGGCACGCCCGATGACGGTCCCCAGGACGAGACCGAGCGCGATCAACAACCAATTGCTCGTGCCCGGCGTCAGCAGCGTCGCCACGATCGCGATCGCCATGCCGACGCCCGCGACCAGGTTGCCGCGCACCGCCGTTCGCGGCCCGGTGAGGCCCATGAGGCCGTAGATGAACAGTGCGAACGCGATGATGTAGAGAACCGCGATGACCTCACTCATGGGCTGCCACAACCTTTTCCGCTTCGGAGTTCGGCTTTTTCTTGAACATGCCGAGCATCCGGTCTGTCACCAGGAACCCGCCCACCACGTTGATCGCGCCGAAGGCGATCGCGATCACCAGCAGCGTCCGCTCGAAGACGCCGGACGCGGAGCGGCCGAGCAGCACAAGGCCGGCGAGCAGCACGATGCCGTGGATGGCGTTGGTGCCGGACATCAGCGGTGTGTGCAGGGTGTTGGGCACTTTGGAGATCACGGAGAAGCCGATGAAGCCGGCCAATACCAAGATCGCCACGTTGGAGAGAAGTGTCATCGGGCCTCCGTCAACTGGTCACTGGTTGAGGTCACGCAGCACGCGGCGAGGATCTCGTCCGAAAAGTCCGGCACGATCTCGCCGTCGGTCAGCATGTGTTCGAGCAGCGCAGCGACGTTGCGCGCATAGAGCTCGCTGGAGTGCTCCGGCATCGTCGCCGGCAGGTTCAACGGCGACGCGATGGTCACGGCGTGTCGAACCACAGTCTCTCCGGGCACGGTGAGCTCGCAGTTGCCGCCCGCTTCACCGGCGAGGTCGACGACCACGCTGCCCGGCCGCATTCGGCGCACCGCCTCTGCGGTGACCAGTCGAGGTGCCGGGCGACCGGGAACGAGCGCCGTAGTGATCACCACGTCGAAGCCCGAGATCGCTTCGGTGAGCCGCCGTTGCTGCTCGGCCTGCTCCTCGGTGGTCAGCGCCCGGGCGTAGCCACCGTCGCCTGCGGCCTCGACGCCGAGCTCCAGCCACTGGGCGCCCAGCGACCGCACCTGTTCGGCGACCTCGGGCCGGACGTCGAAGCCGGTCGTTCGGGCGCCCAGGCGCTTGGCGGTGGCCAGCGCCTGAAGCCCGGCAACGCCCACACCGAGCACCAGCGCCGTGGACGGTTTCACCGTTCCGGCGGCCGTCGTGAGCATGGGGAAGAAGCGGGTCGAGCATTCGGCAGCGCGTAGCACCGCCTTGTAGCCGGCGACATTGGCCTGGGAGGACAGCGCGTCCATCGTCTGCGCCCGCGAGATGCGCGGCACGGCTTCCATGGCGAAACCGGTGACACCCGCCAAGCGCAGGCGGTCCGCGACCTCGGGGCAAGTGCGCGGCGCCAGGAATCCCGTCACGATGGATCCTGGCTTCAGCAGACTGATTTCGTCGTCGGTCGGGGGATTCACCTTCACCACCACGTCGGCCCGCCAGGGATCACCGATAGTGGCCCCGGCCTCTTCGTAGTGCTCGTCGGGGATCAGGGCGCCTGCCCCGGCTTCGGTCTCGACGACGACGGAAAGGCCTGCGCCACAGAGTCGTTCGACGACCTTGGGGATCAGCGCAACACGGCGTTCGCCCGGAGCGTTTTCTCTGGGCACTCCGATAAGCGTCATATTCCTCTTCCTGGCTATGGCCGGGCAGAAACGCTCCAGGCGGTTCACGTCGGTGTGCTTGTGCGGCAATGCCAAGCCGGGAGCACGATCACGATAGCATATCGCATACAGTATGTATTAGTGATCAACAGCGGATGAAGAGTGTCTGCCAGCGGGCTATGACCTAGTTGACCCCAATTCACTTCCGTCGAGCCTAGACAGGACCGCTGGGAGTGCATACAGTATGCGACCGAGAGGAGTTGCCGTGAAGATTGCAGTCGTCGGTGCCGGAGCGATCGGTGCCTACTGGGGCGCCGCAATGCAGCGCGGTGGCGCTGAGGTGCACCTCATCGCGCGGAACGACCACCTGCGCGCAATGCGGAAAAACGGTGTGCGCGTGCTCAGTTCGCGTGGAGACTTCGTGGCTTATCCGAATGCCACGGACGACCCAGCCGAGATCGGGCCCGTTGACTACGTTTTCCTCGGGCTGAAAGCGCACAGCTACCCGTCCTGCGGCCCCCTGGTCAATCCGCTGCTCGGCGAGAACACGGCGGTGTTGGCCGCGCAGAACGGAATCCCCTGGTGGTATTTCCACGAGTTGCCCGGCCCGTATCGCGGCCGTCGGATCGAGGCCGTCGATCCCGGCGGCGCGACCAGCGCCGTGCTGTCGCGGGAGCGGGCCATCGGCTGCGTGGTGTACCCGGCCACGACCATCGAGGCGCCCGGAGTGATCCGGCACCTCGAGGGCACCCGGTTCTCCATCGGCGAGCCGTCGGGGGAGATCTCGGAGCGCTGTAAGACGTTGAGCGACGCGATGATTGCCGGCGGATTGAAGGCGCCCGTCGAGGCCGAGCTGCGCAACGACATCTGGATCAAGCTCATGGGCAACGTCGCGTTCAATCCGCTCAGCGCGCTGACCAGAGCGACGATGGTCGAGATGTGTCAGCACCCGGGCACCCGGCGAGTGGTCACCCAGCTGATGGAGGAGACGCTCGACATCGCCGCCAGGGTTGGCAGTACTCCGGACATCTCCATCGAGAAGCGCCTACGCGGAGCCGAGAACGTGGGACACCACAAGACCTCGATGCTTCAAGACCTCGAATCGGGCAAGCAGCTCGAACTCGACGCCATCGTGACCGCGGTGGTGGAGATGGCGGACCTCACCGGGGCCGCCGCTCCCACACTGCGCACCATCCACGCCGCCACCGATCTGCTGGCGCGCACGTGTGCGCCCGCACCGCCGCAGGCAGTCGGCACGCTGGAAAAAGAATCTCAGCCCGCTATGTCCTGAGGGGACCAACCGTGAACCGTCGCGCCAAAATTGTCTGCACGTTAGGGCCCGCCACCAGTACCGCGCCGGCACTGGCCGAACTCATCGACGCCGGAATGAATGTGGCGCGACTGAATTTCAGCCACGGCACGCACGAGGAACACTCGGCCGTCTACGACATGGTCCGTCAGATCTCCGCCGAGCGCGCGCGTCCCATTGGAGTGCTCGCGGATCTGCAGGGACCCAAGATCCGGCTGGGCTGGTTCGCCGCCGGTCCGGTGGTCTGGGCCACCGGTGAGCGCATCGTGATCACGACGGCGGAATGTCCCGGTGACCACGACCGCGTCTCCACCACGTACGACGGGTTGGCCGCCGATGTGCGGCCGGGTGATCGGCTGCTCGTCGACGACGGCAAGATCGACCTGCGGGTGGTAGATGTCAATGGCGATGACATCACGTGTGAGGTTCAGCAGGGGGGCCCGGTCAGCGATCACAAGGGCATCTCACTGCCGGGTGTCGCGGTCAGCGTGCCTCCCCTGTCCGAGAAGGACATCGACGACTTGAAGTTCGCCCTCGAACTCGGTGTCGACATGGTGGCCATGTCGTTCGTCCGGGCGCCCGAGGAGGTCAAGCTCGCCCACGCAGTCATGGACGCGGTCGGCAGGTGGGTGCCGGTCATGGCGAAACTCGAGAAACCGGAGGCGGTTTCGGACCTGTCGGCGATCGTGGATGCGTTCGACGGCCTGATGGTGGCCCGCGGGGATCTCGGCGTGGAGATGCCGCTGGAGCAGGTCCCGTTGGTGCAGAAGCGGGCCATCGGCCTGTGTCGCCAGGCGGCCAAGCCGGTGATCGTGGCGACCCAGATGCTGGATTCGATGATTACTGATCGGCGTCCCACCCGCGCCGAGGTCTCCGACGTCGCCAACGCGGTCTTCGACGGCACGGACGCAGTGATGCTGTCTGCCGAGTCGAGCGTCGGGGCGTATCCGGCTCACACGGTCGCGACGATGGCTCGCATTGTCGAGGCGGCCGAGGACATGCCCCGCCAAGGGGCAGCACCGGAGTGGGTTGCCGAGGAAGACGGCGACGACGTGGGTGTCGGCGATGCGGTCGCGGCGGCCGCATGCGAGCTGGGCCAACGGCTCGGGGCGATGGCGTTGTGCTGCTTCACTCGTACCGGCGACACGGCGCTGCGCCTGGCGCGCCAGCGATCGCCGTTGCCGCTGTTGGCCTTTGCACACGATGAGTCCGTGCGGGCGCGGTTGGCGTTCTCCTGGGGCATCGAGTCCGCGGTGCTGGCACCCGCGACCACGGCCGAAACGCTGCCGACCGAGGTGGGTCGCGGGCTGGCGGCCGTGGGCATGCGGCATCCCGGGAGTCTCGTCGTGGTGGTGTCCGGGAGCCGCAGCGGCGTGTCCGGATGCACCGACTCGGTGCGCGTGCTCCGCATCGAATGACGGTGCCGGTTGGTCAGCCCGAACCGACCCGAGTTTCGAGGTCGGCGAGCTTGGTGCGCAACGCCCTCTCGGCTTCGCGGCGCTCGCTCACCTCGCGCATGATCGCCGATATCCCGACGATCCGGTCGGCCTCGTCCCGCAGTAGCGCCACACTGAACTCGATCGACAACCGGCGGCCGTCGCGGTGGATGGCAGGCACGCTCAGCAGCTTGTCCCCGTAGCGGGTGTATCCGCTGAGCATCGTCTGCCGGTAGCCGATCCAGTGTCGTTCCCGCAGCTTCTCCGGGATGATCACGTCAAGGCTTTGGCCCAGAATGTCGGCTTCCGAATACCCGAAGACCCGCGCCGCTCCCTTGTTCCACAGTCGGACGATTCCGTCCGGGTCGGTCACCACGATCGCCTCGGCTGATTCGATCACGACTGCCCGAGCCAGCCAAGCCTCGGTCAGCTCGCCTTCGGTCAGGCTCGGGGCTGATTGCGTCGTCTCGGTCATTGCTGCTGCCCTTCCACTCGCGGTTCCGCTGGACAATTTTTCGAATCCATGAGTAACATACCGAATAAGGAATACTGTATACAACCAGGAGGGTGCTCATGCTGCTACGCCAGCTGGAGTACTTCGCGGCGGTCGCCAGGGAACGGCACTTCGCACGTGCCGCGGAGGCTTGTTACGTGTCGCAGCCGGCGCTCTCCACGGCGATCGCGAAGCTGGAGCGGGAGCTGAGCGTCACCCTCATCAATCGCGGGCAGAACTTCGAGGGTCTGACGCCCGAGGGTGAACGGCTCGTCGTCTGGGCCAAGCGGGTGCTCGCGGAGCACGATGCGCTTAAGGCCGAGGCGGCCGCAATGCGGTCCGGCATCTCCGCGACGCTCCGACTGGGGACGGGACCCACCGTGTCGACGACGGCGGGACTTCCCGTGGCGGCATTCTGTGCGCTGCACCCGCTGGCAAGGGTCAAGGTCTGCTCTCGGCTGTCGTCCACGGAGTTGCTCCGCCAACTGCGAGACTTCGAATTAGACGCCGCCATCGCTCATTTCGGCCCAGACGACCAGTCGGGCCTAGAGGTGGTGCCGCTCTACGAAGAACAGTATGTGCTGCTGGTGTCGGGCGATCAGCTCGTGCCCGCCGCGCGGACCATCACGTGGGCCGAGGCAGCACAGCTGCCGCTGGCGCTGCTGACTCCCGATATGCGGTTCCGCCAGTTCATCGACAAGGCGTTCGCCAGCAGCGGCGCAGTTGCGGCTCCCCAAGTGGAAACCGATTCCGTCGCATCGCTTTACGCACACGTGGCGACGGGCGCGTGGGCGAGCGTGGTGCCACACACGTGGCTGCGGGCGATGCCGGTGACGGGAGCGGCGCGTGCCATCCGCCTCGTCGAGCCGGACACCAGGGCGCAGATCTCGATGGCGATCCACGCGGGAACGCCGGGTTCGGTTGCGGCCCGGGCGTTCCTGAACGTGGCGGTGGGCACGCCGCTGAACCACATCTTTGAACTACACGGAAGGGACCTCGTCGCACGTCGCGTAATGCGGGCAGCTCATTCGTGACGTAGCGGAAGGCTGATTCGCTTGGCACGCACGTGATAACCGGCATCTATCGGGTGATTGGAGACAAGTCTTGGACGCACGCAGCGGCGGTGCGGAAAGTTAACTCTCATAAGCGAAAAAGCGCGAACAGCCAGGAAGGGCCCAAATCATGACCACTGTATCCCGTGCCGGAGACGGAGGCAGAGCGCACCGATGAGCCGGGTGCTCTCACCGATGGGATCCATCTGGTCGTCGACGCGCTCAAGCTCAACGACGTGCACACCATCTACGGGGTCGTCGGTATCCCGATCACCGACCTGGCTCGCCTCGCACAGGCCTCGGGCATCCGCTACATCGGGTTCCGGCACGAGAGCGACGCCGGCCACGCGGCGGCGGCGGCCGGGTTCCTCACGAAGAAGCCGGGCATCTGCCTGACGGTGTCCGCTCCGGGCTTCCTCAACGGGCTTGTGGCGCTGGCCAATGCCACCACGAACTGCTTCCCGATGGTGCAGATCTCCGGGTCCAGCGAGCGGCACCTCGTCGACCTCCAGCGCGGCGACTACGAGGAGATGGACCAGCTGGCGGCGGCCAAGATGTTCGCCAAGGCGGCCTACCGGGTATCGCGGGCCGAGGACATCGGCCGCGGCATCGCCCGGGCGATCCGCACCGCGGTGTCCGGCCGTCCCGGCGGGGTCTACCTCGACATCCCGGCCGCGGTGCTCGGCGAGGTCATCGACGCCGAGGAGGCCGCGGCGACGCTGTGGCGGGTCGTCAACCCGGCTCCGCGCCAGCTGCCCGAAACCGAGGCGGTCGACTCGCGCAATCGACCTGCTCGCCAACGCGAAACGGCCGTTGATCGTGCTCGGCAAGGGCGCCGCCTACGCGCAGGCGGACGAGCAGATCCGCGAATTCGTCGAGACGACCGGCGTGCCGTACCTGCCGATGTCGATGGCGAAGGGCCTGCTGCCCGACGACCACCCGCAGTCGGCGGCCACCGCCCGTTCGCTGGCGCTGCAAGCGAGGCCGACGTCGTGATGCTCGTCGGTGCCCGCCTGAACTGGCTGCTCGGCCACGGCGATGCGCCGCAATGGAACCCGGACGCCAAGTTCATCCAGGTCGACATCGCGGCGGCCGAGATGGACAGCAACCAGCCCATCGCCGCCCCGCTGGTCGGCGACATCGGCTCGGTGATGGAGGCTCTCCTCGAGCGGGCCAAGCCCGGTCAGATCACGGTGCCAGACCGAGTGGCGCGAGGAGCTCGCCGAGCGCAAGTCGGCGCAGAACGTCGCCAAGATGGCGGGCCGCCTCGAGGCCGCACTGATCGCGCACCCGATGAAGTTCTTCGGCGCGTTGCAGGCCATCCGCGACGTCCTGCACGACAACCCGCAGGTCTATGTCGTCAACGAGGGCGCCAACGCACTCGACTTGGCGCGCAACATGATCGACATGCACGTGCCCCGCACCGGCTGGACAGCGGGACCTGGGGCGTCATGGGAATCGGCATGGGCTATGCGATCGCCGCCGCCGTCGAGAGCGGCGACCCGGTCGTCGCGATCGAGGGTGACAGCGCGTTCGGGTTCAGCGGCATGGAGCTGGAGACGATCTGCCGCTACAACCTGCCGATCGTCACCGTCATCCTCAACAACAGCGGCGTCTACCGCGGCGACGACGTCAACCCGCCTACGACCGACCCGGCGCCGACCGCGCTGCAGGCCCGCCACGAGTACATGATCAAGGCGTTCGGCGGCAAGGGATACCAGGCGACGACGCCCGCCGAGGTCGCCGCATGCTCTGCGGGAGGCCCTCGCATCGGGCAGGCCGGCGCTCATCGACTGCGTCATCGACCCCTCCGACGGCACCGAGAGCGGCAACATCGCCCACCTCAACCCCAAGGGCATCACCGACAAGTGAGCGCTCACCGCACCAGACCACGAAGAAGCATACAGGAAAGGAAACGTCTCATGACTGAATTGCCGCTCTCCGGGATCAAGGTGATCGACTTCACCGGCGTCCAGGCGGGCCCGGCGTGCACCCAGATGCTCGCCTGGTTCGGAGCCGACGTCCTCAAGGTCGAGCGTCCGGGCGGGGGTGACGTGACCCGTAACCAGTTGCGCGACATCCCCGACGTCGACGCTCTGTACTTCACGATGCTCAACAGCAACAAGCGTTCGCTGGCGATCAACACGAAGACACCCGAGGGCACACGAGGTGATGGAGAAGCTGATCCGCGACGCGGACGTGCTGGTCGAGAACTTCGCGCCCGGCGCCATGGACCGCATGGGCCTGTCCTGGGAGCAAGCATCCAGGAGCTGGAACCCGCGGCTGATCTTCGGCTCGGTCAAGGGCTTCAACGACGACTCGCCGTGGAATGACCTCAAGGTCTACGAGAACGTCGCGCAGTGCGCCGGCGGCGCCGCCTCGACCACCGGCTTCTGGGACGGCCCGCCGACGGTCAGCGGCGCGGCCCTCGGCGACAGCAACACCGGCATGCACCTGCTGATCGGCATCCTCACCGCGCTGATCGCCCGCGAGAAGACCGGCAAGGGCCAGAAGGTTTCGGCCTCGATGCAGGACGCCGTGCTCAACCTGTGCCGGGTCAAGCTGCGCGACCAGCAGCGCCTGGAAGCGGTCGGCTACCTGGAGGAGTACCCGCAGTACCCGAACGGCGAGTTCGGCGACGCGGTGCCGCGCGGCGGCAACGCCGGCGGCGGCGGCCAGCCGGGCTGGGTGCTCAAGTGCAAGGGCTGGGAGACCGACCCCAACGCCTACATCTACTTCACCATCCAGGAGCAGAACTGGGAGCGCACGGCCGAGGCCATCGGTAGGCCGGAGTGGGTCGAGGACCCGGCCTACAACACCGCGCAGTGCCCGCCAGCGACAAGATCTTCGACATCTTCGCCGAGATCGAGAAGTGGCTGGCCGACAAGACCAAGTACGAGGCGGTCGACATCCTGCGCAAGTGGGAGGTGCCCTGCGCGCCGGTGCTGAGCATGAAGGAGATCGCCGTAGGACCCGGCGCTGCGCGAGAGCGGCAGCGTCGTCGAGGTGGAGCAGAAGGGCCGCGGCATCCTTCCTGACCGTCGGCAGCCCGATCAAGTTCTCCGACGTTCAAGCCCGAGATCAAGGGCGCACCGCTGCTCGGCGAGCACACCGACGAGGTCCTTGCCGAACTGGGCTACGACGCGGACACCATCGCGGAGTTGCACAAGAAGAAGATCGTCGTCTAAACCGGCCCGCCCGGGTGAGAACCGCCCCAGATCACACCCTGGGGCGGTTCCGCCCATCGCCTATCCCGGAGGAAGCTCATGAATCCCACGACAACGGGGGCGGCGAACGCCACGGTCGCGGCCCTGGTCCGAGAGATCGCGGCCAGCCATCGCGACCAGCGCGGCGCCCTGCTGCCCATCCTGCACGCGGTCCAGGCGGCGTTGGGCTGCGTGCCGCCCGAGGCGATCCCGGTGCTGGCGGACGAGCTCAACCTCTCCCGCGCCGACGTCCACGGCGTCGTCACCTTCTACCACGACTTCCGGACGAGCCCGCCGGCCGCACCACCGTCCGGATCTGCCGGGCCGAGGCCTGCCAGTCGGTCGGCGCCGACGACTGGTCGGCTCACCTGCAGGAGCGGCTACGGCGTGTCGACTTCGGCGAGACCACGCCCCGACGGGTCGCTGACCGCTCGACCAGGTCTTCTGCCTCGGCAACTGCGCGCTCGGCCCGGCGGTCGCAGGTCGACGGCCGGCTCCACGGCCGGGTCGACGAGGCTCGCCTGTCGTTGATTCTCGACGAGGCGATCTCGCAATGAGCGCGTCGACGGCGCACCGTCACCGTCTACGTCCCGCGCGATTCCGCTGCCCGCTCGGTCGGGGCCGACGAGGTCGCCGACGCGCTGGTGCGCGCCGCGGCTCGCGAGCAGCGGCCGCGACGTCCCGTTGATCCGCAACGGCTCGCGCGGCATGCTCTGGCTCGAGCCGCTGGTCGAGGTCGCGACGCCGACGGGCGGGTCGGCTACGGCCCCGTCACCCCGGCGACGTCGACGGCCTCGTCGACGCCGGCCTCCTCGACGGCGCCGACCACCCGCTCGCGCCTCGGCGTCGTCGACGAGATCCCCTGGCTGCGCGACCAGCAGCGGCTCACCTTCGCCCGCGTCGGCGTCATCGACCCGCTGTCGCCCGACGACTACGAGCCCACGGCGGCCTCGTCGGACTGCGGCGGGCGCTGGCGATGACGCCGGCCGAGGTGGTCGCCGAGGTCACCGACTCCGGGCTGCGCGGCCGCGGCGGCGCCGGCTTCCCGGCCGGCATCAAGTGGCAGACCGTGCTCGAATGCGTCGACGAGCTGAAGTACGTCTGCTGCAACGCCGACGAGGGCGACAGCGGCACCTTCGCCGACCGGATGCTCATGGAGGGCGACCCGTTCATCCTCATCGAGGGCATGATGATCGCCGGCATACGCCGTCGGCGCCACCGAGGGCTACATCTACATCCGCTCCGAGTACCCCGACGCGGTCGCCGACGATGCGCTCCGCGATCGAGATCGCACGCGAGCACGGGTGGCTCGGCGACGACGTCCTCGGCTCGTCGCTGCCTTCGACCTGCAGGTCCGGGTCGGCGCCGGCGCCTACATCTGCGGCGAAGAGACCTCGATGCTCGAGAGCCTCGAGGGCAAGCGCGGCATGGTCCGCGCCAAGCCGCCGCTCCCCGCCCTCGACGGGCTGTTCGGCAAGCCGACCGTCGTCAACAACGTGCTGACCCTGGCCACGCGTGCCCGCCATCCTCGCCGACGGCGCGCAGGCGTACAGCGCGCTCGGCGTCGACCGCTCGCGCGGCACCCAGGTGTTCCAGCTCGCCGGCAACATCGCGCACGGCGGCATCGTCGAGACGGCGTTCGGCATCACCCTCGGCGAGCTCGTCGACGGCTACGGCGGCGGCACTCGTCCGGCCGCCCGGTCCGCGCCGTCCAGGTCGGCGGCCCGCTCGGCGCCTACCTGCCGAGGTCGCAGTTCGACCTGCCGATGGACTACGAGGCCTTCGCCGCGGCCGGCGCGATGGTCGGCCACGGCGGCGTCGTGGTGTTCGACGACACCGTCGACATGGCGGAGCAGGCCCGGTTCGCGATGGAGTTCTGCGCCGAGGAGTCGTGCGGCAAGTGCACGCCCTGCCGGGTCGGCTCGGTCCGCGGCGTCGAGGTCATCGACCGGATCATCGCCGGTGAGGACCGCGCCGCGAACCTGGCGCTCCTCGAGGACCTGTGCGAGGTCATGACCGACGGATCGCTGTGCGCGATGGGCGGGCTGACGCCGATGCCGGTGCGCAGCGCGGTCACAGCACTTCCCCGAGGACTTTCTCGCCAGCCAACCGATACGCCAGAACGACCACCGCGCACATCAGCGCGAGGACGGAAGGCACGCCATGACGCTGCTCAAGGAACCCGACTTCGGCACCCCGGCCAAGCGACGGTCCGGCGACCGTCGCGCTCGAGATCGACGGGCATGCGCGTCACCGTGCCCGAAGGCACCTCGGTGATGCGCGCCGCCGCGCTGGCCGGCGTCGACATCCCCAAGCTGTGCGCCACCGACAGCCTCGAGGCGTTCGGCTCCTGCCGGCTGTGCCTGGTCGAGGTCGACGGCCGCCGCGGCACGCCCGCCTCGTGCACGACGCCGGTCGCCGACGGCATGGTCGTCACGCACCCAGACGCCGAAGGCTCGCCAAGCTCCGCCGCGAGCGTCATGGAGCTCTACATCTCCGACCACCCGCTCGACTGCCTGACCTGCTCGGCCAACGGCGACTGCGAGCTGCAGGACATGGCCGGCTCGGTCGGGCTGCGCGAGGTCCGCTACGGCTACGACGGCGAGAACCACCTCGACGCCGCCGAAGGACCCCACCAACCCGTACTTCGACTTCGACCCGTCCAAGTGCATCGTCTGCTCGCGCTGCGTGCGGGCCTGCGACGAGGTCCAGGGCACGTTCGCGCTGACGATCGAGGGCCGCGGCTTCGACTCGAAGGTGTCCGCCGGCGCGGGCGAGTCCTTCCTGGACTCCGAGTGCGTGTCGTGCGGCGCCTGCGTGCAGGCCTGCCCGACGGCGACGCTCAGGAGAAGACGGTCGATCGAGCTCGGCATGCCGACCCGGTCGGTGCTGACGACGTGCGCGTACTGCGGCGTCGGCTGCTCGTTCAAGGCCGAGCTGCCGGCGACGAGCTCGTCCGGATGGTGCCGTACAAGGACGGCGGCGCCAACGAGGGCCACTCGTGCGTCAAGGGCCGCTTCGCCTTCGGCTACGCCACCCACCCCGACCGGGTGCTGAGCCCGATGGTGCGCGAGAAGATCGCCGACGCGTGGCGCGAGGTCGAGTGGGACGAGGCGATCGGCTTCGTCGCCCGCCGCATGCCGCGAGATCCAGGCGCGAGCACGGCGCCGGCGCGATCGGCGGCGATCACCTCGTCGCGCTGCACCAACGAAGAGGTCTACGTCGTCCAGAAGATGGTGCGCGCCGCGTTCGGCAACAACAACGTCGACACCTGCGCCCGGGTCTGCCACTCGCCCACCGGCTACGGCCTCAAGCAGACCTTCGGCACCTCGGCCGGCACGCAGGACTTCGGGTCGGTCGACGAGGCCGACGTCATCGTGGTGATCGGCGCCAACCCGACCGACGGCCACCCGGTGTTCGCGTCGCGGATGAAGCGGCGGCTGCGCGAGGGCGCGAAGCTCATCGTCGTCGACCCGCGCCGGATCGACCTGGTCCGCACCCCGCACATCGAGGCCGCGCACCACCTGCAGCTGGCGCCCGGCACCAACGTCGCGGTCATCAACGCGATGGCCCACGTCGTCGTCACCGAGGGCCTGGTCGACCGAGGCTTCGTCGCCGAGCGGTGCGAGGGCTTCGAGGAGTGGGCCGAGTTCATCGCCCGGCCGGAGAACAGCCCCGAGGCGCTCGAGGCGATCACCGGCGTGCCGGCCGACGAGCTGCGCGCCGCCGCCCGGCTGTACGCCGCCGGCGCCGAACGCCGCGATCTACTACGGCCTCGGCGTCACCGAGCACAGCCAGGGCTCGACGATGGTGATGGGCATGGCCAACCTCGCGATGGCACCGGCAACATCGGCCGCGACGGCGTCGGCGTCAACCCGCTGCGCGGCCAGAACAACGTGCAGGGCTCCTGCGACATGGGCTCGTTCCCGCACGAGCTGCCCGGCTACCGGCACGTGTCCGACGACGCGGTGCGCGAGGTCTTCGAGGACCTGTGGGGCACGACGATCCTGGCCGAGCCGGGGCTGCGGATCCCGAACATGTTCGACGCCGCGATCGACGGCACGTTCCGGGCGCTGTTCGTCCAGGGCGAGGACATCGCGCAGTCCGACCCGAACACCCAGCACGTCACGGCCGCGCTCGGCGCGCTGGACCTCGTCGTCGTCCAGGACCTGTTCCTCAACGAGACGGCCAAGTTCGCCCACGTGTTCCTGCCCGGCACGTCGTTCCTCGAGAAGGACGGCACGTTCACCAACGCCGAGCGCCGGATCAACCGGGTCCGCCCGGTGATGCCGCCGCAAGACGCGGCAAGCAGGAGTGGGAGGTCGTCTGCGAGATCGCGCACGGCGATGGGCTACCCCATGCACTACGACGACCCGCGGCCAGATCATGGACGAGATCGCGCGCGACCACGCCGACGTTCGCCGGCGTGTCGTTCGACCAGCTCGACGAGGTCGGCAGCATCCAGTGGCCGTGCAACGACGACGCGCCCGATGGGCACGCCGATCATGCACGTCGACGCGTTCGCGCGCGGCAAGGGCCAGTTCGTCCCGACGCCGTTACGTGCCGACCGACGAGCGCAGCACCCGGCGCTTCCCGCTGATCCTCACCACCGGCCGGATCCTGTAGCCAGTACAACGTCGGCGCCCAGACCCGGCGTACCGCGAACGTCGCCTGGCACCCCGAGGACGTCCTCGAGATCCACCCGCACGACGCCGAGGTGCGCGGCATCACCGACGGCGACTGGTGACGCTGGCCAGCCGCGTCGGCGAGACGACGCTGCACGCCAAGATCTCCGACCGGATGCCGGCGGGCGTCGTCTACACGACGTTCCACCACCCGGTCACCGGCGCCAACGTCGTGACCACCGAGAACTCCGACTGGGCGACGAACTGCCCGGAGTACAAGGTGACGGCCGTCCAGGTCGCGCTCACGCACCCGGTTTCCCACCAGCATGGTGAGCCGGCCGCGGATCGTGTGCTGGCCGTCGGGCTGGTGGACTGACATGTCGCACCACGAGGCTACCGAGATCAGGCTGATCAACAAGATCGTCGTTCATTTCGGCTACCTGCCCACCGAGGAGGCGGTTACCGAGGTCGCCGAGCACGTCCACAGGTTCTGGGACCCGCGGATGAAACGACGACTGTTCGAGCTCGTCGACTCGGAGACAAGGGATCTCGAACCGGTGGCGCTGGCAGCGGCGGCGCTGCTGCGGTAACCGTTACGTGTGACGTAGACGCTCGTGCCAAGGAACTGGTAGAGACTTCGAATCGCTCACCAAGAACAATTCGGCGGTGTCTCAGATGTGGTCGTGAGCTCAACCGGTCAGCGCATCGTTTGGATCAGGTTGAGCCAGTCGTTAGCCCCAGAAGATGAAGATCAGCACTGGTCATCGAGATAGTAGAGCAGGTCTTGGACTCTGCGGCTGGGGTCCAGAGGCCAGGTAGAGGTGGTATATCTCATTTAGGTCGCGCCAGTACAGCGTCTATAGTCCGGTAGCGTAGCTGTAGCGCAGCCGGGCGTTCGGGAATAGAGGTGCAGTCAGGACGAAAGAATTCGTCGCGCCAGGGCGGTCGGCACTCACAAATGGGCAGATGTCATGGCGCGACATCGTTTTCGACGCGGACCTAGTCGAGAATGCGCTCGGGAACCTGGCGCACGCACCAGCGTTGCACGCGGACGGCGTCGAGCTCGGGAAGTGCCAGCCTAACGGCCACCGAGCCATGAGCGCAGCCCAGAACCCATCCGGCTAGGCGGGCGCACGCAGCATCGGCATCGGCTCGGCAGTGCCGAATACTTCGGCTGATCGCTCTGCAGACAGTGAAATATCCTGGCGTCAAATACTTTCCGCGACGGCACCGTCACGACGAATGCCGTTCCACCTGGCCGAAATTCGGTCGACTTTAATGGGAGGTTACTCGCAGGCGATGCTGTCGTTGTCCCGATCGAGATGCGGCGCGTAGCTGGGATCACCTTCGAAAAGCGGTGTCATCTCGTCGACGAGTGCTTCGGAGCAGTTCTTGTAGTAGACGTCGGCGTTGGCCGCTCCGGCGCTCAGCAATGCGACACTAATGAGAGCCGCACCAACGGTGGCAGTGATTATTTTCTTCATAGTTCGGAGTTGTCTTTCGTTGTTTTCCGATCGGCCGAAGCTCGTTTGGCTTCGGTCGGTTTGTTGTGACGCGATCAGGCTCTGAACAATCGTGGGCAGACCACGATCTCGCAGAGCCGCTCCAGATAGTGCTGGGTATTGCAGGGTGTGACGTAGACAGCGTTCTGGTCTTAGCTCACGCAGTACTTGAAGTATAGGCTGTGCGAACTACTGACGGCAAAACTGCGGGGAAAAGGATTATCGCAGGTTGCCTCGAGCGAGGTTTAGCCAGCGATCAGGCTCAGGCGTCACCAGCAGTTGATCCAGCGCGTAGTCGATGAACTGACGGATGAAAGCGCGCACGTCCTCGCGGATGGTGTAGATGTTCTCGATGCCGTATTTCAGCGCACAGGAGTAAGCGTAGATCATCACCGAGTAGGTATCACTGACGCACAGACTGCGAGCTGGCTCAGGTTTGCCGAGGACCTTCAGCGCATCCGTGTCGTAGCGGTAGACAGAGTAGCCGGCGCCGCGCAGGACCTCAGCCGCTCGGTAGACTCTGAGCGGGGGTCTCTCGAAATTGACCAGCACGACTCGCCGCTATTGACGGCATGGCCGTCGACGAACGCGTTCATGTTCAGCAGCCGGGTAACGGCGCTGGCACTTGTTTTCTTCACGGAGGATCTCTCTGGAGGTTGTTGGGTAGCGGGGACTAACGCCGACGGTCGAGCCACGGGCAGTACGAAATCACAGAGACGGTCACGAGCGCTCACGACGCGCGACGTGCACGGTGTGAATCGGCGCCCTGAATGCTGTCTGCTCCGGCTCCCATGGTCGAGGTCGAGGTGTGGCGCGTAGCCGGGATCACCCGTACCGCGGTGCGCAGGTGGTCAAGGTGTTCCTAAAGAAGTTTTGAGACAAGTTTTTCCTGTCTGGTGTCGATTAGATGTGATAGCAACGATAGGAAATAAACGGCAATTATATAAATGATACGGAAATAGATTCCGTAGTGATCTATCTCACAGTGGTGACCGACCGCAAAATCGACGGCACAACTTCCGACAGTCGCGACCGACATTATTAAAAAAAACTGATGTAAGTGGTTAAGTGTTAGTGGTTTATAGGATCGAGGTGACCGGTCTGTCACGGAGAAGGCTGAGGAACGGTTGTGAAACATAATTAAACAGATCAGGGCAGATCTGAAATAGGTGTCGCGGAAGTAGTTTACACTATCTTTATGCGTCTTTCTTGAAAAAAATGGCACATGGTGACTGGACATTGCAGCTAGTGGAGGGATATGATATATCTATGGAAAAAAGAGCTCTGGAAAGGCTGGGACACTACATAGTGAGCAGGAGTGTAGCACTGAGATACAGCAACCGCAACGATCTGGCCAACAGCCTGAAGTTCACGGTGCGCAAGCTGGCAGATATCGAGCAAGGCGTTAGCAAGGCCTGAGAGGGCACTTATGACATGCTGGAAAACAAGCTGGACTGGGCACCGGGTAGCATGGAGAACATAAGGGCGGGCGGGGAACACAAGGAAAAAGTGGTAGAACTGCGCCGCAACGACACCACACCGCTGTCTTACACCTGGAAAGACGCGCTGTATAGAGACTCAACAGAGGAGTTGTTGCTGGAGCTGAGACGCAGCGTCATAGAGAAAAGAGACAGACGACAGGAAACCTGGGACGACTGGGACGGCGGAATTGACAAGGGAGGACAGTGGATAGAACAGGGATAGCAGCGAGAGCACGGCTAGGAATTGAATATACGAGAACGTAGCTATGGCGAAAGTAATTCTCGCCACCACCGCTGTGGGAAACTGGACAACGTGGCGACGACGGTGTACGTGGTAACGGCTGGCCGCGAGGCAACCTAGCGTATCGAACGGATCTACCTCGCTCAGGACGAGGCGCAGGAGTTAGCCGACGCTGATCCGCTGTCGATCAGCAGCGCTTTCGCAACGGTCGCGCGCACGCCAGGCTCTGGCAACCAATGCCTTCGTGGTCGACGTCCCGCCAGAAATCGATGTAGATACTCGGTGTCGGGGATCTGGATCATCTCGCTGGAACCGTTGGGTTGGCTGAGCCCACGCTTCATTTCCAGCTCTTCGACGTCGATGTGCACTCGATCGATGCCGTTGACGATCCGTTCGGCGTCATTGATGACGCGACGCATGGCCGGGGTGTCGCCGCATCTCGAGGCCAACGATGTGACGCACTTCAAGAGAGCGCCGCTCAGCTGGTGAAGCTCTTCTCGTTCGGCAGTGCTTGACATCGGATCTCCTTGGAGGGATAAGCCATTACCGCGGCAGGTGCAACGTGGGGTATCCGGGGCGATGGAGTAGCCGCGTCAGAGCGGCCGAGCACAGGCTGAGCAGACCGGCGACGACGAACACCATCGTGAGTCCATGCGAGGACAAGACCAATGCGGGCAGCCCGACGCCGATGATTCCCCCGAACAGCTTGGCGCTGTAGACCAGGCCGAAGTTTCGCACGGCGTTGCGTTCGCCGAAATAGTCGGCGACCAGGCTCGCGAACAGCGGGTAGAAGGCGCCGCCCGCCATGCCGCTGAGCGCGGCGAAGACCACGAACGCTGCGGGCTGCCCGACCGACGCGGAGTAGACAAGCCCCAACTGCGCGCAGCCCTCGAGCAGCGAGCGCGGCGCTGAGCGTCTGACGTCGCCCGAATCGGTCGGAGATCCGGCCGGCGACGCTGCGACCCGCGCCGTTGACGACGGCGAGTAGACCGACGGCCGACGCGCCGACTGCCGAGCGAAAAGCCGTGGGACATCGCGACGATCGGGACGTACACGATGGCCAGCAGGGAGGCCGCGGCGGCGAAAACCAGGATGAGGTACATGACCACGAACGCAGGTGTCCGGATGGCCTCGCCTGGCGAATACTGCCGCACCGCTGGGACGTTGTTGCGCAGACCGCGGTTCACCCGCTTGTCGACGGCCCACAGTTTGGGGTCGATCTCCGGTGGCCACCAGCCCGCGGGCGGATCCCGCAGGAGGACGCCACACGAGGGCAACGACGATGAGGATGCAGACACCCACTGCGGCGAAGATCTCCGGCCTGGTTTCCAGGGGTAAGAACGGCGGCGAAGAGCACGATGAACGGCACGGCGCCATAACCGAATGCCCCGGTGACGAAACCGACCCGGACGCCGCGCTCCTCCGGATACCACTTCGCGACGGTGGAAGCGCATGTGGCGTAGACGATTCCGGCGCCGGTGCCGCATAGCACGGAATAACCGAGCACCGCGAGCACGAGGCTGTCGGTGTAGGCGAGGGTCAGGGGACCGGCGGCACAGAGAACGGCGCCGACGAGCACTGCGCGCGACGGGGGCAAGGCAAAGCGATGGCTCAACGCGGCGGTGGGCGCGGCCGCGCCGGCCTGGAACACCACCCAGAGGGCGAGCACCCAGAGAGCGCCCGTCGCACTCGATCCGTTGGTCACGTGCAGCGCGGTGACGGCGACGCCATAGCCGTACTGCAACACGCCGATCCCTGCCATGGCGGCCCACGAGAGCCAGAGCATCCATCTCCGGGAATGGCCGATGATGTCGTGCGGCTGCTCGCCGACTCGGTACGAACGACCGTGTAGGTCGCGGACCTCGACGACTGCGACTGGGGCATTGGTGTGGGTCATGATGACTCCTAATTGCATACAGTATGCGAAGAGTATAACGTGACCTGGATCACTTGTCCATACGGATGTCGGTGGTGAGGCGAGCTTCCGCGGCGCCGCCGCGCGAACGTATACTGAGTACGACATACACCTATCGGGAGTGCCGGCATGGGACGCGTAACCAGCAGATACCGAGTTGTGCGCATGGCCGACGGGGTGGCAACGGCCCGCCCGGACACCCTCGCCGCGGAAGAACCCTGGAGATCAGGGTGGCCGGCCGCCCGCTGACGGTGACGATGCGGACCCCGGGCGACGACTTCGACCTGGCGCGCGGCTTTCTCGTCAGCGAAGGCGTGGTGGCGGCCGCCTCGGACATCGCCGCGATCCGTTACTGCGCCGGGAGCGACGGCCGATGGCGGCAACACGTACAACGTGCTCGACGTGCTCCTCGGCGACGGCGTTGCGCTCCCCGACCCGTCGATCGAACGCAACTTCTACACCACGTCATCGTGTGGGTTGTGCGGCAAGGCCAGCCTCGAGGCGGTGCGCACCGTCAGCCGGTGGCGCGTCGATCGATGATCCGTTGCGGCTGAGCGCCGCCACGATCGCCACCCTGCCCGACGAAGCTGCAGGGCGGCTCAGCGGGTCTTCGACCGCACGGGTGGCCTGCACGCGGCCGCACTGTTCGACGCGAACGGCGAACTTGTGGTGCGTGCGGGAAGACGTCGGCCGGCACAACGCGGTGGACAAGGTCATCGGCTGGGCGCTCGGCGAGGGCCGCCTGCCGCTGACGCGGCACGACGCTGATGGTCAGTGGCCGGGCTTCCTTCGAACTGGTGCAGAAGGCGGTGATGGCCGGGATCCCGGCGCTGGCCGCGGTTTCGGCGCCGTCGTCACTCGCCGTGGATCTGGCCAGGGAGATGGGACTGACGTTGATCGGCTTCCTGCGCGGCATCCTCGATGAACGTCTATTCCGGGGTCGAGCGGATCCCATCGGCCGGACGAGAGTGCGATGGACCTGACCTATGCCGGTCAGCGGCCGGCGATCTGACGAGCATACGCTACTCGCGGTCGGCCTTGGCCAGCCGCTGTTCGTGGTACACCTGGCGAGTCCGCTCGGTGTGGCGGTTCATGATGTCGGTCGCCCGTTCGGCGTCCCTGGCGGCGATCGCCTTGATGAGCTCGGCGTGCTCGCTCCAGGCGCTCCTGGCCGCGCGGTTGGGCGATCGGTAGGTAGTACCAACGCCACTTGCGTTCGACGAGACCGATGTGCTCGGCGAGCACCGGGTTGCCTGCGAGCTTCGTGATGCGCGGCATGCAGGGCGGCGTTGGCGGCGACAAGCCCCTCGGAGTCGTTGGCGGCCAGGGCATTGAGCCCGTCCTGCTGCAGCTCCCACAGCCGGTTGACGTCCTCGGGAGTGGCGCGCTCTGCGGCGAGGCCGCGCCGAATGGGTCTCCAGGACCGTGCGAACGCCGAGGAGCTGGTCTACCTCGTCCTCGGAGGGGATGTGCACGAAGGCGCCCTGCGCGGGACGGAGCTCGATCCAGCCGTCGGTCTGCAAGCGCTGCAAGGCTTCTCGCACCGGCTGCCGGCTGACGCCGAGGTACTCGGCCAGTTCGTTCTCGACGAGGTGCTGGCCCCGTTGCAGGGTGCCGTGCACGATCAGTTCCACGATCGCGTCGTAGACGGCTTGGCGAAGGGGAGCGGGACGCAGCACCCGGGGCGCGGCGGCGTCGGCCAGCATGTTGCGCTGCGAAGCGTGCTCACGCTTGCGCGGACTCGGGGTAGGGAAGTGACATGGCGCGGCTCCTTAACCAAGTGCTACTGGCGGATGCCAGCGTACAGGTTTTCGTATGCAATAAACTGCCTCCGCACGATGCGGCATAGGTCTTACATACCCGGATATCCGGTTCGGTATCAGCGACGGAGCAAAGGCGCTGTATGCCGGCCAAGGGCTCGGGCAAGAAAACACCCCGGGTGCGGCAAGTCCTGACCAGGACGTACCCGCACCCGGGGTGCTGACTTGCAGCGAGTCGACGCGGACGCTAGTCGAGCACCAGTGCCTCCTTCTCCGTGCGCTCGGCCGGCGTCGACCGCTTCGCTCGCGACTGCGGCAGCTTGGGCTGACGAAGGAACAGCGTGATGAAGGCGCAGGCGACGCCGACGGAACCGGCGATCACGAACGCCGTGCCGTAACCCCAGGTGCTCGACCACGACCGAACCGAGGCCGGCGCCCACCAGGCCGGAGATGACCTTCGAGCTGTACACCAGGCCGTAGTTGGTCGCGTTGTTGTTCTCCCCGAAGTAGTCGGCGGTCATCGCCGCGAACAGCGGGAAGATCGCGCCGCCACCGAAGCCGGAGACCATCGAGGCCAGCAGGAACAGCGGCATGCTGCCGATGGAGCCGGACAGGAACACCGCGTACTGGGACAGGCCCAGCACGGCGCACACGATGATGAGCGTCTCCCGCCGCCCGTACAGGTCGGAGATCCAGCCGATCACGCCGCGCCCGGTGCCGTTGATGATGGCCTTGAGGCTCATCGCGAACGCCACGATCCCGCCGGCGAAGCCCATCTCCTTGCCGAACGGCACCTGCATGGCGATGCCGAAGATGTTGATGCCTGCGGTGCAGAGCAGGACGAACCACATCAGCGGCAGGATGCCGGTCTTGACGGCCTCCATCGGCGTGTACTGCTTCACCGCCGGCGGGTTCTTCCGCAGCGCCCGGCGGATCCGCGGGTCGTCGCTGGCCTTCGAGCGGGTCGACGTGCGCGGGCCACCAGTTCTTCGGCGGGTCCTTGAAGAAGAAGCCGCTGACGGCCACCAAACCGGCCAGGAAGACGCCGACCGCGAACAGGATGCCCCTGGTAGTTGCTGACGTCCAGGTACGAGGTGAAGAGGAAGATGAAGGGCACCGACCCGTAGGCGAAGCCGCCGTTGACGAAGCCGGTCTTGCCGCCCTTGCGTTCGGGATACCACTTGCCGACCATGTTCACGCAGGTGGCGTAGACGAAACCGGCCGCAGCTCCGCCGAAGAAGCCGAACCCCAGATAGGCCAAGAACACGTTCGGTGCGAGTACGCCAGCGACAGGTAACCCAGGAGCGAGCCGAACGGCGCCGAGCATCATCGCTGCCGCGGGCCGAGAGCTTGCCGCTCTCCCGCAGCTCGACCGGCCGGGAATGCGACGGCGGCCTGGAAGAACACCCAGACGCCCAGCAGCCAGAAGATGTGCGCCGTGCCCCAGTGGTGCGCGTCGACCAGCGTGTCCTCGGCCGAGGTGAACGCGTACTCGGAGGAGCTGATGGCCATCATCGCAATCCACGGCAGCCAGACCATCCACACCCGGGAACGCCCCAGGATGTCGCGGTCGGTCTCGCCGATCCGGTACACCCTGCCGTTGTCGTCGACTACCTCTCGGTATGCCGGCTGTAGCTGGCGTCGTTCATGCTGGTCGAACCTCCCTGGTTCCGCGGTGATCCTGCCGACTGTTGTAACTCCGCGTTGGTGATGGAAATTCATCGGAATGAGCTCCCTTCGCCGTTGAGGCTGGCGAGCCGGTGGCCGAGTTCGCAGCTGATCCGCTGTCCGCTCATTGCCTATCGAATATTGCATACAACTGGTCATATGTAACACCAATCACCCAGCAATCGGAATAGTAACCGCGATCACAATGCAGCGGTATACTACATACAATCTGCAGCGCAACCAGAAATTTGATGCCTCGTGTGCCGGGCTGTGGCCGGGCGTTGCTCAGCGGTTGCGCCGGCGCGGTTGTTGGCCGTCGTGACCGGGACATCGCGAAAAGACCGCTGAGCGTTATCTTGATCCTATGGGTCTCCTGACCAGCGGGCCGGTGTGACGATTTGGGTTGACCATCACCCACGCCTTTCATCGAAGCAACGGAATCCTTTGTCAAAGAACATATTTCCTGTTCACAGGGCACGCGGTACGTCCTTCGGCCATCGCTCCAAACGAGGGTTCTGGCGGGAGCCAAGAACGCAGGCTCTGCTCTTGGGCGCACAGGGAAGTCTTATCTGAAAGTATTCGCAACTCCTAGACAAGAACTTGTTGCGTGGGCCACACTGTGCCTACCTCATACGGTATGCAATGTCGATGGTCAATCTCGGCGCGTCGATCTGCGAAGCAGACGGTGCCGAAACCATCACCTCGGAGCATGTACCGCCGCGAGTGAAGGGAATAAAGATCATGGTTCAGATCCCGACCGGCGTGGACCGCGACCTGCCGGAGCCGAGTTCCGGCGTGGGCAAGGCGCTGGACGGTGTTCGCGTCCTCGACATGACACATGTCCAGTCCGGTCCCTCGGCCACGCAATTGCTCGCGTGGCTCGGCGCCGACGTCATCAAGCTGGAGACACCGCGAGGCGGCGACGTCACCCGCAGTCAGCTTCGCGACGTCCCCGGTGCCGACAGCCTGTATTTCACGATGCTCAACTGCAACAAGCGCAGCATCACCCTCAACATGAAGAGCGACGAGGGCAAGCAGATCTTCACCGATCTGGTGGCCCGCGTCGACATCCTCGTCGAGAATTTCGGTCCGGGCGTCGTCGATCGGTTCGGGTTCACCTGGGAGCGGCTGCGTGAAATCAACCCGCGCCTGATCTATGCATCGATCAAGGGATTCGGCCCGGGCAAGTACTTCAACTTCAAAGCCTACGAAGTCATCGCGCAGGCAATGGGCGGCTCCATGGCCACCACCGGTTTCGAGCACGGGCCACCCACCGCCACCGGTGCACAGATCGGCGACTCGGGGACCGGCATCCATCTGGTCACCGGGATCCTGGCCGCGCTCTATCAGCGCACTAACACCGGCCGAGGGCAACGAGTCGAGGTCGCGATGCAGGACGCCGTCCTCAACCTGTGCCGGGTGAAGCTGCGCGACCAGCAACGCCTGGCGAGCGGTCCGCTGCGTGAATACCCGAACGAGCATTTCACCGACGAGGTCCCGCGGTCGGGCAACGCGTCCGGCGGCGGCCAACCGGGTTGGGCCGTGCGGACCAAGGGTGGTGGTCCCAACGACTACATCTACGTGATCGTCCAGCCTCAGGTCTGGGCGCCGCTGGCGGACCTGATCGGCCGGCCCGACCTCGCTGATCATCCCGACTGGACCCGACCCGAGGACCGACTTCCCAAGCTGGACAAGGTTTTCGCGCTGATCGAGGACTGGAGCGAGCAGCACACCAAATGGGAGGCGTTGGAGGCACTGAACGCTCTCAGCATCCCCTGTGGTCCGGTGCTCAGCACCAAGGAACTGATCGAGGACGAGACACTCGCCGATCTCGGCGCGATCGTCACCGTCGACCATCCCGAGCGGGGTCCGTTCAAGACCGTCGGCTCTCCGTTGCGGCTGTCGGACTCCCCGGTCGACATCGTCCGCTCGCCGATGCTCGGCGAGCACACCGAAGAGATCTGTCGAGAGCTTGGCTACTCGCCGGAGCAACTCGAGATGTTCAGGCGTGCCGGCGCCATCTGATCTACAGGAGCTGGAGCGCCATCGAGGCGATCGAGCCTGAAACAATCCGCAGAAAGAGATTCAAGGGATGTCGACAACTACCGCAAGTTATCGCGAAGTCACCGACGCGAACAACCGCGTCTACCGCGTCGGGGAGACCGACCACGAAATTCTCGGCAGGTCCCGGACCTGGATGGTCTGGCTGCCGTGGGCCGCCATGGTGGCGGTCAGTGTTTACGAATACGGTTACGGCGCCGCCGAGGAGGCTCTGCGCGACGCGCACGGCTGGAGTATGTCCCAGACGTTCTGGCTGCTTTCCATCTGGGCCTTCTTCCAGGCAGGCGTCGCCTTTCCCGCTGGAAAGCTCCGCGAGAAGGGCATCGTCTCGGCCAGGGCCGCGATGTTGGCCGGCGCTGTCCTGTCGGCGATCGGCTTCGTCAGCATCGCCAACAGCGACAGTCTGGTCATCGCCTATCTTGGCTTTGCCGCATGCGGCGGCATCGGAGCAGGCCTGGTTTACGCGACGTGTATCAACCTTGTCGGTAAGTGGTACCCGGAGCGGCGAGGCGGCAAGACTGGGTTCGTCAACGGCGGATTCGCTTACGGCGCTGTGCCGTTCATCTTCATCTTCAGCTACGCCCTGCATCCGAACACCTACGTCTGGGTCCTCGACCTGGTGGCCGTGTACATGCTGGTGGTCGTCGGCGCATGCGGACTGCTTTTCCGGGACCCGCCGAAGAACTGGTGGCCCGCGGACATCGACCCCGTGCAGTGGGCGAGCAGTAAGGACGGCGCGTCGAGCCTTCGGAAGAACCCGCCTGCCGTCCGGCAGTACACCCCGCTGGAGGCGATCAAAACCGGCATGCTGCCACTCATGTGGCTGTCGCTGGGAATCACCGCCGGCGTCTCGCTTTTCGGGATCAGCTACATGGTGCCGTTCGCCAAGGACCTCGGCTTCGGCCCGTTGATCGCGGCATCTTCCGCCGGCGTGCTCTCGGTCATCAATGGCACCGGCCGCACGGTGACCGGCTACATATCGGACCGGGTCGGACGCAAGCAGACCTTGCTCATCGTGCTGCTGATATCGGCCGTGGCACTGGTCGGCCTGCTCTACGCAGGCAAGGCGCAGAACGAGGTCGCGTTCCTCTGCTTCGCCTTCCTCGTGGGATTCGGCGGCGGCGCCTTCTACCCGATGTTCGCCTCCCTCACCCCGGACTACTTCGGCGAGAACAACAACGCGAGCAACTACGGCCTCATCTACAGCTCCAAGTTGCTCGGTTCGGTCGTCGGGATCGGCGTGGGTGCAAGCGTCATTGACGCCTGGGGTTATACCGGTGCCTACTGGCTCGCCGCGGCGTGCGCTCTGCTATCGGCCGGGATCGCGGCCGTCCTGCGGCAGCCGGGCCGCCGCGTGCCTGCGACTCGGTCCAGCGCAGCCAGCGCAGCCAGCGCGGAGCTGAAGCTGGCCACGGTCACCGACTGAGAAGGGGTGGTCGGAAGCGCGAAATCGGCGGCCGAGGGGAGAGCCGGTCAGGCAACACCCTCGGCCGCCTCGTGACGTCGCTCGTGGTAAATCTCTCTGGTCCGCTCGGTGTGCCGCCGCATCAGGTCGCCGGCCCGCCTCGCGCTCCGGCGGGCGACGGCTTCAATGAGTTCGGCGTGCTCATCCCAGGCGTCCTTCCCGCGCGTCTTCGCGATGGGGAGGTAATACCACCGCACCCGGCGATCGACCGACCCGATCAGGTCGGCAAGAACCTTGTTGCCGGACATAGCAACTAGATACGCGTGCAGCGCGGCGTTGGCGGCGACAAGACCTTCCTGGTCACCGTCGGCGAGCGCCTTCTCCCCGGTGCGTTGCAGCTCCCAGAGGTGCTCGACCTGCTCCGGTGTCGCCAGCTTTGCGGCAAGCCTGGCAGACTCCGCCTCGAGCAGGGTGCGCACGGCGAGAAGCTGATCGGCCTCGTCATCGGTGGGTATGTGGACGAACGCGCCGAGGGCGGGGCGCAGATCCACCCAGCCCTCGCTTTGCATGCGCTGCAGGGCTTCCCGAACGGGCTGCCTGCTGACCCCGAGCTGGGCTGCCAACTCGTTTTCGACGAGGTGCTCGCCCGGTTGCAATTCGCGAGTGATGATCATTTCGACGAGGACGTCGTATACCGCTTGCCGTAGCGGTGCCGGACGCTCAAGCGGCGACCGGACGGTCCGTGTGGCCGAGGGATTTCGCACGCCCCCGGCCGAGTGGCTTGACGCATGGGTCATTGGATAACTCCCGCTCTGGGCAAGGTTTTCGGGCGGGTCGGCCCCGGCCGTTCTTAGCATACAGTCGTCAAGATGCAATCCCGCGGCAACAACGCCGAGACATTTGTGCACAGGCCGGATGTCGGCAAGGGGGTTGAGTGACGTCCCGTTGAATTGCTCGTATATTTCGTGATACGGAACTATTCTGTCGCTGAGCGGAGCAGAAAATGGAATAGCCGAAGATCGGAGGGCATCAATGGCGGGTGACTCGCCGATCAAGGGCAGCGTTCAATCGGTTGAGCGCGCGTTCGAGCTGCTGGAGATCATGGCGAGCGCGGGCCCGTCAATTGCGTTCGGGGAGTTGGCGGCTCGTGCCGAGCTGCCCCAACCAACCATCCATCGTCTCGTGCGGACTCTGTTGAACATGGGCTACGTCAGGCAGCTCCCCAACCGGCATTATGCGTTGGGACCCAAGTTGATCCGTTTGGGTGAGAGCGCGGCGCAACTCATCGGAGCATGGTCGCGGCCCCATCTGGCTGAGCTCGTGGAGCGAACGGGCGAGAGTGCCAATTTGGCCGTACTGGATAACGACATGGCGATCTATGTCGCTCAAGTGCCGTCGCCGCACTCCATGCGAATGTTCACTGAAGTGGGCCGGCGCGTCTACATGCATTGCACCGGGGTCGGCAAGGCGCTTCTGATGCAACTCCCCGACGATGCTGTGCTCGCGCTGCTGAAGCGCGCCGGCATGCCGGCCTCCAGCGAGAACACGCACACCACTCCGGATGCGCTGCTCCGTGATATCGAGCTGAGCCGGTCCCGCGGCTACGCCGTGGACGAAGGCGAGCAGGAGATCGGTGTGAGGTGCTTCGCGGTGCCGGTGCCGGACGCACCCACATTGACCGCGATCTCGATTTCGGGGCCCGCGACGCGTCTCACTTTGAAGTCGGCGACGAAGGTGGCGCCGCTGCTGAAACGAGTGGCTCGCGATCTCGCCTCGGAATTCGACAAGGAAGCGGCAGTCTAACTCCGTGGCGCCACCTCAGTCGAGGAGCAGTGCGGCCGCCGTTGGTGCGTCTGCGAGGGATTCGGCGAGATCGTTGAACTCGACGACATTGTCGATCTCGGTGCCCATCGCGATGTTGGTGATCCTCTCCAGGAAGACCTCGACCACCACAGGCACCTTGTGCTCGTGGGCAAGCTGCTGCGCGCGCGTCAGCGCTGGGCCGATATCCTGCGGTTCGACCACTTGAATCGCCTTGCAGCCGAGGCCTTCTGCGACCCGCAGATGATCGACACCGTATCCCTTGGGGACGGCGCCGTCCTCCTCCTGGGCGTTGATGTTGTCAAAGCCCAGCGACACACAGAAGTTCATGTCGAAGTTCCGCTGTGCCTGGCGGATCAGTCCGAGGTAGGAGTTGTTCACGACAACGTGGACGTAGGGAAGGTTGAACTGCGCCCCGACCGCGAGTTCCTCGATGAGGAACTGGAAGTCGTAGTCGCCCGACAACCCGACCACGGTGGCGCTGGGGTCGGCGGCGACCACACCCAGTGCGGCGGGCACCGTCCAACCGAGTGGTCCGGCTTGACCGCAGTTGATCCAGTTGCGTGGCTTGTAGACCTGTAAGAACTGTCCGCCGGCGATCTGCGACAACCCGATCGCGGTGACATAGCGAACGTCGCGGCCGAGGATGCGGTTCATTTCCTCGTAGACGCGTTGGGGCTTGATCGGAACGTCATCGAAATGGGTCTTTCGATGCATCGTTTCTTTGCGCAGCCGGCAGTCGTCGACCCAAGTGCTCCAATCCGGCAGCGCGTCGGCCGCACGCCGCTCCTTGGCGACGGTGAGGAACTGCTCAAGGGCAGCCTTCGCGTCCGAAACAATCCCGAAGTCGGGGGCGAAGACGCGGCCGATTTGCGTAGGTTCGATGTCGACGTGAACGAATCGCCGTCCCTTGCGGTAGGTCTCGAGTCCACCGGTGTGCCGGTTGGCCCACCGGTTGCCGATTCCGAGCACGAAGTCGGACTCGAGCATGGTCGCGTTGCCGTAACGATGGGCGGTCTGCAGTCCGACCATGCCGGCGGCCAGCCGGTGATCGTCGGGGATTGTGCCCCAACCCATCAGGGTCGGAACCACCGGGACATTGAGGATCTCTGCGAGTTCCACCAGCAGATCCGAGGCGTCGGCGTTGATGATGCCGCCGCCGGCGACGATGAGCGGACGTTCGGCCGTCATCAGCATGTCAATTGCCTTGGCGGCCTGGCCTCGTGTCGCCGATGGCTTGTAGATGGGCAGCGGCTGATAGGCGTCGGGGTCGAAGTCGATCTCGGCCAGTTGGACGTCGATGGGCAGATCGATGAGGACCGGGCCGGGCCGCCCCGAGCGCATCAGATGAAACGCCTGAGCGAAGGCGCCGGGCACCTGGCCCGGTTCGAGCACCGTCATCGCCATCTTGGTCACGGGCGCGGCGATGGCGGCGATGTCGACGGCTTGGAAGTCCTCTTTGTGGAGCCTGCTCACTGGCGCTTGGCCGGTGATCGCGAGGATCGGAATGGAATCCGCTGATGCGGAGTACAACCCGGTGATCATGTCGGTGCCGGCAGGGCCGGAGGTGCCGATGCAGACGCCGATGTTTCCCGCCGCGGCGCGGGTGAAGCCCTCGGCCATGTGACTGGCGCCTTCGACGTGCCTGGCAAGGATGTGTTTGATCCCACCATGTGCGCGCATCGCCGAGTAGAACGGGTTGATTGCCGCGCCCGGCAGGCCGAAAGCCTGTGTAGCGCCTTCGATTTCGAGAATTCTGACGGCCGCGTCGACCGTCCGCATCCGGGTCATTTCGCTTGCCCGGCGTCGCGCCCGGACAGCCGCTCGACACCCAACAGCAGGCCCGAATGGTCGAGTCCACCGTCGCCGTTGGCCATGGCGGAGGCCATCAGTTGAGCGACCACCGCACCGAGCGGGGTCACCACGCCGGCCTCACGGGCGGCCGCGGTGACGATGCCCAAGTCCTTGTGGTGAAGGGTGATGCGGAAGCCGGGGTCGAAATTGCGGTCCAGCATCTTCTGCGCCTTCTGATCGAGCACGGCCGACCCGGCCAGCCCGCCGCCCAGCACCTTGACCGCGGCGTCGATGTCCACGCCGTAGGCCTGCAGGAAGGTGATCGCCTCCGCGAGCAACTCGATGTTGCCCGCGACGATCAGCTGGTTGGCCGCCTTGACGGTCTGGCCGGACCCGTTGGGTCCGACGTGCACGATCGTCTTGCCGACGATGTCGAAAAGCGGCTTGGCTGCGGCGAAATCCTCGGCCGATCCGCCGACCATGATCGACAGCGTGGCGTTCTTGGCGCCCGGTTCGCCGCCCGACACCGGTGCGTCGAGAACCCGCAGGCCGCGCTCGGCGCCGGTGTGGGCCAACTCTTCAGTGACATCCGGCCGGATGCTGGAGAAGTCGATCACCAGGGTGCCCGGCTGGGCATGGGCGAAAACTCCGTCGTCGCCGAGCAGCACGTTCTGGACGTCGGGGGAGTCGGGCACCATGATCGCCACGACGTCGGCGTCCTTGACCGCCTGTTCGGTCGAGTCGGCGGACTTACCGCCCTCGTCGACCAGGGCGGCGATGCGTTCCGGCGAGTGGTCGCGGCCGACGACGGTGTGCCCGGCTCGGACCAGGTGGGATGCCATTGGGCCGCCCATGATGCCCAGTCCGATGAAAGCGATTGTGCTCATTGGATCCTCGTTTCTGCGTGTGGCGTGGCAAATCAGGCGGTGACGCTCTGCGCACCGCGCTCGGAAGGGGGGAGCCAGTCGAACGTGTCGGGTCTGGTCGCCTTGTATTCGAGGCCGACGTATCCCGCGTAGCCCAGCGCGTCCAGCTGCGCGAGGTAGATGTCCAGCGGGATCTCGCCGGTACCGGGCTCACCGCGCCCCGGCGCGTCGGCAATCTGCACATGCCCGATCCAGTTGGCGTGGTGGCGAATCACGGCGTTGATGTCGTCACCGTTGACGTGGAGGTGATAGAGGTCGGCGAGCAGTCGCAGGTTCGTCGCGCCGTGTTCGGTATGAACCCGATCGATCACGCCGATGGCGTCCGCGGCCGTCGTAAGCGGATAGCGGGGTGCGCCGCTCACCGGCTCGATGAGCACCGTCGCGCCGATGCGGTCCGCCGCGTCTGCGGCGTAGGCGAGGTTCTCGGCCCCGACATAGTCCTGAGTCTCCGGTGAGGAAGTCGCGATGCGGTTGCCGTAGAGCGCGTTGAAGGCGCGGGTTCCCAGTGTCTCGGCGATACCGACGGCGACATCGACGTTGTCGCGGAACGCCCGCGTCTTTCCGGGATCGGACAGGATCCCGCGATCGCCGGCGGGCATGTCGCCGGCGGCGAAGTTGAGGCCGGTCAACTGCACACCTGCGTCCTGAATGGCGCGGATGAAGGCGGTGACTTCGGCGTCCGGCGGCGTCGGAGATTCGAAGGGCCACCAAAACTCGACCGCCTCGAAACCGGCGTCTCGAGCCGCGCGCGGCCGGTCAAGCAGCGGTAGCTCGGTCAGCAGAATCGAGCAGTTGACGGTGTAGGCGGCAGTCACTCCTTCGTCCCTTTCTGTGTTGCGCTCTTCGGTGCGCCGGGGCCTGACACCAGGGCGTAGCCGCTAACAGCCCACCCCAGGGGGAACATCGCTAGCGCGCCATACAGTGCGGCCATCTGGCACCTCACTCCGTAATACGGAATACAACTATCGTTATACGCAGAGTGAACCGTTGTATCGTCGGCTTGTCAAGGGGCGAGTCGGCCGTCGCCCGTGCCCGCCTGGGCCATCCGTAGGCGAAATTGATGCCGACGAATACTGTTCCGGACAGGGTATTTGGTGCAGCGCGCTTTTGGCAGGGGCGACGAGCCCAGCTATTGACAGTCATCGGTACAGTTCCGTGCAGGCCGATCGCGAAATTAAAACTCCGCATTACGGAACAGGCGAGTGTCGGTTCCGCCAGTGCCGGGCGAGATCGGCGATGACCGCGCGGTCCTGGATGAGTTCGCCGCGCATGGTCGTGGTCTTCCCCTTGAGGAGGACTTCGGCGGCTGCGCCGTCGCGGAAGTTGTGTTTCCAGGGTGCGCTGGTGATGGTGTAGAGATCATCGTCAATCCGGTGGGCGCTCAACGGGACTGAGTACCGGCGCCCGGTCTTGCGCCGCTGAAGCTCACCACCATCATCTGCTCGAATAGGGAGCCTGCGAGAGGAGTGCGCAGCAGGTACCGGACGATCGGGTTGGCGGCGCGGAGGAGCGCTTCGGGCGGGTGCGAGAGCGTGACCGCGGGTGACTGTTCTGTCATGCCGCTCACCGTTTGACCTAGTTCGCGGCGGTGACGCACCAGCGACCGAATCCATTCGGAGCCGTCCTCTGGCCAGAAGTCGACCCTGCGCCCCTGAACCGCCTAATCTAATCAGCGGCACCGCAAGATAATCAGCACGCGAGCGGACGTTACGGGGGCACCGATCATGGCCGCGCTGACCACTGGGAACGGATTCGACGACGTCGTCGTCACCGCCGTCGCATCAACGACTCCTCTTGCGCCCGACGCCGAAGACACCTGGCAGCAGTTACTGGAGGGTCAAAGCGGCATCCGTGTGCTCGATAGGCCGTTCATCGGAGACTTCGAATCGCCGGTGCTCATCGGCGGGCAGCTAGTGGAAACCTTCGACGAGCAGCTGAACCGCGTCGAGAAGCGCCGGCTGTCCTACATGCAGCAGATGTCCACGTTGCTGGGCCGGCGACTCTGGGCCCAAGCGGGATCGCCCGAAATCGACAACACTCGGCTGCTCGTATCGATCGGGCTCGCGCTGGGCAGCACCGAGGAATTCATCCGCCAATATAACGACTGGCGGGAACGGGGCTTGCGCGCGGTGTCACCGCTGGCAGTGCAGATGTCCATGCCCAATGCGCCGGCCGCCGCGGTCGGGTTGGAACGTCACGCGAAGGCGGGGATCATCTCCCCGGTGATGGCCGACGCCTCGGGTGCCGCGGCCGTCGCAGAGGCTTGGCGACACATCGCCCTCGGTGAGGCCGACATCGCGATCTGTGGCGGCGTCGAGACCGGGATCGAGGCGGTGCCCGTTGCGGCGTTCACGCAACTGGGCTTGTTGTCGACCAACAACGACGACCCGTCCGGCGCCTGCCGTCCGTTCGACAACGATCGCGACGGCATGGTGTTCGGGGAAGGCGGCGCGCTTCTCCTCATCGAGACCGAGCGACACGCCAAGGCACGCGGCGCCCGCATCTTGGCTCGGGTGATGGGGGCGGGCATCACGTCCGACAGCTACGACATCGTCAAGCCCGACCCCGAAGGGGAGCGGGCCGGCGACGCCATCACCCGTGCCATCGAGTTGGCGGGCCTGACGCCTGCCGACATCCACCACATCAACGCCCACGCCACCGGAACCACCTTCGGTGACCTGGCCGAGGCCCGTGCGATTCACAGAGCGCTCGGTGACCACACGCCTGCGGTGTACGCGCCCAAAGCCGCGTTGGGCCACTCACTGGGCGCCGCCGGGGCGGTGGAGGCGGTGCTGACCGTGCAGGCCCTGCGCGACGGCGTCGTGCCGCCGACCCTCAATTTAAAGGACCTCGACCCCGAGATCGATCTCGATGTCGTGGCTGGGGGTCCCCGCCGCGGCGATTACCGCTATGCGATCACCAATTCCTTCGGACTCGGCGGGCACAACGTCGCGTTGGTGTTCGGAGCGTACTGACTATCCCTTGACAAGGGTGAACTGTCCTACCTCGCAGATGCCCCGCTGGAAGAAGTCGGAACAGCCCGTCAGGTACCGCATGTAGCGCTCGTAGATTTGCTCGGACGTGACGGCGATCGCGTCGTCGCGATGCGCCTCCAAGGCCTGCGCCCAGGTGTCGAGCGTCCGGACGTAGTGCGGGCTCAACAGGTCGGTCGCCTCCACCGAGAACCCGGCGTCGCCGGAGTATTCGATGACGTCTTCGTCGCAGGGCACCGAACCGCCCGGGAAGATCTCCTTCGAGATGAATCGCATGAATTTCAGGTCGGTCATGGTGATCGGGATGCCCATCTCCGGCCAACGCTTCAGCGGGTGACCCATGATGGTCTGCAAGACCATCCGGCCATCGCTGGGCAGGAGGCGGTGGCACGTCTCGAAGAACGCCTTGTACCTCGTTTTCGGGAAGGCCTCGAACGCCTCGATGCTGACGATGCGGTCGACGGGCTCGTCGAACTCCTCCCAGCCGCGCAAGAAGACCTGGCGGGAACGGCCGGTGTCGACCTGGTCCAGGAGCTGCTGGCCGAAGGTGCACTGGTTCTTGCTCAGGGTCAGGCCGATGACGTCGACGTCGTAGCGCTCGATCGCGCGCTTCATCACCGAACCCCAACCGCAGCCGATATCAAGCAGCGTCATCCCAGGCTGTAGGCCGAGCTTGTCGAGCGCGAGGTCGATCTTCGCGATCTGCGCTTCTTCAAGCGTCATGTCCTCGCGCTGGAAGAATGCGCAGCTGTAGGTCCGCGTTGGATCCTGGAACACGCCGAAGAAATCATTCGAGATGTCGTAGTGAGCCTGAATGTCTTCGAACGGCGGCCGCATCTTTGTTGAGCCCGACCTGCTCTCCGCCATCTGCGTTTGACCTCCTCCTGGTGGATCGGATTGCGATCGCGACGTTTCGAATTCACCTTACGGTTGTATAACGCAAATTTCGTCATCTGGCTAAGCGAGCCCTTTTCGCAGGTGAACTGGCAGACGTCGGTGAAGCCCTTGCGGAACAGGTCGGCGCAGCCGGTCAGGTACTTCATGTACCGCTCGTAGACCTCTTCGGAAGTGATCGCGATGGCCTCGTCCTTCTTGGACCTCCAGGTTTGCCGCCCAGGTGTCCAGCGTGCGGGTGTAGTGCGGCCGCAGGGGCTGGACCCGGGTCACGGCGAACCCGGCCTTGACGGCGTGCTCCTCGACCTGCGCGACCAGCGGCAGCCGACCGCCGGGATAGATTTCCTCGAGGATGAACTTGATGAACCGCACCACGGACATCGTCAGCGGCAGCTTGCGTTCCTGGATCTCTTCGTCGCTCGGAATGACGATGGTGTGCAGCAGCATCACGCCGTCGTCGGGCATCAGGTTGTAGGTCTTCTTGAAGTAGTCGTCGTACTTGTTGAAGCCGAAGTGTTCGAAGGCGCCGATCGACACAATCCGGTCGACCGGCTCGTCGTACTCCTCCCACGGCTGCAGCCGCACTTCTTTGCTGCGCGGGCTGTCCGACTGCGCGAACTGTTGCTCGATGTGATGCCTTCTGGTTGTGGGAGAGCGTCAGGCCAATGACATTGACGTCGTACTTCTCGATCGCTCGCATCATCGTGGAGCCCCACCCGCAGCCGATGTCGAGCAGCGTCATGCCGGGTTGTAGGCCCAGCTTGCCCAGCGAAAGGTCGACCTTTGCGCGCTGCGCCTCCTCCAGCGTCATGTCGTCGCGCTCGAAGTAGGCGCAGCTGTAGGTCTGGGTCGGGTCCTGCCACAGCCGGAAGAAGTCGTTCGACAAGTCGTAGTGGGACTGGACTTCCTCAGTGTTCGAGCCGCGGGTCTGGGCCGCGGATGACGATAACCATTTGGACTGAGCACGCGTCGCGCTCGTCTTTGGCCTTGTTGTTTCTGCCACTTGTCCGTCCGTTGAGACTAGGAGTCGGGTAATTGACTAGCGTGCAGTTTTCTCGACACGATTCCAAGAGAATACCCCGTAGCCCGGCTGAATCGAGTCAGGGCTTGGCAGTGTCGGTCAGGGTCGCGAGCTGCGTGCAAGCACCAGTGTGGTTGGCGCACAAGGGGTTGCTTTGCTGGGCTAATGGCGTAGCGGTGCGCAGTACATGCTTCTGAAGTTCATCAACAAATGATGACGCCCCGCACTGGCGTACCTGTCGTGGAGATCAGCTAGAAATGGCTAACCGGCGTGCTCTGCAACGAGCGATTGGTCCCAGCCGTTGACGTGTGCATCCTCGTGCTCTTCAGGCTTGGGCTCGTGATGCTCGTAGGGCTCGATCCCGGGAACCCCGCCGAGCGCACCGATCACATCCTTGATTCTCGCTGCTTCCTCGTCGTTGGGGGATGCGCCGGCCTCAAACGCATCGAGGAGCTCGGCGCTCAGCCCCGCCCCGTTGGCAACTTCATGGGCAGACAACTTGGCGTTGATACGCGTGACATATAGCTGATGGCCCAAACCGGATCCTGGTGCGGTGGCGGCGTGGGCCATCAGAGCGTCGTAACGGCCGCCGGACATTGGCATGCCTGACCGACCGCCGTCCACGCGGTTATGGAACTACTTGTCCTCCACGAAGGGCAAAGCATCGATCGCGGCCGTGGACATGTGCATTGCCGCCTCGGAGAGACTGACAATGATTGCTGAATCACCTTCGTGTGGCGCGGATTGTGCCATGAGCCCTCAATTCTTAGCGGTCAAATCCAAGCGGTGAGCAGCCGACGAAACCGGCTTCGCCGGTCGCAGCGCTCCTAGTGAGCACCGGTTGAGACTAGCGGCCCACGGATCGCCTCGTCATCGCTAGGCCTTTCTCTGAACCGGCATGGCGGCAGGCTCGGCGACGGGAGGTCGAGTTGACCGCACTAGCGCAATCCGCGAGGGCCGCCGCGCCGACAGAACGCAGCGCAGTGACCAACTCTAGGGAGCCGATACAACAGAACGTGCCAGTTCAGCGTGCGCCGCGCTGGCGTGCCCCAATCCAAGGTGGCGCGGAATCGCCTGGCTGGCCTGTGGTTTCGCCGGCAGCGTTGCCATCGTCTGGTTCATCGTCCTCAGTTCCGGCGAGATCGGAAGCAAGGCGGAGTGGTTCTTCGGCGCCGTGGTCTTCGTGGTCGTCCTGGTGACGATGTGGCAGACCCTCAACATCCAGCGCACGGCGAAACTGGATGCCGCCGAGGCCGCCGAGCGACTGCGAACGGAGCTAACAGCCGCGGAGGAACGCGCGAAACGCGAACTGGCCCTTACGCGGACGTTGCACCACGCCGAGATGGACGCTCAGCGGGAGCGGACGCGTATTGAGCGCGCCAGCGGCTCACGCACACGAGAGTGCGGAAGCGCGGCGTGTCGCGTGGGACTTGCTGCGAACCGGGCTCGACAACCGCAGAGCCCGAACGGAACAGCGGCCTAGATCCTGTCGTTCTTCGTCATCCACCGCATGACCTGCCAGCCGACGAACACCGGCAACCAGCACGTCAACACCCGATACAGCAGCACCGATGGCACGGCAATCGCGGCGGGCATGCCGAACGCCGCCAGGCCACCGATCAATGCCGCTTCGACGGCCCCGACGCCGCCGGGTGTGGGCGCCGCGGAGGCCAGGGTGCCGCCTACCATCGTCACCACGGTGACGGTGATGAACGAAGTCTCCCCGCCGAAGGCCTCGACACTGGCCCACAGCGCGAACGCGTTGCCAAGAGTCGTTGCGGCACAACCAAGAACGATCAACACCAGCCGCTTGGGTTCGCGCGCCAGTTCGACGAGGTCGCCGAACACTTCCTGGACCCGAGGCCGCACCGCCGTCGCAAGCCAGCGCCGCAGCTTGGGTACCAACAGGAACGTGCCGATCAGCCCCAGCGCGACACCGGCGATCAGATACAACACGGTGGCGTCGGGCACGTAGCGGGAAAGGTCGGCCGAGGCGCCCACCGCCGTGCTGAAGAAGATCAGCAGGCTGATATGGGTGATTACCTGCACCGACTGCTGCAGCGCCACAGCGGTGGTGGCGCGCAGTGGGTTCAGACCGCCCCTCTGCAGGAACCTCGCGCTGAGCGCGAGGCCGCCGACACCCGCCGGAGTGGTGGTAGCGGCGAACTTGTTGGCCACCTGCATGACGATCAGGCTGCGCAACGCCACCAGCCCGTCGGCGCACGCCCAAAGTGCCGTTGCCGCACCGACATAAGTCAGCCCCGAGGCAGCCAGTCCGAGCAGTGCCCACCACCAGTTCGCGGTTCGGAGTTCACTGAGAAAGGTCGGCACGGTGCTGATGAACGGATACGCGACGTAGACCAGCGCGCCCAACAGCACCAGTTGAATGACCTGGCTGCGGGTGAACCGGGCGATGGTCTCGGCCCGAATCTCTTCGGCGCCTGTCTGCCGCTTCACCTCGTCGCGTGCGGCGGAGATGACGGCGCCGGCATCGCTTACCGACGCGCGGATCCGTGCTGGGACGGCGGATTTGGTGAGCCGGCGCGACGCGGCCAGTACGGTGGCTTTGCCGAAGGTGTCGATCGCCGCACTCACCGCGGACTTCGCGTCGTAGAGGTCGGTGGTCGTCACCAGGAGCTGAGCGATGTCGGATCGGAGCTGGGCATCGGTGGCGCCGTACTCGGCGTTGTCGAAACCGCCGAAGAGCACGGTGCCGTCCGCGACTGTGATCCTCTGGCTGCGAAGGTCACCGTGGCTGATCTGGCACTCGTGCAGGGCGTGCAGCGATTCCCACGCGCGCGCAACGGGAATCGTATCGGCGCAGTGATTGATCGGAGTGCCGCGCGCGGGACTGTGCGCATAGAGTGTCCAGCTGCGGTCGAGCGCGGCGACCGTCAGGGTGGACGTGCTGGCCACGCCAACATCACCGATGGCGATGGCCATCAGCGCGCGATGCTCGACGGCGCGGCGCTGGGAGGCGTGCAGGGGTGCGGTCTCACGGTCGCGCAGCCTGAGCTTTCGCCAGATCTGGCGCAGCGCGCCGCCGCTGCGTTGGTGCGGGCCGTACATCTCCATTACCGCGGTTGAATCCTCGGATGGCGCTGAGAGAATCAACGGTCCGGCCCCGGCGGGCCGCAGCACGGTCAAGGCGGTGACCACGGATCCGCGCTTGGCCATCGCCCGCACGGCACCATCCAGCGGGACCTCGAGGCCGGGCGTACCGACGACGAGAACGACCAATGCGCCGACGAACCAGCCCACCGCCAGGCCCAGCAACGAGCGTGCTGGCACGATGGCGCTGATGAACAGATGAATGGGCACGAACGCCAGCAGCAGCGCCCACCACCAGTTTCGCCACCGTGTGGGCAGCCACGGGCCGGACACGGTGAGCACCGCCGCCAGCATCGCGATCCACCGCGGGTCGTCGACGAACTGCGACGGGATCGTGTCGAGCCGTTCGGACAAGTCGAAATGCCACTGGGGTGCCGCGATGCCGTCGCCGGTGATCGAAAGGGCAAGCAGGGCGATGAGGCCGGCGGCCGCGTAGGCGCCGAGCAGCTTCCACTGCCGGGCGATGACCAGGCTGACGAGGATCACGAACGGCAACGCCGCGATCGCGACGCCGTAGGCCAGGTACACCAGATTGGACTGGGTGGGGGTGAGCACCCCGACGATCTTCGAGACGGATTGTTCGAGGGCGACCCACTCGTTTCGGGTGATCAGCGAGCTCGTGATCACCAGCGCGAGGAACAACGCCGCGAGCACCAACCGGAGGATGTCATTGGTCCGTCGGGTCAGTGGTTGCAGCAAGCTGCCCGAAACGGTGATCTCCCGCCCGTCAACTCGCATTTCCGCATCATCGCGGATCGATCCCGCGAAGGTCAGCGGCTCGCCGAGAAGACGAGCTGCGGGCCGACTTGCACGGGGTGCCGTTCGTCTCGCGCCCGGGTGCGCGATACCCGCAGGCCCAGCTGTGAACATTTGATGACGCGCGGCCGGGGTGTGAACCATGTGGACGGTTTCCGACGTATGTACAAATAGGTAGCCCTGCTGAATACCGATTTCTCGAGGAAAACGTCACTGTCGACGCAGTTCCCTGGGACTCGGGGAAGGAAGCGACGTGCTGCAACGAATCGCACAGCTGGCGATCTCGGCGCCGCGTCGCATCATCGTGTCCGCGGTACTCGTGACGGTGGCGGCGGCCGTCTTCGGCATCCCGGTCGCCAAGAGCCTGTCCGCCAGTGGATTTCAGGACCCCACCTCGGAGTCGTCCAGGGCGACGCAGCTGCTCTCCGAGAAGTTCGGGCAGGGCGACGTGCAGATGCTGATCACGGTGACCGCGCCGGACAACGTCCGTGGCGGTCCGGCCCGCGCGGTGGGTCTGGACGTCGTCGATCACCTGACGCGGTCGCCGCACGTCGCGAACGTGACCTCCGCATGGACCGCGCCGCCCGGCGCTGCGGCGGAATTGGTCAGCAGGGACGGGAAGTCCGGACTGATCGTGGCCGGCATCACCGGCGGGGAGAGTGCCGCTCAGAGCTACGCGAAGACGCTCTCTGACGAGGTGGGCCGCAGCCGCGACGGCGTTACCGTGCGCTCGGGCGGGGTCGCCATGGTGAACGTGCAGATCACCTCGCAATCGCAGCGCGACCTGCTGCTCATGGAAGCGATCGCTATTCCGTTCAGCTTCCTGGTCCTGGTCTGGGTGTTCGGCGGACTGCTGGCCGCCGCGCTGCCGGTGGCCGTCGGCATCATCGCGATTCTGGGGTCCCTGTCGGTGCTGCGGCTGATCACGTTCGGCACCGATGTGTCTATCTTCGCGCTGAACCTGACCACCGCGATGGGGTTGGCGCTGGCGATCGACTACACGCTGCTGATCATCAGCCGCTTCCGCGACGAACTGGCGGGCGGCACCGACCGGGACACCGCGCTGGTCCGCACGATGGCAACCGCCGGGCGCACGGTGCTGTTCTCGGCGACGACGGTCGCGCTGTCGATGGCGGTGCTGGTCCTGTTCCCCATGCACTTCCTGAAGTCGTTCGCGTACGCGGGTGTCGCGACCGTCGCCTTCGCCGCAGCCGCTGCCGTGGTGGTGACGCCTGCGGCGATCGTTCTGCTGGGGGACCGACTGAACTCGCTGGACGTGCGCCGGCTGGCCCGGCGTGTGCTGAATCGGCCCGACCCTGTGCGCCGCCCCGTCGAGCTGCAATTCTGGTACCGCTCAACGAAGTTCGTGATGGCCCGCGCCGTTCCGATCGGACTCGCCGTCATCGCGCTGCTCCTGGCGCTCGGTGCGCCGTTCCTGGGAGTCAGGTGGGGATTTCCCGACGACCGCGTGCTGCCGAGCTCCCTGTCGGCGCATCAGGTCGGCGACCAACTGCGAAACGACTTCGTCAACAACTCGGACACCGCGGTAACGGTCGTCGTCCCCGACGCCCACGCGTTGGCGCCCGCAGACCTCGAGCGCTACGCCGCGGCGCTGTCGCGGGTCCCCGATGTCACGCAGGTGTCCGCGCCGACGGGCACCTTTGTCGACGGCGCCGAGGTGGGCCCGCCTGCGGCGGCCACCGGGGTGGCGCGGGGCAGCGCATTCCTGACCGTCGGCAGCACCGCGCCGCTGTTCTCCGATCGCTCGGAGGCACAACTGGACCGGCTGCACGAAGTGCCGGGGCCGGCGGGACGCGCTGTCGAGTTGACAGGGACTGCGCAGATCAATCACGACAGCGTCGAGGCCATCACGAATCGGCTGCCGCTGGTGCTGGGGTTGATCGCGGTGATCACGTTCGCGTTGCTGTTCCTGCTGACCGGGAGCGTGGTGCTGCCGGTGAAGGCGGTGGCGTGCAACGTGTTGTCGCTGACGGCGGCGTTCGGCGCGTTGGTGTGGATCTTCCAGGACGGGCATCTGGGGGCGCTCGGAACGACGTCGACCGGAACGCTGGTGGCGAACATGCCGGTGCTGCTGTTCTGTGTGGCGTTCGGGTTGTCGATGGATTACGAGGTGTTCCTGATCTCGCGGATCCGCGAGTACTGGCTGGCGTCCCGGCGGACACACGCCGACAACAGCGAGAGCGTCGCCCTGGGGGTGGCCCGCACCGGGCGGGTGATCACGGCCGCGGCTCTGATCATGTCGATATCGTTCGCCGCGCTCATCGCCGCGCAGGTTCAGGTGATGCGGCTGTTCGGGCTCGGCCTCACGGTGGCCGTGCTGGTCGACGCGACCCTGGTGCGGATGGTGTTGGTGCCGGCCTTCATGCAGGTGTTGGGCCGGTGGAACTGGTGGGCGCCCAAGCCGCTGGTCTGGCTGCATGAACGCATCGGGCTTACGGACGGGACGCCGGAGCCGCAGGTATGTGACAGCCAATCGACGGAAACCTCACAGGTGTCGAAGTGTGCGTGAATTGAACTATCCGGCTTGGGATTTCGTGTCCAGAGTATGAACCCCGTCAGTGTCATCGCCGGTGTGCGTGGCGAACTACCGCCGCACCGGTACACCCAGAATGAGATCACCCAAGCGCTCATCGAGATCGGGGGTTGGGAGCCCTACGCGGACATCCTCCATAGCCTGCACGCGAGTGCAAAGGTCGACAGCCGCTACTTCGTGCTGCCGATCGAGGACTACCCGGACCTGACCGATTTCGGCCAGGCGAACGACCTCTTCATCGAGCACGCAGTCGAACTCGGGTGTGCGGCGGTGTCGGGCGCGCTCGACGAGGCGGGGTTAGCGCCCGAGGACGTCGACCTCATCGTGTCGACGACGGTCACCGGCATCGCGGTGCCATCGCTGGATGCCCGCATCGCCGGGCGGCTGGGACTGCGTCCCGACGTGCGACGCGTGCCGATCTTCGGACTTGGCTGTGTCGCCGGTGCGGCGGGGGTGGCTCGAATCAACGACTACCTGCGCGGTGCGCCCGACGATGTCGCGGTGCTGGTTTCCATGGAACTGTGTTCGTTGACCCCACGGGCCAACCCGTCCATTGCCACCCTCGTCGGGAGTGCGTTGTTCGGCGACGGGGCGGCCGCAGTGGTGGCGGTCGGCGAACGTCGCGCCGAACAGATCGACGCCTGCGGGCCGGACGTCCTCGACTCCCGCAGTCACCTCTACCCCGACTCGCTGCGGACGATGGGCTGGGACGTCGGCGCCAGCGGAATGCAGCTGGTGCTGGCGCCCGACCTGCCGATCATCATCGAGCGGTATCTGGGCGACGACGTCTCCAACTTCCTTGGGACGCATGGGCTGAGCGTCGACGATGTCGGGGCGTGGGTGAGCCATCCGGGCGGCCCGAAGATCATCGAGGCGATCAACGCGGCCCTCGACCTGCCCGACGAGGCGCTCGAGCTGACCTGGCGGTCGCTGAGCGATGTCGGCAACCTGTCGTCGTCATCGGTGTTGCACGTGCTGCGGGACACGATCGCCAAACGGCCGTCGCAGGACAGCCCCGGGCTGCTGATGGCGATGGGTCCCGGATTCTGCTCCGAACTCGTGTTGCTGCGCTGGCACTGAGGTGAAGGTTCGGTATACGCTTCTGATCGCCGCCGTGGCCGGGGAGCGAGTGGCCGAACTGGTTGTCTCGCAACGCAATCTTGACTGGAGCCGAGCGCGCGGCGGCGTCGAGTTCGGTTCGCGGCACTACCCGGTGATGGTGGTTCTACACACCGGTCTGCTCGCGGGATGCCTGGTGGAGACGATCACGTTGCGCCGCAGATTCGTTCGCCGGCTGGGTTGGCCGATGCTGGTGATCGTGCTGCTCGCTCAGGGCTTGCGGTGGTGGTGCATCGCCATTCTGGGCCGGCAGTGGAATACCCGGGTCGTCGTCGTGCCGGGCGCGGGTCGCGTCGGGGGTGGACCGTATCGCGTTGTGCCGCATCCGAATTACGTCGCGGTCATGGCAGAGGGAGTGGCGCTGCCATTGGTGCACACGGCGTGGATCACCGCGCTGGTGTTCTCGATGCTCAATGCGGCGCTGCTGAGGACGCGGATCAAGGTCGAGAACGCCGCGCTGGAAACCCTGACGTGATCGACCTGCTCGTCGCTGGCGGTGGCCCGGCCGGGCTGGCCACCGCACTGCACGGAGCTCGGGCGGGACTCGAGGTGGTCGTCGTCGAACGGCGCCGCGGAGCCATCGACAAGGCCTGCGGCGAAGGGTTGATGCCACACACCGTTCGGCAATTACAGCGTCTCGGCATCCAGCCTCAGGGCAGGCCGTTCCGCGGCATCCGCTACCTGGACGGCGAGCGGCAGGTCGACGCTGAATTCAGGTCCGGCGCAGGGAGGGGTGTGCGCCGGATTGCTTTGCATGCAGCGCTCTTGGAGGCGGTGACGGCGGCTGGGGTGCGGGTCGTGCATCGCGATATCGGTGCGGTTACCCAGGATGGAGCGTCGGTTGGCGTGGGAGAACTGCGCGCTCGGTACTTGGCGGCGGCCGACGGTCTGCACTCGCCGATCCGCCGGTCGCTTGGGTTAGCGGTGCCGTGCGGCGGCCCGCGGCGGTGGGGGATACGCCGGCATGTGCAGATCGCGCCGTGGACGGATCGCGTGGAGGTGCACTGGGCGCCCGAAGCCGAGGCGTACGTGACGCCGGTCGCCGACGACTGCGTGGGGATCGCCATCCTGACCTCGCAGCGGGGTGGATTCGACAGTCATCTTTCGCGGTTCGCAGCGGTCGGGGCGCGGGTGGGTGGTCATCCACATGGCCCGGACATGGCGGCAGGCCCTCTGCGGCAAAAGGTTCGAAGCCGGGTGGCGGGGCGGGTGCTACTGGTGGGTGACGCGGCGGGCTACGTCGATGCGCTGACCGGTGAAGGGCTGGGCATCGCCTTCGGTGGCGCGGAGCTGGCGGTGGGCTGTGTCGTTGCGGATCGGCCGGGTGACTACGACCGTTATTGGCGTCGGATGTCGCGGCGGTACCGCCTGTTGACGGCGGCCGTGCTGCACGCGAGTGAATACGCGCCTATGCGCTCACGCATCGTGCCGACGGCGGTCGCCCTGCCCAAAGTCTTCGCAGGCATCGTTAACCAGCTCGCGGAATGAGTGAGATGTCTTCGGTTTCAAAGCTTTTGGGTGGTCAGGACGACGATGTGCAGCCGCTCAGCGGCGCTCGAAGTGCTGATAGTCGATGGGCGTTCGCCAGTGACCGCCCCAGCGCCAACCACGATCGGTGAAGACGCGCACGGCGGGGTCGCCGTCGTGCAGGAGTCCCGGGTCAGTGCGGTTGCGGTCGAGGTATGGCGCGGCGGTTCTGGGTTGGAAAGCGCCCGTGCTGTCGATGAAGGGGTTGAGTAGCGGGTTGACGTCGATTGCTCGACCGTAGGCGTGCTGGGACCATCGGCCGGTTCCGGGGATGTCTCTGCAGTTGAACGCCGAGGTGTTGTTGTCTTGCATGGATAGCTCATCGTCAGCGGCCGGATAGTGGTCGACCGTTTGCATCTTCTCGATGGGATAGCGCAGTTGATGAAGTTGCTCGAAGATCGCGACGACCTCCGCCACCAGGTCTGCGTGCACGATGAGTTCACCGCGGTGGGTCTGGCCGTCGAAACCGAGGTAGTTGATCTCGACCCGCCGCAGCCGCCGCGGCTCGAGGGGGCAACCCGGCCGCCAGCTGGTGCCGAGATCGGCGGCGGTGACCGGGTGAGCGATCTGTCGGGCAGGTGGTTGAGGCGGTGGCGGCGTGCTCGTCGGCGCCGACGGTGACGATCTGGTGGCGGGTGGCGGTGGCGAAGCCGCGGGGGGCATGGGTGGCGCGGAGGTGCATTGCACAAGCACACCTCCCACAATGGCCATTGCCGCCACTGTACGGAGCCGCTTGGTAGCGCCGACCGGCACCGAGTCGATATTGCGTGATCTCATTCGAAAGGCCGCTGTCATGGGCGGTTCCGCTGGACATGTCCAGGTGCGGTCCACGGTACCCGAGACATACGAATTGCCCGCCTATGAGCGACTTTGTCGCTGAATTCGGGTATGACTGCCCGTGTGGACACGCCGAGAGCACTGAAACGGGCAGCGGCGGCGATGGCTTCGGCCGTGCTGTTGGTCGTCGCCTGCGCCAACGACGTCGAATCGCGCGGTGAGCCGAGCGCCGGCGGCCCCGGCGAGATCGCCACCAACCTCGATGTGCCGTGGGGAATTGCGTTCCTGCCCGACGGCAGTGCGCTGATCGCCGAACGCAACAGCGGCGCGATCAAGCACATGACGGCGCCGGGTGCGGTGAGTCAGGTCGGCAGCGTGGCCGGCGTCGCCGCGCGTGGCGAAGGTGGTCTGCTGGGTCTCGCCACCGCCGGTCCGACGGTGTTCGCTTACCTCACGACGGGGCAGGACAACCGCGTGGTGCAGATGCGTTTCGATGGTGAGCGCGCTCAGCGAGCAGGCGCCGATCCTCACGGGTATCCCCGCAGGTTCCATCCACGACGGCGGGCGCATCGCGTTCGGCCCGGACGGCAAGCTGTATGTCGCGACGGGTGAAAGTCGGTGATCGTCAGCTGGCGCAGGACCGGTCGTCGTTTGGCGGCAAGATCCTTCGGATCAATCCCGACGGGTCCGATCCCGCCGGACAATCCCGATCCGGCGTCGCCGGTCTGGTCATTCGGGCATCGCAACATCCAAGGGCTGGCATGGGATTCGGCGGGTCGACTGTGGGCCACGGAGTACGGCGCGAATCGGGTGGACGAACTCAACGTGATCCAGCCGGGCGGCAACTACGGGTGGCCGATGGCCGAGGGTCCGCGGACAGCCCGGGACTGATCGATCCGGTGATCCAGTGGTGGACTGACGAAGCGTCGCCGTCCGGGCTGGCCTACTTCGGTGGCTCGTTGTGGGTCGCAGCCCTTCGCGGCCAGCGGCTTATTCAGATCCCGGTCGGTGCCGACGGCGCACTGGGCCAGCCTGCCTCGTTGTTCGCCAGCCAGTACGGGCGGCTGCGAACCGTGGTCGCCGCGCCGGACGGCACGCTGTGGTTCACCACCAGCAATCGCGACGGTCGGGGTAGATCCTCGCGATGGCGACGACCGCATCCTTCAGTTCCGGCCCTGAGGGCGTACGCGGCTAGTCCTGTACCGCCTTGGCGAGCGCGACGTATTTGGTCACATTCGCCGGGTCGCGGGCGGCTTCGCGAAGCACCCGAACGACGACCCATGCGCGGGCGCGTTCCTCATCGAAGCCGGCCGCGTCGACGAGCGTGTAGAAGCGACGCCGAATCCCGTCGCGGACGTGTCCGGCGAGTTCGTCCCACCGGTTCCACAACATCGGGGCTAGTTCGTATGGGGGATCGCCATTGATCGGCTTGGGCGCGATCGCCAGCCAGGGCTCGCGGTCGGCCGCCAGCACGTTCGCGTAGTGCAGGTTCCCGTGGACGACGCTGCCCGCGCTCGCGGGATCGGCCAGGTCACGGCTCCAAGCGATCGCTTGCTCCACCAGCCGGTGCGGGATCGGTGCGCTACGTGGAAGCGCCTCGAAGTCGCTGGCCCACTGCTCGAGAAGCGAAGTGAGCGTGTGCAATTGGGGCAATGCGGGAATGTGGATGCGTCGGTAGAGCCCGGCAACCACTTCACATGCGTCCACGTCCGGCAGCGTGCCGAGATCCTGCGAATGCAGTCGCTCCAGCAGTAAGGCGCGGCGCCGCGGATCTGCGCGGAGCAGCCGGACCGCACCGTTGCCGGCCCACCGCCGCAGCACGAGGTGCTCGTGTTCGGATGCCGGGTCGGGAAAGCTGATTTTCAGGACGGCTCGTGTTCCGTCGCCGGCGCGCACCGGCAGCGCGATCGAGCTCAACCCGGACTTCGCCTCACCGTCGGGGCGGAGCTCCCACTGCTCAGCCATCACGCGGACCTCGGCGGGCAGCTCGGTCACCGTCGGATCGTTTCACTCGCGGCCTGCGTCGTCGAATTGACTCGCACGACGCAATCGTCGTCGATTCCGCCAAGATGCCCACGGCGTTGAAGCCGCCACGGTAAGAAGATAGGCATGGGTGCAGGGGTTCGCGTGGGGCCCATTGGCGGACTGGCTGTGGCTCTCGGTATCGGGGCCGCGGTGTTCACAGGGCACGGTGTTGCGTCGGCCGAGACGCCGGATGGGTCTGACTCATCGTCGACGAGCTCGTCGTCGTCGAGTGAATCGTCGGGATCCTCCAACACGGCGTCGCCCGACGATGCGCCGGAGAACAAAGAGACTTCGGAAGTCGAAACCCCCGAGACATCAACGGATTCCAGCGACGACGACGACGAAGCAGATATCGCCTCCACAACGACGCGGAAGAAGAAGCGGTCGAGTGATACAGAATCGTCGAGCAGCCGCGCAGAGCGTTCCGACGTATCGACAGAAGCGTCGGCTCAAACAACGACGTCGGATGAATCGCCCGCCGAGGATGTTGCACCATCGGCCAACGAGGACATCTCGCCGGTAACGGAAACGGCCGACATCGTCGTGGCGGAGGTCCCCGAGCCGGAGCCCGCAGCGGCGACGGTCGCTGAACCGGATCCGGGCGACCCGGTCACGGTTGCGATATCGAGCGTGGTGAGTGCGCTTTACAACCCGCTTCGCCGACACCGCCCCGACGGCGCCGGTGGACTCACCCGCAGAGTGGGCTCTGCTTGCGGCCGCGCGGCGGGACTTCGGCACGGCGCGCATCCTCGACACGGGGGTCGGCCAGGTGACGACGAACAGCCTCGTCACCGCGGACGCCGATCCCTTCGACCCGGTGGCGGAGCTGGCTCAATCCGCTGCCACCGTCGTCGCGATCGACCAACCACCGCTGCTCGGGTGGGTGCAGCAGGTGCCGATCGTTGGGCCGTTGTTCGTGACGCCGGTTGTCGCGTTCATCAAGCAGATCCCGTTTATCGGCGACATTCTGCATCCGATCATCGGTTACCCGCTTGGCCTGACGGGCGGCACGACGCCGCGAGACGTGAAGGTGATTTCGTTCGACGGCACCCCGATCTACGTCCACTTCTTCCCTGCGCCCGGCCTCGAGCCGGGACACACGGCGCCGACGATCCTCAACGGTCCCGGCTTGTCCCTCCCCGGCAAGACGAACCCGACCGCCGTGGGAAAACCCGTCCATGCCCAACAGGTCATCGGCATGGCTCCGCTGCTGCGAAACGGCTACAACGTCGTCACCTGGGACCCTCGCGGTGAATGGAGCTCGGGCGGCCAATTGGAGATCAACTCGCCCGACTTCGAAGGCCGCGATGTTTCGGCAATCATCAGTTGGCTGTCCCAGCAGCCCGAGGCCTGCCTTAAGGCTGGGTGTGATCCGCGGATCGGCATGGTCGGTGCATCGTATGGCGGCGGCATCCAGCTGGTAACCGCGGCGATCGACAAGCGTGTCGACGCGATCGTGCCGATGCTCGCGTGGCACAGCCTGAACACGTCGCTCTACAAGGCCGAGGCGGTCAAGACCAGCTGGGGCACCTTGCTCACCGCCGCGCTAACGCTCACCTTCGCCCGCACGAATCCGCGGATCCTGCCCGCGGCGATCAACGGCCTGTTGACGGGCACGGTGTCGCTGGCCGACCAGAAACTGCTCGACGACCGCGGACCCGATGAGCTGGTGGACAAGATCACCGCGCCGACCTTGCTGATCCAGGGCACGGTCGACACGTTGTTCACGCTGCAGGAGGCGCACGAAAATGCGATGGTGCTCATCGGCAATGGCGTCCCGACCAAGGTCGTGTGGTACTGCGGCGGGCATGGCGCCTGCATCAGCAGTAGCAACGACGGCGCAGTGATCCAGCGGGCAACGCTGCAGTGGCTGGACCGATACGTGAAAGGCGACCTGGTGTCGACGGGCCCGCAGTTCGAATGGGTCGACCAGCGCGGGCAACACTTCTCGTCCAACACCTATCCGGTGGTGCAGGGTCCGCCGCTCGTCGCCTCGACAGGCGCCGGCGGCGTGCTTCCCCTCATTCCGATCCTCGGCGGGTCTGGCCCGCAGCCCAGGGCGTTCGAAGCCGGGCCCATCGAGGGGTTGCTCGCGCTCCTGTCCGGCGCGAAGGCAGCCAATGCGCTGAACCTGACCGTGCCGGCCGCGGCCACGACCACGTACATCGTTGGCGCGCCAGAGCTGACGTTCACCTATTCCGGGACGGGCGTGGCCCGCCACGTGTACGCCCAACTCGTGGACGACACCACGGGTTTGGTGCTGGGCAACCTCGTCACGCCGGTCCCGGTGACGTTGGACGGGCAGACGCACACGGTGAGCATTCCGATGGAAATGGTCGCGCACACGCTTCGCCCGCGTGAGACGGTGACGTTGCAACTGGTTGCCTCCGCGGTGCCATATCAGACGATCTGGTCGCTGGGCACGCTGAAAGTTTTGAACATGCAACTCGCGCTGCCCACCGCGAATGCCGCGGCAATATTGTCGCCGTCCTTCGTGCAGGCGACGAGCGCCGCGTAGGGTGCAGCCGTCGTGGTTGTTGACCCGCGGCGAAATTCGCGGATATCGCAAATGTGAATTAATTTGCCAGACGTGTATAGCTGGTCGAATTATTTGGGTAGGACCGCGAATCGACCGGCGCCACGCAGTAACCGTGGTCTTGTTCGCAAACGTCTCCAAGACGCGACATTATGCACGTACCCGCCGGATGTAATCTTGTGTGCCGCGATACTTCTCGAGACAACGCGCGGCCGCCGCGCCGCCATAACGGAGTGACAGATGAGCGTCGAGCGCTCGAACGCGACACATGGCGACGACCACTACTATTGGCTGACAGCGTTTCTCGCAGCGCGCGGCGCACGCACGACGGCGTCCCGCACTATCGCCGCATTCATTCTCGTGCCGGGCTCCCTCCAACTGTTGCTGATGCTGACTTCAGCAGGACCGAATGGTCGGACTAATCAGATTCTCGCGGTCGCCGTCGCTGTCGGCTCTGTGCTGATCGGTTGGTGTTGGCTCAGACCGTGGTGGCCGACGAGCACCGAGTCGAAGCTGTGCCTCATGGTCGGCGCCGCATGCATCTCTGTTGTGTGCCTCATCCAGGCCAACCTGCTGCTTGGATTGCTGGCATCAACTGCCTTCGTGGTGCTGAACGGCATAACAGCACTACTTCATTCCGGCCGCCTGCTCGTCGCGACCTGCACGGCCAGCGCGGTCACCGTCGCGGTGCTCGCCGTGCGATTGGCGCACACCGACACCGTGTTGGCAATCGGTGGCGCGGTCATCGTCGTCGTCGCGAACGTCTTCGTCGTGGTCACTTGCCGGATGGTCATGCGGATGGTCGACGCGAGAACGCTCGTCGGACAGATCGACCCACTGACCGGTCTTCTCAACCGCCGCGCATTCGACGACCATTTCGCCATGCTGATCGGCGCCCGCAACCGCGATGACGACCGCCACGTCGCCGTGCTCGTCATCAACCTCGACAGCTTCTCGGTCGTCACCGGCATGAAAGGCGTGGTCGGCGGTAAGTGGGCGCGCGTCGCCGTAGCTCAACGGCTACGTGAAACCGTCCGGCGTGAAGCTATTCTCGCCCATGTCGGCGATGCCGATTTTCTCGTCGCCGATCTGTTCACCACTGCCGACTCGGTTCCCCTCGCCGAGCGAGCGAGCGCCGCGATATTCGCGGCACCACTGCGGTTCACCGCCAGCATCGGGGTGGTGAGCACACCGCTGCGCCCGTTGTCTGCTGCCGCTGCCGCACCTCGCGAAGTGCTCGACGAGTTAGTTCGCATTGCCACAACGGCCATGAATGACGCACGGCGGGCCGGCGGCAATGACATCCGCCAGGTGATGTCTCCGCCGCTCGAGGTTCTCGGCAATGCCAATCCCATGGCCTGACGGGCTGCATTTGCCGAGCACGGACAAACGTTGCGGCTCGGACGTGTCGACGTGCTCGGCGACATTCCTGGCAAACGTGATGTAGCTTCAATCGACACAGCGGCGCGGGCGGCCGCTGCCGAGGAGCTAATACGGTGGATGCGACACCATTTGGGCACTATCAGCTGGAAGAGCTGATCGGCCGGGGCGGTATGGGTGAGGTCTGGCGGGCCTACGACACCAACACCGACCGCATCGTCGCGCTCAAGGTGCTGCCGCCTCATATGGCCGACGACGCGACGTTTCAGCGGCGTTTTCGACGCGAATCGCAGGCCGCGGCCGGGATCAACGAGCCCCATGTGGCGCCGATCCACGGCTTCGGCGAGATCGATGGCCGACTGTATTTGGATATGCGGCTGATCCACGGCCGCAACCTCGGCACGATCCTCAACGATGCTGACAAGGCGCTCACGCCCACGTTCGCGGTATCGGTGGTGGAGCAGGTGGCGGCGGCGCTGGACGCCGCTCACGAAGCGGGCCTGATCCACCGGGACATCAAGCCGTCGAACATCCTGATCACTCCGCGTGAGTTCGTGTACTTGATCGACTTCGGGCTTGCCCGCATGGCGGGCGATGCCGGCTTGACCACGGCCGGCAACACGCTGGGCACGATGGCGTACATGGCTCCGGAGCGATTCGAGGGCAAGCAGGTCGATGCGACCGCGGATATTTATGCGTTGACGTGTGTGCTCTATGAGTGCCTGACGGGTGTTCGGCCGTATCCGGCTGACAGTCTCGAGCAGCAGATCGCCGGGCACATGACGCAGCCGGTGCCGCGCCCGTCGGCCATCGACGCGAGGTTGGCGGCGTTCGACGACGTCATCGCGAAGGGGATGGCGAAGAAGCCGGTGAAGCGGTATCAGACGGCGGGCGAGTTGGCGGCGGCGGCGCGGCGGGCGCTGAATGCGCCGGTGCGCACGACGGGCTCGGGGCGGCATTCGGCCCGACGCGCCAAGCCGTCTCGGCCGCGGGTGTCTCGGCGGGTGTTGGCGGTAGTGGGTGTCGTGGTGCTGGTGGCCGCGCTGGGCACGTTCGGGGTGTGGCAGTGGCGGAGCGGACCGGGGCGCGGCGATGCGCGACCGGCCGGGCTGGCCGAAAGCACGTCGACACCGGCGGCGAGGCCGGGGGCAGTCGAATCGATCGCGGCGACCGTGCCCGAGGACATCAGAGCAACGGGCCGGCTGGTGATCGGGGTGAATGTCCCTTATGCACCAATGGAATTCAAGAACTCCGACGGCCAGATCGTGGGCTTCGATGTCGACATGATGAACGCGGTGGTCAGGACGCTGGGGTTGGTTGCGGATTATCGCGACACGGCGTTCGAGGGCATCATTCCGTCGGTGCACGGCGGCGCCTTCAACGTGGGAATGTCGTCGGTCACCGACACGGCCGAGCGCGAGCAGCTGGTCGACTTCGTCACGTACTTCCAGGCTGGGACGTTGTGGGCGCAACGGCCGGGATCGTTTCTCGATCCGGACGCGGCGTGCGGGCTGAGAGTCGCTGTGGCATACGGGGTTCTGCAGGAGACGGAAGAAATTCCGCGAAAGAGCGATGAGTGTGTGGCGGCGGGGATGGCGCCGATCGAGAAGGTTGTCCTCACCAGTCAGGACGAGGTGACGGCGGCCTTGAGCGCTGGCGAGGTTGATGCGATGTCGGCCGATTCGCCGGTGACGGGGTTCGCGATCAAGCTCAGCCGAGGGGAACTCGAGGCGGCGGGGGAGGTGTTCGATTCGGCGCCGTACGGCTGGCCGGTGGCTAAAGGCTCGGGACTAGCGGAGTCGCTGAAGCGGGCGCTGGAACATGTTATGGCCACTGGTGAATACCGCACCATCGCCACCATGTGGGGCGTCGAGAAGGGCATGATCAACAACCCGGTGATCAACGGCGCGACCAGGTGACGGCCGTGGCGAACGGACGGCCGGAGGCGTTGATCGCAGGATCCGGTCGGCGGCGTCTTGCACGATCAGCGCGGGCACGTCGATCCTGGCGATGTCGGCGCGGAAGTCCTCATGCCATGTCGCGACGGCCGCCGGCGATGCTTACCACGACATTTCGGTGGCGACGTTCCAGCTGTTGCGGACCGCTTCATCGCTGACGCGGTGCCGAGGTTCTCGTCGAGGTTGTAGAAGCGATCGTCGGTGGCATCAGCGGGGCGAGGAACGCCAGCTTGGCGATCCGATCTGACCCGTCGCTTCCGATGTAACGGCCGAGTTCGCCTGTGCGCATAGAGAATCCGACCAGGGTGACGTTCTTAAGGTCGAGGGCTTCCAGGATGTCGTTGAGGTCGCGCGCGAACGTGTCGCAGTCGTATCGGACGGTCGGCTGGCTGGAGCGGCCGAATCCGCGCCGGTCGTAGGTGGTGACAAGATAGCCGGCGTCGAGCAGGACTCGTGCCTGCTTCTCCCAGGAGTGGCCGTCGAGTGGATACCCGCGGATAAGGACGACGGGCTGTCCGGACCCGTGATCCTCGTAGTACAGCTCGCGTGTTAAGAAAGCCGTTGCGCACTACCATCAGCCGATGGCCGCACCGACGACCCCGCGATGGCAAACGCCGTACCGGCGATTTCTCGCCCTGGTGCTGCGGCCGACGGCGCCGCCGCTCTGGCTCGGCGTGATCGTCGCTGTGGGGTTCATCGCGGTCGAAGTCGTGCTGGTTCTGCAGCTGAAGAGGGTGGCGCCGGAGAACGCGTTCGGGGCGGTCTTCCTGCTCGGCGTGCTCGTGGTGTCGGCGGGGTGGGGCTTCGGCCTAGCGGTGGCGACGTCGCTGGCCAGCGCGGCGGTGTACGTCTACTTCCACGCTGAAGGGGCAGACAGCCTGGCGCCCGCGCTGGGAGTGTTCCTGTGCCTGGCGCTGCTGGCCAACGTGCTGACCGGGCAGGCGCGATTGCGTGCCCTGGAGGCCGAGCAGCGCCGGCTGGAGGCGGACCTGTCGGCCGACCTCGCGCGGTCTACGCTGCGCGCCGAGGACCTGCGCGGCGCCCTGGAGGCGGCCGGGTTGCGGATCGCCGAGGTGTTGGGATTGCCGTTCGCCGTGCTCGACCTCGACGAGATCCCTGGCGACGCGGACCGCGCGGCAATCACGTTGCGTGACAGCGGGGAAACTGTGGGCACACTGTTGATCCCTGCGGGCCTGCCCGCGACGGCGCGGCAGCGAGTCGAGCGCATCGTGCCGTCGCTGGAAGCGCTGTTGGCCGCGACACGGGACCGCCATGAGATCACCTCCGAGCTGGAGGCCAGCCACGGCGAGATCACGGCGCTGGCCAAGCAGCAGGCCGCGCTGCGCCGGGTGGCGACGCTGGTGGCGCGCGGCGCCGACCCGGCGGAGGTCTACCCGGCGGCGGTGACCGAACTTGCCCGCGGGCTCGGCGTGGCCCACGTGACGCTCATGGGCTACGACGTCGACGGCGTGGGAGTCGTCCTGGCCACTCGCGACAGTCCGGACCGCGCGACATTGACTGTCGGGGAACGGCTTCCGCTCGACGGTGACAGCTTGAGCGCACAGATGGTCCGCACGGCCGAACCCGCGAGGATCGATGATTACAGCGTTGTGGAGGGGGCGATCGCGGAGCGTCTGCGCGAGCTGGACGTGTGCTCGGGGGTGGGCGCACCGGTGGTGGTCGAGGGCAAGGTTCGGGGCGGGGTGATAGTGGGTTCGATTGTCGCGGAACCGTTACCGCCGGAGACCGAGGAGCGGGTGTGTGATTTCGCCGATCTGGTGGCGACGGCGATCTACAACGCGGAGAACCGCGCGGAACTCAAGGCGTCACGCGCGCGCATTGTCGCCGCCGCGGATCAGGCGCGGCGAGGGTTCGAGCGGGATCTGCACGACGGTGCGCAGCAGCGGATCGTGTCGCTGGGTCTACAGCTGCGGGCGTTGGAGGCATCAGAGCACGGGGGGACGCGCGAGGTCCTCGACAGGGCCATCGCGAATCTGATGGAGGTGCACGCAGATCTTCAGGAGCTCTCGCGCGGTATCCATCCGGCCATCCTGTCGCGCGGCGGGGTGGGCCCCGCGATCAAGGCATTGGCGCGGCGCTCGGCGGTACCGGTGACGCTTGATGTCGACGTGGATCGGCGGCTGCCCGAGTCGGTGGAGGTGGCGGCGTATTACGTTGTCGCCGAGGCGCTGACGAACACGGCGAAGCATGCCCAGGCGTCGGGGATTCGGGTGTGTGCTTCGGCGAACGAAGGTGAGCTTCGAATGTCGATCAGTGACGACGGTGTCGGTGGTGCGGTGACCGGTGATGGTTCGGGGTTGATCGGGCTCAAGGACCGGGTCGAGGCGAGGTCGGGACGGTTGGAGATCTCCAGCCCCGACGGTGTCGGGACCACGCTGACTGTGACGATTCCGCTCGACGGGTGACGATTGCAGTTGGCCGGAACTCCGTCTCGGGCGGTGAGGCGGACGACCCACCAGGAGAAAGGGGGGGGGGGGGGGGGGGGAGTGGGGGGAGGGTGAGGGGGCGGGGAGGGGGAGGGAGGAGAGGGGGGAGGGGGGAGGGAGGAGGGGAGAGGGGGGGGGGAGGGGCGTCCTGCCGCACGGGTGGGGGCGCGGCGAGGGGAGGGGCGGCGGGAGGGGGGGGCGCGATGCGCGGACGTGCGGGGGGCGGGGCGACGACGCGGGGGGACACTGGGGGACTGGGCGTGGCGGCGGAGAGATTACGCGCGATGGACTGGCTGGCGACGAGAGGCGACGAGCGCAGCCGCGGACCCGCCGGACGGACAGGCCGGTGGCGAGTCGACTGACCGCGCGTGGGTAGGAGGTGCTGCGAGCGGCGCGCGCGGCACCCCGCGACGGCAGAAGGGCGGAGCAGATCGAGTACGGGTGCCACCGACCGGGGGCGCCGGTGGGGGGGTGCGGCACACCGCCGACCCGGACGCGTCACGAGACGTCCGTGATCCGCGACGAGCGGAGAAGCTGGGCTGGTGGGCGACGCGGTGATCACCCGCGCGCATCGACGCGGCGCAACCAACGAGGACCGGACACCGCCAGCGATTCAGGTGGATCACGCGCTGCGCGCGCCCGCGATCGCCAAACCGCCGCGCCGACGGCCCGCTGCAGATGAGCCTGTTCGACGCCCAGGACTGGCCGAGATCAGCCACCCCGACTACCCCGGGGAACGGGATCGCCTGCCGCACCCCGCGCTGGCCGCCGAACGGCCGCAACGCCGCGAGCGCTGGCCGCGACCGACACGCGCCGCCGCCGTCGCCGACCGGGCCCGCGCCTGGCCGGCGCGGGCGAGATCGGCAGGCAGTGGGCAGGTGATCGACAAACACAGATGGGCAGCACCCACACCACCCACCGACACCGCGCACCACCGGACGGCCCGCCGACGCCGAGGCCGCCCGACGGCATCTACGTGCGCGCACCAGCGCGACACCGAGGCCCTCGACCCCGCCGCGGCGTCGAGGGCACAAGAACCTCGCCAACGTCGAACGCGACCCGCATCATAAGACCGACGACCTGGACCTGCGACCATCCACCACCGCCTCGAGGACCGCGTCAAAGCCCATGTGCTGATCTGCCTGCCGCCGCACCTCATCTGGCACCTGCGAAGGCCTGGGCGCCATGACACACCGACGAACCCCCCACGGGACAACCGGCGCCGCGGCGCAGCGCCCGCCGCGCCGACACAAGCCCACACGACCCGGACGCCGAGCCGCGGCGAAGAGAGAAAAGAAAAACGAAGGGAAGAAAGGGGAAGAGGAAAAAAAGGGGGGATTAGGCGAGGAAGCGGTCGGCGCCCTGGGGTTGTAGCCGTCGAGCGGCCATCGCCTGGCGGTATCCAATGCAGATACCGCTGGCGGTCATGATCACTATGCCGGCGACTCCCGGCAGCGCGCCTGCGGCCGTTTCGCCGAGCCGGCCGCGACGTAGGTCCGCGTTGTAGCTGGGCCGATTGAGGGGTTGTTGTCCGCGGGTGGTCAACCCAATGTTGGCGGGTGGCGGCTCACCCGGTAGCGGCTCGCTCGTGGTTGCCTGGCGGATCGACGGCGCGGGTGCACTCTCCCCGCGCGACGTTGACGTAGTTGCCCGCACAGCGGATGTCCTGGGCGCTGTGACCGACGCACCGAGCATGTGCAAGGGCGGGGCCAGCACAGGAGCGACGATGACCGGCACGGTCAATACGTGCGGTTCGTTTCCGTCGGGACGGGCTTCACCGGCTCCGACCGCCGTCACGTCCACCACATCAGGCTGGGGCGCGGCGGGAAGGGCGGGGGGCAGGTCGACAGGCGGCATCGGTTCTAGCGGAGGCGGGGGCAGCTGCTCTGGGATCGGGCCGAGGTCGACGATAGGCGGCGCTTCGGGAATATGCACCGGTATCCGGTCGATGGTCTTGTCGCGATCGTAATCGCTGCCCGAATCGCGTTCGGCGGGGTTCTTTTTGCTGTCTTGCTCATCGCTGGGCTCTTTCGCTCCGCCGGTGTCGTCCGGGCCAACGTCGCCGGATTGAGTGCCGTCGGTTGGGTCATTGTCAGCGCTGGCGTAGGGATGGGGGTCGGTGTGGTCCGCCTTTTCGGCAGACTGGTCGCCGCCGCTGCCCGAGTCGCCGACGCTGGTGCCCTCGCTTGCCGCCGGGTCGCCGGGATCAGCGGCGGCTATCGCGCCGCTGACGCCTGCCAGCAACGTAAGGGCGATCGCGCACGCTGTTAACAGCTTGTCCGCCCGACCCATGTGGCGGCTCCCCCCAGGCTGGCGTCTAAGTGTCCATCAGCATCTGCGATGCGGTTTCAGTGTGGCATCTCGATGCCGTGGGAACGGTGCAACACGAAAAATCACTGCCGATGATGCAATGTCGTTACCCGCCGAAGTACGTTGTGCCGCAAGGCTTTGGCGGACAATGTAATTCCTTGTGGTCGACGAGAACACAGCGAGCGGGGTCGCGGATTACCGCGCGGCAACGTCATTGAACCGTGGTTGCAATAGTCTCGAGCAACGGCGTTGACCGAACATCCGATAGATGACGTGCCGTCATACGAAGCGGTCGCCGTTCCCTATTTCCGCCGCCGATTACTCGGATATGCCCTGGTGCTAGCTACTGCCAGCCCTGCCATCCGCCCGGTTCCGCAGCGGCGGGTGGGCGGATCCGTTCCGGTGAGGCAACACCAAAGTTGAAGTCGGGTGTCGGAAGCGGACCTAGCGATGCCAAGGAATCAGGTTGGGAGACAACGACATCTGCTCGCATCCTGTGAGCGCAAGAGAAGTTGGCGGCACTACGACACTGAATGCATCGGTTGATCGACTGTCATGACTCGGTCTGTAAAAGGGCGGGGCTTGGGGGAACCCACCCTACGGCTTACAGATTCCGGGCCTGGAGCGCCCATATTGATCATGATTGATTGCGCCCACGCGACGTGGCAAACTGCAACCATCCGAACGTCAATAATATCGGCAATGTCATTAGTAAAACTAAACATATAAATCTCAGTGTAAAAAGTGCGACATTCGGGATGCAGCGCAACTTCTCGGCCGACCCCTTCAGCGCCACGCGGGCTCGACAGGTGCCCTGCACGTGCTCCGGTTTCCCGACGTCCTTCACACCAGCGTCGCATCAGTGCCGCGCACGAGATCGACATGATCAGCGCCGCCGCCGTGATCACCCGCCCGGTGCGGGCCACACCCGTCACGATGATCAGCAGTTGCACGTCTCCCGGCCGAACTTCTCGATCAGAAGCTGCGACGCATGGGCTGATTGGCGAGGTCGGGTCCTGGAATCCGCACGCGCACAAGCTATTTGCGACTGGGATGCCAAAAGACCGTCGCCAACGCGGCATAACAATGACTCACGCGGCGCTGCGATAGCCGGCCGTGCGAGTCAGGGCAGCACGTCGCTCCGTGCACTGCTCCCTCTACCGGTGTTTACGTCCGCGATAGGCAAATGGTTCACAACTGGGTGGCTTCAACTTTGAGCGCGTTTGCAGGAACTACGTCATACCGCCATTCGGCAGCCCCGTTGCCGTCATAATTTGAACGTGGGGGCGAAACGGCTCCTGAGCCGATCTCGAAATATATCCAGCTACGGGCGCTCCTCGACGTTGCTGCCGGTACCGAGCGGGCCGTCGACTCCGTCGCTACGGGTCCTCGTCATCGGTGCCGGCGCGGGCGGTCTTTCCGTTGCTCGGGGATTGCTGCGGGACGGACACGACGTCACCGTCTTCGAACAGCGGCCACGTACGCTCGCGGGTGGCGGGGCCGTCACAATCTGGTCCAACGGCGCAACGGTTCTGGGGCAGCTGGGTGTCGATATGGACGGGGCTGGTCAGATGCTGTCCACGGTGCGGGTCGTGACGTCGACCGGTCGACGGCTCACCACCTTGGATCTCACCGCGATCGTGGACCGGCTGGGCGCACCTGTTCGGATGGTCCCCCCGTCGAGTCCTGCTTGACCGGCTGCTGGACGGCTTGCCGACCGATCGCATCCGGTACAACTCCCGAGCAGTCGGGGTGGTGACCGCGCAGAACGGCGTGCGCGTCAAGCTCGACGACGGCAGCTGCGCCGAAGGGGATCTGCTGATCGGCGCGGACGGTATGCACTCGATGGTTCGCGACGTCGTCGGCGCACAACAGGCGGAGCCGACCGGCTGGTGCAGCTGGCAGGGACTGGTCACCCTTCCGGACGGCCCCGACAAGCGCGTCGCCTGGTGATTGTCGGCGAGCACGGAAACCTTGGCCTGTGGCCGGCTGGTGGCTCCGAGGTGCAGTGGTGGTTCGACCTGCCATGGTCGTCCGACTTCGTCAGGCCGGAACGTCCGATCGACGTGATCAGGTCCAATTTCACGGGATGGTCCGACATGGTCGATCGGGTACTCGCAACGTTGACCGACGACGATCTGACCCGTTCGCCGTATCCGCATTTTCGGCATCCGATTCCCCGCGTGCCACGCGAAGGCGCACTGACCTTGCTCGGCGACGCGGCGCACACGATGCCGCCGACCCTCGCGCAAGGAACCAATCAGGCGCTGCTCGACACGATGGTGTTGTGCAAGGCGCTCGCGGATTTCCGCGACGGTACGAACGGCGGCAACGTCGCGAGCGCGCTGCGCTGGTACGAGAGGACCAGGCGGCGCAAGGTGACGGCGGTGTCCCGGGTGGCGTCGCTGCAGGTGTCCCACGGTGAGTCCGTGCTGAAACCGGCGGCGATGATCCCGGACCGGTTCATGACCTGGGCGCTGACGATGTTTTTGGCTTCGGTAAGTCACCGCCGGATCTCCGCAGAGGTCAACCGACACCTCGCGGCCGCGACGACCACCCCGTGAAGTTGATGGACAGCGCGGTCGATCCCATACGAGTGCGAGGTGCTTTCGACGCGCCCAAACCCTGGCTCTGGCTCTTCAAATGGTGCGTGCTGGCCGTACCGCACTACCCCATATTGATTGGGCTGTACGTGGTGTACCCGCTGCTGACCATCGTTGCCGGCGTTGCGATCTTGTTCACCGGTCGGTATCCGCGCCCCATCTTCGACTTCAACGTCGGGGTGCTGCGCTGGTCGTGGCGAGTCATGAACTACCGATTTCCGATGAACAGCACCGACAGGTATCCGCCGTTCACTCTGGCCTCTCGGCCCGACTACCCAGCCGATCTCGAGGTCGACTATCCCGAACGGCTCACAAACTGGGCCGTGCTGGTCAAGTGGTGGCTGTTGGCGTTCCCTCAGATCATCATCTGCTGGGCGATGGAGCCTCTGCTGCAGGTACTTTGCGTAATCGCCGCCGGGTGGTTGTTGTTCACCGGGACAATTCACCAGGGCATGTTCGACCTCCTCATGGGTATCGTTCGGTGGCGTTATCGGGTGGCCGTGTATGTCTCCTTGATGCGCGACGAATATCCGCCGTTCCGACTGGATCTGGGTAACAGCTCAGTCGACGCTGACAACCGGAGGATGTGAACCAAGTGGCGGTCGCGACCGTGACCACAGTGTGGGGTGCGCTGGTGCACACGAGGCAGGTTGGAACTCCAATGAACACATCAGTCAAATTCGTCAGCGTATGTGCTGGCGCCCCCATCGCGGCGCTCTGTTTCGGGGGAGCAACCGCATGGGCAGAACCGTCAACCAGCGAGGAATCATCTGAAACGACCGCGACGCAGCAAACCACTAAATCTGGTCTCGCGATCGACGTTAAACAGGCACCGCCACGGCCAAACGGGAATGACAACACCTCCTACGCAATCCCACAAAGTACCGCTGAGGTAACCGGGGACAACAACCTCGCCGTGTCGCTCTGCGGAGGTTCGGTGACGATTTCAGGCGAGAGCGACCAAATTAGGACGAGCGCACCCTGCCTGGGCGGATGAACCAGACGGACGCCGATGACCCGCTGTAATCCCTTGTTCCCGTACGTGTATCGACTCGGCATGCCGATCTTCGACCGGCTGTTCTATCGCCGGTATCGGCGGGAGGCGATGAGCAATGCGACCGGCCGGTTGCTGATAATCGGTCCCTGCCCGGGAACCGACTTGCTGTTTCTTCCACCTGCGGTGACGTCGGTCGCCGCCGTGGAGCCGGAGGCGGCGATGCGGCGAATGGCTTCCGCTCTTGCTCGCCGCCACAGCATTGCAGTCGACATCGTCGATGGCATCGGCGAGTCGATTCCATTCCCGGACAACAGTTTCGACTCGGTACACGTCGGGCTTGTGTTGTGCTCGGTCGACGATGTGGCCGCGACCCTCGGCGAGATCCGGCGCGTGCTCGCACCCGGAGGCAGGTTGGTCATCCTCGAGCATGTCCGCGGGGACGGCGCGATGGGTCGGTTCCAGGACCTGATCGCCGGGCCGTGGTCTTGGTTGGCTTCCGGTTGCAAGCCGAACCGACGAACCATCGACGCCATTGCCGCGGCCGGTTTCGATACCGAAGGACTGCGCAGCATCCGGCGAACCCTTGTGCCGCCGCCGTGTACACCTCATCTGCAAGGTTTCGCCACTGTAGTCGAGTAGCGCCGAGCGCACGCTTGTTCGCAGGCCTACTCGACGTTTACGTACAACATCCGTGCGCTCGACGAACGGGTTATCCACAGCGAGGGCAATTGCCGCGGCTGGCGTGCGGCGGCGCCCCTGACGATAAATGAGTGCAGCCCCGTCTTGTCGTCGCTACTGAGGCGCTCGCCACTGGCGACCTGACCCGGCGGGATCTCATGCGCAGCTACAACAAGATTCATCGCAACGTCTATGCGTCGGCGGGTCTGGAGTTGACGGCCCTTGATCGAGCGCACGCGGCCTGGCTATGGTCCGGTCGCAAGGCGATGCTTGCTGGACATTCCGCGGCGGCGCTGCTTGGCACCAAATGGATTCCTCCTGATGCGCCGGTTGAATTGGTGCGGGTCCGTCGGCCGGCGGCGCGATGAATACACGTCTACAGCGGGCACATCGCAGACGACGAAGTCTGCGAGATAAGCGGCATCAGCTGCACAACAGCTGCCCGCACGGCGTACGACCTGGGACGGCGATTGCCACTCGAGACCGGCGTCATTCGTATCGACGCTTTACTCAACGCGACGAAAGCCAGTATCGACCAGATTGATTCGATCACGCAGCGCTACCCGGGAGCGCGAGGTATTCGTCAACTCCGTGTGACGTTGGACCTGGCCGACGGCGGCGCCGAGTCTCCTCAGGAGACCCGACTTCGATTGGCTCTCGTTTGGTCAGGCATACCGGGTCCGGTAACCCAAATCCCTGTTACGAACGAGTGGGGTCGCGTCGTGCGGCGCATCGACATGGGGTGGCCCGAGTGGAAGGTGGGCGCTGAATACGACGGTGGACAACACTGGACTGACCCGCAGCAGCACGCCGAGGATATCGAGCGACTGGAGTTTCTCGCCGGCAAGGGGTGGCTCATCGTGCGTGTCAGCGCCAGGCAACTGCGATACCAACGAGAAGTAGTGGTGCGACGGGTCCGGAACGCGCTCGCCGACCGGGGCTGTCCGCTCTGACACTCGGCCCTACTCGACGCCGACAGCCTCGATGATGTTCAGTCGCGCCGCGCGTCGCGCGGGTGGCACCGAGGCGAGCAGGCTGATTGCCAACGCACCGATTGTGAAGACGATCGCCATCGGGCTTGGCCGGAAGCCGACGTTGAAATTCATGATGTCCCACTGACGAGACTGAACAACCACTGGTCCGCCCACCCGAACAGCAGCCCCAAGACTCCGCCGATGACACCGATGCCTGCCGCCTCGGCCAGGACCATCTGCAATGTGAACCGGCGGCTGGATCCCATCGCCCGCAGAACGCCAATTTCTCGGCGTCGTTCGAGGACCGAGAGCGTCAACGTGTTGAAAAGTGCGACTGCGGCCACGAGCGCAACAATGATCCATACGGCGTTGGCGATGAACATGCTCTGATGCAGCGGCGCCTCGAGGCCCGCCAGCGCCGCGCGACCGTCGTACACGTGGTTCGGCGCAGGCACCACGCGGCGAACGTCGTCCAACAGGCGATTCGGATCCACCCCCGCGGCCGCGGTGAGCTGCAGTGTTGTCGCTGCCGGGCGGTCGAACCACACCCGCATTTGATCGAGGTCCATCCCGACGGTGCCGATGACCGTCGAGAAGTACGGCACCAAGGCCAGCACAGTCGTCCGCTGCGGGCCGTGCGGCGTTTGAAGCTGCAGTGCGTCGCCGGCCCGGACGTCGAGGGTCTTGCCCAGATTCTGGGTGAGCACCACGCCCCGCCCGGCGAGTACATCGTTGCGTACCTGTTCGTCGAGCGCGTGGTAGAGCGCATCGTGCGGTTCCGGCGGAGAACCCGTCGAGCATCACGCGCGTGCCGCCGACGTCAGCGAATGCAAGAGCGCCCTCGGCCACCTGGGCTACACCCGGCACTGCGGCGACCTTTTCGGAAAGACCTTGCGGCAGAGCATTGGTGGGATACTGACGGGAGAATCAGCGCTGACCAACACGTCGGCATCCGCGACCGGCGCGAAGATGGCGCGCGCTGACCGGATCATGTCGGCGTTCGTACCCGTGATCATGACGGTGGTGACAACCGCGATGAGCACGGTCATCACCGTGGCCCACACTCGCCGCGGCGAACGCTCGATCGTCGCCGCCGCGAGTGCCCCGACCGATCCGAACACTCGGGCCGTTGCGGCTGTGGCTTTGACGATGGGCAGGGTGAACGCGAAGCCAAGCGCGATCTGGGCGCAGAACAGAGCAGACATCGCGACGACGGCGATGGTGCCGGTTCGACCGACGACGATCTGGATCGACACCGCGAACACCACGACCGCCCCGACCCCGCATGCGATCCGCAGCCAACGTGGCACGCGGTCCGCCGCTGAAACCCCGACGGGTGCCAGCGCCTCGATCGGTGACACCTTGTACACCTGCCGGGCCGCCGTCGCCGACGCAACCACGCTGGCGAGCACCGTCGCCGTCAGGGCGGCTCGGTGTCGCGTAGCCGGGCAGCAGTACCCGACGCGACTTCGAGCCCCAGGGTGACCGCCGGAGGCAGTCGACCAATCGCAGTGCGGCCCAGAAGTATTCCGATGCCCGAGCCGATGGCTCCGCCGATCACTCCGAGAATGGCCGCCTCCGCGTGCATGTCGCGAGCGATTGTGGCGCGTCGGCCGCCGATCGCCCGAAGCATTGAGATGACCGGCCGGCGTTGGGTGATCGCCATGGTCATCGTGGTGTAGACCAGGAACGCGCCGACCACCAAGGCAACCGCCGCGCCCATCAGGGCCATGTAGTTCATCATCTTGACACCGTCGCCGGCCCGGGCCGCCCGCATACTCGGGGGCGCGACGATGGCCCGGCCGTCCACGGCGGAGGTGATCGCGGCGCGAACCGTGTCAAGATCAGCGCCCGGTTTCGTGGTGATGAGTATCGAGTCGAGCTGACCTTGTCGCCCTGTAACGTTCTGCGCCAACGCAAGTGGGGCGAGGACATAGTGCCCGCCGTTGAGAGCCGCTTGTTGCTTGCCCTGGAGCACGTCGATGACGGTGACCGAGCCGGAGCCCAGCCGGAACTTCTCACCGTTCGGATAGCCGACTGCGGGCCCGATCTGGACACCGTCCGGCGTCCCGGACAGCTCTTCCAATGGTTGTGAAACGGCGTCCTTCAGGGCGCTGCCCAGTTCGGCGCTGCGCTTGTCTGCGCCGAACAGCAGAACCGGTTCCGACGCAGTGGGCGCAGTCATCCGTATCATCGGCGCCGCGGTTGCGACGCCGGGAACTGCGGCCACATCGGCCGCTAACGTGTCAGGGAATCCGGCGTCGGTGATGCCCGACACCTCGAGCGCGGCGATGCCGGCGATCCCGTCGGCCAGCCGGTTGACCGATCCGGTGATCGACCCGAAGATGCCGAATATCGCGACCAGATACATTGCGGAGACCGCCATTACGGCGATCGAGGCGATCGTGCGCCGACGATGCACCGCGAGCTCGCGCAGACTGAATAGTCGCAGCCGGCTCGCCGCAGCGGCAATCGCGGCGATGAGCGCTCTCGCGAAGAGCATCATACCCAGCCGGGTCTCACCCCGGCACCACCGACATCTCGTCGGAACCGAGCCGACCGTCCTGAAGCGTGATCACGCGATCGGTCGACGCTGCCGCATCTGAGTTGTGGGTCACCATCACCACCAGCCGGCCGCGGCCCTCCTCGTGGGCCACCTCGGCAAGGAGCGCCAAAATCGAAGCGCCCGTTGCGGAATCGAGGTTCCCGGTCGGTTCGTCGGCCAGGATCAACGGTGGATCCATCATCAGTGCCCTCGCCACCGCGACCCGCTGCATCTGGCCGCCGGAGAGTTCGGCCGGTCGGTGTTCAGTCCGGTTACCGAGCCCGACCCGCTCCAGCAGCCGAACGGCATCCGGTTTGACCTTGCCCAGTCGGACACCGTCGAGCAGCTTCGGGACGGCCACGTTCTCCCACGCCGACAGGGTCGGCAACAGGTTGAAGAACTGGAAGATGAACCCCACGCGGTGGTGGCGAAACTCCGACTGCTGCTCGTCGCTGAGGCGGCCGATCTCGTCGCCGTCGAAGGTGATCGACCCCGAGTCGGGGGAGTCCAACGCGCCGAGCAGATGGAGCAACGTGCTTTTACCCGCCCCCGACGGCCCGACGACCGACACGAATTGCCCACCTGTTAGCCGCAGGCTTATTTCGTCGAGTGCACGCACTGTTTGACCGCCGACCCTGTACTCGCGGACCACATTGCGGAGTTCGATGGTCAGCTCGTGGCTGTGCGTATCGGAGGTGTCGCACATCGCGCCCGACCCCCAATCGATCCGACGGTGCGAAGTTTGCTGCTGGGGCATCAGCAGCTTACTCCGGCGAGCAGACCAAGGACGCCTTCAAGAAGTAGGTCGAGTCAGTCGGCGAGCGCGCGCCCAACGATCAGTGGATCGGGCTCGCCGACCAGTTCGTGATCCTTGCCGTCATAGTCGAACTTGCTCGAGCAGGTAGCGCATGGCGTTGAGCCGGGCGCGCTTCTTGTCGTTGCTCTTGACGACGATCCACGGCGCGTAGTCGGTGTCGGTGGCCTTGAACATCTCTTCCTTGGCCTCGGTGTAGGCCTGCCACTTGTCCAGCGACTCGATGTCCGTCGGTGAGAGCTTCCACTGCCGCACCGGGTCGACCTGGCGAATCGCGAACCGGGTACGCTGCTCGGCCGGCGACACCGAGAACCACAGCTTGGTCAGGCTGATCCGTCATGACCAGCATGTCCTCGAATTGCGGTGCGCGCCGCAGGAATTCGGCGTGCTGCTCTGGAGTGCAGAACCCCATCACCTTCTCGACGCCGGCGCGGTTGTACCAGGACCGGTCGAACAGCACCATTTCGCCGCGGCCGGGCAGGTGTGAAACGTAGCGCTGGAAATACCACTGTCCTTGTTCAGCCTCTGTGGGTTTCTCCAGCGCCACGACGTGCGCACCGCGCGGGTTCAGGTGCTCCATGAACCGTTTGATCGTGCCGCCCTTGCCGGCGGCGTCGCGTCCTTCGAACAGAATGACGTGGCGGGCACCGGTGCCCTTGGTCCACCGCTGCAGCTTCAGCAGTTGGATCTGCAGCAGACGCTTCTCGCGCTCATATTGGCTGCGCGGCATGCGCTCGTCGTACGGATAGCGCTCACGCCACGTGTCCACCGGGTTGCCGTCTTGATCCAGCAGGACGGGATCGTCGTCGTCTTCATCGTCGACGGTGTACCCAAGGTCGTCGGTCGAAAGCTTGTTGAGGTCGATCTCCGCCATCATCGGAAATTATCAGCACGGTGCTTGGCCCGGCCAGACGGCGAGCGGCTGAAGGATCATTGCATTGCGATCATCTAGTTCGTCGTGGCGTGGCCGGCGGGTTCCCGAACACCAATGCCGTGAGCGCACGCTCCGCAAGCGCCTGCGGATCCTCGCGGATGCCAACATGTTTCAGGTCGCCCCCGGTCGCCAGCGTGGCGACACCGTGGAGCAGCGACCAGATCGGTCCGGCCATCCCGCGCGGGTCGCCGCCCGGCAGCAGGCCCGTGTCTTGGCATCGAACGATGGTGTCGAGCAAGTCGTCGAAGGCACGTGCCGCGGCGCTGATCAGCTCCGGATTGTCGCTCTTGTCGAGCTCGGTGCCGAACATCACCTGGTAGTAATCGGGATGGGCGACGGCCCAGCGCACGTAGGCCCGTCCCATGTCGAGGACCTGCTGCTTCAGATCGGCCGTCTTGGCGGCGGTGGCGCTGAGCGTTTCGTGAAGCTGGACGAAACCCTGGGTGGCGACGGCGGCCAACAGCCGCGCCTTGTCCGCGAAGTGGCGATACGGCGCGGCGGTACTGACGCCGGCGCGTCGTGCCACCTCCCTGAGCGTGAACCCTTTCGGCCCCTTTTCCTGCACCAGCCCCAGCGCCGCCTCCGTGAGCGCTCGTTTGAGATCGCCGTGATGGTAGGTGTCGCGGTATTCAGGAATCTTTTCTCGACGCGCCATGTTAACGATGCTAACATGATCGTATGTTAACGACGTCAACATCAACGGAAGGGTTCGAAATGCCGAAGAAACGTGAGGTCGGTGCCGGCTGGGCCGTCGTCACCGGTGCAAGCTCCGGGTTGGGTGCGATCTTCGCCGAGCAGCTGGCGCAGCGAGGCATGCCGCTGATCCTCGCCGGGCGGGACCAGGCTCGCCTGGCACAGGTGCGGCAGCGTATCCAGCAACGGGCGCCCGGTGTCGACGTGGATCTGGTGGTCGGCGATTTGGGAAGCCAAGCGGGCATCGAGGACCTGATCGCGGTTGTCGGCAGCCGGGTGATCGACGTGTTGGTCAACAATGCGGGATTCGGAACCTACGGCCCGTTGTCGGAAGTCGACGCCGACCGAGACCACGACATCGTTGCCGTCAATGTCGACGCGCTGGTGCGTCTCACCCACGCCGTCCTTCCCGGCATGCTGGAACGCGGCGGTGGTGGGATTCTGAACGTGGCGTCGACCATCGCGTTTCAGCCGGCGCCGTATCAGGCCACCTATGGTGCCTCGAAAGCGTTCGTGCTGTCGTTTAGCCAGGCGCTGTGGGCCGAGACGCGCGGGTCGGGGGTCACCGTAAGCGCGCTGTGCCCCGGCCCCACACGCACGGGCTTTGTGGATGCCCTCGGTGCGGACGTCTCGAACGTCGCGATCTACAAGAACCTGGCGTCGCCCGAGCCGGTTGTGGCCGCGGGCCTGCGGGCTCTCGATCGCGGACGACCGGTGGTTGTGCCGGGTTGGCAAAACTGGTTGTTGGCCAACGTCGGACGTCTCACCCCCGGCTGGATGGCGACGTATTTCAGCGGGCGGATGCTGCGCCCCGCTCACCTTGTGCCGCAATGAGTGCCGAAATGGGTGCCATAGCCGCTCGCGACGCGGAGCGGATGGTCGCCGAGGTGCGTGACGATGCTGCGGGCCGGATCCGCCTGGCAGCGGACGCCTACGCGGTTGGGCGCGTGCGCCGGCGCTATCGGCCGTACCGGCGGGCGGTCGTCGCGTTCATGCGTTGGCAGCAAGCTCGCGGTGTGCTCAACGCACCCCAGGACGATGCTCCCGGCAGTCCGTGGTGGCGAGCTGTCAATGAAGACCTCCTGCGCGACACCGTCGAAGCGAAGCTTCTGGTGCAGCGTGGCGGCGGTGACCCGTCACGGCCGAGCGTCGCGCGCTGGGTCTGCTTCTTCAACGCTCCATCGGCGCAGTCGTGGTACGCGGCGCACAACGCGAGTGTCGTTGCCGGATACCTCGCGCACGCGGGGCTCGCAGCGCTCGAGGCGCCCGCCGAGCGATTCTTCATGAACGTCGTACTCGTGCGGGTGTTGTATGCGCACGCTCTGGTGCTTGACGGCGACCTCGCGCTGGGTCGGTTGTCATTCCTCGCACGGCTGATCGGTCACCCTCGGTCGCGGGGGCCGCAGGCCTTGCTGTCGATGAAAGACGTTCTGCCCGATCGTTATCCGATTCAGGGAGCAGGGGTAGAGGAATTCATCGACGGCGAGAACAGGCTCGGCCGGATGGTGGATTACGGTGTGATCGGCGCGCGCGTCGACGCTCTGTACGCCTCCTCCGCACGCGCCTTGGACGAGCCGCTGCTGCTCGACTTGATCCAGGGCGGAGCGCCCGCCTACGTCTGGCCCACAAATCAACGCCACGTGTGGAAGCCTCCGTCACAGCGCTGGTTTTCATCGTTGATCGAATTCTGGACCCGTCCGCGTAACAGCGATGTAAGCAGCGAACTCGCCGCGGCGTGATGCGGTAGCTCTGCCATGGAAGAAGTGCCGGGTTGCGCTCCCCGTGCGCCCAGGACCTCCTGAAGCGGCCGATCTACCAGTACCCGATGATCCGCCCAGCACCGACCGCCGTCAGCCAGCTGACCAGCGACACGCCACCCATGAGCCCCAGTCGCCGCGCTTCGGAGTGGGTCAGATCACGGGTTGTGTGGGCCCGCCACGCCGCCGTGCGGCGGAGCACAATGGCGTTGACGAATCCCAGTCCGATTGCCGAGAACTTCACCAGCAGAACAGGGTTGTTCTCATATTCGAGAGCATTGGCCGCCAACAGGCAGACACCGCTGGCTGCAGCGAGCGCGAAGCCTGCCATCGCCACCGGCGCGGCAACGGTGGTGATCGGTGCGAGCGGTACGCGGCGCCACACCCCCAGCAGCCTCAGATCGAGAATGAGCACGGCACCAAAAAGCGTCGCGACACCGAGGACATGAATCAAGTTGACCACTGGATAGGTCCACGGGCCGGAGTCGCGCATGAGCGTGCCGAGCGCAGACGACTGCAGCCAGTCGAGCGCGTCATGCATGCGCGCGCGTCGTGGCCCGGCGACGGCGACGGCGGCGCCCGCCTGGAGGCAGCGCCGCGGGATCAGGCATCAATTGCGCTCGGGGTAGACGTTGAACACCGTTCCGTTCCACGTCAGGCGTTCTGTCTTGATTTCGAGCGTCGCCTCGTCGAGATGCCGGTGGCCGCTTGCCGTCACCGTCGCGCCGACGGGAACGACGTCTTCTGTAAGGCCAGCGCTGGCAGTGCGCGTCGACGGGGCCAGCACCACGTCCCACAGCTCTTCATCGACTCTGATCTGGGCCGTGGCATGCGGCCCTGCAAGGCTGACGGGCGTCTCGAGCGTGCCCGTGATTTCGAATTGCTCGTCCTGATACTCGCTCCACCCGTGGTGGGCGCCGACCGGCGCTGCCATCGCCACGGCCACGAGGACGATGGCGGCGAGGATCGTGATCCAATTGGAGTGCTTCCGCATATTCGGACCTCCTGGTCCGAGCGTACTCGGGGCGCTTCGGCCGGGGCCGGCAATTCGCCCGCCGCAGGGCACCCGCGTGCGCCAAGTAGCGCTCCTCGGTATCTGCGTATCGAGCGATACCGAATTCGGGTAGTCCGCCACTCATGACCGACGCGACGGCACGGCATAACTTTCGGCGTGTCAATGACCAATGCCCGGTCCCGCAACAGGCCGGCCTGGAAAAGCTGAGGCGGCTTCAAAACCTGGTGAACCAGATCGTCTACCAGACCGTTGAACTCGACAGCGGCGCCGCGTAACTGAATCGCCCGACCCGGGCACTACAACAGAATAGTCCGACAGCAAACCCTCTGCCGCAGGCGCGAGGGCCGCGTCGGTCAACCACACAATCACCGGTCCGAGCTGACGGTTTCTTCAGCTGGAGTGTTGCGCCCTGGGGGACAACCGTATCCGCAGGACGAGCAACGAATACACCGAAAGTGCGAATCGGCGAAAACAACGCGAGAGGTCACTCCAACGAATTTGGACGTACCTCAGCAGCAAATACCGAGCTACAAGAACACAAGAAAGGCACGAAAATGAACAAGATTCTCCTCACCTCAGTCACAGCCGGCGCGTTGGCATCCGCCGCGCTCGGACTTGCCGGCACCGCTACCGCTGCGCCGACCGGTCCGTCGCCGGTCGATGCCACGATCAGCCAACTGCAGGACCAGGGCTTCCAGGTCATCGTGAGCCGCGTCGACACCGCTGCGAAGGACTGCGCGGTCAGCGCTGTTCGTCCTGGCCAGACGTTCTCGCGCACCGATTCCGGTGTGCCTGGGGCCGACGACGATCTTGTCACCACGGTGACCAACAAGACCGTCTATGTAGACGTCACCTGCTGACACCTGATCCGAACACCCACGTCGGGCGCGCACAACGGGGAGACCCTGCACCCAAGCCAACAGACTGCACCGGCTTCGAACGATGTGATGCCGCCAATCCTGTTGACTGCGAAGACTTCTCAGCCCCGGCTACTCAATTCCTACTCGTCGCTTCACGTCCCTGTCAACGGCGGTGGCGATGTCATGGACGAGTCTCGAGTGCCAGTGCTTGTGCGCCTCGAGGTCTGCGGTCAGCGCATGACAGTCTGGGCACTCCTGATGGGCGGAGGCCTCGTACTGGGTCTGCTCCACGGTGATGCACCTCCTCGAAGAAAAAGGGTCTGCCTCCACCGTGGCACGAACCAGACCCCTCGTCCACTACGGGGTAGTCGGGTCACTGCGCACGATCGGGCGAGGACGGTGACCTAAGTCGTGGTCAGCGTGATGGTGTGCCGACCCATGGGCACCGCCACCACCGGACCGATCGGCTGGCCGTCGAGCTCCACTGTCACGTTGGGTGGCAGTGCGGCAAGCCTGATCTGTGCTGCTGTGTCGGTCGTGACGTTGATCGTCGACGCGCGCCACGGTGCGAGCCCCGCTCGGGCGACATCCACGGTGAGGCCGGCCACGCGGGTGAGCTGCAGTGTCAGGAAGGGCATCGGGTCGACCTGGGACCCGATACGCCAGAGGAGCTCGGTGTACAGGCCGGGCGAAAGGTCGAGGTCCGGTTCGAAGCCGCGCCGACGCCGTGTGGTGCGGGTGGGGTCTGGCCGCGCATAGGAGCGCGCATCGACCGAGGCGGTCGCCCCCCGCCTGGTGGCGGTATCCGGGTCGGCTGTCAGATCGGACAACCACCAAACCCGGTGTGGCCCAATCCCTAAGTCCGGCCGCACCAGCGCCGGATGCCAAGCGAAGGTGATGTGCCCGGGGTCGCCCTGACGCAGACCGGTGCCCATGTGGGAAACCGGATCGTCGAACTCGTCCTCCAAGACCCACGTGATGTGATCCTCGAACGGATAGACGGTGTACCGATAGCGGTAGCCGAGCCGGTCCAGCTCGAGCACCTGCTGCAGAACCGAGGTGATCGGCACAGCCTGGTCGAGGACGCCGTGGGCGATGACGAACGGAAGCCACCGCGCGTTGACGAGTAGCCGGTAGGTGTCGCCTTCCCGGGCGCAATGGGAGTCCGGATCGAGGTCGCCCGGAATGGTCACATCGGGCAGCAGCCGCACCCCGCATGCCGGCGGGCCGGCCAGCACGATCGCCTGGGCGAACACTTGCGGATACGTCAGGCCCAATTTGTAGGTGCCGTAACCGCCCATCGAGTAGCCGGCGACCACGGTGCGGTTGGGGTCGGTGCCGAGCTGTTCGGCCACCCGCGCCCAGACCTCCCAGACGTCGAGCTCGCCCTCGTCGAAGTACCAGCATGATGGACCGCGGGCCAGCGGCGTCACCACCACCGAGTCCCGGCTGTCACAGATCTGGTCCAGTAGGCGGGGATCGATGGCGGCGAACTGGTTCTGCCCCAGTGCAAGTGAGTGCAGCAGCAGCGTCAGTGGACACTTGCGGCCCGGCGCGTACGTGGAGGGCAGGCACACCGAGTAGGGCTGCACTCTCCCGAGGAACTGCGGCTCGGTGCTCAGGATGTCGGTCTCGGCCACCCCCTGCCCCAGCTCGATCGACGAGACGTGCCACCGGATCGATGTGCCCGTGACGACGGGCTCCTCGGTGGTGATGCGATCGGCAAGCCGGTCCCACGGGACCGCCAGCGCGAACTGGGTCACGTCGCCGTCGGCGAGCGCGGCGGCTTGCGCCTGATCGGACCAAAAGTTGAGGCGTGCGGACTCCTGGTCGCGAGTGCGGAAGGCGACGTTGTACACGTTGGGCTGCCCGGGCAGCGCCCCGCGGATGAAGGGAACTTCGGCGAACCCGTCGCCGTCGTCGTTCGCCAGGCCTGCGGCCAGCCGGACCGTCCAGGTGCCGGTCGGCTCGACCAATGTGCGCGGAACCTGGGCGAGGAAGGACCGCGACTCCATGTCGACGGTGTGCTCGACCGGAGTCGACGCGTCGGACCTGAGGTCGATCAGTCGCGCGCGTGTCTCCGAGACCAGCAACGCCAAGTCGATGCCCGCCGAGCGGACACCCGCCCCGGCGGGCCACGCGGAGGTGGGTGCCTGCTCACGGTCGGTGTCGAACGTGAACAATGCGATCGGGACGGACGGGTCGAGCAGCGTGTTCCAGTCGATCCGCCACCACGTGTGGGTCTCGGTGAGCCCGACGGCGACGCGGAAGATGTCGGCGCCGTTGCGCGCCGCGGGGCCGCGCGGGTAGACGTACGTCCCGCGTGGTGGCACCAGCCCGCCAGTCGGAATGTCGACGGGGATGCCCGCGGCCCCGTAGTCGTCGTAGAGGAAGTCGGTCCAGAACAAGGCGCCGCCGGCGAAACGGCCAGTGCCGCAGGTTCGCGGGAACTCCTCGCCAAACGGCCAGCCGGCGGGTGTCGGAAGCCGCGGCTCGGGCCGCAGTGCCGCCGCGGGCACCCCTTCGGGCATCCCATCGACCACTACGAGTTCGGAAGGCGGAGCAGGCGGTGCCGGTGTGACCGTCTGCAACACGGCGTCGGCGACATGTAGCCCGGCGCGGATCGGTAGGAGCGCTATGTCGATCAATGACATGGCTTCAACCTATGGGGCCGTCGGCTTGATCAACAGGGATTGAAGATCGCCATCCCGCCGCGTCCGAAATTCATGGTGTGCAAGCAATTAAGGATTGCCGGCCGCCGCGTTCAGCCTTTCAGCAGTTCGCCTACGTGGGCGCTGACCGAATCCGCAAGGCCCTGAAGGTCGTAACCGCCTTCGAGGACCGAGACGAGACGGCCTTGGCAGTTCTTCTCAGCCGATTTCATCAGTTCGCGCGTCGCCCAGGCGAAATCATCCGCCGTCATGCGCAGCGAACCGAGCGGATCGCGTTCATGGGCATCGAACCCGGCGGAGACGATGATGAGCTCCGGCTGAAACGTGTCGAGTGCCGGCAGAATCTTGTCTTCGAACGCTTCGCGGAGTTCGGCGCCGCCGTCGCCGGGTGCCAGGGGCGCGTTGAAGATATTGCCGACGCCGGTTTCGCACGCTGCGCCTGTGCCGGGAAAAAGCGGCATCTGATGGGTCGAGGCGTAGAGCACGCTGGGGTCGGAGTAGAAGATTTCCTGTGTGCCGTTGCCGTGGTGAACGTCGAAATCGACGATCGCGACGCGCTCCAGCCCGTACTTCTCTTGCGCATAACGCGCGCCGATGCTGATGTTGTTGAACAGGCAGAACCCCATGGCCTGTTCGGTTCCGGCGTGGTGACCGGGCGGACGACAAGCGACAAAGGCGTTCTGCACTTCACCGTCGAGAACCTTGCCCGCCGCCTGGAGGGTGCCACCGACGCCACGCAGCACGACCTCCCACGTCGAGGGCTCCATCATGGTGTCGCCGCCGTCGAGATAGACGTAACCCTCGCTTGGGCGGGCCGCTTCGAGGGCGTCGACATAACGGTTGGTGTGGACGTAGCGCGTCGCATCTAGATCGGCGACTTCGGCCTCGTCGCGCACCAGCGCGTCGAATTGCGCCTGGCCGAGCGCCGCCGCCACTGCTCGGTAGCGGTCAGGCCGCTCCGGATGCCCGGCGGAGGTCTTGTGGTTGGCGAAGACGGGGTGGTGGAGAAGCAAAGTGGCCAAGGGCTGAAGCATCTTTCGGGTTTATCGGAGCCGAGTCGCGCTCGGATACTGTATGCAACAGTATCACGTTGGATGAGCGCGGATCGCGTTCAGGGCTGGCGGTTGGTCGGATCGGGAAACCGGTCCACATGGGTTCTCCAGTTCACCGCTGCGTAGTCGTCGGCTGCACCTCGCGCGCCGATCTCGACGTGCGCGCACTGAGTTTCACGGAACTTGTTGCAGTTCGACCCAATTGATTCGGATGCGAGGTCATTGCGCCTAGCATCTGCACATGGAGCGGCTCAGCGGACTCGACGCGAGTTTCCTCTACATCGAGAGCCTGACCCAGCCCCTGCATGTGTGCTCGATCCTTGAGCTGGACACCTCAACGGTGCCCGGTGGCTACACCTTTGATCGGCTTCGCACCGAGTTGGCCGCGAGGATCGCGGCCATACCCGAGTTCCGGGCAAAGCTGGCCGACAGCCAGCTCAATCTGGACTATCCCGTTTGGGTTGAGGACGATGCGTTCGACCTCGATCGTCATCTGCTCCGCATCGGCCTGCCGTCGCCGGGAGGGCGCCGGGAATTGGCCGAGGTATGCGGACACATCGCTTCCGTGCAGCTGGATCGCGGTAGGCCGCTGTGGGAGATGTGGGTGATCGAGGGCGTTGCCGACACTGACCCGCGCGCGGGCGGCCTGTTGGCGGTGATGACCAAGGTCCATCACGCCGCGGTGGATGGCGTGACCGGCGCCAACCTGCTCTCGCAGCTGTGCACCGTCGAACCCGACGTGCCGCCGCCGGAACCGGTGGAGGGCCCCGGGAAGGCCGGCCCGCTTCAGATCGCGGCGGGTGGTCTGGTGAGGTTCGCCTCCCGCCCCTTGCAGCTGGCCAATGTGATGCCGACGACCGTTGCAACGATCGTGAAAACTCTGCGCCGCGCGCGCAACGGCCTGACCATGGCCGCGCCGTTCGCGGCTCCGGCCACCCGATTCAACGCATCGATCACCGCCGACCGCAACGTCGCGCTGGCCCAGCTGGACCTCGACGACATCAAGAAGGTCAAGGACCGCTTCCAGGTCACGGTCAACGACGTGGTGATGGCCTTGTGCGCGGCGGTGCTGCGGTGGTTCTTGGGCGATCATGACGAGCTGCCGGACAGGTCGCTGGTGGCGATGGTGCCGGTGTCGGTGCACGACAGGTCCGACCGTCCGGGCCACAACCAGTTGTCGGGGATGTTCTGCAAACTTGAAACGCACATCGGTGACCCCGCGGAACGACTACGGGCGATCGCCCGGGCGGACGCCGCTGCCAAGAATCACAGCTCGGCCATCAGTCCCACGCTGCTGCAGGACTGGGCGCAAGTCGCCGCCCGCGCGGTGTTCGGCGCCGTTTTCCGGATTGTCGCCGACTCACCGGTCATCGGAAACCCCGTCCATAACCTCATCATTTCCAATGTGCCGGGGCCGCAAGCGCAGCTGTACTTCTTGGGCTGCGAAGTCGAGGCAATATATCCGCTAGGCCCGCTGTTCCACGGCTGCGGGCTGAATGTGACGGCGATGTCGCTGAACGGCAAGCTGAACGTGGGCGTCATCTGCTGCCCCGACCTGCTGCCCGACCTGTGGCGACTGGTCGACGACTTCGATGTTGCACTCGAGGAGTTGCTTGAATGCGCGGGCCCGGCGCCCACCTGACCGGCGGCACGCCTACCGCCGCATCGGAGTTCGGTGTGGAGGGCACGGTGTACAGGAAGTGACCAGGTGTCCATGAGCTTCTGCGTCTATTGCGGTGCCGCGCTCACCGATCCCAACCGGTGCGGTGCGTGCGGTGCATACAAGGTCGAGTCGACCTGGCACCAGGCGGCGACGCCAACAGTCGGGGCTGCGGCATCCGAAACGGGCTGGCGACCAGATCCCACCGGTCGTCACGAAGGGCGCTACTTCGTCGGCGGACAGCCGACCAACCTCATTCGCGACGGCAGCACCGAAGCCGTCGACCCTCTCGGCAAGCAACAGCTGGATCAGGCAGGCGCCGTTGATATTTCGCAGTCGGCGGTGTCGGCGCCATCGCAACCGGGACGTCGTCGATTGTGGTGGGTGCTTGCAGCCGTGGTTTTGGTCCTGGGACTTGTTGGGGCCGGTGTGGGCGTGACGCTGTTCATCAATCGGGACCGGGAGTCCGTTGACGACAAGTACCTCGCTGCATTGCGACAGTCTGGGCTTTCGGGAGAGTTCAACTCTGACGCGAACGCCGTCGCCCACGGTAAGCATGTGTGTCGCCAGTTGGAGGACGGTGCCCGACAGCAGGGGATGCCGGTCGATAAGGTCGCCGTGGACTACTACTGTCCGCAGTTTGCCGAAGGCTTCCATGTGCTGGAAACCGCAACTGTCGCAGGAAGTTTCACGCTTAGGGATGATCCACCAAACATATACGCCCCTGCGATCACGGTGTCGGGCTCGTCGTGTTCCGGGTCAGGCGGCTACTCCGACATCGACGAGGGGACGCAGGTGACGGTGAAGAATGGCACGGGCAATATCTTGACGACGACTGTTCTGGCGTCGGGTGTGGGTAGCCGATTGCTGTGCACCTTCAAATTCTCGTTCGATATCACCGAGGGCGAAGACCGTTATGTCGTGTCGGTGAGTCGTCGAGGCGACATGAGTTACTCGTTCGCCGACCTCAAGGCCAACGGGGTGTCCCTCGTCCTGGGCTGATCCGCCGCGATGCCCCGAGCATGGATCGTCGATCATTGACGTGACGAACACCAAGAACCACTGACGCGCATCGGGTTCCTGGCCGGCGTCTACGCTTGGCGCCATGGCCGACCACGACCGCGCCGCCGCGCGCCGCGAGATCACCGATGCCCTGATCGCCGCGCTTGACCGCCGTCATGAGGTGCTCGATGCAATCGTGGATGCAGACCACCCGGCCGCGGCCGTCGAGGCGGTTGCAGCGTTGCTCGGGACCACGCGTCTGGGCGCCGAAGCGGTGGTGGGGATGCCGTTCTACCAACTCACCAAGGATTCGCGCCGGCGGATCGCGGCTGAGCTCGACGACCTGAATAGTCGGCTGAGCTTCACGCTGATCGAGCGGCCGGAGAGTTCCGGCCAACATCTGGTGCTGCGGCCGTTCTCCAGCGAGGCTGACCGAGACCTCTTCGGAGCCCGGACGGCCGATATGGGTGCCGCCGGTGACGGCTCCGGCGGGCCCGCCGGCAGTCTCGATGACGAGATCCGCTCGGCTCTCGGGCGGATCGACGCCGAGGACGCCGTGTGGCTGGTCGCCGTAAACGGAACGCAGACAGTCGGAATGGTCTTCGGTGAGCTGATCGGCGGCGAGGTGAACGTCCGGGTTTGGATCCATCCCGACCACCGAAAGCACGGCTACGGCACCGCGGCGCTGCGCAAAGCACGCTCAGAGATGGCGGCCTATTTCCCTGCGGTGCCGATGGTAATTCGCGCGCCCGGGGTCCCCGGATAGCGATTTCGGCAAAGCCGTTGTGCAGGAACACGGATATTTCGGGTCGCCAGATTCGTGGTCCACGAGAACTACGATGCGGTGATGGGTACCGACCTGCTGGCGCACCCGGTGGCTTCCGTTGCCGTGGGTACGGCGGCGATGGCGGTGGACGCTGCGGAGACCGCTTACCGCGTGGCGGAGAAACTGCCGGTCTTCGGGCCGTTGATGAGGCGCGGCGTCGCCGGCCTGTCCGAGAGAGGCGACCGGTGGGTGACCCAGAGCGCCGACCAATTCAAGGCCTTGGTTGCAGCTGTGGCGGTCGGCTTGGTGGACCTGGTTCTCGACGAGATGGATCTGAACGCGCTCGTGCGCGAGCGCCTGGATATCGACGCGCTCGCCGCCGATCTGGACATCGAGGCGGTGATCAACCGGGTCGACCTGATTGCCTTGGCCGACAGGGTGATCGAGGGCGTCGACTTGCCCGCGATCATTCGCGAGTCGACGAATTCGATGACCGCCGAGGTGATGACCGATGTTCGCACGCAGGGCGAGCGCGCCGACGACGTCGTGGCCCGGATCGTCGACCGCATGCTGGGGCGTGACCGGGAAAATCGGTGATCCCATCGGAGCCGGTGCCCGACGCCGAGCGGGCGGCCGGGATCATCACCCGGGGACTGGCCGCGGTCATCGACCTGCTGGTGATTCTGCTGATCATGAGTGCGCTGTACGGGGGCCTGGTGTTGGTGCGGCTTGTCTATTCGCCCGCGGCCTTCAGCCTGCCATCGCTGAACGCCGTGTTTTCCACGGTGGTCACCTTTGTCGTCGCGGTGGTGTATCTCACGGGATGCTGGACTGTCTCGGGATCCACCGCAGGGGCGGTGGCGATGGGCCTGCGGGTCGTCGGGCGACGGTCGCAACGAGTGCGCCTGCCCGTTGGATTGCTGCGTGCGATCGGCTGCGTGGTTTTCCCGATCGGATTGCTGTGGGTCGTGGTCGACCGGCGACGAAGATCGTTGCAGGACATCGTCTTCCGCACGCGGGTGGTCTACTCGCGGCCGGCTGCCGGGTGATGTTCGTGTCGGTGGGCGAGCAACTTCCAGTGGACCTGGATGACAGCGAACAGGAAGGCCGTGCTGATGCCGAAGAGCAGAACGCCGTTCATCGCTTCGAGGGCGCTGAGCATATGGAACCGGGGCTGCAACGTTAGCCCGGGTATTTCGAACGTCGTCATGGTGGCCAGGGCATAGACGGACGCGTCGATAAACGAGTCGAGCGCGTCGAGCCACCAATATGCCGACGCCCACAACACGCCCTCCAGCCCGCTGAGGGCGGCCAGTACCAGCGCGACGGCTCCGATGTGGCGGATCATGGCCGGAATCGCCCGGAGCCGATCGGACTCCTGTGTGTCGACTCGGAACCGAACCCTCTTTTCGAGGCCGAACGCCATCAACACCACCGCGGTCGTGTGGATCGCGATGGTCAGCACGATGAGCGAAAGACCCACGGTCCAACTCGCAAGATCCATCCGTCTTCCCTACCGCCGGGCACATCGGCGGACGGCCACAACTACCGAAGTTGTACGGGCCCGATTCGGCAGTCACGGAGCGACTACGTGTGTGCTTGCGGGTATCTAGGCGGAGACTGGTGGAAAGCCGCCCGGCGCCGGGGCGCCTGCAAGCGGAGGTAACGAATGGGCGACTACGGGATAGCGGGTCTGTGGCTGCTTCTGGCCGCGTCCCTTGTCGCGGCGGTATTGGTGGCGGCCGGCAGTTTATGGCTGGCGGATCGCACCCTCCAGAAACCGGTGAGCGAGGGCACAACGGAGCGCTGTCGCCATTCATGACCTGTGTCGGCCTGGTCTATGGCGCTCTGCTCGGATTCACCATTGTGGTGGCGTGGGAACAGTTCTCCTCCGCGGAGATCAACGTCTCCAACGAGGCGTCCACTCTGATCACCATGTACCGGCAGACCGTCGGCATGCCCGTCCCGGAGCAGACCCAGATGCGGGTACTGCTCCGTAAATACACGAGCGCGGTCGAGGGCCCCGAATGGGAGAACGCGATACGCGCCGGCACTGGAACCGAAAGCGCGCGAGACGCGCTCAACGACATGTACCGGGTGCTCGGCAGCGAGCAGTCCAGCGTCGCGTCGAGCCCGATAAGTCAGAAGTTTCTCGACCAGCTGGGCACGTTGGCGTCGGAGCGGAACCAGCGAATCCTGGACGCCAAACCGCGAATACCCGGATTGCTGTGGACCGGGCTGCTTTTCGGCGGTGTCGTACTGCTGGGGCGCCTGGGCAGCATACGGGCGCATCTGCTCCTGCTCGGCGCGGTCGCTGTCCTGCTCGGCCTGCTGCTGTTCATCGTCTTCTGGCTCGACCATCCGTTCGGCAACCAGCTGGGCGTCACGCCCGAACCGTTCGAGCAATCGCTGAGCGTTTTCGACTCAATCGACCGTGGAACGTGATCAGGACCCGACCCCGATCGCCACGCTCAGCTCCCATTCCAGGTTGACGCCCGGCACGTCAGTGACGATGTTCGCGTTGGGTTGCCACGCACTGATCAGCTCCACATCGTCCACAACTAATCGCCGTGGTCGTCCCCATGGCCGCCGCCACGGCGTTCCCACTTCGGCTTTTTCGGACCCGGGTACCCCGGCGGGCCTTGCTGCGGGTTGAAGAAGGGCGGTGGCTGAAGGATCGGTGGCAGCCACCGGATGAGCGGCGGCGGTATCCCCGGCGGAAGCACAACGGCCGGCGCTGGTGGTGGCGCCGCCGGGGCGGGTGGTGGCGCGGCCGGGGCGGGCGCTGCGTTGCGCACTAAAACTGGCGGTGGCGGGGCGGGCGGAACCATCGGCCGTGCCGTCGCGGTGGCCGCAGATTGTGGTACCGCCGGGGCGGGGTCAGGGACCGTCGTTGGCACCTGCTGCGGTGCGGCGGGCTGCGCACTCTCCGACGCGGGAGGCGGCGCGGCAGCGCCCGGAGGCATGGTGATCTTGCCCGAGCCTTGATCCACGGTCGGTTGGACACTGATCACCATTGCGATGGTCAGTGCCATCACTCCCGCTACGAAGATGGCGGTCACCGAGCTGCCCACAAATGGGAACGGCTTGCTGCGTTCCGACACGTCGTCGGGGTCCCACGCGATGTCGGCGGTGTCCGCGGATGTGTCGGCGTGGCCAAGGAACGTGGTGGCGTCGCCGGTCGGGGCTAGCGGGTAGACCGTGGTCTCGCCGGGATCTTGTGAGTAGGCCAGGCCGACGGTGGACGTGTCGTAGCGTGGCGCATTCGCCGACGCCAGCGCAGCGCCACGCGCCAACGCCAGCTTTGGTTCTTCAGGGGCGATGACGGGCACCGAGACAAGGTCCTGCAAATGTGCCTTGACCGCGGTGACGTCCACGTTGGAGCCAACGACGAACATGGCCTGGGGCATCGATGTCTCGGCCTGCAGGCTGGTGACCATTTCGGTCAGCACGGCGATCGTGTCCGCACTTTGCAGACCTTGGCTGACCACCTTTACCACTGAGCCATCGGCGGTTTCGACGACAGCCAGCGTCGCGGTGTCGAGCTCGACGAACATCAGTGCGGTCTTGTCGTAGCCCACTGCCCGGCCGACTGCCTGGGCGAGCGCCCCGGCGGCGTGCAGCTCCGAAACCAGCAGCACATCTTCGATGCCGCGGGCGACCAATGCCTCCCGCAGTACGGCCGCATCGGCATGGTCAGTCCAGGTCACCCCGGTCGACACCAGATGGTGGCCGGCGGCGATCGCGCCCTCCTGGGTACCCAGGATCGCGGCGATGACGTGATCGCATGCCCTGGACGTTGCCGAGCCGTTGAAGGCGGTGATGTCGAAGACGTCGTGCTCGACGATGACACCGTCGGCCTTTTCGCCCTCGACGAGTGCGATGCTGACCGTCGTGGGTGTCATCGACACACCAAGTACGATCTCCACCGCCCCTCCCAGATTTGCTAGGCATATTCGGCTCTCGGCGGGGAGCGCGTCCCACGCAAGCCGTGAACGTCCCTCCACCCCATCGCCGCTGACCACTGCCGGCGGAGCTAGTCGACGTGGGCTCGCGCTTGCCCTGCGAGATAGACCCTACTCGCTCAGTCCAGTCCTGACGCCTCATGCGGCGAGATTGTTGAGATCCCGCCGGGCCTTCAGCGCTAGCGGTCGAGGTGCTGTGGCCGTCCGAAGGACTCCGTTGCGCGCCGGTGCTTTTGTGGGCGGAGTGTGGCGGCTGACAGCGCGTGGCGGGCCCCCGACGGACACGCCCCGGGGAGGCCAATTGTGTGACTGCGGGCGGGGAATTGCGCGACGGACAGCCCCTCAAACCTGGGAATTACGTGACCGCTGACAATAAGATATCGATGCGCAGCGAATCGGAGCGGAAGCGCTGGCGCGGCTGCGAAATGGTTCACTGCGCGAACCGGTGACAACACTGCGCTACGAGATCTGGATACATTGACCGTCAAGCCTTCGGTTCCGCCGCGGCGGCCGAGACAGCAGAACGATGCCTCACTGCCCGAAGCTGTGCGGGCGCATTGGCGTGAGGTAGTTCGCCGCGTACGACCGGTTGAGAACACTGCGCGACTGGATCTGGATGTTGACAACACTGCGCGCCTGGATCCGAATACGGATCGCGTTAAGGCTTCGGTTCCGCCGCGGCCGCCGGGACAGCAGAACGATGGTTCGCTGCCCGAAACTGGGCAGGCGCAGTGGCGTGAGGTGGGTCGCCGCGCACGACCGGTGGACAACACCGCGCGACTAGCTCTGGATGTTGACAACACTGCGCGACTGGATCTGGATGTTGACAACACTGCGCGCCTGGAGCCGGTCACGGATCCCGTTAGGGCTTCGGTTCCGCCGCGGCGGCCGGGACAGCAGAACGATGGTTCGTTGCGCGAAGTTGTGCGGGCGAGCGGGCGTGGCGGTGAGGTGGTTCGTCGCGTGCGACCGGTTGACAGCGCTTCGCGACTTCGGAAGGGCGCCGCTAGGGCTTCGGTTCCGTCGCGGCGGCCGAGACCGCAAAACGATGGTTCGATGCGCGAAGTTCTGCGGGCGCGCGGGCATGGCGGCGAGGTGGTTCGTCGCGTCCGACCGGTTGACAGCGCTGCGTCGGAGGGGGGCCGTTAGGCCTTCGGTTCCGCCGCGGCGGCGGGCACAACAGAACGTTGCTCCACTGCGCGAAGTTGTGACTGTTAGCGAGGCAAATCTTTGGGGGCGCCGCGTCAAGCGGACTGCCATGGCGTTCGGTGCCGTTCTCCTCTTCGTCGCGTTAGTGGTCTTCAGTGGGCACCCCTTCGGGGGCGACGACCAACCCGCGCCGCAGCCGTCGGTGCCCTCGGCCAGCGGTGACGGGTCATCTGCCGCGACGGAACAAGAGCGATCGGCACCGGGTGCGCATCCCGAAGGCTCATCCGGCGGCGCACTGCCACCGGCCCAAGGCGTGCAAGCCTTTTCAGGCGGCACTGAGCCGCGCGCACAGCCGATGCCGCCCGAGCAGAGCAAGAATCGTCCGTTGTCGTGGCCGCAGTTCCTCCTTAACGGCGCGCTGGTGGTCCTGTCGCTGGGGTTGTTCACGGTCGCCAGTACGACCCTGTGGTGGATGCTGCACGCGTGGCGCAGTCCGGACGCGTTGGCAGCGACTGGTTTTCGGCGTCGAGCAGCTGGTGCTCATCGGTCGTTCTCATTGCTGCTACCGGCTCGCCACGAACAGGATGTGCTCGGGGACACAATCGACGCGCTGGCTCGGCTCGACCATCCCAAGTACGAGGTGATCGTGATCATCGGTCATGACGACCCGGCGACAGAATTTGTCGCGCGTGCGGCGGCGGCACGCTACCCACGCATCGTCAGGGTGGTGATGGACTACCACCTGCCCAAGAACAAGCCGAAGGCACTCAACACCGCGCTGCGCAAATGCCGGGGTGACATCGTCGGAGTCTTTGACGCCGAGGACGAGGTGCATCCGGGGCTGCTGCGTCTGGTCGAAGCGCGTTTTGAGGAATCAGGCGCAGATGTGGTTCAGGCGGGCGTGCAGTTGATGAACGTCCAGACGAGTTGGTGGTCGCTGCGCAACTGCCTCGAGTACTACTTCTGGTTCCGCTCCCGCCTACATTTCCACGCGGAGAAAAGGTTCATTCCGCTTGGGGGCAACACCGTGTTCACCCGCACCGAGCTGCTGCGGGAGGAGGGCGGCTGGGATCCCGACTGTCTGGCCGAGGACTGCGAGATCGGCGTGCGGTTGTCCACCCGGGGTGCAGTCGTGGCCGTCGCCTATGACCCGCAAGCGGTAACCCGGGAAGAGACCCCCGGTTCGATCCGTGCCCTGGTGAAGCAGCGCACGCGCTGGGATCAAGGTTTTCTGCAGGTGCTCCGCAAGGGTGAGTGGCGCAAGCTGCCTAGCCGCAGACAGCGCTTGTTGGCCCGCTACACCTTGGCGATGCCCTTGCTGCAGGCGGCAACGGGCGTGTTGATGCCGTTGTCGCTAGCGTCGATGTTCGTGCTGAAGGTTCCGATGCCGACGGCGTTGGTGACCTTCTTGCCGCTGGCGCCGACGCTCGTCACCATGGCAGTCGAGTCTGCCGCACTCGGTGAGTTCGGACGGGAATTCGGCATCCGAATACGTTTCCGTGATCACGCGCGACTATTGCTGGGCACCATTCCTTATCAGCTGCTACTTGCGGCCGCCGCGGTGCGGTCGGTGTGGCGTGAGAGCCGCGGGCATGGAGGTTGGGAGAAGACCACCCACACCAACGCCCACCGCACCACCACACCGAAACGGCCGGTTCCGGCATGACTGCGCGACTAGGTCTGGATGGTGACGACACTGCGCGACTAGGTGCGGATGTTGACGACACTGCGCGACTAGATCCGGAATACGGGGGCGTGGAGCCTACGGTTCCGCGGCGGCCGAGACAGCGGAACGATGGTTCACTGCACGAAGCTGTGCGGGCACGCTGGCGTGAGGTGGTTCGCCGCGCACGACCGGACGACAATACTTCGCGGCTGGATCTGGATGTTGACAAGACTGCGCGGCTGGATCTGGATGGTGACAAGACCGCGCGGCTGGATCTGGATGGTGAGAAGACCGCGCGACTAGATCTCGAAGTCGACAACACTGAGCGACTGGATAGGGGGGCCGTTAAGTCTTCCGTTCCGCCGCGGCGGCAACGACAACGGAACGGTCGTTCACTGCACGAGGCGGTGCGGGCGCGCGGGCGCGGTGACGAGGTGGTTCGCCGCGCACGACCGCTTGACCACGGTCGTCCATCTCGGCTGAATCCCTCGGTCCCGATACTCGGGATCCTGTTGATACTCACCGCGACACTGCGGTTGATCAACCTTACGGGGTCGCCCGCCCGACTTGACGACGAAGGCACGTATATGGCCCAGGCCTACGCCGTGGCCGAATGGGGAGAGCTCGCCCACTACACCTACTGGTACGACCACCCGCCGGCCGGCTGGCTGCAGTTGGCGCTGTGGACGGCGATTTCCGGTCCCGACTTCGGGGGCAACGCGGTGGCTGCCGGGCGATATCTGATGGTCATCGTCGCCGTGATCACCGCCGCCCTGCTGTGGGCCCTGGCGCGCCGAATCGAAATGTCGCGTTGGGCAAGCGCGGCCGCGGTCACCGTCTTCGCGCTGTCTCCGTTGGCAATCTGGTTTGGCCGCGCGGTATATCTGGACAACCTCGCCACCGCGTGGGTGCTGGGCGCCCTGGTGCTTCTATGCTCACCCCGGTACCGCCTGTCGGCAATGTTCGGCGCCGCAACATGTTTCGGCATAGCGGTGTTGACGAAAGAGACCATGCTGCTGCTCCTGCCGATGTTCGCCTGGCTGGTCTGGACCAGGACCGCACCGGCGACCCGCCGATACGCACTCGCCGTGTTCGTCGCCGTGTTCGGCGTGGTGGTGAGCACGTACGTCTTGACGGCCGTCCTGCGTGGTGAGCTGGTCCCCGGACCCGGACACGTCAGTCTGTGGGACGGCATCAGGTTCCAGCTGCGGGACCGCGCGGCGGGCGGCGCGCTCGATGATCCCGATTCGCTCAATCGCCATACCGTCGACCAATGGTTCCGACTCGACCCGGCCCTGCCGTTTCTGGCCGTCCCGATCGCGCTGGCCGCACTGTTCGTCAAGCGGCTGAGGCCGTTCGCGGTCGGGTTGGTGATACTCGTCGCCACGATTCTTCGTCCCGGATACCTGCCGGCTCCGTTCATCCTGGCCGCGCTGCCGTTGATAGCGCTTCTGGCCGCGGGCACCGGCGAGGTGGCGCTGCGCTATCTGTTCCGCACCGTTGAGCAGCCATTGGTTGGAATGCGGCGCTTCCGTGTTCCGGCGCTGGCCGCCGGGGCGCTGATCGTGTCCATCGTCGTGTCGGTCTGGCTGCCCGCCCATCACGGCTTGCTGGAATCCGACGATGACGCGTCGATGCGGCAAGCACTGCAGTGGATCGAGCAGAACGTGTCCAAGACCGACCGGCTGATCGTCGACGATGCGTTGTGGCTGGACCTGATCCGGGACGGCCGCGACCGGCGCAATGTCGTGTGGGCCTACAAGGTGGACACCGACGAGCAGGTGCAGGGCTGGGCGCCCGACGGCTGGACCGACTACGACTGGGTCGTGTCGAGGGCGTCCTTGCGTGCAAGCATGCGGCCGAACGGTGTATTCACTGACGCGGTCGCGCACTCACAACCAGCGGCGACGTTCGGCTCGGGCGTGGAGCGAGTCGAGGTGCTCCGTGTCGACAATGGCGAACCGACCTCGAAACCCCCATTGCCCGCGGCGCCGGCATTCGGGGGCCAACTCGCGGCCCGCCTTGCCGGTGCCACAGATCCGGATGTGCTTGCGGTCCTGCAGTCTCGGACGGTGGATCAACGTGTGCTCGCCACGCTGGCAGTGATCGCTGCAACGCAGCCCGTTCGGGTCGAGGACATTTCGACTATTGAAGGAGAGGACGACGCCGGAACGCCCCGACGCGATATCACGCTGGGGGGCCCGCGCCAAGGGCTACGAGGTGTGGCGGAATTCTTCGAACGTCAAGTTGGCCCGTTCGCGGTGGAGTCCGTGGACATGACCGCTACGGGACTTGAAGTTCGATTTCCGTTGCGGGCCAGGGATATCGGTCTGGGCGCAGGCCCGTCGCCGCAAGGCCCTCCGGCCGTGCTGCGGCTGGCGGACCTGCGCCGTGACCGGCCGGCCGAGGAACTCAACCTAGTGCGCATCGACGGCACCGCGACCGGTTCGCTTGAGACGAGCGACGACGCGAATCCGTCGGGCTATCGGTCGATGCCCGCGGGGACGTACGTCGTGGTGACAAACCCTGCCGGCGGAGGTGCCCCGGTTATACGTCAGGTGCTCACGCTGCACCCAGGGGTGACCTACACGCTCGCACTGTTCTCCGGGGCCGAATCCAGCCAGGTCGCGGCGCAACTCGCACCGGACGGCCCGCCCAGCGGCCCCGGGCCCGAATCCGCAGTGCGGGTGCTGCACGCTGCCAGTGCTGCGGGATCCGTCTACCTCGCGCTGGTATTACCCGGCGTACGTGAGCCGATGGTGCTGGTGAACCAAGCCGGATATGGGCTGATCACCGGGTATGCCGCGCTGCCGGCGGGGCAGTTCGAAGCGGTGGTGACGGCAAACGGCCGGGAATGGCGCCAACCGGTTGAATTCCTCGGTGGCGAGCCGATGAGTCTCCTGCTCACCGACGGGCCCGACGGTCCCCTGCTGCGGACGCTGCGGGATGTCCCGGAGGCCCCCACCACGCTGAGTCCCCCGACGTTGACGATGCCCGCGTTCGCAGGAGCGGTGGACAAAACCAAAGTGACAACGCCTGCGATCGAACGCGCGGACGGCAGGCGGATCGCGGCCGTACTGTGCGTCGCCGCCATCGTGGGCGCGGCGGTCCTAGTGGCCAGGACGCGACAGAGGGAGCCCAGATGAAGAGGCAACTGGGCACCTCGCCGGCAATTGCGCTAGTGCTGGTGTTGATGGTCGGCGCCGGCTGGTGGATCACGAACGCAATAGATCCGCGGCTGGATGCGGCCGACATCGCCGGCCTGCGGGAGGATACGGCGCGTATCGCCGGCCAGCAGTTCCTGGATGAGTACGTCGAATCCGACGGGCGTGTCGTGCGACGTGACGAGGGCGGTGACGTCGTAAGCGAGGGACAGGCCTACGGGATGCTCATCGCTGTGGCGGTCAGTGACGAAGCTCGGTTCCGGTCGATATGGAAGTGGACGGAGACTCATCTGCGCCGCGAAGACGGCCTGCTGGCCTGGCGGTGGGCCGACGACAAGGTCACCGATTTCAACAGCGCCGCGGATGCCGATCTCGATGCGGCGCGGTCGTTGGTGTTGGCCGGCCGACGCTTCAATGCGCCGGAGCTCACCGAGGACGGCAGACGGCTGGGCGTGGCGATCCTGGAGGCCGAGACGGTCGCGGTCGGCACTGGAGTCGCGCCTTCAAGCGATGTGAATCCGCCGGGTACGTGGGTGGCCGGATCGGGGCGCATCCTGGTCGGCGGAAACTGGGCTAGGACGCCGCCGTACATCGTCAACCCGGGATACTTCAGTCCTCGCGCCGAATGGGAACTCTTCAAGGCATCGGCCGACCGGCGGTGGACGGACAGCACCCGCACCCAGCGGGGCCTGGGCTGGCGGCTCAGTCCTCGCGCCGAATGGGAACTCCTCGAGGCGACGGCCGACCGGCGGTGGACGGACATCACCCGCACCCAGCGGGTCCTGGGCTGGCAGCTCATCGGGACCGGCATGCTGCCGCCCGACTGGGCCACCGTCAGTGAAGTCGGCCGTGCCGTGCCGACCGAACCCGTCACGGGGGGGCCCATACGCTTCGGTCTCGACGCCGCGCGCCTACCAGTCCGGTTCGCAGAATCCTGCGATCAAGAGGACCGAGCCCTCGCGGGTGCGATGCGCCCCGTCCTCACAGCGCCGGGTGAGGTTCCCGCGTTGCGCAACCTGGATGGGTCGGCTGCCGGCAATTGGCAGCATCCCGTCGCCCTGGTCGCCGCTGCGGCCACCGAACAGGGCGCCGGCAATCCCGACGGGGCCGTCGAGCGCCTTGACGCGGCGGCGCAACTGGAGCAGCGGTCTCCGAGCTATTACGGCGCCGCCTGGGTGGCGCTGGGCCGCATCATGCTGACCACGTCACTGCTCGGCGAATGCCCGGTGGCCGGCTGAGCGTTTCGATAGGCCATGCCCTCCATGCTGCCCTGCCATGATGGTGCGATGGGCCAGGGAGGCGTATCCGGTCTGGTGACCGGCACGGTCTTCAAAATCGCTGCGCGGCAGTTCCTGTCGCTGGCAGGTTCGATACCCGTCCGCCTCCGCCATGCTTGCGGCCGGACATGACCGATCCCCGACGCCGCGTGCCCCGCACCGACGTGCTGCTCACCGACTCCCGGCTCGTCGAAGCCGAGCGCGTCCTCGGGCGCGGGCTCGTGAAAACCGTTGTCGCTCAAGCACAACAGCGCGCCCGCGCCGGTGAGATCGAACCCGAGCAGGTCGCCGACTCCGCCGTCGCCGCACTGCCGGCCAGCGCGGCGAGCCTGCGGCCCGTGATCAACGCAACCGGCGTCGTCGTGCATACGAACCTCGGCCGCGCGCCGCTGTCACAAGCCGCGGTCGACGCCGTAGTCACCGCCAGCGGCGCCACCGACGTCGAGTTCGACCTGGAAACCGGCCGCCGCGCCCGGCGCGGTCGCGGTGCGCTGGCCGTCCTGACCCGGGCGGTACCCACCGCGGGCGGTGTGCACGTCGTCAACAACAACGCCGCCGCGCTGCTGCTCACCGCCATGACGCTCGCCCCGGGCAAGGAGATCGTGGTCAGCCGCGGCGAGCTGATCGAGATCGGCGACGGCTTTCGGCTGCCCGAGCTGATGGAGTCGACCGGCTCACGGATCCGCGAGGTGGGTACGACCAACCGCACCCACCTTCGCGACTACGCCGACGCGATGGGCCCGGAGACCGGCTTCGTGCTCAAGGTTCATCCGTCGAACTACTGCGTCAGCGGGTTCACCTCGGCGGTTCCGGTCTCCGAATTGGCCGAACTCGACGTCCCGCTGGTGGTCGACATCGGCTCCGGCCTGCTGACCCCGCACCCGCTGATGCCCGATGAGCCCGACGCCACGACCGTCCTGCGCGACGGCGCCGACCTCGTCACCGCGAGCGGCGACAAGCTCCTCGGTGGCCCACAGGCGGGCCTGCTGTTCGGCGGCGCCGAGCTGATCGAACGGCTGCGACGCCATCCCGCCGCCCGCGCGCTGCGAGTCGACAAGCTGACCCTGGCCGCGCTGGAAGCCACCGTGGCCGGTCCGCCATCGCCGGTCGCCCAGGCGCTGGACGCCGATGTGTCGGAGCTTCGGGCCCGGGCGCAGCGGCTGGCCGAACAGCTGCCCGACGCGCGGGCCGTGGACTGCATCGCGGCCGTCGGCGGCGGCGGAGCCCCCGGCGTGGAACTGCCCAGCGCCGCCGTGAGCCTGCCCGAGCCCTACGCCGCACGGCTGCGCGCCGGCTCCCCCGCGGTCGTCGGCCGCCTGGAGGCCGGCCGGTGCCTGCTCGATCTGCGCACGGTCGCGCCGGAGGATGACGACCCGCTGTTGACCGCGGTGCGGGCATGTATGTGATCGCCACGGCCGGCCATGTCGACCACGGCAAGTCCACGCTGGTGCACCGGCTCACCGGCATGTGGCCCGACCGGCTGGCCGAAGAGCAGCGCCGTGGGCTGACGATCGACCTCGGCTTCGCGTGGACGGAGATCGACGGGCGGCAGTTCGCGTTCGTCGACGTGCCGGGCCACGAGCGGTTCGTCGCGAACATGCTCGCCGGCGTGGGCCCGGTGCCAGCCGTGATGTTCGTCGTCGCCGCGACCGAGGGCTGGATGCCGCAGTCCGACGAGCACCTCGCGGCTTTGCACGCGCTGGGCGTGCGGCACGCGCTGGTCGTGATCAGCAAGGCCGATCTGGCCGACCCGGCGCGCGCCATCGAGCAGACGCGGCAGCGGTTCGCCGGTGTGCCCGTCGTGCTTGGCACCGAACCAGATCGCGTACGAGCGGAACTGCTCGCGTTGGCAGACCGCTTGCCACCGCCGGACCGCGATGCCGACGTGCGGCTGTGGGTCGACCGTTCCTTCACCGTCCGCGGCGCAGGCACCGTCGTCACCGGCACGTTGGCCGCAGGCACCATCCGGGTCGGCGACGAACTCGAACACTTGGGGCGGCGCGTCACCGTCCGGGGGCTGCAGTCGCTCGAAAGGGATCAGACGGAAGTGGGCGCGGTGGCGCGGGTCGCGGTGAACCTGCGCGGCATCGATCGTCGGCACATCGGCCGCGGCGACACCGTGCGCACACCCGGTGCGTGGCTCGAGATCGACGAGATCGACGTCGGGCTGCGGTTGGCCGGCGAGGTGCACCGGCAGCTGGTGCTGCATATCGGGTCGGCAGCCATCCCTGTCCACGTCCGTCCACTCGGTGCGACCGCCGCACGACTGCGGCTGACGCGGCCGCTGCCGTTGCGCGTCGGAGACATCGGGCTGCTGCGAGACCCCGGTGAGCATCGCATCGCTGCCGGTATCGAAGTGCTCGACGTGCGGCCGCCAGCGCTGCGCCGTCGCGGCGCGGCCCGGGAACGGGCCGACGAGCTGGCAACCGGCCGCGCTCGTCCGCCGGCGTGTGCCCGGGCAGATGAGTTGCGCGCCATGGGGTTTCAGGCGACAGGGCAGCGAGTTGGCGAGTGGGTCGTCGACCACCAATGGTGGGCCGAGCGGCGTCAACAAATGATGACGGCCGTCCAACGATGGGCCGCCCAGCACGACATCGCGGCAGGCATGCCGCTGGAGACGTTGCGGCAGCAGGTCGGGCTCCCGGTCGCGGAGATGGTGCCGGCGATGCTGGACGGCACCGGCCTCGAGGTGGCCGACGGTCTGGTCCGGCAGCCGGACAAAGGCCTGCCGCCACGCGTCGACAAGGCGGTGCGCACATTGGAGGAGTGGCTGACCGCCGAGCCGTTCCGCGCGCCGGAGGCCGACGAGCTCAAAGAGCTCAAGCTCGGTACCCAGGAGCTCGCCGCGGCGGTCCGCGTCGGGCGGCTGACCAAGATCGCCGACGGCGTCGTGCTGGGCGGCGATGCCGTCGACCGGGCGGCGGAGATCCTGAAAGCGCTGCCGCAGCCGTTCACCGTCAGCGATGCCCGCAGCGCCTTGGAGACCACCCGCCGGGTCGCTGTGCCGTTGCTGGAACAGCTTGACGCGCGGCGGATCACGCGGCGCGGCGACGACAACACACGCAGAGTGGTTTGATCGGATTTGAATCGGGCATAAGCCGGGTAAGGAGACGCTGATGGACATCAAGAAGCTGATCCAGTCGTGGCCGGTTTACCGGCAGATCGCCGGCGAAGATACTTTGGGCCGCGGCAAGGCCGCGCAGTCGAAGCGATCGTTCACGCTGACACCACGCACCGCCGAGGCCGACCACGTCGCGCACTCGGTCTGCCCGTTCTGCGCGGTCGGGTGCGCGCAGAAGGTGTACGTCAAGGACGGCAAGGTCATCCAGATCGAGGGCAACCCGGACAGCCCGATATCCCGAGGCCGCCTGTGCCCCAAGGGTTCTGCGAGCAAGCAACTGGTCACCGGTCCGCAACGCCTCACCAAGGTGCGCTACCGGCCGCCATACGCCACCGAATGGCAGGACATCGACCTCGACACCGCGATGGGCATGGTCGCCGACCGGGTGCTCGACGCGCGCAGCAGGGGCTGGCAGGACTTCGACGCCGACCGCAACACGCTGCGCCGCACCATGGGCATCGCCAGCCTCGGCGGCGCGACGCTGGACAACGAAGAGAACTATCTGATCAAGAAGCTCTTCACCGCGCTGGGTGCGTTGCAGATCGAGAATCAAGCGCGTATTTGACACAGCTCCACGGTTCCCGGTCTGGGAGCCTCCTTCGGTCGCGGCGGGGCGACGAACTACCAGCAAGACCTCGTCAACTCGGACTTCATCGTCATCATGGGCTCGAACATGGCCGAGGCACACCCCGTCGGGTTCCAGTGGGTGATGGAGGCCAAGGCGCGCGGCACCCGGATCGTGCACATCGACCCGCGGTTCACCCGCACCAGCGCGGTCGCCGACCGGCACGTGCCGCTGCGCGCGGGCAGTGACATCGCGTTCCTGGGCGGCGTGATCAACTACATCCTGACCAACGAGCTGGACTTCCGCGAGTACGTCGTCGCGTACACGAACGCGTCATTCCTCGTCGACGAAAGCTTCAAGGACACTGAGGATCTCGACGGGCTGTTCAGCGGCTACGACGACGAGACCGCGTCGTACGATCCGTCGTCCTGGCACTACGAGTCGACAAGCCCCGTCGGCCGAGGCGGCGCGGGCGCCAAGGAGCGGGCCGCGCCTGACCAGCACGGCTCCGGTGGCGCGCCGATCGAGGGCGGCGCCGGTGACATCCCGGCCGACCCGACGCTGCAGCATCCGCGTTGCGTATATCAGATGCTCAAGCGGCACTACGCCCGCTACACGCCGGAGATGGTGGAGCGGGTGTGCGGCGTGCCGGCCGAGCAGTTCCTCGAGGTGGCGCGGGCGTGGGCGGAGAACTCGGGCCGCGAGCGCACAACGGCGCTGGTGTACAGCGTCGGCTGGACGCAGCATTCTGTCGGCGCGCAATACATCCGGGCGGGGGCGATCATCCAGTTGCTGCTGGGCAACATGGGCAGGCCGGGCGGAGGCGTGATGGCGCTGCGCGGGCACGCGAGCATCCAGGGCTCGACCGACGTGCCGACGCTCTTCAACCTGCTGCCCGGCTACCTCCCGATGCCGAGGGCGGGCGACGCGACGCTGGCCGACTACCTCGACCGCGTCACCGGCGACGAGCAGAAAGGCTTCTGGCGCAACGCCGGAATATACATGGTCTCCCTGCTCAAGGAGTACTGGGGCGATGCGGCGACCGCCGAGAACGACTACTGCTTCGACTACATACCGCGGATCAGCGGCGACCACGGCACCTATCGCACGGTCATGGACATGGTCGACGGCAACGTGTTCGGCTACTTCCTGCTGGGCCAGAATCCGGCGGTCGGCTCGGCGCACGGGCGGCTGCAGCGGCTGGGAATGGCCAACCTCGACTGGCTCGTGGTGCGCGACCTCGTCGAGATCGAGAGCGCGTCGTTCTGGAAGGACGGCCCGGAGGTCGAGACGGGCGAGATTTCGCCGGAGAGCTGCCGGACCGAGGTGTTCCTGTTCCCGGCAGCGTCGCATGTCGAGAAGGCAGGAACGTTCACGCAGACGCAGCGGATGCTGCAGTGGCGCGAGAAGGCGGTCGAACCGCCGGGAGACGCCCGCTCGGAGCTGTGGTTCTTCTACCACCTGGGCCGCATCCTGCGGGAGCGGCTCGCCGGCTCGACCGACGAGCGCGACCGGTCGCTGCTCGACCTGGCGTGGGACTACGCGATGGACGGCGACGAACCGTTGGGCGAGGACGTGCTGCGGCGGATCAACGGCGTCGACCTGACGACGGGACGGGCAGTCGACAACTACCTGTCCTTGAAGGCCGACGGCAGCACGATGTGCGGCTGCTGGATTTACAGCGGCGTCTACGCCGATGAGGTCAACCAGTCGGCGAGGCGCGAACCGCACCACGAGAGGTCGTCCGATGCTTCCGCTGATTCCCTGTGGGGCTGGACGTGGCCGATGAACCGGCGGGTGCTCTACAACCGGGCGTCGGCGGACCCGCAGGGCCGGCCGTGGAGCGAGCGCAAGAAGCTCGTCTGGTGGGACGGTGCGAAAGGCGAGTGGACGGGCCACGACGTGCCGGACTTCGAGAAGACGAAACCACCGGACTACCGCCCGCCCGAGGGCGCGGTGGGTGTGGAGGCGCTGCGCGGGGACGACCCGTTCATCATGCAGGCCGACGGCAAGGGCTGGCTGTTCGCGCCCAACGGCCTGGTCGACGGCCCGATGCCCACGCACTACGAGCCGCACGAGTCGCCGGTGCGCAACCCTATGTACTTGCAGCAGGGCAATCCGACGCGGAAAGTCTATGGGCGGAAAGACAATCCGTCGAACCCGTCGCCGCCGGAGGCGCACGGCGAGGTGTTCCCGTTCGTCTTCACCGCGGCACGGTTGACCGAGCACCACACGGCGGGCGGGATGAGCCGGCAGCTGCCGTACCTGTCGGAGCTGCAGCCGGAGTTGTTCGTGGAAGTGTCACCGGAGCTCGCCGCCGAGCGAGGATTGGTGCACATGGAGTGGGCGCATGTGATCACCAGCCGCACGGCCGTGGACGCGCGGGTATTCGTGACCGATCGAATGAGGCCGCTGCGGATCGAAGACCATGTGGTGCACCAGATTTGGATGCCGTATCACTGGGGCGGCAACGGCGTGGTCGACGGTGACGTGGTGAACGACCTGCTCGGGGTGGTCGCCGACCCGAACGTCTTCATCCAGGAGAGCAAGGTCGCGACGTGTGACATCCAGCCGGGGCGGCGGCCGCGCGGACCGGCCCTGCTGGACTACATCGCCTCGTACCGGGGCCGCGCGGGTATCACGGTGTACACGGGGACCGATTTGGACACGACCGGGCCATCCGCGGCGCACACAGAGGAGAAGCCATGAGCGACAACAGCTTCTACGGGCCGTTGGAGGACCCGGCGGGAAATGCCGGGTACGTCGAGCACCCGCCGCGGGTCGGGTTCTTCACGGACACGTCGGTGTGCATCGGGTGCAAGGCGTGCGAGGTGGCCTGCAAGGAATGGAACGGGGTACCCGACGACGGATACAACCTGCTGGGCATGTCGTTCGACAACACGGGCATGCTGGGCGCGAATTCGTGGCGGCATGTGGCCTTTATCGAGCAACCGGTGCGAGAGTCGGTGGACCTTGGTATGCCTGGTTTGGAGCGCCCGGGTGATGCCACGGGTGCCGAAACCCGCCAGGACTTCCGCTGGCTGATGAGCTCCGATGTGTGTAAGCACTGCACCCATGCGGGATGCCTCGATGTGTGCCCGACGGGCGCGCTGTTCCGCACCGAGTTCGGGACAGTGGTTGTGCAGCAAGACATTTGCAACGGGTGCGGGTACTGCGTATCGGGCTGCCCCTACGGGGTGATCGAACGGCGCGAGGGCGACGGCCGGGCGTGGAAGTGCACGATGTGCTACGACCGGCTGCATGACGGCTTGGAGCCGGCGTGTGCGAAGGCGTGCCCCACCGATTCGATCCAGTTCGGTCCGTTGGACGAGTTGCGGGATCGGGCTGCGCTCCGTGTCGAGGAGCTGCATGCGCGTGGGGTGACCGAGGCGCGGTTGTACGGCCATGACCCCAACGACGGGGTGGGCGGTGACGGAGCGTTCTTCCTGCTGCTCGACGAGCCGGAGGTGTATGGGTTGCCGCCGGATCCGGTGGTGCCGACGCGGGACGCGGGCGCGATGTGGAGGTACGCGGGGATGGCCGCATCAGCGTTGGTCGGTATTGCGGTGTCGTCGTTCGTGGGGCGGAGACGCTGATGCGTGAGCAGCTGGCAGTGCCGCGGGCGGAATTCCGGTCGTACTACGGGCAGCAGGTCCTCAAGTCGCCGGTGTGGAATTGGATGATTGCGGCGTACCTGTTTTCGGGTGGGCTGTCGGCGGGGTCGGCGATGCTGGCGGCTGGAGCGGATCTGACGGGGCGGCCGGGGTTGTGCCGGATTTCTCGGCTGGGTGCGCTGGCGAGTCTGGCGGCGAGCATGTACTTCCTAGTTGCGGACTTGGGCCGGCCGGAGCGGTTTCATCACATGCTGCGGGTGGCCAAGCCCAGCTCGCCGATGAGCATGGGGACGTGGATCCTGTCGGCGTATGGGCCGGGCGCGGGCCTGGCCGGGGCGGCGGAGTTGATGCCGTCGCAGGTGCGGCGGACGTTCGTGGGCAAGGTGCTCGGCTCGTTGGCGCGGCCGGCTGGGCTGTCGGCGGCGGCGGTGGCGCCGGGGGTGGCGTCGTACACCGCAGTTCTGTTGTCGCAGACGGCTGTTCCGGCGTGGCATGAGGCGCACCCGTATCTGCCGTTCGTCTTCACGGGCTCGGCCGCGGCGAGCGGCGGGGGGCTGGGCATGCTGCTGGCGCCCGCCTCAGAAGCAGGGCCGGCGCGTCGGATGGCGGTCGTGGGGGCTGGCATGGAGGTGGCGGCGTCGCGGCTGATGGAACAGCGGCTCGGGTTGGTCGCCGAGGCGTACACGACGGGAAAGGCGCACCGACTGAGGAAGTGGTCGGAGTATCTGACGGTCGGGGGAGCGCTGGGGGCGGTAGTCGCGGGCCGGAGCCGGCCGGCGGTGGCGGTGTCCGGGCTTGCACTGCTGGCGGGGAGTGCGTTGCAGCGGTTAGGGGTGTTCGAGGCGGGGGTGGAGTCCACGCGCGACCCGAAGTATGTGGTGGTGCCGCAGCGGGAACGGCTTGATGCGGCTACCAGTCCAAGTCGGGTTTCCGGTCAGCAAGTTTCTGCGCCACCCACTGGTTGAGCGAGACACCCTGCTCAGCGGCCTCCAAAATGAGGCGCGCGTGTAGGGCGCGCGACGTGCGGACCAAGAACCGTCCGCTGTAGTTCTGCTCGGTCAACGGCGTAGGCGGCTCGGCACCGAAAACCTCGTCCATTTCGCGAAGGTGGTAGTCGACCGCCGCCTCGATGCGCGCGAGCGCCTGCTGTGCCGTCGGCGCGATTCGTCCCGGCTCGGTGGTCGAAAGGGCTTCCAAATCGATCTCGTTCTCGGTCATGGCGATACTGTCGCGATTGTGGAGTTCGAGCCCAAGAACGTAGTCCTTCGCGGCGTCGCGAGCGCTCCGCTCACCTACGCGTGGCTACTCGTTCTGTTCATCACCACCCGGATTCAGCGGTCGGCCGGGCGAGGGGGATCGCGGCGAATCCAGCGGAGCCATTCCACAAACCTGCGCCGGCTGCGGACCGAGCCGTTGCGAGTCCTGGCGACGAGCCTGTTCTGGCTGGACGACCGCAAATGGTGGCCGTACGTGCCGGTGTTCGTCGGGGTGGTCGCGCCGGCCGAACGCCGGTTACGTTGGTGGCGTTGGCTTTTCGTTGGTATCGCGGCGCACGTCATCGCGACGTATGTCGGGCAGAGTTATCTGCGGCGGTCGATCAGAACGGGTAGGGCGCCGACGCGGCTGGTCAGTGCCCGTGACGTCGGGGTGAGTTATTTCGTCTTCGGGGTGGCGGGCACTCTGTCGGGGTACGTCGAGCGGCGGTGGCGCGCCCGGTGCCAGGTGGCGGCGGTGGCCGGGTTGGCGGGCAGCGTCGCTATGAGGCCGACCTTCACCGAGGTGGGGCATTTGACGGCCTTCGCCGTCGGGCTGGCTGCGACCCGAGTGGCGCCCTTTCGCAGGCCACAATCGCGGGTATGAGCGACGACCAGCCCAGCAGAGCGAGACGGCTATTGCAGTCGATCCGCAAGGAGATTCCGGAGGCGCTGGCCGAGGGGCAAGACCATGACGACGCGGAGATCGCCGCGATGCTGCGCGAGCTAGGCATCGCGCTGGTGGAATGTGAACAGCCGACACAACTGGTCGCGGCGCGGCTGCTCGCGATCGCCAAGCAGTACACCAGAGAAACCGTGCGCGTTGTCGTACTGCCGACCGCGCTGGTGGTCCAGGTCGGCACCGTCGCCTACGAGGTCGAGACGATCGTCAAGCCGACGACGCAGTTGAACCTCGCGGGTCGCATCGATGCGATCGCCGAGCTCGCCGAGGTCGGCGCCATCACTCCGGCCGACGCGGCCCGGGAGGCCGCCGCCGCGCGCACCATGCCGCCGCGGTTCGGGCCCGTCACCACCGTGGTCGGCTACACGATCACGACGCTCGGCTTCGGCCTGGTGATCAACCCCACGTGGGCGTCGCTGTGGGGCTACGTGTTTCTCGGAGCTGTGGTCGGCGCCATCGTCATGCTGGGCAGGCCCTTTCCGGCACTGAACGCCGTGCTGCCGGTGTTGGCCGCGATGGTCGTCACCATGTTGGCGACGTGGTTCGTTGCCGACGCAGCCAACGACGGGCTGCTGAGGGTGATCAGTCCGCCATTGGTGGCGATCCTGCCGGGCTTGGCGTTGACGATTGCCGCAATGGAATTGGCCAGCGCGCAGGTCATCAGCGGCGCCAGCCGATTGATCTATGGGGTGGCACAACTGATGCTGCTCGTCTTCGGCGTCGGGCTGGGGATGCATATCGCCGGCCGGGTCGCACCACAACAGCCGTCGCCGCAGATGGGCGGATGGTCGCTGTACGTCGCTGTCATCGTGATCGCCATCGGTCTGTACATCTATCTCTCCGCGCCCAGAGGATCGATGCTGTGGCTGATCCTGGCGATCGGCGTCGCGCTGGTCGGGCAGAAGGTCGGTGGCCTCTTCCTGTCGCCCACCCACTCCGGTGCCGTCGGCGCGTGCCTGGTGGTGCCGTTCGCGATGCTCGGGGCACGGCTAAAGACTTCCCCGCCCGCGATCGTGATGATGCTGGCGGCGTTCTGGGCGTTGGTGCCGGGTGCGTTGAGCTTCGAGGAGCTCGGCCGGGCCGCCGCCGGTGCGGGCGATATCTCGACGCTTGGGGTCACCGTTGCCGCGATCTTCTCGATCGCTCTCGGCACGCTGATCGGCTGGAGCGTGTTCGCGACGATCAACACCAGGCGCGGGCGCTGAAGGAATCGGGCTCGGAGATGACGATTGCCCTGAATGTCCGGTCAGGGCAGCGTTAGGCGTCGTCGTAACCGCTGTTGGTCACCCGGCCGAGGCTATGCTGCGGCGGAACTGCGCAAGGCGGTCTAGCCGCGCTAGCCCCGAGGGGAGGTCATCTACGAGCGGCAACTCACCCTCGGGGTCGCAGATCGTCAGCAGGCGGTGCAGCGGAGGGCTGCCGACGATGATCCAGTCCACATCGCTGCGGGCGCAGTGCACGCTGATGTAATACAGCGCCGTGAACGCTTGGGTACCAACGAAGTCGACGGCGCGCAGGTCGAGCACTAATTGTTTGGAAATGCCGGTATGACGCTCGACATAGCGGCCCAGAGTCCGGCCGTTGACGGCGTCGATGTCGCCAATCGCGGCGATGGCCACCCGCTTCGGAGACGGCCGCACAGCAAATGTGGCTCTGCCGCACCGCTGCAGTTTGTCCGCGGCGTCGGGATCCATACGGTGGATCCCGACGGTGTCGGCGGCAGCCATCGCACATCCCTTAGGTGGTCGTGGTCGGGGTGCGTCGGACAGCGTCGCTGGCGGAGCCCGAATTCGGGCGGCGCCGGTGAAGCGCTTCCGGCGGGCTGGGAGTTCACCCACGTTCGAGGGTAGTACGGATCGCGTGGTCAGAGAACGATCTTCAGGAAACTCACATCTATGGGCGCCGAACTGGCTGTTTGGCCACATTAGGCAGCCTAAGAAGTTTCGCCCCCGTCAGTAGCAGGGACACGGCGCGACGGATTTCGTTGCGTTGGGTTGCGGCGTGGCGGCGCGGCTGCCGACCCGCAGGATGCGGCTTTCAGTGCGTTGACACACAGCTCACAGCAATAGACACCAAAGGTGCTCAGGCGCGATGGCTTTCAACGTGGCGGTCGTCATCGCTCCCAGATTGCCTACCGGCTAGCGGGGGGCACTAAATGGGTGTCAGCGGTGACGTCGCCGGTCCGATGGCGCGCAAACCTGGAAGGGGCAAGTATATAGACAATCGAAGGAAGCTCCATTATGGGAATTGGATTGAAGTGCATCACACCGATGTTGGCGGCGGGTGCTGCCGCGGTCGCGATCGGTGCCGCACCGATCGCAACGGCCGCTCCTGCTCCGGCCCAGCCCGCGACGGTCGCCGCGGCCCCCACCGTGGAGGCGGCCGGTTGGCACGGCGGCGGTTGGCACGGCGGCGGTTGGCACGGCGGCGGTTGGCACGGCGGCGGTTGGCACGGCGGCGGTTGGCGCGGTGGTTGGGGGCCTTGGTTCCATCCGTGGGGCTGGCGCTGGTAAGCGGCCTATGCCGCGCCTGGTCGCGGACGTGCTCGCGGCCTCGACCACGCCGACCGCGCTCCGCCGCCAGTCGTCGCGATGGCGAACATGCATCAAGACAGTTGGTCGTTGACGCGGGATTTGGCGGCGGCTCGTCGCCTGATGCTCAGGGTTGGGGCGCGAAGCCGTAGCCTGGTCGCCGCTCAAGAGCCCTTTTGATCGAGCATGTTCATCGCCGTGCGGCGCGCGAGGGCCATCGTGGACACCATCGGATTGACCCCGGAGCAGCTGGGCATTCCGCTGGCGTCGGCGATCCAGACACCGGTGACGTCATGCAGCTCGCCATTCGGTTTCGCGACCGACGTCTGCGGGTCGCTGCCGAGCTTTGCGCTGCACATCTGGTGGGCACTGAACACCGGGGTGCCACCCGGGCCGATCGGGAGCTCGTTCACTTTCGCAATGAACGCCTCGAGGTCCTCGCCGCGGTTCCAGGGCGCGAACGGCTGGCCGGCGAGAAAGATCTGTTGCGCACCTGCGGCCTCGTGCATGCGGATCGACGTCACCGCGGCTTCGCGGAAGTGACGACGATCGAGTTCGTCGGTGAACGGATACCAAAACGTCGATTGACCGTTCTCGTCGATGGTGACGGTTCCGGCACCACGGTCCTTGACGATGAACACCCAGTCGGCTCGGTACCGGTATTTGCGGGTGAGTTCTTTGTGCTGAGCACCGTTGAGCCAAGGGACGACGGTGGTGAACAGGCCGGGCAGGTGCTGGACGCATTCGATGAGGTATCCGTAGCCCTCGTTCACTTCGGCGAACTCGTTCATGATTCCGGCCATCGCGGGCCCGTACCACGGGTCCTGGGGTTCGTCGTAGATCCCGCTGACGAGGCTGGCGGGATGCAGTCGCAGCTCGGCGCCGACGGCGGGCCCACCGATACCTGACCGGAGCAGCAGCCCCGGGGTCTCCAGGCTGCCTGCGGCCACCGCGACCGACGGCGCGTTGATGACAATGCTGGAGGTCTTTTGCGTCTGCGGGTCGGTGTATGTCGCCTCGACTCCGGTGGCCATGCCGTCCTCGGTGAGGATCCGGTCGACCCAGACGTTCGGCAGCAGCTTCGCTCCGGCGTCGGATGCGTCCTGAAGATACGTGCGCATCGTGCCCTGCTTAGCGCCCGTCTGATCGCCCATCCCGCTGTACCCGATCAGGTTGGGGTCGTATTTCTCCGGGTCGATGTTGAGCGTGGCGACCCGGTACGAGTACCCGAGCTCGGACGCACCGTCCCGCAACCGCTCATGGGGGCCATTCTGGGTGGCGACCTTGTCGTTGCATTTGATCCGGTCGAAGACCGCCTGTAGGTGTTCATCGAACGCCGGGGTGTCGACGTCGGTAAGCCCAAAGTCGTCGGCCCAGCAGGCGCGGACGGTGTTCGGGGTCAGCAACGAGTTGGACCAGTTGACGGTGCTGCCGCCGCCCACGGTGCTGCCCGCAGCGATGCTGACCATGCCGTCGGCGGAGGGGAAGAACCCGCCGCGCAGGAAAAGCTTCTGATATGCCAGCGGCTCGGACTGCACGAAGTCGGACTCGTTCCAGTAGCTGCCTGCTTCCAGGATGATCACCCGCTTGCCGGCCTGCGCCAGCGCTGCGGCGGCCACCCCACCGCCGCTGCCGGAGCCGATCACGACCACATCCGACTCGAGCGTCGTCTCCCCGGATGGGGTGATGACCTCCAGGGTTTTGCGGGCGTCCGCCGGTGGGGTCTGGGCCGGGCCGGGATACTCCATGCCGACCCACAGCGGGTTCCGGCCATGTCCCGGCAGAGAGTAGGCGAACAACACCGAAAGCTGCCGCAGCGCGGCGATCACCCCAGCGGCCTCGGGCGAGATGCCTGCGAGGTTGGCGATGATCTCCTCGCGGCCGGCCTGGGGTTGATCCTTCAACCCGAACAGGCCGGCAGCATCGATCAGCTGGAGCAGGCCCGCGAGTTGTTCCTCGGGCAGATGCGTGCGGAGGTACTGCTCGGTGGCGATGTCGGCGCCGACGTCGCTGCCCTTGGCGGCGTAGAACCCGTCGGGGTCGTTCTCGCTCGGCACGGCTGCGACGAATGTGTCGACAATCGCGGTCAGCGTCTCCCGCTGCAGTGTGTTGAATTCGATGGCAATGGCGCTCAGGTGGCTGCTCATTGGTGACTCACTTTCTCCGCGACGCAGAACTGAATTTGATGACTGCGACTCGGTGTCGCGTTGGCCATAACAATCGCTGAGCCAGTACCCGGGGCACGACGTCGCCGGACGATCAAGTCTCGGCGAGTTCTTGGCTTCCGGAGACAAAGCGGTCAGGGCAACGACCTCGCAGCGAACCGCTCGATGGGGGATACCTGCAGGACTAAGGTCTGGCCATGGTGGAAGCGGGCCATGACGACGCCGCGGTCGTCGCTCGGTCGGCGGCGGCAATCGTCAGCCAGCTGGACCAGCGACTGGCCGAGGTGACCGCCTCGATCCAGCAGACATTGGTCACGGAAATTGCCGAATTGCGCGGCGACGCGCAGCTGCTGCAGCTGTTGCGTGACAGCGTCGACGGAAACGTCGCCACAGTATTGTCCGCCATCCGCCACGCCATCCCGATCGAAAATGTCGAGTTACCGACGGCGGCCCTCGAACACGCACGGCGCCTCGCGCAGCGTGGAGTGACTGTCAATGCGTTGGTGCGCGCGTACCGCCTCGGCCACAAGGCGGTGCTGGACGTTGTGCTGGACGAGATACGCGCGTCGAACCTGGAGCCACCGCTGAGCCTCGACGTTTTCAGCCAGATCTCGGAAATCACGTTCGGCTATATCGACTGGATCACTCAGCAGGTGGTCAATACCTATCAAGGCGAGCGCGATCGCTGGATGGAGAACCGAAACAGCCTGCGCGCATTACGGGTCCGGGAGCTACTCGACGGGGCCGACCTCGACATCGATGCGGTGACGACGGCGATACGTTACCCACTCAGGCGAGTCCACCTGGCGGTGGTTGCGTGGCGCGACGAGGACGAGGATGGCGACGACCTTGCGTCGATGGAGCGCTTCGTCCAACAACTCGCGGAATCGGCCGGTGCCCGCGAGTGTTGGTTGTTCACCCCGGTGGACCGCCTGACCGGATGGGCATGGATCGCAGTCCCGGCGGACGCCGTGCCGAGTGCGGTCGATCGTGTTCGCGCGTTCGCCGAGGCACGAAACGATGCCCCCTGGATCGCTCTAGGTAATCCGTTGTCGGGCGTCGAGGGCTTCCGGCGTTCGCATCAGCAGGCGCAAGAAGCCCATGCGGTTGCGGTCGCGTCGGGCTCGAACGCGCTCCGGGTCACGGCTGCCAGCGATTCCGGCCTGTCGACCGCCGCGCTGCTGGGCGGCAACGTGGGCACGGCGCGCGTTTGGGTCGCCGAGGTGCTCGGTCCGCTCGCATCCCACACGGATAACGACGAGCGACTTCGCGAAACATTGCGTGTCTTTCTGCGCGCCGGCTCGAGCTTCAAAGCCGCCGCCGAGGAACTCCACCTACACTCCAACTCCGTCAAATATCGCGTGCAACGCGCGATCGAACGTCGGGGACGACCGATCAGTGATGGCCGACTCGACGTGGAAGTCGCCCTGCTTCTCTGTCATTGGTACGGCAGCGCCGTCCTAACCGTTCCGACGTGATCCACTGGCAACGACATCAAAGCGGTCCGAGATTGGAATGGCTCAACGCAGCAGATTCTCACTATCTGCCGGAAATCCATCGATTTTCTCAGCGGAGCCGCCGACTACCGAATCGGTCGACTCGCGCCGGTCTCGCTGCTCGGGAAAGGGCCACTTCTCGTCGCGGTACGGACGATCGAGATTCAATTCCCACGGAAAGGCCATTCGCTCCCCCCATATAGCGTCGCGTCGGCAATTAGCGGAAAACGCTACCGCAATTCTTCGCGATGTTGTGTAACTATTCGATATAAGGTGAATTGCGACTAAAGCACGAGAAATGCGCTGACGTCGTTCACGATGTCGATTGTGGCGTGGGTCACGCTCACGGTGCCGGTGTGCCTTGCGACGACTCTACTTGTTGCGCCTTGCGGCCGGCCTCCCATTTCGCCGACAACAGCCTCGTTCAAATCGTCTGTCGTCGATTCCCGTTGGGGCACAGGGCCTCTCAGGAGTGGAAGCAGCACGGGCTCGGTGGTGTCACACCGCCGACGACACAGAAACCCGGGCGGTGCCTGGGTGTTTCGAGTAGAGGATCCAGGAGAATCGAGTAGCCGACTACTCTCGTGCGCGGCTGCCCTCGCGATGAACATGGCCTCATGTTCCGAGTGTTCTTGACGGCCCACAGACTGCGGGGCACCGACGATGAGCGGTAATGTTCTGCAGCTCGCCTCACGAGCATTTCCACGGCGACTTGCCGCGACGGGCATTTTGCGACCGAGCATGGTGCGCCGCAGCGTGTCTCGCCTCGATTCCCATGAGACCATTTGCGGCCCCTCAGCGACGACCGCGTCGGGTTTCCCCAATCCATACTGCGTGATCGACGCGCTTCTTGGTCCGCTGAGAATGACGTTGCCGCTGCCGTCGTTGACGCTGCCCGAAGTTGCCCCCGTCGGCCGTCTTCCGCACGGCCGGGTGGTAGAGCTTTCCAATCGTGGCAGCACCTATGTTGTCGATTCCGGCCCAACTACCGGCGGCCCGACGTTTGTCTTGCTGCACTCGCTGGCGTGCACCGGGCTGTTGACGTGGTATCCGTCATTGCAGATGATGCGCCGCTTCGGGCGTGTGGTGGTGTTCGACCAGCGCTGCCACGGCTCGGGTATCGCCTCGCCACGTTTCGCGCTGGAGGACTGCGCCGACGACGTCGCCGCGTTGGCCGACGAGCTCGGCATAGAAACATTCATCCCGGTGGGCTTTTCGATGGGGTCACTGGTGGCGCAGCTGGTGTGGCGGCGCCACCGAGACAGGGTCGATGCGTTGGTGCTCTGCGCCGCGGCAGCGACATTCGGCGGTGCCACTCATGAGCGGCTCGCGACCGGTGTCTTGGCCGCGCTGCTAGAGGCTTTCGGCCCGCAGCCCGGGCGGCCCGGCCCGGCGCGGCTGTCGGTCGTCGACGACATCGTGATGAATGACCGGCTGTGGGCGCTGGGGCAATTGCGGGCGACCAGCTATGGGGCGATGATGCGGGCGCTGGCCGACATCGCCCGGTTTGATTCCACCCGCTGGATCGCTGACATCGATGTGCCGACCTCGGTGCTGATACCGCTGTGTGACCGGGTCATCCCGCCGCGGCACCAGCGTTGGGTAGCCGAACAGATTCCCGACGCGCATACCGTGACCGTCGATGCCGGACATGCCGGCTGCACGATGCAGTGGAAGGCGTTCGTGCCCGGCCTGCGATCGGCTGTGGACTCGGTGGTCAGCCGAATTACGGACTCGCGCAATGCAACTGCTGGAGTGCCCGCGTAGTCGTAGCAGATGTCAGGTGTGGGTTTGAGGCACGAAGCGATAGCCGTCGTCCGCTGACAGGACGCGCCCGGCAGAGGTGCCGGCGAAATATCACAGCCACGGCGGAGGCGTCGAGATGTCTCCGGCCGATGTCACACCGATGGCGCCCCTTCCGGCGGCCCACCGCACCATTGCCGGCAGCGGCCCGCGCACCGTCCGGTCGGCCGCCCCTCCCACCGCGATGGGTTGTGCCCCGGTCACCTCGAGCGCAAGATCGGCGCCGAGCCCTTTCCGTCGCCACGCCTCGACGATGTCGGCCAGCAGCGACTCGAGCACGACGTCGGGAAAGTCATCGAACTGCGCACCGTTGTCGAGGTCGACGGCGTGGATCCAGACCTCGCGGGTCCGCATCCACACCGTCTCCGAAGCGGGCACAGTGCGGCCCTGTGCGGTGCGCACCGGCGCAGCCCAGCGCGACCCGGGCAGGTGCCGCCACTTCTCCTCGAGCCGAGCGACCGTGTGGTCGAACAGATTTCGCAAGGCGGCCGCGGACAGCGTTGCACCGTCCTTGATCTCCTGGGCGCGGTGCTCGGCCGACGGGTACATCGGTGTCTCGACGCCCGTCGCCGCCCAGTCCATCAGCCGGCACAGCGCCGCGGCGTTGTAGCCGACGTGGGCGACCAGGTGCTTGCGGGTCCAGCCGTCCAGCAACGAGCCGGCTTCCAGATCGTCGTCGCTCAGTTGGGCGAGGCGCTGCGCGAAGAACGCGGTGCCCCGCCGCGCGATCAGCCGCCGCTCGGGCAGTTCCAGGTCGTGGAAGCTCATCTACTTGACAATCGTCTTGTTGCGCACGGTCCCGAGCCCCTCGATGCCGACCTCGACCGTCTGGCCGTCGCCGATGTAGCGCGCCGGCTTGCGTGCATGGCCGACGCCTCCGGTGGTGCCGGTGATGACCACGTCGCCGGGGTTCAGCGTGACGATGTGTGAGATGTACTCGACCAGCTTGGCCGGGCTGAACACGAGGTCGTCGGTGGTGGCGCTCTGCATCAGTTCGCCGTCGAGCCGGGTTTCGATCTTGCCGCCCAGCTTGTAGTCGGTGACCAGCACACGGTCCGAACCCGCTGGTCTTCTCGAAGTTCTTGCCCTGGTCCCATTGCGGGGTTCGGTACTGGTAATCGCGCATGGTGTAGTCGTTGATTACCGAGTAGCCGGCGATGTATCCGTCGGCATCGGCCTCGCTGACCTGATAGGCCGGCCGGCTGATGACGAATGCCAGCTCTGCCTCCCAGTCTAGTTGTGCCGCAGCATATTCCGGTACGACGACGTCGTCGTACGGCCCGGTGAGCGCGTCTGAGAACTTGGCGAACAGCGTCGGGTACTTGGGCAGATCGCGGCCCATCTCCTTTATGTGGGTGGCGTAGTTCAGCCCCACGCAGACGATCTTGCCGGGGCGGGGTACCACGGGTGCGTAGTCGGCGCCGTCGAGGCTGATCGTGGGTCCAGAGGCATTCTGCGCCAACGACTCCCAATCGGGCGCCGCGAGCAGTGCGGACAGGTCGGGGTAGCCATCGATCACAGTGGCGTTGACGGTGTCGTTTTCATCGTCGACGCGCACGGCGGCGGTGGTTCCATCGATGCGTAGAGTGGCGAGTTTCATTGCGGTCAGGCTCCTTTGGATGTGAGGGTGCGGTGGAAGTGCAGGCGTTCGACGATCGGCGCGTCGGAGAACATGAACAGGTCGAATTCCGTATCGGCTTCCAGGGACCACGGCACCCAGGACGGGACGACGACGAGGTCGCCGCGGCCGACGGCATGGCTGTGCTCACCGAGCCGGATGTGGCCGGCACCGTCGAACACCTGGAAGACGCGGGACCCGACGTCGCGGCGGGCCTTGGTATGCGCGCCCGGCCGCAGCCGGTGGAACTCGGCGCGGATGGTCGGCATGACGTCACCGCCGGTGGTCGGGTTGGTGTAGCGGACCGCGGCGTGGCCGGGTTCAGTGGTCGCCGCGTACCCCTCGTCTTCGAGCGCGAGTTGCTCGCGCAGCGCGGCGTCGGTGTGTTCCCAGCGGTAGGCCGCGATGGGTGAACTGCTCCTGGCATCCAGGCCGACGAGGGGACGGAGGCCGGGATGCGCCCACAGCCGCTCCGACCGCGAGACGTGCGGAGTGGATTCGTCGGTGACCCCGTCGCTGCCGAACTCGAAGAAGCCGGTATCGGTGTAGTGCACGAACGGGATGTCCAGCCCGTCGATCCACGCCATCGGCTGATCGGTTTCGTTGTGGTGGCCGTGGAAGTGCCAGCCGGGCGTCAGCAGAAAGTCGCCGCGCCGCATGGCCACCGGGTCACCGTTGACGACGGTCCACACGCCCTCGCCTTCGACCACGAAACGAAAAGCGTTCTGGCTGTGGCGGTGTTCGGGCGCGGTCTCGCGCGGGCCGAGGTACTGGATGGCGGCCCACAACGTGGGGGTCACGTAGGGTGCTCCGCCCAGTCCGGGGTTGGCCAGCGCGATGGCGCGGCGTTCGCCGCCGCGGCCGACCGGGACCAGGTCACCGGCCCGCTGGGCCAACGGGTACAGCGTCGACCACTTCCACACGAACGGCACCGCCCGCGGCGCCGGAGACGTCGGCATCAATTCGTCGAGCTGCGTCCACAGCGGGGTTAGGTGCTCGGCACCGAAGTCGTCGTACAGCCGGGTCAGTTCCCGGTCGTCGATGGGTTGCTGCGTCATGTGTCATCGTTCTGCTCCCTATGAGGTGTGCTGCCAACGACGCTAGGTTTGACGCGGCTCACATCGACAGAAAATTCTTCTCTGCAGAACTAGGGTTCGATGTCGGCGACGTCGACTTGGATTTCCCCCACCGTGCGCTTCATCTGCGCGATCAGCGGCCCGCGGGCGTGACGCTGATAGCGGATAGAGGGTACCGCGACCGTGATCGCGCCGATCGGCCGTCCCGCGCGGTTGTGAATGGTGACGCCGAACGCGGCGATGCCCTCCTCGGTCTGTTCGACGTTGACCGCGAAACCGGCTCTGCGCACACCGTTGAGTTCGCGGCGGAACGCGTCGAACTCGGCGGGGGCGAGCCGGCGATCGGTCACGTCGAGTTCGTCTTCGCCGGGGCTTTTGAGGTAGAGCCGTTGCCAGCACGTCGTCGGGCAGTTCGGCGAGCAGACTCCGGCCGCCCGACACGAGTTCGGCGGGTAGCACCTGGCCCTGACGGTCGCCGACGCGCAACATTGCCTCGGATTCCACCGAAGCCAGGAACCTGCACTGGGTGCCGGTGCGGATCACCAGGTTCACTGTCTCCCCGCACCCGGCAGCGAGCGCCTCCAGGTGTGGACGGCAGCGGTCGGTGAACTCGCGCGTCCAACCGCGCTCCGCGGGTCCGGCACCCATCGCTGGGCCGGGGTGATAGGTCCGCTTCTCGTCCTGCACCGCGAACCCGCGATAGACCAGCATCGCCAGCAGCCGGTGCGCGGTACTCGGGGCGATGTCCAGTTCGGTGGCGGCCTGCTTCAGGCGGACCGCCCCGACGTCACGCAGCATCTGCAGCAGCCGAAGCGCGTTGTCCACCGACTCCAGTAGATACGCCGGTCGTTCGATTGCCCTCTGAGGTTTGTTCCGCACAGCAGAACTATATTGCAGCCACGATGTGGCCGCCATCACCTTTGAACCATGTTCACTCACTCCGCCACACCCGCGCCGGCCACCGAGCCGCGCCGCGACCGCACGACGCTGGTCGCCGTCCTCGTCTGCTGGTTGTTCGTGGTCTTCGACGGCTACGACCTGATCGTCTACGGCAACGTCATCTCCAGCCTGCAACGGGAATGGGGGATCGGCACCGCCGCGGCGGGCACCCTGGGCAGCCTCGCATTCGTCGGAATGATGATCGGCGCGGTGCTCGCGGGCCGGCTCTCGGACGCGATCGGCCGCAAGCGCGCCGTGATCGGCTGCGCGGTCGTGCTGTCGGTGTTCACCGCGCTGTGTGCGTTCGCCACCGGGCCGGTGGTCTTCGGGGTGCTGCGGCTGATCGCCGGCATCGGCCTCGGTGGCCTGGTACCAACCGCCAATGCTCTTGCCGCCGAGCTGATTCGGCCGAAATGGCGCGGCCCGGTCGCGACGATGATGATGTCGGGCGTGCCGATCGGCGGGTCGATCGCGGCACTGCTTGCCATCCCGGTCATACCGCGGCTCGGCTGGCAGCCGATGTTCCTGTTCGCCCTGCTGCCGCTGGCCGTGCTGGTACCCGTCGCGGTTCGCACGCTGCCGGGCCGCACGTTCGGTGAGGTAAACCATGCGGGGTCGACGGGTTTCGGCGCGCTGCTGGGTCCGCGTTTCCGGAGCATCAGCATTCTGTTCGCGGTCGCCACCGTGTTCACGCTGCTGGCCTGGTACGGGCTGGGCACCTGGCTGCCCAAACTGATGCAGGGCGAGGGCACCGATCTGGGTAGCGCGTTGACGTTCGCCCTGGCACTGAACCTCGGCGCGGTGGCAGGCTCGTTCGTGACGGCGTGGGGCGCGGTGCGGTTCGGGACAATCCCGACGAGCATCGTGGCGGCGGCCGTGGCCGGCGGCGCCTTGCTGGCGTTGCTCGCCGGCCCGCCGGTGGCGCTGGTGTACGTGATCTTCGTGCTGGCCGGTGTCGGCACCCATGGCACGCAGTGCCTGATCATCGCCGCGGTCGCGTCGCACTACCCCGACGAGTTGCGCGGCACTGCGCTCGGTTGGGCGCTGGGCATCGGCCGGATCGGCGCGGTGTCCGCGCCGCAGATCGGCGGGTGGCTGCTCGCCGCCGGGCTGGGTGCCGGCTCCAACTTCGTATTGTTCGCCGTCTCCGCGCTGGTCGCGTCGATGTTGCTCACGGTCATCTGGCGCCGGCATGCGGCACCGGCCGAAACGTCCCGCGCCGTCGTACTGGCGCACTGAAAAACTCACTCGTACAAAGGATCAAGGAGAAAATGATGTCGAAATTGGACGGAACACAGGTCATCATCGCCGGCGGCGGAATCGGTGGCGCGGCCACCGCGCTGGCGCTGGCCCGGCAGGGCGCCGGGGTGACGTTGTTCGAGCGCGCGACCGAGTTCGGGGAGGTGGGCGCGGGCCTGCAGATCGGACCGCACGGCGCGCGGATCCTGCAGTCGTGGGGGCTGCTCGAGCAGGTGCTGGCCGACGGCTTTCAGCCGAAGAACATCGTGTTCCGCGACGCGGTGACGGCCGAGACGCTGACGAAAGTCGATCTGGGCGCGGAGTTCCGGGCGCGGTATGGCGGTCCGTACTTCGTGACCCACCGGTCGGATCTGCACGCGACATTGGTGAACGCGGCGATCGCCGCCGGCGCGGATTTGCGTACCGGGGTGACGGTGACCGACGTCGTCACGGAAGGCGACGGCGTCGTGGTATCGACGGACGACGGCGAAGACCATGTCGCGGATTTGGCGCTGGCCATGGACGGGTTGAAATCGCGTCTGCGCAAGAAGATTTCGGATGACGAACCGGTGTCGTCCGGATATGCCGCCTACCGCGGGACAGCGCCGTATCGCATGGTGGAACTGGACGAGGAGATCGAGGACGTCATCGGCTACATCGGGCCGGACTGCCACTTCATCCAGTACCCGTTGCGGCGCGGCGAACTGCTCAACCAGGTGGCCGTGTTCAAGTCGCCCGGATACGAACAGGGTGTGGAGCGCTGGGGTGGTCCGGAGGAGTTGGGCCCGGCGTTCGCGCATTGCCACGACAGCGTGCGGCGAGGAATCGACTACCTGTGGAAGGACCGCTGGTGGCCGATGTATGACCGGGAGCCGATCGAAAACTGGATCGACGGGCGGATGATGCTGCTCGGCGACGCGGCGCACCCGCCGCTGCAGTACTTGGCGTCCGGTGCCGTGATGGCGCTGGAGGACGCGAAGTGCGTGGCGGACTATGCCGCGGAGGATTTCGTCGAGGGTGGCCACAACCGGGCCTGGCCGGTGATCCTCAAGCGGGTCAACGCTGAGCGGGCACCGCGGTGCAACCGGATCCTGTCGGTCGGGCGGATGTGGGGCGAACTGTGGCACCTTGACGGGGTGGGGCGGATCGCCCGCAACGAGCTGTTCCGGACGAGGGACACGTCGAGCTACAAGTACACGGATTGGTTGTGGGGGTACTCGTCGGATCGATGAGGCGTGGCGCCGCCGCGGGCCCTCGTTTCGAGCGTCATGTCGGCACGGTCGCCGTCGGCTCGGCCCGGCACTGGCGGGGTGTCTTTCCGAACCAGCGTCGGCACGACCGGTTGAGCGCGCTCTGCTCGGAGTAGCCGAGCAGGCCCGCGATCTGGCTGAGGTGCAGCCCCGGCTCGGCGAGGTAGCGCGCCGCCTGCGTGCGACGCTCGCGGTCGATGACGTCATGACAGCGCACGCCCTCGGTGGCCAGGCGTCGTTGCAGCGTCCGCGGGTGCATCGCGAGTTCGTCAGCGATCGCCTCGGCGCTGCATTGGCCGGTGGGTAGCAGTCGGCGGGTAAGCTCGGCCACCCGCTCGGACAGCCGCGCGCTGCTCGAAAGGTAAGTGGATTCAAGGTATTTGGTGGCGATGCGCCGGGTCTCCGGGTCGGCATTCTCGATGCGCCGGTCGGCCAGATGCGACGGCAGCTCGAACCCGCACCACGCCTGCCCGAAGCGCACCGGGCAACCCAGCGCGTCGCGGTAGGCGGCGTCCGAGCCCTGCGGGTGATGCATGAAGGAGACAGATTGGTACCGCGCCTGCGGCCCGCCGAGCAGGCGAAGAATGCGCACGGCGATGCCCATACTCAGCTCGTATCCCTGAATGTAGGGGACACCTGGTTCGGTCATCTCGTAGGTGAACTCGATGCCGACCTCGGTGCGCTGCCCGGGCGCGAGCCTCAGGGCGGGGGAGTGGATGTAGAGGTAGTGTGCGATCGCCTCCACCCCGCCCAGCACCGTCTGAGCGTTGCGGGCGATCACCGCGATGGGCCCGAGAATGTGCAGGCCCTGCCAGCTGGAGAGGCGAAGCCCGAAGTCCGGGCACCGCAGCTCCTCGGCGCTGGCCTCCAGCATGCGGGTCAGCGCCGCGAAGGAGACGAACGCGTCCTCTTGGTGTTCGGCACCGGCGGGGATGTGGAAGCGCTCCAGGAACGCCGCGGGGTCGCCACCGAGCTCGCGGACCAGCTCGGGGTAACCCCACATCGCGGTCGCGCGGATCAGGCTGCCCATTCATCAACTCCCGTGTCGGGAAATGATAAAAGACTGTCGGGTTCTGTCAAGACCCGCGGGGCTCTCGGCGGCCATGCTCGATGACATGAAGCATTTCGACATCCTGATCATCGGCGCCGGCCTGTCCGGCATCGGCACGGCCTGCCAGGTGACGGCCGAGTTTCCGCACAAGACCATCGCCGTGTTGGAGCGACGCGAGCGGATGGGCGGCACGTGGGACCTGTTCCGCTACCCCGGCATCCGGTCCGACTCCGACATGCTCACGTTCGGCTACAAATGGCGTCCGTGGCGCGAGCTGAAGGTGCTCGCCGACGGGCCGTCGATCCGCCAGTACATCGCCGACACCGCCGCGGAGTACGGCGTGGACGAGAAGATCCACTACGGCTTGAAGATCGTCAGCGCGGACTGGTCCAGCGCCGAGGGCCGCTGGACGGTCACCGCCCTGCACGAAACGACCGGCGAGACCCGCCACTACACCTGCGGCTACCTGATCAGCTGCACGGGCTACTACAACTACGACGCCGGCTATCTGCCGAGCTTCCCCGGCGTGGAGCGGTTCACGGGCCGGTGCGTGCATCCGCAGCACTGGCCGGAGGACCTCGACTACACGGGCAAGAAGGTGGTCGTGATCGGCAGCGGCGCAACGGCGGTCACGCTGGTCCCGGCGATGGCAGGCGACGCAGCGCACGTGACGATGCTGCAGCGCTCGCCGTCGTACGTGTTCTCGCTGCCGGCGTTCGACAAGATCTCCGAGGTACTGGGGCGGTTCCTACCGCACGAGTCGGTGTACGAGCTGGGACGCAAGCGCAACATCGTGATCCAGCGTGCGTTGTACAAGGCGTGCCGTCGCTGGCCGAAGCTGATGCGCCGGTTCCTGTTGTCGCAGGTGCGACGCCGCGTCGGCGCGTCGTTCGACATGAGCCACTTCACCCCGAAATACATGCCGTGGGATGAGCGGCTGTGCGCGGTGCCGGACGGCGATCTGTTCGACGTGCTGAGGTCTGGTGAGGCCTCGGTGGTCACCGATGAGATCGAAACCTTCACGGAGAACGGCATTTTGCTGAAGTCCGGGCGGGAGCTCGAGGCGGACATCATCGTCACGGCGACCGGCCTGAACCTGCAGATGCTGGGTGGCATGCAGCTTTCGGTGGATGGTGAGGCGCGCGAGCTGCACGACCAGATGACCTACAAGGGCGTGCTGGTGGAGGACATCCCGAATCTGGCGTGGATGTTCGGCTACACCAATGCGCCGTGGACGCTGAAGTCCGACATCGCCGGCGCCTATCTGTGCCGGCTGTTCAGGCACATGGACGACAACGGCTACGCGGTGGCGACTGCACGTGATGTCGAGGACTGCGCGCTGGATGACGGGATGCTGGATTCGCTGCAGTCCGGTTACGTGCAGCGCGCCAAAGACATCATGCCGCGGCAAGGGTCCAAGCTGCCGTGGAAGGTGCTGATGCACTACGAGAAGGACTCCAGGATGCTGCTCGAGGAGCCGGTCGTGGACGATGCGCTGTCGTTCGCCGTGACGGCCCCGGCCGAGGTGGTGGCATGAGCATCCGTCCCGGTGTCGTGCGGGCCGGACTGCGAAGCTGCCGGCCGCTGTTCGCAACCCATCGGATTTCGGTTGGTGGCAAGCGCAGGTTGTACGAGTTGTTCACGGGAGTCGCTCGCCCGCCCAAAGGCACGCGCTGGGAGCGGGTCACGATCGCGGGTGTTCCCGTTGAGCGGACCTTGGGCGCCGGCTCCGACTCGACACTGATCTACCTGCACGGCGGCGCCTATGCGCTGGGCAGCGCTGCAGGCTATCGGGGCCTGGCCGCTCGGCTGGCCGCGGCGGCCGGGATGACGGCGGTGGTGCCCGACTACTCACGGTCGCCGGAAGCGCGATATCCGGTCGCCCTCGAGGAAGCGGTCGCGGTGTATATGGGGTTGCTTGTGGACGGGCTTGACCCGAAAACGATTGTGATCGTCGGTGATTCGGCGGGTGGTGGGCTGTCACTGGCGCTGGCGATGGCGCTGCGGGACCGCGGAATCGAGGGCCCGGCCGCACTCGGGCTGATCTGCCCGTGGGCGGACCTGGCGATCGATGTCGACGGGGTGCGTCCGGTGGGGCGGGATCCGTTGATCCTGCCGTCGATGGCGTCGCAGTGGGCGCCGCAATATGTCGGCGAGCACGACCCGAGGCTGCCGGGAATCTCGCCGGTGTACGGGGATATGGCGGGGCTGCCGCCGATCGTCATGCACAGCGCCGGCGACGATCCGCTGTCGATCGACGCGGACAAGATTGAAAAGTTCTGTGCCGCTGGGATGCTCGACCATCGGCGGTTCGAGAACCTGTGGCATGTGTTCCACCTGCAGGCCGGCGTGCTGGCGGAGGCGGACGAAGCGATAGCGGATCTCGGTGCGCAGCTGCGCACCCATACGACCGAAGGAAAGGTTGCACCAAAGTGAGTTCGTTTGAAGGGAAAGTTGCCGTCATCACCGGTGCCGGGTCGGGCATCGGCAGGGCGTTGGCGCTGAATCTCGCACGGAAGGGAGCGAAGCTGGCGCTGTCGGATATCGACGTTGAAGGTCTGGCGGAGACGGTGCGCCAGGCCGAGCGGCTGGGCGTGCAGGTGAAGGCCGACCGGCTCAACGTCGCGGAGCGGGAGGCGGTGTTGGCCTACGCAGAAGATGTCGTGGCACACTTCGGCTTGGTGAACCAGGTGTACAACAACGCCGGGATCGCGCACCACGGTGACGTCGAGAAGACCGAGTTCAAGGACATCGAGCGGATCATGGACGTCGACTTCTGGGGGGTAGTCAACGGCACGAAAGCGTTTCTGCCGCATGTGATCGCGTCTGGTGACGGGCATATCGTGAACATCTCGAGCTTGTTCGGGTTGATCGCGGTGCCTGGCCAGAGCGCGTACAACGCGGCGAAGTTCGCGGTGCGGGGGTTCACGGAGGCGCTGCGGCAGGAGATGTTGGTTTCCGGTCACCCGGTGAAGGTGACGTGTGTGCACCCGGGCGGTATCAAGACGGCGGTCGCGCGGAATGCAACGGTGTGCGATGGCGAGGATGCGCAGAGCGCTGCGGCGTTCTTCGACAGGCGGCTGGCACTGCATTCGCCGGAGATGGCTGCCGAGACGATCGCCGACGGGGTCCGCAAGGGCCGCGCCCGGGTGGTGATCGGCTGGGAGGCCAAGGCACTCGATGCGCTGGCGCGCGTCACGGGATCGGGGTATCAGCGGGTGATCGCCACGGCGGCCGCGCGGTTTCTCCCGTGGGCGGGAAACCGTGCTCGCCAAGTCGGATAGCCACCCGTCTCGCACGTTCGCGCGTGTGAAAGCAGCTGAGACCCGATGAACTGACTAGTTCGTCGTTCTTCTCCGGGTCGTAGGTTCAAGTTTTCATGGCGGATTTCATGTCGTCGTCTCCGCCCGCGCGGCGCACCGATGAGAAGATGGCCACGGTGGCCAGAAGCCGAATGCGTCGACGACTGGAGCCAGGGCATCCCGCTGGCCTACACCCGTGAGCTCGTCGAGTACTGGGCCGACGGCTACGACTGGCGGGCCCGCGAGGCGGCGTTGAACCGGTTCGACCAGTTAAACACCGAGATCGACGGGCTGGATATCCATTTCATCCATCAGCGGTCGGCACACGTCGACGCCTTCCCGTTGGTGATCACCCACGCCCCACCGGCGTTGCGGCCTTCCCCCGGGAGATCCTCCGCGCGCCTCGCAGCTGGTGCGAGCCCGGGTACAACATCACCCACTGGACGACGATGCCGCTGCGGCGGGCACTTCGCGGCGTTCGAACAACCGGAGCTGTTCGTCGACGACGTCCGCACGTTCTTCACCGGCTTCCGCTAATGGCGTAAACGATCGAGAGGCCGAATCCGATGCGGCCGAGCAGTTACGGCCTCAGTCCTCAATCGCGCATTCGGACCTGCCCGGCGTACTGCAGTGTCACAAACGCGTTCGACAATCCGAGGTGTGTAGGACTCGCGTAGAACACCGATTTTTCATGCTGTTTGTTCACCGAAATCGTTCGCCTTCCTGTCGACGTGACCGAGTTCGAGGTCCTGGTGCGGGCGGATCGGTTGGTAATCCTCATGGCCCTTGCGGACGCATTTCGCCTCCCAGTCGAAGTCATAGTCGCCTTTTCCGTTCGACAGCTCCCTGACAATGATTCGTTCGATGGACTTCTCCTCAACCGCGAGTCCCAGCGATGTCGCTGAGTTAGGCGTCAATTGCACGGTCAGCCCTTCGCGGCTGGCGACGCTGGTGAAATGTTCTGGCAGATCGATGACCGCCTCGCCATTGCTCAGATGAGCGGATCCCCTGACATACGCTGCTGCCTCCGGTCCCTCGATGGCGGCGTAGACGATATCGGTGTCCGGCTTATCGGGGTGGGCCACGCGGAAGCTCTTAATGTCCGCGACAACCCAACCGGTCCCGTCACCATCGACCACCATGTACGCCTTGGCGTTTCCGGCGGCGTCGTAGACAATCACTGCGCCATGGTCCGGGTTCGTGTTTGAACCGACCATTGCCGCGTTCGGAACGCCGTTCGGCCCATACGTGCCGATACCCCCTGACAATCCGGCGGAGGATGTGCTGACAGCGACCTCCCCCGGTTGATTGGGATGCTTGAAGAGGATCGCGTCCCCCTCGGTGAGGCCTTGCACGGTGAGTGCGGATTCCGGCTGGGAGGTGCCGACACCGACTTGACCGCTGCTTCTAATTCTCATGCGTTCGCTGACATTTGCGAAATTCCTGGTATGGAAACGTAACGATCCCCCGTCGGGGGCGTCATTCTGTGCCTGGATCGAAGCCATTTCATTGCCCAGGACACGGAGGCTGATGGCGGTACCCCCGTAACCGTCGCGAGCACCCCGATGAGACACGATGAGATCGGTACTGATGGAGGGCCCAATGTCATAATTGTGAATGTGGAGTAATGCCTCCGGACTGTTCATTCCAAACCCGATTCCGACATGACCGCTTCCGCTGGCATAAAGGGGCTCAGACCCATTGATCCAAACACGCGGGATATTGCTTGTTCGAAGCACCAGCGCTGCATTCTCGGTGGTGCCGAGGAAGTGAGCACCCGGATTGATCCCCGCATTGCCGTCGACGTGCCAGTCTTGTGGTCCGAAGGAAGAGTCGGACCCGAATAATCTTCCTCGTAGTCGAGAGATATTCGCAGACACAGTTCGGAAAATAGCTCTGGCAGACATGTTTGTTTCTCCCCTCGGCAGTGCCTGAGATATTGATCCAATTTTGATTGGCATGTGGCTAGCATCAGCGTCTTGAGGATATTCCAGCCGGGCTGGCCTGGATCTGTCAGCGGACGGCCGCCAGGTGGGTAGCAAAGCGGGTTCGAATCGTCTGGACAGTGCATGTGATCGGCGAAATACGCTGTGACACAGCATCACTGCTAGCAACGACATGCGTATCGTGAAGGTCTAGACCGCCAGCGGCGGTGTCTGCTTCATCCAAGACAGTGAGCTAAGTGAGCTAGATGAAACGAACGCGATGACTTCCGGGTCCGTACCCGGTCAACACTGCAGAGCAGATCCATCCGACCCTGGAGGCACCATGACCCAGCAGACCGCCAGCGCCCTACCCCCAGTCGTTGACCAGCAGACCTGGCAGACAGCGCTCGACGACTTGCGTCAGCGGGAAAAGGCCGCCACCCGAGAACTCGACGCCATCGCCGCGCAGCGCCGCAGGCTGCCGATGGTCGAGCTACCCGACTACACGCTGATCGGTCCGGACGGCGCGATCCGGCTGGTCGATGTGTTCAACGGCCGCTCGCAGCTCATCGTCTACAACCACATGTGGTTCGACGACGCGGAGTGGCAGTGCGGCGGCTGCACCAGCCTCACGTCGCAGTGGACCCGGCTGGGCATCCTCGACAACTACGACGCCCGCTTCGTCATCGTCACCAACGGGCCCATCGAAGAAGCACTGGCCTACAAGGCCAAGGTCGGCAACAAGATGGACTGGTACTCGTCTGCGGAGAGCTCATTCGGCGCCGACGTCGGCGCACCGCCCGGCGCGGGCTTCGCGGTCAATGTGTTCCTCCGCGATGGCGACAAGGTCTACCGCACCTGGCACACCGACGGCCGCGGCACCGAACAGCTCAGCTACACCTTCGCCTTGATCGACCTCCTGCCTTGGGGCCGCCAGGAGGAATGGCAGGATTCACCCGATGGTTGGCCGAAGTCGCCTACCTACTCCAAGTGGCTCGACTCTCCCGATGTCGCCCGGCTTTACGGCCCGAACGAAGACGCCCAATGAGGCCCGCGAGGTTGGGCGAATCACCGATGCGGTGTGGTCGGCCGCCGGGAATCTGCGCAGACGCCGAAAGTAGGCGCCGATCCCGGGACTCAACCGCCAACTGCGTTGAACTTCTCGACAGCGATGGTGACGATGGTGCGGACCTGGTCTCGACCTCCGTACCACGGGTAGGGGCCGCCGAGGTATTTCTGCGCCAGTGACTCGATGTGCTCTGTACCGCCGTCGGTGGTGGTGGCAACGACCCGGCCGCGGACGGTGATGTATCGAATGAGGTTGTTCGGGTCGGACAGAGCGACCGCCACACGTGGGTCGCGTTGCACGTTGCGGAGCTTCTGGAAGCCCTCGACGGTGTTGATGATGATGTGTTGGCCGTCGGTGTCCACCCAGGTTTGGGTCAGTTGTGGGGACCCGTCGGGCATGAGTGTGGTGACGTAGCACAGGCTGGGCGCACGCAGCAGTGCGAGAAGTTCTTCGTTCATCTCGGGGTTGGCGTGCATGATCGTGGCTCCTTACGGGTCGGGGTGTGCGGGGCAGGGGCTTGGGCCGGTCAACGAACGGCGGCGCTTGGCGTTGCCAGAGCGCGCCCGGCGACGTCCTCGAACCGGTCAACGGTGATGTCGGGATAGCGGGCGTTCTGCGGATCTGTCACTGCGGTCTGTTCGGTGGTCATGTACAGCATGTAGGCCATGCCGGTTTGTGTCGCGACGTCACCGCGACGGCGGGCATCGTCGAGCAGGCTCCGGATGTCGTCGACGCCGCCGTTGCTTCGCCGCACGTAGTGTTCGCCGGAGATGCGCTCGACGATGTCGGTCATTCCGTTGGGGCTGACCCGATCCCCGATGATCGGGAACAGGCCGCTGATCAAGTCGCGATCGACGGCGGCGCGAGCGGTGAACCGTGCGGTGTCGTCCACCGTGGTGGCCTCGAAGGCCTCGTCCCCGGTGCCCCAGTACGACACGGTCCGTGCCGTGTGGTCGAAACCCATGTCGACGGTGCCGTCCAGGAACGCTCCGTTGAGCACGTGCAGGTGCTCGATGCCGAGCCCGGCGATGGCCTCGTCGGCCTCGCGTCGCATATCGAACGCGGGATGCTCCCCGGGGGTGGCGGCGAACAGGTTGAGACCGTAGTCCGAGGGAACGATGCGCCAGGCGCCCTGTTCGCGGGCGGCGCGGGCCAGCGCCACCTGGCCGTCGATCAAGACGTCTCCGCCACCCTGCACCGCCGACACCACGACGTCGACGCCGTCGGTCGCCTTGTACAGCGAGTCGATGTCGGTGACGCCGCCGGTGACGATGCTCGCTCCCTGCGCATGTAGGGCGGACAGCAGCCGGCTCCTGTCCGGGTCGGCTGACGCGCCGTCGCGCACCAGCAGCCGCAGGCTGACCTCGGGCTGCTGGAGCAGGTGGTGGGCGATGCGGCTGCCGAGCATGCCGGTGGATCCGGCCAGTAGAACCGAATACCGTTCTGACGCAAGTTCTTTGGCGTTCATGGCTCATCCTTCCACTACCGTGACGAGCTCTCTGGTGCTGTCCTGTCGTCGACGGTAATGCGCGACAATCATGAAGAGAAACAATTGTTTGCGATGATTGATATCGATGCCGTCGATAGCAAAGGGGTGGCCCGGTGTCACTGCGGGGCTTCGACCTCAACCTCTTCCCCGCCCTCGAGGCTCTGCTGGAGGAGCGCAACGTCACGCGGGCAGCGGAGCGCTTGTCCCTGGGCCAGCCCGCGATGAGCGCCGCTCTGGCGCGATTGCGCCGGCACTTCGATGATCCGCTGCTGGTGCGCGATGGGCGCGTCTATCAGCTGAGCACCTTCGCCCAGTCGCTGGTCGAACCGGTGCGCGAGGCGATGGCCGCCGTGGAGGCCGCCGCGACGGCAATACGGGCGTTCGATCCGGCCACCGACACCCGCTCGTTCACCATCGCCACCAGCGACTACGCCGCGCTGGTGTTCCTGCGCCCGCTGCTGGCCCGCCTCGCCGACGATGCGCCGCAGATCCGCTTACGCCTGGTGCCCATCACCGTGGACATGGGCGATGCGTTGCGCCGCGGCAGCTTGGACCTGGTGATTCTCCCCCAGGGAGCTGGCCGGCGGTTTGGACAGCCTGCCGCGTAAGGCGCTGTTCGACGACCGGTTCGTGCTTGCCGCCGACCGCGACAATCCCGTGCTGGCACACATCCGCGGCCTCGACGACGGCGCTGACGCTGAAAGAGATTCTGAGACAATCGATATGGAATTGATGACGCGACTGCCATTCGTGGCGATGGCCGGTGAGATGCCGCCCCTTGTTGACGTGCGGCTGCGGGAACAGGGCGTAAAGCTGCGCATCGACGTCAGCACCGAAGCGTTCGTCATCGCGCCGATGCTGCTGCAGGGCACCCCCTTGGTATGTCTCGTGCAGGAGCGTCTCGGCCGGCTCGTCGCCGAGCAGGCTCACCTGCGGCTCCACCACTCACCCGTCGACGTCGGCAGAATCGTGGAAACCATGTACTGGAGTCCCCGACGCACCGATGATCCGGCTCACCGATGGCTCCGAAACCAGTTGATCGCGCGCGCACAACAGGTTTGACGGCTTCGAGCGTTTGGCGGGCCGTCACCACTCGGTGCCGGGCTCGTAGGAACCGAAGCTCCACTCTGTACCTTCAGGGTCGATGACGCGGGCGGTCGGTGGTGAGGTGCAACCACGGCGGCGAGGGCCACGTCGACCGCTGGATCGCGGCCGCGCGCGAGCGCCGCGCGGCGCTGACCATCGATGCGATCCTGCGCCTACGTCTACCGGGTGCTCGAGGCCTGCGCCTACGTCGACCGGGTGCTCGAGGCGCGCGCCGGGTACCGGCGCTCCTACGGCGCCGAGCTCGGCGCCTGAGCGATACCGGGCCCGCGCGCTCCTCGCGCTGGCGTCTGCGCGCGGGAGCGGCGGCCTCGAACCCGCGTTCAGCGCTGGGCGCGCGTAAGTCGGTTGTCGATTGCCGTTCGCGCCCGGTCGAGCGCGGCGGTGTCCCGGAAGAGCAGGTATTGGCCGTTCGCCTCGTGGAGGAGGGCGTTGAGCTCGAAGACGAGCTGACCGATGTCGATGTCTCGCGCCAGGTCGCCGCGCTGCTGGCCTGCGCGCACGTTGGCTTCGAGCAGTTGGGTCCAGCCGGCAAGCACCGTGCGCACGCGGTCGCGGATCGGCCCGCGGCGGGTGTCCCACTCGGCGGCGGTGGAGGCGAAGAAGCAGCCGCCGGGGAAGACGCCGCGCTTGACGTAGGACAGGTACCCCTCGCACAAGGTGTTGAGGCGTTGCGAGCCCCTCCGGGACCTCCATCGCGGGCGCGATGACCTCGGCGGTGAACACGTCTTCGGCGGCGCCGACCGTTGCGAGCTGCAGCTCCTGCTTGGAGTCGAAATGGGCGTAGAGCCCGCTCTTGCTCATCCCGATTTCGCCGGCGAGACGGCCGATCGAGAGGCCCTCGAGACCCTCGAGGGTGGCAAGACGGGCGGCGGTGTCGAGAATCATGCGGTAGCTGCGCTCGCCGTCGGCGCGGGTGCGTCGCTTGCGTGTCTGGTGAGTCGCCACGGCTTCCTCCTCCCGAATCTTGCTTGACAAGTTAGCACGAGCGGTCGTACTGTGTATCTTCAAGTGCGAACGATCGTACTTGTTAGCTTACCCGCCGATCCCGGGAGGGACGCAATGTCGATCATCGAAGACCCGCCGCTCGACGCCGAGAAGCTCGAGCAGTTCGTGTTTCGCGCCGTGGACGAGGTCGGTGCGACGCTCAACGCGGCGCTGGTCGTCATGGGCGACCGGCTCGGCCTCTACCGGGCGCTGGCGGGCGCCGGGGCGCTGACCTCCGGTGAGCTGGCGGCGCGGACCGGCGCCGGCGAGCGCTACCTGCGCGAATGGCTCAACGCCCAGGCCGCCGGCGGCTTCGTCGAGTACCACCCCACCGAAGGTCGCTACAGCCTGGCGCCCGAGCAGGCCGTCGCGCTGACCGACGAGGACAGCCCGGCCTACCTGCCGGGCTTCTTTCAGATCGCGCTGGGCTCGGTGCTGGACTCGCCACGGATCACCGAGGCCATGCGCAGCGGCGCCGGGGTCGGCTGGCACGAGCACAACCACGATGTCCACGACGGCTGCGAGCGCTTCTTCCGGCCCGGCTACAACGCGAATCTCCTCGCGTGCTGGCTGCCCGCGCTCACCGGCGTCGTCGACCGCCTCCAGCGCGGCGCCCGGGTCGCCGACGTGGGCTGCGGGCACGGCGCCTCGACGATCCTGATGGCCGGCGCCTTCCCGAACTCGACGTTCATCGGCTCCGACTACCACGCCGGCTCGATCGAGACTGCACGCCGGCGCGCACGCGAGGCCGGCGTCGAGGACCGCGTCCGCTTCGAGGCCACGCCTGCCGCCGCGTACAGCGGCGAGGGCTACGACCTGGTGACGACGTTCGACTGCCTGCACGACATGGGCGACCCCGTCGGGGCGGCGCGGCACGTCCTTTCCACGCTTGCTCCCGACGGGACGTGGATGATCGTCGAGCCCGCCGCCGGCGATCGGGTCGAGGACAACCTCAATCCCGTCGGCCGCGCCTACTACGGGTTCTCCACCCTGCTGTGCACACCGGCGTCGCTCTCCCAGGACGTCGGCCTGGCCCTGGGCGCCCAAGCCGGGCCCGCCAGGATCGCCGACGTTGTCGCCGAGGCCGGCTTCAGCCGCTTCCGCCGCGCGGCCCAGACTCCCTTCAACCTGGTCTTCGAGGTGCGACCCTGATCCCACCCGACCGCGGGCCCGACGGGGCGGTGCCACGGTTGCACGCGCACTGGAAGACAGTGCATACCAGGTTGTCCTGAACAAGATCGGCACCGGTCCGCTCGACCAGTGCACCGTGGATTCGGTCCGCCCCGGCGAGACGGTCACCCGTCCGGTGCAAAACGGGCCAGGGGACGACGTGGTTCTACCAGACCGTTTATCTGACAGCGAACTGCTGATGGCTCAGCGCAAACCACACAAGCGGGACGCCAACCGACGAGGTGAGCAAAGGCACGGCAATGCAGAACTGCCTGTACACCGCTCTGGCCGTCGATGCCACGATCAGCCAGCTGCGCGCGCAGGGTTACCAGGTCATCGTGAATCGCATCGGCACCGGTGCCGTGGACCAGTGCACGGTCAGTGCGGTCCGGCCCGGACAGACGTTCTCGCGCACCAACTCCGGGGCTCCCGGCGCCGATGACGACCTGGTCACCACGGTGACCAACAAGACCGTCTACGTCGACGTGGCCTGCTGACACCCGTTCGGCACGCCCAAACTCCTCGGACAGCTCCACCACTGCCTACGACACCGACAGACCGTGGACGAAGCCAAAGCATTCCCGGCGCCCTTCGCAACGCCGCGGCCTAGCGTACAGCGCCCAGCGACACGGCGTCCTTGCACGTCAAGGCCTGGCAAATCAGGCCCACGTAGGGGGCAGCTGTGGGGATTAGCCCCAGGTCACGCCGAAATCAGCTGCCGGATGCGGCGGTCAACCAGCGGCGAAGCTCATCCATCAACGGAACCGGCGCGTCGTAGTGGATGAGATGACCGGCACCCTCCACAAATCCCACGGTTGCACCGGGAATCAGAGCGGCGAGCCTGTGTGCGCGATCCGGCGGGATCCAGCCGTCTTCTTCACCCCAGACGACGCGGACGGGAATGTTGATGTCACCTAACCGCTGCTCGTTGTCGCGGAGATACCGTTCGTCGTAGTGCTCGATCTGCCGGTAGAACGCCGGCTGACCCTCGTCACCGATCCACGGCGCCGCGAGGGCGTCGAGATCTTCGTCGCGCAGTCCGCGGTGACTGGCGTTCTGGATGTAGCGGCGTACGAGCGCTTCATGGATGTAGCCGGGCAGCCCGGGCAGGACATCGGGGTTGTCTTGAACGAACCGGAAGAACGGCGATCCACTGGGCGGGATCGCCACCACGTCCACCAACAGCAGCGACGCGTAGGCATGACCGTGCACCAGATGCGCTCGAAGCGAAACCGCGCCGCCGAAGTCGTGCGCGACGACGTGGGGACGGTCCAGCTCCCAGTGGTCGAGAAGCGCGGCCAGCGCCTGTGCCTGTGAGTCGAAGTCCACTGGATGGCGAGGATTCTTAGACGAGCGCCCGTACCCCGGCATATCCCATATGTGAACGCGGTGATCGCCGCTCAGAGCCTGTGCGAAGGGGTGCCATACGCGCGACGAGAACGGCGTGCCGTGACAGAACACGACGGCGGGTCCGGATCCGGCGGTGGCGCATGCGATCTCGCGACCCTGCCAATGGAACGTCTCGGTTAGCTCCATTGAGCCCGATGGCATTTCAGTGATGCGACCTCCCACGCGCCAGGGCGACACTCGCGGGCGGTGTCACCGACACAATCGTGGTGGAGACCCTAGCAACCAATTCTGTACGGCAGAGTGTGAACCGCAACGGAGACCCGTCGCCCGGGGTGATCGCGTGAGACAGGAACTGATCGTTCGCGGCTTTCTAGAAATGAGACAACCGCGGCGCAATACCTCTCGGAGCGCGAAGCCTGCGTCAGACCTTGACTCTTAAAGTCATCGGAGGTCTGAAACGGAGTTACGTTGTGCGACGGCAGGTTCCACTGCTACTGGTAACCCGCCATATTCGATTCCGCCGTATTCGGTCCGGTTTGGGTGGGCTCGGCACGGATGTCGCCACCTGTGTGGCTGGCCTCGTACGTGTGATCGCCGTAGAGCCAACGAACGTGATCAGCTGTGAGTTAAACATCGCGACCACATCGACTTTCGCGATTATTTGCGTGCACATCCCGAAGATGCCAAGCGGTATGGAAAGCTCAAGTGCATCGGTTGCTGGGCTGGGTCGGCATGCGATGACTCGGCTATGGGGTGTCCATCGGCGGGAAATGGTCGCCCGGGGCATTTCATGCAACGTCTCAGCGATCAGTCGGACCTGCCTCGGGTAGTCGTGGTGGCTGTGCCTGCATCCGGATGCGGATTTCGGGGGTTACGCCCTCGCGAATCACTTCTGTGAAGCCGAGCCTTCGGTAGAGCTGGTAGGCGCGAGTATTGACTTGCAGGACGTTGAGTCGTACCCGTTTATCTTGTGCAAAGGCGTCATCGAGCAGGGTTTGGATTAGCTGCGTGCCGATGCCGCGGCCTTGATAGTCCGGGGTGATCTCGATGACGCCGAGAAACACCTCGTCATCGTGGTCTTCGACATTGAGCCTGCCGATATCGACGCCGTCGACGACAATGACCTGGGTGTGTTCTGGCGCTATGTTGCGTTCGAGGTACGCACGCTGGTCGTCATCATCCCAGCCCCAGACCTGATCGATATAGGGACCCAGGGATTGCTTGTGCAAGTCGACGAAGAACTCAAAGTCGTCTGCGGTGGCAGGCCGAAGTCTGACCCCATCCATCCTTAAAGCCTCCGTTCGCCGTAGAGGCCACGCGGGTCGCCGGCCATCACACATCCGAGTTGTTGGTCAGCGTGGGCAATTGACCCGGTTGTCACTGATCCGATCGGAAGACCGACGGCGGTCCCCAGCCCGGGCCCGTGAAGCAGCTGGTGCCGATCATTCCCAATGTTGGCCACCGACACAGAGTCGCCCTCGCCGTCGCGCTTGCGCTTATCGACTCCGATCGAGTCCCGCTTGCGCATTCGCTTCGGCGACGCCAGCGGTCCCGGCGGTGTGCTGATCGGTTGTGCGTGCGATGTCTTGGCTCTACCCCCTCGGCCGTACGGGTCAGCCGGCGGGATCGAGGTTGTGGTTGAGGTGGAACAAGTTGTCGGGGTCGTACCGTCGCTTCAGGGCGACCAGGCGCTCGTAGTTCTCGCCGTATCCCTGGCGCACCGATCCGGTGTCGTCGGCCGACAAGAAGTTTGTGTAGCGACGTTCGCTGAGGTGCGGACGCAGCGACTCGAAGGTCTCCCGGGCCCACGCGATGTTCGCCTCGGTGTCGGCCGGGTCCTGCCATTGCGCGAGCACGAGCACGCTGAAGGCGTCCTGACGGTGCGGGAACGCCGTCGCCCGAGGGTCGACGCGGGCGGCAGCGCCGTGCACGTGATCGAGGAAGATGCCGGTCATCGTGGACGGCACTCGTTCGAACGAATCGACGAGCACGTCGATGGCCGCATCGGAGAGCTCGCGAAGGAACCCTGACTTCCAATAGTTCAACGTGCCCTTCTTCCCCAACAGGTCATCGAGCAGCGTGTTGACGGCCGGGTAGGGCATCGGCTGCACGAGATCGGCGATCGGGGTGCCGAAGGCGCGGATCGCACGGACGTCCGATTCCGCAGTTGCGGGATCGCCACAGTGACAGGGCACGAGCGCTGCGACCTTCTGGCCGGATCCGTCCGGTGCATGCATCAGTCCGGCACCCGCGGTCAATTCGTCGGGAACCGACGCCGTGAACTCGCGATGGAAGGCGAGGACAGCCGCCGCCTCGGACAACGGATGGAGCACCGGGCCCGCGAGCACCTGCGACACGGGGTGCGCTCGGTACTCCAACGATGTCGCCACGCCGAAGTTGCCGCCGCCACCGCGCAACCCCCAGAAGAGGTCGGAGTGCTCGCCCTCACTGGCGGTGAGCGTTTGGCCGTCAGCGGTGACGACGTCGACCGACAGGAGGTTGTCGATCGTGAGCCCGTACTTGCCCATGAGCCAGCCCAGGCCTCCGCCGAGCGTTAGTCCTGCAATACCGGTCGTCGACACCACGCCACCGGTCGTCGCCAGACCGTGAAGCGCCAGGGCATCGTTGAGCTCGCGCCACGTGAGCCCTGGCTCCGCCCGCACCGTGCGATCTCGCACGTCGACGCGGATGCCCTTCATGAGCGAGAGATCGATCATCAGGCCGCCATCGGTGGTGGCTCGCCCGGCGATGCCATGACCTCCGCCGCGCACGGCGATCTCGAGGCCGGCGGTGCGACCGAGATCGACGGCGGCGACCACATCGGCGGTCGTCAGGCAGCGGGCGATGAGCGCAGGATGCTTGTCGATCATGCCGTTGTGGAGCCGCCGTGCCTCGTCGTATCCGGGGTCGCCAGGTCGAAGAAGGTCGCCGCCGAACGAGGCTTCGACCTCGTTGAGACCGGCGACCTCCGCACGCTGTGCTGCTGATCGCTTCATCGCTTCCTCCTTGGACAACTTTGGCGCTGAACGCCCGGCTGTGGTTGACGTTACGAAGAGGGCCTGTCACCAACGTGTCGGCAGGATGTCACGGTCGCAGCAACCTTGGTGGGACAATTGCGCGAGTGGGGACAGAGCCGTCGGGGGCGGTGCGGTACGGCATCCTCGGCCAGCTGTCGGTTGCGACCGACAACGGGCCGATTCGAATGGCGAGCCGCGCTCAGCGTCTCCTGCTCGCCGTTCTGCTCGTCGAGGCGAACCGCGTCGTGTCTGCCGCTCGCCTAGCCGACGAATTGTGGGCCGACGACGTCCCGTGCGACCCCGCCGGCGCGTTGCGTACGCAAATCTCGAGGTTGCGAAAGGTGTTGCCTCCGACCGCGTCGCTGGTGACCGAGGAGGGCGGCTACCGGCTGCTCGTCGCGCCAGAGGAACTCGACGCCACGCGGTTCGATCGGCTGCTCGCGCAAGCGCGTGGCGACCATTGCGAGCGGGCGCTGCCTCTCTTGGACGAGGCGTTGGCGCTGTGGCGGGGCAGGGTACTCGAGGAGTTCGCCGACCGGCCGTTCGCCCAGCCAGAGGTGCGACGACTCGAAGAACTGCACGGAGGGGCACGCGAAGATCGTGCCGCCCTGCTGTTAGCGGCGGACCGCGCAGCGGAAGCGGCGGCCGACATGAATGCGTTGATCGCCGAGCAGCCGGAGCGGGAGCGCGCCAGGGCGTTGCTGATGCAAGCTCTGTACCACCAGGGCCGCCACACACAGGCGCTCGACGCCTACCAATCGTGGCGTCGCCACTTGGTTGAAGCGCTGGGCTTGGAGCCCTCACCGGCATTGCAGCGACTCGAACGCGAGATCCTGCAGCACGAACTGGGGGGTGGGCGCGCGCCTGTCGGGGAGCGGTCGCGAGTCGACGTGCCCCATCCGGTCAGCACCTTCGTGGGCCGCGACGACGATCTGCGCGACGTCGGCCGGCTCCTCAGCGAAGTCCGGTTGCTCACCTTGTGGGGCCCTGGCGGTGTCGGCAAGACCAGGTTGGCGCTCGAGGTCGCCAGCGAGGTGAGCTCCCGGTACCGCGACGGCATCCACCTCTGCGACCTCGCCGTCATCACCCGATCGGCGGACGTCACGCGTGCCGTGGCGACCGTTGTCGGTGTACGCGAGAAGGCCTTCACGCGACTGGAGGCCCAGCTGGTCGACGACCTTGCCAGTCGTCGCGCGCTTGTGGTCCTCGATAACTGCGAACACGTTCTCGAGGGCGCGGCTCGACTCGCCGATCGCATCATTCGATCGACTCGTGACGTCGACATCCTTGCCACCAGCCGTGAACGCCTTGCTATTGATGGTGAGCATCTCTGGGAGGTGAGGCCGCTCCCGGTCAACGGACCCGACTCGCCCGCCGTGTGCTTGTTCGTCGACCGCGCGCTTGCCACCGACGCGGCATTCAGCGCCGACGTGAATGACTTGGAGACAGTGGCGGAGGTCTGCCGCCAACTCGACGGTCTTCCCCTGGCGATCGAGTTGGCAGCGGCGCGTGTGCGTGGTCTGTCGCTACAGGATCTGGCCCAGCACCTCGACGAGCGCTTCCAGATCCTCACCGCCGGTCCGCGAACCGACGGACGCCATCGATCGCTCGCCGCCGTCCTCGATTGGTCTTATGCGCAGCTGCGTCCCATCGAGCAGCGGGTCTTCGACCGGCTCGCCGTGTTCGCCGGTCCGTTCGGTTTGGACGCGGCGTGCTCGGTCGTTGCTGGCGACGCTGTCACGTCCGACGCGGTGATCGCCGCGGTGCTGCGTTTGGTCGACTGCGCGCTGCTCGCCGAGCTGCCGGGGAGCGGCGCGCGCCGCTATGTGCTCCTTGACACGATGCGTCGGTACGCCCTTGACCGGCTGCGTGCGGATGACGGGGTGGTGGCTGCCCGAGATCGACATGCTCAGTGGGCGGTTGTGTTCGCCGAGCACGCGGCAATCGGGCTCAGCAGCCCGGACGAATCGGATTGGGAGAACCGGCTCACCGACTCGATCGACGAGCTTCGGGCCGCGCACACCTGGCTCGTCGGGCGCGACGCGGACGCGAGTCTCCGGCTGGTGTCGGCGCTGCGGCCGTATGCGCTCTGGCGTGGCCAGTCCGAGGTGTTCCGATGGGCCGATGTGGCAGCGGCGAGCGCGGCGGCGACGGATTCGCCCTTGCTGCCGCACGCCCTGTTTGCCGCCGAAACCGGTGCGTGGCAGCGCGGCGACGTCGAGGGCGCAACAGCGGCCGCCACCGCCACCGTCGAAGCCGCATTGCGGCGAGAGCCCCGGGCGACCCGCTGCGCATTCGAGGCACGCGCTGATGTGGCGTTGCTCGTAGGCGATCTCGGATCTGCCGCCACGTGGTACGAGGAAGCGTCCACGCTGGCGTGTGCTGACGGCGACCTTCTCCAGGCGACGTGGGATCTGGGAAGTGCCGGGCTCGCCATGGCGTATGCGGGCGATGCCGGGGGAGCCGCCGACCTCATCGCCGACGTATTCTCAATCGCCGAGAGGTGCGGGAGTCCGTCGGCGCTGGCGTTCGCCCACTTCGTCGCCGGCGATGTCTTCGCCGTCGAACGACCCGAGCAAGCGGAACGCGACTTCTGCACGGCGATCGAGCTCGCCGGCGCAGTCCACAGCCGCCTGATTGTCGGCTATGCCGAGGTCGCGCTCGCGGCGTCGCAGGCGCGCCGACACGACGTCGCCGCGGCGCTCGAGCACTACCGGTCGGCCATCACGGAGTGGCAACGTACCGGCGCGTGGAACGCCCTGTGGGTAACGTTCCGAACGCTGATCGGCCTTCTGGTGAGCGTCGGCGCGCACGAGGACGCCGCCGTGCTCTCCGGCGCCGCCGAATCGGCCCGGGCCGGGTTCCCGCCATTCGGGAGCGACGCCGTCACGCTCCGCGACGCGAAGGAGCGGATGTGCTCGGAGCTCGGGGACGCGGTGCTCCGTCAGTGCGCCGACAAAGGCAGCGTCCTGAGGGAAGACGAGGTGGTCCGCTTCGCCCTCGATGCGCTCAACCGAGCGGCACAGGGCAACAGGTGAACCGGGGGGAGACCGCCGGCCCGCCGGAGTCCGCCGTAAATCTATTGCGGGACAGCATGTTTAACTTCCGGCCGACGGGCAGGGAAGCGTCAGGGTGACGAATTGTGCGCGCGGCGCGCGATGCTTGACCACTCCGTCGATTCGGCGCCGCTCCGATGTTCGAAATTGTCCCCTTGCCGCGTGATCAGTTGGAGCTGCCAACTGCACTGAGATTCGCCGGAAACAGTGTCGTCTACGCAAAGTCCCTGGTCGCCAACCGGAGCCAAGCCTCGGGCTTGAGATAACGTCCGTTATCGAGGCACAACTTAGGGCGGACGTACTCGCTTCGCTCGACGCGGCGCTGTCGCGAGCACTGGCGCCTCAGCCACCGCGCTGAACGCGCTCGGCGGCCCGGCGGTGCCGGTCGAGCACGCGAGGCACGTCGACGGTGACGGGCTCGCCGTCACGCACCACGAACCGTCCGCCGACGATCGTGTGCCACGCCCATGTCGGGCCGCACTGCATGAGCCCGGTGATCGGGTCGTTCAGCACGCCCGCGTAAGGCAGCGTATCGACGCGCCAGACCGAGATGTCCGCGTTCGCGCCGACCGCGAGCTGACCGATCTCACCCTCGCGGCCGAGTGCGCGCGCACCCCCGCGGGTCGCCATCCGCAGCGCGTCGCGTGCGCTCATCGCCGTGGCGCGACCCTCGCGCTGGCGACTGAGCAGCATCGCCATCCGGGTCTCGAGCCACAGCGACTGGTGGTCAGCGGCGGTCGCGCCATCGCAGCCGATGCCGATGTTCACGCCCGCGTCGAGCATCGGGCGGATCGGCGGCGGACCACCCGGCAAACCGCCGTCGATGACCGTCATGCTCGGACAGTGCGCCACGGACACCCCGGCGGCGGCCAGCGCGGCGACCTCGCGCTCGTTCGGGTAGATCACGTGCGCAAACCAGGTGCGCTCGCGCAGCCACCCGAAGTCCTCGTACACCTCGAGCGGTCGACGGCCGTAGCGGGCACGGACGAACTCGTCTTCGTCGGGATCATCGGCGGCGTGGCTGTGCAGGCGAAGGTCGAAAGCTTCCGCGAAGGCGACGGACTGCGTCATCGCCGCCGCCGAGGAACTCATCAGCGTGCTCGGCCCGACGCCGATGCGCACGAACGAGGCGGGGCTGGGGTCGTGATAGGCCTCGACCAGGCGACGGCAGTCCGCCAGCACGGCGTCGAGGTCCTCGACGAGCTCGGGCGGGCAGACGGCGCCGTCGGCCTCGCCGAGCGTCATCGACCCCCGCACCGGGCTGAAGCGCAGCCCGACCTCGCCGGCCGCGTGGATCTGAGCGTCGATGAGTTCGGGCTTGGGGTGCAGGTACAAGTGGTCGGCGCTCGTGGTGCAGCCGCTCAGTGCCAGCTCGGCCAGCCCGACCGTGGTGGACACGGCCGCGGCATCCGCATCGAGCCTGCCCCACGCGGTGAAGTAGGTCCAGAACCAATCGGTGAGGTTCTCGACTTGCTCGGCAGGAGCGTATGCGCGGGTGAGGTTCTGGTAGAGGTGCTGGTGCGCGTTCACCAGCCCGGGCAGCACCACGCAGCCGCGGGCGTCCACCACGGTCCGGGCCTCGGGCGGCGGGGTCGCTTGATCGCCGATCGCGACGATGACACCGCGGTCGATGGCAAGCCAGCCGTCGGGCAGCTCGGTGCCGGCATCGTCGAAGCAGACGAGCAGTCGCGCCTGCCGGATCACCAGGTCCACCGGCTGCGGGTTCATGAACGCTCCTCCACGAGCTCGGGAGCAAGTGGTGCGGGCGCGGCATCGTTGCTCCCGGCCGCCCAGCCGGCGACGGCCTGGACGGCGACCACGCCGATGAGCATCGCGACCGCCACCGACCACGACGCACCCGCCGAACGCAGCAGGCCGAGCAGCATCGGCCCCAACGCCGCCACCGCATAGCCTGCGCCCTGGGCGAAGGCGGAGAACGGCGCGATGGGCACACCCGCGTCGGCCTTGAGCACGATGAGCGCGACGGCGAGGCCGAACGCGGCGCCCTGCGCGAACCCGAGCAATGCGACGAACATGGGTGCGGACGAGGTCGGCGCCCACGCGACGCCGGCGAACGCGACCGCCGAGCCGAGGCTCACGATCGCGACGACAAGATGCTGCCTGCGCAGCCGCGCCGCCACCAGCGAGACGCCCAGCGAGGCGGGCAGGCCGGCCACACTCGCCAACGCCAGCAGACCCGCCGCGTGGTCGGGCGCCAGGCCGCGGTCGGCGTAGAGCGTCGGCAGCCAGGCGACGGTGGCGAAGAACACCAACGCCTGGGCTCCGAAGAACGCGGTGACCTGCCACCACAGCGGTGTTGGCCGGATGCGCGCGGACCGGCTCGGCTCGGCGACGGGTTGCGGCCGGGCGGCTCCGCGTTGCGCCACGACGGCGGCCAGAACGGCGAGCGCCACCGCGGGGATCGACCACGCCGCGAGGGCGGCCGGCAGCGAGCCGGTCCTGGCGATCAGCGGCACGGTGAGCCCGGCGCCCAGCGCGGCGCTCACGCCGAAACTCGTCGTGAACACGCCCGACCAAAGCCCGGCGCGGTCGGCCAGCCGTTCACGGATGAGGGTTGGCATGAGCACGCTGAGACCCGAGATGGCCGCGCCGGCGACGACGGTGCCGAGGAACAGGGCCGGCTCGCCCAGCGGACGCAGCGCGACGGCCACCGCGAGCAGGAGACTGAGCACGAGCACCGTGCGCTCCGGGCCGAGCCGCCGTTCGAGCAGCGGAGCGAGCGGCGCGCCCGCGGCGAGCATGAGCACCGGCAGGCTCGGGTCGGGCAAGACCACCCGTCGCCAAGATGGTTGTCGGGCTTGAGGATCCGACATCGGGGACGATCGAGGTCGATGGCCATCGACGCGATCATGCACCGACCCGGCACCGCGATCGGGTGCGGTGGGCCGGCGAAGTTCAGTACGTCTTCCAGGACCCGTACTCATCGCTCAACCCGCGCCAGCGGGTCGGCGAGGTGATCGACACCTCGGTCGGGATCCACCAGCGCTGGCTCGGCAAGCCGGCGCGGCGGGACGTCGTGCGGGCGCTGTTGGACGACATCGGGCTGGGCGGCGACTTCGCCACGCGGCTCCCGCATGAGCTGTCGGGCGGCCAGCGCCAGCGCATAGCGATCGCGCGCGCGCTCGCGGCCAATCCGCGGCTGGTCATCCTCGACGAGGCCGTCGCCGCGCTCGACGTGTCAATCCAGGCGCAGATCCTCAACCTGCTCGCCGACATTCGCGCACAGCGGCCGGTGAGCTACCTGTTCATCACGCACGACCTGGCGGTAGTGAACCAGATCGCCGACCGGGTCGTCGTCATGGAACAGGGCAAGGTCGTCGAGGAGGGCCAGACCACGCAGGTGCTCGCACAACCCGGGCACGAGTACACCCGCGCGCTCATCGCGGCGGTGCCCCGCCCAGGCTGGAAGCCACGGCGCCGGGCCACGCTGGCGGCCGCAGGGATGGCGTAACCCGTTGCCGTGGTGCCGATTTCGGCGCTACAAACGTGATAGCGCATGTGATATCG
>CAVQSK010000005.1:0-90274 GCA_963715885.1 uncultured Actinomycetota bacterium
CCCGCGAGGACCGTCCCGGCGACAAACGCCTGGTCGGCTATGTCACCGAGTCGCTGACCGGGGCGGTGGACCCGGCCGAGGCGCGTGCGAAGCTGGCCGAACGGCTCCCGGCGTACATGGTGCCGGCCGCGGTGGTGGTGATGGACGCGCTGCCGTTGACAATCAACAACAAACTCGACACCCGCGCGCTGCCGGCACCCGACTACCAGGATGTCGACCACTACCGCACCCCGACCAACGCGGTCGAGGAGATCCTGGCCGGCATCTACGCCCAAGTGCTTGGTGTGGACCGGGTGGGGGTCGACGACTCGTTCTTCGACCTGGGCGGGGATTCGTTGTCGGCGCTGAGGGTGATCGCCGCGATCAACGCCGGCCTCGGTGCTGGCCTGTCGGTACGCGCGTTGTTCGACGCGCCCGCGGTTGCTCAGTTGGCGCCCTGTGTCGGTGAAAAGGCGGGTGGGCTAGAGCCGTTGGTGGCCGGTGAGCGACCCGCGGTGATTCCCTTGTCGTTCGCTCAGAGCCGGCTGTGGTTTATTGACCAGTTGCAGGGGCCCTCACCGGTTTACAACATGGCGACCGCTTTCCGGATCAGCGGGGCACTTGATGTCGGGGCATTGGGCGCGGCCATGAATGATGTCATCGCCCGGCACGAATCGCTGCGAACGATATTTCCCGACTGTGATGGTGTGCCGTTCCAGGAGTTAATCGCGCCCGAGCGGGCCGATGTGGGTTGGGATGTCGTTGATGCCACCGCATGGTCGGCAGGCCGGTTGGACGAGGCCATCGGGGCCGCGGCGCGTCACACGTTTGATTTGACGACCGAGATCCCTTTGCGGGCAACGCTTTTCCGCGTCGCCGAGGACGAACACGTGCTGGTGGCCGTGGTGCACCACATCGCCGCCGACGGCTGGTCGATCGCCCCGTTGGCACGCGATCTGGGCGAGGGCTATGTCAGCCGGCGTGCGGGACAGCACCCGCAGTGGGCTGAACTGCCCGTGCAGTACGTCGATTACACGTTGTGGCAGCGCGCGCAGTTCGGTGATCTCGACGACAGCCATAGCCCCATCGCCACGCAGCTGGAGTTTTGGCAGGAGGCCCTGACGGGGATGCCGGAGCGGCTGCAGCTGCCCACCGATCGGCCTTATCCGCCGGTGGCCGATCAGCGCGGCGCCAATGTGTCGGTGAATTGGCCAGCCGATGTGCAGCAGCGGGTGCGGGAAGTCGCCCGTGCGCACAACGCGACGAGCTTCATGGTTGTTCAGGCGGCATTGGCGGTGTTGTTGTCGCGGCTGAGCGCCAGTTCCGATGTGGCAGTGGGGTTTCCGATTGCTGGACGCCGCGATCCCGCGCTGGACGAGTTGGTGGGGTTTTTCGTCAACACCTTGGTGTTGCGGGTCGATCTGGCCGGGGATCCCACCGTTGCCGAATTGCTGGCTCGGGTGCGTCGGCGCAGCCTGGCGGCCTATGAGCATCAAGATGTGCCGTTTGAGGTGCTCGTTGAGCGGCTCAACCCGACCCGAAGCCTGACCCATCACCCGCTGGTTCAGGTGTTGTTGGCCTGGCAGAACTTCGGTGGGCACGACACCAGTGACCCGGCGGCCGGGTTGGCGTTGGGTGATGTGCAGGTTACCCAGATGCCGGTAGACACCCACACCGCCCGGATGGATTTGACGTTCTCGTTGTTCGAACGCTTCACCGAGGCCGGTGAGCCCGCAGGGATCCACGGGGCGGTGGAGTTCCGCACCGACGTGTTCGACGCCAAGACCATCGAGACGCTGATCGAGCGGTTGCAGCGGGTGTTGACGGCGATGACTTTCGACCCAACACAGCGGCTGTCGGCACTGGATGTCCTCGATGGCGATGAGCGCGCCCGCCTCGATGAGCTCGGCAACGGCGCGGTGTTGACCCGGACCGCATCCCCGGCGGTGTCGGTTCCGGTGTTGTTCGCCGAACACGTGGCGCGCTCCCCGGAGGCGGTGGCGATCACCTGCGGGGGACGGTCGTGGACGTACCGCGAGGTAGATGAAGCATCGAATCGGTTGGCGCATCTGTTGGTTGGCCAGGGCGCGGTCCCGGGGCAGAGCGTGGCGCTGCTGCTGGAGCGCTCGGCCCAGGCCGTGGTGGCGATGCTGGCGGTGCTCAAAACCGGTGCGGCCTACCTGGCGATAGACCCCGCACTGCCAGCGGCCCGAATCGAGTTCATGGTGAAGGATGCCGCGCCGATCGCGGCGGTCTCCACGGCTGGCTTGCGGGCCCGGCTGGACGGGTGTGATCTGCCGATCATCGATGTCAACGATCCCGCTGTTGACACCCACCCCAGCACCGCGTTGCCGGCGTCGGCCCGCGACGACATTGCGTATCTCATTTACACCTCGGGCACTACCGGCGTCCCCAAAGGTGTTGCCATCACTCATCACAACCTGATCCATTTGGCGGAATCCCAGCCTGTAGGCCTGCCGGCGGCGCAGGTGTGGACGCAGTGTCATTCCTATGCGTTCGACTTCTCGGTGTGGGAGATCTGGGCTGCGCTGTTGGGGGGCGGGCGGCTGGTGGTCGTACCCGAGGAGGTAGCCAGCTCACCGGATGACTTCCACGCCTTGCTAATTGAGCAACAGGTCAATGTGCTGACCCAGACCCCCTCGGCGGTGGCGGCGCTCGCACCGCAGGGGTTGGAGTCGGTGGCGTTGCTGCTCGGCGGTGAGGCCTGCCCGGCCGAGGTGGTGGATCGGTGGGCGCCGGGGCGGGTGATGATCAACGCCTACGGCCCGACCGAGATCACCGTGTACGCGTCGATGAGCGCCCCGTTGACGCCGGGGTCGGGGGCGGCGCCGATCGGTGCGCCGGTGTCGACCGCGGCGGTGTTCGTCCTCGATGAGTGGCTGCGCCCGGTGCCCGCCGGGGTGGTCGGTGAGTTGTATGTGGCCGGCCGCGGCGTGGGGGTCGGATACATCGGCCGGGCCGGGTTGACCGCGTCCCGGTTTGTGGCGTGCCCGTTGGGGGGTTCCGGGGCGCGGATGTATCGCACCGGGGATCTGGTGTGTTGGGGTGCTGATGGGCAGCTGCGGTATCTGGGGCGCGCCGATGAGCAGGTCAAGATCCGCGGGTATCGCATCGAACTCGGTGAAGTCCAGGCGGTGTTGGCCGGGCTGGACGGGGTGGAGCAGGCGGTGGTGATCGCCCGCGAGGACCGCCCCGGCGACAAGCGCCTGGTGGGTTATGTCACCGGAACGGCAGACCCGGTCAAAGCACGTTCTCGGTTGGTTGAGCGGCTACCGGCCTACATGGTCCCGGCGGTGGTGGTGATGGCCGCGCTGCCGTTGACGGTCAACGGCAAACTCGACAAACGGGCCCTGCCGGCACCGGAGTACCAGGACGCCGATCGGTACCGCGCCCCGGCCAGCGCGGTCGAGGAGATCCTGGCCGGCATCTACGCCGAGGTGCTCGGGCTCGAGCGCGTCGGGGTGGAGGACTCGTTTTTCGACCTGGGCGGGGATTCGCTGTCGGCGATGCGGGTGATCGCCGCGATCAACACCAGCCTGGGTATCCACCTTGCGGTGCGCGTCTTATTCGACGCGCCGTCGGTGAGAAGCTTGAGCCAGCAGTTGGGCAGACATGCCAGCTCGGACAGCTTTGCGTCGGTGCACGGCCGCGAGGCTACCGAGGTGCACGCCGGTGACCTCACGCTGGACAAGTTCATCGACGCCGCGACGCTGGCCGCCGTCCCGAGGCTGCCCGGCCCGAGCGCTGAGGTGTGGACGGTCCTGTTGACCGGGGCGACCGGTTTCCTCGGGCGTTACCTGGTGCTGGAATGGCTGGAGCGGATGGACCTGGTCGACGGCACGCTGATTTGTTTGGTGCGGGCCAACTCCGACGAGGAGGCGCGGGCCCGTTTGGACAAGACCTTCGACAGCGGCGACCCGCAACTGCTGGCCCACTACCAGGAACTGGCCGCCGATCATCTGCAGGTCATCGCCGGCGACAAGGGCGAGGCCAACCTGGGCCTGGATGAGCAGAGCTGGCAGCGGCTGGCCGACACCGTGGATCTGATCGTTGATCCCGCAGCCCTGGTCAACGGCGTCTTGCCCTACAGCGAGCTGTTCGGGCCCAACGTGGTGGGCACCGCCGAGCTGATCCGGTTGGCGCTCACCACCAAGCTCAAGTCCTACAGTTACGTGTCGACTGCCAACGTGGGGGATCAGATCGAGCCGTCGGCGTTCACCGAGGATGCCGACATCCGGGTGATCAGCCCCACCCGCACCAACGACGGCAGCTACACCAACGGCTACGGCAACAGCAAGTGGGCCGGCGAGGTGCTGCTGCGCGAGGCCAACGACCTGTGCGGGCTGCCGGTCGCGGTGTTTCGCTGCGACATGATCCTGGCCGACACCACCTATGCGGGTCAGCTCAACGTGTCGGACCTGTTCACCCGGATGGTGCTGAGCGTGGCGGCCACCGGTGTTGCGCCCGGCTCGTTCTACCAGCCCGACGCCGAGGGCAACCGGCAACGCGCGCACTTTGACGGGCTGCCCGTCGAATTCATCGCCGAGGCGATCGCCACGCTGAGTGCCCAGGTGCTCGACGGGTTTGAGACCTATCACGTGATGAACCCGCACGACGACGGCATCGGAGTCGATGAGTACGTCGACTGGCTGATCGAGGCCGGTTACCCGATCCAGCGCATCGATGACTTTGGGCAGTGGGTGCAGCGGTTTGAGACCGACCTGCGTGCCCTGCCGGATCGACAGCGCCAACACTCGGTGCTGGAGCTGTTGCAGTTGCTGTTGCGCAATTCCAAGGATTTGCAGCCCGCAGAGCCGACCCACGGCTCCTTGGCGCCGACCGACCGATTCCGTGCTGCGGTGCAAGAAGCCAAAATCGGCCCCGACAACGACATCCCGCACGTCTCGGCGCCGATCATCATCAAATACGTCACCGACTTGCAACTGCTCGGACTGCTCTAGCCCGCTTGAGGAACTCCAACCCGCACAGCCGCAAGTTCGTCGGCCTGCTTCAGCATGTCCTGCCCGCGGTCTTCCTGGGACTTCATGTTTTGTAGCTGGCCGGCATTTTGCATGCTGGCACGCCGCAGTGACGGGCACGTCCAGCGTGGCGCACCTGGCGGAGAACGTCGCCGCCGCCGAGATCGCGCTCAGCGACGACGAGTTCGAGACCCTATCGGCCTCGGCGAGCAGAAGGCGGGCAGGCTGCGGTGGTGTGTGCTACACGGTGCGGGCCAGACGGTCCGCGAGCAGTCCGGCGAACTTTGCCGGATCCTCGGGTACGCCGCCTTCGGCGAGAAGGGCTGTGCCGTAAAGTAATTCGGCGGTTTCGGCGAGCGATGACTCGTCATCGCGGTTCTGGTGCGCCTGTTGCAAGCCGGTGACGAGGGGGTGCTTCGGGTTGAGTTCGAGAATCCGTTTCCCAACCGGGACCGCCTGTCCGGAAGCCCGGTACATGCGCGCGAGCGCCGGTGTGATGCCGAAGGTGTCGGTTATCAGGCAGGCCGGTGACTCGGTCAGGCGTGTGGACAGCCGCACTTCCTTGACATGATCACTCAAGGTCTCCTTCAACCAGGTCAGCAAGTCCGCGAAATCCCTCTCCTGCTCCTGGCGCTCGGCCTCGTGCGCCGCCTTTTCATCTTCGGAGTCGAGGTCCACCTCGCCCTTGGCTACCGACTGCAGCGGTTTGCCGTCGAACTCGGGCACCGATCCCACCCAGATTTCGTCGACCGGGTCGGTGAGCAGCAGCACCTCGTAGCCCTTCGCCTTGAATGCCTCGAGATGCGGCGACTTCAGAAGTTGCTCACGCGACCCTCCGGTGGCGTAAAAGATCTGCTCCTGACCGTCCTTCATGCGCTCGACATACTCGGCCAGGGTGGTGGGTTCCTCGTCGCTGTGGGTCGAGGCGAACGACGAAATACGCAGCAGCATGTCTTGGTTGTCGAAGTCCGACATCAGGCCCTCTTTGAGCACCCCGCCGAACTGGGTCCAGAACGTGCGGTAGTCCTCGGGCCGCTGCGACTGCAGATCCTTGATCGTCGACAGAACTTTCTTGGTCAGACGGCGACGGATGGCCGTGATCTGCCGATCCTGCTGCAGGATTTCGCGAGAAACGTTGAGCGACATGTCCTGTGCATCGACGACCCCCTTGACGAAGCGCAGGTACCTCGGCATGAGTTGGTCACAGTCGCCCATCACAAAGACGCGCTTGACATACAGCTGCACCCCGACCTTGGCGTCGCGGTTGAACAGGTCGAATGGGGCGTGCGATGGGATGAACAGCAATGCCTGGTACTCGATGGTGCCCTCGCCCTTCATCGGGATGACCTCGAGCGGATCGTCCCAGGCGTGAGCGATGTGCTTGTAGAACTCGTTGTACTCCTCGTCGGAGACCTCGTCTTTGGACTTGGCCCATAGTGCCTTCATCGAGTTGAGGGTCTGCGTTTCGACGGTGACGGTTTCTTCGCCACCCTCCTCCGCGGCCGGGGTTCGTCGCTCGACCTGCATCCGGATGGGCCAGGCGATGAAGTCGGAGTACTTCTTGACGAGCTCCTTGATCTTCCACTCAGCGGTGTAGTCGTGCAGCTGGTCCTCGGCGTCTTCGGGCTTGAGGTGCAGCGTCACGGATGTTCCCTGCGGGGCATCCTCGACGGATTCGATGGTGTAGGTGCCCTCACCGCTCGACTCCCACCGGGTGGCATCACTTTCGCCGGCCTTGCGTGTGAGCAGCTCGACCTTGTCGGCCACCATGAAGGTCGAGTAGAAGCCGATACCGAACTGACCGATCAGTTCCTCGGAGGCGGCGGCGTTCTTGGCCTCACGCAACTTCTGACGCAGCTCGGCGGTACCTGATTTGGCGAGAGTGCCGATCAGGTCGACGACCTCCTCGCGCGTCATACCGATGCCGTTGTCGTGAACGGTCAGGGTGCGTGGATCATTGTCCACCGCAATCTCGATGTGGAGATCGGAGGCGTCTACGTCCAGGTCCTTGTTGCGCAGCGTTTCTAGCCGCAGCTTGTCCAGCGCATCGGAGGCGTTCGAGATCAACTCCCGCAGGAAGGACTCCTTGTTGGAGTACACCGAGTGGACCAACAAATCCAGGAGTTGCCGTGCCTCCGCCTGAAACTCTAATTGCTCGACGTGTGCAGTCATGTCATTCCGTTCGATCCGACCTTCGATTGCAGATACCCGGAAAGATAATAGCGAGCGCGTCATTAACCAGCCGGAGCAACTTGAGGGAGCGTGGTTGGGTCGGGGGCTGGCGCGGTGACGCCGTAGCGTTCCGTTTCCAGTCCCCGCCCGTCGAACCGTGCGTGCGGTTCTCCCGCACACGGCTCACCGACGCCCTTCACCGGCGGTGTTCGGTTTGGCCCGCCAGGCCCGGTGGGGCCTGGGTGCGACGACGATGCCGTTGAGGCTGATCAGACCCAGATCGTCGCCCGAGCAATAGATCTGGGCGAAGCCCCAGGCGCGCCCACGCTGGTGGCGTTTCGCGATGAACAACGCGAGCCGCATCACCGCGTAGCGTCTGATCTGATCGAAGGCGTGGGCGGAGTTCCCGTAGCGGAAATAACCCGCCCAGCCGCGCAGGAACAGGTTGATCTCCTGCACGACCTGCTCGACCGGAGCAGCCAGCCGGGCCCGCATCGTCATGAACCGGATGCGGTCTCGGGCATGCTGCATCGCCTTGCGTGAGGGCCAACGGGCCAAGAAGGTGACCGCTGCGCGGCCGGGGACGGCCCGGGATCGCACCAGCCGATGATGAAAGCCGAGGAAGTCCACTCCCTCGCCCCCCGCGCTCAGCTGCACGATCCGGGTCTTGGCCGGTTTCGGGCGCAACCCGAGTTCGGTCAGCAGCACGGTCAACCGCGCCAACGCGGCCACCGCCTGCCCCTTCGACCGGCACATCACCAACGCATCGTCGGCGTAGCGGAGGTAGGTCCCGTACGCGCCCCGCCACGCCCGGTCGAGCCGGTGCAGATAGACGTTGCACATCAACGGACTGATCACCCCGCCTTGCGCGGTGCCCGTCACCGGACGCCGCACCGTGCCCTGTTCCATCACTCCCGCGCGCAGGAACGCGCGCAGCAGCGACAGCAGGCGACGGTCACTGATGCGTTCCTCGACCGCGGACATCAACCCGGAGTGTGGAATCGCGCCGAAGCAGTCGGCCACATCCGTTTCCACCACCCAGCGGGCACCCGCAACGACTCGTTCACGAGCACCTGCAGCCCATCGTGCGCCGCGCGTTTCGGGCGAAACCCGAACGAACACGGCGTCAACACCGATCCCCACCCACTGGTCGACCTCATCGGGGGCACCACAGTGAAGCTCGGTGACCAAGACCTGGACGTAGAAACGACCTTAGAGCCTTTGCCTAGCAACACATTTGGGGAATTCTAGATCGCCAGTCCACTTAAGCAGATAAGCAGTAAGTGTGTTCTAAACTAAGCAACGTTATTGCCGCGGGAAGTACGCGAACCGTCCTAGTGGTGTGTCCTGGATTTAGCTGACTTTTTCGAGGGCGATGCGTCCGCGGGTGACCTTGGCGAGGATGGAATCTGCGGTCGCTGTCCACACGTAAGGTCGTGGGGCGTCGTTGTGTGAGTCGAGGTATTCCTGGATCGAGGTGATCAGGTCGGGAACGGAATGAAATACCCCGCGCCGCAATGCTTTGTCGGTCAGCTCGCGGAACCAGCGTTCCACCAGGTTCAACCAGGATGAGGATGTCGGGGTGAAATGCAGGTGGAACCGAGGATGATTGTCCAGCCACTTGCCGACGTCTTGGTGTTTGTGGGTGGCGTAGTTGTCCAGGATCAGGTGGATCGCCAGGTCGTTGGGCACCTCGCGGTCGACGGTCTTAAGGAACTTCAACCACTCCTGATGCCGGTGGCGCGGCATGCATTGCCCGATCACCGTGCCGGTCAACACGTCCAGTGCGGCGAACAAGGTGGTGGTGCCATGCCGCTTGTAGTCGTGGGTCATCGTCTCGCCTCGCCCCTTGACCATCGGCAGCGACGCCTGCGTGCGATCCAATGCCTGCACCGAGGACTTCTCGTCCGCGCATAACACGATCGCCTTCTCGGGCGGGTTGATGTACAGCCCGACGACATCGACCAGTTTCTCCTCAAAACGAGGGTCGTTGGACAGTTTGAACGTCTGGACCCGATGCGGTTTGAGCCCCCGCGCGTGCCACACCAGCTGCACCGTTGACTTCGACACCCCCGCCGCAGCAGCCATCGTCCTGCAGCTCCAATGGGTTTCACCCTTCGGACGGTAGTTCTGTGTCAGATCGATGATCTCGTCGATCTTGGATTGCGGGATCGACGGTTTGCGGCCACGACCCTTGCGAACCTGACCAAACTTCGCCAAACCCTCCTCGGCGAACCTGTCACGCCAACTCTTCACCGACGCCGGAGACACTGACAACGACCGCGCGATCGCAGTGTTGGCCACACCGTCAGCCGCCATCAGCAGCGCCTTGGCCCGCACCACCTCCCGATGCGCACCCGACTGCGACCGCGCAAACGACTCGAGCACCTCACGTTGTCCTGCCGACATCTCCAACGCAGGCACGGGTTGTCTCATGCCGAAATCATATCCACCCTATAGCCAATTTATTGCAGGACACACCACTAGTTGGTTGGTCCCATCCCACGAACTGTGACAAGTGCAGTCGGCGGCGTGAGAGGCGTTTTGTTAAGTGGGCGCATAGATACGCCGCCCAAGACACTGAATTCGGAATCGCTGTGTCACTCGATGGGTTGTATGATTCCTAGCTCGCTGGTTTGACGGCGATCACGACATCCTGGACGCTCATGTAATCCGTTCGGCCGCACCACGAGCCGTAGCGCCACGGCTCCCGCAACTGGAGGCCGCATTTCCCATACAGATCCCTTACGAAGGGTTCTGGGTAGGCGATTGCTGCTTCAGGCCGTATGGCCCAAATCGTACGAAAACCTTGCCTCTCATGCTTGAAGTTGAGAGGTCCTTTTTTCGCCTCCATGAGGGCTGACGACTCCTCATTGAGCAGGAAAAAAGTGCTCAGGCATCGTCCGCCCGGCTTCAGCACGCGGACGATCTCATGCAAATAGTGCTTCACGTCTGGTGGGAACATGTGCGTGAACACTGAGGCAAGAAACACCACATCGAACGACGCGTCCGGAAACGGAAAACGGAATTCTGACGGCGTGATTTTCCCTTTCCGGTTGTAGTATCCGTTCTGGATGTCTGCGACTCTGAAATCAAAGTTGGGGTGAGATCGCGAGATGTTCTCCTTGCACCACGCGACTGCTTTCCTTGAGACATCGAAGCCAGCATAGCGGCCCTCGCGGTTCAGATAGCCGGTCAGAGGCATTGCGATCCGCCCTGATCCGCAGCCAACGTCGAGCACTGCGTCGCCTGGCTGCAAGGCACACAGCTCAACCAGATAACCGAGGAATTCAGCGCCGACTTTCTTGTACTTTCCGCCCACCCATATCTGAAGCCACTTGGGGGGCAACAACTCATTGGGCGAGCCTCCGCCGTTCGGCGCCAACGTGCGATTCGAGCGTGGCAGTATGCTCTGGATCATTCGCTTCAAGATGCCGCCCTACTGTGGTCAGTCGAACCTGTGCCGCCCACCCTAGCGCGTCTCGTACAGTAGTCGAAACTCAGGACGGCCAACGCCATACGCCCCCGGGTCAAAGCGCGAAATTCCCCTGCCGTCGGCGAGCCAGCAGGCGTCGGTGCCGAAAAAGCGCCCATACACCTCAGACATCCCCGCCTCGGACTCCCAAATCGACACCTCACGGTCGCTCGCGCGCTCCTGGTGGCGGCGCGGTGAGGTCCCAGTTAGCTATCAGGGCGAGCGACGTCTCAGGCATAACCCCAACCTATGGGGACGTGTGTTCGCCTCAAGGGGCGACGGGCCGGGAAGGCGCTACACCGGGCCGGTGGCCACTCCAGCCGCGCACGACCGCCCCGGTGTGAGCCGGATGGGCCGGCTCGGGCGGCTGTCCTGGGCCTTTACCCGGCGAACGGGTCTGCGTCGTTGTCGCGCGGCGCCATGTGCAGCAGCCGTTCGGCGGCCGGCGACAGCCCGAACTCGGCGCCGAGCGCGCGCATCTGCGCGGCGGCCGCCCTCGGCGATCCCGACCGCCGGGTGCCGGCGCACGTTGCCGCTGTCTGGGTTGACGATCGTGGTGCCCTCGGCCCGGTACTGGCGGACCGCGCGCACAAACCTCGACCAGGCTTCGCAGCGCGCCGCCAACAGCGCCGCGTCAGCCTGCTTGAGCATGTCGAGAGGCTCGAGCCTCCATTCGGCGCGGCCTTCGGTGTCAAGCCAGCCCGGTGGTTCGGGTGCGGCTCGCTCGAACGCGGGTGGTGTCGACGCGGTAGCCGGATGAGTCGCGGCCGCCGGGTCGGCCGGTGAGTAGTTTCAGCGCCGCGGGGCGCGGTGTCGGTGCAGCCATAGTGGTGATTCTCCTGTGTATTCGGCGGGGCCGCGGCGGGCGCTCGACATGGACTAGACACCAGCCCGAACCCGGGCTGGCCGGCGCCGCGCACCGCGACCCGTCCCCTGTCGCACCCGACCGAGAGGAATATCGCCGGGCGCAACCAGGTCTAGGAGAGTCCTGAATTAGTGGTCTTTGGGGCGGGGCGCCTCAAGGCGCTCGTTGGCGCGAGTGAAGTCAGACCCTGGAGTCGACACGGAGGTCGCCCCGCCATCGTTGATGGTTGCAGTCGGTAAGTGGTGGACGCAAGCTCTGAGAGCGGGTGTTGTTAGGCGATAACCCAATTCGTGCCAGTGCGGGTCAGGCCGAGGTTGATCAGCCGACGCAGGTTGAGCGCTGCGGCTCGGTGATGCAGCCAGTGATCATTCTTGACGACGCCGCGGTAGCGCAACCTGCGGTTGCCGCGGGTCAGCCAGGCGATGGTCCGTTCGACCATGGGCCGGTGCTGACGGTATTCGGCCAGCCAATCCGGGTTGCGGGCGGCTTGGCGGGCGGCGCGTTGCCGTGCGTCATGCTGGCCGATCTTGAGGGTTTTGCCGTCACGTTTGCGGGTGCATCTGGTCCGCAGTGGGCAGCCAGCGCAGGCGACACCGAATCTTGCCCATCCGCTGGGGGTGATCGTCCGGGTAATTCCGTTGGGGCAGGTGGCGGTGCCCGCGGCGTGATCGACGGTGAAGTCATCGACGGTGAACCCGCCCGCGATACTCCTGGGCACCGGTGCGGGCTTAACCCGATCGGTATGCTCGCGCTCGGCCAGTTCGGCACGGAATTCCCCAGAGCCGTAAGCAGAATCGGCCAAAACCGTCACCGGTGATTCCTCGCCATCGAGTAGCCTGAGCCCGACCGTTGCTTCGTGGTTGTCGGCCCCGTTGGCCTTGGTTAGGGCGCAGTCGGTGATGATGCCGGTGTCGGGCTCGATGGCCAGATGACCCTTGAATCCGTCCTGACGGTGACGGACGGTCTTGTGCACGTGGCGGGTGTCGGGGTCGACGGTGGAGATCACCCGATCAGGAACGACGTGCCGGGCGATGCGCCAGCGCCCGTCGGTGCCATCGGAGCCCTCGACGGGTTCCACGTCCTGGCCGGCGACCAGGCCCAAAAGTGCCACCGCCTCGGCCGCCCGCGGGCCCAACTCCTGCTCGGGTAGATGCCCCAGCAGCTGGTGCGCATCACCGACGAGGGCATCGACCAGCCGCTCCCGGGCGTCGGCATCGTCCCAGGCGATCGCGGGTTTACCCGGGTCGTCGTAGTCGTGGGCGCGGCAGTGCGCGGCGATCACCTCGGCGCCGCCGGGCACCTCGCGGCGCACCCGGCGGATCGCCCCGATCAGCTGGGTCACGGTGTCTTGGGTGGCCACCGCGTCATCGAGCACCGCGGAATCCAGCGCTCTTCGCGTCTTGCCCGTCAGCGCCCCGGTCGCGGCCACCACCGCCTTGACCGCCTCAAAAATCCGGTTCGGCCGATCCGAGGCCGCCAAGCGTCGCCGCCAATACGTCAACGTCGTCGCATGAAACGCCCCCGCGGTCACCGGCAGCCCACAGGCCGCTTTCCACCGCAGATCAAAGGTGACCGCATCCACGGTCTCGCTATCGGACAGACCGTGCAAAGTCTGCAGGGTGATCACCGCGGCCATCACATCGGTGGGCACGCTGGGCCGGCCCCGACCCGTCGGGAACAGATCGGCGAACATCTCATCGGGAAACAACTCCCGCCGATGCGCGGACCAGAAACCAAACACGCTGCCCGGCTTGAGAAGATGCCCCGCTACCGACTCGGCATCCAACAACTCACGCTGATCATCAGATCGCCCCTGCACACCAAAATCATCGCGAACATCGTGGCCAACTGGTCTGACCGCCACGCGGATTATTCAGGACTCTCCTAGTGTCCTGCGCCGGGAATTTAATAAATAATTGTAGGCTTGGTCCATGGCGGATAGAGGCAGGCCGAAGGCCGAGTTGGTGCTGACCGACGACGAGCGCCAGACGTTGGAGCGGTGGGCGCGTAGGCCGTCGTCGTCGCAGGCGTTGGCACAGCGGTGTCGGATCGTGTTGGGTTGCGCGGCAGGCAAACCCAACAAACAGGTCGCTGTCGAAGTCGGTGTCTGGCCGCAGACGGTGGGGGTATGGCGTCGACGGTTTGTGGAACGCCGGCTGGGGGGTTTGGTCGACGAGCCGCGCCCGGGAGGGCCGCGCACGATCACCGATGAGCGGGTCGAGGCGGTGGTGGTGGCCACGTTGGAACGGGAACCCAAGGATGCCACCCATTGGTCGCGAGCCTCGATGGCAGCCGAGACCGGATTGTCCAAATCGACCATCGGGCGGATCTGGAAAGCGTTCGGGCTCAAGCCTCATCAGATCGACACCTTCAAACTGTCCAACGATCCGCAGTTCATTGACAAGGTCCGCGATGTCGTCGGTTTGTATATCGACCCGCCGGAAAAGGCGGTCGTGTTGTGTGTCGATGAGAAAAGCCAGATTCAGGCCTTGGATCGGTCGGCGCCGGTGTTGCCGATGATGCCGGGCATGCCCGAGCGGCGCAGCCACGACTACGTGCGCCACGGCATTACCACGCTGTTCGCCGCGCTGGATGTGGCCACCGGCCAGATCACCGGATCCATCCACCGCCGCCACCGCGCCACCGAATTCAAAAAGTTCTTGATCAAGCTGGACACCCAAGTCCCCACCGACCTGGATGTCCACTTGATCTGCGACAACTACGCCACCGACAAATCACCCCCGATCGCCAAATGGCTCGCGGCCCATCCCCGCTTCCGCATGCACTTCACACCCACCTACTCGTCGTGGCTCAACCAGGTCGAGCGATGGTTCGCGCTATTGACCGACAAACAACTACGCCGCGGCGTGCACACCTCGGTCTACGCGCTGGAAAAAGACATCCGCGACTGGATCACCACCTGGAACCAGGACCCCAAACCGTTCGCCTGGACCAAGACCGCCGACGACATCCTCGAACGACTCGCCTCATATCTTCATCGGATTCCTGGCGCAGGACACTAAGGTGAGCCCGCGGGGCAGGCGGCACGGTTCGTCAAACCCGTCCCGCGGGTGCATAACTATGCTGTCAGGTCCAGTGTGACCACCCCGAGCGGGCTGAAAACACTTGTCGCGTACCGGGACTCGCACCGAGCGAACACCAGGTTCTTGCCGAACGAGTCCGCGGTCGCGTTTTCGCTCTTGAGGTCGACGCCACGCGTGTCGGTGTCCAGCGCGACAGCGTCGGTCGCCAGCACATGCCCGACGCCAGGCGGAAGTGCGCCTTGCGGGCGGCCGCGGCGCGTTTCTCCCGCTCGGCCGGCGACAGCTCCCGGTTGGGATCCACTGCGTCGTAAAACTTTTCGTCCGCCGCGGCGCGGGCGGGTGCGGTGCGCGCGGTCCAGTCTTCGGTGCGCGCCCACGATTCATAGGCGCCGATGGGGCCGTATTCCGCCAATTGCTCGGAGGAGAGGCCGGTTCTGCTGGGCATGGTCGGGTGCCGTCCTTTTCAGGTACGGCCCGCGGCCCAAACAATGGCGGGCGTATTCCGTGGTCTCACGGAATGACCAGCACCCACCCTAACAGCACTGTGGGCTTATCGAGAAGTGGTGCGCCCCAGCACGAGTTTCGGTCTGCCGTCGCGGATGGCGGCGAGGAGATCCTCGGCGCGCAACGCGTACTGGCGGCGCCGCGTGGTCACCGTGAACCACTGTTCGGGGTCGCCGGTGAGCGGTTCGATGTTGCGCTTGGAGTCCTGGCGGGTTCGGGTAGCGCTGTCGTCCACCGCGATGCGGGAGACCACCACCGGGCCGAACCGGGTGTCGAGCACCTCGGCGATCAGGGTGGCGCGGGTGTCGCGATCGGTGGTGAGCTTCTTGACCAGCACCGAAATCGATGCCCTGCTGGCCGCTCCCGATCGCACCACCCGACTGGGACGCCGCGACCACGCCCTGCTGCTGCTGGCCTGCCAAACCGGGTTGCGGGTCTCCGAACTGATCGCGTTGACCCGCGGCGACATTCACCTCGACCAGCACGGCGCGCACGTCCGATGTGACGGCAAAGGACGCAAGGAGCGTGCGACCCCGCTCACCCGGCAAACCGTTGCCGCACTGCGGGTTTGGCTCGCCGAACACCACGGCGGACCTGCCGATCCTGTGTTCACCACCGGGGCCGGCCGCCGGTTGTCACGCGATGCGGTGGCCAAGCTCGTCCGCAAGCACGCCGCTAGCGCCGCACCCACCTGCCCGGGCATCGCCGCCAAGAATGTCTCCCCGCACACACTGCGCCACTCGGCGGCGATGGCGCTGCTGCACGCCGGGGTCGACACCTCGGTCATCGCGCTCTGGCTCGGCCACGAGGACCCCAGCTCGACGCAGGCCTATCTGCACGCCGACATGAGCATCAAGGAGAACGCTCTCGCCCGGATCCAACCACCAACCAGCAGGCCCGGGCGCTACCGGGCGCCAGACGCCCTGCTCGCCTTCCTTGACAACCTCTGACCCCGATCACAAGGCGGGGGTTATGCCGACCACTCGAACCCGATCACCCCCGTCGACCAGCACCGTCACGCCACGGTCGGCATAATCCGCCAGTCGGCATAAGCCGACGATGCGTTGGTGATGTGCCGGTCGAAGGGGCAGGCGGTGGCCGCGTTGGCGCGGTTGACCGTGCTGCTGGCCGAACTCGGGTTGCGCCCGAAACCGGCCAAGACCCGGATCGTGCAGCTGAGCGCGGGGGGCGAGGGAGTGGACTTCCTCGGCTTTCATCATCGGCTGGTGCGATCCCGGGCCGTCCCCGGCCGCGCAGCGGTCACCTTCCTGGCCCGTTGGCCCTCACGCAAGGCGATGCAGCATGCCCGAGACCGCATCCGGTTCATGACGATGCGGGCCCGGCTGGCTGCTCCGGTCGAGCAGGTCGTGCAGGAGATCAACCTGTTCCTGCGCGGCTGGGCGGGTTATTTCCGCTACGGGAACTCCGCCCACGCCTTCGATCAGATCAGACGCTACGCGGTGATGCGGCTCGCGTTGTTCATCGCGAAACGCCACCAGCGTGGGCGCGCCTGGGGGTTCGCCCAGATCTATTGCTCGGGTGACGATCTGGGTCTGATCAGCCTCAACGGCATCGTCGTCGCACCCAGGCCCCACCGGGCCTGGCGGGCCAAACCGAACACCGCCGGTGAAGGGCGTCGGTGAGCCGTGTGCGGGAGAACCGCACGCACGGTTCGACGGGCGGGGACTGGAAACGGAACGCTACGGCGTCACCGCGCCAGCCCCCGACCCAACCACGCTCACTTGAGGCGCAGTGGGAGTTGATCGCGGCAATGTGAGATGCGCCGACGTTCAGATGTTCATCACGCGTTCGCCCTTGTCGTGCGCGATGCGCTCGCGGTCATGCGGCGTGAGCGGTAAACCAGCGAGAAAATGCCGTGGCCTCGGTCATCGACCGGTGCGGATGATCGGTGGAGAACATCATCCGGTCCACACCGACCTGCGGCAGGACCTCGAGAAATGTTGGGATCCAGTTGAATCCGCTGAACGTGTAATAGACGTTGTGACGCAGGTAGTCAGACGGGCCCGCTCTAACGGGGTGACGGTCGCCGGCAGCACGCGGTCCAGCCTCGGCGACATGAACGGCGCACTTCACCCATGTGGCCGATGATCGCTATCAATCATCCACAACAGGTGTACCGCGGTTTCGATGTGCCACGTCCAGGCGCCGATGGCTAACAGTTCGGTGAGTTCCTAGGGCACGTTTCCCGCGGAAAGGAGATCCATCGCAGGCTGTGGTGGACGAGGCGGATGCAGATAGATCGGCACTCCCAACGCTTCGGCGCGCTCCGCCGGCCCTGACGTGGCCGAAGGTGAACTCGCGCAAGAAAACCGCCAACGTGGACGGCGCGTACACCTCATCGAACACCCGCGGGGTGCCGCCGGCGCGCAGGCACGTTGACGTCGTCGATGCTGCCCGCACATCATCGCGACGATGATCGAGGTCACCTCCCGGCCGGGTTCACCATACCGAATTTAACCCGAGCCGACCGCAGATCCACATGCTCGTCGGTCGACTCCGAAGCCCGGTCTTTTCAGCCATTTCCAGCACCGGCACCAATCCGGCCGGCACCAGATTCCGGAGGAATCAAGATGACACGGTGTCGCAAGGCGACCACCGCGCCACTTTTAGCCCACCACCAGCTCAGGCGCTGCCCATCCCCTGGGCCACCAGGGAGACCCCAACCACTGCGAAGGTGGCTACCAGGAGCTTCCGACGGTGAGCCAGCGCCCAGTCCTGCAACCGTCGCAGTGTCGCTTGGGTTTTCGCTGGCGCGGCCAGATTGCTGACGAGGATGAACTCCTCAACCGCAAGCATCCCGACGATAAACGCGATGCCGGCGCTGACCTGCATGCCGATCCCGGCTCCCGAAGCAACGATGATAGCCAGTACGAATAGAGCCACGTCGAACGGCGGCGCCGCTCCGAGGCCGATCACGAACGCGACCCACAAGGATCCGTTTTCCCACGCATTGCGGGCGCGACTGAGCAGCCGCCGGATTGCAGATCCGCCCTCCGTCGCCGTGTCCTGCGCGGGGCCCAGCAGCCGCGAGATTGCGGTCGGTGTATTCGAGTCCAGCACTAGCGTCGACGTGTTGCCGCCCGGTGTCTGCAGGTGCGCACAGTTGCGGCCACGGGGGCGGCCCTGCTGACGCGCCGCGAAGCGCACTGCCATCAGTGCGGCGATCGATAGCGCGAGCACACCCATGCCGATTTCAATCTGCCGGGTGGTGGGGTTCGTGGCCGGGTTGGCCCACTCTTTCGTAAAAGAAGCAAACGTTGGTGTGACGTGCAGCACCATCAGCGGAATTAGCAGGATGAGTAAACCCACTACTACGCAGCCGACCCAGTAGGCGAGCAGGTTTTGCATGGGCCGTCGCCGGGAGGTAACGAGAAGGATGATGCCGAGACGCACCGGGTGGATCGTTATCAAAAGCGCCAGCACCAGCAACGAGCCCCACATTGCCGGAACACTACCCAGTTGAGTCTTGGCTGTTGACTCTTTTGAAAACCCGACTCTAAATCCTGGACTCAGTAATGGGGACTCGCCAGGGCGAGTCCCACGTGGAGGCAGCGGACAAGCTCACCGTCGTCAAGCGTGAAGTTACCTCGGCGATCTCCAACTCGCGCGGTCTTAGCGTCGCGGATCTGGTTCTGGTGCCGCCTGGTTCGATACCGATCCCCACAAGCGGCAAGGTCAGGCGAGCGGCGTGTGTCTGGACGGCGGCTGAAAGATAGGCGCCAACTTCGCTGTTCTTTCCGAAGATACGGCGGCGATGGCCACGGTAACCTGATGCCCGTGGTTGAGACTTCCATTTTGACCGTGCTGCGCGAACGCGCCAGCCTGCAGCCCGATGACACGGCGTCCACGTTTATCGAATACGAGCAGGACTGGGCCGGGGTTGCGGAAAGCCTGACCTGGTCGCAACTGTATCGCCGGACGATAAATGTCGCAGATGCGCTTCGACGGTGCGGCTCGACTGGCGACCGCGCGGTGATATTGGCACCACAGGGGCTTGACTACATCGTTGCGTTTCTCGGCGCAATGCAGGCGGGACAGATCGCGGTTCCGTTGTCGGTTCCGCTGGGTGGCGTCAGCGATGAGCGCGTCAGTTCGGTGCTGCGTGACGCGTCGCCCGCCGTCATTCTCACAACGTCCTCTGTCGCAGGCGATGTCGCCGAGTACGTTAAGTCGCAGTCCGGCACATCCGCTCCGTCGGTCGTTGAGGTTGACTTGCTGGATCTTGACGCCCCGACAGGATCCGGTGCAGGGTGCGAGAATCACCCGAGTACAGCGTATTTGCAATACACGTCCGGGTCGACCCGCCAGCCGGCGGGGGTCATGATGTCGCACAGAAACCTTCTGGCCAATTTCGAGCAGCTGATGTCCGACTACTTTGCGGACTACGGAAAACTTCCCCCGCCAGACACCACTATTGTGTCATGGCTGCCGTTCTATCACGACATGGGTTTGTATCTGGGAATTTGCGGGCCGATTCTGCAGGGAACTCGCGCTGTGGTCACGAGCCCGGTGGCGTTCCTGCAGCGGCCGGCCCGGTGGATGCAATTGCTGGCAAGCAATAGTCACGCATACTCGGCAGCACCGAACTTCGCGTTCGAATTAGCGGTGCGAAAAACATCGGACGATGACATGGCCGGACTTGATCTCTCGGACGTGCTAGTCATCACCACCGGTAGTGAACGGGTACACCCGGCGTCGCTGCGGCGCTTCACCCAGCGGTTCGCCCGCTTCAATCTGCGCGACGCGGTGATACGACCGTCATATGGACTCGCGGAAGCAACGGTGTATGTGGCGACCCGCGCAGCGGCTCAACCACCGGTTATCGTGCGATTCGACTCCGAGAAGCTGACCGCTGGCAAGGCGGAGCGCTGCGAAAGCGGAGGTGGTACACCGCTGGTCAGCTACGGGATGCCGCGGTCACCGATGATCCGCATCGTTGATCCCGAGACACGTATCGAGTGTCCGGCGGGAACCATCGGTGAGATCTGGGTGCACGGCGACAACGTCGCGATGGGCTATTGGCGGAAACCTCACGAGACCGAAAGTACGTTCGGTGGAAGGCTTGTCGCTCCGTCGGCCGGCATACCCGAGGGGCCTTGGCTGCGCACCGGGGACTCGGGATTCTTCTTTGACGACGAGCTGTTCATCATCGGCCGCATCAAGGATCTCTTGATCGTGTATGGGCGCAACCACTCTCCCGACGACATCGAGGCGACCATCCAGGAGATCACAGGGGGTCGGTGCGCGGCGATAGCGGTTCCGGATGAGGGCACGGAGCAGCTTGTCGTCATCATCGAAGTCAAGAAGCGGGGCGAGTCGCATGAGGAGGTAGCGGACAAGCTCACCGCCGTCAAGCGTGAAGTTACCTCGGCGATCTCCAACTCGCACGGTCTTAGCATCGCGGATCTGGTTCTGGTGCCGCCTGGCTCGATACCGATCACCACAAGCGGCAAGGTCAGGCGAGCGGCGTGTGTCGAGCAGTACCGGCACGGTCAGCTCGCCCGCCTGGATCCCTAGGCTAAGCCGACACGTCGCTGTCCGCGGCTTCCGCGGGTGCCAGCTTTTCACACAGCAGTCCCGCCAAATCGCGAGTTGTTGTCGTCATGTCGCTGGAATTGATGCGTATTCCCGTTTCGGTTTCGATGCGGGTACGTAGTTCGAGGGCGCCCAGAGAGTCCATGCCGTACTCGGCGAGCGGACGGTCCGGGTCGACGCCGCGACGCAGGATCAGGCTGACCTGATCGGAGATCAGACGCCGCAGCCGGGTGGGCCACTCATCCAGGGGCAGCTCGTCGAGCTCGGCACGCAGTTTGCTTGTGCCCGTTGGGTTTTGTCCGATGGATCGGAACGCTTCGGCGAACGGGCTGTGCTGGGCAAACGCAGTCAACCACGGTGTGTCTGTGATGGGCGCGTAGCCGGTGTAGGCGCGGTCGTGGCGCAGCAGCGCTTCGAACGCGTAAGCGCCCTCGTCGGGAGCGATAGCAACGCCGGTGCCCTCCGCCAGGGCGGTGCCGCGCCCGATCTGGGCCCAGGCGCCCCATGCGGTCGCGGTGGCCGGAAGGCCCTGAGCACGGCGCCACAGGGTGAAGGCGTCCAGCCAGCTGTTGGCCGCGGCGTAGGCACCCTGCCCGGGCGAGCCCACCAGCGCGGCCGCCGAGGAGAACGAGCAGAACCAGTCCAACGGCTGGTCGGCGGTGGCAGTGTGCAAGTTCCACGCACCGTAAACCTTTGGCGCCCAGTCACGCTCGATGAGCTCATCGGTGATATTGGTCAGCGCGGCGTCCTCGATCACCGCCGCCAGGTGCAGCACGCCGCGCACCGGAAGCCCGGTGGCCTTCGCTGCGGCCACCAACCGCTGCGCGGTGCCGGGATCGGCGATGTCGCCGCACTCCACCACGATGTCGGCACCGATCGCACCGATGCGCTCGATGGTCTCCAGCGTCTCGGGAGTGGGCTGCGAGCGCGAGGACAGCACGATGCGCCCGCAGCCGGCCGCGGCCATCTTCTCGGCCAAAAACAGCCCCAGGCCCCCCAGCCCGCCGGTGATGATGTAGGCGCCGTCGCCGCGGAAGACCCGGACCTGTGCCGGCGGCACCGCCACGCGGCTGCTGCCGCTGTGCGGGATGTCGAGCACGAGTTTGCCGGTGTGCTGGGCGCCGCTCATCATCCGGATGGCGGTGGCGGCTTCGGCAAGCGGGTAGTGCGTGCTCTCCGGCGTCGGCAGCACGCCGTCTGCGGTGAGCTGGTACACCGTCGTCAACAAGTCTCGGAGCCGGCCCGGATGGCTGAAGGACATCAACGCTAGGTCGACGGCGTAGAACGTGAGGTTGCGCCGGAACGGGAAGAGCCCCAACCGGGTGTCGCCGTAGATGTCGCGCTTGCCGATCTCGACGAATCGTCCACCGAACGCCAGCAATTCGAGGCCCGCGCGCTGCGCGGCGCCGATGACCGAGTTGAGCACGACGTCGACACCGTAGCCCTCGGTGTCACGGCGTATCAGGTCGGCGAACTCTATGCTTCGCGAGTCGTAAACGTGCTCAATACCCATGTCGCGCAACAATTGTCGACGCTGCTCGCTGCCGGCGGTGGCGAAGATCTCGGCTCCTGCGGCGCGGGCGATGGCGATTGCCGCCTGCCCCACGCCCCCGGTCGCGGAATGGATCAACACCCGATCACCGGCCTTGATGCGGGCCAGCTCGTGTAGGCCGTACCAGGCCGTGGCGGTCGCGGTGGTCACCGCGGCCGCCTGCTCGTCGGTCAGGCCGGCCGGCAGGGTGACGGCCAGGTTGGCGTCGCAGGTGATGAACGTGCCCCAGCAGCCGTTGGGGGACAGGCCGCCGACATGGTCGCCCACCTGGTGGTCGGTCACGTCTGGTCCGACCGCGGTCACCACTCCGGCGAAGTCGGTGCCCAACTGCGGTAGCCGACCCTCGAAGGCGGGGTAGCGGCCGAACGCGACCAGCACGTCGGCGAAGTTGATGCTGGATGCAGTGACCGCGACCTCGATCTGACCCGGTCCGGGCGGAACTCGATCGGCCGCAACGAGTTCCATCGACTCCAGATCACCGGGTGTGCGGATCTGCAGGCGCATCCCGTCGTGCTCATGGTTGGCGACGGTGGTATGCCGCTCCTCGGGGCGCAATGGAGTGGGGCACAACCGCGCGGCGTACCACTGGCCGTTTCGCCAGGCGGTCTCGTCCTCGTCGGACTCGCCGAGCAGTTGCCGTGCCAGCTGCTCGGCGTCGGTGGCTTCGTCCACATCGATCTGGGTGGCGCGCAGATGCGGATGTTCGATGCCGATCACCCGGATCAAGCCCCGCAGCCCAGCCTGCTCCAGGTTGGGTCGGTCGCCGGCCAGCACGGTCTGGGCAGTGCGGGTCACGACGTAGATGCGAGGCGGCTCGCCGGGGATCTCTGGCAATTCGCGGGTGATGCGCACCAGATGCTGCACATACTCGCTGCCCAGCAGCGGGGACTGGTCCTCGGCGTCGCCGTTTTTCGGTCCCGTGAGGATCACCACACCGGTCAATCCACCGGCACGCAGATGATTTCTAAGCTGTTCTCGGTTCGAGGTGTGGTCGGCGTGCTGTGGCCAGCACATGGTGGTGCAGTGCGCGCCATGGTTTTTCAGCCCGTCGGTCAACGTGGTGGCCACCACATCGGCGGTGGTGGTGCTGATCAGCAGCCAGGTTCCGGCGTCGGCGTATTCCACCTCGGGCAATTCTCGTTGCCGCCATTCGATGGTCAGCAGCCGCTCGGCCAGCACCCGATCGTCGTGGCCGCTGCCGGATGCTGCGGTGCCCAGTCGCAGGCCCTGCACGGTGAGCAGGACTGCCCCGTGCTCGTCGAGCACGTCGAGGTCGGCCTCGACCCCGGAAGTATCGGCTTTCGTCACCCGTGTGTAGCAGTAGTGGGCGGTGCGGGCAGCCCGGTAGGAGCGGAGTCGACGGATACCCAACGGCAGCCCTAGCACACCTTCGCCCAGCGCCTGGACCTCCGGATGAGCCTCCACGGACTGAAAACAGGCATCCAGCAGCGCCGGGTGCACACCGTAAGCATCTTGTTGCGAGCGGATTTGGCGGGGTAGCGCGACCTCGGCCAGTACGGTGCTGGTTGCCCCCTCGCCAGTGTGCACGGCGCCCAGACCGGTGAACGCCGGACCGTACTGAACACCACGCTGGTCCATGCGCTTGCGCACCTCGGCGCCATCCTCGCAACCCGGATGCGCGGCAAGCAGCGTGGACGTGTCGTAACCAGGTGGCTGCTCATCCTCTGCGGCATGTAGCGCCGCGCTAGCTTGCCGCGCGCGTTCGCCGCCCTGATTTGTCTCCACGGTGAAGTCGACGACGCCCGGCGATGACAACGACGCCGAGGCGCCGACCGTGGTCTGCTCATCCAGCAGCAGCACCTGCTCGAAGCGGATGTCGCGGACCTCGGAAGCCTCGCCCAGCACGGCGTGCGCGGCCGCCAGCGCCATCTCGCAGTAAGCCGCCCCCGGAAGCATTGCCACATTGCGGATCTGGTGATCGCCCAGCCAGGGCTGGGCGGCGGTGCCGACCTCCCCTTGCCAGACGTGGCGCTCCGGTTCCTCCTGCAGGTGCACATGCGCGCCCAACAGCGGATGCACGGCAACGGTGCAACCACCATGCGCTGGCAATTCCTGATCGTCGCGGCTGAACAGCAGCCGACGGTGCGTCCAGGTCGGCAGCGGCGCGTCCACCAGCCGCCCATTGGGGTAGAGCACTGAGAAGTCGACCATGGCGCCCGCACTGTGCAGATCCGCCACAAAGCCACGCAACCCGAATGGCAGCGCTTGTTCGCGGCGCATACCGGCCAGGGCGGCCAGCGGCATGTCGCGACTGCGGGCGATCTGCTCGAGAGCGTGGGTAAGCAGGGGGTGTGGCGCCAGCTCGGCGAAGACCCGGTGGCCATCCTCTAAAGCCGCCTGCACCGCCGTGGCGAACCGCACCATGCGGCGCACATTGTCCGCCCAATAGCCGGCATCGAACGCCGGCCGCTCGCGCGGGTCGAACAGGGTCGCCGAGTAGAAGGGAACTTCCGGTGTCATCGGGTGCAGCTCTGCGAGTACGTCGGTCAGCTCGCCAAGGATCGGATCGACTTGAGGCGAATGAAAGGCGACATCGGTGGGGACCTCGCGGGCCAACACATCACGCTGTTCCCAGGCCGCGACCAGATCGCGAACCGTCTGGGTGGCACCGGCAATCACCGTGGACTGCGGCGAGGCGACGACCGCCACCACCACGTCGTTGATGCCGCGGGCCATCAGCTCCGAAATCACTTGCTGAGCAGGCAATTCCACCGATGCCGTGGCGCCGGCACCGGCGATGCGGGACATCAGCCGCGAGCGGCGGCAGATAACACGCAGACCGTCTTCCAGCGACAGCGCACCCGCGACGACAGCTGCCGCGGCCTCGCCGAGGGAGTGCCCGATGACCGCGCTCGGGCGCACCCCGTAGGCGCGTCATGGTGGCGGCCAGGGCGACCTGCATGGTGAACAGCGTCGGCTGGATCCGGTCTTGACCGGTCACGATCTGTGGCGCCGACATCGCCTCGGTCACCGAGAACCCGGACTCGCGGGTAATCAGTGGCTCGGCTTGCGCGACCGTGGCGGCAAACACCGGTTCCGTCGCCAGCAGCTGCGCGCCCATCGCCGCCCACTGCGAACCCTGCCCGGAGAACACCCACACCGGTCCCCGGTCGTCCTGCCCAGCCGCGGCCTGATACGGAGTATCGCCGTCGGCGACCTCCCGCAATGCCTCGGTGAGCTCCGGCTGACTGCTCGCAATGACGGCGGTGCGTACTGGGCGGTGCGCGCGCCGACGCGCCAGGGTGTAGGCCAGGTCCGGCAACACCACGTCGTCATGTGCTTGCACCCAGTCGGCCAGCCGGCCGGCGGTGCGACGCAGTTCGTCGGCCGAGGTGGACGACAGCGCAAACACCTGCGGACCCGTCGTCGCCGCATCGACTTCCCCGTTGTGTTGTGCATTGGTGTCGGGGGTCTCGGGAGCTTGTTCCAAAATGGCGTGGGCGTTGGTCCCCGAGAACCCGTACGCCGACGCCGCCGCCCGCCGGGGCGTGTGACCGTTGGTGGGCCACGGCGTATTTTCCTGCGGCACAAAGAGATTGGTCTCGATTTGGGCGAGCTCATCGGGCAGGCGGGTGAAGTGCAAATTCTGTGGAATGACACCGTGCTGCAGGGACAGGACCGCCTTCATCAAGCCCAATGTTCCCGACGTCGACTGGCTATGTCCGAAATTGGTCTTCACGGCTGCAAGCGCGCATGGGCCCTCGATGCCGTAAACCTCGGCCAAGCTCGCGTATTCGATGGGGTCGCCGGTAGGAGTGCCGGTGCCGTGTGTCTCCACCATGCCGACGGTGCCCGCGTCCACGCCCGCGGCAGCCAATGCAGCCTGATAGGCCTCGACCTGCGCGGGCCGAGACGGTGTGGTGATGTTCACCGTGCGGCCATCGTTGTTCAGGGCCGTGCCGCGCACCACAGCCAAGATCCGGTCACCATCGCGCAGCGCATCCGGTAACCGCTTGAGCAATACCATCACGCAACCCTCACCAGACGTAAACCCGTCCGCGGCGACGTCGAACGCATGGCAGTGTCCGGTCGGAGACAGCATGCCGCCCGCCGACCCGGCGGAGGCTTTCCGTGGATCCAGCGTCACCGTGGCGCCGCCCGCCAGCGCAAGGTCGCTTTCGCCCTCGTGCAGGCTGCGACATGCCAAGTGCACGGTGACCAGGCCAGACGAGCATGCGGTGTCCACCGTTATCGCCGGAGCGTGCAGGTCCATGGAGTAGGCGATCCGCCCGGACGCCATGCTGAAATTGTTGCCCAAGAATCCGTAGGGCCCCTCCAAGGCGTGGGCATCGGCTGCCGCCAGTATGTAGTCGCCATGCGTCAAACCCACGTACACACCGGTCCGCGAACCGGCCAACTCTGTGGGGCTGAGACCCGCGTGCTCCACTGCCTCCCAAGAGGTCTCCAGCAACAGGCGATGCTGCGGGTCGATCGCGGTGGCCTCGCGCTCGCTGATCCCGAAGAACTCGGAATCGAACCCAGCAACGTCATCGACGAACGCGCCCCACTTCGACACCGACCGACCCGGCACACCGGGCTCGGGGTCGTAGTATTCGTCGGCGTCCCAGCGGTCGGGCGGAATCTCGGTGATCAGGTCATCGCCCCGCAGCAATGCTTCCCACAGCCGTTCTGGTGAGTCGATACCTCCGGGAAGTCGGCAGGCCATGCCGATGACAGCAACCGGAGTGACCGGCGTGGTGCCCATAGTGGGCGAAGAATTCGCTGAAGCTGAGCGGTCCGCACGATCATCAATCATCGCGAATGAAACCACTCCGCCTCCTCACAGCAACGACTAAGTAGCTTACACAGGTCGACTGAACGGCCGTCATAGTTTGGGCGATACGCAGATTCGGCGTTCTGATTGATTATGACTGGAAATCGACATCGGCTTGGATGTCTCCGAGCTTGCGGATCAGGCGCATCGAGGGCTCGCCAGGCGAACGGGTGAAGCCGTAGTGCTCGTAGAAGCCGACCGCCCTATCGTCGATGGCGTCTACCACGAGGTAGCGTGCGGCGACGGTGCGCGTGGCGGCCAACACGCGCTGGTAGGCGTCGAAGAGCAGCTGGCCGTCGAGGCCCTGGCCGTGCAGACGCCTGTCCAGCGCTAGCTTGCCGAGCAGCACCGCCGGGATCCGCTCCGGCATGCCCCGGGCGAGCCGACGCGGCAGGTCCGCAGCAACGACCTCGTGCGCCGATAGGGTGAAGTAGGCCAGCACCGCGGTGTCGCCGTCTTCCGTCCACACGAACACTTGGGCGGTGCGCTTGGCCTGTGCAGTCCTTGCGTGCCGGGTGAGCCACTCGTTGAGGTCCGGCTGCCCGCCGTCGAAAGCCTCAACGGCGAACCGTTCGTCGTACGTCGAGCAAACGAACACCGATCCGGCTAGTTGTGCCGGGAGACCCGTGGTGAGCGGGCGACCCGTTGCATCGCCTCATTAGGCCGTGGCGGCTCGGACAGCGCGTCGAACATGGCGTCGAAGAAGTCGGCCGGCACCGTCGTTTGCCGGGACAGAACCGCCTCCGCGCGCTCCTCGGCGGCAGATAGCACGAACTCGGTCAGCGACTCGTGCTCCATCTCCGCTGCGCAGCGCAGCCGCGCCTGCGTGTCGGCTCGGACCCTGAAGTGGAGCCGTTCTGTGCTGGTCATGTCTATTCACCTCTGTGCGCCAATTGTACACACGGCATGACGGGCTTTTGGTGGTTCAGGAGGCGCCAAAATCGTGGGCCGCGTCGTATCCAAAGTCCCCGCCAGCGCCGAGGGCCACCTCTGGCGGATCGACACGATGTCGCGCAGGAGTCTCACCCTGCGGCCCGGCCGGCACTTCGTCGTACTGATAGTCGTCGTTGTGGGGGATGTTCAGGTGCTCGGCACCGAGGTCGCGAGCGGGTCGACGGTTCTCTTCCATGTCCAGCCTCTGTCGATGGGGTGTTCGAGTGGCTGCCGAGCGGTCGCAGGCGCTCATTGTCCGTCCGGTCGAAGGCTGGCGCCATGGTTGCTGTGTTGGGAACGGATTGGGAACACAACAAGGTGAAGTGGTTGCGAACAAGCGGGACGTGGCGGAACGGGCTGGACTGCTGAAAGCCGCCGACCTGGACTTATGAGACCGACCGCAGCAGGGGAGACCGCCACCGGTTCGCACATAACTTAGAGGTCGCAGGTCCTGTAGCCGTCATGGACGGTGATGGATGCTGGTATCGCTGGGTCACTTTCCCCAATGGTCTCCGCATCCTTGCGGTGGTCAGTCGGTCGTACTCGAAGGTGGTCGGTGGGTGCCGCAGATCTGCCGTTAGCCAAGACGCCTTCAGCGCCCGACGGGCCAGTGCTCGACCGTGATGTCGTCCATGGGGAAGTCGGCGGGGTTGCCCGTCGCCAGGCGAGCAACAATGCCCGCGGTGGCGGCGGCGATCAGGCAGTCTGCTTGGTGAAGGGTGATCCCTCGTCCGGCGAACTGCCGGCGCCAATGTCCAGCGCGACTTCCTTCGGACGGGCCCAACGGTGCACACCGCAAGCCGCGCACCAGCCGTTGTGCGATGGCTTCTTCGCCGGGAAGCAGTCCGCGCCAGATCTCCTCGATCGAGATCGCACAGGTCCACGGTTCGTCACCTTGGCGGCGCAGAGCGCGTAGGCGGTTGCCCGCCGGACGGCCGCGAAGGGCGTCGATGAGTACGGTCGAGTCGAGCAGGACCCTCGCCATGTCAGCCGATGCGACGCTGGTCGGCGCGTTGGTGGCGGACCCATTCACCGGGATCGTCATCCCATTCGTGGCCCTCGTCGGGGATGGCCCCGAGCGCTGCCTCGATATCGTCCCATCGCCGCTCGTCATCGAGTCCGCGGCGAATCAACTCTGCGATGAATGCGCTGCGTCGCCTGCTTCCAGCGCGCTGGTCGAGTTCGGCAACGAGCTCGTCATCAACGGTTATGTGCAGTCTCATGTGCTGACCATAGCCCACTGGCTTCCGGCTTCACTTCACTTGCCGCATCCTGCCGTAGGACCTGCAGATCCTCGACTCGTGCCCGCCGTCTGCGGCGTGGCTGCGGATTCTCGCCCTTGTGTACGACCCGTTTCTCTGGCTGGGCGAGATCGCAGGCATGCGCCGCCGGCGGAGTACGCTCCTGGGCGGCGCCCGCGGGCGGGTCGTCGAGATCGGCGCCGGGACCGGGCTGAACGTCGCGCACTATCCCGACGGGATCGCCGAGCTCGTGCTCGTCGAGCCCGAGCCGGCGATGCGCCGACGACTCGCGCGTCGCCTGCAGCGGCCTGCGCACGTCGCGCGGATCGTCGACGCGCCTGGGGAGCGCCTACCGGTGGCGGATACGTCCGTGGACACCGTCGTCTCGACGCTGGTGCTTTGCACCGTCAACGACCCCGAACGCGCGCTCCGCGAGATCGCACGCGTGCTCCGCCCCGATGGGCAGTTGCTGTTCATCGAACACGTGCGCGCGAGCTCGCGGTTCCTCGCGGCGCGCCAGGACAACCTTCTCCAACCGTGGCGCCGCTTCGCAGGCGGCTGCCACTGCAACCGCCCCACCGTGGAGCTGATACGCGCCTGCGGCTTCGTCATCGCAGCCGACGACGTCGTGTGGCGCGGCATGCCGCCGATCGTCCATCCGCTCATGGTGGGACGGGCGACTCGATGATCTGGACGGTCGTCGACTCGGCCGGGGCCTAGAAGAATCGTCGACCGGTCTGTGCCGGTCGTTCCATAGCGGGGGCGGAATGTGGACGAAACCCCTCACCTCCTAGTGGGAGACCAGCGGGAATCGGCAGGAAACCACCACGTCGGCGCCGGACTGTATCGGCGATCAAATCTGTTGGTACACAGGAAAAGACAAGCAACGACTGACTGTGCCGCGAGCGGCAATTCGGTAATCCGTTGTTCGATGCCTATGTAGACCGGCGTGCGGTCTGTCGTTCGATATACGCGTCGAGTTCTGCAGCGGCGACGAAGGTGCGGTGTCCGATCTTGATCGTTGACAGCTGACCGCTGTTTGACTAGCGCGTAGAAGGTCGTCTGACTGATCTGTCCGAGCTCGCGTCTGGCTTCGGCGACGGTCAGTAGTCGTGGCTGACGGGGACTCAGCGTCCGAACGGCGCCGCACTAGTCATCGACGGCGGTAGATGGCTTTCCTCTGGGCGCACCTTCGCGGCCTCAGCCGGTGCGCCGGTGTCGGCTCCCGCCTCGAGCTGACTACGCGCGCCTCCTCAACTTTCAGGTCCCTTGTCGGACAGGAACTTGGACACCTGATCGGCGATCTCAGTTGTTGAATCCGAGAAACGACATCACTCGGTCGGCGCCGTGCAGCCCGCCGAGGTGCTCGGTGTGGGTGCTCGACCAGATCACCCCCACGATCACGTACGGGATGGCGAGGAGCAGGGCTGTCCCGGGCTCGGCAGACGATCAGCTGTCTTCGGCCCGGCGGGCGCGGGCGCGGCGCTTGCCCTCGTGCATGGCGGCGACGCGGGCTACGGGAATGGTTCTGCCGTGTGCGATCAGGTCGTCCGGGAGCCGCTGTGGGGCGGGCATCGATTTCGCCCACGGGTCGCCTCCGTCAAGTGCATCGACCGCCGTCTGCACCGTAAAGTCGCCAGGCGTGAGTCGGTCTAGGTCAGACCATTCCACCGGAAACGACACCGTTGTCCCGGGGTGCAGCCGCGGGCTGTACACAGCGGCGACCGTCGCGCCGCCGGCTCGGGTGGAATCGATGAATACCTTGCCGCCACGGTCTTTCACGATGTACGCCGTGGTCGCGACGTCGGGGTCGAGCGCTTCGGCTCGCGCGGCGAGTGCGCGGGTCGCGGCGGCGACGTCCTCGACTGGGCAGTCATCGTCGATCGGCACGAACACATGAACTCCTTTGGCGCCGCTGGTCTTGACCGCGCCTGCCAGGCCGGAGTCGGCCAGCGCACGGCGGACCAGCTGCGCGACGGCAACCACGGCCGCGAAGTTGGCGTCAGGGGGCGGGTCGAGGTCGAGCACCAGGTGTGTGGGTCGGTAGATGTTCGTCGCCAGGCCGAGCGTCGGGTGGTACTCGATGGCGCGTTGGTTGGCTAGCCAGAGCAGTGTTCGGCGGTCGTCGCAAAGGGCATAGCGCACCTCTCGCTTGGATGCTTCAGCCCAGATCGACACTGTTCGCACCCAGTCCGGGGTGTACTTGGAAACATTCTTTTGCATGAAGGGCGCCCGCCCGCGCAACAGACGCAGGACGGTGAGGGGGCGACCGACGAGCCCGGGCAACATCCGATCAGCCACCGCATCCAGGTAGTCGACGAGGTCACGCTTCGTGGCCCCGGCGTCGGGACTCAGTGGCTGGTCGAGGTTGGTGAGATCGATTCCTTCGCGCTGCTCGCTCTTAGCGGGATCGCGCTCGGCGGCCATGCGATCACGATAAGACCGACAGCCGCATGTGGGTGTACGCGATCATCGCGTCGCCGTGTCGGTCGGCCGGCGCGCGTCAGTGCCAGCAAATCGGGGCGCATATCGGCGTCGACTGTTGTCAAGTATGTCGCGAGACAGCTGCCAGCTATGTCCTGTAACCACTCACGGTCAGCCCGACTAAACGAATAGCGCTTGAGCTCCCCAGGCCCGCTCGAAATTAAGCGAGAGGCCCAACGGGCGGCGACGGTGCAACTGGACCCGCAGGGCCGGGAGGTGTCAGAGGCGCCGACGGCAGGTGTGCTGACGGGTCCGCACGGCCCGCCGGGGGCGCCGAAGGTGCGACTGGAGCTGCAGGCGCGGTAAGCGGCAGGGGCGCCGACGGCACCTGCGGTGCCGGAGCCGCTGCGGGGGGCGGCACCGGCACCTCCGCGGCCCAACTCGCCTGGAGTTGACTGACGACGAAAGTCGCTCCCTGGTCCACCATGCCGGTCTCTATGTACTGGTTGTGCGCTGAAAAGCTCCTGCCGGCAGAATCGCAAACCAGGTCATCGTTGACACACAAGTCGATGGTCTTGGCCACATACTCAGGGCCGATGACGATCGGCGGGTCATTGATCGCGTGCATGAAGCGCGTTGACGGTTTTCCGAACAGGGCAACCGCTGCGATGTGGTTGGCCGCGTCGGGCGGCAGCGGCGCGGGCACATCCGAAGCGGAAACCCCATCGGGTACAACGTTGGCGGTGACGAAGCCCATGACGGCCGCGCCTTGGGAGAATCCGCCGAGCACCATCTTGGTGTGAGGGCAATTCGACGCGGTGGCAATGATATGTGCGCGGGCGTCCGTAATGCCATCGACGGCGGTGGGGAAGTCGGTGGTGGCAGGGTAGTCGACCGCGTACACCCCGACCGACTTCGCGCCGACCCGAGAGCGCAGCGAGTCGACGAAGGCCTCGCCCGTGGGGCCAACACCAGGCGCCTCGGTGGTGCCGCGTGCAAATACCACCTCGGCGTCGGGGCACTCCGCTGCGTGCGCGGACGGCATCGGCGCACCCTGCATCGCCCAAGAGGCCCCAGCCGCAGCACCGAGCAATCCAGCGATGCGGCGTGGCCTCACGGAGCAGTCCTCACACACCGCGACACCGAGCGCGCGTTGATTACCGGCGACGACTGGGCAGGCTGCCCGGGACGGAGACTGCGCACAGGTCGCCATCTCGATCGACGCACCCGTCGCGACCGTGTTCGCGTGGCTCTGCCAGACCTCGGCGTGGGTCAGCCTTTCGTCCAAATCTTCAGCCTGACATACGCTTTCGAGTTCGCGGGGTTCAAGACCGTCGAGCACATGACTCTGCAACCACGCGCCGGGAGTCTGATGTCACGTCCACCTCGGTGAGCAACACGTACTCCGTGCATCCGGACGGCGACGGCTCCCGACTGCACGTGCGCGTGCTGCTGATGATGGGCAAGCAGTCGCTCGCCGAACGCGACGCGCTGACCGCAGTTTGAAAGGATGACACGCGTGGCCGAGCGCGTCAGCTTCCCGAGCACCACCGGACCCATCTTGGCGGGTCTCGTCGATCTGCCGCAGGGCGAGGTGCGCGGGTGGGGCGTCTTCGCCCACGGCTTCACGCTCGGCAAGGACTCCCCGGCCGCGAGCCGGATCTGCAAGCAGCTCGCCAGCGAGGGCATCGGCATGCTTCGCTTCGACAACCTCGGCTTGGGTGACTCCGAGGGGGACTGGGGTGACGGGTCGTTCTCTAACAAGGTGGCCGACACAGTCCGCGCGGTGGAGTACATGAACAACTCGGGCCGCCAGGTGCGGCTTCTCGTCGGGCACTCCTTCGGTGGCGCCGCCGTGATCGCCGCCGCCCCCGAGTGTCCGACGGTGGAGGCGGTGGCCAGTATCGGGGCGCCGTACCAACCCGCCCACGTCGAGCACAACTACGACGCCTTGTGCGAGCGGATCGAGGCCGACGGTGAGGCGCCGTTCCTCATCGGCGGCAAGGCACTCACGCTGAAGCGGCACTTCATCGAGGACGTCCGCGCTGCCGATCTCCGCGAGCGGATCCGCGCCCTGCGCCGGGCGCTGCTCGTCATGCATTCGCCCACCGACAATACCGTCGGCATCGCGAACGCGAGTGAGATCTTCCGCGCCGCCCGGCACCCCCGCAGCTTCGTCTCGCTCGAGGGCGCCGACCATCTCCTTACCGGGAAGAATCAGGCCGCGCGGGCGGCCCGGATCATCAGCGCCTGGGCCGACCCCTATCTGTGATCACCGCAGCTTGACGACGACCTTGCCCTTGGCGGTCCGGTTCTCCAGCGAGGCGATCGCATCGGCCGCTCGCTCGAACGGATAGACCTCCGGCTCTGGCGCCGACACCTTGCCCGAAGCCAGCAGCGGCTCCAATTCCGCCCACTGCTCCAGCAGATACCCGGGATGCGTCAAACTCCATGCGCCCCAACCAACCCCGACCACGTCGACGTTGTTCAGCAGCAGCCGGTTCACCTTGACCGTCGGGATCTCGCCGCCGGTGAACCCGATCACGAGCAGCCGCCCGCCCGGCGCCAGTGAGCGCAGCGAGTCGATGAAGCGGTCCCCGCCGACAGGGTCGACGACGATGTCGACGCCACGGCCGTCCGTCAGCGCCTTGACCGCGTCCTTGAAGCCGTCGGTCAGCACAACTTCGGAGGCGCCCGCGGCCTTGGCGGCCGGGATTTTGTTCTCGGTGCTGACCACCGCGATGGTGCGCGACGCGCCCCACGCCGGCGCGAGCCGCAACGTCGACGTGCCGATGCCCCCGGCCGCGCCGTGCACCAGCACGGTCTCACCTTCGGCCAGCCGGCCCCGCGTCCGCAAGGCATGATGCATCGTCAGGTCGTTGAACAGCAGTCCCGCGCCGGCCTCAAACGACACCGAGTCCGGCAGTTTGAACACTCGATCCGGCTGCAGCACAACGACTTCCGCCATCGCCCCGCACAGCATCGTCAATCCGGCGACGCGGTCACCCGCCGCGACGTGCGTGCCGGGCGGCGCGCTGCGCACCACGCCCGCAATTTCCGCCCCTGGCGTGTAGGGCATCTCCGGCTTGTACTGATAGAGGCCGCGCGACTGCAGCGCATCGGGAAACGCCACGCCGGCCGCATACACATCGACGACGACCCCGCCGTCACCGTCCGGCTCGTCGAGCTCGACGAGCTCCGCCGCCTGTGGACCATCGAGCCGGGCTATCTGTATCGCACGCATCGCACCATTTAACATCGTGGACGGTGCACTCCCTACCAACCGGTAGGATGATGGGTTCCGGCAGTGTTGCCGAACTCGATGGGAGCCGCATGAGAGGTGGCCAGGAGACCGGCCCGACGGCCACACGATTTGCCGCGGCCGAGGCGATGCCGCCCGGTCGCACCATGACCGTCCTCTCCAAGGACGGCATCCACCTGCACGCCGAGGTCTTCGGGCCAGAAAACGGCTATCCGATCGTGCTCGCGCACGGCATCACGTGCGCCATCCGGGTGTGGGCCTACCAGATAACGGACCTTTCCAGCGACTACCGCGTCATCGCGTTCGATCATCGCGGCCACGGCCGTAGCGGCGTCCCCGCGCGGCGTCACGCCTACAGCCTTGACCACCTCGCCGCCGATCTCGACTCCGTCCTCGAGGCGGTGCTGGCGCCGGGTGAACGCGCGGTCATCGCCGGGCATTCGATGGGCGGCATTGCCATCACGTCCTGGGCCGACCGCTACCCCGAGCGCGTCACGCAACGCGCCGATGCCGTCGCGCTGATCAACACGACCACAGGCGACCTGCTTCGTCATGTGCGGTTCCTCCCCGTGCCGCCGCCCCTGGCCGACGCCCGCGTTCGTGCGGCAGGCACCCTGCTGAAGACGTTCGGTGCGGCGCCACTTCTCCGCGCGGTGGATCGGCCCAGCCGGCGGTTTGTTTCGACGATTGCGGTCGGCCGCGACGCCGATCCCGCCGTCGCCGAATTCATCTATGAGCTGTTCACGTCGACACCGCCCGCAGGCCGCGGCGGCTGGGCCCGCGCACTCGTCGACACGCTGGGGCCCGAGCACATCGGGCTGAAGAACCTTACTGTCCCGACGTTGGTGATCGGCAGCGAGAAGGACCGGCTGTTGCCGATGGTCTCGTCGCGCCGCATTGCCGAGATGGCACCGAACCTGGCGCAGTTCGTCGAGCTGTCCGGCGGCCATTGCGCCATCGTCGAGCGCCCCGACGAGGTCAATAAGCAGCTGCGGTTGCTCATCGAGTCCGTGAGTCAGGAGCGAAGCGCCTAGGCTCTGCCTGATGTCGCCGGCCCGGCGGCTCCGGACAACGCGCGGTGCACTTCGTCGGCGGCGCGCTTGCCCGAGCGGACCGCGCCGTCGAGGAAACCGGTCCATTCGTCGGCGGTTTCGGTACCCGCCCAATAGATGCCGTCGACCGGCTTGTGCAGCCACGGCCCGTACGTCGTCCACGACCCCGGCGGCACCGCGGCGGTCGGGCCGCCTGGCGCGAATTCCTCTGTGCCCCAACAGTGGTCGATGTAGTCGATCGGCTTTGCCGCGGCATCGCCGAAGAACGTTGCGAAGCCGGCCAGCGCGCGCTCTCGGCGCTCCTGTGCCGGCAGCGCGTCGAAGGTCCGCGCATCGGTGAAGCCCAGCAACACGCCCGGTCCCTTGTCGCTCGGACTGACGTCGAACGTGATGAAGACCGGACCCTCGTCGGAGAGCGCCTCGCCCGAGTACCCGTTCTCCCGCCAGAACGGCGTCTCGTAGGCGGCGTACGCCTTGCTCAGGCTGCCCTGCGGCCAGTGCTGCGCGAGCTTCTCGTACTCAGGGGGCAGCGCCGGATCGAACTCGATGCCGGCGCGGTGTGCCGGCGGGATCGCCACGATGACGGCCTTCGCGGCGACCTCGCCGCGGTCGGACCGAACAGTCAGGGTTCCGTCGGCGCGTCGTTCGATGCTGCGCACGATCGCGTCCAGCACCACGCGCGAGCCAAGGTCCTCGGCCATCCGCACCGCGATCTGCTGGGTGCCGCCAGGGAAGCGGTCCTGCTGGGCACCGCCTTCGACGTCGAGCATCCGGCCGAGCCCACCGGCGGCCTTGACGTAGCGGACCGCATGCAGCATGGACACCTCCTCGGGCTCACAACCCCACGTCACCCGCGCCATGATCGCCATCAGATCCCGCGTCGATGCACTGGCGTGCACGTACCGCAGCCACTGGTCGAGGGTCTTGGAGTCGAGGATGTCGGCGATCGGCGACGTCCATGGCTCGTCCACCGGCACCCGTCGGCAGACCCGGTCGAATCGCCACTGCATACGCGAAACGTCGAGCAACTCGATGATCGACAGCCGCGGGATCGTGCTGCGATACGACCGCACGCGGCCGCGCCAGCGGATCAGGTTCTTGCCGAGGGTGTGGGTCGGCACGGTCTCGCAGCCCAGCTCTTTGGCCAGTGCGATGACGGCGTCCTGGGTCGGGCCGACGAAGGTGCCACCGAGGTCGACCGGTGCGCCGGCGATCGTCGTGGTGGCCGAGCGGCCGCCGACGCGGTCGCGGCCTTCGAGAACAACGACGTCCTGCCCGAGCCGGACCAGGTCACGGGCCGCCGACAGCCCCGCGAACCCGGCACCCACGACGACGACGTCGGTATTGGCTGGGATGGTCACGTCACTAGGCTCTCACGCTGTGAAGGTCATGACGGCGTTGTTCGGGCCGATGGATGCGATCGATCGTGCGCACGCGCTGCGGGAGGCGGGGGCCAGCGGTGTGTTCACCTTCGAGGGGCAGCACGATCCCTTCACGCCATTGACGCTGGCGTCGACGGTCGACGGCCTCGACCTGATGACCAACGTCGCAATCGTCTTCCCGCGCAACCCGATTCATCTTGCGCACCAAGCGAACGATCTGCAGCTGCTGACCGAAGGCCGCTTCATGCTCGGCCTCGGCACGCAGGTACGCACGCAGATCGAGAAGCGGTTCGGCGCGGATTTCGACCGACCGGTCGCGCGGATGCGAGAAATGGTCGGTGCGCTGCGGGCCATCTTCGCGGCGTGGAACGCCGGCGAGCGGCTCGATTTTCGCGGCGAGTACTTCCAGCACACGCTGATGACTCCGGCGTTCAACCCCGGCCCGAACCCGTACGGCGCGCCGCCGATCTATCTCGGCGCCCTCGGCCCGCGCTTGACCAGGACCACCGCCGAGATCGCCGACGGCCTGCTGGTCATGCCGTTTGGATCCAAACGCTTCCTGCACGAAGTGGTCATGCCGGAGGTGCGGGAGGGCCTGGCAATCGCCGGACGCGACGCCGCCGATTTCGCCGTCATTCCGGAGATCATCGTGTCGGTCGGGGACGACCACACTGCCGCGCGCCGACTGCTGGGGTTCTACGGGTCGACGCCGGCCTACCGCCCGGTCCTGGCCGTGCACGGCTGGGGCGACCTGCAGCCCGAGCTCAACACGCTGTCCAAGCAGGGCTGCTGGGAGGAGATGGGGCGGCTGATCGACGACGACATCCTGCACACCATCGTCGCCTGCGGGAGCCCGGCCGACGTCGCAGCCCATATTCGCGATCGAATCGACGGAATTTCAGACCGGATCTGCCTCTACCAGCCCGGCCCGATCGCCGTCGGGGCGTTGGCCGAGATCATCAACGCACTCAACAGCTGACACCTATCGTGGTACCCAGCCGGACCAAGGGAGGTTACGGATGGCCGATGAGCGCTTGCGCGAAGAGCAGATTGGGCCCGAGCAGGCCGAATACTCCGACGTGTTGATCATCGGCGCCGGCATTTCGGGGATAGGCGCTGCATACCGCATCCACGAGAAGAATCCACAGCTCACCTACACGGTGCTGGAGCGACGGGCGCGGATCGGCGGCACCTGGGACTTGTTCCGGTACCCGGGCGTGCGCTCCGACAGTGACATTTTCACCTTGAGCTTCCCGTTTGAGCCGTGGAAGCGTGAGGAGTCCATAGCCGACGGTCTCGACATCTGGCAGTACCTCGACGAAACGGCACGCAAGCACAGCATTGACGAGCAAATTCAACTCAACACTTACGTCCGGTCGGCCGATTGGGACTCGGAGACCGACACCTGGACGGTTCGTGCCGAACAGGACGGCACCGACAAGAAGTATCGCTGCCGCTTCCTTTTCTTCGGCACCGGCTACTACGACTACGACAACCCCCACAGTCCGGAACTGCGTGGAATCGAAAACTTCGACCGAGACGTGGCTCACCCCCAGCGCTGGCCGGAGTCACTCGACTACGGCGGAAAGCGGATCGTCGTCATCGGCAGCGGCGCGACCGCGATCAGCCTGATTCCGACGCTGACAGAGAAGGCTGCTCATGTAACGATGCTGCAGCGGTCGCCTTCCTATCTGTTCTCGATGCCACGAATCGAGCCGATCGCCCGCACTATCCAAAAAGTGTTGCCGCGAAAGCTCGCGCATTCGATCATCCGGGGGCGCAACGCGTTGTTCTTCTGGTTCATGTATCTGCTCGCCCGCAAGTTGCCCAACGTCATGAAGTGGGTGATCCGCCACCGCGCCATCCGTAATCTGCCCGCCGGCTACGACGTGGATACGCATTTCAAACCGCTCTACAACCCGTGGGATCAGCGGATGTGCATGATATTGGATTCCGACTTGTACAAGGCGATCAGCGACGGTCGGGTTGACGTGGTGACTGATCACATCGATCACATCGATGCGACGGGAATCGTTCTGAAGTCCGGTCATCGCCTCGACGCCGACGTGATCGTCACGGCAACGGGCTTGCGACTGCAGGCGCTCGGCGGTATCACCGTCAGCGTCGACGGCGAGAAGATCGACCCCGCCGACCGTTTCGTGTACAAGGAGCACATGCTCGAAGATCTGCCGAACATGGCATGGTGCATCGGTTACACCAACAACTCGTGGACACTGCGGGCCGACATGACCGCACGGTCGGTGGCAAAGCTGTTGGCTTACATGGACTCTCACGGCTATACCCACGCATACCCGCATCGTGGAGACATCCCGATGACGGAGAAGCCGCTATGGAATCTGCAGGCGGGTTACGTGCACCGCGCCGCGCATGTGCTGCCGAAGTCCGGCACGCATCGGCCGTGGCACGTGCGGCACAACTACGTGCTGGATGCCATCGACCACCGCTTCGACCGCATCGAGGAGTCGATGGTCTTCGGCAGCGTGCCGGCGGCCAAGTCCGCCTAGGAGGTGTGGCAGGTGAGCACCGGCGAGCCGGAGTACAGCGACGTCCTTATCATCGGCGCCGGATTCTCCGGGATCGGCGCCGCCTACCGCATCCGTGAGACGAATCCCCATCTGAGCTACGCGGTCCTGGAGCGGCGCGAACGCCTCGGCGGAACGTGGGACCTGTTCCGCTATCCCGGAATCCGCTCGGACAGCGACATCTTCACCCTGTGCTTCCCGTGGGAGCCGTGGACGCGGCCGGAGATGATCGCCGACGGCGATGACATCTGGAACTACATCGCCGACACAGCGCGGAAGCATGGGATCGACGAGCACATCCGGTTCAACACGTATGTGCGGTCGGCCGACTGGGATCCGGCCACCGACATCTGGACGGTGCAGACCGAGAACGGCGGTCGGCCCAAGACCTACCGGACCCGGTTCCTGTTCTTCGGCACCGGCTACTACAACTACGACCAGCCTTACGCGCCAACATTTCCCGGAATCGAGCACTTCACGGGCGACGTGGTGCATCCGCAGCACTGGCCCGAATCATTCGACTACACCGGTAAGAGACTCGTTGTCATCGGCAGCGGTGCGACCGCCGTCAGCATGATCCCTTCGCTGACAGAGAATGCTGCCCACGTGACGATGCTGCAACGCACGCCGTCGTACATGATCTCCACAATGAAGGTGGAACCGACGGCCAACGCGATCCGGAAGGTGTTGCCGTTGCGGGTTGCTCACTGGATCGTCCGGTGGCGCAACGCGCTTCTTGGCAGCGTCTTGTGGTTCATCGCACGCAAGGCGCCGGAGTTCAGCAAGCGCAGGCTCCGCAGCATCGCGGAAGCGCACCTGCCCGAGGGCTACGACATCGACACCCACTTCAAGCCGCCGTACAACCCCTGGGATCAGCGGCTGTGCTTTATTCTCGGCGCCGACCTCTATGACGCCATCAGCGCCGGGGACGTGGAGATGGTCACCGACCACGTCGATCACGTGGATGCTACCGGAATCGCGCTGCGCTCTGGCAGGCATCTCGACACCGACGTCATCATCACCGCGACCGGCATACAGCTCCAGACGTTCGGCGGCATCACGATCAGCATCGACGGGGAGAAGGTCACGCCGCACGACAGGTTCGTGTTCCGCCGCCATCTGCTTCAGGACGTTCCGAATGCGGCGTGGTGCTTCGGTTACACGAATGCATCGTGGACGCTGGGGGCCGACTTGACTGCACGGTCGGTGGCTAACCTGTTGGCCTACATGAATTCTCACGGCTACACCCATGCGTATCCGCATCTCGGCGACGTCGCCATGCTCGAACAGCCCGCATTCAATCTCCAGTCGGGCTACGTGCTGCGGTCGCTGAACGTGATGCCGAAATCGGGCACCCGAAGGCCGTGGGCGTTGACCCATAACTACCTGCGCGACGTGCTGGGGCGTCCGTTTGAATCCATCGAGAAGTCTATGGTGTTCGGCCGCGTGGCTACGGTGTCCGCAGGGTCAGCCCCTTCGCCAGAAGCTGTGAAGCGCTCAGCCCGAACGTCGACTTGAACCTGTCGGCCAGGTGAGATGGGCCCGCGAAGCCGGATTCCATCGCTGCGGCGGCAAGGCTCTTTCCAGCCGGATCTGTTCGTGGAACGCCATTGCGCACATCCGACCGGCGAAATGACGCTACGTGGAATGCGGCTGGCCGTTATGTCCGAATCCGGCCGCACGTATCACAAACAGGGTGCACGATAAACGTCGCTCCCCTCCGAAGCTGAGCGTCGCTGATGGTTGGAGGCGGCGCCTGCCAAGGAGGATTGGTATGGATCGCATTCCCACGCACTCCGCGTGCGTCCTGGCCACCGTGCTCGCCATCGTTGGCAGCCTCGCCGTCGGCCCTGCGCCGAAAGCCACCGCGTCGCCGGCGGCAATGGGGGACTTTTCGGGTCTGGTCGATATTGGTGGTCGATCGCTCTACATGGAGTGCCGCGGCCAGGGCAGCCCCACTGTGATCCTGGAAGCCGGGGCCGGCGGCCGGGCCGATGTCTGGAGCCGGGATCTGGAGGAGCCCGAGGGCACGCGAACGATGGTCCTACCCGGCGTGGCGGCGTTCACCCGCGTCTGCGCCTATGACCGTCCGGGCACGCTCACTGAGCGCAATCCCTCGCTCGATCCGCATGGGCCGCTCTTCTACCCCAGCCGCAGCGACCCGGTGCCCCAGCCGCGCACCACGCAAGACAGGGTCAATGACCTGCACGCGCTGCTCGGTGCCGCTGCGATCCCCGGTCCCTACGTCCTGGTCGGCCACTCCGCGGGCGGTCTGGTGGTGCGGCTGTATGCGAGCGAGTACCCGGACGAGGTGGTCGGCATGGTGCTGCTGGACTCTACCCACGAGGATGTGTGGCTGCGTTTCCAGGAGGCCATGACGCCGGACCAGTGGGCGGAGTTCGAAGCGCTCACCGTCACCAACCAAGACCTCCTCGATGCCTATCCGGAGGCGGAGCAGTGGTACACCGCCCCGTTGGGGGACGACGCCACCACCGGCCAGGTACGCCAGGCGCGCAAGGATGCGCCCCTGCGCCCGATGCCGCTGGTCGTGCTGGCCCATGGCATCCCGTTCGGTGACCCGTTTCCAGGCTGGCCGAGCGACGAGATGGAAGGGATCATGTTCGCGCTGCAGCAGGATCTCGCCCAGCTCGTCCCCGACGCTCGCCTGATCGTCGCCACTGAGAGCGGGCACAACATCCACCAGGACCAGCCAGAGCTGGTGATCGACGCTATCCAGCAGGTCGTCGCGGCCGTGCGCGACCCGCGCTCGTGGGTAGCGTCGCCAGGTGGGTAGGTTGTCGACTGGCCTTTCAGTCGGAACTCGAAGCGTTCTTCGCGTATTCGGTGTCATCACCTTCTCAAGACCTTCTACACGGGCGCGGGCGGTGGCGTGAACGCCGACAACCCGACGGCACCATCGTGCGGACGTCGCCAAGCCGCGCGCGATATGCGGCAGACCCGGCGCCCTTCTAGGGCGCGACGGTAAGCCAGTCGGAGAAGCCCGACGGGTCGTGCCGTCCCAGCGCCCCGTGCTCGAACAGACCCCACCCCTCGACCTGCTTGCCATCGGCCTCCCGGCAAACGGCGCGGCCGACGTGGTCGATGACGCCAAACATGCTGCGGCCGTTGACCGATGGGTCGGTCATATCGTAGGTGAGCCGCTCGGTGAACTTGTCGCCCTTCCACATGCCATGCAGCCAGTCCGAATCCCCGCCGTATCCGCCGCCGATGTGGATCGGCACCGGCAGCTTGGATTCGACCTCGAGCACCACCGGCGCATCGGGCGTCGTGGCCTCGATGGTCGCGCCGTAGGGGATTCGGGTACCGGAGGTGTAGTGGATCTTCACCCGCGGCCAGCCGAGTTGCTCGACCCGGCGGTCCCGCCAGACGCGGGTGCAGTCGTTGAGGCTGCGGAAGCCGCTCGGCTCCTCCTGGATGATCAGCACGATCGCGAAGTCTTCGAAGGCCATCGGCACGTACAGCCACCACATGCCCTCGAACGGCGGGTGCGCGGGCCGGCCCGCCGGCTCGGGCTCGCCGATCGGCCGGATACCCCATGACCGGTCGCGGCTGCCCAGCCAGACTGCGGGGTCGACGGTGATCTCCTCGCCATCCACCGCGATGACTCCGCTCCAGTTGCCCAGCTGGGCAAATCGCTGCGCGTCAAGCGTGATCCGATTGCCGGTTCGCAGCACGTGTCGTTGCTCCTGCACGACGGGGAACAAGCCTTCCCAGGTCAGGTCGACGGCCATGCCTTCGGTTTCCTCGAGGATCACCCGCAGCTTGTGCAGCGGCTCGGTGACCTCGATGCGGTAGCCGCCCACGTGCTGGTTGAGCCGATCGGAGTCGATGCCATCGCTGAGATGCACCGCCGTCTGGGTGTCGCCCCGGCGCAGCAGCACAAAGGCGTCCTTGACCCCGAGATTCGGGTAGTAGCCGACGCCGGTGATCAGGAACAGGTCGCCGGTGCGGTCGTGGGCGTTCAGATAGGAGCGGTCGTAGAAGTTTCGGTCCGACGACCCGGGCCAGGCGATCGGATGGGGTATCTGGTGAATCGGGAATTCGTCGACTGGTCCGAGCATCAGGCCTCTTCTCCGATGAGTCGCTTGAGCACTGCGCCGTGGTAGAACAGCGATTCGACGGCGTCTGGCTTCTCGATCTCGCCGAAGCGCACCCGCCGCGCGCTGGTCCGCATGAACACACACGCCCAGATCACGCCGGAGTACACGTAGAACCAGTGCAGGTCGCCCAGTTCGATTCCGGTCCGCTCGGCGTATCGTGCGCGCACATCGTCCTCACGCATGAAATCAGGCAGACCGGGCAGGCCGGCCAGACCGGCGAGCTCCTGAAAGACCATGTGCGCAAAGATGATCCACGCAGCATCCATTTCCCGCGGGCCCAGCGTCGCCATCTCCCAATCCAGCACGGCGACCGGCCGGAAGCCGGAGTACAGCACATTGCCGACGCGGGAGTCGCCCCACACCAGCACGGGGTCGGTGGCGGCGACATCGGCGGGCCAGTTCGCTTCGAGCCACTCGAGAGCGCGATCGATCAGCTCCGAGCTGCCGATATCCGGCACGGCGAACTCGTACCAGGACTTCAACCAGTCGAGGTTGCGCCGCAACGCATTTGTCGCCGGAGCCGCACCGCCGGCGACAGAGGGCCCAGGACCGTCGGCGAGGAACCCGAACGTCTTCTCGGGATCGGGAATGGAGTGCAGCTTGGCGATCACGTCGACGGTGCTGTCCTGCAGTTCACGCCGGCGTTCGGCCGGCGCGTCGGCAAACCAGTTGTTGCCGAACGTGTATGGCATCACGTCCGGCGGCACCTGGCCCTCGACGTAGTCCATCAGGAAGAAGGGGGCGCCGAGCACCGAGCCGGTGTGCTCCAACCACCTCACGCGGGGAACGGGAACATCGGTCTTCTCGGCCACCAACCGGATCACGTCGAACTGATGGTCCATGCGGTATGACGAGAACACCGGAACGTCCTGCGCGGTGGGTGCGACGCGCGCCACCCACTTCTGTTCCCGTTGTTGGCCGTCCTCGTCCCAGCGACCCGTCAGGATGATCGTCTCCGACGACATGCCGTTGGCGTCGACGCCGCTCTCCACGGTGATCTCTGGCGCCACCCCGCTGGGAAACATCGTCGACAGCCACTGCGATATCAAGGTAGGCAGCGTGCTGATATCTCGACTCGAGTGCTCGAGGCGGCTGACGTCTTCGACAGCCGGTTCAGTAGGCATAAGTGTTAGTCCTTCGGCCCGCAATTACGATACGGTGGGTAGCGTTATGAAAGCAGACCCGTCATCGGTTGACAAGACCCCGGGCGCGGGGCGGCCCCGGGATCCGCGTATCGACGCTGCCATACTGCGCGCCACGGCGGATCTGCTTGTGGAAATCGGCTATTCGAGCCTCACCATGGCCGCCGTGGCAGACCGGGCAGGCACCACCAAAACCGCGCTGTACCGCCGGTGGTCGAGCAAGGCCGAGCTGGTTCACGAAGCCGCGTTTCCGGCGGCGCCCACCGCCATCGAGACGCCTCCCGGCGACATCACAGCCGATATCCGAGCCATGCTCGCGGCCGCCCGCGACGTTTTCACTAGTCCGATCGTGCGCGCGGCGATGCCAGGGCTGATCGCCGACATGGCCGCCGACGCCGACCTCAACGCGCGGGTGATGGACCGTTTCACCGAGGTATTCGTCGCGGTGCGAACGCGGTTGACCGACGCCGTCGAGCGCGGGGAGGTGCACGTCGACGTCGACCCGGACCGGCTCGTCGAGGTCATCGGCGGTGCCACGATGTTGCGGGTTCTGCTGCGACCCAATGAGCCTCTCGGGGACGACTGGGTTGACCAGACCACCGCCATCGTGGTTCACGGTGTGGTGACATAACGAGTGATGACTCAGCCGACGCCGTTTCCCTCCGACTGGCGCACAGCGTTGGTTCTGGTGCCACACCCCGACGACCCCGAGTACGGGTGCGCCGCGGCCGTCGCCAAGTGGACCGACGCGGGCAAGACCGTGCACTATGCGCTGGCGTCCCGCGGCGAGGAAGGCATTGCCGGCATGCCGCCAGAAGAAGCCGGCCCCCTGCGTGAACAGGAACAGCGCCGGTCGGGCGCCATCGTCGGCGTGGACGACGTGCAGTTCTGGGATTTCCCCGACAGCAACATCCGCAACACGCCCGAGCTGCGCGCCAGGATCGCCGAGACGATCACCGCGCTGACGCCCGATCTGGTCGTCACGATCTACAGCGGACCGGAATGGGAGCCCGGCGCGCCGAACCAGCGCGACCACATCGAGTTCTCCAATGCCGTTGCCGCCGCCTATGACTCGCTTACTGAGCCGCCGCGTTGGCTCTTCGAGAACGGGCCGGAGGTGACCCATGGCGAAACAGTGGATGACTACGTCGACGTCGCCGTCGAGTCACTTGCCGCCCACTCGGCGTACCTGTCGGTCCTCGACCCCGATACACCCGTCGAACAGCAGGCCCGCCAGCAGGTCGACATGACGACGAAGCCGCGACCGGAATTCGGCGGCCAGCGCACCGTGGAGTTCATCCTCAAGCGCTCTCGCTAGCTCCGCGAGCAGACGTAAAAGGCCCTTCTTCTTCGGCGTGTCGGGGCCCTTTGCGTCTGCTCAGCGCTGAATCTGCTTCTTGTTGCGCTCACTTACCGCGCGGAACTGGTCACCCAATCCCTCGAATTCTCGATGTTGGGCGAAGGCGATCTTCTTCTCGGCGGCCAACGCCGGGTCGATCACGGCGGCGGCGCTGGTCGTGTAGATCTGCTTGAGGCCCAGCATGACTGGGCCCGGCACCTCGGCGATCTGGGCGGCCAGCTCGAGTGCCCGGTCGAGCAGCTGCTCGTGGGCGACGACCTCGGTCACCAACCCGATGTGCTCGGCGCGCGCCGCGTCGACCACCTCACCGGTCATCGACAACCGGCGGGCCATCGCGAGGCCGACGAGCTGGGGGAGCCGCGCCGTCATGCCGCCGCCGGGCAGGATGCCGACCCGGGCGTGCGTGTCGGCGAACACCGCGCGCTCGGAGGCGATGAGGAAGTCGCAACCCAGCGCCATCTCCAGGCCGCCGGTGAATGTCGCGCCGTTGATAGCACCGATGATCGGTGTGCGCATCTTGGCGACGGCGGCAATGGCGCTCTGCGACCGAAACTCCTCGAAATACCTCAGGCCGTCGCGCTGCGCTTCCTTGAGATCCACGCCCGCACAAAAGGCCGGGTCGACGCCGGTGAGCACCACCGCGCGCACCGACTCGTCGGCGTCGGCCTCGGTCAACGCCGTGTACGCCGCCCTGATCAGATCGCGGCTCAACGCGTTTCGCGAGGCGGGGCGGTTCAGCGTCAGCACCCGGACCGGACCGTGGTTGGCGGTGATTACCAGGGGTTCGGTCATACCGGCAAGCTAGCGCAGAAATTGATTGGCAGCATTCGCCAGATCCAGCAGCGGCTGCGGCAGCGCGCCGAGGGCGAACGTGATCGCCGCGGTGATTGTGACGACGGCGGTGCTGAGCACGCTGGGAACCACCACCACCGGTGCGTCGTCGGGTGGCTCGGTGAAGAACATCAACACGATGACCCGCACATAGAAGTACGCGGCTATCGCGCTGGCGATGACGCCGACAACGACCAGCGGAATGGCACCGCCCTCACCCGCGGCCTTGAACACCGCGAACTTGCTGACGAATCCGCTCGTCAGCGGGATGCCGGCGAAGGCGAGCAAGAACAGCGAAAAGACTATGCCCACAATGGGATAGCGCCGGCCGAGACCGGCCCACCGAGCCATCGCGGTGTCCTCCTCGCCGAGCGCGTCGCGTACCAGGCCCACCACCGCGAACGCGCCAAGCGTGCTGAACCCGTACGCGAACAGATAGAACAGCGTCGACGACAGCCCGGCCTCGTTCCCGGCGATCACGCCGGTGAGGATGAACCCGGTGTGCGCCACGGCGGAATACGCCAGCATCCGCTTGACGTCGGTCTGGGTGACCGCGGTGACCGTGCCGACCACCATCGTCAGAATCGCGACCGCCCACAGCACCGGGCGCCAGTCGTCGCGGAGTTCGGGCACCGCGATGTAGAAGATCCGCAGCATCGCGCCGAACGCGGCGATCTTGGTGGCGGCGGCCATGAACGCGGTGATCGGCGTCGGCGCGCCCTGGTACACGTCGGGAATCCAGGAGTGGAACGGCACCGCCCCGATTTTGAACAGCACGCCCACGAGCAGCAGGCCTATGCCGATCAGCGCCAGCGAGGTCTTACCGGACCCTGCAGCCACCGCCTCGGCGATCCCGCCGAGGTTCAGCGTGCCCGCATAGCCGTACAGCATCGCCGCGCCATACAGGAAGAATGCGGACGAAAACGCGCCAAGCAGAAAGTATTTCAGCGAGGCCTCCTGCGACAGCAGCCGGCGCCGGCGAGCCAGACCACACAGCAGGTACAGGGGGAGTGACAGCACCTCGAGCGCGATGAACATGGTCAGCAGATCGTCGGACGCCGGGAACAACACCATGCCGCCGACCGCGAACATCGTCAGCGGAAACACCTCCGTCTGCGCGACACCGGCCTTGGTGGCCAGCTGCTCGGCGACACTGCCCGCTATCGCGGACGCTTGCGGGGTGAACGCTTCCAGGCCGCCGCCCCCGCCGGTCTCGGGCTGCGAGGGTCGCCGCTCGGCGATGAGCAGGATGCCGAGCACGCCGACGAGGAGGATCGTGCCCTGCAGGAACAGCGCAGGCGCGTCGACGGCGACGGCGCCCAGCACGGCGGTGTGCCCCACTTCACCGTGCAGATCTCGAGCGAGCACGACCACCGCGATAAAGGCGGCCACCAGCCCGCCGAGGCTGAGCACGAGCTGAGCGGCGTACCGCTGCTGGCGGGGCAGGAAAGCCTCCACGAGGACGCCGACGACGGCGACCGCGAAGATGATCAGCATCGGGGAGAGCAGGCCGTATTCGACGCTCGGAGTGGGCAGCCCAAGAGTTTCCGTCACGGTGTCGGCCCTTCCGCCGTCCTGGGCGCCGGATCAGGCTGATCGATCGTGGTCAGCGTGTAACTGACCGCCGGGTTGATCACATCGAGCGCCGGTTTGGGATACACGCCCAGCACGAGCAGCAGCGCGATCAACGGCGCGACGACGACGATCTCGCGGGGCAGCAAGTCTCGCAGCCGGTCGTTGCCGTCGGCGACGGGCCCGGTCATCATGCGCTGGTAGGCCCACAGGATGTAGACGGCCGAGAGCACCAGCGCGGTGGACGCGAGCACCGCCAGCACCGGGAAGCGCGTGAACGTGCCGATGAGCACCAGGAACTCGCTTATGAACGGCGCCAGCCCGGGTAGCGACAACGTCGCCAGGCCCGCGACCAAGAAGGTGCCCGCCAGCACCGGCGCGACCTTCTGCACCCCGCCGTACGCGGCGATCAGGCGAGTACCTCTGCGCGACACCAGGAATCCGGCGACCAGGAACAGCGCTGCCGTCGACAGGCCGTGGTTCACCATGTACAGCGTCGAGCCGGACTGGCCCTGGCTGGTCATCACGAAGATGCCCAGGATGATGAAGCCGAAGTGGGATATCGACGTGTAGGCGATCAGCCGCATCACATCGGTCTGCCCGATGGCCACGATCGCCCCGTACACAATGCCGATCACCGCCAGCGTGACGATCATTGGTTGGAAATACCGTGACGCGTCGGGGAACAACTGAAGGCAGTAGCGCAGCATGCCGAACGTGCCGACTTTGTCCATGATCGCCATCATCAGCACCGCGCTGGCCGGGGTGGCCTCGACGGCGGCATCCGGCAGCCAGCGGTGGAACGGCCACAGCGGTGCCTTCACCGCGAACGCGAACATGAAACCGCCGAACATCAGGTTCATCACGGCTGGGTTCGCGACGAACTGACCGCTGGACACCGCGGCGACGATCTCGCGGAAGTCGAACGTTCCTGCGGAGAAAGCGTCGCTCTGGGCGGTCACGACGTACAGGCCGATCACCGCGGCGAGCATGATCAGGCCGCCGAAAAGGTTGTACAACAAGAACTTCACCGCTGCCCTAGAAGACGCAGCCCTGTTCTTCCCAAAACCCCCGATCAGGAAGTACATCGGGATCAGCATCGCCTCGAAGAACACGTAAAACAGCAGCACGTCCAGCGAGACCAGGGAGATCAGGACCATGCCCTCGATGGCGAGCGTCAGGGCGAGGTAGGTCTGCACCGACCGTCCACGCAGACCGGTCTGGTCGTCGGCGTCGTTCCATCCCGCGATGATCAGCAGCGGCACCAGCACCGCGGTGAGCACCACCAGAGACAGCGCGATGCCGTCGACGCCGAGAATGTAGCCGGTGCCGAAAGACGGGATCCACGTGTGGGATTCGACGAACTGGTACTGCTCGCCGCCGGGTTGGAAACCGACGGCGAGCACCGCTGTCACCGCGAGCACCGCGACCGAGATCCCCAGCGCGAGCCACTTGGCCACTACGCGTTGTGCGGCGGGCAGCAGCATCACCAGAGCGGCACCGACCGTCGGCACCGCCCACAAGGCGGTGAGCCAAGGGAAGGAGGTCACCATAGCCGCATCACCAGAATCCCGCCGACCACCAGGATCGCGCCGGCGAACATCGACAACGCGTAGGAGCGGGCGAAGCCGGTCTCGAACAGGCGCACGCGCTCGGAGGTGCGCCCGACCCCCACGGCCAGGCCCGTCGCGGCTCCGTCGACTGCCTCGTCGTCGATTTCCACAAGCCCATTGGTGAGGGCCTGTCCGGGCCGCATGAACACCCGCTCGTTGAACGCGTCACCGTAGAGGTCCTGCCGGGCAGCCACGGTCAGCGCTGACCCGGTGGGCGCCTCCTGCGGCACGGCTCGGGTGCCGTACAGGCGGTAGGCGACCGCGATACCCGCGGCGACGACGGAAAGGACCACGGTCGTCACGACCCACACCGGGACTGCGTGGTGGGCTTCATGGGCGCCGACGACCGGCTCGAGCCAGTGCTCCATGGTGCCGCCGATGGCCAGCGCGCCGCCGGAGACCACCGAGCCGACCGCGAGCAGGATCATCGGCCACGTCATGACGGCCGGCGCCTCGTGCGGGTGAACATCGTCGGCCCAACGCTTTTCGCCGAAAAACGTCATCAGCATCACCCGCGTCATGTAGAACGCGGTGATTCCAGCGCCGACTATCGCGGCGCCGCCGAGGATGATGCCCTTGGCTCCGCCGGCACCGAGCGCGGCCTCGATGATTCCGTCCTTGGAGAAGAACCCGGCCAGCGGCGGCACACCGATGATCGCCAGATAGCCGAGCCCGAACGTGACGAACGTAATGGGCAGGGCTTTGCGCAGGCCGCCGTAGCGGCGCATGTTGACCTCGTCGTTCGTCGCGTGCATGACCGAACCGGCGCCGAGAAACAGGCCCGCTTTGAAGAAGCCGTGGGTCAGCAGGTGCATGATCGCGAACGCGTAGCCCGCCGGGCCCAGGCCCGCGGCCAGCACCATGTAGCCGATCTGGCTCATGGTCGACGCGGCGAGAGCTTTCTTGATGTCGTCCTTGGCGCAGCCGACGATCGCCCCGAACAAAAGCGTGACGGCGCCGACGATCACGACGCCCAGCTGCGCCGTCGGCGCGAGATCGAAGACGGGGCCGGACCGCACGATCAGGTAGACACCGGCGGTCACCATCGTGGCGGCGTGGATCAGCGCCGACACGGGCGTCGGGCCCTCCATGGCATCGCCCAGCCAGGACTGCAACGGAACCTGCGCGGACTTGCCGCACGCGGCCAGCAACAGCAGCAGCCCGATCGCTGTGAGCGTGCCCTCGCTGAGGAACGGCGCCGCCGTGAAGACGCCGGCGAACGAGATCGAGCCGATATAGGCGAACATCACCATCAATGCGATGGCCAGGCCGACGTCGCCGACGCGGTTGACCACGAACGCCTTCTTGGCCGCGGCGGCCGCCGACGGCTTGTGGTGCCAGAACCCGATCAGCAGGTAGGACGCCAGGCCCACACCTTCCCACCCGACATACAGCCCGAGGTAGTTGTCGGCCAGTACCAGCAGCAGCATCGCGGCCAGGAACAGGTTCAGGTACGCGAAAAACCTTCTGCGGTCCGCATCCTCGGCCATGTACCCGACCGAGTACACGTGGATCAGCGAGCCGACGCCGGTGATCAGCAGCACGAAGCACATGGACAGCTGGTCCAGTTGCATGCCGAAGTCCACCTGCAGGCCGCCGACCGGCACCCAGGAGAACATCGTCTCGTGTACTGCCCGGTGCTCAGCGTCACGGCCCAGCATGTCGAAGAACAGCACCGCGCCGACAACGAATGACGCGATTGCGGTCGCGCAGCCCAGCAGGTGGCCCCAGGCATCGGAACGTCTGCCCGCCAGCAGGAGTATCGCGGCACCCGCCAAGGGGAGTGCGATCAGCAGCCAAATCGGAGTCGTCATGGCGGCCTTAGTGCTTCAGCAGACTGGCGTCGTCGACCGAGGCCGAGCGGCGGGTTCGGAAAATGGTCATGATGATGGCCAGTCCGACCACCACCTCACACGCGGCGACCACCATGGTGAAGAACGCCACGACCTGGCCATCCAGATGTCCGTGCATGCGTGAGAACGCCACGAACGCCAGGTTCGCTGCGTTGAGCATCAACTCGACGCACATGAACATGACAATGGCGTTGCGGCGCAACAGCACTCCTGCTGCGCCGATCGTGAACAGCAACGCCGAGAGGTAGAGGTAGTTGTCCGGGTTCACGCCTCACCGCCTCTGCTGTCGCCGTTGGTCGGGACGGTCCGTTGCTGCAGGATCGCGCTGACGGACAGCTCGGAGCCCCTTCCGTCGGGCAGCCGCGCCGGCACGTCGACGGCATTGTGCCGCGCATACACACCGGGGTTGGGCAGCGTGGTCGGATGACCACCGGGCCGGAACCGTTCGGCGGCGAGTTCGCGCTGGGTCTTGCGACGCTCGAAACGTTCCCGGTGTGCCAGCACCATTGCGCCCAGCGCCGCGGTGATCAACAGTGCCCCGGTCAGTTCGAACGCCCACAGGTACTTGGTGAAGATCAGGGCCGCCAGTCCCTGCACGTTGCCGCCGGCGTTGGCCTGCGCCAGGCCGGTGAACCCGGTGACCGACACGTTGCCGATGCCGGCGATCAGCAGTATCCCGAAACCCAGGCCCACGACGATTGCCGCGATGCGTTGTCCGCGAATGGTTTCCTGCAGTGATTCGGAGGTGTCGACGCCGATCAGCATCATCACGAACAAGAACAACATCATCACCGCGCCGGTGTAGACGACCACCTGCACGACGCCGAGGAACTCCGCGTCCTGGGCGATATAGAACACCGCGAGCACGATCATCGTCGTGGCCAGGAACATCGCCGAGTAGACCGCCTTGGGCGCGGCGACCACCCCGATCGCCGCAATCACCGCAAGAGTGCCGAGCACCCAGAACAGCACCGCTTCGGCAGTGGTGGTGTGCCCGGCGCTGTCGGCGGCGATGGCTGCGACGGCTTCTACCGTCACCGCATATCCTCGGTGATCGGCTTGATCTTCCCGAGGTAGTAGTCCTCGTCGGTGCTGTTGGGCGCCATCGGATGTGGCGGGGCCTCCATCCCGGGCTGCATCGGGGCGAGCAGCTTGTCCTTACCCCAGATCAAATCGGCGCGGTTGTCGTCGGCCATCTCGTAGTCGTTGATCATTGTCAGCGCACGGGTGGGGCAGGCTTCAATGCACAGCCCGCAGCCGATGCACCGCAGATAGTTGATCTGGTACACCCGGCCGTAGCGCTCGCCCGGCGAGAACCGTTCGTCTTCCGTGTTGTCGGCGCCCTCGACATAGATGGCATCGGCAGGGCACGCCCACGCGCACAGCTCGCAGCCGATGCACTTCTCCAGCCCGTCGGGATACCGATTGAGTTGGTGCCGGCCGTGATAGCGCTTGGCGACCGGGCCAGGTTTCTCCGGGTACTCCTCGGTGATCGGCTTTTTGAACATGGTGCCAAACGTGACCGCGAACCCTGCGATCGCGTCAAGAAACTTAGGCATCGGCTGGCTCCTTTGTGGGAAGCGGCGGCACCGGGAAGGTGCCGGCATCCGCGGGTTGTTCGGGGATCCTCCGAACGTTTCTGGCCCGCAAGGCTCTCCACAGCGCGAGGAGGAGGATGAGAGCAACCATGACGCCAACGGTGGTCAGGCCGGTGGCCAATGCGCGGTGCCCCTGAGTGCGCAGGCTGTGTGTGGCTGCAACGATCATGATCCACGCCAGCGAGACCGGAATCAGGATTTTCCAGCCCAGCGCCATGAACTGGTCGTAACGCATCCGGGGCAGCGTGGCCCGCAGCCACATGAAGAAGAACAGGAACGCCCACACCTTCGCGACGAACCACAACAGCGGCCACCACCCGGTGTTGGCGCCGTCCCAGATGTTGATCGGCCACGGAGCGTGCCACCCGCCGAGGAACAACGTGGTGGCGAGCGCCGACACGGTGGTCATGTTGACATATTCGGCGAGCATGAACATGGCGAACTTCAGCGACGAGTACTCGGTGTGGAACCCGCCGACGAGTTCCCCCTCCGCCTCGGGCAAATCGAAAGGTGCCCGGTTGGTTTCGCCCACCATCGCCGTGACGTACACCAGGAACGAGGGCAGCAACAAGAAGACATACCAGGTGCCCTGCTGGGCGGCGACGATCCCCGAGGTGGACATCGTGCCCGCGTAGATGAAGACCGCGGCGAACGACAGCGCCATCGCGATTTCGTACGAGATCACCTGCGCGCTGGAGCGCAGACCGCCGAGTAGCGGATAGGTAGACCCGGATGCCCAGCCGGCCAGAACGATGCCGTATACGCCGACCGAGGTGACCGCGAGAATGTAGAGCACCGCGACTGGCAGATCGGTCAGCTGTAGCGCCGTGCGGTGCCCGAACACCGAGACCTCGCCGCCCATCGGGATGACGGCGAATGCCATGAACGCGGGAATGACCGAGATGATCGGGGCCAGCAGGTAGACGAACTTGTCCACACCGGTGGGGATCAGGCCCTCCTTGAGGGCCAGCTTTATGCCGTCGGCCAGCGACTGCAGCAGGCCGCGCGGGCCGACCCGGTTGGGGCCGAAGCGCATCTGCATGCGCCCTAGAATCTTTCGCTCGATCAAGATCGCTGTCAGCACCGTCAGCAATAGGAACACGAAGATGCCGAGCGACTTCGCCAGGATCAGCCACCACGGGTCGTGACCGAACAGCGTCGGATCCGGGTACGTCACGGTTCTGCCCGCGCGATCGAGACGACGGCGCCCGCGGTCACCCCGAGCTGTTTGTGCACCGCGGAGCCGGGCGAATTCAGCGGCAGCCACACGGTGCCCTCGGCCATGTCGGTGATGGCCAGCGGTAGCGTGATCGCGCCCCGCTCGGTGCCGACGCTGACCAATTCGCCCTCGGCCGCACCGATTTCACCTGCGGTGGCTGCGGACAGCCGCGCCACCGGCGGATGGGCGGTGCCCGCGAGGTACGGTTCGCCGTCCTGCAGGCGCCCCGCGTCGAGCAACATCCGCCAGCCGGCCAGCACCGCCTGCCCGGCGCTGAGTTGTGCGGGCCGAGAGGGTGTCGCCTGCGGAGGGTTAGGCCGCGGTCCGGCCCACAGCCCGAGCCGGGCCATCTCGTCGCCCGCGGCCAGCGCGTTCGGCAGAGCCAGATCGACGCCGATCTCGTCAGCCAGAAAATTCAATACGCGCAGGTCAGGGTAGGCATTGGTCTGCAGTGACGGCTCGAACGGCCGAATCCGCCCTTCCCAGTCGACGAACGAACCGGCCTTCTCCACCACCGGCGCGACCGGGAAGACCACGTCGGCGAGATCCGTCACCGCGCTCTCTCGCAGCTCCAAACTCACCACGAACGGCGCGGCCTCGACGGCGGCCAGTGCCGCGTCGGGGTCGGGCAGATCGGCGAGCTCGACGCCGCCGATGAGCAGCGCGCCCAGCTCGCCAGCGTGCGCGGCGGCCAGGATCGCAGTGGTGTCACGGCCCGCCGCGGCGGGCAACTCGGCGACGTTCCAGGCTGAGGCGGTCTGCTCGCGGGCCGATGCATCGCTGAGCGGGCGGCCGCCGGGCAGAAGATCGGGCAGCGCGCCGGCCTCCAGGGCGCCGCGCTCACCGGCACGCCGCGGGATCCAGGCGAGCCGGGCGCCGGTGGCGGAGGCCAATCTGCTTGCCGCAGAGAGCGCTCCGGGACTGGTGGCAAGTCGTTCCCCAACCAGGATGACGGCTCCCGGCAGGCGCAGCAGTTCGTCATCGGTCAGGCCGTCCAGCGCGGCGGCCTCAGCGCCCGGGGCCGAAGGAATGTGCTTGCCGGCCATCTTCGTCAGCCCGCGGGACGCGAACGGTCCAATGGACACCACCTTCACGGCGTTCTTGCGGGCGGCCTTGCGCAGCCGCAGGAAGACGATCGGTGATTCCTCTTCGGGCTCGAAGCCCGCCAACAACACCGCCGGTGCCTTGTCGAGGTCCGCGTAGGTCACCGTCATCGGCTGACCGCCGATGCATGCGGCCAGGAACTCGGCCTCTTCACTACTGTGCGGCCGGGCGCGGAAGTCGATGTCGTTGGTACCCAGGACGATCCGGGCGAATTTGGAGTAGGCGTAGGCGTCCTCGACGGTGGCCCGGCCGCCGACCAGAACTCCGGCGCTGCCGTTGGCCGCCGCCAGGCCGGCCCCCGCCATGACGAGGGCTTCCGACCAGGACGCCGGCCGCAGCTTTCCGTCGGCCTCGTGGATGAGAGGCGTGGTGATGCGGTCCCCGACGGTTGCGTAGGTGAAAGCCCAGCGGCCCTTGTCGCAGTTCCACTCCTCGTTTACCTGCGGATCGTCACCGGCCAAGCGGCGCAGCACCTTTCCGCGCCGGTGATCGGTGCGCTGGGCGCATCCCGATGCGCAGTGCTCGCACACGCTGGGGCTGGAGACCAGATCGAACGGGCGGGCGCGGAACCGGTAGGCGGCGCCGGTGAGCGCCCCGACGGGGCAGATCTGGACGGTGTTGCCGGAGTAGTACGACTGGAACGGTTCACCGGGCGCGATGCCAACTTGTTGCAGCGCACCGCGTTCCAGCAGATCGATGAAGGGGTCACCGGCGATCTGCTCGGAGAACCGGGTGCAGCGAGCGCACAATACGCATCGTTCCCGATCCAGCAGCACCTGAGACGAGATGTTGATCGGCTTCGGGAAGGTCCGTTTGACGTCCTCGAACCGGGTTTCGGCGCGGCCGTTGGACATCGCCTGGTTCTGCAACGGGCATTCGCCGCCCTTGTCGCACACCGGGCAGTCCAGCGGGTGGTTGATGAGTAGCAGTTCCATGACGCCGCGCTGCGCCTTGTCCGCGGCTTCTGAGGTGTACTGGGTGCTCACCACCATGTCGGGGGTGACCGTGGTGGTACACGACGCCATGGGCTTGCGTTGCCCCTCGACCTCGACGAGGCATTGCCTGCAGGCGCCCACCGGATCAAGCAGCGGATGATCGCAGAACCGCGGAATCTGGATGCCCATCAGCTCGGCGGCACGAATCACCAACGTGCCCTTGGGCACACTGACTTCCACGCCGTCGATGGTCAGGTTGACCATCTCGACCTGGGCGGCGGCAGTGCCGGTGTCTGCGGTCTGCGTCATCTAGACACCCACCCTCTCGGTGGCCATCAGCGTAGAGGCATGCGGATCGAACGGGCAGCCGCCATCGAGGTGCGCGACGTATTCGTCGCGGAAGAACTTGATCGACGAAATAATCGGACTGGCGGCGCCGTCACCCAACGCGCAGAACGACTTTCCGAAGATAGTGTCGGAAATGTCCAGGAGTTTCTGAATGTCGGCCTCCGTGCCCGCGCCCGTCTCCAGGCGTTCGTAGATCTGCGCCAACCAGTACGTACCCTCGCGGCACGGTGTGCACTTGCCGCACGATTCATGCGCGTAGAACTCGGTCCAGCGACGCACCGCGCGCACCACGCAAGTGGTGTCGTCGAAAATTTGCAGCGCCTTGGTGCCCAGCATCGAACCCACGCCGGCCATACCCTCGTAATCCAGTGGCACGTCGAGGTGTTCGTCGGTCAGCAGCGGGGTCGACGAGCCACCTGGCGTCCAGAACTTCAGCGAGTGGCCTGCCCGCACACCGCCGGCGTACTCCAACAACTCGCGCAGCGTGATGCCCAGCGGGGCCTCATACTGCCCCGGCGTGGTGACATGGCCAGACAGCGAGTAGAGCGTGAAACCCGGCGACTTCTCCGAGCCCATCGAGCGAAACCAATCCACCCCATTGAGCAGGATCGGCGGCACGCTGGCAATGGATTCCACGTTGTTCACCACCGTCGGGCAGGCGTAGAGCCCGGCCACCGCCGGGAACGGCGGCCGCAGTCTGGGCTGACCGCGGCGGCCCTCCAGCGAGTCGAGCAGCGCTGTCTCCTCGCCGCAGATGTAGGCACCGGCCCCGGCGTGCACGATCAACTCCAGATCGAACCCGGAACCATTGATGTCGTTACCGAGGTATCCGGCCTCATATGCCTCCGCGACCGCGCTCTGCAGCCGGCGAAGCACCGGGACGACCTCACCGCGAACGTAAATGAAGGCGTGATGCGCCCGGATCGCGTACGCCGCGATGATCACGCCCTCCACCAGGAAGTGCGGCGTCGTCAGCATCAGCGGGATGTCTTTGCACGTCCCCGGTTCGGACTCGTCGGCGTTGATCACCAGGTAGTGCGGCTTGGCGCCGGCTCCGGTGTGGGTCTGCGGAATGAACGACCACTTCGTGCCGGTCGGAAAACCGGCGCCGCCGCGGCCGCGCAGACCCGAATCCTTCACCGTCGCAATGACGTCGTCGGGATCCATGCCCAGCGCCTGTTCGAGAGCGCGGTAGCCGTCGTGGCGTCGGTAGGTCTGAAGCGACCACGGCTCCGGTTCGTCCCAGAACCGGCTCAGCACGGGGGTCAATGGCGTCATGTGTCGGAGTCCGTTGTGCTGGGGTCGGTTTCGGTCGTCGACGGTTTGGCCGGAACGGTGGCTGAGGGTGCGGGTGCGGGTTCGTCCTTCGTCGCTTCGGCTGCAGCTTCGGTGTCGTCAGGTTTGGCATGCGACGCCGCACCTGCGGAGGCCTCGGGTGCCGTCATGTTCCGCTCCTGGGCAACCCGCAGCCCGGCAAGGGTGGCGGCCCCGGTCTGGCCGGGGTTCGTAGCCGGGCGCGGATTCGGCAGGCCGGCAAGGATTCTGGCGGTCTCCCGGAACGTGCACAGGGGGGCGCCGCGGGTCGGTACCGGGGGGTCGCCCGCCCGAAGACCGTCGACGATATCTCGAGCCGACGACGGCGTCTGGTTGTCGTAGAACTCCCAGTTGACCATCACGACCGGGGCGTAATCGCAGGCCGCGTTGCATTCGACATGCTCGAGCGTGACCCGCCCGTCGTCCGTGGTCTGCCCGGCATGTATGCCCAAATAGTCTTGCAGCGCTTCGAGAATCGCGTCGCCGCCCATGATCGCGCACAGGGTGTTGGTGCACACCCCGACCAGGTAGTCGCCGGTCGGCGTGCGCCGGTACATGGAGTAGAAGGTCGCCACCGCGGTGACTTCGGCGGCAGTCAGACTCAGCGCAGCTGCACAGAAAGCGATGCCGGCAGGGGTGAGGTAGCCGTCTTGAGACTGCATCAGGTGCAGCAGTGGCAGTAGCGCGGAACGGCCCTGCGGGTAGCGTGCCACGATTTGCTGGGCGTCGGCCTCCAGCCGCTCGACCACGTCAGCGGGATAGGCCGCCGGTCCGTTGATCGGCGGCCCGGGTTCGTCGGGGCGCTGGCCCAGCTCGAGGAACACCGTCATGGCAGTCTCTTCGTGCAAGCGCTCATCAGCGGTCCACCCCGCCCATGACGGGGTCGATCGACGCCACAGCGGCGATGGCGTCGGCGACCATGCCGCCCTCACACATGGCGGCGACGGCCTGGAGATTGTTAAACGACGGATCGCGGTAGTGCACCCGGTACGGGCGGGTGCCGCCGTCGGAGACCATGTGCACGCCGAGCTCACCGCGCGGTGACTCGACCGCGACGTATACCTGCCCTGCGGGCACTCGGATGCCCTCGGTAACGAGTTTGAAGTGGTGGATGAGTCCCTCCATCGAGTGGCCCATGATCTTGGCGATGTGTTCGGGCGAGTTTCCGAGCCCGTCGGGTCCCAGCTTCAGATCCGCGGGCCAGGCGATCTTCTTGTCCTCGACCATCACCGGCCCCGGGGCCAACCGGTCTACACATTGTTGGACGATCTTCAGCGACTCGTGCATCTCCTTGACCCGGATGAGGTACCGGCCGTAGGAGTCGCAGCCGTCGTCGGTGATGACGTCGAAGTCGTAGGTCTCGTAGCCGCAATAGGGTTGCGACTTGCGCAGGTCGTGGGGGAGTCCGGTGGAGCGCAGACACGGGCCGGTGATGCCCAACGCCATGCACCCGGTCAGGTCCAGATAGCCGATCCCTTGGGTGCGGGCCTTCCAGATGTAGTTCTCGCTGAGCAGATCTTCGAGGTCCTTCAGCCGCTTCGGCATCAGCTCGAGCATTTCGCGGATCTGCGGGATGGCTTCGTCGGGCAGGTCCATCGCCACCCCACCGGGCCGGATGTAGGCGTTGTTCATCCTCAGCCCGGTGATGGTCTCGAAGATCGACAGAATCTGCTCGCGCTCGCGGAACCCGTAGAACATCGCGCCCATGGAGCCCAGCTCCATCCCCCCAGTGGCCAGCGCGACCAGGTGGGACGAGATGCGGTTGAGTTCCATCATCATGACGCGGATGACGCTGGCGCGTTCGGGGATGTCGTCGGTGACATCGAGCAGCTTTTCGACGCCGAGGCAGTAAGCGGTCTCGTTGAAAAGCGGTGAGAGGTAATCCATTCGGGTCACGAACGTGACGCCCTGCGTCCAGTTGCGGTATTCGAGGTTCTTCTCGATTCCGGTGTGCAGGTAGCCGATGCCGCAGCGGACCGAGATGATGGTCTCGCCCTCGATCTCGAGGATCAGCCGCAGCACCCCGTGGGTGGAGGGATGCTGCGGCCCCATGTTGACGACGATCCGTTCGCCCGCGTGCTCCTGGGCCGCCGCCACCACTTGATCCCAGTCCTCGCCGCCGACCACGACCACTGTTTCGGTACCGCCCGACTCGGGCGGGGTTGGGGAAGTGCTCATCAGTTGTAGGCCCTCCGCTCATCGGGCGGCGGGATCTCGGCGCCGTGGTACTCCACGGGTATGCCGCCCAACGGGTAGTCCTTGCGTTGCGGATGCCCCACCCAGTCATCGGGCATTTCGATGCGGGTCAGGGCGGGATGGCCGTCGAAGACGATGCCGAAGAAGTCGTAGGTTTCCCGCTCGTGCCAGTCGGTGGTCGGGTAGACGCCGTATAGAGACGGAATGTGCGGATCGGCATCCGGCGCGGCGACCTCCAGCCGGATCCTGCGGTTGTGGGTGATCGACATCAGCGGGTACACCGCGTGCAGTTCGCGTTCTGCGTCGTTGGGATAGTGCACGCCGCTGACCCCGAGGCATAGCTCGAACCGAAGCCCCGGATCGTCTCGCAGCGCCTGCGCCACCGCGGGAAGTTGCTCGCGACGCACTTCCAGCGTCAGCTCGTCGCGGTAGACCACGACCCGCTCGATCGCTGTGGCGTAGCCGTCCTCGCCGAGTGCGCTGGTCAGTGTGTCGACGACGTCGTCGAAATATCCGCCGTACGGTCGCGGCGAGCTGCCAGGTAGCGCGACCGGGCGGATCAGGCGGCCATAGCCGGACGTGTCGCCGGTGCCCTTGGCCCCGAACATGCCTCGGCGCACCCCGATGACCTCGGGCGTCTCCTTGCCAGTCTGGGAGCCGTTGCCGTTGTCGCTCACCGCAGCAAACCCTTGAGTTCGATGGTCGGCGTAACCGCCAGTGCCGCCTGCTCGGCCTCTCGGATCGCTTCCTCGCGGTTGACGCCAAGCGGCATTTCCTGAATCTTGTCGTGCAGCTTGAGGATTGCGTGCAGCAGCATCTCGGGGCGCGGCGGGCATCCGGGCAGATAGATATCGACCGGTACGACGTGGTCGACGCCTTGCACGATGGCGTAGTTGTTGAACATTCCACCCGACGAGGCGCAAACACCCATCGCCAGCACCCACTTGGGTTCAGCCATCTGGTCGTAGATCTGCCGCAGCACCGGCGCCATCTTCTGGCTGACCCGCCCGGCGACGATCATCAGGTCCGCCTGCCGGGGCGTCGCCGAGAACCGCTCCATCCCGAAGCGGGAGATGTCGAATCGCGGCCCCGCCGTCGCCATCATTTCGATGGCGCAGCAGGCAAGCCCGAAGGTCGCCGGCCACAACGAGCCCTTACGGACGTAGCCGGCCACCTTTTCCACGGTGGACAGCAGGATCCCGCCGGGCAGCTTTTCTTCTAATCCCAACTCAGGCCTCCCCGTCGCCACACATAGGCGTAGGCCACGAACACCACGACCATGAACAGCAGCATCTCTACCAGCGCGAACAGCCCCAGGCTGTCGAAAGCCACCGCCCACGGGTAGAGGAATACGATCTCGATGTCGAACACGATGAACAACATCGCGGTCAGGTAGTACTTGATCGGAAATCGCTGACCCGTTGCGTCGTGACCCGCCTGTGCCATCGGCTCGATGCCGCACTCGTAGGCCTCGAGCTTGGACTGGTTGTAGCGCCTGGGCCCGATCAGCACCGCGATGCCGACCGAACCCACCGCAAACACCGCCGCTATTGCGCCAAGCACCAAAATTGGCGTGTACAAATTCATACCGCGCGAACGCTCCCTCGTGGGCTGTCGATGTGAGCTTACCCACAGCCTAGCGGGGTTTGGGATGGAGGCCACACATTTTGGTTAGTATCACTACTAAGATCGTTTGGTCATGCAGTCATGTCTCGAACAGACAAGTGCAGCAAGGTAATTCGTGTCGGGGCTACTGCACGGGTGTGCGCAGCAGTGACACCACGGCGTCGCCCAAACGGATCGGGTCGATCGGGTGGGGAACCGCGGCTTCCGCACGCGACCAGCTGGCCAGCCAGGCGTCGTCCGGCCGCCCGGTCAGCACCAGGATCGGTGGGCAATCGGCAATCTCGTCCTTGAGCTGTTTGGCGATTCCCATGCCGCCAACGGGCGTGGCCTCCCCATCGAGGATGACCAGATCGAACCCGCCCTCATCCATCTGTCGAATGACCATCGGGCCGGTGGCGACGTCGACGTAGGTCACCTCCGGCAGGTCGGGGTGCACACGCTTGCCAAGCGCCAACTGAACTTGCTCGCGCGTCCTCGGGTTATCGCTGTAGACGAGTATCCGTAACGGGCTGGAAGGCTCGGCCATGCGCCGATGGTACGGCTAGCTCGCGACGCGCCGGAACACCACGTCGCCCGAAATCGTCACCTTGTCGGCGACCATCCCCACCATATTCCCGTCGACGCCGAACTCCTTGCGGCTGAGGGTGGCCTGCGTGGTCACCCGCACGGCACCGTCATCGAGCACGCTGACCGCGGCGCGAAGTTGTAGCGGCTTGGTCGTGTCCTTGACGGTCAGTTGCGCGCGCAGGTCGGCGGCATCGCCGTCGATGGCATCGGCACTGGTGACCACCAGGGTGGTGTCGGGGTACTTCTCGACCTCGAAGAAGTCCGCCGAACGCAGGTGCTGGTCACGCTTGCGAATCCCGGTCTCCAACGATGCGGTCTTGATGTCGATTCGCCCGAATACCGTTGGGCCGCCGTTGATTTGGCCGTCGCCACTGAACTCCTTGAAGCGGCCCTTTACGGGTACCAGGCCCCACATCGACTTGCACATGAAGCCGATCGTTGATTGCTCGGGAACGACCCGCCACACTCCGGCGGCTTCGGGACTGCCGAGAAGTTCTCGTATGCCTGCCATGTCACCTCCGCGGTGAATCGGTCGACCCCAGAAGGGGGGCGAGTTCTACTGGGTCGAAGTACTCGTCGATCTGGCTGATGAGCCCGTTGGCGCCCAACTTGATAACGATGCAGACCCTCATCGAGATCGATCCGCCGTCGCGGCCCGTGGCGTGCAGGATGTGCTGCTGGACGAACCCGCCGTCGAAGAGCTCGCGGTCGAGGATCTCGTAGCGGCGGTCGCTGGTCCTGCTGATGAACCAGGTGATCACCCGCAGCGCGCGTTCCTTGTCGCGGGCGCGGTCTTCACCGGTCTTCCAGACCGCGACGTCGTCGTTCCACAACTGCTGGATCATCGCGATATCGCTGTGCTCGATCGCGTCGAAAAGGCGATCGGCGACGTCGGAGATGGCGTCGGCTTCGACGGCTGGCATACGGCCTCCCTTGACCTCAAGCATGGTTGAGGTAGAACACTCCGTTCCATGGATGCGACACCTAGCCTCTCCCGATTCGACGATGCCTACAAGACCCGCACCGCGCCGTGGGTGATCGGTGAGCCGCAGCCCGCGATCGTCGACCTGGAACGGACCGGCGCGATCCGCGGCAAGGTGCTCGACGTCGGCTGCGGGACGGGCGAGCACACGATCTTGCTGACCCGGCTGGGTTACGACGTGCTCGGAATCGATTTCGCGCCGCGCGCGGTCGAACACGCCCGCGAGAATGCGACCGAGGAGGGCGTCGACGCCCGCTTCGAAGTTGCGGACGCGACGAACCTTCCAGACGTGCCGGCCTACGACACCATCATCGACAGCGCGCTCTTCCACATCTTCGACGACACCGACCGACCCAAGTACGTCAGCAGCCTGCACGCCGCGTGCCGGCCGGGTGCGCTGGTCCACCTCCTCGCCCTGTCCGACGCCGGCCACGGATTCGGTCCAGAGGTGAGCGAGGCCGTCATCCGCGCGGCATTCGGCGACGGCTGGGTACTGGAGGCGTTGGACACCACGACATATCGCGGCGTCGTCGGTGAGCCACACTCCGAAACGCTGGGCCTGCCGGTCGGGACACGTGTCGACGAGCCGGCCTGGCTGGCCCGCGTCCGCCGCGTCTGACCCTAAATGTGTCGTTTGTTGCGCCAGAACGCGAGAGATCGCCGCAACAAACGCCACAGAAGTCACCTCGTCTCGTCATAGCCGGGGTGGGCGACCTCCAATCGGCGGCTGACCAGAGTGCGAAGTACCGGCAGAACGTCCGCGGCCTGGTCGTCCAGTTCGCCGGCGCGGATCGCCGCCGCCAGCTCCGCTTCGTCAGTGAATCCGAGCTCGCCGAGCGCGTCCGTGACCTCGCCCGCTGACTCATCGCCCAGTTCCCGTTCGACGGTGCGCAGTATGTTGGCGGCGACGCGGGCGTGGAAATTGACCTGCCCGTCGGTGGCGGCCCGCACTTCGTTGTCGAGGAAGTCGGCCACCGCGGCAACGAGTTCCGCGGCGGTGGGCCGTCCGTACAGCCAATTCACTTGGGACCGCCTCCCTCCAGCAGATCCAGCACGTCTGATTCGGTTTCGCTGACGCGCCTGCCGATCGCGGCAAGCTCCACCGACGGAGTCTGCCCGGACAGGTGGCGCTCGGCCTGAAAGCGGCAGATGACGCCCCAGCGCAGGGTGGCCAGGGTCAGCCACCATCGAAATGCGTCGCGGTCGACGGTCGCGCCGCCGGCCGTCTCATAGGCGGACAGAAAACTCTCGACGCTGCCGAGCCCGCCGGCGCCGAGGTGCTCGGGCGCGCCGAAGCGCCAGGCCCGGATGCAGAACCACGCCAGGTCTTCGTACACCTCGCCGATGTGCACGAGCTCCCAGTCCAGCACGGCGGCGAGACCGGATTCGTCGACGATGAGGTTGCCCATCCGAAAGTCGCCGTGCACCAGCCGCGGCGCCGACGGCGGCGGCGGGTGTGCGCCCAGCCGACGGAACGCCCACTCGAAGGTTGCGGTCGTGTCGCCCATCTCGTCGAGCCGGTCGCGCCACTCGGTGAGTTGTTCGGCGCCCGCCAGTCCGGCCCCGGCCGGATCGGCGCGATGAATGGCGGCCAGTGCCTGAGCACATTGCTGCAGCAACCGTGCGCGGCCGGCCTCATCGAGAGCGCGGTGGATGCGCCTGACGATCGTCTCACCACCGATTGCCTCACAGATCAGATACGGATTACCCAGCGCCGCAGGGGAATTGTCTGCTGCCAGGATGTGGGGTACAGGGGCTCCGGCGGCGGCCGCGCGCTGCTGGACGTTGGCCTCGAGTTCCATGCCGGCGTGCACATAGTCGGGCGGGCCGGTGCGCAGGATCAACGCTCGACGATCCTGCCCGGCCACCGCGTCGAACGCCCACGTGGTCCGACTGGCCCCGCCGGTCAAGATGTTCATGTTCTCGACGGTGACGTCGTCGCCCAGTACTGGGCGCAGCACGGACTCGAGCTGTTCCCTCACTGGCGCCCGAAACCAAAGAGGCGCTGAGCGACTCGCCGGATCTGGATCTCCTCGGCGCCCTCGGTGATCCGGTACCGGCGGTGATGACGGTAGATGTGCTCGAACGGCTCGTGACGGCTGTAGCCCACGCCGCCGAACACCTGCATCGCGCGGTCCGCGGCCTCACACACCAGCCGGTTGGCGCGATAGTTGGCCATCGACACCTTGTCGGACACCTCCATGTGATGGTCGCGGTCGAGGTGCGATGCCGCGTAGTACACCAGCAGCCGCACCATCTGCGCCTCGGTCTGCAACTCCACCAGCGGCCACTGCACCGCCTGGTTCACCGCCAGCGGCTTGCCGAACACCTTGCGGTCTCCTGCGTAGGCGACGGCGCGGTCGATGCAGTACTGGCCGGCGCCCAGGCTGCTGGCCGCCTGACGAATCCTGTTCTCGTGCAGGAAGGTCTGGCCGACCTCGAGGCCGCGTTCGACCTCGCCGAGCACCGCATCGCCCGGCACCCGGACGTCGTTGAGTTCGACCTCGCCGTGGTCGGTGGGCATGTTGAAGGTCCACCAGTAGTAGGGCACGGTGAAGCCGGGGGTGTCGGTCGGCACCAGGAACGCGGTGATTCCGCGGGCCTGTCCCGGCTCGCCGGAGGTGCGGGCGAAGATCAGGTCATGGGTGGCGCGGTGCACGCCGGTGTTGAACCGCTTGGCGCCGTTGATGACCCAGCCGTCGCCGTCTTGCTCGGCGTGGGTCTCGAGCCAGGTGGCGTCCGAGCCGTGATACGGCTCGGTCAGGCCGAACGCCATCGACCGCTCGCCGGTGATCAGCGCTTCCGTCCATTCCTTCTTCTGGGTGTCGGTGCCGAACCGGTCCATCATGATGACCTGGGGAAAATTCCCCACGATCGACGACTCGTCCTGTAGGTCGTTGTGCAGCCCGAGGCCCTTATGCGCCAAATGTTCCCGGATGACGGCCATGTCGACGTTCGTGCCGTCACGGCCACCAAACTGTGACGGTAGCCCGTATCGCAGCCAGCCCGCCGCATCAGCACGCCTGCGCATCTCACCGAGAAGGTCCTCCCATGCCCGCGCCGGGATGCCGCCGTTTTCCCAGTCGGTACGGGCATATTCGCGACGCTGATCGAAGTACTGCATGTGTTCGCGTTCCAGCGGTTTGATCTCGGCCTCGATGAACGCGTCCATCTCGGCGAGCACTCCCGGAAGATGGTCGGGGAGGGTGAAATCCACGTTGACTCCTTGCTAGAACCCTTACAGCGTCTTCTTTCAAGTTCTCGACAGTGTGGCGCTCAGCGTTCCAGGGGGCCCTTCGAGCTCCTTTCGTCCACGGGCAACGAACTACCCGCCCTGGATGCGGTCGCCGGCGCGGAGCAGCGAGCCGGGAAGCGAGTGTCCGACCACCCGTTGCGCGACCTCCGCCGCGGCGATCGCGGCCTGCAGGTCGACGTCGACTTGAATTCCGCTGTCCCGCAACAAGTACACGAGGTCTTCGGTGGCGATGTTGCCGCTGGCACCCGGCGCGAACGGGCAGCCCCCCAGCCCGCCAACAGAGGCGTCCAGCCGGGTGACACCCGCGCCGACAGCGGCGTATGCGCTGGCCAGCCCGGCGCCGCGGGTGTTGTGGAAGTGGGCGCCGAGCGGGATGTCGCCGATCAGCGGATGGATGACAGCGATCAGGTCGCTGACCCGCCGCGGCGTGGTGGTGCCGATGGTGTCGGCGATCGCGAGCCGGTCGACACCGTTGTCGCAGGCCGCCGCGACGACATCGATCACCCGCTGCGGTGGTGTCGGACCGTCGAACGGGCAGTCCCACGCGGTGGCGACGATGACCTCGACTGAGACTCCGCTGTCGTGAGCGATCGAGACGATCTCGGAGATCTGTGCGGTCGCTTCGGCGGTCGTGCGCCCGACGTTAGCGCGGCTGTGCCCGTCGGCGGCCGACACGACGTATTCGATCGACCGCAGGCCCGCGGCGATGGCACGCTTGGCGCCGTTGGGGCTGGCCACCAACGCGGAGAACTCGATGCCGGGAAAGTTGTGCAGCTCGGCGGCGAGGTCGGCCGCGTCCGCCAGCGCGGGCACCTTCGACGGCGAGACGAACGCCGTCGCCTCCATCTCACGCACCCCGGTCGCGGCGACGGCGGTGAGCAGTTCGAGCTTGGCGGACAACGGGATCGGGTCCTCGATCTGAAGTCCGTCGCGCAGCGAAACATCGCGAATGTCAACATGCACCGATAGTTCGCTCATAGCACACCCTCCGTCCGTAGCGCAGCGATCTCTTCAAGGGTCTTGCCCAGTAGCTCGTGGTAGATCTCGTCGTTGTGCTGACCTGGCCGCGCCGCACCGGCGTAGCGGATGGTGCCCGGCGTGTCCGATAGCACCGGCACCACACCCGGTCCCTTGACGTTTCGCTCGATGCGTTCGTCCCAGTGATCGGCGATCATCCCGCGGGACTGCAGCTGCGGATCGGCTACCACCTCGGCGACGGTGTTGATGGGTCCACTGATCACGCCGGCCTCCGACAGGGTGGCGATGATGTCGGCAGGCTGACGCTGAGCGGCCCAGTCGCCGATGATCTTGTCCAACTCGTCCTGGTTACGGCCCCGCGCAACGTGATTGGCGAACCGGCCGTCGGTGGCGAGCTCCGGATGACCCATCGCTGCGCACAGCCGCCGGAAGACGGTGTCCTGATTGGCCGCGATCACCAGCCAGTTGCCGTCGGCGCTGCGATAGATGTTGGACGGTGCGATGCCCTCGAGCCGGGTACCGGACGGCCCGCGGATCACGCCGCCTACGTCGTAATCGGGGATGGTGGATTCCTGCACTGCCAGACAGGCTTCGGTCAACGCGGCGTCCACGATCTGGCCCGCGCCGGTGACAGTGCGCCGGTACAGCGCGGCCAACGCGCCTTGGGCGGCGAACATGCCCGCGAGGCTGTCCCCGAGCGACAGGGCAAGGCGTGGCGGCGGCCCACCGGGGAAGCCGTTCATGTGGCGCAGCCCGCTGGCCGCCTCGGCGACCGAGGCGTAACCGGCCTTATGCGCCTCCGGCCCGGTCTGCCCGTACCCTGACACCCGGACGAGGATGATGCCCCGATTGCGTTCCCGCAGAACGTCGTAACCGAGGTTCCACTTCTCCAGAGTGCCCGGCCGGAAGTTCTCCACGATGATGTCGGAGCGCTCGACCAGGTCCAGGAACAGCTCGCGGCCTTTGGCCTCACGCAGGTTCAGCGTGACGGCTTTCTTGTTGCGGGCGTGCACCGTCCAGAAGAAGTGGTGGCCGTCGAGTTCGGCCTGGCCCCAGGTGCGCAGGGGATCGGGCGCGCCCGGTGGTTCGATCTTGATGACCTCGGCGCCCATGTCGCCCAGCAGCCGTCCGGCGAACGGGCCCGAGATCAGCGTGCCGACCTCGATGACGCGGATGCCGTCCAGCGGTCCGGAGACGCTCATCGCGAGAAGCCGTGCCGGTGTAGCCAGTCGGTGACGATGCCGACAGCCTCGCGTAGTTTGTCGCGCTGGTCGGCACCGGCGTGGTAGTGGTTGGCTCCGCGGATTTCGTGCATCTCCTTATCAGGATGCCCGATGGCTTCGAACAACCGGTGGGTGTGGCGCGGTGTGCACGGTCGCCGGCGAGGTTGCCGATCACCAGGGCGGGCACGGCGATGTCGGGGCCGCACTCGACGGCGTCGCCGTTCGCGACGTCGTAGCTCCATTTCACCACCGCAGGATCACCCAGGTAGCACGTTCCCGGAGTGCGTTCGTTCGGATCGACGGCCGGAGGTCAATCCGTCAGATCGACCCGGATCGTCAGCAGGTTCGTGCCGAACGTGCGCACACCGAAGCTGTTGAGTTGCGGCAGCGAGCGGAGACGTTCGCGCGGGTCGTCGTCGGGGACGAGGTGCGCGACGCCGTTGTGCCACCGGCCGCGCAGCCTCACCCGCACGTTCGGATTCGCCTTGATGTTGCGCACGTACTGCGACTTCTCACCGAACTCCGAGACGAACCAGAACTGGTCGCCGATCCGCCGGCCACCCAGCGGTGTGCGGCGGGGCTGACCCGACTTCCGCCCGGTCGTTTCCAGCAACGTCTGGATCGGCACCAGCCGCATCAGCGGATTGGCCACGCGTTTCTGGATCGTGTTCGTTATGCGATCTCTGAGGTCGGTCACCTTGGCTTCCTTATCTCAGGCCCATCACACCATCGCGGTTCGTGAGACCTTCATGCCCATGTCAGCATGATGTCCGGGAAGCGCTCGCGGCGGGGTGCGGCGCCGGCACCGAGTGTAGGTGCAGGAAGCCGACTCCGGTCGAGAACGTCGCGTTGGCCCGCAGGTCGGCGTCGTCGGCGTCGAATCCGTCGTCGAGGAACGCCTCGCCGGTGCCGGGTGAGGAATCCGACATCAGAACATCTGTCGCCGACGACACACAGCTCGGCCTCACCCAGTATCGGCAGAACATCCGTAAGTCCCGTCCCGTGCGCAACGTCGATCGTTCGCCGCACGCGGTATCCCGGCTGCCCAGCGGCTGCGCGGACGGCTGCCAAACGCGCAGGTTGAACTGGTCGACGATGCCAATCACCCGATATTCATCGACCAACCAGAAGTGGTGGCTGAGTCAGTGGAGGAATTCCTGCAGATTGCACCCGAAAGGTGAGTCGAATTGACGCGGGCGCCAGTTCGGTTTCTCACGGGAATATGACACCGAGGGCCGGTCGGACTTTCTCACGTCCTGGTCGCATGTTTTACTGCACACGCACAACTGAAATTTTCTCGGTCCGCTCTTCCGCCGCAACGGACGCAGTAGAGCGGGCGCGACAGCGCAGTGAAGAAATCGCTGCGTTGGCGAATGGCGATCGGTGATCGTCGGGGGAAGGCGTTTAACGCGTAACCGGAAGATGGATGGATTTGCAGTATGAGGTTCGTTGACAATATTCGTGGCCCCTGGGCGCGCCGGTTCGCGGTGGCTGCCATTGCGGCGGCACTGCTACCCGGCGTAGTCGGTCTCACTGGAGGGTCAGCCACCGCCGGGGCGTTCTCCCGGCCTGGCCTACCGGTCGAGTACCTGATGGTGCCGTCGCCGTCGATGGGCCGAGACATCAAGGTGCAGTTCCAGGGCGGCGGGCCGCACGCGGTCTACCTGCTTGACGGTCTTCGTGCCCGCGACGACTTCAACGGCTGGGACATGGAGACCCAGGTGTTCGAGTGGTACTACGAGTCGGGCCTGTCGATGGTCTTGCCGGTCGGCGGTCAGTCCAGCTTCTACACCGACTGGTATCAGCCCGCGTGCGGCAAGAGCGGCTGCCAGACGTACAAGTGGGAGACGTTCCTGACCAGCGAGCTGCCGCAGTGGCTGGCCGCCAACAAGGACGTGTCCACGGCCGGTAACGCCGCGGTCGGCCTGTCGATGTCGGGTAACTCGGCGATGATCCTGTCCGTCTACCACCCGGATCAGTTCATCTACGCCGGATCGTTGTCGGCGTTCCTCAACCCGTCCGAGGGCCAGTGGCCGTTCCTGATCAACATGGCGATGGGCGACGCGGGCGGGTATTCGACGGGCCCCATGTGGGGTCCCGCCGAGACGGACCCGGCATGGAAGCGCAACGACCCGATGGTGCAGATTCCGGCGCTCGTAGCGAATAACACCCGCCTGTGGGTCTACTGCGGTAACGGCACGCCCAACGAGTTGGGCGGCGCGAATCTGCCCGCCGAGTTCCTGGAGGGCTTGACGATCCGGACCAACGAGACGTTCCGGGACAACTACATCGCCGCGGGCGGCAACAACGCAGTGTTCAACTTCCCGGCCTACGGCACCCACAGCTGGGAGTACTGGGGTTCGCAGCTGCAGCAGATGAAGCCTGATCTGCAGAGCTACCTCGGGACGGCATAAGCCCAGCGAACGCGAAATCGCCCGAACGCCAAGCGTTTCGGGCGATTTTGCGTTGACGCACGAGGTCGGCTCAGAAACCGCCGGCGACCCGCACCACGGCTCGGCCGGAGTACTTTCCGGCGCGAACCTCGTCGAGCACGCCCACCACATCCTTCACGTCGACGTCGTGTGAGATATCCGAAAGGTGCCGCGGCTTCGACGAACTGCCTAGCTGCTCCCACAGCGCACGCCGCGGCACGATCGGCATATTTACCGAGTCGATGCCGAGCAGCGCCACGCCGCGCAGGATGAACGGCATCACCGTGGTTTTCAAGGCGGCCCCGCCGGTCAACCCGCTGGCCGCCACGGCGCCGCCGTGTTTGATGGTGCTGAGCACATCGGCCAGCGTGGCTCCGCCGACACAGTCGACGGACCCGGCCCAGCGCGTCCTGCCCAGCGGCCGCGGCTTGGCGTCTGGGTCCTCGGGCAGCCGGCCGATGACCTCGGCGGCGCCCAGCGCGGTCAGCCGGTCAGCAGCGTCGGCCTTGCCCGTCGACGCCACGACCTGGTAGCCCGCAGCGGACAGCAGGTCGACGCTGACCGACCCGACGCCCCCGGTCGCGCCGGTCACCACGATCGGCCCGTCCTCAGGCGCGATACCGCGATCGACGAGCGCCTGGACACTCATCGCCGCCGTGAAACCCGCGGTGCCGATGGCCGCGCCCTCATGCGGGCTCAGCGAGCCGAGCTTGACCACCCAGTCCGCCGGCAGCCGGGCGTACTCGGAGTAGCCGCCGTGCCGGGCCGTGCCGATCTCGTAGCCGTGGGCCAGCACCGCGTCACCGACCGCGAACTCGTCGGACTCCGACGCCACGACTTCGCCCGCGAGGTCGATGCCGGGAACGATCGGATAGTTGCGTACCACACCGCCGTTGGGCGTCAGCGCCAGCGCGTCCTTGAAGTTGACGCTGGAGTAGTGGACCCGGATGGTCACCTCACCGGGCGGAAGTTCGGATTCCTCCAGCGTCTCGACTGCTGCCTCGATGCGATCATCGTTCTGCCGCGCAACCAGCGCCTGAAACTTGTCCATTCACCCGACCCTAGTGGGCGGGCCGGAAGCTACTTCAGTTCGGACGACGACAGGCCAAGCAGCCGGCGGGCCACCACCAGCTGCTGAATCTGCTGCGTGCCCTCGAAGATGTCCAGGATCTTAGAGTCGCGAGCCCACTTCTCCAGCAGCGCCCCCTCGGAATAGCCGGTGGTACCGGCCATCTCGACCGCCTTGAGGGTGATGTCGCTGGCAACCCGGGCGGCCTTGGCCTTCGCCATTGAGGCTTCCTTGGAGTTGGGGATGTTGTTGTCGGCCTGCCACGCCGCCCGCACGTTCAGCAGATGGCCGGCTTCCCAGTCGGCCTCCATCCGCAGGAACTCCGCCGCCGCGGCACTCTGTGCGTGCGAGGGTTTGTCGTAGGAGATCTCCACGCCGGCGTCGGTGAGGATCTTGCGCAACTCCTCCAGCGCGGCACGGCCCACCCCCACGGCCATCGCTGCGACGATCGGCCGGGTGTTGTCGAACGTCTCCATGACCCCGGCAAAACCCTTCTCCACGTGGATTTCCGGGTCGCCCAGCAGGTTGTTCTTCGGGATGCGCGCGTTGTCGAAGCGGATCACCGCGGTGTCGGAGGCCTTGATGCCGAGCTTGTGCTCCAGGCGCTCCACAGTGACGCCGGGGTGTTCACGCGGCACGATGAACGATTTGATTGCGGCGCGGCCCAGCGACTTGTCCAGCGTCGCCCACACCACGATGTGGCTGGCCCGCGAACCTGCAGTGACGAAGATCTTCTCCCCGTTGATCACGTACTCATCGCCGTCCAGCACCGCCGTCGTCGACACCGCCGCGGAGTCCGAGCCGAAGCTGGGTTCGGTGATCGCCATTGCGGCCCACACCTTTCCGAGCCGGGCGAGTTGCTCGTCGGTGGCCACGCCGGAGATCGCGGCGTTGCCGAGGCCCTGGCGCGGCACCGACAGCAGCAGCGCGATGTCGCCCCAGCTGATCTCAGTCGCATTGAGCACGGCGGACATGTTCCCGCCGTTGTGGTTTTCGTTCGGCGCTTCGCTGTCGCGGAACGCCTCGGCGCCGGCGAAGGAGATTGTCTTGGCCTCCGAGATTCCCTCGAAGAGGTTGGCCAGCGTGTCCAGTTCGACGGGGTAAGCGTGTTCCTTCAGGTCGTACTTGCGCGAGATCGGCCGGATCATCTCCGCGGCACCTTGGTGACCCTTGTCGATGACTGCCTGCAGCTTCTTGGGAATTTCCAAATTGATTGCCATAACAGGACTTTCAGCTCGATTTGAGGGATGACTACTCGGTTGGATAACTCCGCTAGAGAACAACAATGCCCTCGGCGACCCCGATCGCGCGCAGATCGCGGTACCAGCGTTCGACGGGGTGTTCCTTGGTGTAGCCGTGGCCGCCGAGCAGCTGCACGCCGTCCAGGCCGATCTGCATGCCCTTGTCGGTGCCGAGCCGCTTGGCCAGCGCGGCCTCACGAGCGAACGGCAGGCCCTGCTCGGCACGGGATGCCCCGCGCCAGGTGATCAGCCGCAATCCGTCGAGCTCGATCGCGATGTTGGCGGTCATGAACGCCACCGCCTGACGGTGCGCGATCGGCTCACCAAACGCCTGGCGCTCCTTGATGTAGGGCACCACGTGGTCGAGCACGGCGTGGGCGGTGCCGACTGCCAGCGCGGCCCAGCCGAGCCGTGCCAGCGCGATTGCCTCTGAGTAATCGGCATCGGTGGCACCGTCTTCGCCCAGCCGGGCGCTCAGCGGGACCGACACGTCGTCGAGCTCGACTCGGCCCAACGCCGCGGCGCGAATGCCCATGCTGGGATCGGCCGTCACGGACAGGCCCTGCGCCGACGACTCGACGATGAACAGCGCCGGCCTGCCGGACAGTTGCGCGCCGACGATGAACAATTCGGCGTCCGCCGCGGCCGGCACCAGAGACTTGACGCCGGACAGCCGGTAGCCGCTCGGCGTGCGTACCGCCGTGGTCTTCAGCGCGGTGGGATCAAACAGCGCATGCGGTTCGGCGATCGCCACGCATGCCTGAGGGACGTTCTCGCCGGCGAACTCGGTGAGGTAGGTGGCCTGCTGATCGGCGCTGCCCCAATGGGTCAGGGCCGACGCGACACCGCCGGGCGCCAGTATCGGCAGGGCCAAGCCCATGTCGCCGTAGGCCAGTGCCTCGGCGACGAGCGCATTGGTCACCGTCGAGCGGTGGGCGGCGATGCCGTCGAAATCCTCGGGAATGTTGATCGCCGTAATGCCCAGCTCGGCGGCTTTGGCTATCAGATTCGGCGGGTAAGTCGCTGCGTCGTCGGCGTCGCGCGCGGCCGGACGCAGGATCTCCTCGGCGAATTCGTTGACCGTCTCGAGGATCATCTTCTGGTCATCGTCGGGGGTCAGGTCGAAGTAGTCGGCGCCGCTCGCCTTGAGCCGGGTCGGTGCTGTGCCGATGCCCTTGATGCGCTTGAACTGGCGGGTCGATGCGCCGGCGGCGGAGAACACCTGCTTGACGCCGTACTTCAAGCTGCGGTTGAGGGGATCGCGCAGGTTGTAGCGGTCCAGGAATTCCTGGCCGACAATCGGCGTGATCAACGCCAACCCGATGTCGGTCGCTGTCCGCTTGTGCCGTTGCCGGCCGACGGCGCTTTCCCGTCCGGCCCGCTTTGGTGGCTTGGAGCCGTTCTTGGACGGCAGAGTATTCGTCATGTCAGCAGCCTCGCTTGCTGTGGGAAGTGCGGACGTACGTAACTGACTCCAGAGTAAGGTATTGAACTGACCCCTGAGTAAGGTAGGCCTTTTGTTGCGCATCTCACAAGCCACGCCGGCGCCGATGCGCACCCCGACACATGTGGGCACGGGCGGCACCTCTATCGAGAAATCAGGACGGGAAGCCGCCGCGCACCCCAGCGGCCGACGGGCCCGTCGTACACGCCCGGCAACGCAGTTCCGCATGCCCCGCAGCTTCCGTCGTCGGTCAGCGCGTAGCGACGCATCGTGTACCAATCGCGGACCACCGCGGCTTCTCCGCAACCTGGGCAGAATGTGGTGTCGCCCTCGGTGTCGTGGACGTTGCCGGTGTACACGAATCGCAAGCCCTCGGCCATCCCGATGCGGCGTGCCCGGGTCAGCGTCGCAGGCGGCGTCGGCGGGGTGTCCAACATCTTGTAGTCGGGGTGAAACGCGGTGAAATGCAAGGGAACGTCGACACCGAGGTGCTCCCGGATCCATGCGCACTCGGCCGCGATTTCGGCGTCGCCGTCGTTGAAGCCGGGAATGAGCAGCGTGGTGATCTCGAACCAGACGTCGGTGTCGTGCCGCAGATAGACGAGGGTGTCGAGTACATCGGCCAGATGCCCGACGCAGACCCGGTGATAGAAGTCCTCGGTGAACGCCTTGAGGTCGACGTTGGCGGCGTCGATGTGCCGGTAGAACTCGGCACGCGGCTGCGGGCACATGTAACCCGCCGTCACCGAGATCGCCTTGATGCCCCGTTCGTGGCAGGCGTCCGCGACGTCGGCGGCGTACTCCCAGAAGATCGTCGGATCGTTATAGGTGAATGCCACGCTGCGACAACCCATTTCGACCGCAACACGGGCCAAGTCTTCGGGCGTCGCCCGGTCGGCGAGGGTGTCGACCTCACGCGACTTCGAGATGTCCCAGTTCTGGCAGAACTTGCACGCCAGGTTGCAGCCGGCGGTGCCGAACGACAGCACCGCCGAGCCGGGCAGAAAGTGGTTGAGCGGCTTCTTCTCCACGGGGTCGACGCAAAATCCGCTGGACCGGCCGTAACTGGTGAGCACGATCTGGTCGTCGACGCGGGCTCGCACGAAGCACAGGCCGCGCTGGCCCTCGCGCAGCTTGCACGCCCGCGGGCACACGTCGCACTGGATCCGGCCGTCGTCGAGGCGGTGCCAGTGGTCGGTCGAGACCGTGAACGGGTCGTCGAGAGTCAGAGTCATCAGATGCTCCGACCTCAGGCTACGCCGGATAAAGGCTGGTCAGCACCGCGTTGTGGAGCCGGCCGTTGGTGGCGATGGCGCTGCCGCCGTGCGGCCCGGCCGTCCCGTCGAAGTTGGTGAACGCACCGCCGGCTTCGCGCACGAGAATGTCGAGCGGGGCGAGATCCCACAGCGACACCTCGGGCTCGGCGGCGATGTCGACGGCGCCCTCTGCGACCAGGCAATAGGACCAGAAATCGCCGAAGCCACGCACCCGCCAGACGATGTCCGTGAGGTCGATCAAGCGCTCCCGCAAGCCCAGCTTCGCCCAGCCCTCGAGGCTGGAGATCGACAGGCTTGCGGACTCGATGTCGGGAACCGAAGAAACCGTCATCCGCCGTTGTGGGCCGCCGGCGACCGACAGGAAAGCGCCTTGGCCGTCGCCGGCCCACCAGCGCCGCTGCAGCGCCGGCGCGCCGACCACCCCGACCACCGGAACACCGTCGTGCAGCAGGGCGATCAGCGTAGCCCACACTGGCACGCCCCTTACGAAGTTCTTGGTGCCGTCGATCGGATCGATCACCCATTGCCGGCCATTGAAAACCGTTGTGCCGCCGTACTCTTCACCAATAATCGGGTCGTCTGGCCGGTGCTGCGAAAGCGACTCGCGCAGCGCGGCTTCCACCGAGTGGTCAGCGTCGGTAACCGGTGTCAGGTCCGGTTTGGTGTCGACGCGCAGGTCCAGCGCGCCGAACCGATCCAGCGTCAGCGCGTCGGCCTGATCGGCCAGTTGCAGGGCAAGGGCCATGTCATCCGCCACATCGATTGAGACCGGGCTCATGGCAGCAGTCCTACCATGACCGTATGTGGGAATTCGGGGTGCTGCTGTTGTTGATCGGCGCCATCGCGGTGCTGGCCGCGCCCCGGATCATGCGACGGCGGGGTGTAGGCAGCGGTTGGGCGCAGGGCACGCTGCTGGTCACCGGCGTCAGCCCGCGGCCGGATGACCTGACGGGCGTGCAGTACGCCACGATCACCGGCGTCATCAACGGCCCAACCGTCAACGAGCACGTGGTCTATCAACGCCTTGAGGTCGACGTCGACAACTGGCCGACGATGGGCGCGCTGTTCCCCGTCATGTACTCGCCGAAGAATCCGGACAACTGGGCCTTCGCCCCGCCCGAAGCGCCAGCGCCGCCTCCGCAAGGGCCGACGGAGTATCGCTAGCCGTGGCCGATCCGCAGTAGCTCGGCGACGCTGGTCAGCTTGACCCGCGGGCGGCCGTGCGGCTCACCGGTGGATCGTTCGTACTCGTCGATCAGTTTCCAGTGGTCGTCGGTGACGAGCTTGGGCTGTCGCTCCAGCAGCCACGCCACCAGATCCGAGGAGTGGTCGGCCCCGAAATCCGCGCGCGAGCCGCCGCCCAGGTCGTCGATCAGCGTGTCGACGGTCTCCTGAGAATCCTTCTTGTTGGTGCCGATCACGCCGGTGGGCCCGCGTTTGATCCAGCCGACCACGTATTCGTTGCGGCGGCCGTCGATCCGGCCGGCGGTGTGCGGGATGGTGCCGGTCTTGTCGTCGAACGGCAAGCCCGGGGTAGGCACGCCGCGATAGCCGACGGCGCGCACCACCAGCTGCGCTGGCACCTCGTCACGCTCACCGGTGTCCTTCGCGACGATGCGTCCGTTGTCGTTGACCAGCTCGTTGCGGCCGAGCACGATCGACTCCACTTTTCCGTCGCCCTTGAGCTCGATCGGTGAGGTCCGGAACCGGAACACGATCCGTCGTTTGGCGCCGCGAGGCTCCCGTTCGGCGTAGCCGCGCAACACCTTGATGTTGTTTCTGACCGTCTTGCCTGCCGCCTCCACGTCCTCATCGGAGATGTCGGCGAAATCGGCCGGGTCGACGATCACATCCACGTCCCCGAGGCCCTCGAGGTCACCCAGCTCACGCAGCTCCAGCGTGGTGAACGGGGCCTGCAGCGGCCCGCGACGGCCGACGATGAGCACCTCCTCCACCCCGCGGTCGTGCAGTGACCGCAACGCGTGATCGGCGATGTCCGTCGCGGCCAGCATGTCAGGATCCGTGACGAGAATCCGCGCCACGTCCAGTGCGACGTTGCCGTTGCCCACAACAACGGCCCGCCCGGTCGACAGGTCAGGCGCCATCTCCTCGAAGTGGGGGTGCGCGTTGTACCAGCCCACGAAGTCGACGGCGGCGACGCTACCGGGCAGGTCCTCACCGGGAATGCCCAGCGACCGGTCGGACTGGGCGCCGACGGCGTAGACCACCGCGTCGTAGCGTTCGGCGAGCTCGGCGGCCTGTACGTGGTCTCCGACCACGATGTTGCCGAAGAACCGGAACCGCGGGTCCAGCGCCGTCTTCTCGAACTGTGCGCTGATCGACTTGATCTTCGGATGGTCCGGGGCCACACCGGAGCGCACCAGACCCCACGGCGTGGGCAGCATCTCCAGCATGTCGACGCGGACATCGGCTTCATCGTTGGCGTCGGCGAACTTCAGCAGCGACGCCGCGGCAAAGTAACCCGAGGGCCCTGAACCGACGATCGCCACATGGTATGGGCGCATACTCAACCTTCTAATAGGCCGTCTGCGTGCCCGACCACGCGCAATTGGGCTGTCGCGACGTCGGCGGGCCGGTTACCAACCCGATGCTAAACGCGCACACCTCCCGCTGCCGCCGGTCATCAAGAACTGCGACGCCGGTAACGTGAACTCCCGTGGATCCTGACCGTCAAGCCGATATCGCCACCCTCGACTCCACCCTGACCACGGTGGAGCGGGTGCTCGACGTCGAGGGGCTTCGCGGTCGCATCGAAAAGCTGGAGCACGAGGCCTCCGACCCCCATCTGTGGGATGACCAATCCCGCGCTCAGCGCGTCACCAGTGAACTGTCCCATGCCCAGGGTGAGCTGCGCCGAGTCGAGGACCTGCGCCAACGGCTCGACGACCTGCCGGTGCTCTATGAGCTCGCCGCCGAGGAAAAGGGAGCGGGCGCCGTCGATGCATTGGATGAGGCCGACGCCGAGTTCAAGAAGCTGCACGAAGACATCGAGGCGATGGAAGTGCGCACGCTGCTGTCCGGCGAGTACGACGAGCGCGAGGCGCTCATGAACATCCGGTCCGGCGCCGGCGGGGTGGACGCCGCGGACTGGGCCGAGATGCTGATGCGGATGTACATCCGCTGGGCGGAAAAGCACAACTATTCCGTTGAGGTGTTCGACACGTCCTACGCCGAAGAGGCCGGGATCAAGAGCGCGACGTTCGCGGTGCACGCGCCGTTCGCGTACGGCACGTTGTCGGTGGAGCAGGGCACGCACCGGTTGGTCCGAATCAGCCCGTTTGACAACCAGGGCCGCAGGCAGACGTCGTTTGCCGAAGTCGAGGTGTTGCCGGTCACCGAAACCACCGATCACATCGACATTCCCGAGGCCGATGTGCGCGTCGATGTCTATCGCTCCAGCGGGCCGGGCGGCCAGTCCGTGAATACCACTGACTCGGCGGTTCGACTCACCCACATCCCAACCGGTATCGTGGTGACTTGCCAGAACGAGAAGTCGCAGCTGCAGAACAAGGTGTCCGCGATGCGCGTGCTTCAGGCAAAGTTATTGGAACGCAAGCGTTTAGAAGAACGTGCTGAGCTGGACGCGCTGAAGGGTGACGGCGGCAGTTCGTGGGGCAACCAGATGCGCTCCTACGTACTGCATCCGTACCAGATGGTGAAGGACCTGCGCACCGACTATGAAGTCGGCAACCCGGCTGCAGTACTAGACGGAGACATCGACGGATTCCTCGAGGCCGGAATCCGGTGGCGCAATAGGCGAGATGACGAATAGCACCGTACTTGCAATAAGTCTGTCCGAGCGATGGCACGGCTTCTGGGGCGGCAGCATTGGCCTCTGGATTCTCGACAGAGGCGTGCCGATCGCGCTGTATCTGATTGGCGGCTTACTAGCCGCCCGGTTCATCAGCTGGGGGGCGCGCCGGGTCGTCCGGCGCATCGACGCCGAATACCAGGGGGGCGACCAGCTGGTGCGCACCGAGAGCGCCAAGCACCGCCAGGCCGTCGCCTCGGTGATCTCCTGGGTGTCGATCGCGCTGCTGTTCGTCGTCGTGATAATGCAGGTCACCGCGATCCTCGCTATCCCTGTCGGATCCCTCGTCGCGCCCGCCGCGGTTCTGGGCGCCGCACTCGGTTTCGGCGCTCAGCGCGTGGTCCAGGACCTGCTGTCCGGGTTCTTCATCATCACCGAGAAGCAGTACGGGTTCGGCGACCTTGTGTCGCTCACCGTCAACGGTATCCCGACGCCCGCGGAGGGCACGGTGGAGGACGTCACTCTTCGCGTCACCAAGCTGCGCTCCAGCGAGGGCGAGATGTTTACGATCCCGAACGGCCAGATCGTCAAGACTCTGAACCTGTCCAAGGACTGGGCGCGCGCCGTCATCGACATCCCGGTCCCCACATCGGCGGATCTCAACGTCGTCAACGACCTGCTCCACGGTGTGACCGAGAAGGCGATGGAGGATCCCGAGCTGAGCGCACTCCTCCTGGACGCGCCCCAGCTGATGGGCGTGGAGAGCATCGAACTCGACACCGTGAACCTGCGGATGGTGGCCCGCACGCTGCCCGGCAAGCAGTTCGAGGTTGGCCGAGAGATCCGTGTACTGGTGGTCCGCGCCCTGCGCCGGGCCGGCATCGCGTCGACGGATGGCACTCACCCGATGGTCGAGGCCACCGTGCACCCGGCGACAGCCGGCGGTGCCGAGGAAGAGACGCAGGGCACGGTGGAGCAGAAGAAGTGACGTCCTGGCTGAAGGCCAAATTCGGCCGAATGCGTGCCTCGACGTTGGTGCTCATCGTCGCGTTCATCGCGCTGTTCTGGCTGTACCACAACGTCGAGCCCGCTCGCACTTCGACCGAGACGCCGCCGACGGCGGTCGTGCCGCCGGGCTTCGTCCCCGACCCGAATTACACCTGGGTACCGCGGACAAACGTGCGTCGGCCCAGGGAGCCCGAGGTCACCACGACCACCACGACGAGCCCGACCGAGACGACAACCACGAGCCCGACATCGCCGACGGGGCCCACGCTGACGCCGATGGTGGTGGATCCCGACGGGTCGGGGCCGTTGCCCCCACAGACCATCACGCCGACGACCGTGACTCCTACGTCGCCGACGACGAGTGTGGAGTCGGGGCCGACGCCGATGACGACGACCGCTTCGGCGGGATAGCGCTCAACCGCGCTGCGCAATCACACCGCTACACTGGCGTGCCGTGATGATCACCCTCGACCAAGTCAGCAAGCAGTACAAGTCGTCGGCGCGGCCAGCGCTCGACAACATCTCCGTCAAGATCGACAAGGGTGAGTTCGTCTTCCTGATCGGACCGTCGGGATCGGGCAAGTCGACGTTCATGCGGCTATTGCTGGCCGAGGACACGCCGACGACGGGTGACATTCGAGTTTCCAAGTTCCATGTGAACAAGCTGTCCGGCCGTCACATCCCGAGCCTGCGCCAGGTCATCGGCTGCGTGTTCCAGGACTTCAGGCTGCTGCAGCAGAAGACGGTGTTCGACAACATCGCGTTCGCGCTGGAGGTCATCGGCAAGCGCGCCGAGGTGATCAACCGGGTGGTGCCCGATGTGTTGGAAATGGTCGGCCTGTCGGGCAAGGCCAACCGGTTGCCCGCCGAACTGTCCGGCGGTGAGCAGCAACGCGTCGCGATCGCCCGCGCGTTCGTCAACCGGCCGCTGGTGCTGCTGGCCGACGAACCCACCGGCAACCTCGACCCTGAAACCAGCAAGGACATCATGGATCTGCTAGAGCGCATCAATCGCACCGGAACGACGGTGCTGATGGCCACCCACGACCATCACATCGTCGACTCGATGCGCCAGCGCGTCGTCGAATTGGAGCTGGGCAGGCTCGTTCGCGATGAGCAGCGCGGTGTCTACGGAATGGATCGCTAAGTGCGCTTCGGCTTCCTGATCAATGAAGTTCTGACCGGGCTTCGTCGCAACGTCACCATGACGGTCGCGATGATCCTGACGACCGCCATCTCCATCGGCCTGTTCGGCGGGGGCCTGCTGGTGGTGCGCCTCGCGGATCAGTCGCGCGACATCTATCTCGATCGCGTGGAGAGCCAGGTCTTCTTGACCAACGACGTCTCCGCCAACGACCCGACCTGCGACGCCGACCCGTGCAAGGCAGTGCGGTCGCAGATCGAGAGCCGCGACGACGTGCGCTCGGTGCGCTTTCTCAATCGAGACGAAGCGTACGACGATGCGATCAGGAAGTTCCCGCAATACAAGGACGTCGCCGGTCGGGAGGCGTTCCCGGCATCGTTCGTCGTCAAGTTGGATGATCCCGAGCAGCACAAGGATTTTGACGAGGCGATGGTCGGCCAGCCGGGCGTGCTCAATGTGCTCAACCAGAAGGATTTGATCGACCGGCTCTTCGCCGTGCTCGACGGGATCAGTAACGCCGCGTTTGCGGTGGCGCTGGTGCAGGCGATCGGGGCAGTGCTGTTGATAGCCAACATGGTTCAAGTTGCGGCGTACACCCGCCGAACCGAGATCGGCATCATGCGACTGGTCGGTGCCAGCCGCTGGTATACGCAGCTGCCGTTCCTGATGGAGGCGATGCTCGCCGCGCTTATCGGTGTAGTCATCGCGATCGTCGGTTTGATCTTGGTACGCGCGCTGTTCTTGGAAAATGCGCTCAACCAGTTCTATCAGGCGAATTTGATCGCGAAGGTCGACTATGCGGACGTTCTCTACTACAGCGCGCCGCTCATGATGTTCCTGGGTCTGGCGATGTCCGGAATCACGGCCTACATCACGCTGCGGCTCTACGTGCGACGCTGACCATGGCCAAGAAAGCCGACCCATCGAGGTCAAGCAACAACAGGGTCATCGCCACGAATCGCAAAGCGCGGCACAACTATTCGATTCTCGAGACGTTCGAGGCCGGGGTGGCGCTGGTGGGCACCGAGGTCAAGAGTCTGCGCGATGGCCAGGCCTCGCTGGCCGACGCGTTCGCCACCGTCGACGATGGCGAGATCTGGCTGCGCAACCTGCACATCCCGGAATATCACCACGGCAGCTGGACCAACCACGCGCCGCGGCGTAACCGCAAGCTGCTGTTGCACCGCAAGCAGATCGACAACTTGGTGGGCAAGATCCGGGATGGCAACCTAACGCTCGTCCCACTGTCGCTGTACTTCTCCGACGGCAAGGTGAAGGTCGAACTGGCGCTGGCCCGCGGCAAGCAGGCCCACGACAAGCGACAGGACATGGCGCGCCGCGACGCGCAACGGGAGGTTACCCGCGAGCTCGGCAGACGCGCCAAGGGCATGACCTGATCGGCGTCGCATTCGCGCTGGCGTCGGCGCTGGGCTATGGCATCAGCGACTTCGTGGGCGGCATGGCGTCACGACGCGTGGAGGCCCTGCGGGTAGTGCTGGTGTCCTACCCGATCGCCATGGTCCTGCTGGCCACGCTGGCGACGATCGTCGGCGGGCAGATATCCGAGGCCGCCATCTTCTGGGGTGCGTTGTGCGGGGTCTCGCAGGCGTTCGGCGTGTGGTGGTTCTATGCCGCGCTCGGAGCGGGGCCGATCTCGGTCGTGTCGCCATTGACGGCCGTGATGGTCGCCGGCATTCCTGTCGCGGTCGGCCTGGCGCTGGGGGAGCGGCCAGGCGTCGTCGCGGGCGTCGGCGTCGTGGTGGCGCTCGTCGCGGTGGTCATGGTCAGCCGCGAAGCGACCGACGAGGACGTCACGCCGCACAAGTTCACCGCGACGGTGGCGTGGTTGACGGTCGGCTCCGGAATCGCGTTCGGGCTGAACTTCGTGCTGATCGATCAGGCGCCGGTGGAGGCCAAGCTGTGGCCGCTGGTGTTCGCCCGTCTCACGGCCACGGTGCTGGTGATCGTCATCGCCGCGCTCAGCAGCAAGCTGCGCCCGCCCACCGGGACACCGCTGCGACTGGCGATGCTGGCGGCGGTCCTGGATGTCGGAGCCAACATCGCGATGCTGCTGGCATTGCAGGCGTCACTGCTGTCGCTGGCCGGCGTGCTGATGTCGCTGTACCCGGCGGCGACGGTGCTGCTCGCGATCGCGGTGCTGCGCGAGCGGGTGACCCGCTGGCAGGCGGTGGGCATGGTGCTGGCGTTGGCGGCGATCGCGATGATCGCCGCCGGCTAACGGCCTCTGCGGCGACCGCGCGCGTCTGCGGCCGACACGCCGTCGTTTCGGACGACTTTGCGCACGCTCGCGGGCCGCGAGCATCCCGAATTTGTCCGGCGCCCGATGATCTTGTCTAGGCTCAGCGAGTGCCCAGACTGAAGAGCGGAACCGCCGTCACGACGGACGCAACAAATGGCAGACGGACCTCACTCAGGAACTGCCTCCGCTGATGGGCCGTGAGCTGAACACCAACGGCTCAACGCGATTGGCGGTCTGTCGATGAGCGGCGGTGCTGCGATCGATTGGCGTCTGAATTGACTCGCCCACTGACTCGACTCGATAAGTCCGAAGTGCTGGGCGGACTGTTCGCCGCGTGGGACGAGATCGACAGGGTTGTGGGCGGGCTGGCCGAGTCGCAGTGGCAGGCGGCGACGCCGCTGCCGGGGTGGCGGGTGCATGACGTCGTCGCACATCTGATCGGTACCGAGTCGATGCTGCAAGGCGTCGGCACACCGGAGGCCGACATCGACGTATCGACGCTCAAGCATGTCCGCAACGACGTCGGCGTGATGAACGAGCGCTGGGTGCGCAAGCTACGCGATGTCAGCGCCGGCGACCTCCTCGAAAGGTTCCGCGCCACAACCGACGAGCGGCGGAGGGCGTTGGGCGCAATGTCTGACGACAACTGGAACGAGGTGACAGCAACGCCTGCCGGTCCCGACACGTACGGACGGTTCATGCGCGCACGAGTCTTCGATTGCTGGATGCACGAGCACGACATTCGTGATGCGGTCCGCCGGGCCGCTGATGACACTGAGCTCGCCGGGCCCGCTTCCCGACTGGCCGTCGACGAGATGGCAGCCAGCATGGGATTCGTCGTCGGCAAGCTCGGCGGCGCGCCGGACGGATCTCGGGTGGCGATCGAGCTGACCGGTCCGCTGCGGCGCACGATCTGCGTCGAGGTAGAAGGCCGCGGCCGGGTCGTCGAGAGCTTCGGCGACGCGGAGCCGACGGCCAGCATTGAGCTCGACGGCCTGCTCTTCACCCGGCTGGCGGGCGGTCGAACCACCGCCGCGGCGCACCCGGACGCCATCGAATATGGCGGCGACGAGGCTGTCGGCCGGCGGATCGTCGAGCACCTCAACTATGTGATCTGAAACCTGGTTAGCGAGGAATCAGGGTTATTGGACATCGTAGATCGGCGGCATTGCTCAACCGGGCATCGGCTGTAACCAGCGCGCAGTCAAGGCTTTCGGCTAGCGCGACGTAGCTGGCGTCATACGCGGAGAGGTTGTCGCGGAGCGCCCAGAAGCGCTTCAACAGGCCGACCATCGGATAGCGCATCAACGCGAGGCGTTGCCAGGTATCCAGCGCATTCCATCCATCCGTCGCACTTACTTTGTTGGTATGCACTTGCCGGCGTAGCGCGCTGGCGATCTCGGCGTCTATGAGATGGGGCGCGTGGAGGCGTTCGGCCCCAAGTACTTGCCGTGCCTGACCGTCGTTGAGCAGTGCTGCCACGGCAGCCGAGGCATCGACCACAATCATCGACTGGCGCGCTCGATGTCGATGTCGTGGACTAGTTCCGCTGTGTCGATGTTCAAATCGGCCAGGCCGGCCAGCAGCTCGGGATTATCGACGCGGCGGGTAGCCGCGGCGAGTTCGCGTATAGCTACTGCTGACACCGACGCCTTCTCGCGTTCGGCCAGGCGTTTCAGTCGCTCGATGACATCGTCGGGGACGTTCCGCAAGTACAACGTCTTCATGTTGCATAATGCTAGCATCATGCTAGCAACCTTGCAGACGGCCTGATCGGGATGGTTATTCTGGAGTCCGTTGTTGAAGGTGGCGTACCATTAGATGTCCTGCCGAAATCCGGCGGGGATGCGAGGGGCTGAACGGTTTCGACTTCGCGCATCGAATCAAGGGAAGCGTGCCGGTGCAGGCAAGAGACCACCGTAAGCGTCGTTGCAACCAATTAAGCGCCGATTCCAATCAGCGCGACTACGCCCTCGCTGCCTAAGCGACGGCTGGTCTGTCAGACCGGGAGCGCCCTCGGCCCGGACCCTGGCATCAGCTAGAGGGACAAACCGATACGTCCGGTCGCGGGATTTATCGGGACATCAAACAGCGACTGGGATCGTCATCCTGACTTGTTCGCGTGATCAGGAGATCCGAGTAGAGGCATAGCGGACTGCGCACGGAGAAGCCTCGAGGGAATGCCGTAGGACCCGGGTTCGATTCCCGGCAGCTCCACCAACAAAGGCCCAGGTCAGGGAAAATTCCCCAGCCTGGGCCCTTTTATTCCAACGCACCCATCAGCAATCTGGGTCTACGATGCCCGCCTGGCCTCGCTGCGGAACATGACCCGCAAGAACGGCACCGCCTACGTCCAGGTGCTCTATCGGCTGAACGGGAAGCAGACCTCGACGTCCTTCAAAGATTCCGCGTCGGCCGCGAAGTTCCGGGATCTGGTCGATGCCGTTGGCCCGGTGAAGGCCCTGGCGTCAGTCGCCACCGACCCCGCGCTGTCAACGATGACTGTCGAGCAGTGCGTCGCTCACTGCATCGAGCACCGTACCGGGCTGGCGAAGTCGACACTGGCCGACTACCGCTCCTACGCGAAGCACGACATCAATCCGACCCGCACTCGTGGAATCACTGCTGGCTCGCGGTGCCGACGCTGACCTCAACGAAGCCGACGCGCACGTGCAGCGGTTGGCTGACCCCGTCCAGGCGGACAGTGGCTTTGCGATGGGGGAAATTTGGCTGGTGCGGTCGCAGGCACTACTGGCCCGCGCCCGCCGAGACGAGGCCGCCTACCGCGACTATCGCGATCGCTACCGCGCCATGGCCAGAGCTGGGCTTCGAGGGCCACATGAAGTGGGCCGAGGCGATGACATGACGGCGGGGGGCGACTCGGAAAGCTAAACCCTGTCTTGAAATAGACGACATACGAGAGTCTGGTCCGAAAATGATGGGTGAGTCGCGGCCGCCAGGGTGATTGATGTTTCTGGCGCTGTGCCGAAATCGTGTGGGTGGTCAGGCGGCCTGGCTTGGGTCGAAGCGCACGGTGAATCCGAGCGCGTTGGCTTGGCGAACGATGCGGCGCATGGCGCGTTCGGGGTCGAGTCGGGCGAAGTAGTCGCCGCCGAGATCGGTGTACTCGGCGTCGTTGGTGAGCATGTGCCATACCGCGATCAGAATCGAGTGTTCCACGGCAACAAGGGCTTTCTTCTTCCCCGCGCGACGGGTGAGACGGCGGTATCGAGCGCCGAGGTAGGTGGTGTCTTTGGTGCGGGCCGCAGCCAGGGCAGCGGTGCCCAGCGCGCCGGTCAGCCACCGGTTGCCGTGACGGGTCTTGCCGGAGCGACGTTTGCCGGCCGATTCGTGATGCCCCGGGCACACCCCGGCCCAGGAAGCCAGGTGTGCGGCGGTGCGGAAGCGACTCATGTCGGCACCGGTCTCGGCGACGATGACCTCGGCGACGGACTGGCCCACCCCCGGGATCGTCGCCAAGTACTCAAGCTGGCGGGCAAAAGGGAGCATCTGCTCCTCAATGCGCGCCGACAGTTCCCCGATCGCCGCGGTGAGCTGGTCGATGCGCTCCAGATGCAGCCGGCACAGGAACGCGTGGTGCTCACCGAAGTTGCCGGTCAACGCCTGAACCAGCTGCGGGATCTTCGGGCGCATCCGCGCCTTGGCCATCTCGGCCAGCACCTGCGCGTCGCGTTCGCCGTCGATCAACGCCGCCAGCATCGCCCGCCCGGAGACCCCAAGGATGTCGGTGGCCACCGACGACAGCTTGCTCCCCGCGTCTTCGAGCTCCTTCTCCAACCGTTGCGCCTCGCGGGTGCGTTCGGTGGCCAGGGTGGTCCGGTAGCGGGTCAGATCCCGCAGGTGCCGGATCGGCTCCGGCGGCACGAATGAGGCCCGCAGCAGCCCGCACTCACCCATCTGACATAACCAAGAGGAGTCGCAGACGTCGGTCTTGCGGCCGGGCAGCCCCTTGGCGTGCGCGGCGTTGACCAGGATCACCTCCAGATCGTCCTCCAGCAGGTAGAACGCGCCGCGCCAGTAATCGCCGGTGGCCTCCATCACCACCAAACTGACCCGCTCGCCGACCAGCCAGTCCCGCAACTCCAACAACGCATTCGTGGTCGTGGCGAAGGTGCGGATCTCTTGCCGCCGCGAACGTTTACCCTTCGGGCTGGGCGTGCGCACACACGCCTTGAGATCCTTCTTGCCGATATCCACTGCGGCGCACCGCTCGTGCAGCAGTTCCATCAAATCCCTCCGAACACAACAGCTTCCAACCAGGCGCGCCCGTCCGGAGGAACCACAGGGCCTCAAGAGTCTGCTCCGCGTGCTCACGGCAACAATCGACAGTTCCTGTCGGTGGCTCCCAACGCCATACTGACACCACGAGCTCAAACGGCATCACAGACATGTCGGCGTCCCGGACGGACGCCATGCCATTTTCCCGCCTCGACGGCGGTCAGCGCAGCGGCCGGGTTTACTGACCCGAAAATCGGATGGTGAGTGGCAAAGCGGTCATCACCGACACCGCCGCCTGAGCCAAACCCACAGCCGCGCGGCTATGATCCGGCTCAGGCGGGGTGTCGTATCGGCCTGCCCACTCACGGATGACGATGTGTGCTGGCCGGTGAGCGCTTGGAGTTGGGTGGCGAGGTCGCGGGCGCGGCGGTGTTTGTTGATCTGGGATTCGTAGTAGCCGGGCCCGAGGTCGCAAAATCTGGCGTCGGGGTCTGACAGCAGGTGGTAGATGACGGTCAGTACCGAATTGCCGGTGGCGACGAGCGCCTTCTGCTTGCCGCCGCGTCGGGCCAGGCGCCGGTAGCGGGCGCCGAGGAAGGTGTCGGTACGCGAGTTGACGAACGCGATGCGGCCCAGGGTGCCGGCCAGCCACGGGTTGCCCTTGGCGCGGCCCTTGCTCGTGGACTTACCGGCCGACTGGTGGATCTGCGGGCAGAACTTGGCCCACGACACCAGGTGCGCGGCCGAGGGGAACCGGGTCATGTCGACCCC
>CAVQSK010000006.1:0-122382 GCA_963715885.1 uncultured Actinomycetota bacterium
CACAGCACAACAGCCCCGCGCAGGCCCGACGCAACATCGCCGAGCACTACGACCTCTCCAACGAATTGTTCGCCGTGTTCCTCGACGAGACGATGACCTATTCCAGCGCGCTGTTCGAGACGCTACCGGCAACCCAGGCACGGTTGGCCGACGCGCAGCGGCGCAAGATCGACCGGCTGCTGGACACGGCTCGGGTGGGACCGGGTAGCCGCGTGCTGGAGATCGGAACCGGATGGGGTGAGCTGTGCATCCGCGCCGCTGCACGGGGCGCGCACGTCCGCTCGGTCACGTTGTCGGCCGAGCAGCAGCGCCTGGCCCAGCGCCGCGTGGTGGCCGCCGGATTGGCCGACCGGGTTGAAATCGAGCTTCGCGACTACCGCGAGACCGACGGTCGCTACGACGCCGTGCTGTCGGTGGAGATGATCGAGGCGGTGGGACACCGGTTCTGGCCCACGTACTTCCAGACGCTGGAACGCCTGGTGGCGCCGGGCGGACGGGTGGCGATCCAGGCCATCACGATGCCACACGACCGAATGCTGGCCACCCGCAACACGTATACCTGGATCCAGAAGTACATCTTCCCCGGCGGGCTGCTGCCCTCGACCGAGGCGATCGTCGGGATCACCGAGCGGCACACGCAGCTGCGCACCGTGGACATGCTGTCGCTGCGTCCGCACTACGCCGAAACGTTGCGGCTGTGGCGGGAACGTTTCTCAAGCGCCGGGATGCGGTGGCGGCGCTGGGTTTCGACGACGCTTTCCAGCGGATGTGGGAGCTCTACCTGGCCTACTCCGAGGCGGGTTTCCGCTGCGGATATCTCGACGTGTACCAGTGGAGCTTCGCACCTACCGGAGGTGGACGATGAACTTAGTCGTCGTCTCCGTTGCGTCGCTGGCGATCCTGGTTGTGGTGCACGGCATCACGTTCGCCATCGGGCGGCGCATCGGCCGGTACAACGTCGTCGATGTCGCGTGGGGTTTGGGGTTCGTCGCGGTGGCCGCGGTCGCCGCCGCGCTGGGCACCGGCGACCTGTTCCGCCGGATCCTGCTGCTGGCACTGGTTTCGGTGTGGGGCCTGCGGCTGGCCGGGCACATGTACGTCAAGTCGGCGGGTAAGGGCGAGGATCCCCGTTACCGCGATCTGCTGGACGGTGACTTCTCGGCAGGCCCCGTAGTGCGCAGGATCTTCGCGATCCAGGCGGCGGCCACCTGGTTTGTCTCGCTGCCGCTGCAACTCTCGGCAGTGCAAGGGCCGACTCCGGCCGCGTGGTGGCCGGTGTTGATCGCCGGTGTGGTGTTGTGGGGTGTCGGCGTAGCGTTCGAGGCCGTCGGCGATCACCAGTTGCGGCGTTTCAAGTCCGACCCGGCGAACAAAGGCGTGGTGATGGACCGGGGCCTGTGGGCATGGACGCGGCATCCCAACTATTTTGGCGACGCGTGCGTGTGGTGGGGGTTGTGGCTGGTGACCATCACCGGGTGGTTGTCGTTGTCGACGGTGGCCTCACCTTTGCTGATGAGCTACTTCCTGGTCTACGCCACCGGCGCACGGCGGACCGAGAAGTACATGGCCGACCGCCCTGGCTTCAACGAATATCGCGCTCGCACATCGTTTTTCGTGCCGAGACCGCCCAGATTGCGATTACCATGACGGCGCTCGCGGCTGCGGATAGGCTACCGCTCGTGACCACCGACCTCGACGAGCTACTGCGTCAGGTGGCACAGCGCGACGTCGACGCGTTCGCCACCTTCTACGACCGCACCCGGGCCCGGGTGTTCGGCATGGTCACCCGCGTGCTGCGCGACCCCGGTTACAGCGAGGAGACCACGCAGGACATTTACCTCCAAGTATGGCGCAGCGCCGGCAGCTACGACCCGGCCGCGGGCTCGCCGTTGGCGTGGCTGTTGACGTTGGCACACCGCCGCGCGGTGGACCGGGTGCGTTCGGAGCAGGCCGCCAGTCAACGCGAATCCCGGTACGGAGCCGCAAACGTCGATCCACCGGTGGACCACGTCGCCGAGTCGGTGATCCTGCGTGACGAGCGACGCCAGGTCGCCGATTGCCTGGACTCGCTGACCGACGTGCAGCGGGAAGCCATCCAGCTCGCCTACTACGACGGGCTGACCTACGCCCAGGTATCGGAACGGTTGTCGGCGAACCTGGCCACCATCAAATCGCGGATGCGCGACGCCATCCGCGGGCTGCGCAACTGTCTGGGGCTGTCATGACCGAGCCGATGGATCCCGACCTGATGGCGATGGCCACGCCGTATGCGCTGCACGCCGTTCCCGAGTCCGAGCTCGCCGATATCGAGCGCCGGCTGGCCGCCGCACCGGCTGACGTGTCGCGGGCCTTCGCCGAGGAGGTCCGGGTGGTGCGCGAAACGATGGCGGTGATATCGGCCGCCACCGCCGCCGATCCGCCCGAACACCTGCGGGACCGGGTGCTGGCCACGGTCACCACCGATAACGTGCGCGAGCTGCGCCCGCGGGCGGCCGCTGGCGCAACACGGTGCTGGCCGCCGCGGCGGCGTTGGTGATCGGGCTCGGCGCCCTCGGGGTCGGGCTGGCGATGCGACCGGCGGCGACGCCGTCGACCGCGGAGCAGGTGTTCGCCGCGCCCGACGTGCGGACCGTATCGGGCGACATCCCGTCAGGGGGCACCGCCACCGTGGTGTTCTCCCGCGAGAAGGACGCCGGGGTGCTGGTGATGAACAACGTCCCGCCGCCCGCGCCGGGCACGGTGTACCAGATGTGGCTGATCGACGACAACGGCCCGCACTCGGCCGGAACGATGGACGCCAAGACGGTCGCGCCGTCGACCACCGCGGTGTTACCCGATCTGGGCGATTCCAAGGCGTTGGCGTTCACCGTCGAGCCGGGCAGCGGTTCCGCGCAGCCGACCAGCCCGGTCGTTCGCCGAACTGCCGCTGAGCTAAGTGTCCGAAGCGTGGCCGTCGCCGCCTCGGCGATCACGTCGGCATGTCATGCCGGCGCCGCCACGCCCGCCGTTGCCGCATCGCACCGTTGCCCTCCTCGGCGATGCGAGCCAGCTCGGCGCGCGCCATGTCGTAGTCGCCCAGCGCTTCCAGGGCGGGCCGGACGTGGTCGACGAGACCCTCGAGCAGCGTCCCGCGCCGGGCACCGAGGCGTGGCCCTTCCCAGGTCGATCGCCTGGCCGTCAAGGCCGTCGCGGGCCGACTTCCAGTACGCGGCACCCAGCGCGTGCGGTGCCAGCGGCGGCAACGCCTTCGCCGCGTCGCTCATCCTCGAGTGCCGTCATCACACTGGCCCTGATCAGCGTCGCCAGCAGCACCGTCTCGGCCACCGTGGCGGGCACGTCGGCGACGCGCACCTCGATCGTCGGGAAGTTGGCCGACGGCCGGACATCCCAATAGACCATGCCGTCGTCGAGCATCGCGCCGGCGCGCAGAAGCATCCCCACCATCGCGTCGTACTCGTCGGCGGAGTCGAAGTGCGGCGGCGGACCCGCGCTCGGCCAGCGCTGCCACAGCACGCTGCGCCAGCTGGCGTAGCCGGTGTCGGTGTTGCGGTACACCGCCGAGTTGGCGGTCAGCGCCAGCAGCAGCGGCAGCCACGGCCGTAGCCGGTTACTGACCCGGATCGCGGCCTCGCGGTTGGGAACCGCCACGTGCACGTGGCACCCACAGATGCCCTGCTCGTGGGCGATCATGCCGAACTTCTCCGCGATCTCGCGGTAGCGCGGGGTGTCGGTGATCGGGAACTCGTGCGGCACGGTCGGCGGCAGCCCGACGGCCAGCAGTCGCGCGCCGTCGGCCTCCGCGGCGTCGGCGGCGACGCGGCGCAGCCGGGTCAGCTCGGAGCGCAGCTCGTCGCTGCCGTTCGTCGACGTCGGTCGTGGTCTCGACCTGGCAGCTGGTCAACTCGAGCTGCAGCTTGACGCCGTGCGCGGCGGCGTGGTGGGCGACCGCTTCGTTGCGGGCGACCGGCTCGCCGGTGTCCGGGTCGACGAGCAGGAACTCCTCCTCGACGCCCACCGTGGGATGGCTGGCCATGGGCTGAAAATTCGACCCGGCCCGTCGGAGGACTCTCACGACGGGCCGGATCGGCGGTGGCTCCTTTGCGGTTACCGGACTCCGCCCGCGGTGCGGAGTCTTGCGCGAGCAGATTGCCCGCACCGGTCGGCGCCAAACATGCCGTCAGCGTCGGCCCCTACGATCGGGTGATGACCAAAGACTTCCGGTTCGGTGTCGGCCTGCGCGTCGCCAAGTCGCAGTCGCCGGTGCAGGAAGCGGCGCGTCGAGCCGAGGACCTCGGCTTCGATGTGCTGCACGTTCCCGACCACCTCGGGCGCGCCGGCGCCGTTCCCGACTTTGATGGCGGCGGCGCGACGGCCACCACGACATTGCGGGTCGGGACCTTCGTGCTCAACGCCGGCTTCTACAAGCCGGCGTTGTTGGCCCGCGACGTGCAGGCGCTGCGCGACCTGTGCGACGGCCGATTCGAGCTGGGGCTGGGCGCCGGATATGTGCGCGGAGGAGTTCGAGGCCGCCGAACTGCCCTACCCCAGCGCCCGGCAGCGCGTCGAGTATCTGGCCCACGTGACCGAGTACATGCGCGAACACCTGCCCGATGTGCCGATACTGATCGCCGGCAACGGCGACCGGTTGCTGACGGTGGCAGCGCAACACGCGCACATCATCGGCCTGACCGGCGGTGACCGTCGCCGAGGCGACGGGATCCGCTCGCCGAGCGGATCGATTTCGTCCGCAACGGCGGCGGGCGACCGCTTCGACGAACTCGAACTGAATATCGCGATCACGGCGCTGCCCACGGGACGGTCGGGCATGCCCGACCTGTCGATCACCCGCCGGTCCCTGCCGGCGCTGAGCGACGAACAGTTGCTGCGAACGCCCGCCGTGCTGTCCGGTTCGACGCGAGAGATGGCCGACACCATTCGCGGGTATCGCGACAACTACGGCGTGAGCTACATCATCGTCCAGGCAAGCACGCCGAAGCGTTCTCGAAAGTGATCGCCGAACTGCGGTAGTGGGTAAGCTCCAGCGGCCCCGCCCTCGTAGCTCAGGGGATAGAGCACGGCTCTCCTAAAGCCGGTGTCGCAGGTTCGAATCCTGCCGGGGGCACTCAGCGTTTTCGCAGCTCATCGACGCTTTACGTGATTCCGTCTACGAGTCGGTCCGACTCCTGGTCGGTGCCTGGTCGGTGAGCCAATGACACGAAGTGGCGTTCACTGGTCCCCGATGGCCTCTCTCGCGGCGGCATCGAGGCGTACCGCGACGTCGTCAAGGTCGGTCGGGAAGAGCCCTGCATAGTGATTGAGCGTCGTCGCAGCCGACTCATGGCCAAGTAAGCGCGCAACCGCAACGACCGAGGCCCCCGCTTGTATGGCCAGCGACGCTGCGGTGTCACGGAGGTTGTGCGGAGTGATCGTCAGGCCCAGTGCAGCCGTAGCCGCATCGAAGCTGTCGCGTCGAAAATTGCGGTTTCGCAGCGGCGTGGAGTTCGCGGAGGGGAAAACGAGTTCGGAAGGCGCCGACTGCGCCTGTAGATTGGTCAGTTCGTCAACAACAGTTCTCGGGATCGGAACGGTGCGTGCCTGGTGATCTTTCACCGGAGACATTTCGCCTCGAGGCGCCTCTTCCGAGTACGCGCGAGATACTCTCAGCCGACGCAGATCGAGATCGATATCGGTCCATCTCAACGCCGCCAGCTCGCCCCAACGAAGTCCGCAGTACCCGGCAACGACGATAAGGACCCGGTCTCTCCTGGAATCGAATTGCTCTGCGAGCTGCCACAGTTCAGTGTGCGTAAGCGGCTGGGGCTCATTCCCTTGGACCTTCGGTAGGCGGATACCTGTCGCGGGATTCCGGGGAATGGCCCCGTCCTGCACTGCGTAGTCGAAGACTCGGCGTAAGACGCCCAGCGAGTGACGCGCAGTCGCAGGGGACTGTGCTCGTGCCAGATCCGCGCACCAGGCCCTGACCTCAGACGGTCGAACGGATATCGCCGGGCGCCGACCGAAGGTTTTTGCGATCCTCTTGTTGATAGCCTCACGGATCTTGCGTTCGGTCGCCGGCGCTCGGGGAGGCTGTGCGGCTAGCCAAGCATCACACCAGTCCTGCACTGGCCTTTCTGCCGCACCCGGGTCGGACCATACTCCAGAACGCAGACCGTCAACCTGACGACGTTCCCATTCCTGAGCATCTCGCTTCCGTGCGAAAGTCCGTGACGCTACGTATCGACCGCGGTGGTAAACCCGAGCTCGATAGACGCGAGCACCATCACGGCCAGTCCTGACCTCGATCACCGCGCTGTCCCTTGCCAACCAGCCCACGAACTGTATTCAGCCTCAAGAGGCTAATCCGCCTGATTCGCGACGCGCATTCAGCCAGGCGTCAACCTCACGTTCGTCCCAACGCAAGGCCGAACCAACTCGAATCGCCGGCGGCCCCTCGCCACGGATGCGCCACGCCCGCAAACACCCGACACTGACCGTGAGGCGGTCAGCGACCTGTTTGATGGTCAGGAGTCGCGGCGCGGTTCCGATCGAATGTGATTGCCCGATAGACTTTTTCATCACCCCTCCAGTGCGGATAGCTTCTCGAATACTTTCGCGCTCGCGAAGGGCAGCTTTCGACTCGGATCCAGCGCAAGCGGCGGCGTCCCGCGATAATGGTCAACATTGGCTCCGACCGTCGGTGCTTGGCACGCCATGGCGAGATCATCCGCCACAACAACAACTATCCGCCAACACCAGGGCCACATTTGATGAAAACAGACTCGGACGACCGCAAGCGGACCTAGCGCTAAGGACGCCCAACACATGTATAGGCTCCAGCAGCAGTGTGCTCCGCCTTGTCCAGCCCAGCGGGCAGCACGCGCCATTACCTCTGGGTTATGAGCTAACCAGTCGCCGTCTCCAGTACGCCAGGTCTCATAGCTGCAGGTCATCGACGTTCAGCCGTCCAGCTGTCTCGCCTCGTCCCGCTAGTTCGCATCGGTTCCGCCGTGTGCCGTGTTCAAATCCGTGGCCACCCCACCGGCACGTTGTGCTCCAGGTGCATGAGCGTGCCGCAGGTGTGCCGGGCGTCGTGTAGCCGGATGCGCTTGACCCACGCCGATGTGATGTCCTCCAGGTCGGCCTGGGTGCTGATCGGGCCGTTGCGGAACGGGGAGCCGTCGCGGATGCACTCGGTCTTGTACAGCCCTATCGTCGTCTCGCACAACGCATTGTCGAGGGCGTCGCCGACGGTCCCGACCGACGGTTGCAGTCCTTCCCAGCATCAGCGTCTCGCCGTAATGTATTGCGGTGTACTGACTTCCCGGTCGGAATGATGGATCGCGTCGTCGAACGGGTGCCCTTCCCGCGCTCGCCGTGCGGCAGCGGCGGGGCGCAGCGCACGCTCGACGAAGCCGGTGTCCTTGACCCAGCGAACACTCCCAGCCCGGGATCAGCCCGGCGTAGGCGTCGACGACGAACGCGGTGTAGCCGAACCCGCGGGTCATTGGCACGTAGGTGAAGTCGGCCACGAGCAGCAGGTTCGGCGCCGAAACCCGCCACTGCCGGCCCACCAGGTCCGGCGCCCGGGCCGCGGCCGGATCCGGTTCGGTGGTGCGCGGCGCGCGGCGAGCGCGGGTCACCCCGCGCCAGCCGTTGTGCCCGCATGATCCGTTCCACCGTGCGCCGCGCCACCGGGATGCCCTGGCGCCGCAGGTGCGCCCACATCTTCAGGCTGCCGTACAGGCTCTCCGGCGGGCGTTTCCCGTCGGCGTCGGGTTCGTCGTAGCCGGCCAGGATCTCGGTGATCGTGGTGTCCCACAGCGCCCTTTTCGACGGCGCCGACGAGCAGTGCGCCCAGTAGGTGCGCGGGGCGATCTGCACGCCGCGCACGGCCAGTGCCCGGCAGATCGGTACGACCCCGTACGTGCCCTTGTGCTCGTCGATGAACTGGACAGATCAGCGGTGTAGCGGGTCGCACTCCCGCGCGAAGAAACTTGTTGCGGCCTTGAGGATTTCGATAGTCAGATTTGAGCTCGCGACACCTGCGGCGTAGCTCCCGCAGCTCGCGCCTTTCCTCGCTCGACACGCCCGCCGCCTCACCGGCGTCGATCTCGGCCTGGCGCACCCACTTGCGCAGCGTCTCCGGGTTCATCCCCAATCGGCCCGAGATGGCCTTCATGGCCGCCCACTCGCTGTGGTAGTCGTCGCGGTGTTCGCGGACCAACCGCACCGCCCTGGCCTTGGTGTTCTCGTCGTACCTGATCGACATCGCGCCATCCTTCCCAACAAAGGAAGTGCGCAAAAAACCGGGGACGGTTCAACTCAAGGCCAAGTATCCAGACGGGGCGCACGGTCTGAAGCGGGCCATGTTTATCGCGTTCGTCGGTGAGCGCGCCAAGCAAGCGAATGACTTCATGGCGTGGGGGTTGCGGCCGAATCCGATCCATCCGCAGAGCCGACTTGCTCGCGATAACGCTGCTGTGACGCTGGAGGACGAACCAAACCTGGTCAGTTCGACGGCGCTATACCCGACGATGAACGCAAGCGAGCATCTAGTCGCAGCGGCGCAAGTGATCGCGTTCGCGTTGCAGAAGGGACAAATCCGCACATCGGCGGTAGCGGCGCTATGCCGGATCGCGATGGAGTCAGCAGCTTCTTCACCCCGGGGCATCTCGCCGTTCGTCTTCGGTTCGGCAGCACCGAAATCCATTTGACGCCCAGGCTCTCCAACGCTTTCGCGAACGCGTATCATGCGCCTGATCACTGACGATGAGGTAGGTGATCGGGTCTACCGAGCCGGCCGCCTCGATCCGCATTTCGCTCCTTTTGGCAGCCAGGGTCGTCCAAATCAACGCTGCCCTGTACACAGGATGTTCAACAACACGTTCGCATGATGAGTATGCGCGACGAAAAGGGGTATGGGGAGGTCGACACCGACGACTGATTGACCCCTGGAGACATTCGTGGACACCGACGCCTGGATCCGCGCGCCCCATTATTTGCGGAGCCGCGCCTCAGGTTTGATCGGCGCTGCTCATCTGGGCCCGGCATTGGCCGTGACTTTGCTGGCGATGACGTACGGCATCGCGGTTGATCTGGAGCCGGCACAGGTGGCTCTAGTGACCGGTGCGGTGCTCGCCGGCCAGCTGTCGATCGGGTGGGGAAACGATCTCGTCGACGCCGACCGCGATCGCGCGGTGGGCCGCCGTGACAAGCCGCTGGCGGACGGCTCCTTGCCACTGTCCACAGCGAGGGTGGCATGCGGGCTTGCGATCGTCGCGACGGTTGTCTTGTCGCTCGCCTGCGGGATCGAGGCGGGTCTGGTGCATATCGGTTGTGTTGCCGCCGGTTGGGCCTACAACCTGGGCATCAAGTCGACGGTGTTTTCGTGGCTGCCGTTCGCGGTCGCGTTCGGCGGGTTGCCGGTTTTCGTCGTGCTCGCCGGGCCCGGAACTGTACTTCCCCCGTGGTGGGTGGCCCTCGCCACGGCGCTGCTGGGCGTCGGCGCGCACCTGGTGAACGTGCTGCCCGATCTTGCCGACGACGAGGCGACCGGAGTCCGGGGACTGGCTCATCGCCTCGGTGCTCGCCGGACCGCCATACTGGCGGTGGCGAGTTTGTCCGCGGCCACCGCGGTCATTGCGCTTGGCACCAGTTCGATCCCGGTGCTGCTGCTGGCCGTCGTGCTGGCCGCGGTCGCGGTCCTTGCGGCTGTGGCCTTCGTCGGTCGCGGCAGGGTTCCGTTCCAGGCGGCGGTCGGCATCGCCGTGGTCGACGTGGCCCTCCTGGTGCTGGCCGGATGAGCACGGTGAACGACGATGTCTGGGACGTCGCGATCGTCGGCGCCGGACCCGCCGGATCGGTGGCCGCTCTGGCCGCCTTGGCCGAGCGTCCCGACACCAGGGTGCTGCTGATCGATCGCGCGCGCTTCCCGCGCGACAAGAGCTGCGGCGATGGCATCGCCCCACATGTGCTAGACGTCTTGGGCCCGCTGGGAGCGGCCGATGTGGTCGAGGGCTGGACGCCATTGCAGCAGCTGAGTTTGTCGCGAGGACCGCATGCGGTTCACGGCCGAATGGCGCGACCGGTGTGGGTCATCCCCAGGGAGATCTTCGACGCCCGCCTGGTCGATCATGCGGTGGCCGCGGGCGCGCATCTGGTTGAGCACCGGGTGCGAAACGTCCGCGTCGAGGCGGAGACTGTCATCCTCGACGAACGATTCCGTGCCCGCACCGTGGTGGCGGCTGACGGCGCGCACTCAGCCATCCGGACGTCTCTATCAGGAAACGCAGAAGGGCGTCGAGCCATCGCGATCCGTGGCTACGCGCCCACTCCGCCAAGTCGGGCTGGTCGGCAGGTCATCCGGTACGGCGAGCGGCGGCCGCAGCCGTCATACGCGTGGGCCTTCGATCGTGGCGACGGGCTGTCGAACGTCGGGTACGGCGAATTCATCGGGCGAAACGATCGCCCCGCACGTGCCCTTCTCCTCGGTCAGCTGGAGGAACTCCTCCCGGGCAGCGTCGAACACGGGCATCAGTGGCGCGGCCACCACCTGCCGTTGTCCGGGTGGGGGTGGCGCAGCGAACAGCCCGACGGGCCGATCCTGTTCGCCGGCGACGCAGCCGGACTCATCAATCCGATGACCGGCGAAGGCATCTACTACGCCGTCGCCACCGGTGCCTTGGCCGGCCGCAGCGCGGTTCGCGCCGCCGCGGACTTTCGACCGATGACGGCAGGAGCTCGCCATCGCGCTGCGGTGCGCGCCTTGCTGAACCGCCACCTGCACCACACCTGGACGGCCGCGCGGCTGACCAGACGTCCGGTTGTCGTCGAGGCGGGAATCGCTGCGGCGGCGCGGGACCAGGGCACGTTCGACGACCTGGTCGAGCTCGGCCTTGGTGACGGCCGGCTCACACCTCGCCTCGTCGGCTCGCTGGCCACCGCCTTGGTCCGCAACCGGCTGACGCCGAAGAAAGGAACTGACATGGAGATTCTCGCGGTTCGAGGGGCGCTGCCTGCCCACCGGCACACTCAGGCCGAGATCACCGACGCGTTCTCCGACGTGATCGTCCGCGGAAGCCTCGACGGGCAAGTGCTGCGCCGCCTGCACGCCAACGCCGGCGTCAAACACCGCAGCTTGGTGCTGCCGCTGGCGGCCTACGGCGAACTGGAGGACTTCGGTCAAACCAACGACCTGTTCATCGAACACGCCGTGAAGCTCGGCGCTCAGGCCCTCGAGGACGCGATCAAGTCGGCCGGCCTCACGCCCAGTGACGTCGATGAGATCATCTGCGCCACCGTCACCGGGGTGGCGACTCCATCGCTGGACGCCCGGATCGCCGCCGTCGTCGGGTTGCGTCCCGACGTGCGGCGGATCCCCCTGGTGGGGCTGGGCTGTGTCGCCGGCGCGGCCGGCGTGGCTCGCTTGCACGACTATCTGCTGGGCCGCCCCGACGATGTGGCCGCGCTGGTCACCGTCGAGTGCTGCACGTTGACCGTCCAACGAGATGACACGTCGGTTCCCAACATGATTGCCAGCGGACTGTTCGGTGACGGCGCGGCCGCCGTCGTCGCACGCGGCGGCACCGGTCACGGTGGATCCGTGCAGGTGCTGGACAGCCGCAGCCGGCTCTATCCCGACTCCGAGCGCATCATGGGGTTCGACGTCAGCCACCTCGGCCTGCGAATCGTGCTCGACGCGCGGGTGCCGGCCATCGTCGACCGCTACATCGGCGAGGACGTCGACGCGTTCCTGGCCGACCACGATCTGACTCGCGGCGACATCGGCTGGTGGGTCTGCCACCCTGGCGGACCCAAGGTGATCAACGCGTTGCGCGATACGCTCGGCCTGACCGACCACGACCTCGCCCTCACCCGGGACTCGTTGGCTCAGATCGGCAACCTGTCCTCGGCCTCGGTTCTGCACGTGCTGGCCGACACCCTGCGGGAGCGGCCACCGCAGCCAGATACTCACGGACTGCTGATGGCGTTAGGCCCCGGCTTCTGCTCGGAGCTGGTGCTCCTGCGCGCCGGCGACCCGGAAGGCCGGTCGTGACCGAGCTCAGCGTCTTCGTCGTCGTCGTCGCGCTGGTCGCGCTGGAGCGGCTCGCCGAGCTGATCGTCTCCCAACGCAACGCCGCTTGGAGCTTCGCCCGCGGTGGTCACGAGACCGGGCAGGGGCATTACCCGGCCATGGTGGCCCTGCACACCGGATTCCTGGTCGCGATGCTGGTCGAGGCGTTGGTTCGTCGACCGGAGGTGCCCTCGGCGCTGGCTTGGTCGATGCTCGCACTCGCCGTCGCCGCGCAAGCGCTGCGGTGGTGGTGCATCGCCACGCTCGGGCCCCAGTGGAACACCCGGGTGATCGTCGTGCCCGACCTTGCGCCGGTGCGAACGGGCCCCTACCGGTTCCTCGCGCATCCCAACTACGTGGCCGTCGTCGTCGAGGGGATTGCACTGCCGTTGATACATGCCTGCTGGATCACCGCGGCCGGCTTCACGATCCTCAACGCTGCGTTGCTTCGAGTGCGCCTGCGCGTCGAGAACGACGCCCTCGCGACGCTTCAGCGGGCGAGACTCGCCGATGCGTGACCTGCTGGTCGCCGGTGGCGGCCCGATCGGCCTGGCCACCGCGTTATACGCAGCACGCGAGGGCCTCGACGTGGGCGTCCGAGAGCCGCGGGCCGGAGTGATCGACAAGGCCTGCGGCGAAGGGCTGATGCCCGCAGCAGTCGCAGCCCTGCGCGAGCTGGGTGTGCGGCTCGACGGCCACCCGCTCACCGGCATCCGGTATCTCGACGGCGATCGGTCCGCCGAGGCGACCTTCCGTCACGGCGACGGCCTTGGTGTGAGGCGAACCGCCCTGCACGCCGCGCTGCGCGACCGCGCCGCGGAGGCTGGGATCACGACAGACCACCGGCCGGTGCGCGAGGTGACCGACCACGGCGACCACCTGATCGTCGACGGCGAACCCACCAGATACCTGGTCGCCGCCGACGGGCTGCATTCACCCGTGCGTCGTCTGCTCGGTCTTGGGGGCCCACCGGCGCGCAGGCAGCGTTACGGGCTTCGCTGCCATGTCGACATCGAGCCATGGACGTCCTTGGTCGAGGTGCACTGGTCCGACGTCGGCGAGGCGTACGTGACGCCCGTGGCCGATGCCCGGGTCGGCGTGGCCGTGCTCAGTGCCGAACGCCGCCCACTCGAGCACCTCTTGGCCGAGTTCCCACAACTGACCGAGCGCCTCGGCGCGCGGATGCGCTCGCGGGTGCGCGGTGCCGGGCCGCTGCACCAGCGGTCCCGGAGCCGCGTCGCGGGACGGGTGCTGCTCGTCGGGGACGCCGCCGGTTACGTCGACGCCCTGACCGGAGAAGGGATCGGGCTGGGAATGGCCCAGGCACAGGCAGCCGTAGCCGCTGTCGTTGACGCTGCGCCCGAGCGCTACGCAGCGCAGTGGCGCCGGCTCGTCTGGCGACACGACCTGTTGACCGCGACCTTGGTCGCGGCGACCAGCCAGCCGTTTGTACGTCGGCGAATCGTCGGCGCCGCCGCGGTTCTGCCCTTCGTCTTCGATGCCGCCGTTGACCAGCTCGCGAAGCCCGCATGACAGCGTTGCCAGGACGGTCGAGTACGTCGTCCTTCTTGACGAGGACGGCCGCTCGATTGGCATCGCGCCGAAGGACCAGGTGCACCATCAAGACACTCCACTGCACCTGGCGTTCTCCTGCTACGTGTTCGATCACGGCGGCCAACTGCTGCTGACCCGGCGCGCCTTGAGCAAGAAAACATGGCCCGGCGCTTGGACCAACACCTGCTGCGGCCACCCGCTGCCGGGCGAGTCGGTCGCCGACAGCGTCCGACGACGAGGCCGCCAAGAACTCGGAATCGACCTGGCCGGCCTGCGCCTGCTGGTCCCCGACTTCCGCTACCAAGCGGTCATGGACGACGGCACCGTAGAGAACGAGATGTGCCCGGTGTACTCGGCGACCTGTGTGGATGCGTCGACACTGGCACCGGATCCGACCGAGGTCGACGCCGTCGAGTGGGTTGACTGGAGGAGCTTTCGCGCCGACGTACTCACCGGTCGTCGCCAAGTCAGCCCGTGGTGCGTCGAGCAACTCAAAGTGCTCTCAGAGGATCCCCGATGATCCCGGCCCCTCTGCCGGACCTTCGCGGTACCTTCAAGCGGGCCCAATACTGTTGTCGCCCATCGTTATTAGCACTTCGTGCATATTCGACATTATCCATAATTTCTGCGAACAGTACTGTGCGACAGTGTCTTTCTCTGTTTAGCGCCAAGGAGAGAAGCGTCACGGTGACGAAAACGGCTTACCTCCGGGTGCTTGGGGGGCGCGCGCTGTCGTCGTCCTCGGGCTCGGGAAGACGGGCGGCGCGAACGGCGGACTCTCGACGGGCGGCCTCGCGGGCGGCCTGTTCGGCGCGTCGCTCGGCGGCACGTTGAGCCAACCGCCGCATCTCGGCGCGCGCAGCCTCGCGTCCCGTAACGGCCTTCAGCGGCCGGCCGGCAGCTGTTGCGGTAGCGGGCTCGCGCTGGATGTCGATGGCGGCGCGCTTTTCACGGTGGGCGGCCGGTGCGGCGGCTACGCCGACATGGCGATGTAAACCGACGTGCTTGGCGAGGATGTCGGCGATGTAAGGCGACACCCGGCCCGCGGGATAGCCGGCCTCGGCGGCCATGTGCGCCAGCCGTTGGGACACCTCGCGGTGCGGCCGAACCATGAGGCGGTCGCCACGCAGCGGAGCGACGGTGCGCGCGGCGGCGTTGGCGATCACAGCTTGGTTCACCTCACGCACGAGGGCAGGTAAGCCGACGTGAATCGCTAAGAGATCAGCGACGTACTGCGACACCGACGACACTCCAGACGCTGCGACTCTGTCGACGAGCAGCCGCGCAACGTCGTCGTGGGTTTTGACCATGTGCGCACCGCGGTCACCTTTGCTCGGACGAGCCACGCAGAGACATCCTGCCAGATCAGTGCGTTTCTGAAACGCGAATACCAGTTCAAGGGGGGTGTTGTATGCGTTTCTGAAACGTCGCCCTCGACTATCAACCCTGTAACCGCGCGACGGTTACTTAACGACGAGGCGCTCGATGCGGCGCAAGGCGACCGCGCAAACCGCCAAATATGGCGCCGCCCACCATGGAACGGCGAAAATCACCCGGCTCCCGCCCTCGACCGCGGTCACGCTGTGACGCGTCACCGCCACATTGGCCACCCTCCACGCCCAGTACCGGCCGGCATCGAATTCAGTGATGACGAAGGGCGCCGCGATCCCAAACGGCGCGTGCACCCGGCCGGTGGATCCCAGCCGCAAGCCGTTCTCGGGCGCATCGAGCTGGGCTCCGGTCAGCGACGGCCCCCACTTGGGCCAAGCGTCGACATCGACTAAAACGTCCCACACTGCCTGCGGTGGCGCAGCAATTACACGATCGACAGTCAACATGACATTCGGGCGCAGACCCATCGTGCTCAACTCGATATCCGGCCGAGTGCAGATTCACTCACCATCGTGCCATGGCCCTTCGATAGGACCCTGTTGCCGTCGCGACATCTACTGCCACACATTGCAATCCGAGTCACTTGTTCTGCCATCCGGGGCTGCGAAAGGCTGCCACGGCAGTTGTCTTACCCAAAGCAGTTGAGGGTAAACGCGATTCTGTTGGCCTTCCTAGCGGCGAGTGGCACACCTTGCGCCTGGAGGCATTGCGCGCTGCCCTGGCCGAGGCAGGGCAGGCAGGCATCGCCGCACAGATGCTCGGCGCAACCTTCCGTGCCCGCCTGTGCGCTTGCCGCAGCGCTGAAGCGACGCACTCGGCATGCGACAGCGGTGCTGTGGTCACAGACACCGACCACCGCGCGAGGTTTTGCGATCCGTGCCGCTCTGGTCGGGGGTGCGCGCGTGGTTGCGGCAAGATGATGGTGGACTGCAATACTTTGCCCGACAACATCTTCCGGGTCGACAGCCTGGCGGAAGCGCTACGTCATCTCCGGTGGCGCCGAGGGCAACTGCAGAGATCACTCGCCCGCGGCGCTCTTGTCCTGTGCAGAGTTTTGCGGCTGATCTGGAAGGTTGGCCAGTATGTCGGCGATTGTATCGAGCGCCGTGGAATTGGCGAGGTCGTTGCGTATTAGTTGCGCGGCAACGCGGTGATGGCCGGTGGTCAATATGCGGTTCACCGCTGCGGAGATGGCAACGGAGGTCGGCCGTGCTGTGCCGAGGTCGATTCCCGCGCCAGTGTGTTGCACTCGGGCCGCGACCTCGGCCTTGTCCGCGGTTTCCCCGGCAACGATCACAGGCACGCCGTGGCGGAGAGCGTGCTGAACTCCTCCGTAGCCGCCGTTGATGATCATCACATCGGCGTGTGGCAGAAGCAGAGGATACGGCAGATAGTCGGTCACGTGCGCATTCGCGGGAACACGGCCATTCCGTGTGGGCATGGCGCCGCCTCCGGTTGACGCAATGACCAGAAGGTCGCGTCGACTGGCCAGCGCACGCAAGGTCGGCCCGATCAGTTGGTCGAGGTCGGCGTTGTCCATGTGCCCTGGGTGACCAGTATCGTCCTCCGCGTGGTCGTCCTCTGATCCCACCACGTCGGGGGATCGAACCCCTCTAGCGTGTCGGGGAAGACCGGCCCCGTGAAGGTGACTGTGGACGGCAGGTCCCGGCGCGGGTATTCGAAGCTGGGCACGGTCAGCTGCAGCGTTGGTCAACGTGAGGTGGTGCCGGTAGGTGGTGAAGTCGGCCTGTCCACATGGTCAATGTGGTTCCTGCCCATCGCGAGGTGAACGCACGCCCAAGTCGGTAAGAACCGCTGTCGCCGCGCGCCGTCCAGACACCAAAGCGCCCTGGATGGAACTGGTGTCGCGATGATCCCCGCAGACATAGCGTCCGGGCGTCAGTCGGACCGCGCGGCGCAACGGATAGCCGGGGAGCGTCACCGGTAGGGCATGCCGGATCGGATACGTCGCGAGCAACTGCCAAGTGTCGGCTTGTCGCACAACGCTTTTGGCCGAGAACAGATATTACGTCAGGGAAAAAGTACGCCGTATTCGTTATTATGCTGTCGCCCGACATGTTTCGGTATGTGTCCGGGACCAGTGCACTTGTCCTCGGTCAGTCATTCTGCGGCATCGCCACTTTAGTTGCGGCATTTGATCCGGATGCCGCAGTCACTCTGGCTGAGTCTCCTTTACCGCCCGACTGTGTGGTGATCGACCAGGACCGACACGTGCTGTCACGCCGGGTCGGCAACGAGGTCACGTCGTCAGCTTTGCCCGTGGTCAATCCTGCCTGACCAAGTGTCATGCGGCGAGTGGGCGCCGTTGTATTTACTTAAGCCGGCCACCCGGACGAATCCAGCCTCTTCCATGACCTGAGCAATGGAGGTAGCCCGCGATCGCGGCGACCTTCGCTAGCCACCCACTTCCGTCACGGTGACGTAATGACCGCGAGTCATACTGCAACACAGGTCTTTACAAAACCGACGAAAACCGCGGATCGGGAGTTAATACCACAAGGACTGCTACCTGAGCTCGTGTGGTAGCACGCTGAAGACCACCATGTCCCGGCGGCCACCCTTGAACGCGATGTGCGAGCGCAGTACGCCCTCGCGCACGAACCCGCACCGGGCCGCGACCCGCTGCGACGCGCCTCATTGTCGGGACCGCATGTCAGCTCGAGCCGGGCCAGGGCCCAGCCCTGAGAAACGCCCATCGAGCCAATAGCCGGACGGCGTGAGTCACTACACCACGGCCTCGAGCCTCCGGCGCCAGCCAGTAGCCGACCGCGGCGCGTGATTGCTCGAGATCAACGTCAGAGAGCGAGCCACCTCCGAGCACAACATCGTCGTTAGCGGGTTCCACAACCGCGAAGTGCAGCGCCTCGCCGCGCCGACGGGCCTGCTCCTGCTCAAAGTAGGCGCCGGCGACCGGCTCGGTGTAGGGCGCGGTCCGCGACCAGGAGAACCGCTGGACCACGGGATCACCGAAGACCATGAGCTTGGCCGGTACGTCGGTCTCACGCCATGGGCGCAGAGACACCACCGCATCGCACTAGGGCCGGGACCGGGAACGAGAGCGCTGCCACTCCGCGACCGTACGGCAGAACTCGCCCCGGCGACCCGTATCCGGCAAGGACGCCGCCCAGCTGAGATGTCCGCTGTTTCGCCACTCCCCCGGGCTTCTCAACGCCACGGCCATGGATAGCCAGCGAATGCCATCTGGCAGCATTACGGAGAGCGGACGTCGGTGATATCCGCACGGCGGCGACTGGCGGTGCTGTAGTCCATGTTCGCGGAAATGGGAACCTGGCGCAGCTGCGGCGCGAGCTGGAGGACGACCCATCGTGCCCCGTGCATCTGCTCACCGAAGCCGGGATGGGCTACCGATTCCAGCAGTAGTCGCCTTGTCGCGCGAGCAGTCGCAAAAGGACCCCAAATCGCCGGAATTCGGATGCTTTACGTCTGATCGGCCTGGGGAAGCGGCCCGCGGTATACCGTGCCGGTATGGCCGGGTATCGCGAACTGTTCGACGCAAGCATCGAGAAACCTACGGCCTTCTGGGCGGATGCCGCGCGGGCGGTGACCTGGACCCGGGAGCCGCAACGCATCCTCGACGACGCTAATCCGCCCTTCTACCGGTGGTTTCCCGACGGCGAGCTGAATACCTGCGCCAATGCGCTGGACCGCCACGTCGCCAACGGCCGCGGGGAGCAGGCGGCGCTGATCTACGACTCGCCGGTGACCGGCACTCAGCGCACCTACACCTACCGCGACCTGCTCGACGAGACGGCGCGGTTCGCCGGCGTGCTGCGCGGGTCGGGCGTGGCCAAGGGCGACCGGGTCGTGGTGTACATGCCGATGATTCCCGAGGCCGTGATCGCGATGCTGGCGTGCGCCCGGCTCGGCGCGGTGCATTCCGTTGTGTTCGGCGGGTTCGCCGGGCACGAACTCGCCGCGCGTATCGATGACGCCCGCCCGACGGTTGTCGTGACGGCCTCCTGCGGGATCGAGCCGTCCCGGACCGTGGAGTACAAGCCGATGCTCGACCACGCCATCGACGCGTCCGAGCATCCGCCGCGCAACTGCATCATCGTGCAGAGGGACCGGCAGCGCTGCGAGCTGACCCCGGGCCGGGACCTGGACTGGCACGAGGTGATGGCCAGCGCGGAGCCCGTCGACCCGGTGCCCGTCACGGCCACCGACCCGCTGTACATCCTCTACACGTCCGGCACCACCGCCAAGCCGAAGGGCATTGTCCGCGACAACGGCGGGCACGCGGTGGCGCTGCTGTGGACAATGCGCCACCTCTACGACATCGCACCGGGCGACGTGTTCTGGACCGCCTCCGACGTCGGGTGGGTTGTCGGCCACTCCTATATCGTCTATGCCCCGCTGCTGCTGGGCGCGACGACCGTGCTCTACGAGGGCAAGCCGGTAGGAACGCCGGATCCGGGCGCGTTCTGGCGGGTGGCCTCCGAGCACCGGGTGAAGGCCCTGTTCACGGCGCCGACAGCGATCCGGGTAATTAGGAAGGAGGATCCGGACGGCGCACACCTTAGCAAGTACGACCTTTCTGCGCTGCGTTATCTGTTCCTGGCCGGAGAACGGCTCGACCCCGACACCTACCACTGGGCAACGCAGAAGCTGGGCATGCCAGTCGTCGATCACTGGTGGCAGACCGAAACCGGCTGGGCGATCGCCGGCAACCCGATGGGCGTCGAGCGGCTGCCGATCAAGCCCGGGTCGCCGACGGTGCCGATGCCGGGCTACGACGTGCGCATCCTGCACGTCGACGGCTCGGAGTGCGAACCCGGGCAGGAAGGCGCTATCTGCGTGAAACTCCCGCTGCCGCCGGGCACATTGCCGACGCTGTGGCGTGACGACGACCGTTACATCGCTTCGTACCTGTCGGCATTCCCCGGCTACTACCTCACCGGGGATGGCGGCTACGTCGACGAGGACGGCTACCTGTTCGTGATGGGGCGTACCGACGACGTGATCAACGTCGCGGGACATCGCATGTCGGCCGGCGCGATAGAGGCCGTGCTGGCCACGCACCCCGCGGTGACGGAGTGCGCGGTGATTGGCGTCGCCGACGAGATCAAGGGTCAGGTCCCGCGGGGCTTCGTCGTGCTCAAAGCGGGCGCCTCCGCCGAGGGTCTGGCCGACGAGCTGGTAACCGCGGTGCGGGACGAGATCGGCGCCGTGGCCGCGTTCAAGCTCGTCGACGTTGTTCCCGCGCTGCCGAAGACTCGGTCCGGAAAAATCCTGCGTAAGACCATGCGCGAGATAGCGGACGGCAAGAACGAACCGCCGCCGTCGACCATCGAGGACCCGGCTGTCCTGGATGTGCTGAAACCGATTCTGCGGGGCTGACTTTCAGGATCTCCGGCGGGGTGAACTGGCTCAGCGTCAATGCGTGGGCTTCGTTGTAGAGCTGGTTGAGGGGCTGCGCACGGCGGTTCCGGGGTGTACCGCGCGTGCCACCCGCAGTTCATCGGATGCGCCTTTGCGCCCGCGGATCCCGATCAGCGCTGCCGCGATCGGGGTCGGAGAGGAGGGTGACGTCGGCGATCAGGGTGCGCAGCAGCCGTTTGCGGTCCTTATTGCTGGTGGTGGATGCGCGCCAAAGCCCGGACAGGACCTTCCGCTTTGTGGTGCTCATCGGAAGGCGTTGAGCCCGGTGATGGCGCGTCCGACGATCAGGGACTGAATGGAGTCGGTGCCCTCGTAGGTGTAAACGGCTTCGATGTCGGCGTGGTGCCGGGCGACATGGTGATCGAGCAGGATCCCGTTGCCGCCCAGGATATCTCGAGCCATCGCGCAGACCCGGCGGGCTCCGTCACCGGTGTTCAGCTTGGCCAGCGCGGCGTGCTCGATCGACACCCGCCCTTGGGCCTGCAACTGCGACATCCGGGTGCACATCAATTGCATGCCGGTGATGTCGCTGAGCATGTGCGCGAGCTTGTCCTGGATCAGCTGGAACCGGGCCAGTGGGCGGCCGAACTGCTCGCGTCGCAGCGAATAAGTGAGTGCTGCCTCATAGGCGGCGACCGCGTGGCCCAGCGCCTCCCAGGCGACGGTCTGCCGGGACTTGGCCAGCACATAGTTGGTGTCGTCCCAGGTCCGGGCCTTCGTCAGACGGGCACCGGCGGGCACCCGCACCCCGTCCAGCCGGATCTGGGCCTGCCACACGCCGCGGTTCGCTGCTTTACCGACGATCTTCCTGGCGTGATACCCGGGAACCGGGTGCTCCGCGCCGTCCGGGTGTTCCACGACGAAAGCACCGACCTGGCCGTCGTCGTCCCGGGCCCAGACGACCACCACGTCGGCGACGGTGGCCACCAGTCGGCCGGTAGGTCTACCAGCAAGGGCCGCGCCAAGGGCGCCCCCTGGCTGGCCGGCCACGCTGGGCCGCATCGCGTTCGCCCACTCGCACGCCGACACCTTCCTGGGCACCAGCTACGGGCGCCTGGCCCGGCGCCGCGGCAAGCAGAAGGCCATTGTGGCCACCGGCAACTCGGTCTGACCGTCGTCTACCACCTCCTGTCAGACCTGGATGCCAGCTTCTGCGATCTTGGGCCCACATACTACGAATCCCGGATCAACAAGCATCGCCGTGCCCGAGATCTCGCCGCCCACCTGCAGGCGCTCACCGGCCAGCACACATCGTCATCCGCGACGGCAAAGCGGTCATCACCGACACCGCCGCCTAATCCCAAACCCACAGCAACACAACCTGACCCGGGTTGTGCCGGGTGCCTTTGGCCTGCCCACTCACCGTCCGATTTTCGGGCCAGATGGAACTGATTGCGGGACAGGCATCGTTCGTGCTGGTCAGACCGGACCAGTTGGACCGGGAAGCGGTCGTTGAGCCACTGGTTCCGAGACTGACGGCGGATAAGCGGCGTAGAGATTCGACGCCAATTGGGCCCGCATGCGGCATCCGCGCGTAGGTGCAGCTCGACCAGATGCAGCCCGCACCGCGCCGGGCTGCTTGACGAGCGGAACCACACGAGCGCGGCCGTCGACTACCTTGCAGCGACCGGCTATCGAGGGAGCGACCGCTACGTCGAGGAGCGCGACGGCCGTCGCAGCTCACCCCTGGATCATGCGGGTGCCGGGGTGCGCCTCGTGCCACGCGTCCATCGCCGTGTCCCACTCGTCGCCGCCCAGGGCGGTCAGCGAGGCGGGAAAGAGCCCGTCCTCTTCCTTGCTGATGTGCTCGTACAGGTCGAACACCGCGGTGCGGATGGCCTGCTGGCCCTCGGGTTCGAGGATATCGACCGTGGCGAGCAGTTCGGCAAGCTCGCGGTGCTCGCGGATCAGCGGAGCTATGTGCTCGGCGAACATCTCCTCGCGCGCCATGACCCGGAACAACCCGGTTTCCTCTCCCTGCCAGTGCGCGGCCAGTTCGGTCGCCATCTCGCCCAGCAGGTGGCGTGCACGGCGCAGGTCGCCGCGGTCGATCGCGCGCACGGCGTCCCCACCGAAGTTGGTGGCACGCTCGTGCTCCGCGATGTAGTCGCGCAGCAAAGGCATCTCCCGGCACCCGCAGTAGTGGCACATTTCCCTTTAGACACTACCGGTCCTCGGCACCTCTGCCTCGAGGTTGCACCCGGGCAGATCTCGGCCGACCACCGGCCGGCTCACCCGCACATACACCGGGGTATCACAGCCGTGCAACGCTGCACCCACGGCTCCAACGGCACCCCGTCCAGCGCCGCGGCCGACGCATACCGATTCCCGCGCAACATGATCCGTTCCGCCGACAGCGAGCATTCCCAGCCGGGGATCAGCCCCGCGGAGGCATCAATTCACGAACGCGGTGTAGCCGAACGCGCCTTTCGCCATGCCGGTTCTAGGGCCGTGGGGACACTGCGCCGCCCGCCTCGGCGGGGCGCCCCCACACCCGGTCGAACAAGTCCCGCCGCACCGACTTCGAGTACGGGTGTCCACTCGGCATGACAATCTCGAAATCCACGGAAGTTGCACTGACCGTATGAATCCGCCTGCTTGACGCGCGTGGCCAACTGCACTCGCGCGGCGCAACGAACTCGTCGTCACCAACCCCGGCGCTGCGGCGTCGACCCCATCAGATGGTCCTTGGCCGCGACGTCGCGGCTGCGGTAGACGACATAGGGCCGGAACAGGTAGCCGATGGGTGCGCTGAACGCGTGCACCAACCGGGTGAACGGCCACAGGCAGAACAGCGCCAGCGCGATCATCACGTGCACCTGGAAATACATGGGCGCCGCCGCCATCAGGTCACCGCGCGGCTGCAGGATCCAGATCGACCGGAACCACACCGACACGGTCTCGCGGTAGTTGTACGCCTCACCGACGACGCCGGACCCGAGCGCGGTGGCGCACAGCCCGGCCACGAGCGCCAGGACGAGCACCACGTACATCAACTTGTCGTTGGCGGTGGTGGCCATGAACACCGGGCCATGGGTGCGTCTTCGATAGATCAGCAGCGAGATTCCGGCCAGCGTCGTGATCCCCGCGATCGACCCGAGCATCACTGCCTGAACGTGATACGCGTGGTGGCTCAGCCCGACGGCGTCGGTCCAGGATTGCGGGATCACCAGCCCGATGACGTGACCGAAAACGACCACCAGGATGCCGAAGTGGAACATCGGGCTGCCGATCCGCAGCAGCCGCGACTCGTAGAGCTGCGACGAGCGGGTGGTCCAGCCGAACTTGTCGTAGCGGTAGCGCCACCAGGTGCCGACCACCACGATCGCCAAGCGTCACATACGGCACGACGTCCCAGAAGATTTCGCCCGCTTTCATGTCACCGCTCTCCTTCGCTACGTCGGGGCGGCACCGTCAGCGTGAACGGTTGCAGGCCAACCGCTTCCGCGGGTGGGCCGGCCTGCGCCAGCCGCTGCGCCCGTCGCACTTCCTGGTCGGTGGCGGCCGGTAGCGTCTCGCACACCCCGGAAATGGTGTGGGCGTACGGCGATCCGCATTCGGTCAAAGCATCGCGCAGCACGTCGATCGGCACCCGGTGCTCGACCAGCAGCCGCCGCCCCGCAACAGGGTCGACGGTCGCCGCGAACTCGAGCACGACCGGAAGGTGGTCGGGGGCCTCGTCGACGGGTGGCCGGGAGCCGGCGTCGCGGTAGGCCTGGGCGAAGGCATGCATCTCCCGGCCGCGGTTGCGGGTGTCGCCAGCGGTCCAATAGGTCAGGTACATCGTGGATCGCCGTCGCAGGTCGAAGGTTTCGACGTAGTCAGCCGCGGCTTGCATCGGGTCGCGTGCGCGCAACGCCTCGACCGTGCGTGCCAGCATCTCCGCCGCACGCCCGGCGACGGGAGCGCGCAGCTCGTCGACGATGCCGAGCCGCTCGGCGAAATGCTCGTCGGGATAGGCCAGCAGCAGCGAGGCGCACTGCCACACCAACCGGTCCTGCAGCGACCGGGTAGTAGCGTTCTGGCGGGCACGGGTGAGCAGCCTCATCGCGGAAACATCCCCGTCGGCGCTCCCCTGCCGTCCCAGTTCAGCAGGTTCACCCGGGATGGGTTCTCGGCGTTGGCGGCCATGCCTTCGCCGGTCTGCCGCTGCCGCAGCGCGTGGAAGGTTTCCACTGCGACGGGCACCGGTCCGCCGCTGGCCTCGCCGAACGGACCCGACTCATACATTCCCGGTCCGCCGTCGAACGACAGCGCGCACTCGGTGGCAGTCTCCTCGAGCTGGTGGCCTTCGGCGGCGTACGCCGACGGAATGACGTAGCGCTCCTCGTATTTCGCGATGGCGAGCAGCTGGTACATCTCGTAGATCTGTTCCTCGGTCATCCCGACCGACTGCGGGATGTGCGGCTGGGTCTCGCGACCGAGGTTGATGTCACGCATGTACGACCGCATCGCCGCGAGCCGGCGCAGCACCGCCTCGACGGTGCCGGTGTCGCCGGCGGTGAACAGCCCGGCCAGATACCCGATCGGGATGCGCAGCGCCTCCAGCGCGCCGAACAGGTTGCCCAGTTCCTCGCCGTCGTGCCCGTCTCGGCTGACGGCGTCGACCACCGGGGACAGCGGTGGGATGTACCAGACCATCGGCATGGTCCGGTACTCCGGATGCAACGGCAGGGCCACCCGGTACGTGTTGATCAACGCATAAACCGGGGATCGCTGCGCGGCCTCGATCCACTCGTCGGAGATGCCCTCGGCCCGCGCGCCGGCGATCACCTCAGGATCGGAGGGGTCGAGCAGGATCTGCCGCTGCGCCTCGTAGAGGTCGGTGTCGTTCTCGACCGATGCCGCCGCCAGCACCCGGTCAACGTCGTAAAGGACCAGCCCGATGTAGCGCAGCCGTCCCACGCACGTCTCGGCACACACCGTGGGCAGGCCGACTTCGACGCGCGGGTAGCAGAAGGTGCATTTCTCGGCCTTGCCGGTCTTGTGGTTGAAGTACACCTTCTTGTACGGGCAGCCCGACACGCACATCCGCCAGCCACGACACCGGTCCTGATCGACCAGCACGATGCCGTCCTCGGTGCGCTTGTACATCGCCCCCGACGGACACGAGGACACGCACGACGGGTTGAGGCAGTGCTCGCAGATGCGCGGCAGGTAGAACATGAACGTCTGCTCGAGTTCGAGGCGGACCTGTTCGCCCACCTTTTTGAGGACCGGATCGCCGGGCACGATCTCCGGAGAGCCGCCCAGGTCGTCGTCCCAGTTCGCCGACCACGACACCTTCATCGGCTTGCCGCTGATCAGGCTGCGCGGCGGCGCCACCGGCATGTGCTCACCCAGCGGTGCGGACGTGAGGTTTTCGTAGTCGTAGGTCCACGGCTCGTAATAGTCGTCGATGCTGGGCAGCTTCGGGTTGGAGAAGATCCGGCTCAGCTTGTGCAGGCGGCCGCCGTCGCGCAGCCGCAGCCGGCCCCGCTTGTCGCGCATCCACCCGCCGCGCCACCGGTCCTGGTCCTCGTAGGTGCGCGGATACCCTTGGCCGGGGCGGGTTTCGACGTTGTTGAACCACACGTACTCGGTGCCGGACCGGTTGGTCCACGCCTGCTTACACGTCACCGAGCAGGTGTGGCAGCCGATGCATTTGTCGAGGTTCATCACCATCGCCATCTGCGCCATGACTCGCATCAGTACGTCACCTCCTGGGAGCGGCGACGGACTACCGTCACCTCGTCACGCTGGTTTCCGGTGGGTCCGAGATAGTTGAACGCGAACGCGTGCTGGGCGTACCCGCCGGCCAAATGACTGGGTTTGACCAGCAGCCGGGTCAGCGAATTGTGGATGCCGCCGCGGGTGCCGGTGGTCTCGGTGAGCGGCACGTCGATGGTGCGTTCCTGCGCGTGATAGACGTACACCACGCCGTCGGGCATCCGGTGCGAGACGACCGCGCGGCACACCACCACACCGTTGCGGTTCACCGCCTCGACCCAATCATTGTCGCGGACCGCGATCTTCGCGGCGTCGGCCGGGCTCATCCACATGGTCGGCCCGCCGCGGGACAGCGAGAGCATGAACAGGTTGTCCTGGTACTCGGAATGGATGGACCACTTCGAATGCGGTGTCAGATACCGCACGCTCAGCCCGACCCCTTCGGAACCCACCGCGGGCTCGCCGAACAACCGGGACATGTCCAGCGGTGGCCGATAGGTGGGCAGCTGCTCACCGAGCTCCTCGAGCCAGTCGTGGTCGACATAGAAATGCATGCGTCCCGTCAGCGTGTGAAAGGGCTTGAGCTCCTCGATGTTCACCGTGAACGGCGCGTACCGGCGCCCACCGGTCTCGCTGCCCGACCATTCCGGGCTGGTGATCACCGGGACGGGACGCGCCTGGGTGTCGGCGTAGGTGATGCGGCGCTCCTCGCTGCCCTCGGCCAGGTGTACCAGCCGCCGGCCGGTGCGTTTCTCGAGTTCCCGGAATCCCTCGACGGCCAGACGCCCGTTCGAGGTGCCCGACAACGCCAGGATCACATCCGCCATCCGCTCCGCCGACGTGATCGCCGGGCGTCCTTGCGCCGGGCCCGAATTCATCACGCCGAACTTGGCGCCCAGTTCGGCGACCTCCACGTCCGGATGCGTCGTCACACCCTTGGTGGTCAGCCCCAGCGTGTCGACGAGCGGGCCCAGCGCGGCCCACTTGTCGGCGACGGCAGCGTAGTCACGTTCCACCACGGCCACCGGGCCCATCGTCTTGCCCGGCACCGGCGTCTCCCCGGTGACACGCCAATCATGCTCGGTGCCACCGGGATACGCCATCGCCCCGGGCGTGTCGTGCTGCAGCGTGCCCAGTACCACATCGGTGCGGGTGCCCAGATGCTTGGCGGCCAGCGCGCTGAAGACCCGGGCGATCGCGCCGAACGCCTCATAGTCCGAACGGGTTTCCCACGGCGGGTCGATCGCCGGACTGAACGCGTGGATGAAGGGGTGCATGTCCGTGCTCGACAGGTCACCCTTCTCATACCACGTCGCCGCGGGCAGCACCACATCCGACAGCAGCGTGGTCGACGTCATCCGGAAGTCGATCGACATCAGCAGGTCGACCTTGCCCTCGGGAATGTCATCAGACCACGCGACATCGTTGGGCCGCAACGCCTCCGGGGCGGGCTGCGCCTGCAGATTCGACGTGGTGCCCAGCAGGTGGCGCAGGAAGTACTCGTTGCCCTTGCTCGACGAGCCGAGCAGGTTGGCCCGCCAGATGTCGAGCACCCGCGGCCAGTTCCTCGGGTTGTCCGGATCGGTGACAGCCAGCTTCAGCTCGCCCGCGGCCAGCTGTTCGGCGACGTAGGCGGGGATCTCTTTCCCGGCGGCGCGGGCCTCGTCGGCGACCTCGAGGCTGGACCGGTCGAACTGCGGATAGAACGGCGTCCAGCCCATCGCCACCGCCGAGGCCAGCACATCCATCGTGTGCTTATCGCGAAACCGGCCCCGGCCCAGCGGGCTGGCCAGCGCGTCGGCCCGGTACCCGTCGTAGCGCCACTGATCGGTGTGGGTGTACCAGTACGAGGTGCCGGCCATCTGCCGCGGCGGCCGGCGACCAGTCGGTGCCCATCGCCATCGCCGCCCACCCGGTGACCGGCCGGCACTTCTCCTGGCCGACGTAATGCGCCCAGCCGCCGCCGTTGCGGCCCATCGACCCGGTCAGCAGCAGCAGCGCCAGCACCGCGCGGTAGGTGGCGTCGCCGTGGAACCACTGGCAGATGCCGGCGCCCATGATGATCATCGAGCGTCCACCGGACTCCACGGCGTTGCGGGCGAACTCCTCGGCGACGCGGACGGCCTGCGCGGCGGACACCCCGGTGATCGGCTCCTGCCAGGCCGGGGTGTACGGCTCGGCGGCGTCGTCGTACCCGGTGGGCCAGGTCCCGGGCAGCCCCGGCCGGGCCACCCCGTACTGGGCGAGCATCAGGTCGAACACCGTGCACACCAGGTGCTCGCCGACCTGCCGTACCGGCACCCCCCGCGACAGGGTTTCGCCGTGCCCGTCGACCGTGTCGAAGCGCGGCAGATGAACCAGCGCGGTCTGCCCGTCGGGCCCCGCGACGGTCAAAGCCGGTACCAGGTCGCCGAGATCCAGGTTCCACTTGCCCACACCGTCGTCGCCGTAACGGAATCCCAGCGAGCCTTCCGGCACCGCGACGGTGTCGGTCGCCCCGTCGAGCAGCACCGGTTTGAACGCGGAGTTCTCGACGTCCTGGCCGAGATCGGCGGCGGTGAGGTTCTTGCCGGGCACCAGCACGCCGTCGCGTTCCTCCAGCTTGACCAGGAACGGCAGATCGGTGTACTGCCGCACGTAGTCGACGAAGAACGGAATCCGTTGGTGCACGAAGCATTCCGACAGGATGACGTGACCCATCGCCATCGCCAGCGCCCCGTCGGTCCCGGCCGCACACGGCATCCACTCGTCGGCGAATTTCGTGTTGTCGGCGTAGTCGGGGCTGACGCTGACCACTTTCGTTCCGCGGTAACGGACCTCGGCCATCCAGTGCGCGTCGGGCGTGCGGGTGACCGGAACATTGGAGCCCCACATCATCAGATACGACGCGTCCCACCAGTCCCCGGACTCCGGCACATCGGTCTGATCACCGAACACCTGCGGCGAGGCCACCGGCAGGTCGGCGTACCAGTCGTAGAACGACGTCATCACGCCGCCGATCAGCTCAACGAACCGGGAACCGGCCGCAAACGACACCATCGACATCGCCGGGATCGGCGAGAAGCCGGCAACCCGATCCGGCCCGTAGGTCTTGATGGTGTGCACGTGCGCGGCCGCGATCATCTCGGTGGCCTCGGCCCAACTCACCCGCACCAACCCGCCCTTGCCGCGGGCCTGATGGTAGCGACGGCGGCGCTGCGGATCGGCCTGGATATCGGCCCACGCCAGGACCGGGTCGCCCAGCCGGGCCCTGGCTTCCCGATACATCTCGACCAGCACGCCGCGAGCGTAGGGATACCGCACCCGGGTCGGCGAGTACGTGTACCAGGAAAACGCGGCGCCGCGCGGGCAACCGCGGGGCTCGTACTCGGGCCGATCCGGGCCCACCGACGGGTAGTCGGTCTCCTGGGTCTCCCAGGTGATGATGCCGTCCTTGACGTAGACCTTCCACGAACACGACCCGGTGCAGTTGACGCCGTGGGTGGAACGGACCACCTTGTCGTGGCTCCACCGGTCCCGGTAGAACACGTCGCCCTGCCGGCCGCCGCGTCGGGTGACGGTCCGCAGGTCGTCGGAGAACTTCCCGGGGGTGAAGAATCGGCCGCTGCGCTCGAGCAGCTCCTCGATCGGCCCGCCGACATGAGCACTCATTTGGCCGTCTCCTCTCCGGCGCGTGGCACCGGTTCGTGGGCGTGCAACCGCAGCGCGGTGTACGTCAAGGCGATGAGTGCGGTAGCCACCAGCAACAGCAGCCCGATCGTGTAGTTGTTGTCGGCCTGGTTGTAGGTCGCCCCCATCACCAGCGGCGGGAAGTAGCCGCCCAATCCGCCTGCGGCCGCGACGATTCCGGTGACCGAGCCAACCGACCTCGCAGGTGAACGGCGAGCCACCCACGCGAACACGCCGCCGGTGCCGATACCGAGGAAGATCGCCAGCGCGATGAACGTGGCCGCCGCCCACACGTCCGGCGGCGGCTGGAACACCGCGACGAACGCCATCACGGCGGTGCCGGCGAACGACACGAGTACGACGTACTTGGGCGCGATGCGGTCCGACAGCGCGCCCCCGACCGGGCGGGCGAGCACCGCTGCCAATGCGAACCCGGCGGTGCGGGCGCCGGCGTCGACCGGTGAGAACCCGTAGATGGTCTTGATATAGGTCGGTAGATAGTTGGCGAACGCCACGAACCCGCCGAACACCACCGCGTACAGGAACGACATCTCCCACGTCACCGGCAGCTTCGCGGCGGCCCTCAGCTTGGGCAGCACCGGATCGGTGTTCGCGGTGAAGCCGGGTGCGTTGCGCATCACCACGATGCACAGCACCGCCGTGAGAGCCAGCGCCACCGCGACAATGACGTGGGTGGCGAAAAGGCCGAACCACCGCACGAACCGGGGTGTGAAGAAGGCCGAGAGCGCAGTGCCGACCATGCCCATCCCGAAAACCCCGGTCGCGAAACCGCGTCGGGCGGGCTCGTACCAGTTGTTGGCGAACGGGATACCGACCGCGAAGATCGTGCCCGCCACGCCCAGGAAGAATCCGAACACCAGCAGCAGCGGGTAGGAGCGGGCCGACCCGACCGCTCCCACCGCCAGCACCGGCCCGATCGACGCGAGCGACACCGCGATGAACATGGCGCGACCACCGAACCGGTCGGTGAGCGAACCGACCACGATCCGGCCCAGTGACCCGACCAGTATCGGGGTGGCCACCAGCATCGACGCCTCGGTGCTGCTCAGCTTCATGTCGCCGGCGTAGGTGGTGGACAGCGGACCGATCATGTTCCAGGCCCAGAAGTTGATGGCCGAAACCCAGGTGGCCAGCGCCAGGTTCATACCCCGCCGCGTGCCAGTGCTCTGCACTGTCGCCGTGCTCACATTTTCACCGAACCAGTCGAGCGCTGCCGCGGGGTGAATTTGGCGGAAATCCTGCGGCCGACAAGCATATCCATCGGCGTCGTCCCTTCCCCCGCGCCGACCTTCGTGTTGGGCGCACATCTCCTCGCGCTTCTCCTCACGCTAAAGATCCCTGCGCAGAACGCCAGAGCCGTTGGTCCCTACCCAATGGGCCGTTGGTCCTTGCACGCGCCTGCCGGCGTCCACACCGTGCATCCCGTTTCGGGAAAAGACCGATTGCGGTATGACAAGGACTGTGCCGGACCGCAAGGTCATCCTGGACGCGGTGACGCTGGCCTGCCGCGCGCCATCACTGCACAACAGCCAACCCTGGCGATGGAAAAATGTCGACGGCGCGGCGCTTTACCTGTTCGCTGAGAAGACACAACTTCGCCCCTGTGAGACTTCCTGATCATGACTGGAAGTACGTGGCTATCGGCCCACCCGACACAGGCCAAAGGGCCCTATCTCACCCTCGCTGTTGCTCGATAGCTTCGTCGAGCACTCGGGGCTACCGTCATGCCATCACAACGCGATCTCTGGCACGCCGGACCGCGTCCGAACAGCGAACGGAGAACAACCGTGTCCAGCCTCGCCGATGCTTCAAACCCGTCCCTGTTGTCGCCCGAGAACCTCAGCGTGGTCCGGGCAACGGCGCCCGTCGTCGCGGCACATGCCGACCAGATCACGGCTCACTTCTATCCCCGCATGTTTGCCGCCCATCCCGAGCTGTTGCGCGTATTCAACCAGGGCAACCAGGCCACCGGCGAACAGAGCAAAGCCCTAGCCGGCTCGGTTGTCGCGTACGCCGTGCAACTCATCGATCCTGAGGCGCCGCCGTTCGACCACGTCATGCGTCGAATCGCCTACAAGCATGTCTCCCTGGGGATCCGCCCCGAGCAGTACACGATCGTTGGGGAGCACCTGCTGGCCTCGGTCGGTGAGGTTCTGGGCGACGCGGTCACCCCCGCAGGTCGCCGCCGCGTGGAGTGAGGTCTATTGGCTGTTCGCGGTCCAGTTAGTCGCCGAGGAAGCGCGGCTGTACCAGGAAGCGAAGGTGGACCCCGCTCAGCCGACGCGGCCATACCGCGTGGTGCGCCGCATCGAAGAAACCGCCGACGTCATCACCCTTGTCCTCGAACCCACCGACGATGATCCATTGCCGGAGATCGCTCCGGGCCAGTACGTGTCGGTATTCGTCGACCTGCCCGGCGGAGATCGGCAACCCCGCCAGTACACGGTGTCCTCCACCGCCGTCCGGACGCGGCTGCAGATCACCGTACGACGTGTCCGCGGCGCGAACGGGGCGCCAGATGGCCGCGTTTCCAGCCATCTCCATGATCAAGTGGAGATCGGAGACGTGCTCGATGTGAGCGGCCCAGCCGGTGACTTCGTCTTGACGCCCACCGAGTCGCCGATCTTGCTGGCCAGTGCGGGGGCGGGCATCACGACGGTGCTGCCCATCGTCGAACAGATCGCTCGTACCCAGCCCCAGCGCACCGTCATCGTCGCCCACGCCGACCGCCGAGCTCAAGATCACGCCCTGCGGGAAACCGTTCTGCATCTCGGACGAGAGATCGACGACTTCACCTCATATGCGTGGTACGAAACCATCGATGACGGCGACACCCGCTCGCGCCAGGGAGTCATGGACTTGACCGACATCCAGCTCCCGCAAGACATTCAGGTCTTCACCTGCGGTCCGCTGCCGTTCATGAAGCACGTCAGGTCGACGTTGCTTTCACGCGGCGTGCCGGCGGCCCGAATCCGCTACGAAGTCTTCGGACCCGACCTGTGGGCTGCCCAAACCTCGTCCGATTCGGGGAGCTGAACCGTTTGTATTGTTTGTGGTGGCTGGCCCGGTGCTGGACCTGACAGGATCGGTGTTGCCGCCTGGCTGGGTGTGACTCGTGAATCGTGGCGCCCGCGGTGGGTGCTCTTGCCGGGATTTGTCCACCCGGTTGGGACGGCGACGCCGGCCCGGTCCTGCTTCGGTGGCTTGATCAGAAGAAGCCCTGCCCGACTCGTTGCCGCGGGTCGTGGCCTGTTACATGCCTGCCTCGAAGTGCTTTCTTTGGCCGATACCGTACGCCGTCGCCCATCGGAAGGAGAACCGCCCCAATGTCCATTGTCGCAGAGCAGTATGAGTTTGTTATCGGGGTCGATACCCACGCTGCCACCCACACATTGTCGGTAATCACTGCTGCGACAGGAGCAGTGATCGATCAGGCCGTGTTCTCGACAACGCCGTCGGGCCTGGATCGGGCACTGACCTGGATCACCCGTCACGTGGATGAGCATGCTGCGTTGGTGGTCATCGAGGGTGTCGGATCCTACGGTGCGGGGTTGACGGGGCGTGTCGTCAACGCTGGTCTCACGCTCGTCGAACCGGCGTCGATGGCAGCGGCGCAGCGGCGCGCTGTCGGTAAGACCGATGCAATGGATGCTGTCCGGAACGCCCGGTCGGTGGGGGCGGTCGATACCTCGCGGCTGCGGCTAGCTCGCGCTGCGGGGTCGCGCTAGGTAGTTCGGGTCCTGGTTGTGGCTCGAGAGCAGATGGCCGGTGAACCAAGTCGATGAGTGCGGCTCACGCCGCGAAATAACGATGGCAGTTGGGGACATGTGGCGACAGCTGTTGCCTGAACTCCACACCGACGATGGCATGCAGTTGGTCAAAAAGCACGCCAACGATTCGATGAATGAATAATGATATGTCGAACGTGACTGCGGCGCAGGGCATCCCGTTTCTTCTTGAAAACAGACGACCAATCTTCGCGACACCCTGCCACGCGCATGTCGTATCAGTCGAGCGACATCATTACCAGCTAGGTTGAATTTGTTGCATTGCAAGTACTTTCGGCGCGTACTCGGTACGAACCGGGTTGCTTGTTCATTGGCGACCCACCGGCTCCGGCGCCACACGAGCGGCTAAGAACCTCCCAGGAACGCGACATCGCCGAAGATGCGGTGTAGATGCGGAATCCAGACGGGCCGGGGTCGATCCTCATCGTCGACGGCGCACATAGGCGGCCCCCGTACATGATCAGTGCCGCGGGAAAATGTCGCGCAGCTCCTCGGCCTAGTCGCGTCCGTACACCCGTATCGAGCTGGCTGGTCCGAATCAAACCCCGCCGTCGCATCCGACCGGTTGATTCGACGACGGCGCAATTGTGCACCGCGTTCGCCGGGTCAACCCCGTGCCGTTTAGCCCTTTCGGTAGTCGATGACGATGCGGCCGTCGATCTGGCCGCGTTCCATTCGGTCGAACACGTCGTTGATTTCGTCGAGTCCCGCACTGGCCACCAGAGGATGGATGAGTCCGCGGGCGTAGAAGTCCAGCGCCTCGGCCATGTCCTGGCGGGTGCCGACGATCGAGCCGCGGATGGTCAGACCCTTGAGCACGATGTCGAAAATGGGTGCCGGGAAGTCGCCGGGCGGCAGGCCGTTGAAGACGATGGTGCCGCCGCGACGGGTGAGCCCGATGGCCTGTCCGAAGGCCTGCGGGTGTACGGCGGTGACCAGCACGCCGTGCACGCCGCCGGTGGCCTTCTGCACCTCGGCGACGACGTCGCTGGTGCGGGCGTTGACGACGACCTCGGCGCCCAGCCGGGTGGCCAGGGCGAGCTTGGAGTCGTCGACGTCGATGGCGACCACCCGCAGCCCCATCGCCCGCGCGTACTGCACGGCGATGTGGCCCAGGCCGCCGATGCCGGAGATCGCCACCCACTGTCCGGGCCGGGTGTCGGTCACCTTGAGGCCCTTGTAGACGGTGACGCCCGCGCACAGGATGGGCGCTATTTCCAGCGGGTCGACGTTGTCCGGGATCCGTGGGGCGTAGGCGGCGTTGACCAGCATGTAGCTGCCGAAGCTGCCGTTGACGCTGTAGCCGCCGTTCTGCTGGCTCTCGCACAACGTCTCCCAGCCGGTGCGGCAGTATTCGCAGCTGCCGCACGCCGACCACAGCCAGGCGTTGCCGACCTTGTCGCCGACCTTGAGGTCGTCCACCCCGTCACCGAGTGCGACGACGGTGCCGTAGCCCTCGTGGCCGGGGACGAACGGTGGCTGCGGCTTCACCGGCCAATCACCGTGCGCGGCGTGCAGATCGGTGTGGCAGACGCCGGAGGTCTCCACTTTCACCAGGGCCTCACCGTAGCCGGGTGTGGGCAGTTCGAGATCCGAAATTTCCAGCGGGGCGCCGAATTCGGTGACCACCGCCGCGCGCATCGTGTCGGTCGTGGTGTCCAGTGTGGTGGTCGGGGTGTCGAGGGTGTGAGTCATGGGTTCATTCCAGTCGTAGAAGTGGTTTCGGTGAACGTGCCTTGGGTCTCTATCAGAAGAATCCTTGGGCCTTATTGCTGTAGGAGACGAGCAGGTTCTTGGTCTGCTGGTAGTGGTCGAGCATCATCTTGTGGTTCTCGCGGCCGATGCCGGACTGCTTGTAGCCGCCGAACGCCGCATGCGCGGGGTAGGTGTGGTAGCAGTTGGTCCACACCCGGCCGGCCTTGATGTCGCGCCCGGCGCGGTAGGCGGTGTTGCCGTCGCGGCTCCACACCCCGGCGCCCAGTCCGTAGAGGGTGTCGTTGGCGATCGAGATGGCGTCGTCGTAGTCGGTGAACGACGTCACCGCGACGACCGGCCCGAAGATCTCCTCCTGGAAGACTCGCATCTTGTTGTTGCCGGTGAAGATCGTCGGCGCCACGTAGTAGCCGCCGTTGAGATCGCCGCCGAGCTGAGCGCGTTCGCCACCGGTGACGAGCTGGGCGCCCTCACTCTTGCCGATCTCGATATAGGACAGGATCTTCTCCAGCTGGTCGTTGGAGGCCTGCGCGCCGATCATCGTCTCGGTGTCCAGCGGGTCGCCCTGCCGGACCGCCTTGGTGCGGATCGCGGCCAGCTCCAGGAACTCGTCGTAGATATCGGCCTGAACCAGGCTGCGCGACGGGCAGGTGCAGACTTCGCCCTGGTTGAGGGCGAACATGGTGAACCCTTCCAGCGCCTTGTCCTGGATAGTCGTCGTGGGCGGCCAGCACATCGGAGAAGAAGATGTTCGGGCTCTTGCCGCCGAGCTCCAGGGTGACCGGGATGAGGTTCTGGCTGGCGTACTGCATGATCAACCGGCCGGTGGTGGTCTCGCCGGTGAACGCGATCTTGGCGATGCGGTTACTCGACGCCAGCGGCTTACCGGCTTCCACCCCAAAGCCGTTGACGACGTTGAGCACACCCGCGGGCAGCAGGTCACCGATCAGCGACATCAGGTACAGCATCGACACCGGGGTTTGTTCGGCGGGTTTGAGCACGACCGCGTTGCCGGCGGCCAGGGCGGGCGCGAGTTTCCAGACGGCCATCAGGATCGGGAAGTTCCACGGGATGATCTGCCCGACGACGCCGAGCGGCTCATGGAAGTGGTAGGCCACGGTGTCCTCGTCGATCTGGGACAGCGAGCCCTCCTGGGCGCGGATCGCCCCAGCGAAATACCGGAAGTGATCGACCGCCAGCGGGATATCCGCATTCAACGTTTCCCGCACCGGCTTGCCGTTGTCCCAGGCTTCGGCGACGGCGATGGACTCCAGGTTCTCCTCGATCCGGTCGGCGATCTTGTTGAGGATCACCGCGCGCTCGGCCGGAGATGTCTTGCCCCAGGCGGGTGCCGCCGCGTGCGCCGCATCCAGGGCGCGTTCGATATCCGCCTCATCGGAGCGGGCGACCTCGCAGAACACCTCGCCGGTGACCGGGGTCGAGTTATCGAAGTAGCGGCCCTTCGCCGGGGCCACCCACTCGCCCCCGATGTAGTTGTCGTAGCGGGGCGCGAAGGACATCAGCGAGCCCTCTACACCCGGTCGCGCATACACAGTCATGGGGTTTCTCCTGCCATTCAGAACTTAGACCCCCAGTACACGCCCCATCCGCGCTCGTGTCAACGGTGTTGACTTACAATGTTAAAATACATTGTTGATCTGACGATCTCTGAGTGCTGCTTCGACGACGAAGCAGCAGGGCAGAAGGGAAGTGCATAGGCAATGACGAAACCCCCGAGCGGGCCCGCCGTGGGCGCCGACGACCGTGACCTGTCTGTCGCGGTCGCCCGCCGAAACAACGGTCAGCTCAGCCGGTCGATGATCCTGCAGACTGCGCTGTGCATCGTCGACCGCGACGGTGTGGACGGATTGTCCATCCGCCGTCTCAGCAACGCAGTGGGCCGGGATCCGGTGATGCTCTACCGGCACGTCGCCAACAAGGCCGCAGTGCTCGACGGCGTCGCCGAGATCGTCCTCGCGCAACTATCGGTGGACACCGCCGACCCGGACTGGGCCGGCCAACTCCGCAGCGTCGCGCGCGACTTCCGCCAATTGGCCCTCGCGCACCCGAACGTGGTGCCGCTGCTGGTGACTCGACCGTTGGCCACCCCGCTCGGGCAGCGGCCACCGGGAATGCTGCGGCCCCTAGAAGATGTCCTCGCGCTGCTCACCTCCGCCGGGTTCACCGGCGACGATGCCCTCCACACCTACCGGGTGCTGTTCGGCTTCTTGTATGGCCACATCCTCAACGAGTTGCAGGAGGTCATCGAGCGACCCGAGGAAACCGATCACGTGCTCCGGCTTGGTTTGCACCGGCTCGCGATCACCGAATTCCCCCTACTGCGTGCGCTCGCACCCGCCCTGGCCTCCTACGACGGCGCCGCCGAACTCGACCGCTTCCTGGATCTCCTGCTGCCCGGCCTGACCGCAACCCTCGCCCACCGCGACGGATCACCCCGAAATGATCCGCCAAATCAAAATCGCCAAAGACGCTGCGGTCAAAGCCCGTCGTCGCGATGACCTCTCTCAAGACGGTCCTGGTCAACGCCAGCCGAGCTGCGCGAGGCACTGCAGCCACTACCCAACATGGCGCTGATCCGCCGCTGCGCAGCGCTGCGATCTGGACAGCTCACCACCGTGGCAGCGGCCACCAGACACACCCTGCGCGCCATCGCACGGCGCTGGCTTTCCCTCAACGACGAGATCACCGACCACGAACACCTGCTCCGTGCCCTGACCGACCAACTCGCCCCCAGCTGACCGAGGCGATGGGCATCGGCCCCGATAACGCCGCTGAGCTCTTGCTCGTCTTGGGCGACAACGCACATCGCATCCACAGCGAGGCCGCCTTCGCCAAACTCTGCGGCGTATGCCCCATCCCCGCCTCCAGCGGCAAAACCAACCGCCACCGGCTCAACCGAGGTGGACACCGCCACGCCAACGCCGCGCTGCACCGTGCGGTCATCGTGCGAATGAAATACCACGCACCCACCCAGGCCTACGTGGCCCGCCGCACCGCCGAAGGCAAAACCAAACTCGAGATCATCGCTGCCTCATTCGCAGTTCCAGCGTCGTGACATGGCCGTCACGGTGGTACCAGTCATGGCGCGACCATATTGACCCGCGGGGTTCATTGCTGCGGGGTGATCAGCTGCCAGTCGTCGGGCAGACCTCGCACCTTCGCCGCCTGGCCCTCCGCCTCGATGTGTACCGTCGCGTTACCCAGCCGCAGATCGGTCAGCGCGACACGGCCCCAGGCCCGCGGCAGCAGCGGGGACACGACGAGCCGGCGGTGCGGCACATGCGGGTGCAGCCCGAGGAAGGAGCGCACCAGCAGCAGCGGCGCAGCGCTCGCCCACGCCTGCGGCGAACATGACGTGGGATAGGGCACCGGACAAGCGAACTGAGATCGCGGGAAGCCGCAGAAAAGCTCCGGTAACCGGCCTCCGAAGGCGTCGCCGGCGTCGAGCAGTCCGATCGCGAGTCGTTCGGCGAGCGGCACCGCTCCCGGGACGTGCCGATAGCGCAACAAACCCGCGACCGCGATCGCCGTGTCATGCGGCCAGACCGAGCCGTTGTGGTAGCTCATCGGGTTGTAGGCGCCCATCGTCGTAGCCAGTGTGCGTAGGCCGAATCCGGAGTCCATCTCCTCGCGGGACAGCCGGTCGACGATCAGCTCGGCGTGCTCGTCGGTCGCGATCCCCGTCCACAGGCAGTGGCCGACGTTGCTGGTCAACGCGTCGATGGGGCGTTTGCGACCGTCCAGCGCGATCGCATACCAGCCCTGCTCGGGCAGCCAGAACGCGTCGAGGAACCGGGCCTTCAACACGTCGGCGCGCTCGCGCAGCCGCGCCGACGTCCCGGGTTCGCCGAACGCGTCGGCCAGTTCGGCTCGGGCCAGCAGGGCCGCGTACTGGTAACCCTGCACCTCGCAGAGCGCGATCGGCGGATCGGCGGTGTGACCGGTGGCGTCGTTGATGCCGTCGAAGCTGTCTTTCCAGCCCTGGTTGATCAGCCCACGGTCGGTGGCGCGCCGGTATTCGATAAACCCGTCGCCGTCCCTGTCGCCGTACCGTGTCGCCCAGGCCAGCGCGGCGTCGGCGGCGGGCAGCAGGGACCGCACGAAGTCCTCGTCGGCGCCCCACCGCCAGCACTCGGCGAGCAGCATGACGAAAAGCGGTGTCGAGTCCACCGAACCGTAGTAAATGGTTCCGCCGAGCACGTCGGTGCTCGCCGGCCCGCCGCGGATCTCGTGCAGGATCCGGCCGGGCTGCTCTTCGGTAATGGGGTCGACGCGGCGGCCCTGCGCCTCGGCCAGCTGCTGCAGGGTGCCCACGGACACGCCGACGTCCAGCGGCAACGCCATCCACGCCGTCAACAGGCTGTCGCGGCCGAACAACGTCATGAACCACGGCGCACCGGCCGCCACGAAGGGCCGGCCGCCATCGTCGGTGTCGTCGTGGATCAGCAACGCGCCCAGGTCGCTCTCGCTGCGGCGCAAGATCTGCGTCAACGCGGGATGCTCGGCTTCCAGCTTGGTCGCGGTGTCCCGCCACGCCTCGATCTTGTGCGCCGGGCCGCTCGACTCCTGGTGCTCGCCGCTCCGGAACCGGGTCTTCACGTTCTGATTTGCCCACGTCGGCTGGACGACAATCTCGGCCTGCCAGGACTGCCGCGGCGGGACCACGATCCGCCAGTTGAACGATCCCGGCAACACGATCGGATCGCCGGACGCCGTCCCCGTCACGCCCCGAATGCGATCGGTGCGGTCGGTGAGAACGAGCTCGTCGTCCCGCACCGTCATGTCCGCACCCCCCAGCGGCGCCCGACCTTCCTTGACCGAGAACAGATCCGCGAAGTCGGCGTCGGCGTGCAGCATCAGCGCCACCACGGTGCTCTCGTCGTCAAGGTTGTGCAGCGAGATGGTTTCCCGCAACCCGTCGGCGATGAGCCGCTCCCGGACCAACAGCAGCGTGCTGTCGGCCAATCCGGCGCGCGGGGAACGACGCAGAATGAATTTCGCCACAAACGGTTCCGGGGCCTGCACCGACAGCGGCTCGGCCGGCTGGCCGTCGACCCGCAGCTCCCACCTCGACAGCACCCGGGCGTCGCGGACGAACAGACCGTGCGAGCGTCCGGCCAGCACGTCGCCACGCCCGTCGGAGAGGCAAAACGTGGCGCCTTCTACCAGCGTCACGGTGGCGCCGCCGAACCCGATGTTGGCGGGGTCGCCGCTGTTGAACGCGGTCGGCGGTGCGGTCATGCGGTGGTCGGCTCCGCGACGTTGGACCGCTCGCGCAGAACCCGCCGCAACTGGGGTCGGTGGGCAGACACGGCGGTGCCGACCACCGTCCGATAGATCCGCTCGTACCCCGAACCAAATTCGGCGTTTCCGAAGTGCGCGGCTACGTGCCGCCGGCACCCCACCGGGTCGATGGTCTGTGCCCGCTCGATTGCCGCGGCTAGCTCGTCGGGCCGGTCGCACACCACGCCGGTCACACCGTCGACGATCACCTCCGGTACTGCGCCGCCGCGCAGCGCCACCACCGGGGTGCCACACGCCATCGCCTCGATCATCACCATGCCAAACGGCTCCTCCCACTGAATCGGGAACAGTAGGCAGCGGGCGCCGGCCAGCAATCTGCGTTTGCTCACCGCGTCGACTTGTCCATAGACATGATCATTCTCGGTGAGCAGCGGGCGCACCTGCTCGTTGAAATAGGCGTGTTCCGGGGGCTCATTGCATTTGCCCGCGAGCACCAGCGGGATGCCCGCTTGGTGTGCCGCGCACAGGGCCAGATGCGCGCCCTTATACGGGGCGTACCGGCCAAGGAACAGCGCATAATCGCCTTTGTCGGCGCGGAATGGCCACTCGTCGATGCGCAGCGCATTGTGAACTCGCCCAACCCAATTCAGGTCCGGCCCCAACTCGCGTTGCCGATCGCTGATGGCGATCAGGCCGACCTCGTCGCCAAGTTCGCGGTAATACGGATACAGATCGTCGTCGAGCGGACCGTGCACGGTGACCACCGTGGGTATCCCCACGGCGCTGTAGGCGGGTGTGTTGAGCGGGCCGGCGAACGTATGGTCGTGGACGATGTCGACGCCGTCGGTTGTCGCGATCCGCTCGATGACGCGACGCACCTTCAGCGCGTGCATGATCTCCGGATACGGCTCGCCGAGCCGGTCTGCAAGTGTGCGCTCCCACAACGGGATTAACCGTGCCGACGTGCGCGGTTCACCGGCCCCTAGCACGGTGACGTCGTGCCCGCGCTTCACGAGCGCGTCGGCCAGGTCGGCGACCACGGCCTCGACGCCCCCGTAGCCCTTGGGTGGAATGTCGAAATAGGGCGGCGCGACGAGCACGATCCGCAGCGGATCGGCGGCGGCGTTGGTTACAAGTTCGGTGCCGCTCACGTGTCTTCCCCTCCCCCTCAGTTCTTACCACCGGCGTTAGCTTCTCCTCCGATGAGTGCCAATTATGGTCGGATGTGGGTCTTTCCACCATGCGTCTGGGCGCCGGTTAGCCCGAAGTTCCCGCAAGATCCGTCGCAACCTAAGTCCGGACGTCGCAACCTAAATCCGGACAGGACACGCGCCTGTCTCGTCCACTTGAAGATTGCGAGGGATGCCCCGCGCTTGCTGGGGTTCGCAATCTAGGTCTGGACGATCCCAGCACATTGCAATTTCGGCGCCGGTGGTGGTCGCCGGCCGGTATGTGGGCGCCTTGGACCTGTTTCGGACTCACCCCCCGGTGTGTTGGGTGCCGAGCAGCTGGCCGGTGCGTTGGTGGCGGCCGAGCTGGCCCAGATGCCGCTGCTGGATCTCCTCGCAGAGGATTTACAGGCCGCGGTTGCTGACCCCGACAGCGATTCCTGGGCCGAGCTGAACACGTTGTTGCGGGCCGAGGTGAGTCAGGCCACCGGGATGCTGGTGGCCCAGCTTGAGGTCGAGCCGGCTGAGGCCGTGGTGCGGTTGCGGGCGCACGCCTTTGCCACCGGCCGCAGCGCCACCAACGTCGCCTGCGACATCCTGGATCGCCGACTACGCCTACAGGCCGACTGATGCGCGCTCATCTCATGCTCGACAGCGGTTCCGTTGCCTACCGGACGGTGACCGGCGCAGAATGGAGCCGATCGTGACCGAGATACCTCGTGAAACTCGCGTCCTGGACGCGGTCGTCTCGCTGGTGGACAGTCTGCTCGACGACTTCGACGTTGTTGACCTGCTCACCGAGCTCACCGAGCAGTGCGCGCAGCTGCTGGATGTCGCGGCGGCGGGATTGCTGCTCGCCACCCCGTGGCGCCAGTTGCAGCTGATGGCTGCCACCTCGGAGAAGATCCACGATCTGGAGTTGTTCCAGCTGCAGGCTGACCAGGGCCCGTGCCTGGACTGCTATGCCACCGGGCAGCCGATCTCGGTGGCCGACATGCAGTCCGAGGCGGCGCGGTGGCCGCAGTTCGCGGCGGCCGCCACCGAGGCGGGCTTCACTTCGGTGCACGCGGTGCCGATGCGCGCGGCCAGCACCGTGCTGGGTGCCCTGGGGTTGTTCGGCATCGGGGTCGGGGAGCTCAACGACGCCGATCGGCTGGTGGCCCAGACGTTGGCACATATTGCCTGCGTGGCGATCCTGCAGGACCACCCGGCCACCCCGGCGACTGTGCTCCCTCACGTGCACGCCGCGTTGACCAGCCGGATCGTGGTCGATCAGGCCAAGGGGTTCCTCTCCCAGCGTCTAGAGGTGTCGGTGGACGATGCGTTCACGCTGCTGCGCCGCTACGCGCGAACCCACGGCGATCACCTGACCGAGCTGTCTCGTCGCCTGATCACCGAACCCGAGGCCGCCCAGACGATTCTGGCGGCGATGACGCAGATGATGGGGGCGCCTGCATCGTGACGTGCGGCGGTGAGGAGTCGCGGTGGTGGGCATCGGCGCGGCGCACCGCCTCCTGGACTAGGCGTTGCGCGATCACGGCGAGTTCGACGTTTTCGGATTGCTGATCCGCCGCAACCGGTCGAAAGCCTCCTGGGCGCTGGCCACAACTGCGCGAGCGGCACCCGGCGCTTGCGCCGGGAGAAGACGCCGGTCAGCGTCGCTGCTGGGGCCCGCCGCGCGGGTGTGTCCAGAACCTCCATCTACACCAATCCGGACGCGAAAACCACTGTCAGCAGGGCGATCCGCGAGACCGCCGACCAACGCCGCACAGTGCTCGCCGAGGCCGACGACGCACGTGAAGCGGCCTGGCGTGAGCGCGCCCTCAACGGCGAGGACGCACTCAAGGCAGCCCACATCGAGATCCCGCATTGGCGAACTCCTTGGCCGCATCCGCGACCGGGAAGCCGAATGGACAGCGGGCATATCCCCTGACACCCACGACGGCACGCCCGCCAGCGGTGCGGCGGTCGTCGAGGACAACCTCCGCTCGGAGGTCGAGCACCCCGATGCGTGGGCGCATCGCAATCTCGACGAGCTGGACCGTGCCTACGCAACAGCCGTGCGTGAGATGTCCACCGGTGCAGGCGGTGCTGCCAACGAAAAAGGGGCACCCGCATTGGGGTGCCCCTTGGTGTGGGTGTGTGGTTACCGGTGCGGGACGTTGACCTTCGGCTGGATGTCAATGACCCACGCGTGGTGGCCGACGTCGGTCGGGATGTTGATCGACGAGGCCACGCTGATCGGCGTGTTGACGGCCGTGGCGGCTTGGGCGGGGGCGGCGAGGCCGAGGATGGCGGCTGCGAGCCCGCTAGCGACGACGGCGGCAAATCCGAACTTGTTCATTGTGGTGCCTTCTTCTTTCTATCTTCTGTTGTGTTCGAGCCGTGGCGCGAATGTCGCGGTTCGGACGCTGTATCGGCCGGTGATGATGGTTCCTGTGCGCCGATCTAGTCTGTATAACACGCAGTTCAGAGCATTAATTCCGGTGGCAGTGTTTGATCGCTGGTTGGCAGCAACCGGCCAACGGCCGCGGGCCGGGGCACTCAATTGGACGCCGATGAGTGACCCGGGTCACGCTGCGGGCGGGGGCCGCACCTGGCAAACACATCGAAGGTCATCGATGCGCGCGCCGCGGCCCCCCATCTCGTCTCGTGGTGCCCGGCGCGGCCCGCGGGCGATGGGCAGCAGCCCTGCCAACGCGTCGAGTCCTTTGGCCGCGCCGCCGCGGTCTGGGCCGAGTCTCGCAGCACTCAGGCGAGTAGCTGCGGCAGCCGAGCCCCGAGCCGCGGCGCGGGATTTCTTGCGGCGCTACGTGCTGCCAGATAAACGCAGGTCAACGGCTTAATCGTGCTATGGTGTACACCTATAGAAGCAGGAAAAAAATGAATAGTCGTCTTGACAGCATTTGGTACGCAATACAGCATCCGCTGGGACCGTCACGGGAACTGGGCTCATACGCAAACCATCAGAAGAGCGTGGAGAAACTCATTCGCGAGATGAAGGCAAGAGTCCATCCCGATTAGGCGTGGGCTGGAAGTCGCCTGCGGACCACCGATCCCGCCGCCCGCTAGTCATCTTCAGGCGGTGTAGTGTGCCTTCCGGCTCCACGATGTAGATGCGGCCCCGGCCTTCGCCTATAGCCAGCCGGCTCCCCACACTGCGGCATCCAATGTCCGTGTTACATAAACGCGGTTCGATAGTCGTCCTCTGCCGTAGTTCGACCGGTGCCCGGGCACCAGCAGTTCGCCCACCGAAAGGTCGGCCTTGGTGCCGTGAAGGAGCGCACCCGATTTGTGTACTTCAAAAGGTTTCGGCGTGCTCGTCACAACAACCCCCATCGAGTTCGGACCGAGATCCTGGCCCAGCCGCGCACCGGAGTCGACGAGCACGTGGAGGAGTCGAGTTGGAGGTCGAGGAGGCCCGGCACCTCCAAAGGTTCGCTGATCTTCGCGAACGGTGCGCCGGGGATGATGGTTGAGGTGGACTGGAGGTCGCCAGCTAAGAGCTGCTCCTTGTGTCGAGGCGCGATCGGGGTACACGAGTTGTGTTGTAGGGCTTGGTCGGAAGATCGTGCAGCACGACAAGGGACCCCGACTCCGGGGCAAGAGGCCATCACCTCGCACTGGCGGTGTCTGTGGCTCCTACCAAGCGGTCGCGCCGCCGTCGACCGGGTAGTTGGCGCCGGTGATGTACGACGCCCGGTCAGAAGCGAGGAAGGCCGCGACCTCCACGACCTCCTCGGGTTGACCGAAGCGCTTGAGAAGCGTCTTTCTGGTGATCGCGTCCCGGGCCGCCTTGTTGTCGCCAAGGTCACGATCGCTGGCCGGGGTCAGGAAAGGCCCGGGACTGATCGCCACCGCACGGATCCCATGGCGCGCACCTTCAAGCGCTAACTGTCGCGTCATGGCGATGACGCCAGCTTTCGCTGCGACGTGCCCGACGATCCGGGGGGGTCTCTGCGGCGATCATGCCTGCCACGGACGCGACATTTAGGATGACGCCGCCACCGCGCCGGACCAGGTGCGGCCATGCGAACTTCGACACGAAGAAGGGAATGTCGAGTTCGCCAGTTATGGTCGCCCGCCAGTCATCGATAGAGAAATCGGGCATCGGACCGAAGTGTTGCATGGCCGCGTTGTTGTAGACCACGTCGAACACCAACACCCCGAGCCTCCCGCCACACCTGACCCGACACCCTCGGCCCCATCACCCACGCCGATCAAGGGTTCTTCAGGTCGAAGTAGCTAGCACGGCCGGGGCGTAACCTGCACAGATATGCGGTGATGCGTGCAATGAGGAGTGTTGATGATGGCTGATCGCGTCATGAGGGGCAGCAGGCTTGGGGCCGTGAGCTACGAGACCGACCGCAACCATGACCTGGCGCCGCGTCAGATCGCGCGGTATCGCACGGAGAACGGTGAGGAGTTCGAGGTCCCGTTCGCCGATGACGCCGATATCCCCGGCACCTGGCTGTGCCGCAACGGCATGGAGGGCACCCTGATCGAGGGTGGTGATCTGGCCGAACCCAAGAAGGTCAAGGTGCCGCGCACACCCTGGGACATGCTGCGGGAACGTCGCTCGATCGAGGAACTCGAGGAACTGCTCAAGGAACGCCTCGAGATCATCAAGTCACGCCGCCGCGGCAGCTAGCTTAGCTACCGGCCGGGGTCACGAATCTCGACCAGTACCGGGACCTCTGACTGAAGGATCCGATCTGATGACTCAGAAGATATGCTTTGATTGCTTCCATAAGTTGTTCCCTGACAAGCCAATTCGGAAGGTTACATTGGGTCGGCAATGCGTTGTGTGCAAAGCGCAAACGGATCGAACGGAACAGATGATTCCTGTTGAGGCAGAGGATATTCCGCTGGTTAAGCAAATACCTCAAGTGCCGCGGCGAATACTACACCGAACTGAACAGCATGCCGACCAGCGTGTCGCTGTTGGTGTGGCTGCCCGGGGAGCGGGCCAAGTGGGTCGAGATGCGGGCCAAGCGGGACCGCGCGATCCGCGCCGTGCTCGGGCAATGAGGGCCGATCTCGAAAAGGCCCAAGCCGAGGGGGTGGAGTTGTCAACCGCCGCCACCGCCAGCAATCAGTAGCGGTATCCCATTGGGCACGTATTGGGCACATATCTGTTGAGCTAGCCTAGTTGTCCTGCGCCAGAAATTAGCTGAGTAATTGTAGACTTAGTGGGTGGCGAAACGGGGCAGGCCGGTGACGGCGGTGGTGTTGACCGACGAGGAGCGTGACACGCTGCAGCGCTGGGCGCGGCGGCCGAAGTCGGCGCAGGCGCTGGCGCAGCGGTGTCGGATCGTGTTGGGCTGTGCGGCAGGTAAATCCAACAAGGAAGTTGCCGCCGAGTTGGGTGTGTCGCAGCAGATGGTGTGCAAGTGGCGGGGACGGTTTGTGGCCAACCGGTTAAACGGGCTGGCCGACGAACCGCGCCCCGGTGCTCCGCGCGCGATCGGCGACGAGCAGATCGAGGCGGTGGTGGTGGCCACGCTGGAGCGCCAGCCCCAGGACGCGACGCACTGGTCGCGGACGTCGATGGCCAAAGAATCTGGACTGTCCAAGTCGACGGTGGGCCGGATCTGGAAGGCGTTCGGGCTCAAACCGCATCTGGTCGACACCTTCAAGATCAGCAACGATCCCCAGTTCATCGACAAGGTCCGCGACGTCGTCGGGTTGTATCTGGATCCGCCGGAAAAGGCGCTGGTGCTCTGCGTGGACGAGAAATCCCAGATCCAAGCCCTCGATCGGTCCGCGCCGGTGCTGCCGATGATGCCCGGGCTGCCTGAGCGGCGCACGCATGACTACCTGCGCCATGGCATCACCACCTTGTTCGCCGCCCTGGACGTGGCCACCGGCCAGATCTACGGATCCATCCACCGCCGGCACCGCGCCACCGAATTCAAGAAGTTCCTGACCAAGCTCGACAGCCAGATCCCGGCCGACCTGGATGTGCACCTGATCTGCGACAACTACGCCACCCACAAGGCCCCTGCGGTGGCCACATGGCTTGAAGCCCATCCGCGCTTCCACATGCACCACACCCCGACCTACGCCTCCTGGCTCAACCAGGTCGAGCGGTGGTTCGCCCTGCTGACCGACAAGAAGCTTCGCCGCGGCGCCCACCGGTCAATCCAGGCCCTGGAGAAGGACATTCGCGACTGGATCACCAACTGGAACGACAACCCGAAACCCTTCACCTGGACCAAGGCCGCCGACGAGATCCTCGAACGCCTCAACTCATATCTTCAATGAATTCCTGGCGCAGGACACTAGATTGGTTCTGAACTGCACGAATAGTGGTGCGCGATACTGGGATTGAACCAGGCGAGCATTGCCGGTCGTTTACGCGGTCGTGGCGAGGATCGGACCCCATGTTTGGGACCACTTTGGGACCACTCCTGATGCGCGATGGTGAACGATCTGCGCGTCTGTTAACGTCTCGCACGGCATCCAACGGCTACAAACCGGCGGCGGCCAGCGGAAATGCGTTACCGCACTTTTGTGGGGGTCAAGTGGTCGCAGGTTCAAATCCTGTCAGCCCCAGACACTGTCAGCCCCACTCATGTCAGCCCGACTCAGCATTACCCCAGGTCAAAGGCCATAATGGTGAACCGCGGCAGACCCCGATGGGTATCCATCGGGGTATGTACCGCAACCGGTACAGCTTCCTAGCGCCTAGCCGTTCCAGCGCCGAGAAGGTGGCCCGGGCGTCGCTGACTTCCTCCTCGGCGGCCCCGGGGGCACACACCACTGCGGAGGTTGTGTGAGGTTAGCGTTCGGCGGCAAGTTGCCTTCAGGTGACTGACCAGCCAAACCACTCGGGCGGCTCCTCATCCCACATACTTGCTGTTTCGCGGATGCGTTCGGCGACAGCGTCAATGGACGCTCGAGCGCTGTCGCCGGAACCGCCGCCCTCTTGTGGAATCGGGAAGATGAATCGGCCGCTCTTTCCCCATTGCCAGACCGCTGAGAAGTCTTCGCGGCTGAGGGGCCGAAAGATGACTTCGGTTCGTGCATCTCGTTGAGCACGACTTCGAGCCACGTCTCGTACTCGACCCGATTGCCGGTCATCAGGTGCGGCTCATTGTTGACGTGCACCTGCCCTGCATCACCAAGAGTCGTGCGGAGAGCCTTCGCGAGCGGCTGCAACAGTTCCTGTTCAAATTCGTCTGCTTGGTCTTTTTTCATTCCCGCTCCTTGGTCGGCGGTTGCGCTCAGGGGTCATCCGGCTTGGCGAGCTTCGCTGCGCGTTCGTCGAGGTCGGCTTGTCGCTGCGCGGCCTCTGTAGCTTTATGCTCTGCGTTGCCGAGCCGCCGAGTCCCTCGTAGTTGTCGTTTGCGTACTCCAGGGCTATGTCGATCACTTTCACGACGCACCTAGGTCCTCCGAGGCGGCGAATGAGGTGATCCCATCGGTCAACCCCCGAGTAGTTGTACACGGCGTAGACCCCGAACTCCTTCACCTTCTTATTGAAGTAGCCCTGCCAGCCCTCAGGCTTTCGCGGGGCAGTATTCACTTCAATTTGGATCTCGTTCGGCTGCCACGTCGCCTTCACCTTGGGCGTGCCGACCCGCGCGATTCTTTCGGCATACACGAGTCGGACGGCACTCCTGACGAAAAGGAGGGCCGTCCGAAGCAGCAACCACCTGGTTACCAAGCGTGCATGATGGCGCGGTGAAATGTGGCCTCGGCGTCAGGAGAGAGTTTCCCGCCTGACGCAAGCCCACCGCGCTGTGCCCAGTTGATGGGCCTTGCTTCGCGTGGGTGCCTAGTGCTCGTGCTGGGCGCCACAGCCGAGAGGAGGAATCTTCTCTTCCGGTCCGACCTTGGTCTGCCGTGGATCCGTATCTTAAGTCTACGCCTGTCCCGGTAAGCAACAGTAAGATGGGTTGGGCCGAGCGTTCAACGGGCATCTCGCCGACCATCGCCAATTCCTGTTCTCGCGCACACGTTTTCCTGTTCGCGGACACGTTGGGCCGGATCGCCAGCATCGACGCCGATATCGCCCGACATCGGCGAGCAGAGGCGCGTCTGGCCCCTTTCATGTGGAAGGCGATCCTGGACACGATGGTCCTCATCGCCGAAGACCTGGGCGCAGCGCGCACACCCCTGGTGCTCGCGCAGGTGGAGTGCTAAACCAGAAGGAGCGCAGCCTGCCGACACCCGTCGCGGTGGCGAGGTGCGGCAACCAGCATGTAGGAGGTGGTTGCTGTGCTTCATCCCGATCCATTCCGTGACATCGACAGACTCGCCGCGCAGCTGCTCGGTACATCGCCCGGATCCGCCCGAGTCCCACTGGCCATGCCGATGGACCTCTACCGCTCCGGCGATCACTACGTGCTGCACGCCGACCTGCCGGGCGTGGACCCCGATTCGGTGGACGTCAGCGTTGATGGCGGCATCCTCACCGTGACGGCACAACGCAGCGAACGCACCGAACACGACGTGCAGTGGCTGAGCTCCGAGCGCTTCACCGGCAGTTACCTGCGCCGCCTGTCCCTCGGCCCGGACATCGACGCCGACCACATCGCCGCCACCTATCACAACGGGGTGCTGACCGTAACCCTCCCCGTGGCGGCAAGGGCCCAGCCGCGCCGCATCGAGATCACCCCCGGGGCACGTGAGGAAACAAAGGTCATCGAGCCCAGCGACGCATCCGACCAGCACACCACGACCTAACCTCTCTTCACCGGACGGGGTCCAGGCGGGTGATGCCGGCGGGCCTTGGCAATTGGTGATGCCCATTTCACATCGAGTGCGCCAACAGCACCCGGAGCTCTTCACCGAGGCCATCGTCCTCCACGCTCGACAGGGTGACCGCCGAGTAGGCTGCTGAAAACTGTCAGATCGGGATAATCGTTCATGTTGTTGTGCGTGGAAAATGTTGCCGTGCAACTTAATTCACTGGAGGCTGAAAATGCCGAACAACACCGTTATTCGCCGCCGCCAGGCGAACTGGTGGAAGGTCGTCACAGCGGGATCGTCCCGGCCGGTGGCTTGGCATAACTGGTGGCGGTAGTGACCTGAATCGCCACGGCCGCGCCGAACGGGGCCAACCTGGTCAGCGTCGGCGCCGTCGGCGCGCCCAGCTTCGCCAACACCGCCCGCCCGATCTTCGGGGTGGCTGGGCCCGTCAAGACGCTACCGCCCAACACCCGCTTGAGCTTCCGCGAGATCAGCTGCGGTGTCGACGGCGGTGGTACGACGATCTGCACCAACAGCCGCGATCAGACCGGCTTCGTGCTCAGCCCCGCGGGCAGCTACATCATCGGCGCCTAGCGTCGTGAGTCGCTGATGGCGGCCTAGTTGTTAGACGGGTTTGTGCCTGGGCCAGCCAGAAGGCAATCGTCCACTGGCAGCCAGCCGGGGATGACAGCGTCCACGCGACTCACGCGGGCATGGTGCTATTCGTGAGCGCGACCGCACCCGGTCCAAGCCGAATCGCGTCAAAATCCCTGGAATCAGCGCATTTTCCGCCGTCGGCGCATCGCCCACCAGACGCCGCCCACCGCGAGGCCTGAGCCCGCGAGATCGCCGCGGCGATCCGGGACCCCGAGCGCTGAGCATCACCCCGCCCGGCGGGGCGACCGACTCCATCCGCTGCGCCATTCCGACCTGCTCCCCGATTGCGGTGTAACCGTAAGACCCAGAACCGATCTCACCGGCGATCACCTGACCGGAGTTCAGGCCCACCCGCAGCCGGAGGTCGATACCGTCGCGATCTTGGACCCCGGTCGCGAGCCGTTTCGCTTCCTCCTGAATACCTAAGGCCGCTAGGCAGGCGCGAACAGCATGGTCCTCCAGTGTGATTGGTGCGCCGAACACCGCCATGATGCCGTCGCCCGTGAACTGGCTCAGCGTTCCGCCGTAGCGCTTCACCACGGCTGTAGAACGGTCCAGCAGTTCGGACATGATCTCGCGCAGCCGCTCCGCACCGACCGCGGCTGTGATGTCCATCGAATGAACAACATCGGCGAACAGCACCGTCACCTGCTTGTACTCCGCCGATCGGCTGACCTGTGTGACCGGTGCACCGCACTCGTTACAGAACTTGGAGTTCAGTGCCAGTTGCGTGCCGCACGACCCACACGACAGTCTTGTTGCTGTCACTGACGGTCGTCCACGCCAATATCGTTTCACTGCTGGTCAGCGATGTCGTCATATCGCTGACCAATCTCCGACACGAAGTTTTGAGACCGTTACATGTCGTCAATTTCAAGACGACCGGTACTTCGAAGGCCGCTGGGCGTCGGCGTCGCGTCGAGGAATCGGTGGTGATTGATGCGACTTCTTGCCTCCAGATAGCGGATCCGCCATCGTCCGCCATCTCGTATGACAATCCGCCATCCAAATGGCACCCGACACCGGCTATCGAAGACTCGACACGCCGCGATCCGGCCCGTCAAATCTGGGACTATCTCGCTAACGGTGTTTCCGGCGGTTTCCATTAGTAGGTTTCGGCCGCCGGGAAACGGTCGCCGAGGGTGATTGCGAACGCTCATATCGAGGAACCCAGCCAGGTGGTGATCGGCATCGAAACCGCTCGCGGCCTGTGGGTGCAGGCGCTGGGCGCGACCGGGTATCAGGTGTTCGCGGTCAACCCGCTGGCCGTCGCCCGTTATCGCGACCGCCATCAGGTCTCCGGCGCGAAATCCGATGCCGGCGACGCCAAGCTGCTGGCCGACCTGGTCCGCACCGACCGCCACAACCACCGCCCTCTGGCCGGCGACAGCCCAGACGTCGAGGCGATCAAGGTCCTCGCCCGGGCACACCAGAACCTGATCTGGGCCCGCACCCGGCACACCAACGCACTGCGCTCGGCACTGCGCGAGTATTACCCGGTGGCGCTGGAGGCGTTCGACGACCTGGCAGAACGCGATGCCCTGGCCATTCTGGGCCGCGCTGCGCCCGCCGAAGCCGCGCAGCTGAGCCTGTCAAAGATCCGGTCAGCCCTCAAACGCGCTGGGCGACAACGCAACCTCGATGTCCGCGCCCAGCAGATAGTGGCGGTGCTATGCACCGAGCAGCTCGCCGCCTCCTCCGCGGTCACCGCCGCGTTCGCCGCGACAACCCGCGCCGCGATCGACATCATCGTCGAACCGAACCGCCAGATCACCGATCTCGAGGCCGACCTGGCCACACATTTTGAGGCACACCCGGACGCCGACATCTACCGCTCCCTGCCAGGACTTGGTGTCATCCTCGGCGCCCGGGTGCTCGGTGAGTTCGGGGACGACCCGAACCGCTACACCAGCGCCAAGTCTCGCAGAAACTACGCCGGAACCTCACCGTTGACCGTCGCCTCCGGCAAGAAACGCGCCGTGCTGGCCCGCCACGTGCGTAACCGGCGCCTCTACGACGCCATCGACCACTGGGCCCTCTGCGCGCTCACCACCAGCCCCGGCGCACGCGCCTACTACGACCAACATGTGCGCCACGAGGCGCTTGATGTTCGAGGGGAGGTGGAAGACCTCCGCCGCCTGGCCGTGGCAGCGGCTGGGTTGAAGCTGGGAGCAGCCTGATCCGGGGAGCGCCGGTGAGGGTGGGAAGCAGCTCCGACGATGTCGGGACGCGCCAGTACTGCCAGATGGTGCGGGTCCGGCTAGCAGGGCCAGAGGGTACTGCGAGAGCGAACCAGTGGTTGACGTCCCGTAAGCGTAGTACCGGCTCGAATCTGGCGGATATGGGCCGGGATGCAGTGCGCGGCTTCCGTTTTGCGGGGAAGCCGACTCCGGTGCCGTGTGTGTTGAACGGCGCGGAGGCCACGCCGAATGTCTGCGGCGTAGGTGTGGCGATGCTGCCGGGGTAGAGCTGGGTGCCTGCCTGGCCGATCGAACATGAAGTGAACGTGGGAACCATCCGTGGTCGTCCCCGGTGCCGGGCAGCCGGTCCGGGCCGGGACAGGTCCGCTGCCGACCGAGGAGCGCGGGGTGGGACGGAGGTCTCGTAGTAGTCCGAGCACGCGAGAGGCGTGCGCATGGCGAAGGGGACCAGCAAATCTGCAAGGAGGAGATTGGAATGCCGGGAGGTCGTCGGTGAACACCGACGCACCAGACGAGTGGGCCCTGTATCGGGCCGAGCGTCGGGTACTGGAGATCCAGACCAAGCTGCACCGTTGGGCGATCGAGGATCCTGATCGCCGGTTCGATGATCTGTTCAACCTGGTAACCGATCCTGCGTTTCTGTTGGTGGCGTGGGATCGGGTGCGCAGCAACAAGGGCGCCCGTACGGCCGGGGCCGACGGCAAGACCGTCTCCTACATCGAGAACAGGTCCGGGTTCGAGGTGTTCCTCGCCCGGCTGCGGTCGCAGTTGAAGGACCGCAGTTTCCGGCCGGTTCCGGCGCGCGAGCGAATGATTCCCAAAACCGGCGGCAAGCTGCGCCGGCTGGGCATCCCGACGGAGGCGGCATAGTGCCGCGTCGTCCAGTGATGATTTGGGTTTCGTTGTCGTCACTCATCCGTTCCACCCGCTGATCGGGCAGCGGCTGGAGATTCTCTACCTCAAGCGCCGGGCCGGGGACACGGTATTCGTGTGTTCCGGCGGCGTCGGTGGCCAGATTACGGTGCCGCAGGCGTGGACCGATCGTTCTGAGCCAGCGGGGGAGCATCGGTTGTCGATGGCGGGTCTGGCCGCGCTCGCCGCGGTGACACGCGCACTGGGAGTTGTTGATCGACATGGTTGATGCTGGCATTATCTTGTGTGATGAATACACACAAGACCGATCTGTCGAGTCTGTCCACGCGGTCGTTGCTGGCGCGGCGACGTCGGCTGGTGGCCCGGCTCGGCGACGCGGAGCTGCTGCTGACCGGGTCGCTGGTGGAGCAGGCACGGCGGTGCGGCAAGGCTGGCTGCCGGTGCGCGGAGGGCGAACTGCATGGCCCCTATGTCTACTTCGCGCCGAGGACGGCCGGTCGGGGGCGGCTGCGGTACGTGCCCGCGGCGCTGATCGAGGTGGTGCGCCGCTGCGTGCACACCGGTGCCGAGGTCGAGGCGGTGGTGGCCGAGATTTCGGCGATCAACGCCGAGCTGCTGGCCAGGCGAGAACTGACGTAGCCGATGACAGCTGCCGCGCCGAGTCCCGTGCTGGCCATGGCTTTTCGGGGCGAAGCGGTGACGGTGCTGGCCAACATGACGATGGCGGCCCTGGGAGGCGGCGGCGATGAACGGCGAGGCGAAGATCAGCGGCATTCACCGCGATCGGCTGGCGGCGATCTATCTGCGCCAGTCGTCGATGGCGCAGGTCCGCGAGCACACCGAGTCCACGACGCGCCAGTACGGGCTGGCCGAGGAGGCGGTCCGGCTCGGGTGGGCCCGCCCCGACGTGGTGGTGATCGACACCGACCTGGGGGTGTCGGGCCGGTGGGGCGTGGCCCGGGCGGGGTTCACCGAGCTGGTGCGCCGGGTGTGCTCCGGGGAGGTCGGGGCGATCTTCGGGATCGAGATCTCCCGGCTGGCCCGCTCGAATGCCGAGGTGGCCAGGCTGATGGAGTTCGCAGCGATCACCGAGACGCTGCTGATCGATGCGGACGGCGTCTACGCGCTGCCGGCGCCGCCGGCGCCGACGGTCGAGCAACTGCCCGCCGACGCTGTCATGACGGCGATCACGTGGTAGCTCCGCCGAGCTAACCAGTCGTCACGCCAACGGTGGAACTCCACGGTAAACGCGTTGCAGCGCTGCATTTCCCACAAAACTTCATCGCGTGCCTGGGTTGAGACGTGCTGTTCGACCGACAACGGTCCGAGAAGGATCGACATCGTCTTCGGGTACTTTCGCCCGTTGGCCAGTATTCGCTGCGCCATAAACGTGGTGAGCGCACCGGCCGCTACGCCGGCGGCGTTGACCTCCGCACTTGTGACCTCTCGGCCAGTGTGAATCGCGCTGTTGCGCACATCGGCGATCTGACGACGCCAATTAGCCACCGGTCTGCCCTCGAGGTCCCAGTTACCGCCGAGCCGGTTCGCGTACAGGCGTTCAATGCGCCGAGTGACACTGGATGTCCCCAGTGTTCAGCGGCGTCGGCGGGAGCGAGTCGTTCCTCCCACAACATCGCGGCCAGCGTTGTGTCGGATTTTCCGATCATCCGGGCCGTGATGGACGTGTGTGACTTGCGAGTTCACGTCACACACACGTGTACGTCATGCTGACGCGTGATGACGAGCCCCTTTGTTCTGCCCGTGGCCACCGGACCTCATCATGCGTGGTGGGCCCCCGCCATGACTTCTAGATCAGAACGTCTACATTGCTCGGTCAGCAGAAACGGTCGAGTTGTGGCAGAGAGTCGAGGTTGTGGCAGAGCTGACCTGTTAACCTCGCTGGGCTTTCGGCGCTGGAGTTGGCAACGGCAATGCAAGCGTACTTAGTGTGGCAAGCATGGTCGACCCTCAAGATCGAGTTGATCTACTGGCCCGCAACCACTTTCGCGGCCAGAGCTGAGGCGCAGGCGGCGCTGTTCCGCTACATCGACGGATGGCAGAAACCGCGCCGCATCCAACAAGGACTCGTGGGGCGTTCGCCCGACGAATTCGAGGCTGCATGGCAAGCCAGGCAGCGTCAACCCGGCTACCCTCCAACGCAAGGGCGCCGAAAAGCCCAGATAGAAAAGATAAGTCGCCGGGAAACCGGGGATGCGGGCATGGTAAGATGACTTAATCGGTCCAGAAATTCCAGCTGCTCATAGAGCAGACCGAGGAGTTCGTCTCGCATCTCTTTGATGCCGGCCATCTCACCGAGGCAACGCGGCTCGCTGTGACGCTCAGGGTTCTGCTAACACCACGGCCTCAACGGATACTTCTGACGATTGACCTTAGTGAGGTGAATGGTGTTAGCGACGGTGAAGAGTTCATACGGGTGCGACGCCGAGTTCTACGACCGCAGGACGGGAGCCTTCCAGAGGGACCGGTTGCGGATCATCGACGCACTCCCGCTGCAAGTCGGCGATGTTGTGCTCGATGTGGGCTGCGGGACCGGCCTGTGCTTCGAAGGTCTGCGAGAGCGGGTGGGCAGCTCCGGTGTGATCATCGGGATCGATCAGGCGCCGAAGATGGCTTCGCTGTCCGCTGAGAGAATCGCGCGGCACGGGTGGGACAACCTCACCATCGTGCAAGCCCCGGTCGAAACCGCGCCTATCCCCGTTATGGCGGACGCGGCCCTGTTCTGCGCGGTACACGATGTCCTGCAGTCGCCGGCCGCGCTGGCCAACGTGTTCGACCATCTACGTCCGGGGGCGTGGGTCGCAGCGGGTGGCGGCAAGTACGCGCCGGAATGGATGGTCATGATGAACCCGATGATCCGGGCACAACACCGACCCTACATTCGATCGTTTGATGGCTTCGACCGGCCCTGGGCTCGGCTGGAAGAGTTCGTCACCGATCTTCGGGTCGAAGAGTTCTCGCTCGGGGCGGGCTACGTCGCGGTCGGCCGGGCGCACTCCCGCGGCAGGGCTCAGGCCGGCTCACCTTGGCCGGCGATTGCCCCGGTCACAGATCGGCTCGCAGCGATCAGCACCTGAGCGAAACGTGCCGGGTCGTTGAGAATGACGGCGTGGTCACCGACCAGCTCGAACACAGCAGCATGCGGGATGGCGCGGGCGAGCCGGCGCTGTCGACTTGGCGGCACCACATTGTCGGCCGTGGTGATAACGACAGCGGTGGGCACGTCGACCTCTGCGATCCACTCATGCGAGGTGAACTCGACTGCCGACTGAACGGCCGACATGGCGGCAGGCAGGCTCGTCCTGGATAGCTGTGCTCGGGCCCACGCCCGGGATTCGCCATCCTGGATGTGCCCCAGTAGGCTGCTGCCCAAAGCTTCAGCGGTGATAGCCTGCGCAAACGGCAATAGATTCAGTGCCGTTGTCGTCGTCGACAGGTAAAGCGATGTGAGTTTCTCTAGCCATGAGCCCCGGACGTTGCGAGCGGTGGCGCAGAGTAAAAGCCCGGACACCAAGTGAGGATGCCTGCGCCACAGCTGTTGCGCGACCATCCCCCCGATGGAGTAGCCCACGGCGGCGAAGCGTTTGATGTCGAGCACATCGGCCAGCGCAGCGATGTCGTCAACACTGTCCTCCAGGCGGAACCGGGAGCCACGAAGCGGGATCCCGTCGCCATGGCCGCGCAGGTCAGGGGCGACAATGCGGAACTGCCGGCCGAGCTGCTCGAGAACCCGAAACCAGCACAACTCGGCGGTCATCGCCACGCCGTGCAGCAGGACGAGCGTCTCCGCATGAGGTGGGCCGGCGCACTGCCACACGGCAGTAGTGCCCCGTCCCGGGAGGTCCACTGAGCTGACCCAGGGTCTCGACGGACTGGTCGGCGCGCATCGCACCACGTTGTCCTCCTGCAGAATCCGATCTCAACGCCCCAGTACAGGCCGCTGCGCGGTCAGGCTCCCGTCCTCCAGGATATGGGCTGTAGTGCCCGAATCGGCTCATTCTTACCCGCAGTTCCGCCCGAGCGGAGAGGCTTCACGGAATTATTTTCATCATGCGCCCGTGAGATCGCGTCACCAACAGGAACGGCTGTGCACAGATGCGGTGCACCGACCGATCGAAATCTGCGAACAACAGCCTGGCGAGCTCCAGCCGCGACTCATCGATGACATGGCGACCCTCGGTCGCCGACCAATAACTGCCGAGTAATGCTTCTGCCCGGCGCGCCATCAGAACTCACGCCACGGCCACGCCACAGCGACGTCCGAGTCCGCGTCGACGAGCGAAACCGCCGACACCGACGTTCGGGGCTGTCCGGAACCGCACCGTAATCGTCGCACCGGTCCTCGCCCCCGAAGCCATGCCAACCGCTACCGCTCGACCACATCCGCACTAACATGCATGCCCGAAGCGTCGCACTCGCCAACGCGAATGCCGCGCAGGCGCATCCGCGTGTCTCAGCGCCGCTTCAAATTTGAATCCCGTTGGAAGTTACCCGTGAGAATTTGAAGCGCGGCGTGAGACCCTACAACAGCAGGACTACTGGGGGGTGTAGGTTGCCAAAGTCGATGTCATATCCGGGCTCCCCTACCTGCTGCTTTGCGGAATTGTCATCGATTTGGCGGGCAGACTTTCGCCATCGCGATGGCGATTCCTAGAACAAGACGGTTGTTTCGGACTGAGAAAGGGCGGATCAGCCAGCGGCTATAAGGCGTGATGCGGCTGTGAATTCGCTTGCGGCGAAGATGCCACTTCCGTGAATCACGTTGGCGCGGGCGGTATTGCCCGGAGTGTGGTGTCCGGTTCGCCCGAGTCAGCTGAAATGCCATCTGTCACCTGCTCTTGCGTTTGCGCGCCGGCTTCGCCTTGGGCTTGGGGGTCCATGCATCGACCCAGGCGTTGACCATGCTGGTGGACTGGCGCTTGATCTCGTTTGTCGCCTTGCCGCGCGCGGTGTTCGCGACCCGGTTCGCCGCACTGAGATAGGCACTCATGAACGGGTTCTTGGCCATGGTAAAGCTCCATTTCCTCAGGTCATCGGATGATTCGGTTGTTGGCATCCGCCATACCGGCGGAGCCCGTGGTGCGATCCAGGACGCCCGCTCGGCCCTTTGAGCTGGCGCTACATTGATCGTTCGAGCCGAAGCCGCCGCGCTCTACGCCGCCGATAGAGGTCGACGAGGTGCGCGGCTTGGCCGCCGAGCTAGCCATTCAGCGGGTTTCTCACTGCTCGTTGACGCTGCGCCGGGGCGGCCGGGCCTTTGTGACCCGTCAGTTTCGGTTAGATGTGTTGTTCAGCGAGTGCAGCCAGCCGGTTTTCGATGCCGGTAACCGCTCCCGCGCGGTCCTTATGGTTTTGTTCGTAGCGCAGCAGCGCGGTCAGTGCGGCGGTGTCGGTGAGTCGCTGCACCGCAGACGCGACTTCGCCGACGGTGAGGTCGTCGTAATTGTCGACGGCCAGTTCATCAACGGTCAGGCCGCCGGCCAGCACGCGGGTGCGGTGCACGGCGGTCTCGGTGCTGCGTGCCCCTTTTCGGGTGGCGATCTGCTCGGCTTCAAGCAGTGCGGCGTCGCGTCCCGCGGTCAAGGAATCTTTCGCGGCTTCGGCGACGGTGCCGACCCGTGAGCGGGTGCGGGCAACCGCCTCAGCGGTCCCGTTGATCCATTCAGCGGTCCGCCGGGTCGGGTAATTGACCACGCTGGTGAGCCGTCCCACTGCCTTCTGCACCGGGGTCGGCCGCACCTTGGTGGGGTTTCCCGACGCGTCCTCGACGAGCACCGAGGTGATCCACTCGAGGGTTTGTTGATGTGCCGCCTGTAGGCGCCGCGCCAGGTTTCGGGTGTCGGCGTGGTCGGCTGTGTCGGCGAGGGCCTCCAGATAGCGAGCGCGGTCGAGCAGTTGGTGTTCCAAGGCGAGGTCACCAAACAGCGCGCCGGCGATCGGTTGGCCCTGCTCCACTACCGTTTTGGCCAGCGCGGTGGCGCGGCCCAGCGCGGGGGTGACGACGTCGGGCACCCCGCCCAGATCACGCAACGCGGCCGCGATCAGCTGCGCGCGTTCGTGCGCGTTCGCCGCGTTCATCGCCAATTCTGCACGCACGGCCTCGTCGCGGGCCTGCGCCTGTCGAGTTTGGGCGATCTGCGCCTCGGTGTTGGTGAGGTGCTGCAGCGTGCGCAGCTGGGTGATGAGCTTTTGGGTGGTGATGTCGGTCATTGTTCTCCTAATGCGTGTTGTACCGGGGTTCTGGGTTCTCAAGGAACAGTGCCCCGTTCGAGGTTGGCGGATCATCTTTGGGTGCCCGGGGGAAGCAGCAGCGGTTCGCACGTCACGTGCGGTCCTTGAGGCGACACGAGCACCGCTCGCCAGTGCAAATAGCCGCGGGACTGCCCGCCTTGAACCGGTGCGCGATCCCCCAGGAAATGGTTACTACTGACAGGGTGGCCAACAGCCACAGCATCATTCGGTCCTCACGGCGGGGGCGGTGCCCACGTGGCGACGTCGGCGTGGGCCAGCAGTAGGGGCGGCCCGCCCGTTGTCGCGTTTGTGTTCGTCGAATCTGAGCGGAGCTGCCTGCGGGGAGGCCAGACGCGCAACAGCGGTCTGAGCCTCCCCCCAGGTTTGATTACGCGTCGTCGTGCTGGCGGCTGCCGGCCTTGGCCAGACCGCGGCTCACCATGTAGCCGATACTGAGCAGCACAACGTAGAACCATGCCCGATCGGCCCGGAAATAGTCCTCATGCGCTTCAGTGGTACTGACCAACCAAGACGCGAGCAGCACGCCGATGACCGCCACCACATAAACGATGAATTCCGTTGTCTTGAAAGCAGCTTTGGTTTCGCTGCCACGCCGGGGGGCAACACGAGCCGGCTGCGCACCCTCGCCAGGATAGGCGGTGGGGGCGTTCGGACGATGGGCCGAAGTGGGACTACTGGTGGTCATGTAGTGCTCCTTTTCACGCGGCCGACGTGTGTCGACCAGTGTATGAATAGGGTGAAATAGGGTGCGGGTGCAGCCTCGACAGGTGGTATACCCAAATTGCTTGGCAGAGGCCGTGTTTCGACCCGTGTGGATGCGTTTGGTATCCCACGCAGATGCGCCGGAAGGTACGACTCGTCGCACCACCGCTGTTGACTGGCTGATGGGTGTCCGGCGTCGAGCTGAGGCTCACGGCATATCGAGAAGCGAGACGGATCTTGAATGTCCGCAGGCTCCTGACGTGGGCGTTCCGGGGGAAGCCGCGACCGACGGATTATGAGTCGCCCGCCGCCGAGCGACGTAGGTCCCCCAAGGATCAACCGCCCGGTCGTCTTGACCCTGACTGTCGTGGACAGTGTGCTTGGCTGACGGCGCCGAGGATGCGTTGGGCCAAGTGATTTCGTCGGCTAAGGGAGCGAACGCGTGGTGCACGACCGACACCCGCAGCATCAGGTGTGGGGCGATTTCCCGTGACTTGTGTTTGGTGGGTGTCGAGCGCCGTGCGGGCCGACCGCGCGCAAAACCGTCTCAGGACAGCGGCGGACGGCGATCGCTCCACGGCGCAGCCGTCTCGAGCTGTGCCGCCACGCGCAGCAGCAGATCCTCTCGCCCGAGCGCCGCGACGAGCTGGACGCCGACCGGCAACCCGCCCGCCGTCTGCCCGATCGGCAGGCTGATCGCCGGCTGACCGGTGACGCTGAACGGTGCCGCGAAGCACCAGATGCGTTCGAAGCGCGGCAGGATTGAGAGCGGGTCGGCAGGCGGCGGCAGGAGCTCCTCGAGAAGGCCGGGTGGCTGGCCGGCGGCGGGCGTCAGGAGCAGGTCGAAGTCGCTGGCCCACCACGCCGACACCTCAGCGGTGTACGCGCGCTGCCAGGTCTGGCTGGCCGAGTAGGACGCATCGGTGAGGCTCGCGCCGACGCTGGCGAGCGCCCACGAGTACGGCTCGACATCGGCCACTGTCAGGGGCCGTCCGATCGCGGCCGCGAGCCCGTCCAGCATGTGCTGGAACTCCCAGCCGGCGGATCGCAGGTGGTGCGTCGCGAACTCCTCGTCGAACAGCCGCGCCGGTCGGTCCGGCTCGACGTGGTGGCCGAGCGCCTCGAGCAGCCCAGCCGCCTCTCTGACCGCGGCGACGCAGTCGGCATCAACCGTCACATCGATCGCCTCGACCGACTCGACATAGCCGATGCGCAGGCCGTCCGGTGCATCGGACGTCGCCGTCGCGTAGGGCACAGCCGACGACGGCAGGTGGTAGATGTCGTTCGGATCGGCACCGCCCACGGCGTCGAGGAACGCGGCGGTGTCGCGCACACTGCGGGTGATCACGTGCTCGACGAGGTTGGGGTCGGTGATCGGCAGGCTCGACGTCCGCCCGCGGGACGGCTTGAGGCCGACGACCCCGCACCACGCGGCCGGCAGCCGGATCGAGCCGCCGATGTCGCTGGCGTGCGCCACCGGCACCAGCCCGGCCGCGACGGCGGCGGCCGCACCGCCGCTGGATCCCGCGGTGGAGCGCGTGGTGTCCCACGGGTTGCGGCACGCGCCGAAGGCGATCGGCTGGGTGGTCGGCTGGCAGCCGAACTCGGGCAGCGCCGTCTTGCCGACGGTGACGACGCCGGCGGCGCGGAAGCGGCCGCCGAGGATGGTGTCGGAGGGTGCCCGCCAGTCCAGCGATCGCAGCAGCCCGTTGCCCATGTACAGCGGTAGGCCGGCCAGGCAGGCGCCGACGTCCTTGAGCAAAAACGGCACGCCGTGGAACGGTCCGCGCGGCAGCGCGGGATCGGCGGCGATGGCACGCCCGACGTCGGGCAGCGGCACGACGACGGCGTTCAGCACCGGGTTCGCGGCGTCGATGCGGGCAATCGCGCTCTCCGCGAGCTCGGCAGGCGTGACCTCGCCGTCGGCGACCAGATCGCGCAGGGCAACGGCGTCGAGCCACCCCAGATCGTTTGCGGGCACGGCAAAAGCCTAGGCGATCTTGCACGAACACCTCGTTCGACTGGGCGAGGTTCAGCGGGCGTCCACCTCGCTCGACGAGAGTGGCTCCCAGCACTGGGATCCCTTCGTGGGTAATGATCACCCGGCCAACCCGACGAAACCGCGCAGTCACCGTTGGTCACAGTGCTCGCACCCTGTCGCTGGGTTCAAACATCAACTCAGCGTTGCGGAACAGTTCCGGGCGTCGTCGCTGATGGGTTCGAAGGACGGCACGGCGTTGGTGTCCGCGTGATGCAGCTGCTGCCAGCGCTGCGCCAGCGTCAATTCGATGGCCGACACGACCGACTCGGCCCGAAACTTCTCGACCATATCTTCGGCCGCGTGATTCATGTGGTCACGCAGTTCATCCGACCAGCGGCTGGCTCGCCACAACGACCGCCCAGGAACGCGTCGACTTGCCGCACGCCGTCGCGCGAGGCCGGGACGTAGGTCATCTGGACCCGGTTGCGGTCCGCCAACCCCGCTGGCTCCCAGTCGAGGCGGGGTTGGGCAGTGAAGTCAAGTTGGCGACCACCGGATTCGGCGCGGGCGTTGTATTCCACGACCAGACCATGTGCCTCAGCACGGCTTCAAACTTGAATCCCGTTGGAAGTTACCCGTGAGAATTTGAAGCGCGGCGTGAGATCCGACAATTGCTGCTGCTGTAGGTTCACCGCTTTCATTCCATCTCGAGACGACGTGACCTGCTCGGACGTTGGTTATCTCATTGCGATCAGCCACTGGTCTGTCTCACGGAGCGCTGCATTCCCTAGGCACAACGTTTCTGTCGGCCCACCGATCAGCGAGCGAAAGCAAGTTGGTGCATCGTCAACGCACAGCACGACCGCGGTCGACGGCGGCGCCCGATAGTGCCCGACGATATCGGAGACTTCGGCTACTGCGATGATGGCCCAACGGATGTTCGCGGAGCGTTTCGTCACGGGTTAGGTGCTTGCGGCCAAGTCGTTGCTGGTTGTGTCGTTGCTGGTGACCGGTTCTGCCGGCGCAGCGTCGGCGGTCATCTCGACGCCTTCTTCTTGGGCATGTAGAGGTCGGTGATGGTGCCCTCGAAGGCTTCGGCGGCCATCGCCACGGTTTCGGAGAGGGTTGGGTGCGGGTGGATGGTCAGCCCGATGTCGGCGGCGTCCGCGCCTAGCTCGATGGCCAGCGCGGCCTCGGCGATCAGGTCGCCGGCATTCGGCCCGACGATGCCGCAGCCGATGATCCGGTCGGTGGTCTCGTCGAAGATCACCTTGGTCATGCCCTCGTCGCGGCCCAGGGACAGCGAACGGCCGCTGGCCGCCCACGGGAAGTTGGCCTTTCCGTACTTGATGCCGGCCGCCTTGGCCTCGTTCTCGGTGACGCCGACCCAGGCCACCTCGGGGTCGGTGTAGGCCACCGAGGGGATGACGGTGGCGTCGAAGTAGCTGTTGTGCCCGGCGGTGACCTCGGCGGCGACCTTGCCCTCGTGGGTGGCCTTGTGTGCGAGCATCGGCTGGCCGACGACGTCGCCGATGGCGAAGACGTGCCCCACGTTGGTGCGCTGCTGCTTGTCCACCGGGATGAACCCGCGCTCGTCGACCTGCACGCCCGCGGCCTCGGCGCCGATCACCTTCCCGTTGGGCTTGCGCCCGACCGCGACCAGGACCTTGTCGAACACCGCCGACTCGGGGGCCTTGCCGCCCTCGAAGTAAACGGTCAGCCCATCCTGTCCGGCCTCCACGTTGGTGACCTTGGTCTTCACCCAGATGTCCTGATAGCGCTTGGACAGCCACCGGGTAAGCGGCTTGACCAGGTCCGCGTCCGCGCCGGGGATGAGCTGGTCGAGCAGCTCTACCACGCTCACCTTCGAGCCCAGCTCGTAGTAGACGGTCGCCATCTCCAGGCCGATGATCCCGCCACCCAGGACGAGCAGCCGCTCCGGGATCCCATCCAGCTCCAGCGCGCCGGCGGAGTTGATCACACGGGGATCGTCGTGCGGCACGAACGGCAGCGTGACCGGCTCCGAGCCGGCGGCGATGATGGCCTGCTCGAAGCTAACCGTGCTCGTCGACCCGTCGCCGGCGGTGACCTCGACCATGTTCGGCGAGGTGAACTTGCCGGCGCCGACCATGGTGGTGACCTTGCGCTGTTTGGCCAGCCCGGACAGCCCACCGGTGAGCCGGTTGACCACGCTCTGTTTCCAGCCGCGCAGCGCGACCAGGTCGACCGTCGGCGCGGCGAAAGCCAGCCCGCTGCCGGACATCTCCTTGGTCTCGGCGATCACCTTGGCCGCGTGCAGCAGCGCCTTGGACGGGATGCAGCCCACGTTCAGGCACACCCCGCCAAGCGGGCCCCGGCTGTCGATCATGACGACCTGCTTGCCGAGGTCGGCGGCCCGGAACGCTGCGGTGTAGCCGCCCGGCCCGGCGCCGAGCACGAGCACCTCGGCGTGCTGGTCGCCGCGTCCGATGTTCGCGGCGGGCGCCGCCGTGGCCGCGGCCGCCGGCTGCGCGACTGCGGTCTCGGTGACCTGCTGGGTCGGTGCCCCGGCCGCACCTGCCGTGGCGGCGTCGCCGTCCTCGGCGTCGATCACCATGATCACGCTGCCTTCGGACACGGTGTCGCCCACGGCGACCCGCAGCTCGGTCACCGTCCCGGCTACCGGGGCTGGTACATCGAGCGTGGCCTTGTCCGATTCCAGCGTGACCAACGGTTCCTCGGCCGCGACGGTGTCGCCCGCCGCGACGTGGATCTCGATCACCGGGATGTCCGAGAAGTCGCCGATGTCCGGGATCTTGATCTCCTGCGCGCTCATCGAGTTGCTCCCTGGTGGTCGAAGTGGTCAGTGGCGAAGACGGTCACAACAGCAGCCGTCGGTCGTCTTCGAGCAGGAAGCACAGGTGTCGGGCGAATCGGGCGGCCAGCGCACCGTCGATGACGCGGTGGTCGTAGGACAGGGAAAGGGGCAGCATGTTGCGGGCGGTGAACTCGGTGCCGTTCCACACGGGGCTCAGCTTGGAGCGGACGACGCCGAGGATGGCGACTTCGGGGGCGTTGACGATGGGGGTGAAGCTGGTGCCGCCGATGCCGCCGAGACTGGAGATGGTGAACGTGCCACCGGCCATGTCCGACGGCCCGAGCTTGCCGTCGCGGGCCTTGGCGGAGGTGGACATGAACTCCCGGGACAGTTCCACGATGCCCTTGCGGTCGGCGTCCTTGACGACCGGGACCACCAGGCCGCCGGGGGTGTCCACGGCGATGCCGATGTTGTAGTAGTGCTTGAGGATGAGGGCGTCTTTCTCCGGGGACAGTGAGGAGTTGAACTCGGGGAACTTTTTGAGGGCGGCGACGCAGGCCTTGACCAGGAACGCGAGCAGGGTGACCCGGTAGGGGTTGCCGTCGTTTTTGGCGGCGGTGTCGAGTTCTTTGCGGTAACGGTCGAGGTCGGTGATGTCGGCTTCGTCGTTGTGCGTGACGTGGGGGACGTTGAGCCAGTTGCGGTGCAGGAAGGGTCCGGAGACTTTCTTGATCCGTGGCAGGGGCGCGGTGTCGATGGGCCCGAACGTGGAGAAGTCCTGCGCGGGGATCTCCGGGATCCCCGCGCCGGTCGCGGCCGCGGCGGCGGGTTGGGCCGGGCCCTTCAGGAACCCCAGCAGGTCGTCCTTGGTGATGCGGCCCTTGGGCCCGGTCGGGGTGACCGCGGCCAGGTCCACGCCCAACTCCCGGGCGGTGCGCCGCACGGAGGGCCCGGCGTGTATCCCGGCGGGGGTGTCGACTCCACCCGCCGCTGGCGCCGCCGCCGGGGCCGAGGGCGCCGGCGCGGGGGCCGCCGCCGGGGCCGAGGCGGGTGCGGGTTCTTGCTGTTCGACCAGTGACGGCGGGGTGCTGACCGCGCCGTCGCCGGGGGTGAGCAGCAAGATGGGGCTGCCCACGCTCACCTCGTCGCCGACCTTGACCAGGACCTCGGCCACCGAGCCGGCGACCGGGGCGGGTATGTCCATGGTGGCTTTGTCGGATTCGAGGGTGACCAGCGGGTCCTCGGCGTTGACCTGATCGCCGGCGCTGACGTGTACCTCGATGATCGGCACAGTGCCGAAGTCGCCGATGTCGGGAACCTTGACCTCGGTAGGAGCTGTCATGTCGATCGTCTTCCTCCTGATCGGGTCCGAACGCTCAGGCGAGCGCGGGTGCGGTCTTGTCGGGGTCGATGTCGTAGCGGGCGATGGCATCCGCTACCGCCGAGGCCGGAACGGCGCCCCCGGCGGCCAGCTCGGTCAACGCGGCGAGCGCGATGTAATGCCGGTTGACCTCGAAGTGCCGGCGCAGGTTGCGCCGGTAGTCCGAGCGCCCGAACCCGTCGGTGCCGAGCACCCGGTAACGGCGGTCCAAGAACGGCCGAATCTGGTCGGCGAAGGCCCGCATGTAGTCGGTCGCGGCGACCACCGGGCCGGCCGGGCGCCCGGCCAGGCACTGCTGGACGAAGCTGAGCCGCCACTCCTCGCCCGGATGCAGCATGTTCCAGCGGTCGACGGCGATGCCGTCGCGTCGCAGCTCGGTGAAGCTGGGCACGCTCCACACGTCGGCAGTCACGCCGAAGTCCTGTTCCAGCAGCTCGGCGGCCGCGATCACCTCGCGCAGGATGGTGCCGGAGCCCAGCAGCTGAACCCGGGGTCCGTCCTTCTTCGCCGCCGGCCCCTCCCGCAGCACGTACATGCCGCGGATGATGCCCTCGCGAACCTCGTCCTCCCGGCCCTCCGGCATGCCCGGATGCTGATAGTTCTCGTTCATCACCGTCAGGTAGTAGAAGACATCCTCCTGTTCGGCGTACATGCGGCGCAGGCCGTCCTGCACGATCACCGCGACCTCGTGCGCGAAGGTCGGGTCGTAGGAGACGCAGTTCGGGATGGTGGCCGACAGCAGGTGCGAGTGGCCGTCCTCGTGTTGCAGGCCCTCGCCGTTGAGCGTGGTGCGCCCGGCGGTGCCCCCGACCAGGAAGCCGCGGGCCCGCGAGTCGCCGGCCGCCCAGGCCAGGTCGCCGATGCGCTGGAACCCGAACATCGAGTAGTAGATGTAGAACGGGATCATCGGGGTGTCGGACACGCTGTAGCTGGTCGCCGCGGCGATCCAGGACGACATCGCGCCGGGCTCGTTGATGCCCTCCTGCAGCATCTGCCCGGAGCGGTCCTCCCTGTAGTACATGAGCTGCTTGGCGTCCTCGGGCTGATACAGCTGCCCGACCTGGGAGAAGATCCCGAACTGCCGGAACAGGCCCTCCATGCCGAACGTGCGCGACTCATCGGGCACGATCGGCACCACGTGCTTGCCGATCGCCTTGTCCCGCAACAGGGTGGTCAGGATCCGAACGAACGCCATCGTGGTAGAGATCTCGCGGTCGCCGGTGGGCTTGAGCTGTGCCGCGAAGGCCGAGAGCCCCGGCACCGTGAGATCGCGCGAGCGCTGCCGCCGCACCGGAAACACCCCGCCGAGCGCGGTTCGCCGCTCCCGCAGGTAGCGCTCCTCGGGGCCGCCTGCGGGCAGCTTCAGGAACGGCACCTCGGCGATCTTGTCGTCGGCCAGGTCGATGGAGAACCGGTCGCGGAACGCGCGCAGCACCTCCTCGCCCATCTTCTTCTGCTGGTGGGTGATGTTCTGGCCCTCACCGGCCTCACCCATGCCGTAGCCCTTGACCGTCTTGGCCAGGATCACGGTGGGCGAGCCGACGTTGTCCACCGCCGCCTTGTACGCCGCGTACACCTTCCCCGGATCGTGCCCGCCGCGGCTCAGCGCCCATATCTCGTCGTCGGACATGTCCGCGACCAGGTCCAGCAGCTCGGGGTACTTGCCGAAGAAGTGCTTGCGCACGTAGGCGCCGTTCTTGGACTTGAAGTCCTGGTACTCGCCGTCGACGCACTCCTCCATGCGCTTAAGCAGCAGCCCGGACTTGTCCGCGGCGATCAGCGGGTCCCAGCCGGATCCCCAGATCACCTTGACCACGTTCCAGCCCGCGCCCCGGAAGATGCCCTCCAGCTCCTGGATGATCTTCCCGTTGCCGCGCACCGGGCCGTCCAGGCGCTGCAGGTTGCAGTTCACGACGAAGATCAGGTTGTCCAGCTTCTCCCGGCCGGCCAACGAGATCGCGCCCAACGACTCGGGTTCGTCCATCTCGCCGTCGCCCAGGAACGCCCACACGTGCCGATTCGCGGTGTCGGCCAGCTCCCGGTTGGCCAGGTACTTGAGGAACCGGGCCTGGTAGATGGCCATCAGCGGGCCCAGCCCCATCGACACCGTGGGGAACTGCCAGTAATCCGGCATCAGCCACGGGTGCGGATACGACGACAGGCCGCGGCCGCCGACCTCCTGCCGGAACCCGAGCATCTGCTCCTCGGTCAGCCGCCCCTCCAGGAACGAACGCGCGTAGATACCGGGCGCGCAGTGGCCCTGCACGAACACCAGATCCCCGCCGTGATCCTCGGACGGGGCGTGCCAGAAGTGGTTGAACCCGGTGTCATACAGCGTCGCCGCGGACTGGAAGCTGGCGATGTGCCCGCCCAGCTCGGAGGATTCCTTGTTGGCGCGCAACACCGTCGCCACCGCGTTCCACCGGATCAGCGACCGGATCCGGTGCTCGACCGCCTCGTCACCGGGGTGCGGCGGCTGTGCGTGCGGCGGGATCGTGTTCAAATACGGCGTGTTCGCCGAGTACGGCACCGGCACCCCGTTGCGCCGGGCCACGCCGTCCAGCTCCTCCAGCAGGAACTCCGCCCGCTCCGCCCCGTCAAACTCGATGACCGAGTCGAACGCTTCCCGCCACTCACTGGTCTCCACCGGATCGACGTCATTGCGCATTGGGTTCGTCTCCTCTTCCCGGGCAGTCCGGTACCCGTGGACCTGAGTGACCGCGTTCCTCGAGTGTTCGTACCATGCCACGCTCCACCGCCGCGACGATGCTCGGGGCGCAATTCAGCGGCCGGAATGATCTGGTGGACCGAACCCACCTGGCGGGCCCGCTCCACGTTGTGGACGGCTTCAAATTCCGCTGCCACCTCGCCGAGCTTGTCCGAACGTACGGCGGTGCGGGTGGTGTCCAGCTTTGCCAGCGGAACGCCGACCTTTCGGCCAGCAATTTGGCTTCGACCTTATCGCCCAGGGTGCGCATCGCCGCAGGAGACGGCCCGATGAACGTCAGCCCCACGCTCGCAGAGCTCTGCGAAGGCGCTGTCCTCGGCGACGAACCCCCAGCCCACCCACACCGCGTCGGCCTTGGATTCCAGCAGAGCGCGTTCGAGCTCGGCGTGGTCGAGATAAGCAATGCCTTCCGAGGTTTTGCGAAGCGTCACCGCCTCGTCAGCCTGGCGTACGAACATCGCGCGGCGCTCGGCGTCGGTATGAAGAGCGATTGTCGTTATGCCGCACCCATACTCGGCATTGAGTTCGCGTACCGCCCGAATCAGGCGTACAGCGGCCTCACCCCTGTTGACCACCGCAATTCGACTTGGAAACCTGACATTCTTGAACGGGTCGGCGTCAAACACCGGGACAGTTTATGTTCCGCAGCGGTGACCGAGCATTCGAATCGAAACATGCGCGTTCGCACAAGACTTCTGACGGGCCGTCGCCGCGCGCACCGCCGACGTGGTTATAGGGTTCGCCTATTGGTCCTTTCGGGTGAATTCGGAATTCCTCTTTGACGAATTCGTCTTTGACAATGGCCTGCCCGGCGCCTCGTCAGCCTGGCGGACGAACATGGCCCGACGTTCGGCGTCGGTATGAAGAGCGATTGTCGTTATGCCGCATCCATACTCGGCATTCAGCTCGCGGACCGCCCGAATCAGGCGAACGGCGGCCACCCCTGTTGACCACCGCAATTCGACTTGGAAACCTGACATTCTTGAACGGGTCGGCGTCAAACAACCGGACAGTTTATGTTCCGCAGCGGTGACCGAGCATCGAATTGACACATGCGCGTTCGCACAAGACTTCCGACGGACCGTCGCCGCGCGCACCGCCGACGTGGTTATAGGGTTCGCCTATTGGTCCTTTCGGGTGAATTCGGAATTCCTCTTTGACAATGGCCTGCCCGGCACATAATCACAAGTCACACACACAGTGTGTGCCTTGTCAGTATCGAGTGAGGAGAGGCCATGACAGAGCAGACCTTCACGATCGCGGCGATCCCCGCCGATGGTGTCGGCAAAGAAGTGGTGGCGGCCGGGCGCTAGATGCGCCGGACAGGGGCCTGCAATGATGACCGGACGTGACGGCTTCGGCACCCGGGACACGATGTCGCTGGCGGGCCGCCGTCGGCAGCTGCACCGGCTTGACCGAGTGGCCTCGGGCCGGCTTCCGTTCACCTTTAAGGTGTTGCTGGAAAACCTGCTCCGCCACGAGGACGGCCAGCTGGTCACCGGCGAGCAGATCGAGGCCGTCCTTGACTGGCAGCCGTCGGTCCAGCAGCACGCCGAGGTCGACCTGCACGCCACCCGCATGTTCCTGCACGACACCAATGGGGTGCCCGCCCTCGTCGACCTGGCGGCGATGCGCGACGCCATTACCGATCTGGGCGGTAACCCCGGTCGGGTAAACCCGGTCATCCCCGCCGAGCTCGTGACCGACCACTCTGTGATCGCCGACTACTTCGGTCGGCCCGACGCCCGCGACCTCAACGTGGCGTTGGAGTACGAACGCAACAACGAGCGGTTCCGCTTCCTGAAGTGGGGACAGGGCTCCTTTGACCGGCTCAAGGTCGTCCCACCGGGCATGGGGATCATGCACCAGGTCAACATCGAGTACCTCGCCCGTGTGGTTGAGACCGACGGCGACTGCGCTTACCCGGACCTATGTCTGGGCACTGACTCCCACACCACGATGGTCAACGGTCTCGGGGTCCTCGGCTGGGGCATCGGCGGCATTGAGGCCGAGGCATCCATGCTGGGCCAGCCGCTGTCGATCGTGCTCCCCGACGTCCTCGGGTTCCGTCTCACCGGCGAGCTGCCACCCGGCGCCACCGCCACCGACCTGGTCCTCACCGTCACCGAGACGCTCCGCCGGCACGGTGTTGTCGGCAAGTTCGTGGAGTTCCACGGTCCCGGGGTGGGCAGGACCAGCGTTGCGGACCGGGTGACCATCGCCAACATGAGCCCTGAATTCGGGTCCACATGCGCGGTCTTTCCGATCGACGACGAGACGTTGCGCTATCTGCGGTTCACCGGCCGCAATGCTGATCACGTCGAACTGGTCGAGGCCTACGCCAAGACCCAGGGTCTGTGGCATGAGCCGGACGTGCAGCTCGACTACTCGGACCAGATCGAGCTCGACCTGACTACCGTCGTGCCGTCGCTCGCCGGGCCGCGGCGCCCGCAGGATCGGGTGCCTCTCACCGAGGCAAAGGCGGCCTTCCGGGCTGAGATGGCGAACGTCGGCCGGCCTGCGTCCGCGCCGTCATGGGTGGATGAGGCCTCCCAGGAGTCGTTCCCCGCCAGCGACCCCCCCGCTATCGACCCCGACACCGAGCGTCCCCCCGAACCCGCGGCCAGCCCCGCGGCCACACATCACCACGCTCAGTCCAACGCTGGTGTCGAGGTGATGCTCGATGGGCAACCGCACCACATTGATCATGGTGCGGTGGCAATCGCCGCCATCACCTCGTGCACCAACACCTCCAACCCGCAGGTGATGGTGGCGGCCGGGTTGTTGGCCCGCAACGCCGCCCGCCGGGGCGTGACCCGGCGACCGTGGGTGAAGACCACCCTGTCGCCGGGGTCGAAGGTAGTCATGGATTACCTCCAGAAGGCCGGGCTAATCGAGCCGTTGGAGGCGCTCGGCTTCCACCTGGCCGGGTTCGGCTGCATGACCTGTATCGGCGCCTCCGGCCCGTTGATCGAGGAGATTTCCGCCGCCGTGCACGAGCACGACCTGACCGTCGTGTCCGTGCTCTCCGGCAACCGGAATTTCGAAGGGCGAATCAATCCCGACGTCACAATGAACTACCTGTGCTCGCCGCCGTTAGTCGTCGCCTACGCCCTCGCGGGCAGCATGGACATCGACTTGATCACCGAGCCCGTCGCAGCGGACCGCGACGGCAGGCCCGTCTACCTGGCCGACCTGTGGCCCACCGAGAACGACATCGACCAGGTCGTCGCCGACAGCGTCGACCCCGACATGTTCCATGCCGCCTACACCGCCATCTTCGACGGCGACCACCGCTGGCAGTCCCTGCAAGCGCCCCTCGGCACCACGTTCAGCTGGGCCGAGGATTCCACCTACGTCCGTCGACCACCGTACTTCGACCACCTCAGTCCACAGCCCGGTCCGGTTGCCGACATCGACGAAGCCCGGATCCTGGTCAAGCTCGGCGACTCCGTCACCACTGATCACATCTCCCCAGCCGGGGCGATCACGCCCGACAGCGACGCCGGCCGCTACCTCACCGGTCTTGGCGTCAGCCGGCGCCACCTCAACACCTTCGCCTCGCGCCGCGGCAACCATGAGGTGATGGTGCGCGGCGCCTTTGCCAATGTCAGGCTGCGCAACCAGGTCGCCCCCGGCACGATCGGCGGCTGGACACGCTGCTTCGACGCCGGCGGTGAGGTGCAACGGACGCACGATGCCGCGCTGACCTATCGGGCCGCCGGCACCCCGCTGGTGGTGGTCGCCGGAAGGGACTACGGCGCCGGCTCCTCGCGAGACTGGGCCGCCAAAGGTCCCCGGCTGCTCGGCGTCCGCGCCGTGCTCGCCGAGTCGTTCGAACGGATCCACCGGTCAAACCTGATCGGCATGGGCGTCCTCCCACTGCAGTTCCTGCCCGGCGACACCGCGGAGTCGCTGGGACTGGCTGGAGAAGAACGAATCAGCATCCAAGGAATCCCTGCCGTCGTCGAAGACCCGTCTCGACGCCACGTCGAGGTCTCTGCCGACCGACGTAGATTCCGAATGGTGGTGCGGCTCGACACCCGACGCGAGGCCGACTACTACCGAAACGGCGGCGTCTTGCCCTACGTGCTCCGTGCTCTCGCCCGCCCGGACGACACCCTTACCAGATCCGGCTGAGTTCCGGACCGGCCTGGACCACGTCGCGTTCGGCTGCGAATCCCGCCAAGACCTCGAGGTTCAGTGTCCTGTAGCGCGCACCGGTGGCAACCACCACAGTGCGGCCCTGCACCGTGGCGCCATCGTTTAGTACGACCCGGTGCGGCCGTTGATCGGTCAGCGCGTGTGAAGCGGCGGGGCCACGAGGTCGGATACACGCGCAGCCTGACCCGGCAATGTCCGACGGACGACTCTGCGACGCATCGGTCAGGTTTGGCCCGAGGCCACCGCGGTGTGGCAGACCTCACGGGGTGGTACCCGCGATGCGGGCGCGGGTGACTGCCCTGGTCGCACCATCTGGTGGCCGACGCTGCCACAGCGTTGGGCATCCGCGGCACCCGGGCAGCCGGGGCTTCGCTCGATACTGAGTCCGGAATCGAACGCTGATCTGTGGTCGGTGCTTGGTCGGTGAATCCGCGACACGCCGTGGTTTAGAGTGGCGCCGAATGGCGTTAAATTGCCAGCTCAGAACACCTTTCGGAACCACGGCTGGGTGGGCTTGCAGGCTCTCCTAAAACCATGTCGTCGTCGGGATTAGGCGCGGGACAAAGCAGGCTGCAAGACCCACAACGCCGACAAAACGAACGCCAATGATCGGACGGCCCTCGCGGCGGTCGGCACACGGCGGAAACGAGACCCACGAGCGGCAGTTCTTGGACCCGACTGTCACCCGGCGACTAAGTGTTCACCTTCGAAGACGGACGCCCTCCACATCCGGACACGATCCGACAGCAGGCTCGACCGCCTCGCCGCGGCGGCCGCGCTCCCGCGCATGTCCTTCCATGGCACTACGCCACTCATACGCAGCCGGCGCCCTGAAAGCTGGCGTGAGCTCGAAAAGAATCAGCGAGCGCATCGGGCCAAACACCGACGTTTCCCGGTAGCTCGTCGGGACAATACAGCGTCCGAGCAATCCGAAACCCCAGCCACGCCACGGTGGTCCCATAACTGGCAAAGCCGCCAGCCGCGTGGTCCCATCAGTGCCAAACAGATGGTCTGAACCGTCCTGGGTTTGATGCACACCGCAGTCACCGGAGCACCTGCGGCGGGGGCACCAACCCATCGTTTATTCATCGTTAATGACGAAAATCGTTGGGAAACCGCGGGAAGGTACCAGATAGCTGGTGTGTGAAAGTGCCTGGCAGGAGGGCGCTTTCGGTGGGTAGCGGGCACGGATGGAAAGCTTCCTTTGCAAAGCCGGTGTCGCAGGTTCGAATCCTGCCGGGGGCACCAGAGTTTTAGAAGGTCAGAGGCGGTTTTTACCACTGACACCAGACTCCGATGTTATCTGGCTGATATTCGGTTTGTCCTCCCGTGTTTGCTCGGCAACGACAACACGACGAGAGGAACCACCGATGACATCCGCAATCACACCCCAGGTCACCCACCCACCGCTGCCCGTGGCCGAGCACATCCTCCCGCGCGAGAACGGGTACGGCGTCCACGAGGTCGCCGCCGTGACCCTCGGCGAATTCACTGGCCGCGTGTGGCGCCACGTGCACCGCGACCGAGACGGCACACGTTTCGAATTTGACGCCACGATCGACGGCTTGGTTGACGCGTCAAGCAGCGGACTCGGCGAGAGCCCGCAGCGGCTGCGCGAGCTGGCTTCTGTGGCCTCGGCGACCGCAGACGAGCTCGGGGAAGCCAGGGCGCGGCAGCGGCACCCGGCAGGGAGTGGGCTGACGTCTGCCTGACAGCCGCAACAGAGGAGGCCCTGCCCAGGAATATTGGGCAGGGCCTCTGTCATGAGTTTGTCACCCGCACTAGCCGGGGGCGTTTCCCACACCCCCTGAACCCTCGGCCCGCCACCCGTGGGGCGCTCTGGGGGTGGCGTGCCCGATCAAGACCTACTCGTCCGGCTTAGGCTCGTCCGGCTTAGGCTCGTCCGGCTTAGGCTCGTCCGGCTTAGGTCGAAATATCCCGACGATTGCATGCTGCGCGTCCTCGATAACCTTCTTTTGGGCGGTCCACTGCCGTTCCACCAGGTCAGTGAACGCTTTCCGCTGGTGCTCGATCTGCTCGCTGATCGCCTTGCGCTGAGCCTCCCAGTGGTCAGTGATCTTGACGCTGCGCTGCTGTTCGAGGAACTCCGCGAACGCCTTCTGCTGGGACTCGACCAAGTCCGCGACCGCCTTGCGCTGAGCCTCCAACTGGTTTGCGATCTGGTCCTGAATCGCCTTCATCCGTTTCTCGTTCTCCGTCGCCAGCTCCTTGAACTGGTCAGGAAGTCCCGGCTGTTCCGTCATGGTCTGCTTATCCCTCCCGTTTAGATGATCTCTGCCCTCCTTATGGTGGACCGCCCCCAACGCTAATCCTGACCGTGGGTGTTTCCCGCGCGGCCTAGGCTTGATGGGGTGCTCGGCGACCTCGTGCAGACCACGGCCGGAGGATGGATCACCCACCCACCCACGCGATGCCCCAATGGCCACCCGCTCGGCCCGAGCCGAGTCCTCGTCGGTCACCAAGCCTGCCTCGGTCACGGCGGCGGGCACACCACCTGGACGTGCCGCACCTGCGATGCGACGGTGTTCGGGCCGCCGCTCAACACTCACGCGGGTTGCCGAGGCAACTAACCGATCAGTGGGTGGCGACCAGTGAGGGATGGCGCTGGCGTCTCCTTCAAGGCGGTCTGCGGGGTTCATCCCCTTTGTTAAGACGCTAGCGTTGCCCCGCTGACCGTCGCACCCTCCATCTGGCCCGCCGCCTCGGCCACTCCGCCGCAATATGGCCGCCCAGGCTGTGACTCCCCAAAAGGGCTTGACCTGCATAATGCGCAGTAGTAAAAAATTCACAGCTCCGTATGTCTCTCGGACATACCCGATCGCGAACGCGCCCGGTGCCGATGCTCGAGAGGTTGCCGAGCGCACAAATAGGCAGACGATATTCCGCACAAGGGGTATTGAGATGCAACAACCACATCCGAGAAATGAGAATCGATTCGCCGTTGTGCAAGCCATCGGCGACGACGGTAAGTACCGCGTCCAGGATCCGTTAGGCGCTGGCGCCCCCCAACGAATCGGCTGGTTCCGCTTCTACTTCGACGACGGGCGCTGGGAATGGTCGCCCCAAGTCGAGAAGATGCACGGCTACCTGCCGGGCTCAGTCACCCCGACCACCGAAATGGTCCTGACCCACAAGCATCCCGACGATTACCGCCAGATCACCGACACCCTCGATCTGATCCGCCAAACCCGTCAAGCGTTCAGCAGCCGGCACCGCATCATCGACGTGCAAGGCCGAGTCCATCACGTCGTTGTCGTCGGGGATCTCCTGCGTGAGATCGACGGGACGGTGATAGGCACCCACGGCTACTACGTTGACGTCACCCCATCGGAACGAGAACACCAGGACCAGGTGACCGCCGCCGTGGCCGTTATCGCCGAGTCCCGAGCAGACATCGAGCGGACCAAAGGCATGCTGATGCTCATCTACGGGATGGATGAACCGGCTGCCTTCGAACTGCTCAAATGGCGATCCCAAGAGACCAACACCAAGTTACGGCTCCTTGCCGCACAAATAGCCGCCGACTTCGTCGCCCTCAGCGGCAGCAGAGAGCTCCCACCTCGATCCGCCTACGACAAACTGCTATTGACCGCTCACCTCCGGATCGATGCCGATACCGAGTCGGGGAACGATACCGTCCTACAGCCATCAGAAGACACCGGATAGGCAGCGCACGCTACTGGGCTGGTAGCTCCCTCCAGTTGTCGTTTATTCGTCCAAAATGGTCGGGAATCGACAGGAATCGACTGGCTTCACCGAGCACGGCGAAACGTCGAATTCGCTTGCCGTTCAAGCGAGTACGACACGTAACAGGATCTGCCGAGACTTGTAGATTGTCAATCCCTAGGTCGCAGGTTCGATTCCTGCCGGGGGCACTGGTCAGAGGGGGTTTTCAGATTCGCCCCAGAGCGTCGATCGGCGCTTATTCGTCGTTTATGGCCGGTCAGTGTCCTCAGTTGCCGCGACGGCGCGGTCCAACAGGTCGGCTAACTGGGTAAACACCCGGCCCCGGCTCATGTAGCGGTCCTGGGTCATGGCCACCTTGGCGTGGCCCAGGTGGTCGGCCCCGATCCGCGCGGACAAGCCCTCGTCGTCATACAGCGTGGCGACCGTCTTGCGGAAGCTGTGTGAGCTGACATCGGGCACGCCCAGCCGTCTTGGTCTCACCGACGCGCACCAGACCGACGCGACGCTGGCGTACCACTTTGCCCGTCACGGCGACGGCCCCGGCCTCAGCGTCGAAGTCACACCAACACAGCGCCAGCAGCTCCGAACGGCGCAACCCGGTAGCGATCAGCAGCGTGATCGGGTCGACCAGATCACGCTTGCTGCACGCCTCCGAGGCCCGGAGCCTGGCCGGCAGTTCGCGCAACTGGTCGGCGGTCAACGCCGGCGCACCCTTCAGAGTCGTCTTGGATCGGATCGACTGCACGTCGCGGACCGGGTTGGTTCCCAAGACGTTGTTCAGCACCGCGAGCTGAAGGGCACCGCGTAGCAGCGTGCGCGCACGCCGGGCCATCGTCGGCCCGTGAGTCGCCCGCATGGATCGCAACGCCGCGTCTAACCGGGCCGGTGATGCCTCCCCCACCCGAACGCCGCCAATGAACTTGGCGAGCTTCCCGGCGTCGTAGCGGTAGGTGTCCAGTGTCCTGATCGACCGGCCATCCTCGGCCAGTCGCTGAATGTGTTGATCGACGAGAGTCGACACCAGGGTGTCGAGGCCGATCCAGTCCGAGCCGGTCGCTGGCCGGCGCTCGGCCAGGGCCGCGAGCAGAGCATGCTCGGCGAGCTTTCCGTACTTGTCGAACTCGTCGGCCGGGCCGACGCGCTGAACCCTCCGAGTCACATCGTCGCTGTCGCGGAAGCGCGCTCGAGCCAGCCACACCCCGCCGCCGAGGTACTCGTGCACGATCTTGCCGTGCTGGCCGATACGCAACGGCGGCGTCCTCTGCCTTCCATGTCGTTGACTGAATTTGCCGGAATCTAGGCAGGGGTGCGCTTGTCTTCGGCGAATTGCTCGCTCTCCCAATCGGCTACATCGCTGAGGCGGCACCGGACGTGCCGCAACGATGAGGCGGAAGTCTCATTAGATCCGAACGTAAGGCCGCTGGTGAGTAGCCGTCTACCACTGCGCCGAGTTCCAGCAACGGATTTCGCAAAACTATCCAAGTTCAACTGTTTTCGTCTCGCCGTGTTGAATACGTTGACGTGTGCCGCTGCTCGTTTCGCTGGTACTGGCGCAAAGACGTCAACCTCAGCGCCGCGCGCTGCGAGCGGGAACACTTCCTGCGCCCGGCACCGCCACGACAAGCGACGCGTCGCCACACCGTTCATCCACGATGACAGAGCCATCGTCAAAGCCCTGACGGGGTGCTGGCTACGGCGTCCCAGCGTGGGCGGTCCCGTTTCTTCAGGTAAGCGGTCCTTGGGCGCCTCGCCCCGTGTGGGCGCGTCTCGGATGTCCGCGTGAGGCATCCAATAAGAAGAATTGCTTCCACACCCATCCTGCATCGATTCTGCAACGAATACTGGTGTCCAACGAATCAGGCGGTGGTGGGCCGTCGTGGAAAAGGGGGTCGAAGTCGCCGCGGGCATATCCGGGGCCTCGACACCGCGCGCGCCGCTCCACAACGCGGTATGACGTCGTCGGTGCCGGGTCGGCAGCGGAAGCACCTGCACTGCACGGGCAGTTCACAGCCCGTGCATAGGATCTGCCGACCGCGGGACACCGGCCGGCCGAAATTGTTGGCGGCGAACAGGTGGCGGCGTAGTGTTCGTCCGTGACGGCGCAGTGGTCGCGTCGCTTCCCGCGGGTCCGGTGCAGCCCGGCGGTGTCGTGGGCGTGGGCCGCTACGCCGCGGTGGCCGACGTCCAGGGCAACGGCGTTGCGCCGCTTCATCGCTGTGCGCTTCCTGCCTAGCGGCGGCGTCGATCGCCCCTTGCCCTGCGCGGCGGGCAGCCGCTACTTGATATCGCTGCACAATCGATGCAAGTTGCGGTAGAACTGTGTAGGGACGGCCACGATCAGTTCGTTCGCAGGTGCTGCGCAACACCGATCCGCCAGCCCGCAGGATTACGGGCCGCTGCGCTGGGGAAAGGAATTGTTCGTATCGACCATGTCGACCTCGACAAGAAAGATCGTGGTGTCGATGACAGTGCTCGTCGAACGGCGGTCACTGCGCGAAGCGCATCTGGTCGCATGAACGATTTGCCCTCGGTCGAGGTTTCGACGACCGTCGATGCCGCCCTGGCGCGGGTGTGGGCCCTGGTGTCCGACATCGCCATCCTGCCTGCCTTCAGCACCGAACTGCAGTCTGTCGCGTGGATCGACGGGGTACATAGTCCGGTGCTGGGCGCGACGTTCAAGGGGGTCAACACGCACCCAGCGATGGGGACATGGACGACCAGGTCAACCATCGTCGCATTCCAGCCGCCGAACGAATTTGCGTGGGCGGTCGGCGATCTTGACAATCGCGCAGCGACGTGGCGGTTTGTCCTCGCCGGTCGCGGCGACGTGACGCAGCTGCGATACCGCGTGCAGATCGGGCCGGGACCGTCGGGAGTGTCGATGCTGATTGCACGCCGCCCGCAACAAAAGGATGACCTGATCGCGAACCGGCTGCAGCAGTTTCACGACAACATGGCCCGCACATTGCGCGGCATCAAGGCGCTGGCCGAAGACCGGCACTGAGCACGTATGCACTCACGAGCACAGCCGAAGCACGTTGGCGTGAGTCGCCGTCGGGTCACGCGGACGGCTGGCGGGTTCGGCGGTAGTCGGAGGTGTACAGCTTGTCGTTGATCGCGGCGTCGACGCGCTGCTGGGAGATCGCCAGCAGGGGTCGCACGTAGCCGTCGAGTTTGTCTTTGGGGCAATGGTCGGTGTGTAGCGCCACCGCGATCGGGTACCGCTGGGCTATCTAATGAGTAAATTCGGCCAGCGCCACTGCGCCGGTCACCATGTCCTTTACGCTGAGCCCGGATGCGAATTCAGCCCCGCCGGTGGAGAATTGGATGATCGTCGCTGCCGGCATCGGCGAAGCCCTCGAGCGCGGCGTTGACGGCTTCGGAGCCGACACAATTGACTGCGCGGAAGGCGAACGACTCAATTTTGGCGGTGTCGATCATCTGGCGATACTGCTGTGGTGTCGCGACCGGCATGGGAGTGGATCCTGTCGGTGGGCGCCGGCTCGATGCCGAACCAGCGGCACTTCTCGAGCTGAGGGTGTTCGGTCAGTCGATGGCGGCGATCATGGCGGCCACCGCGTCGCTGACCGCGACTCGCGCCGGGGCAAGGTAACGGCGCGGATCTGTCACCACTTCGTCGGCGGCCAGGTAAGTGCGCACTGCACCGGTGAACCGGACGTTGAGCAGGGTGCCGATATTGATCTTGGTGATTCCGGCGCTCACCGCTTTGCGCAGATCCTCATCGGCCACGCCCGAGGAGCCGTGCAGCACCAGTGGCACCGGCACAGCTGAGCGCAGTCGCGCGATCAAGTCAAAGTCGAGTGCAGCGGTGCGCGCCGACATCGCATGCGAGCTGCCCACAGCTACCGCTAGGGCGTCGACACCCGTGGCGGCGACGAACGCCGCCGCTTCGGCGGGGTCGGTGCGCACCCCTGGGGCGTGGGCACCGTCCTTGCCGCCGACCTCGCCAAGCTCGGCCTCCAGATACAGGCCGCGTTGATGTGCCCAGTCCGCGGCCTCGCGTGTGGCCGCGACGTTGGCGTCGTAGTCGAGCTTGGAGGCGTCGAACATCGCTGAGCTGGCACCGGCGTTCGCGCTGAGGTGCAGCAGTTCGGGGTCCTCGACGTGGTCGAGGTGGACCGACGCCGGGATGGCCGCCCCGGCGGCGACGGCCACGGCGGCAGCCGCGATCGGGCGGAGTTTGCCGTGATGGAACTTCACCGCGTTCTCGCTGATCTGCAAGATCACCGGCCTGCCGGCCTGTTCGGCCCCGGCGACGATGGCCTCGGCGTGTTCGAGGGTGATGACGTTGAACGCCGCCACCCCGCTGCCCGCGCGATGCGCGGCTGCGACGAGGTCGGCAGTTGTGGCGAGCGGCATCGAGATTTCCTTCCTGGTGTCAGGCACTCTATGCGTCCGGCTGAAGTGCCCCTTGACAAGGCTCCAACGAAACGCAACTATATCCATCAATATCCAAGTGGGCAAGCTCACATATCTGAAGGATCGAGATGCGCAGCACGCTGTTCGTCGGCCTCGACGTCGGGACCAACACGAGCAAGGCCGTCGTGTTCACCGATGCCGGTGAACCGGTTGCGTCGGGACGCGCTGACACGCCGTGGATGTTCACGTCGACCGGCGCCGAACTTGACGCCAATGCCCTACTGGCCGCTGCTAAGGCCGCGATATCCGAGGCGCTGGCCGACTGCCCGCCCGGACCAATCGCGGGGGTCGGGGTGGCGAGCCTGGCCGAAGCCGGGGTGTTGCTCGGCTCCCGCGGCGAACCTGTTGCGCCCGTGATCGCCTGGCATGACACCCGAGATCACGCCCAACTGGCCGACCTGCTGCGCACCATCACTGCACTCGACTTCTCGGCGATGACCGGTTTGCCCGCCCGACAGCAGTGGTCACTGACGAAGCACCGCTGGCTACTCGACAACATGCCCGAGGCCCGTCGTGCGGTACGGCGACTCAACGTCGCCGAATGGATCGTCCGCGGTCTCGGCGGTGAGGAGGCCACCGAACAGTCGCTGGCTTCACGGACCGGGTGGCTACGGCTGGCGCAGCGTTCGTGGTGGAGCGACACCCTGGAGTGGTCAGGTGCCAGCCAGGATCTGATGCCGCCGCTCGTCACCGCGGGCACGCCGCTGGGTCGGGTCAGCGCGGACGCCGAGATCGAGCGACTCACCGGAGCGGTGTTGACGCTGGCCGGCCACGATCACCAGGCGGCCGTCATCGGAGCCGGCGCCGACGGGCCCGGTGACGAACTGGATTCGTGCGGCACCGCAGAAGCACTGGTGCGGACCATCGCGCCTGGTCTGTCGCCGTTGGTCGTCGCCGAACTCGCCGACGCCGGCATCACTACCGGCTGGCACGCCGTCGCCGACCACTGGTGCCTACTCGGCGCCACTCAGGGCGGACTTGCGCTGCAACGCATCATGGGGCTGCTCGGCAAGGACAAGGCGGACCTGCCGGCTCTGGACTTGGCCGCTCTCGCGCTGCCCACCCCGACGCTGGAGGTCCAGGCGCCGCCGTTCGGCAGGCTCGACGTCCTCGGAGTCGCCGACGGCGACGGGCCCGCCCACCTGTGGCGCGCCGCCTTGGAAACAGTCACCGAGCAGGCCGCCCACATTCACGATGCGATGAGCGCCGTGAGTGGCGCACACGGGACGCTGGTGGTCACCGGCGGCTGGTCGCGCAGCCAGGGCCTGATCGCGGTCAAACGCCGGCGCCTCGGCGATCTCGTCCAAGCCGACGTCAACGAGGCCGGAGCCCGCGGGGCAGCCCTGCTCGCCGCGCGCGCCGCCAGCGACGCCGCACCCGCTGACACGCCGGTGGCCGTGCCATGACCGCGCCGACAGCAGATATCAGTGCCCCCTCGAGGCAGGCGCGCCGTGCCGAGCCTCGACGCGACCCCGTTCAGGGGCGAGGATCAGCGGCTATGGCCACCGACAACGATGACGCCCGCACCCTCTACGCCGATGAGCGCAAGAATCACATCCTTGATCAGCTGCTGCGTAGCGGTCGCGTCGACGCGGTCAAGGTCGCCGAAACGCTCGGTGTCACCGGTGAGACGATCCGCAAAGACCTCATAGCGCTGGAACGCCAAGGGCTGCTTCGCCGAGTGCACGGCGGTGCGGTGCCGGTGAAGGCGCTGGCGTTCGAACCCGCGGTGGAGACCCGCACGCAGTTCATGTCCGAGAAAACCCGTATCGCCCAGGCAGCGCTGAAACATCTTCCCACCCAGGGTTCGGTGCTGATCGATGCCGGATCCACGACCGCCAAGCTGGTCGAGCTGTTTCCTGGCGACCGCGATCTGACGGTGTACACCAACACGATTCCATTGGCGGTCTCGCTATTGACCCGCCCACGGCTGACGGTGTTCACCCTTGGTGGGCGTCTGCGCAACAAGACCTTCGCCGAAGTCGGCGACTGGGCGGTGCGAGCATTGGCGGAGATCAATGTCGACGTGGCGTTTCTTGGTACCAACGGCATTTCGCTGATGCGAGGCCTCACGACACCTGATCCCGCGGAGGCTGCCGTCAAACGGCTGATGCTGGGCTGTGCCGCCAAGCGCGTCCTGCTGGCCGATCACAGCAAGTTCGGTGAAATCAAGGGCACCAAACACGGCGACCTCGCCGACATCGACGTGCTGATCAGCGACACCGGTCTGACCGACGACCAAACCGCCCAACTGCGCAGCGCCGGAATTGATGTGGAGCGAACATGATTGTCACCCTGACGCCCAACCCCAGCGTGGACCGCACGGTATTCCTCGAGGAGCTCGCGCTCGGGTCGGTCAATCGCAGTCAACGCAGCTGGAGTGAGCCCAGCGGCAAAGGCGTCAACGTCGCGCTCGCCCTGCACGCCCACGGCGTGGACGTGCGCGCCGTCGTCACCGCGGGCGGCCCGGTCGGGGCACAGCTGCGTCAGATGCTCGGAACCATCGGCCTGGACACCGTGATTGTGCCCATCGCCGGAGAGATCCGTAGCAACATCAGCCTCACTCAACCGGACGGCACCGTCACCAAAATCAACGAAGCCGGCCCTGAGCTGACCGCCGACGAACGCAACGAGCTGCTCGCGGCGGTCGCCGCGCAACTTGACACGGCCACCTGGCTGGTGTGCGCCGGCAGCCTGCCCAGCGGCGTTCCCGACAGGTGGTACGGCGAAGTGGTCGACCTGGGCCGCCACCACGGGGTGCCCGTCGCTGTCGACTCTTCCGGGCCCGCACTTGTGCAGAGCCTGCCCACCGCGCCGAATCTAGTGAAACCGAACCTGCACGAACTCGCCGAACTTACCGGGACGGTGCCACACACCCTAGGCGAGGTCGTCGACGCCGCCCAGCAGGTCCGCCGCCGCGGGGCCCATACAGTGCTGGCCAGCCTCGGGGGCGACGGAGCAGTCCTAGTCGACACAGACGGCGCCCTCTGGGGCCACGCACCGGTGAGCAGAGTCGTCAGCACCGTCGGCGCCGGCGACGCGATGCTTGCCGGCTACCTCAGCTGCCGCGGGAGCCGCACCGAGGCGTTGGCGACGGCCCTGCAATGGGGAGCGGCCGCCGTGCAGCACGAAGGAACACTGTTCTCCCCCAACACATCCCACACCGCGGTGACCGTCACGGATGCCATCGACCTGACGCAGCCGCTACACGACCACGATCCCGCCATCAGCGCCGCAGCAGGTGCCGCGAACAGATTCCGTACGCGCGCATGACCGGCAAGCGAGCCAGACCCATGAACACCGACAGGAGGCGACGGTGAACTCGACGATGCAGGCAGTGGTGATCCACGGCCGCGAGGATTACCGCCTCGAGCACATCCCCGTTCCCGTCCCGGGCCCTGGTGAAGCCCTGGTCAAAGTCCACGCAGTCGGCATCTGCGCCAGTGACCTCAAGTGCTACCACGGTGCACCCATGTACTGGGGCGACGGCCCAGTGCCCCCGAACGTCGACCTACTGGCCACCCCCGGCCACGAATTCGTCGGGGAGATCGTCGCCATCGACGACCTGGGCAGACAACGCTGGGGCGTTGACGTCGGCGACCGAGTCGTCGCCGAACAGATCGTGCCGTGTTGGCAATGCCGGTTCTGCCGCCGCGGTCAGTACTGGATGTGTAAGCCGCACAATATCTTCGGCTTCCGACGCGTCGTCAACGGGGCCATGGCCGAATATATGATCTTTCCCGCCGACGCCATCGTGCACAGGGTGTCCCCGGACATCCCCGCAGCCCATGCCGCCTTCGCCGAACCGCTGTCGTGCGCGCTGCACGCCGTCGAGCGCGCCGCGATCGCATTCGGTGACGTCGTTGTGGTGGCCGGCTGCGGTCCGATCGGTCTCGGGATGATCGCCGGCGCGCGGGCGAAAGGTCCCGCGCATGTCATCGCGCTGGACAGCATCCCGGCGAAGCTCGATCTCGCTGCCGAGTGCGGCGCGGACATCACCGTCAACATCAGCACCGACGACGTCGAATCCATTGTCGCCGACCTGACCGAGGGCTACGGTGCCGACATCTACCTCGACGCCACCGGGCACCCCTCCGCGGTCCCTCAGGGTCTGGGCCTGCTGCGCAAGCTCGGCCGCTACGTCGAATACGGGGTGTTCGCAGCACCGGTCAGCGTCGACTGGACGATCATCAGCGACTTCAAGGAACTCGACGTCCTCGGTGCGCACCTTGGCCCGTACTGCTGGCCCACTGCCATCGCCATGATCGAAGCGAAAACTCTTCCGCTGGATCGGATCTGCAGCCATCAACTTCCGCTGCACGAATTCCGTGTCGGCCTCGATCTGGTCGGCCGCGGAGCCGAATCCGTGAAGGTGAGCCTGTTGCCGGGAGATGGGGCCGCCATGTGACACCGCCGCGGCACCGCTCACCGCTGACTGAGCACTGACACCAACGCTACGACGGCGCGCCACCCGCACGCCGGTGTTAGATCCGTGCTGCCTTTTTTCTGCCGGGCAGCTCCACACCAGCTCACGTAGGAGTCTTCCAATGAAACGACGTCTTGTCGCCCGGGCGCTAAGCCTCTGTGCGGCAACAGTATTGACACTATCAGGATGTTCGGGCGCCGGCGCGCTGGGGTCCAGCGGCGGCGAGGCCGTCACCATCGCGATGGTGTCGAACTCGCAGATGACCGACGCGATCGCCCTCTCGTCGCAGTTCGAAGCCGAAAACCCCGGCATCGAATTGAAATTCGTGACACTGCCGGAGAATCAGGCCCGCGCCAAGATCACCATGTCCGCCGCGACCGGCGCAGACACCTTCGACGTCGTCATGATCAGCAACTTCGAGACCCCGCAATTCGCCGAGAACGGATGGCTGACCGACCTGGGGCCCTACATCGCCGACACCCCCGGATACGACGAGGACGACTTCATTGCCTCGCTGCGGGAGTCGCTGTCCTACGACGGCCAGATGTATTCGGTTCCGTTCTACGGCGAGTCGTCGTTTCTGATGTACCGCAAAGACCTGTTCGAGCAGGCTGGGATCACCCTGGGGGACGCACCGACATGGGACCAAGTTGCCGCCGCGGCCGCGAAACTGGACAGCCCTGACAGGGCCGGCATTTGCTTGCGTGGCAAGCCGGGTTGGGGTGAGGTGCTCGCCCCGCTGGACACGGTGATCAACACCTTCGGCGGGCGTTGGTTCGACGAGAATTGGAACGCTCAGCTCACCAGCCCGGAAGTCACGAAGGCAGTCCAGTTCTACGTCGACTTGGTCCAGCAGCACGGCGAACTCGGAGCCCCCTCAGCGGGATTCCAGGAATGCGCCAACCTGTTCGGTCAGGGACAGGCGGCGATGTGGTATGACGCCACCTCAGCGGTCAACACTGTGGAAAGCCCCGAGTCCAGCAAGGTGGTCGGCAAGGTCGGCTACGCCAGAGCGCCGATGGCAGTCAAGCCCGATTCGGGTTGGCTCTACACCTGGTCACTGGCGATCCCAACAGCTGCCAAGCACAAGGATGCCGCCTGGAAGTTCATCTCCTGGATGACCTCCAAGGACTACATGAAACTGGTAGGGGACGAACTCGGCTGGGAACGCGTCCCGCCCGGAAGCCGGCTGTCGACCTACGACATCCCCGAATACCTGGATATCAGCGGCGATTACGGACCCCTCACCGTGGATTCCATCAACTCCGCCGACTCCGCCCAACCAACCGTGCAACCGGTTCCGTACACGGGCGTGCAGTTCCTCACCATTCCCGAGTTCCAGGATCTGGGGACGCGGGTGAGTCAGCAGATCAGCGCGGCGATCGCCGGACAGATTTCGGTGGATGAGGCGCTTGCTCAGGCACAGCAATATGCCGAGGTCGTCGGACGTAGCTATCGGGAGAACAAATGAGCACCATGGCCCCTGACTCGTCGGAACGGATGGATTCACCAACCGATCTCGCCGAACGGGTTCGGAAGATCCGGGAAGCCCAGGACACCGGCGTGAGCCGCGCCGAGGGGTGGCGCAGGCGGGGGCCGTTGCTGCCGGCGCTGATCTTCATGATCGTCGTCACGCAGATCCCGTTCTTGTTCACGTTGTATTACTCGACATTGTCGTGGAACCTGGTTCGACCCGGCTCGCGCCAGTTCGTCGGACTGCAGAACTACATCACGGTCGCCAAGGACAGCCAGTTCTGGAGGGTGGGGCTGAACACCGTGATCCTGATCGTCGTCGTCGTGTTGGTCTCGGCGTTCCTCGGCCTGTTGCTGGCGTTGCTGCTGGATCGGGCGTTTTTGGGACGCGGGGTGGTGCGGACGCTGCTGATCACCCCGTTTTTGGTGACACCGGTGGCGGCGGCGCTGATCTGGAAGACCACCATCCTGGATCCGACCAACGGCATCTTGAACTGGGTGCTGTCGCTGGTGGGGATCGGCAAGGTGGACTGGATCGGCCAGTTCCCGCTGACGATGGTGATGGTCGTGCTGATCTGGCAGTGGACGCCGTTCATGATGTTGCTGATCCTCGCCGGCCTCCAGTCGATGCCTCGCGACATCCTGGAGGCCGGTCGAGTCGACGGTGCGGGCGCGGTGCAACTGTTCCGTGAGTTGACACTGCCCCACCTTCGGCGGTTCATCGAATTGGGGGTGGTGCTGGGCGCGATCTATCTGGTCAACACCTTCGACGCCATCTACATGTTGACCCAGGGCGGGCCGGGCATCGCCAGCGCGAACCTGCCGTTCTACATCTACCAGCGCGCGTTCCTGGGCTTCGACATGGGCCAGGCCGCGGCGATGGGCGTGGTCGTGGTGATCTTCACGATGGTCATCGCCAGCTTCGCGCTGCGGTTGATCTTCAAATCGTTCTCCGGCAAGGAAGAGGCAGCCTGATGACCACCACAGTTGAGAAGGGCACGCCAACACCGGATACCGCGGTGTCGCCGAAGAAGAAGAGTCGCAAGTTCAGTCCATGGGCAGTGGTGGCCTGGCTGGTCGGACTCGGGTTCTTCTTCCCGGTGTTCTGGATGGTGCTGACGGCGTTCAAGCAGGAGGGTGACGCGGCGACCAGTCCGCCGACGCTGTTGTTCACCCCCACCCTGGATCAGTTCAGCGCGGTGTTCGAGCAGGGCATCGGGCCCGCGATGCTCAACTCCATCTTCGCCACCGTCATTTCCACGGTGCTGGTGCTGCTCCTGGGCACCCCGGCGGCGTTCGCGCTGTCGCTGCGCCCGGTGCGCAAGACCCAGGACGCCCTGTTCTTCTTCATGAGCACCAAGATGCTGCCGATTGTGGCCGCGATCCTGCCGCTGTATGTGATCGTCTCCAATATCGGCCTGCTGGACAACATCTGGGCGCTGGTCATCCTCTACACCTCGATGAACCTGCCGATCGCGGTGTGGATGATGCGCTCGTTTTTCCTGGAGGTGCCCGGCGAACTGCTGGAGGCGGCCAGCCTCGATGGCGCCAGCCTGTGGCGCTCGGTGCGCGAGGTGATCTTGCCGTTGGTCTCTCCTGGCATCGCGGCCACCGCGCTGATCTGCGTGATCTTCGCCTGGAACGAGTTCTTCTTCGCGGTGAACCTGACCGCGGTCAACGCCCAGACCATGCCGGTGTATCTGGTCGGCTTCATCGCCGGTGAGGGCCAGTACTGGGCGGTGCTCTCGGCGGCGGCCACCATGGCCGCGCTGCCGGTGATCCTGTGCGGCTGGTTCGCCCAAAACAAGCTGGTGCGCGGACTGTCGTTCGGCGCCATCAAATAACTGTCCCTCACCCCCCACCCCACCTCATCTCATCTCATCTCATCTCGAAGGAGAACCCACGCCATGGCCACGATCACCTACAAGAACGCCTCCTGCATCTATGAGGGTTCCGACAAGCTCGCGGTGGACGCGCTCAACCTCGACATCTCCGACGGCGAGTTCATCGTCCTGGTCGGACCCTCGGGTTCGGGCAAGAGCACCGCGCTGCGCATGCTCGCCGGCCTGGAAGGCATCGACGAGGGCGCCATCGAGATCGGCGGCAAGGACATGACCGGGGTGCCGTCCAAGGACCGCGACATCGCGATGGTGTTCCAGAACTACGCGCTGTACCCCAACAAGACCGTCGCCGAGAACATGGGCTTCGCGCTCAAACTGCGCGGGGTGTCTTCCGAGGAGCGGCGCCGCAAGGTCGAGGAGGCGGCCAAGGTCTTAGACCTCACCGAGTTCCTGGACCGCAAGCCCGCCAAACTCTCCGGCGGTCAGCGTCAGCGCGTCGCGATGGGCCGCGCCATCGTGCGCGAACCGCAGGTGTTCTGCATGGACGAACCGCTGTCCAACCTGGACGCCAAGCTGCGCGTGCAGACCCGCACCCAGATCGCCGCGCTGCAACGCCGGCTGGGCACCACCACCGTCTACGTCACCCACGACCAGGTCGAGGCCATGACGATGGGCGACCGGGTGGCGGTGTTGCGGTTCGGCAAGCTGCAGCAGTTCGCCGCACCCAACGACCTCTACGACCAGCCGGCCAACGCGTTCGTCGCCGGCTTCATCGGCTCACCGGCGATGAACCTGGTCACCCTGCCGATCACCGCCGACGGCGTCAAGATCGGCGACTCCACACTGGAACTCGAACGCGACCAGCTCACCAAGCTCAGCCAGGCCGGCCTCTCAGAGGTCACCTTCGGCATCCGGCCCGAGCAACTCGACCTCACCGACTCCGGCGGCGTGGAAGTCGTCGTCGACCTCGTCGAGGACCTCGGCAGCGAAGCCTACGTCTACACCCACGCCGGCTCCGGCGTCGAACTGGTGGCACGATGCAATCCGCGCACCGCCCCCAAACTGGCCGACACCGTGCGGCTGCGCAGGCACCCCGACGGCGTAGTGCACCTGTTCCACCCCGAAACCGGCGAACGCATCAACTGACATGCAGGCGCCAGCCTTCTTCACGGCTGAGGCACGCACAACGGTCATGAATCCTGTCGAGAACAGCAGTAAGTGCCAAAAATGAATTCTAGTCGAAGCACCACCACCAAATACGCCCGGACATCACCGGGCCGACGGACGTGACCATCGAAAGGAAGATTCCAAGTGAGGGCAGCCATTGCCGACGGTTCTGGAGCGGTGACACTGACCACCGTCGACGACCCGGCCCCGCGGTCGACCGAAGTCATCGTCCAGGTCGACAGCTGCGGTATCTGCGGGACTGACCTGCACATCATCGATGGCGATTACCCCGCCGCGCGGACACCGATTGTGCCTGGCCACGAAATCGCGGGCACCATCGTTGCCCGCGGGCAGGCTGCACGGCACCTCGAGGAGGGCGTCTTCGTCGTCGTCGACCCGGTCGTTGAGTGCGGTTACTGCGACCAATGTCGGAGTGGCCGAACGAATCTCTGCGTTAACTGGCAGGGATACGGAGTCACCGAGCCGGGAGGCTTCGCCGAGTACGTCCGCGTCCGGGCCGTCGACGTCGAGCCGATCCCTCCTTCGGTCCCCCATGAATGGGCGACCCTGGTCGAACCAGTGTCGTGTGCCCTGCATGCCCTCGACCGGATCGGACCTATCCGTGCCGCGACCGCGCCTTGGTGATCGGTGCCGGCACGACCGGACTCATCCTGTGCCAGCTACTCGCCGCATCCGGGGCGACTGTCGATGTGGTCGACCTCAGCTCGCATCGACATCTGCGTGCTGAAGGTTTTGGAGCCCACCGGACCGCCGCGACAGTTTCGGACATTGATCATTCCGACGGCTGGGATTTGGTTGTCGAGGCCACTGGATCGGTGAGCGGATTTCAAGATGGGCTGGACGCGGTACGTCCCGCCGGCCGGTTCCACGTTTTCGGAGTCGCCAGCCCAGAGTCGATCGCACGGGTGTCGCCCTACGCGATCTTCGCCAAGGAGCTCACGATCACGGGCTCCCAGTCGCTTCAACACACTTTTGCCCGAGCGGTCCACACCGTCGCCGCGGGGGCCGTCAACTGCGCAGCATTGATCACCGCCCGTGTCCCGTTGCCTGACATTGACACTGCCATCGACCTTGTCCGTCGCGGCGACGGGATCAAAACCCAACTCATCCCGGGCGCCGGACACGGACAGCCAGGTTCGCGACGGGCTTGAGGCACGAACTGTTGCACGCCGCAAGGTGTTCAAACGCCACGGCAGCGCTACGGCCCGCGTACGCGAGGCGAAGTCGTGGGCGGTCACGGCAGGCTGGTCGTGGTTGAGGATGCTGCAGATGAGGTCGGCGGCTTCACGGATGTCTCCGCGGTGCTTGTGGTAGGTGCCGTCGGGTTGTCGGTGCCGGTATTCGTGTTCGGCGTTGCGCTGATAGAGGTAGGCGGCGTTGGTATCGCGACCGCGGGTCATCGCCACGTAAAGCAGGTTGCGGTTTGTGTTCTCGCCGAGCACCGTATGGCTGGAGTCAGCAGTGACGACCAGTCCCGGTAACCGCACCAGGTCCTTCTCTCCGGTCTCGGGGTTGTGCACGCGGGTTTAGCCGGCATGCGCGGCCAGGTACTCCAAAAATGGCTGGTTTCCGGGTCATCGATTATTTATCGGCAATGACCACGATTCGACGGTAATCCGCCAGTTCTCATCCGAGCCAGCATGTCGCCAAAACTATTGCTGCACAAGAGAAAACGGGCGACATCTGGCACGCGCGGGATATGCCGGCTGGTAATCCCTAGGGGGCGCCGAGCGCGCGGGGATTGTGGTGGGGTACGGCGCGAGTGGGGTTCGAACGCAGTCACCCCTCGGTTTCGTACCGTTTGACCAGTTGCTGCACCCAGTAGCGGGAGACGTCGTAATCGCGGGCGACCTCGCTTTTGCTGCGTCCTTCCAACACCACGGCGGTGATGACGAGCTGCGCTTTCGACATGGCCGATTTCTCCTGCGTAACGAGGTGTCAACTATGTCGCGAGACAGCTGCCAACTATGTCCTGAAACCACACACTGCCGGGGGCGCTCTCGTCGGATTTGCCGAGCGAGCAGCTGGCGTCACGCGAAGTTCACCCGCAGACCCCGATGAAAGGTTACGTTGCTACCCGAACCTTTAGGGAGGACGTCAAGCATGGCCAAAACCGGTACGAAGCGCGTGCAAAAGATGGCGATGAGCGTTGCGGCGGTCGGGGTCGCGACGAGCATCGTCGGCGTTGCCGCGACTGCGCCTGCGTTGATATCGTCGCCCCTCGTCGATCTGGCTGCCCTGATCGTCGTGGGCAGCTCGACGCACCCGGACGGCAGTGGTACGGAGAACTTCTTCCGGGGCAAGTTCCAAGACGAGATATACACCGGCGACAGTGGCGACGACATCGTGCACGTAAACTTCTTCAGCGGACCGGCCGGCATCTACGAGGCTCTTCAGGCCAATGCCGACGAGCAGAACGCCGTCATCGCCTCCGGCTGGGGAGCCGCGAACGCCAGTTTGCTGCTCAGGCAAATGGACGCGCAGAACGACCCGCTCCTGGGGCAGACGCTGTTCGTCCTCGACAACGACGTCGCCATGCCCGACGGCGGCTTCGGCACCAGGTATCCATGGTTTGCGCTGATCGGAGTCAACCCGTTGCCCACGCCGAGCGTCACAGACGCTGCAGGGGTCGTCGAAGTCGCCTACGAGTACGACTACAACTCGAACGCTCCCGCCGACGTGTGGAATCTTCTGGCGGCCGTCAACTCGCTCGTCGCGTATCTGTACCGGCACTTGAACCAGGCGGAGGTGAATCTGCCGGTCGATAAATACGGCAAGCCGAACGTTCACCTGCGAAGGCGCGAATACCTGCGGCATCACTGACAAGAACGTCGTGCTGGCGTGTCCGGACGCGCGATGCGACTCGGTGCCGACTGGTGACCGGGTCGCCGCATACGTCACGATGCGAGGCAACACCACCTACGTCACGTACACGAGCAACGGGTTGCCACTGGCCAATTTGATTCGTGACGTCCTGCCGTTCGGTGACCTGATCGCCGACCTCACCGAGCCGCTGCTGAAGACGCTTGTCGATACCGCCTACTACGGCGGCAATCCGATCCCGGCAGATCCCAGCCAGTATCGGCCGGCACGACTGCTCCCACCGCCGAACGAGATCGCCGCCACTGCCGCGAAGATCCCTGCTGCCATTGAGGAGGGAATCGCGGATGACACATCTCCTGAGCCGACGACGACGTCGACGACCACCGTCATCGCAGACGAGGCGATAGTCGAGGAGGAGTCCAGGCCGTTGACGAACGTGGTGCGGGACAGTGTTAAGGCCGTTCCGGGATCGTTGGACATGGAAGGTACCGAAAGCGCCTCCACGACCGACCCGGATCCGCTTGAGACGCCCGAGAACACGGCGACCGAAGAGCCGAGCGAGACCGCGCAAGAAGACGTCGAGGACCCCGAACCCGCCGCCGACGAGCCCGACAACGATCCGGCCGATGAAGCAGACGGCGCAGAGTCGTAGCGCCTAACCGAAGCTGGCACAGTCGTCTGTATGGCCGTGCCGACCAATCGCGACTACTGGAACCACAACACCGCCTACCACTCCTGGTTGATCGACATCGCCGCACAACACCGCGGTGACGTTCTGGATGTGGGCTGCGGCGACGGCCTTCTCGCCCAGCGGCTGGCCGCGGTGTCACGATCGGTGACGGCGATCGACCCCGACCCCGCCGCGATACAACGTGCTACCGACCGGCTGGCTGCACACGCGCACGTCGCGGTGTCGCGCGAAGCGTTCGATGCCTATCAGCCCGGACGACGGTTCGACCTCATCACGTTCGTCGCGAGCCTTCATCACATGGATTTGCGGCCAGCTCTGGTGAAGGCGCGCGACTTGTTGACGCCGTCCGGCGAGATTGCGGTGGTCGGGTGCTCCGCCAACAAGACTGTGCGCGACTGGGTTTGGAGTGCTATGAGCGTGCCGGTCGCCCGGCTCGGATCCTGGTGGCACTCGGAGACACGCGATGTCGGCGTTGTGGTCACCGATCCGCGCGAGGGTCTCGACGACATTCGCCGAACCGCTGACGACGTGCTGCCTGGTGCGACGCTACGAAGGGCGTTCTACTACCGCTACCTGATGCGGTGGGCCAACGATTCGCCCAACGCCGCCTGAACCAGCCGATACGGTGATGAACATGACCACCGGGCTATGGCGCAGCCCTCACAAGCCGGCCGTATTCGCGGCCTGTGCACTGCTCGCATCGGTCAGCATGGCCGCGCCGGCCAACGCAGGCGCTTACGGCAGCAACGGCGTGTTCGGCGTCGACCCCGCGCAGGGGGAAGGCTGGGTGACCGCCTACATCCCACCGGGCAGGTATCGCGTCGACCAGGCACCGAGCATGTATCCGTATCAGAGCGCTCCGGGCTTCTGGCTGCGATGCAACAACTACCTGTGCGCCCCCAATTACCCCGGCCACATCATCGCCAGCGGTGAGGCGATACGCGACGTCCCCACTTTCATGGACGTCCTGCCGAGCGATGTCGCAGTGTCGCTCAACAACGTCACCCTCACGACCGCCGGCTGACGAATTCATCTGTGTCACTTTGGGGTTGTCCTTTGATGCGCTGGCGAATCCCGAGAAGCTGGCGCTGCACAGCCGGATGGAGCGAAATCTGCGCCGCGCGCCCAGCGTCGAGCATCGGCTGGTGGGTGCGCTGGCCGTCGAAAGCCTCACCCACCGACTTGGGCGGCAGCTCGCCGGCCGATGTGGTGGCCACCCGGCTGCGGATATCCAAGGGTGAGGCGCGCCGGCGCATCGCCACGCCCAGCTGTTCGGGCCGCGCCGGGCACTGACCGGCGAGCCGCGTGTGCCGACGCTGCCCACCATCGCCGACGCTCAACAGCGCGGGCTGATCGGGGCCGAGCATGTGCGGGTGGTCGAGCGGTTGTTCCCCAGCTGCCCGCCAGTGTGGACTATCAGACCCGTGAGGCCGCCGAAGCCGATCTGGCCAGGATCGCGGTCGGGTTGGGACCGGCGCAGTTGCGCCAGGCCGCCGACCGGCTGATGGCGTTGATCAAGCCCCGACGATCAGCGACCGTGTGACCTCAAAGCGCCATCGGCCACTCGGTGCTGGCGTCGGGGGAATTGGGCAAGCACAACGGGCCGCCGGTCACCATCATCGTGTCCACCACCCTGCAGGAGTCGCTTTCATGTCAGCGCCGCGTCGCCCTCACCCTTCTGCATGATCTCGATTGCGGCGTCGGCCAGATCGGCCATCTCGTCCAGCAACGACGCACGGGCCAGGATGAGATCGACCGCGACGGGTGCGAACCGCACCTGCTTCCAGCCGTCCCTGCGAAGCTGCTCGGCAAACGCCGCCATCATCGCCTCGTGGTCGAGTTCATCGGCCATCTCGACCTCTAACTCCGATCTCTTATTCAGCCAGGCTCTCGCCTCCGCTGGCCACCTCATCTGATCTCCTTCACTTCTTGATCATTCGCATCTTCGCAGCCGTCGCAGTCGCACTCTCCGTAGCACTCGCAGCCGTCGCGGGGCTCGGTCTCAAACCGTCGCCTGTCGCGCTCGACCCGCTCGCGCCGCCGCGGCCGCCGTTCGCCCTCTCGCCTCACGCCGCCATCTCCTGCAGCTCCTTCAGCAGCGCGATCAGCGCGCTCGCCTGCCCGCGGTTGACGCGCTTGATGCGGTGGCGCATCTCCCGCTCCAGCTCGGGCTCCAGCCGAGTCCACCACGCCGCCAAAGACTGGGACGATGGCGGCAACACCAACATCGACGAAGAAACCCTGGCCTGCAAACCCCACAACCTGCTCGTCGAGAACTCCGGCTGGAGCACCCGAATACGCAAAGACGGCCGCACCGAATGGATCCCACCACCACACCTCGACACCGGCCAAGCCCGCATCAACAACTACCACCACCCCGAGAACTACCTGCTCGAGGATGGCGACGAAGACGGCGGTCGTTAGGCTAAGCCGCGTGTCTGAACCGGTACTGGTCCAGGTCGAGGACCGCGTCGAGATCATCACCGTCAATGACCCCGACCGCCGCAACGCGGTCACCAAAGAGATCTCGGCTGCCCTGCGCGCGGCCGTCGACGCCGCGGAAGCCAACCCGGAGGTGCACGCACTCATCGTCACCGGCGCGGGTAAGGCGTTCTGCGCCGGCGCCGATCTCACCGCACTCGGTGCCGCCACCGAGGAGGGACTACGCGGAATCTACGACGGCTTTCTTGCAGTGGCCAACTGCGCCTTGCCGACGATCGCGGCCGTCAACGGCGCCGCGGTGGGCGCCGGATTGAACCTGGCGTTGGCGGCCGACGTGCGTATCGCCGGTCCCACAGCGTTATTCGACCCCCGATTCCAGAAGCTGGGCATCCATCCCGGTGGCGGCGCAACGTGGATGCTGCAGCGCGCGATAGGTCTACAAGCGGCGCGCGCATCGCTACTCTTCGGCATGCGGTTCGACGCCGAAGCGGCCGTGCGCTACGGGCTGGCGCTAGAAGTCGCAGAGGATCCGGTCGCCGCCGCGCGTCAACTCGCCGCCGGCCCGGCGGCCGCGCCACGCGACGTGGTCATCGCGACCAAAGCCTCGATGCGGGCGACCGCCAACCCGGGTGTCGTCGACATCGATCAGCACCGGATCGCCGTGGACACCGAACTGGGACCTCAAGCCACTTCGATCACCTCGCCCGAGTTTGCGAAGAGACTGGCTGCGGCCCAGCGAAAGTGACCCGGAGCGTGCTGAATGCGGCATAGGCTGCGCGAGGGCCGGGTCAGCACGAGGAGTATGAAATGAAGAAGCTGGCAGCAACGCTACTGACGGCCATGGGGATGGCGGTAGTCCCGCTGGCCATTGCACCGGTTGCCGACGCCGACGTGTGCGCTGCCGGGGGCGGACGCCATTTCTCGGTCGGTGGCTGCACCAACATCGCCGGTGACGCCGCGGCGGTGGCCATAGCGTCGCAACACGTCCCGTACGTTCCGGGCGAAATACCGTGCTACACGGCAGAGGGTGTGCCGTATTACACGCCTCCTGGCCAACCCTGCTAATCAGAGGTCGAGCAGTGCAAGCTCCGGCGACTCGACGAGGTCGCGAAGCTCGCCCAGGAATGCCGCGACCTGCGCGCCGTCGACGATGCGATGGTCGAAGGCGCACGTCAACGACATCGTTGGCCGCACGGCCACCTCGCCATCGACCACAACCGGCCGCGGCTTCAGCGAGCCCATCCCGAGGATCGCCGCCTCCGGGTAGTTGATCACCGGCACGCCCTCGTCCAACCCCAGCGCCCCGAAATTGGACACCGTGAACGTCGAGCCCTGCAGATCCGACGGCTTTAGCGTGCCCGCCCGCGCGTCGCCGATCAGCCGCGCCACCACCCCGGCCAGCTCCCGGGTGGTCTTGTCCTGGGCATCGCTGACGACCGGCACCAGCAGACCGCGCGGGGCGGCCACGCCGAAGCCCAGATGCACGGCGGAGTGCAGATGAATCTGCGGACCGTCCGTGGTGTCGACCCACGTGGAATTCAGGTTCGGGTGATGACGCAACGCGATCGTGAGCAGCCGCAGCGTCAGCACGAACGGCGTAACCGGCGAATCCTCCCCCACCGCATCGCGCATCCGATCCCGCAACCGCATCAGCGCCGAGCAGTCCACCTGAACACCAGCGTGCGCGTCGGGTATCTCCCTGCGCGACAACGTCATTCGACGCGCCATCTCAGCCTGCACGCCACGCACCGCGACCATGTCCGGGCTGGGCGCCGACCTGCCAGCCGCGGCCAGCACGTCCTCACGCGTGATCACGCCGTCCGGACCAGACCCGGCCAGCCTGGTGAGATCGACGTTCAACTCTGCCGCCAACTTTCGCACCGGGGGCTTCGCGCGCGGCCGGTCGGAGGGCGGCACCGTGGCACGTCTACTGGTATCCATGCCGTCGTCGGCGCCATAGCCGACGAGTACCGGCCTCCGGGGCGGCGAAGCAGGCGCCCCACCCGTCGCGATGCGCACCAGCACCGAGCCGACATCAAGCGTGTCGCCTACGTCGCCGCCAAGCTCAACGATCCGGCCCGCGTACGGGCTCGGAATTTCGACCTCGGCCTTGTTGGTCTCCACCGTGCACAGCGTCTGATTCAGCTCGATCGCGTCGCCGACCGCGACGCTCCAGCCGGTAATGGTCGCGTCCTCGAGGCCCTCGCCCAGGTCGGGCACCAGGAAGTCCTGCACACCATCGCCGCTCATGGCCGCATCGCTTTCTCGACGCAATCCAGCAGCCGGTCGACACCGGGTAGCCAGAGCTTCTCCAATCGTGCCGGCGGGTACGGCGTGTCAAAACCGGTGGCGCGCAACACCGGTGCCTCAAGGTCATAGAACAGCTCCTCGGAGATGCGCGCGGCCAGTTCCGCGCCGAAGCCCAACGTGCGCGGCCCCTCATGCATCACCACCGCCCGGCCGGTCTTGCGCAACGAGTCGGCTACGGTATCGAAGTCCAGCGGGTTCAGCGACCGCAGGTCGATGACCTCCAGGCTCCAACCATGATGATCGGCCGCCAGGTCGGCCGCGCTCAGTGCCGTCGCGACGAGCGGGCCGTAGGTCACCACCGTGACGTCGTCGCCGATGCGCCGGACGGCGGCCCGCCCGATCGGCAGACCGGGTGAGTTGGTGTCGACGGCCTCGCGGGCCCAGTACCGCCGCTTGGGCTCAAGATAGATCACCGGGTCCCGGCTCGTGATCGCCTGCCGCAGCAGCCAATACGCGTCCGACGGCGTGGAGGGCACCACCACCTTCAGGCCCGCGGTATGCAGCCAATAGCTCTCGGTGGACTCCGAATGGTGTTCCACCGCACCGATTCCGCCGAACGATGGAATCCGTATCGTCACCGGCATGTCGACATCGCCGCGGGTGCGCATACGGTACTTCGCCAAGTGGCTGACCACCTGATCGAACGCCGGCGCGGCGAACCCGTCGAACTGAATCTCGGGGACCGGGATGAAGCCGCGGATCGCCATTCCGATCGCGATGCCGACGATGGCCGATTCGGCCAGCGGAGTGTCGAAACACCTTTGTCCACCAAAGGTTTCCGCGAGACCCTCGGTCACCCGGAACACACCGCCAAGCTTGGCGACGTCCTCACCGAATACCAGCACGCGCTCGTCGGATGCCATTGCGTCGTGCAGCGCCCGGTTGATCGCCTGCACCATCGTCAGAGTGGGCGACTGCGGCACCGCGGTCAGTAGTGGACCAAGGGGCTCAGGCGTGTCGTCGCCCTGCATTGGCGGTCGTTCAATGATCTGTGTCATCTCAGGCCTCCTTCGCCAACTCCGCCAGCAGCTGTTCGCGCTGCTTCGCCAGTTCCGGAGTGATGTCGTGGTAGACGGTGTCGAACATCTCGGTGATGTCGATGTCGGCGGCGCCGACCACCGATTCACGCAACTCGGTGCGTAATCGTTTCGACTTGGCCGATACTCGCTCCTCCAGTCGCTCGGTCCACACCTCGACGGACTGCAGATAGGCGCGGTATCGAGGAATGGGATCGCGGGCAAGCCAGTGGTCCACCTCCTCTTGAGACCGGTATCGGGTCGGGTCGTCGGAGGTGGTGTGCGGACCCAGCCGGTAAGTGATCGCCTCGATCAGCGTCGGGCCGCCGCCCTCGCGCGCCCGTTGCGCGGCCTCGGCCATCACTGCGAAACAGGCCAGCACGTCGTTGCCGTCGACGCGGATGCCCGGCATCCCGTATCCGATGGCGCGGTGCGCGATCGATGGGGCCGCCATCTGGTGGCTGACCGGCACCGAGATGGCCCACTGATTGTTCTGCACGAAGAACACGCACGGCGCCTGGTACACGGCCGCGAGGTTCAGAGCCTCATGCGCGTCGCCTTCACTGGTAGCGCCGTCGCCGAGGAAGGCCACCGTCACCGAGTCCTCGCCGAGCCGTTGCGCGGCCATCGCGGCGCCCACCGCGTGAAGTCCGTGGGTGCCGATCGGGATCGCGATCGGGGCGCAGCATTTCTCGGTGAATCCCAGCCCGCCGTGCCATTTGCCCCGCCAGACCGCGCCCATCTGCGCCGGCGTGATGCCGCGGATCAGAAAGGCGCCGATCTCGCGGTACTGGGGAAACAGCCAGTCGGTCTTGCGCAGGCAGGCCGCCGCGCCGATCTGGGCGGCCTCCTGGCCGCGGCACGACGCGAACAACGCCAGCTCGCCCTGTCGTTGCAGGTTGACGAATTCGATGTCGAGTTCGCGGGTGACAACCATCATCTCGTACAGCCAGGCAAGCGTCTCGGGTGGCAGATCCCGGCTGTAGCGATCAGAAGTTGTGGGCGCCCCGTCGGGGGCAACGAGTTGCACCGGCTCGATGTCGACAACCGCCGACGTCGCAGATACCTCAGCCATACCGCCTCCTTTTCGGTGACGGCATGTTCCGCCGTCAGTCCGCGAGGTGCTCAGCGCGGTGGCGGTTAGAGCAAACCCCTGGTGAAGGGGCCGCCAGCTAGTTGCCGGGGTGGGGCGCTAGCTGGACGATGCGCTCTGCTCGCCGCAGCACTGGGGCATCCACCATTATGCCTTCAAATTGGAAGACGCCCCTCTCGTCGGCCGCCGCAGCCAGCACGTGTCGCGCCCATTCGACCTGGTCGGCGGTCGGTTCGTAGCCGGTGCGAATGACCGCCAACTGCGACGGATGGATCGCGACTTTGGCGTCGAAACCAACGGCAACCGCGTCGTCGACCTCGGCGCGCAGGCCGTCGAGATCCTTGATGTCCAGGTACACCGAATCCAGCGCCATCCGTCCGTGCGCCTTGGCGCCCAGCAGGGTCTGCGCGCGCACATGCTTGGCGACATCGCGATAGCTTCCGTCGGCGTTGCGGTTGGCGGTGCCCCCCAACAAGGCGAACAGATCTTCCGCACCCCACATCAGGGCGATCGCATTGTCGACGCGCGCCAACTGCGCGACCGCCAACGCACCCAACGGCGTTTCGATCAGCACCACGACGTCGAGTGGCGCCAGCGCGCTCACCTGTTCGGCGGATTCGGTCTTCGCCAGCATCACGGTCGTGTAGGCGGTGCGCGAGAGCGCCTTCAAGTCGAGTTCGTGATCGGCGGTGGTGCTGGGGTTGATGCGGACGACCGTCCGGGCCGGGTCCAGCGCTGTGTCGACCAACGCCGTGCGCGCGGCTTCGCGGTCCTTGGCCGCCACCCCGTCTTCCAGGTCGAGGATCACCACATCGGCTGCCGCGGCCGCCTTTTCGAACCGTTCCGGGCGGTCGGCCGGGCAGAACAACCATGCGGGCCCGGTCTGCGTCAACGCCACTAGCTCTCCCCCTCGGGTCGCGTGCGCACCATGGTCTTTCGCGATGCCGTCGCGACGATGTCGCCGTGCTGATTGCGGCCGACATGGGAGAGGGTCACGATGCCTTCTCCGGGACGGCTTTTTGACTCCCGCTTGTCGGTCACCTCTGTCTCGGCGTACAACGTGTCGCCGTGAAAGAGCGGCTTGGGAAAGGCCACCTCGCCGAAACCTAGATTGCCGACGATTGTGCCCTGGGTCAGCTGTGCAACCGACAAGCCGACCAACGTCGACAGCGTGAACATCGAATTGACCAGCCGCTGGTTGAACGGCGGCAGAGCATCGGAGAACGCCGCATCGAGGTGCAGCGCCTGGGTGTTCATCGTCAACGTCGTGAACAAGACGTTGTCCGCCTCGGTGATGGTGCGGCCGGGCCGGTGCTGGTAGAGCACCCCGGGCTCGAACTCCTCGAACCACAGACCTCGTTGCACGACGACCTTGCGCTCGCTCACAGGCCGGCCTGCCGCGCGATGAGCATCAACTGCACTTCGGTTGTCCCCTCACCGATCTCGAGGATCTTGCTGTCCCGGTAATGGCGCGCCACCGCAAACTCGTTCATGAAACCGTAGCCGCCGAAGACCTGGGTGGCGTCGCGGGCATTGTCCATCGCCGCCTCGCTGGCCACTAGTTTGGCGATGGCGGCCTGCTTCTTGAACGGCTTGCCCGACAGCATCAGTGCAGCGGCGTCGTAATACGCGGTGCGGGCCGTGTGAGCGCGGGTCTCCATGCGGGCGATCTTGAACGCGATGGCCTGGTTTGCGCCGATGGCCTGGCCGAACGCCTCACGCTCCTTGGCGTACTTGACGCTTTCGTCGACGCAGCCTTGCGCCGCGCCGACCGCCAATGCCGCGATCGCGATCCGGCCCTCGTCGAGGATGCGCAGGAAGTTGGCGTAGCCGCGGCCGCGTTCACCGAGCAGGTTCTCCTGCGGCACCCGTACGTCGTCGAAGCTCAGCGGGTGGGTGTCCGACGCGTTCCAGCCGACCTTGTTGTACGCGGGCTCGGCGGTGAATCCAGGTGTCGGAACGGGCACCAGGATTGTCGAGATCTCCTTCATCGATGCTCTTCGCCCGAGAGGCTCATCGCCGTTCGATGCTCTTCGCCCGAGAGGCTCATCGCCCTTGCCGCTGTGTTCACCGGTAACGGCCGTGACGGTGACGAGCTTGGTGATGTCGGTGCCGGAGTTGGTGATGAACTGCTTGCTGCCATTAATAACCCAAGTTGACCCATCCGATCGCGCGGTCGTCTTGGTCGCCCCGGCGTCGGTGCCGCCGCCGGGTTCTGTGAGGCCGAATGCGGCAAGCGCCTTCCCACTTGTCAACTGCGGCAACCATTCCTGCTTCTGCGCATCGTTGCCGAAGCGGTACACCGGCATGGCGCCCAGCGAAACGCCGGCCTCCAGGGTGATCGCGACGCTCTGGTCGACCTTGCCCAGTTCCTCCAAGGCCAGGCACAGGGCGAAGTAGTCGCCGCCCATGCCGCCGTACTCCTCGGGGAACGGCAGGCCGAACAGCCCCATATCGGCCATTCCGGACACGACTTCGTATGGGAAGGAATGCTCTTCGTCGTGCTTGGCCGCGACTGGGGCCACCACGCTCTTGGCGAAGTCGCGCACCGTCTTGGCGAGCTGCTCGTAGTGATCGGGCAGCATGCCAGTAGCGAGAAAATCGGTCATGACTCTTCCTTTTGCGTTGCGGTGATCCTCGCCAGCGGCTGGCCCACCTTGACCTGGTCGCCGACGGCGACGAGTAGTTCGACCACGCCGTCGACCGGTGCGGTAAGTGCGTGTTCCATCTTCATCGCCTCGACGGTGATGACGACGTCGCCTGCGTCGACGCGCTCACCGTCACCCACGCCAACGGCGACAACCGAACCCGGCATCGGGCTGGTGAGCTCGGCGTCGCCGCTGTGCTCGTCGTCGGGCCGGACCGGTGCTTCCCGCACCTCCTCGACGACCGCGGTGCGACCGGTGCCGGACAACCAGATCTGGCCGTCGGTGGCCGCGACGAGATAGTCGGTGCGCAGCGCGTCCAGCGTGACCGCCAACCGATCGCCGTTCAGAGACGCTGTCAGCGGGTGTGATTCGCCATTCTCGACCACCGCGGTCGCAGTCTGCGGTGTGCCGGTGAGGTACACGTGGTCGGTGCGTTCGCCGGCGTGCAGCCGGAAGGTCGTCGGCGCGCGCTGCCCCACCCGCCATCCGGACGGCACCTGCCACAGGTCGGCGCCCGGACTGGGCCAGCTGCGCAGCCACTTGTAGGCCGCCGCGGCGATCAGCTCTGGATCGCCGGGCTTCGCGGGATCGAAGTCGGGGGTTCGACGGTCCAGCAGTCCGGTATCAAGGCGGCCCGCAACAACATCGGGATCGGCGAGCAGGAAGCGAAGGAACTCGATGTTGGTGGTGACGCCGAGAACGGCCGTGTCCGCCAGCGCTCGGTCGAGCGCGCGCAGCGCAGCCGGCCGATCGACCGCGTGCGCGATGACCTTGGCCAGCATCGGGTCGTATTCACTGCCGATCACGGTGCCGCGGACCAGGCCGGAATCCACCCGCACACCAGGACCCCTCGGCTCGGCCAGGTCGAGTACCTCACCGCCGGTGGGCAGGAAGCCGCGGCCGGGATCCTCTGCGTACACGCGGGCCTCGATGGCGTGACCGGTCATCGTGATGTCGTCCTGCGTGATCGCCAGCTTCTCGCCTGCCGCGATGCGCACCTGCAGTTCGACCAGGTCGACGCCGGTGACCATTTCCGTCACCGGGTGTTCGACCTGCAGGCGCGTGTTCATCTCCATGAAGAAGAACTCGTCGGGACGGTCAGCGGAGACGATGAATTCGACGGTGCCGGCGCCGGTGTAATCCACGCTGCGTGCGGTGTCGCAGGCGGCCGCGCCGATGCGCGCCCTTGTCGATTCGTCGAGCAGCGGTGACGGCGCCTCCTCGATGACCTTTTGATGACGACGCTGCAGGCTGCATTCGCGCTCACCGAGGTGGATGACGTTGCCGTGACCGTCGGCGAGCACCTGCACCTCGATGTGGCGCGGGTTCAACACAAATCGTTCGAGGAACAACGTGTCGTCGCCGAAGGCGGCGCCGGCCTCCCGGCGAGCGCTGGCCACCGCAGCGGGCAGCTCTGACGGTTGATCTACCACCCGCATGCCCTTACCGCCGCCGCCTGCCGATGGCTTGACCAGGACGGGATAGCCGATCTCCTTGGCGGCCGCGATCAAGTCGTCGTCGGTGAGACCCGGCCGGGCGGCGCCGGGGACGACCGGCACGTCGAACGCCGAAACCGCGGCCTTCGCCGCGATCTTGTCGCCCATCGTCTGGATAGCCCCGACCGGCGGCCCGATGAACACGATGCCGGCCGTCTCGAGGGCGGCGGCGAATTTCGCATTCTCCGAGAGGAACCCGTAGCCAGGATGTACCGCCTGCGCCTTGGTGCGCCGCGCCGCCGCGACAATATTGTCGATGTTGAGGTAGCTCAGCCGCGCGGGCGCGGGACCGATGTCCACCGCAATGTCGGCTTCCGCAACGTGACGCGCACCGGCGTCGGCCTCACTGAACACCGCCACCGATCGGATTCCCATCGCGCGCAGCGTTCGGATGACCCGCACGGCGATCTCGCCGCGGTTGGCAACCAGAACGGTGTCGAAAGTCATGGAAGGCATGGGCATCACATCCGGAACACGCCGTAGGAGACCGACTCTAGCGGCGCCTGACCGACAATCGAAAGCGCCAGCCCCAAGACGGTTCTGGTGTCGGCGGGATCGATCACCCCGTCATCCCAGAGCCGGGCCGTGGAGTAATAGGGGTTGCCCTGGCTTTCGTACTGGTCGCGGATCGGCGCTTTGAACTCCTCTTCCTGTTCGGGGGTCATTTCGCCGCGCACGGTGGCCAGCACCGAGGCGGCCTGCTCGCCGCCCATCACCGAGATCCGCGCGTTGGGCCACATCCACAGGAAGCGTGGCGAATACGCCCGCCCGCACATCGAGTAATTGCCCGCACCGTAGGAGCCGCCGATCACGACGGTCAGCTTCGGCACGCGGGCGCAGGCGACCGCGGTGACCATCTTCGCGCCATGCTTGGCGATGCCGCCGGCCTCATAGTCTCGGCCCACCATGAACCCGGAGATGTTCTGCAGGAACAGCAGCGGGGTCATGCGTTTGTCACACAGTTCGATGAAATGTGCGCCCTTGAGGGCGGACTCAGAGAACAGCACGCCGTTGTTGGCCACGATGCCCACCGGGTGGCCGTGAATGCGGGCGAACCCCGTCACCAGCGTGCTGCCGTAATCGGCCTTGAATTCGGCGAACTCACCGCCGTCGACGATGCGGGTGATCACCTCGTGGACGTCATAGGGCACGCGCGGGTCGACTGGGACCACGTCGTACAACTCGGTCTGGTCGGCCACCGGTTCGACGGTCGATCTCACCTCCCACGGCAGCTCGATCCGGGGACCCAGTGTGGCGACGATGCGGCGGACGATCCGCAGCGCGTCGCGATCGTCGTGGGCCAAATGATCTGTGACACCGGAGGTTCTGGAGTGTAGGTCGCCGCCACCGAGCTCCTCGGCCGTCACCACCTCGCCGGTGGCGGCCTTCACCAGCGGGGGGCCGCCAAGAAAGATGGTGCCTTGATTGCGCACGATCACGGCTTCGTCGCTCATCGCAGGCACGTACGCGCCGCCCGCGGTGCATGAGCCGAGCACGGCGGCGATCTGCGGAATGCCCTCGGCGCTGAGGTTGGCCTGGTTGAAAAAGATGCGACCGAAATGTTCGCGGTCCGGGAACACCTCATCCTGGCGCGGAAGGAAGGCGCCGCCGGAGTCCACCAGATAGATGCACGGCAGCCGGTTCTGTCCGGCGATCTCCTGGGCGCGTAGGTGCTTCTTGACGGTGATCGGGTAGTAGGTGCCGCCCTTCACCGTCGCGTCGTTGGCCACGATCATGCACTCGCGGCCCGAGACACGGCCGATGCCGGCAATCATTCCCGCACCGGGGCAATCGTCGTCGTACATGCCGTCGGCGGCCAACGGCGCCAATTCCAGGAACGGGCTGCCCGGGTCGAGCAGGCCGTCCACGCGATCGCGGGGCAGCAGCTTGCCGCGGCTGACGTGGCGCTCGCGGGCGCTGGCCGATCCACCCAGCGCGGCGGTGGCCAGCTTTGCGCGCAGCTGACCGACGAGCTCAACGTGCGCGTTGCGGTGGCTTCCCGGCGATGCCATCATTCGGACCCGTTCAGTTGAGTTAATGACGACTAACTCTGTGGTATGTTAGTCGCGATTAACCGAAATGTCCACCAGCAGGTTGGAGGGTCGCTTATGGCCACGTCGACACAGAGCGCGACACGCCGCAGCAGGGCGAAATCGGATCGCCGCTCACAGCTGATCGCTGCGGCCGAGCGCCTGGTGGCGGAACGCGGCTACCTGGCGGTGCGGCTGGAGGACATCGGCGCCGCCGCGGGTGTCAGCGGGCCCGCGATTTATCGGCATTTCCCGAACAAGGAAGCGCTGCTGGTCGAGCTGCTGGTCGGCATCAGCGCTCGACTCCTGGCGGGCGCCACCGACGTCGTCACGCGAGCGGATGACCCCGCAAATGCGCTCGACGAACTGATCGACTTTCACTTGGACTTCGCACTAGGCGAGTCCGACTTGATCCGCATTCAGGACCGCGATCTCGCCCACCTTCCTCCCACCGCGAAGCGGCAGGTCCGGAAGGCACAGCGGCAATACGTTGAGATCTGGGTCGACGTGCTCCGACAACTTGACGACTCGCTCAGCGAGGCCGACGCCCGGCTGATGGCACACGCGACGTTTGGACTGTTGAACTCCACCCCACACTCGGTTAAGCCAGGTGCGGCCAAGGCGGCCGAGGCCGGCGAGCGAGCCGTCCTCCGTGCGATGACGGTCGCTGCGCTGACCTCGGCCGGCCGGGCTAATGGCGGCTAGTACCAGACTTTTCGGCCGCCGACGGGACGTCCGACGCTGCCGAGGACCCAGAACACCGCGCCGATGACCAGCAGGACCACACCGATATAGGTCAGGATCGAAATGCCCAAAACCACCCCCAGGATGAGCAAGATGGCACCGATGACGATCATGGCTACTCCATTTCTATCTGAATTGGTAAGGGCCAGTTGATTACTGGCTAGGCTGCGGGACGTTGCAGTCCGCCACCTTGGGATTGACGCCCATATAGTTGAGCGGGCCGGCGACAACAGTGAGAGCGATGCTGCCCGCAGTGGCGCAGTTGCTCTCGCCACCCGTGAAGTAGTCGCGTTGGTACGCGGCCACCACGCCGATCACCAGCCAGACCAGCACAATGACGCCGAGAAGCCCTCGCATGCTGCGCCTCCATTCGTGTTAGCACCGGTCGGTGCGCGCACTGAGATTTACCCGCCGGATAATTTCGGTAAACCTGGCTACAGCGACGATTCGGTCACGATGTCAGACGTCGGGTCAAACGCCGCGATAAGCCACTCACACATGGCCTTGACCAGCACCGCGCGGTTCTCGCGCTTGTCAATCCCGTGTCCGTCGTCGTCGAACATCACAAGTTCGACCGTGCGGTTAAGAGCTCTCAATTCCTCGAACATTTGCTGTGATTCATTGGGCGGGACGTTGGTGTCGTTGGCCCCGTGGACAAGCAGCAGCGGAGCCGTCAGGGCGTCCACCCTTGCAAGCGGCGACAACTGCTCGAGCAGATCGCGGTCGCTGATCGGGTGACCGTACTTCGAGTACGCAGCCGCCGCGATCCAGGGTTCGGTGCTGCGGTACCACGTGTTCAAGTCGCTCATGCCGCAGATGCTGATGCCGGCGGCGAACAGGTCGGGATGAAACGTGAGCGCCGCCTGGGTCAGATAGCCGCCGTAGGACCACCCGCAGCACGCGATGCAATCGGCCGGCGCGAGATCGCGCTCCACCAGAAACCGCACCGCATCCGCGACGTCTTCGATCGCCGCGAATCGCCGTTCGTTGTCGTCGGCGTGCATGAAGGATCGACCAAATCCCCCGGAACCCCGCACATTCGGAAGGAACACGGTGATCCCCGCCTCCAGCAGCGCCGGGAAGAACTCGTTGTAGCCAGGGCGACCCTGACCTTCGGGCCCGCCGTGCAGGAATAGCATCGCGCCGATCGGTTCGACACCCGGCGGTGGCCGGAATAACCAGCCGCTGAACTGCAGTCCGTCACGGGCCGTGATGACCTCCAGGCTCGGCTCGGCGGTGACGGGCCCGCGGCTGGGTTCACGGTCGATCGGCTCCCATTCGCGGGTCCGGGGATCGACCAGTTCGACGGTCGGCGGCATCCACGGGCTTTCGACCGTCATCGCCAGCATCGACCCACCGGCGCTGATGCTCAGCTCGCTGGCCACCATGCCGGGCAGTGGAATCGGTTCGTGCAAGGTGTTGTCGGCGAGTTCGAGAATCTGTAATTCGCTGGTGCCGTTGATGTTCCACAGCAATGCCACTGTCGAGAGGTCATCGCTGACAGTGAACTCGTCCAGTTCGTAGCCAGGGCGCTCGGCGATGACCTGGTAGGACACCCCGTCGGCGGTGGTGGTGACTTCGATTAACCGGGCGTGTTCTGCGCCGTTCTCACTGCGGATGAGCGCGCGCACATAGCCATCAGTGCTGTTAAGCCCATAGTCCTTCGCAGGTTGGTACAGCTCGTAGAGTTCTCCCTCGAGACCGGCCCGCAACCGTCGGGGGCTGTGGTCGTCCATGATGATTCCGGTGTCCGTCGTGGAGCCGGGATCGTATGGCAACAGCGCGATTTCGGTCAGTCCGCGCAGCATGATCAAGTCGCGGTAGCCGCGTGGTCCCACCCTCACCAGGGACGCGCCTGCCCATGCATCGACGAGCCTGCCGCCTGAGCGGCGGTCCAGTACAACAGTCGTGCCGTCGGCCGGATCGATCAGGCACGAGCTGCCGACACCGTCGTCACCGGTGAGGATCGCCGCGACCTGGGTGCCGTCCCAGCCAATCAGCTCGGCGGTACCTTCCTGCCCATCTGCGGGCCAGTTGTCGATGCGCCTGGCGGCGCGATCGTCGGGATCGGTTGTCACCACCCAGATTTGGCTGCGCGTGCTGCCCTCTGGCCCGACCTGGCACGCCAGCCAATGTCCGTCGGCCGAGTGGAGGACCCGGGCGACGGGACCTTCGACGGGGAGTTCGACGTCACGAGACGAGCTCGCGCGCCAGCCGCGCAGAAAGCGCTGCACCGCCCGCGGAAAGCCGCCATCGTCGACAAGGTGGGCGAACGCGGTCGCATCCGGCGACATCGAAGCGCCATAGACCCGGCGAACCTGCTCTCCCACGAAACTAATTCTGCATACTCTGCAACCACATTTCGAGCACCGCGAGTTGCCAAAGCGTGTTGGAGCCCAGCGTGGTACGGGTTTCGTTCGGGGCGGCCAGCAGCGCGTCGACCGTCTCCTTGCGATACAGGCCGCGGGCCCGCGCGGCGTCGTTGGTCAGCGCATCGCGGACCATGTCCAGCACGTCGCCGTGCAAGTGCCTGATGCCGGGCACCGGAAAGTATCCCTTGGTTCGGTCGACGACCTCGGCGGGGAGTAGCGCCCGCGACGCGTCCTTGAGCACTCCCTTGCCGCCCGAGGCCAGCTTGAGCTCGGCGGGACAGGTGGCGGCCAGTTCGACGAAATCGTGGTCCAGAAACGGCACCCTGGCCTCGAGCCCCCATGCCATCGTCATGGTGTCCACGCGTTTGACCGGGTCGTCGACCAGCATCACCTGCGTATCGAGTCGCAGCGCGGCGTCTACCGCGGTTTCGGCGCCCGGGGCGGCCTGGTGCGCCATGACGAACTGGCAACTCGGGTCTTCGGCGGCAATGCCGTACTCGGGGGCGAAGATCGCCAGCACGTCGGAGTGATCACGGTCGAAGAACACCTTGGCGTAAGCCTCGGTGGTCTGCTCGCGGGCCACAGTCGCCAGCGGCGGGTACCAGTCGTAACCACCGAGAATCTCGTCGGCACCCTGGCCGGACTGCACCACCTTGACCGACTTGCTGACTTCCTCTGACAGCAGGTAGAACGCGACGCAGTCGTGGCTGACCATCGGTTCGCTCATCGCCGCAATGGTTTTCGGCACCGCCGGCAGCAACCGCGAGCTGTCGATGTGGATGCGGTGGTGGTTTGTGTCGAAGGCCTTGGCGATCAGGTCGGAATAGAAATACTCGTCGCCCGATTCGCCGCCGATCGAGTCGAAACCGATCGAGAAGGTGGCCAGGCCATGCTGACCCTGCTCGGCCAGCAGCGCCACCACAATTGACGAGTCGATGCCACCGGACAGCAGGACACCGACGGGGACGTCGGCAACCATCCGCCGTTCCACCGCCGTCCGCAGAGCGTCCATCAAAGCCTTCTGCCAGTCGCCGTTGGTCCAGGACGCCCTCGCCGGGTCGCGCGCGAACACCGGTGTCCAATAGACCGTGTCGGCGTGTGTGCCGTCGGGCTGGATCACGCGCACGGTCGCAGGCGGCAGCTTGCGCACGCCGCGGTAAATGGTGCGCGGAGCAGGCACCACTGAGTGAAAGCTCATGTAGTGATGCAGTGCGTGGCGGTCGAGTTCAGTGTCCACATCGCCGCCGTCGAGCAGCGCACGGACCGTCGACGCGAACCGCAGCCGTCCCGGTGCGTCGGCCACATACAGCGGTTTGATGCCGAGCCGATCGCGCGCGAGTGTGACCACGCCGGTTTCTCGTTCGGCGATCGCGAATGCGAACATGCCCTTGAAGTGGTCCACGCAATCGGTTCCCCACCGGTGGAAGGCCTTGATCACTACTTCACTGTCAGAGCTCGAAAAGAAATGGTAGCCAACGTCTTCCAGTTCCTTGCGCAGATCCCTGTAGTTGTAGATGCAGCCGTTGAAGACCAGGGTGAGCCCAAGGTCGCTGTCTACCATCGGCTGAGCGCCGCGGACAGACAGGTCGATGATCGACAGCCGCCGGTGGCCGAGGGCGACCGGTCCGTGGGCGACGACGCCCTCGAAGTCGGGGCCTCGCGACACCATGGCACCTGTCATCCGAGTGACCGCCGCTACGTCGGCCGACCGTCCATCGAACCGGACTTCTCCGCAGATGCCACACATGTTGTCTTCCGTTCTCTACGGCGTCGCTTGGTCGTGTTCACCACTAGTGAAGATCCAGGTGTCCTTGCTTCCGCCGCCCGAGGATGAGTTCACGATGCGGGATCCGCGCGCCGCCACCCGGGTCAACCCGGCCGGCATGACGTGAGCTGTCACCGTATCGTCTGGCCCGGGTCGCAGGTGCACGAACGCCCGCAGGTCGACGTGGTGCGGATACATTCCCTCACCGTCGAAGGTCGGGTGGGTGGACAGCGCGATCGCCTCTTGGGCGATAAAGCGCTCCGGTTGTGTCTGCAGCTCGCGACGGCGGACCTCGAGCACGTCGGCGCTGGCCTCCGGTCCGATCACCACGCCGCTGCCGCCAAACCCGTCGACGGGCTTGACCACCAGGTCGGCGATGTTCTCCAGCGCATAGTCACGTTGGGCGCGTTCGGCGCAGATCCAAGTCGGTACCTGGGCCAGGGCGGGCTTCTCACCGAGGTAGTACTCAATCATCGCAGGCACGTAGGCGTAGACGGCCTTGTCGTCTGCGATGCCGTTGCCGAGTGCGTTGGCGATGGTCAGCGTTGCGCCACGGACGGCCTCGAGCAGTCCCGGCCGCAGCGCGGTCCCGTCGTAGCCGGTCGACGACAACAACATGTCCTCGTCCATCCGGGCGTAGAGCACGTCGACGGGGTAAGTGTCAGAACCGAGGTGGCGCAGCAGTTTTCCGTTCCGTACCGACAGGTCGGATGGCTGCACGAGCGGGATGCCCATCTCCTCCGCCAGAAACGTGTGCTCGAACCAGGCAGAGTCCTCCCAGCCGACGGACAGCAGCGCCACCGACGGTTCGTCGGATGCCCGCGGCGGCGCGGAGGCGCGCAGCGTATCCAGCAGCATCCGCGGTATCTGGTCGACGTCACCGACGTCGGCGGGCCGTTCTATCTCCGGAAAATGCTTGCTCAGCAGCCTCCGGTTGACGATGGCGTAGGCGGTGCCCGACGGGATACGCAAGTTGTCTTCGAGCACCATCCAGTTGCCCCCTCGGTCGCAGACCAGGTCGGTGCCGCTGATATGCGCGCGCACCGCGTCGCGCGACAGCCGACCCGTCGAACGGAATCCTGGTGCACGGTCCAGTGCGTGCGTCCCGATGACGCCGTCGGCGATGATGGCCTGCTCGGAGTAGATGTCGCGAAGGAACGCGTTGAGTGCCTTGGCCCGCTGACTCAGACCAACAGTGAGTTCGCGCCACTCGTCGGCGCCGATCAGCCTGGGCATCAGGTCGAGGGGAAACACCTGGGCACGATTCTGACCGCTGACCCGGAACATGATGCTTTCGGCGCGCTGGTCCTGCTCGATGGCGCCCTCCCGCGACCGCAACACGGCCACCCCGAGATCGGCCACGGAGTGCAGGATCTTGTCGTAACTGGGCCGCGGCCGCCCACCGGGGTCGACGGCCTCGTCGTAGCTGACCGCGGCGGCCTTGTCGGCCTGGTCGTACTCGCGGTCGCGTTGGTAGCCGAAAAGCAGTGTGGGGTCTTCGGTTACGGCCGCCGCAGTGTCCGGCCAGGTGCCCGCTGTTTCTGCGATCAGCTGGTCGACGACATCCGTGAGGCGACCGCGGCGGCGCAACGCCCGGCGTTGACGAGCCGCCGATGTGCCGCCGATCAGCACCTTCCGGGTCAGCCCGGCGACCATCTGCCAGTCCCCCGCCGCCTCCAGCTGTGGACGCAGCGAGCGCACGAGTTCCGTGAGGACGTCGCCGGCGGACCGGCTGACCGGCCCGTCGATGTCGACCAGCTCGCCCTCCAGACCGGATCTGGCCGCCCGCCACAGAGCGGCCCGGCCCAGCGGCGGAGACACCTCGACGGCGGGGACGCCCGCCCGCAGCCCCTCCACCTCGCGCTCGACCAAGGCCCGGAACAGCCCGGCGATCAGCACGATGGTGTCCACCGAGGGGCAGCTGTCGCACACCCGCAGTTCCAGTGTGGGTGCAGCGACGGCTGGCCGCACGTCGAAGTACACCATCCCGGCGTCCGCGATTGCTCCGCTTGCCACCAGCTCGGCCACGAGTTTGTCGTAGTCGGCGGCTGAGGACACCGGCGCGGCCAGCCCCGTCGTCGGCCAGCGCTGCCACACCAAGGTTCGTACGCTGGCGTAGCCCGTGTCGGAGCCGTCGGCCCAGAATGGTGAACTGGCGGACAGCGCCAGCAGTGTCGGCACATATGCCGACACCCGATTGGCCACGACGACCGACTCGTCGCGGTCGGCCACGCCGACGTGCACCTGGGTGCCGCAAATGAGCTGTTCGCGCGCAAGCAGTTGGTAATCGGCGAGCATCTGCCGATAGCGAATAGTTTGCGTGACCTGCATTTCAGCGGGCACCGACAGCGGCACCGCCCCGGCGGCAACCACGCCGATGCCGAGCTTGGCGGCGGCATCGACGAGCACCTTGCGGTGGCTTTGCAGATCGGCACGCAGCCCGTCGAGTGTGTCGACCACGCCACTGTTCATCTCGACCACGCAGCGCTGCAATTCGGCGACATAGGTGTCGGACAGCACGTCCAGCAGCTCCGGCGCGCGAGCCGTCAGCCGTCTGGTCTTCAGGTCGACGAGGTGAAATTCCTCCTCGACTCCCAATGTTCGCGGCATCACGCCTCGCATTTCGCCACGGTAATTCCGCGTATTTACGTCAGTGTTAACCCGCGGCTGTTGGCCGTAAACGCTGAGGCTGGATCTTTCACCAGAATGGGCGCCGCGATGAAAGCCGTTCAACGAGCTCCGCAGGTACCCTGCAGCCATGAGGTGGGTATGACCGATTCGCGTCGCGATGGGGTCGACCCGACCCAACCGCTCGGCCCTAGCTACCCGGGATACACCGATCCGGCGTACGCCGGCCAGGCGCCCTACGGCCCCGCCTACCAGGCCCCCGCCGTACCGAATCCCACCGAACAGCTGCCGGCGTACTCGCCTTACGGCTATGACCCGTATGCGGCCGGCCAATACGGTGCCCCATATCCGCCGGGCGAACCAACCGAACAGCCGCCGTCGCCCGAGGGCCCGAAGTCGCCGCGCTGGCTGTGGATACTGGCCGCAGTCGCGGTGCTGGCCGTGGTGGGATTGGTCATCGCACTGGTGATCGTCAACAGCTCCCGACAGCAAACTCTCGTGGCCCCGCTACCCCCGCCGACGGAGCCGAGCTTCACCACGCCTACAGCGCCGACCACGACGTCACGCACGCCCACGATCCCCGTCCTTCCTCTTCCGACGTTGCCGACGGCGCCGACAACCGACTCGACGGTCCCTGGCACGACCGAGACGGTGGTCTATGACGTCGAGGGTGACGGCCGGGCCATCAACATCACCTATGTCGACACCGGCGGCGTGCTGCAGACCGAGTTCAACGTGATGCTGCCGTGGAGTAAGGAGGTCGAGGTGCCCCAAGGCTCGGCCAGCATCAGCATCATCAACGTGGGCCGCGAGGTTACCTGTTCGATCACGATCGACGGCGTTGCGGCGCGGCAGCAGACCGGCGCAGGCCTAACCATCTGCACCGCAGCGGGTTAACGCATCGCCGGCTGTCCCGGCACCCGGACCGCCAGCATCGCCAGCAGCCCGGCTGCCAGTACTACACACAGCCCGCCCATGCCGGCACGGTCGCTGCCGAACAGGCTGATGAATGTCGCGAACAGTGTCGGCGCCAAGAACGACGCGGCCCGACCGGTCGTGGTGTACAGGCCGAAGGCCACGCCTTCCTTGCCGTCGGCAGACATGCGCAGCATCAGCGTGCGCGCCGATGACTGCGCCGGCCCGATGAACAGGGACAGCAACAGCCCGCAGATCCAGAACGCGAGTGCCCCCGACAACGTCAGCAATGTGGTCCCTACAGCGACCATCGAGGCCAGTGAGCCGACGATCACGAGCTTGGAGCCGATCCGGTCATCGAGCAACCCGCCGAGCACGGCACCGATCGCGGCGACCACGCTGGCGCTCACGCCGAAGAGCAGCACGTCGGCCTTGGAGATGCCGTAGACGCTGACGCCCAGCACCGCGCCGAACGCGAAGACGCCGGCCAGCCCATCGCGGAAGACGACGCTGGCGAGCAAGTAGTAGACCACATTGCGGTCCCGCCGCCACTCGCCGACGATCTCCGACCAGAGCTTGCGGTACGCGCCGAAGAAGCCGACGGCGGCGCGTCGCTCGTCAGGGGCCGGCGTCGAGCCGGGCACCGCGACGAGTACCGGCACCGCAAAGAGCGCGAACCAAACGGCCGTCAGTAGCATGGCCGCCCGTACGTTCTGCCCGTCCTCAGTCGGGATGCCCAGCAGGCCACCGTCACCGGAGATGAAGCCGGCATAGACAATCAGGAGAAGCGCTACGCTGCCGCAATAGCCCATCCCCCAACCGAATCCGGATATCCGGCCAGAGGTCTGCGGGGTGGAGAGCTGGCGCAGCATCGCGTTGTAGGGCACCGTGGCCAATTCGATGGCGGCATCCGTGGCGGCCAACAGGATCAGGCCCAGCCAAAGGTAGCGATAGTCGTCTCGGATCAGGCTCATCGCCGACGTCATCAGCACGGCCAGCCCCGTCAGCGCGGCCAGCACTCGACGTCGCCGCCATGGCGCGTCAACCCAGATCCCGGTAACGGGAGCGAGCACGGCGATCACGAGACCGGCGCCGGCCAAGGCCCACCCCAGCCAACTCGCGGGGCTGGTATCGCTGGGAAGACCCGCGCCCACTGTGTCGGTCAGGTAGACGGAGAACACGAAGGTGACGACAATCGCGCTGACCCCGGTGGATCCGCAATCCCAGAGTGCCCACGCCACCACCTGCGACCGTCCCGCGGTTTGCGCGGACGGCCGCGTATCGCTCATGGTCGCCCACGATATAGTCCGGCCCATGTCGGTACCCGCTCCCAGCGCGGACGCGCGCGCTGTCGTCACCGGTGCCTCGCAGAACATCGGCGAAGCGCTGGCCACCGAGCTTGCCGCCCGCGGGCACAACCTGATAATCACCGCCCGCCGCGAGGATGTGCTGAGGACGCTGGCGGACCGGCTCACCGAGCAATACGGGGTGACGGTCGAGGTGCGCCCAATCGACCTCGCCGACCCGGCCGAACGCGCCAAGCTGTGTGATGAGTTGGCCGTCCGCAACATCTCGATCCTGTGCGCCAACGCCGGCACCGCGACGTTCGGCCCGGTGGCATCACTGGACCCGGCCGCCGAGAAAGCTCAGGTGCAGCTGAATGTCTTTGGCGTGCATGACCTTGTGCTCGCCGTGCTGCCGGGGATGGTCGAGCGCAAGGCCGGCGGCATCCTGATTTCCGGTTCGGTGGCGGGCAATTCGCCAATTCCGAACAACGCCACCTACGCGGCGACGAAGGCGTTCGTCAACACGTTCAGCGAGTCGCTTCGCGGTGAGCTCAAGCGCGCCGGCGTGCACGTGACGGTGCTGGCGCCCGGTCCGGTGCGCGAAACGTTGCCCAATCCGGACGATCAGTCACTCGTCGAGAAGCTGATACCGGATTTCCTGTGGATCTCGACCGGACACACCGCGAAGCTGTCGCTGGATGCGTTGGGCCGCAACAAGATGCGGGTGGTACCCGGTGTGACGTCGAAGGCGATGTCGGTGGCCGCCGGCTACACCCCACGCTCGATTGTCACCCCGATCGTCGGTGCGGTCTACAAGAAACTCGGCGGCGGCTAGCTGCGTCGTGTGGCGAAACTGTATTCCAGCATCGAAAGTTCGAGAGTAGAGGCCTGCTGGAAATACAGTTTCGTGCGAGATCTAACGCCTGCGACGGCGGCCGGTTCCAAAGATGCTGCGGGTGATCTCGCGGCCGATAACGGTGCCTGCCGAGCGCATCGCGCTCTTGAACGCGGGGCTGGCCATCATCTTTTCCAACATCCCGGGCTCGGCGGCCCCTCGCGACGTCACTTCGCCCGTGTCGACGGGAAGCGGAGGCGGTAGCGGCGGTGCCAGCCTTGCGTTGAGCCGCTCGTAGGCGGAATCGCGGTCGACGGTCTGGCCGTACTCGGCCTGCAGCGGGCTGGCCTTGGCCGCCGCGGCGATTGCGTCGGGCCCGATGGTGTCCATCAACGAGCGCGGGGCCCGCATCCTGGTCCACGCCACCGGCGTCGGCGCACCTTTCTCGGAGAGCACGGTGACGATCGCCTCGCCGATGCCCAACGACGTCAACGCCGACTCGAGGTCGTACACATCGGTTTTCGGGTACGTGCGGACCGTCTTGGACAGTGCCTTCTGGTCATCAGGAGTAAACGCCCGCAGCGCGTGTTGGGTGCGCGCGCCCAGCTGGGAGAGCACGTCGTTGGGCACATCGGTGGGCAGCTGCGTGCAGAAGAACACCCCGACGCCCTTGGACCGGATGAGCTTCACGGTCTGCTCAACCTGCTCGAGGAATGCCTTGGACGCGTCGGTGAACAGCAGATGCGCCTCGTCGAAGAAGAACACAAGCTTCGGTTTGTCGACGTCGCCGACCTCAGGCAGCGTGGTGAACAGGTCGGCAAGCACCCACATCAGGAACGTCGAGAACATCACCGGCCGCGCGGCCTGGTTCCCGAGTTCGAGCAGGCTGATGATGCCGCGCCCCTGCGCGTCGACCCGCAGCAGATCCTTGGGCTCAAGCTCGGGCTCACCGAAGAAGGTGTCGGCGCCCTCGGCCTCGAGATTCACCAGCGCACGCAGGATTACGCCCGCGGTAGTCGACGACACTGCACCAAGGGCTTTCAGCTCGGGCTTGCCCTCGTCGCTGGTGAGGTACTGGATGACCGCCCGCAAGTCCTTGAGGTCCAGCAGCGAGAGACCCTTCTGATCGGCCCAGTGGAAGATCAGGCCGAGCGTCGATTCCTGGGTAGCGTTGAGCCCCAACACCTTTGACAGCAGAATCGGCCCGAAGCTCGAGATCGTCGCACGCACTGGCACGCCGATACCCGACGTGCCGAGGGATAAGAACTCCACCGGGAAAGCCGTTGGCGTCCAGTCGTCGCCGGTGTCCTTCGCCCGCTGCTCAACCTTGTCGTTCGTCTCGCCCGGACGCGACAAGCCCGACAGATCTCCCTTAACGTCGGCCATCATCACCGGCACACCGGCGACGGACAGCTGTTCGGCGATCACCTGCAGCGACTTCGTCTTACCGGTGCCGGTGGCACCTGCGACCAGGCCGTGCCTGTTGACGGTGGCCAGCGGGATGCGGACCTGCGCGCCCGGGTCACAGGTCTCGTCGACGACGACGGTGCCCAGTTCCAGCGCCTGGCCCTCGACGGCGTAACCTGCGGCGATCCGCTGGGCGGGGGTGGCTGCCGACTCAGTCGTCATGGCCTCAGACACTACTTGCCATTACGCGACCCGATGGTGGGTGTGGTGGCCCTGGGGGCCCTCCCCTCGCAAGCTGGGGCCCGTCCCGCTTGCGGGGGATTGTCGGCCGACCGCTTACTGTGAGCGTCGTGCGTGACGAACTGGTGTGGATCGACTGTGAGATGACGGGCCTGGATCTGAAGACAGACCGGCTCATCGAGATTGCGGTGCTGGTCACCGACGCCGAACTCAACATCCTGGGTGAGGGCATCGACCTGGTCATCCACACGGGCGAGGCGGCGCTGTCGTCGATGATCGACGTCGTGGCCCAGATGCACACCCGGTCAGGCCTGGTCGAGGAGGTGCGCGCGTCGACCATCGACCTGGCCGCTGCCGAGGAACTGGTGCTCGACTACATCCGCACGCACGTCAAGCAGGCCAAGACCGCTCCCCTGGCCGGCAACTCGATCGCCACCGACCGCGGGTTCATCGCGCGCGACATGCCCAAGCTCGACGACTACCTGCACTACCGGATGATCGACGTCAGCTCCATCAAGGAGCTATGCCGACGTTGGTATCCGCGCATCTACTTCGGCCAGCCGGAGAAGGGGCTCGCGCATCGGGCGCTGGCCGACATTCACGAGTCGATTCGGGAATTGAAGTACTACCGGCGCACCGCATTCGTTCCGCCGCCGGGCCCGTCGACCAGCGATATCGCGGCGATAGCCGCAGAACTCGGAACGCCCAACGGTGGCTCACACGCAATCGATTCGGCTGCTGAGCGCCCAAGCGGCTAGTATCAACGACGCTGTGGTGCCCACCGGCTCACGGCGATGGTGGCTGTAGTTCAGTTGGTAGAGCACCAGGTTGTGATCCTGGGGGTCGCGGGTTCAAGTCCCGTCAGCCACCCCGAGTGAAGCGGGCGCGCCGACTCAGATGTTGGCGTTGCCCGCTTTCCATTGGTCCCAGGGGATGTTCCAGTCGCCCAGCCCATCGGTGCCCGGCAGCGTGGAGCCGACCGTGTTGACGATCTGGACGAGGTCACCGCGCTTGGCGTTGTCGTAGAACCACTGCCCATTGCTCGTGCTCACGTTGATGCAGCCGTGGCTGACATTGCTGTAGCCCTGGCTGCCGACCGACCACGGCGCGGCGTGCACATAGATGCCGCTGTAGGAGATCTGAGTGGCCCAGTCAACCTCGGTGCGATAGCCGTTGGGCGAGTTGACCGGCACGCCGTACGTGGACGAGTCCATAACCAGGTGGGAGAAACGGTCGCCGACGATGTAGGTGCCGTTGTTGGTCGGCGTGCTGCTCTTGCCCATCGAGACCGGCATCGACTTGATGACCTCACCGTTGCGCTTCACGGTCAGCGTCTTGGTGTTGTCGTCGACGGTGGTGATCACCTCATCACCGATGGTGAAGTGCGTGGTGACGTTCTCCTGGCCGAACAACCCGTCGCCCAGATCGACACCGTAGGTGTTGACCGCGACGTCGACGGCGGTGCCCGGCTTCCAGTAATTGGCTGGGCGCCAACGCACTTCGCGGTTGCTCAGCCAATAGAAGGCGCCCTGCACCGGCGGGTTGGTCTTGACGGTGATGGCCTTCTCGGCGGCCAGCCGGTTCGGGATGTTCTCGTCGAACCGGACCGCCACAGGCTGTCCGACGCCGACAACCTCGCCATCGTTGGGCAGCACGTAGGGCATCGTCAGGTTTTCCGGCGAGTGCGTCTCGAACGTCATCTGCCGGCTGGTCACACCGCCGAGGCCGAGCGACTTCGCGGTCAAGGTGTAGCGCTCGTTGTAGTCGAGCGGGTCGGTGGTGGCCCATGTCAGGCCGTCACGGCTGAGCCGCCCGGCGACCGGACCGCCGTCCTCGTTCACCATCGTCACGGCGCCGAGCACACCGTCCTCGGCGCTGACCGTCACGGGTGAGTCGACGCTGACGCCGACGGCACCATCGGTCACCGATGCGGTGAGCTTGGGCACCAGTAGGTCGCCGAAGGGCGTGCCCTTATCGGTGATGACCTGCGGCGGCGGTGGAGCTGAATTGCCGCTGCAAGCGGACAGCCCGAGCACGAAGGCGGGCACCAGCGCCGCCACCAACCAGGCACGATTTCGACGCCGGAGCCGGTCGGCCGGCGACATCCAACGCGGACGGGCCACCCCTCGGACCTGCCACATTCTTTGCTCCACCTCGCAACCAGGGACCTGAAAATCGATGATTATTGGCAATAGTCTAAGGGCAACTTCGCCTTGGGGTGCGACCGAGCCGCTTCCCGGCGGCGGCCTGCGCCTGATTTCACCCTGCGCCGCGGGGCCTGTTATTGTCGCACACGCAGCGCCGTTAGCTCAGTTGGTAGAGCAGCTGACTCTTAAT